>CAVRYR010000006.1:0-527731 GCA_963725475.1 uncultured Solirubrobacterales bacterium | reverse complement strand
ACCTCAAATATTTAGCTTTTGATTGTCACGCTCGTCCCCTGGCTTGCCTGCTAGACGGGGCCGCGGCGTGGAAGCTGGCAGTTCGTGACCAGCTCATCGGCTGGAGTAGAGCTCAGCGCGAAACCAACCTGTGCTACGTAGTAAACAACCAGCGTTTTTTGATCCTGCCTTGGGTGCGAGTCAAAAATCTGGCTTCTTATTTGCTAAGCGCTTCCCTTGGGATGCTCTCCGCAAATTGGCAGCTCAAGTACGGTCATCCGATCTACTTGGCCGAGACCTTTGTCGAGTGCGAGCGCTTCCGGGGGACCTGCTATCGAGCGGCCAACTGGCGCTGGTTGGGCCAAACTCAGGGCCGTGGTCGTAACGATCGCTCTCGGCTTTCTCGTGTGCCGATCAAAGACATTTATGTGCGGACGCTCTGCAAGGACTTTCGCCAGCGTCTAACCCAGAGCGGTCAACGATGCTCTTAGAGAACTTACTCCATTTACTTGAAGGCTGGGCGCCCGCCTTTGGCCAAAAGCGCACCTGTGAGCGGGCCATCGCACTAGCCCTCGGCTTGCTCTGCGGCTTAGGACGCCGCACTGTCACGCGAGCCATTGGCTTTAACAATCGCCAGTATCTGGACTGGAGCGCCGATTACAAGCTCTTCAACCGCAGTCGATGGGAGGCCGACGCTCTTTTTGACCCGACCATCCACCGCGCCGTCAGCAAATACTGCTCAAACCAGATTGTCGTCGGCTTAGACGACACCGGGCTCAAACGCTCAGGCAAAAAAATTAAGAGCGCCCGCTGGCTGCGTGATCCGCTCAGTCCCCCTTTTCACACCAACCTGATCTGGGGTCAGCGCTTCCTCCAGGCCTCACTGCTCACGCCTCTCTACGACTTTGATGCAGAAAGTTCACCACGCGGCCTGCCCATCCGTTTTCAGGAAGTCACTCCCGTACGCAAGCCGGGCAAAAAAGCCACCACCGAACAGAAGGCCGCTTACCGTGAGGCAAAAAAGACCCATAACCTCTCCAGGGCCTTTGTCGACATGCTGGGCGAGCTACGTCAAAGCTTTGACTCTCATGGTTTTGCAGACAAGGAGCTCATTGCCGTGGGCGACGGCTCCTTCTGCAATAAAACGACCTTCCGCCAACCTCTGGATCGCACGATCCTCATTACCCGAGCTCGCAAAGATCTGCGGCTCTGTTTTCCCCATCAGGGGGAGGGTCGTCGCTATTATGGAACAGAGCTCTTCAGTCCCGAATCGGTCTATAAAGACTCCACTATCCCGTGGAAAGAGACCAAAATCTTTCACGGCTCCAAATACCGCAGGATCCGCTTCAAGGAAGTCGGCCAAGTGCTCTGGCAACGTGGAGGTGGTCGACGGCTTTTGCGCCTCTTTGTCCTGGCGCCCATCCCGTATCGCAAGACTAAAGCAGGCCATGTCAATTACCGCGAAGAAGCCTACCTGTTGTGCGACGACAACAAGTTGAGCGCCAAAAAACTTTTGCAGGCCTACTTCGACCGTTGGCAAATTGAAATCAACCATCGCGACGAAAAGAGCATCCTTGGAGTGGGTCAGGCGCAGGTCTGGGCGGATTTGAGTGTGCCCCGTGTCCCGACTTTAATGGTCGCGACCTACAGCGCAATGCTCTTGAGCGTCTTGGAAACCTACGGACCAAAGCGTACCAATGACTATGAACTGCTCCGAAAGTGGCGCCAGGCCGCCCGGCGACCCTCCTGTCAGGACGCGGTCACACTTCTGCGCAAACAGGTTGAGGCCCGCAGGAGCACGCCAACGAACCTCGTTGGCTACCCCACCATGGTTCAAACCGCCGCCGCCTGAACGGCTATCTAAGCCGATCAGATGCTGTCACGAGCCGTTGCAAATGTCCAAACTGCAGGGCGCGTATTTCTACGCGCCAAAGCCCCCATCGACGGCTTTCGAGGTCCCTGTGGCGTCGGATCGATCGTTCGGCATTGCCTCCTGCGCGCCGGCCTTGACGCTCCCACTTACGGAGCACACCAGTTTCGCCATGGATTGGCTACCGAGTTGTTGCGTCAAGGCGCCTCGCTCGGTGAGGTCGGCGAGTTGTTGGGGTCACCGCAGTCTCGAGACCACCAAGATCTACGCCAAAGTGGATCTCGATGCACTGCGGACACTCGCCTTGCAGTGGCCGGGAGGTGTGCGATGAACACTCTCCGGGAAGCTGTTGGGGAGCTCTGTACACTGACCTACTTACTCGCGCTGTACCGGTTCGGTTTGGGCATCAACCTGAGCACGACAAGGAGCAATAGACCTCCTGCGCCTTGACACGCGGAGGTCAAGAAGTTGATGGCTCATTTGGCCGCGTGGTGTCACGCGTGCGCTGAGGAGATCAGCTTCGATGTACTGATGGGTAGTGGCCGGTTCTTCATGACCTAACCAGAGTGCGATGACGGGAGCCGTGACCCCTGGGTCGAAGGAGTGCGGACGCCTGGCCCGTGGCGCTCGACGCCGCAGGGGCTTGAGGCCAGGAGGAGGACAGAGCGTGTCCATATGAGCCCGCTCGGGGGAAGATCGGCTAGAGTGACAGGCTCAGCGCGCTTAGCGCCCGAGGTGGCTGGTATCGATGAGATCCAGAGGAGAGTGCACCTCACCGAGCCTGCACTCGGTCACATGCAGGTAAAGCGCCGTAGTCATCAGGCTCGCATGGCCCATCAACCGCTGCACGACCGGTAGTTCCACGCCGCTTTCGATGAGATGTGTTGCAAAACTGTGGCGTAACGTATGAATACCGCCTTTGTACCGCACGCCGCTCTTTTTGACCGCGCGATAAAAGATGTTCTGGCCGCTGGTCGTACAAATCGGTTCGGCTCGGTAACCCAGAAAGAGCCATGGAATGTCGTGGCCCCATTTATCTTGGCGCTGGGCCCGCCAGTAGTCCCCCAACTCCTTGAGCAGACGGTTACTTAATGGCAAGACGCGCTCCTTGCCGCCCTTGCCCTTGCGAACTCGCAATTGCATCCGGGCTCGGTCAATGTCAGTGGTCTTCAGATGCCTGGTCTTCGGCCAGTCGTAATCCGCAGGCATAGACCGTCATCAAAAACACCCGGTCGCGCGACTGCCGCGGCGCGCTCAAAATCGCTTCCACCTCGCTACGCGCGTAGATTTCGGCGCGCCGGATAGCATGCTTCATGCGCGGTACCGACGCCATCAACTGATCAGTGTTGCGCTCAAGGGTAACGCCGTAGAGAAAGCGTACGGCATTGACAGCGATGTTGACGCTGGAAGCCGAAAGTTCCCGCTCCTTGATCAGGTAATAAAGCCAGTCCGCAACCTCCTGGTAGGAAATGAGTTCTGGCGAACGGTGATAATAGCGCGCAAGCTCAGAGACGTACCGGCTGTAAGATTGCTGGGTGCGCTCTGCTCGGCCACGAATGGCAAGATCCCGGATGTATTTTGCTCGTAGTGGTGTTGTCATACGCGGCTATTATGCCGCCTATGGATTCACCGCTGATGTTGCCCGCTGACCGACTCCGCGAAGCGGCTTCGTTCAATATCGGCGCGGACCCATATTAACTGATAACGGCCGCCATCGGATGTAGTGGGCACCCTTCAGAAAAGGGGCCATGCAGCGCTTGTTTAGGTCTTATCGCAGCTGATATCAGTTTCGGAGTTATTCATGACCGAGCGAAGCGGCCCCGCGCAGCAAGACGAAGCGAGGTTGTGAATAACTCCGCCGTCGGCGAAAATAGCGTCGGCGGACGTCCTGCCTCGGCTCGATCACGGTCCAATCGCAGCGATCCCCAGAGGATCAAGGGAAGACTACCGGGTGAGCCGGAGGCCTTTGCTAAGACATCTAATAGAACGAAGCCTCAAGAAGGCCATTATATCAGCTCGATGGATGGCAGGGCAAAGGGACGACAACATCAAAAAAAGCGCGTTACAGTGATGAATAGTCCTTCAGATCAAGAATCAGGCGGCTGGCTAGAAAACCGTGGTTTTGGCGCACTGGATTGGGCCAGTGAAAAGCACTCCGTTGTCGTCGTCGATCCCCATGGCAAAGTGCTCGAAGACTTCGAGATCGACCACTCGGCTTTAGGCTGGAAGAAGTTCCGTGAACGGATGAGACCCTACGGCTCGATTCCTTTCGCGATCGAGACCAGCCAAGGCGCGGCCGTCGAGCAACTGCTGGAAGCTGGCATGCAGGTTTATCCATTGAACCCCAAGAGCGCTCAAGCCTACCGAGAGCGCAAGGCCCCCAGCGGTGTCAAAGACGACCAGCTCGATGCTTGGAGTTTTGCCGACGCCTTGCGTGTCGATGGACATAACTGGAAATCACTTCGCCCGGAGGGTTCTCTGATTAAAGAGCTCCGCTTATTGTGTCGCGATGAGGTAGGGCTCATTGAACAGCGGACGGCTTTTATCAATCAGTTGCGTCATGCGTTGGCAGAGTACTATCCGACAGCCTTGGAAGCCTTCGAAGACTGGAGTGCGATGTCGGCTTGGATGTTTTTGCAGCGTTTCCCAACACCACAGCTTTTAGAAAAAGCCGGCAAACGTCAGTGGGAAAAGTTCTTACATACTCGGCATCTTTGGCGTAACGAAAGCGGTCCACGACGAATGGAACTCTTCGCAAAGGCCACCGAGTTCTGTGGCAGTGAACCGACCGCTAACGCCAAAAGCATGCTCGCCTTGAGCCTGGTTAAAATGCTTTTTGCTCTGGAGAACCAGCTTTCGGAATACCGTAAACGGATCGAGGAACTTTTCGAGTCTCATCCCGATCACGACCTGTTCGGTTCCCTACCTGGCGCCGGACCCAAGCTTGCTCCGCGCTTGTTAGCCGAGATCGGCGATGATCGGGGACGCTTCGAGGGTGAGGCGCAAAACCTTCAATGCTTAGCCGGTACCGCGCCCGTGACAAAGCGTTCCGGAAAACATCGCGAGTGCCATCAACGCTGGGCCTGCAATAAACACCTGCGTTACGCCGTGCATCTGTTTTCCGAACACACTATTACTCGCTGTGCTTGGGCCGAGATCTACTACAAAGCCCATCGTGCTAAAGACCACTCCCACGCCAGAGCACTACGCTGCCTCGGACAGCGCTGGCTAAAAATCATCCATAAAATGTGGATGGATCGAACACCGTACAACGCCGAGTTACATCACCTTAATCAAGTCAAACACGGATCCTGGGTCTTCCAACTCAAAACAGTTAACTGCAAATAATTTGCATAAAAAATCCCTTGAAAACCTATAGAACGTCTTCCCTTCTATATCTCCAGGAGTACGGGGTGGCGGCCAATGACAGATGGATTCCGGAGAGATCGGCGGTCAAGGCAGAGACCGATGAAGGCGATCCACAGTTCTCTCCAAACGCATTCCTGTTGAAGGGTCCGTGAGCTGGGCCTTAATTAATGCTCGATGCTCTTAGCCACTCCTTCAACTGGTCGACGGCGTCTTTCCCGGACTCCGCACCCGTCAGGACCTTGTTTACGTTTTGGAAAAACGCCGTCGACAGCTGGTTGTAATCGGCCCCGGTGACAGTTGAAGGCCGGGCTACGGCGTTGTTGAAAACGTACAGCATGGTCTTAAAAAAAGGGTATTTCGCGATGATTTTTTTACCGGGTCGCCATTATTGCTTTCGTTGATGTCGAACCCTGGCGTCGGGCACCTCGTCTTATTTCTCGAAGTATCGCGGACGAGGGGCTACAGTGGCTTTTTTCTCCGGCGGGCGCGTGCGACCGGTCAGCAGGAATAGATCACCGATCTGATCGCATTCGGAGAGATCCAATGAATGGAGCGAGGTGAGGCGGGCCAGAGAAGAAATATTTGCTGCATTTAGCGGGCATGCGCGTCCTCATAGTCGTTAAAGCAATAAGCACTTTCGCTCGCCATAACTCACTCTATTGCACTTAAATCAGGATACCATTACATCGAGTCGTGGTGGGAATCTGGACGGTTTACCATCAATTAGTCTCCGGTAGCGAAGGCTTGAGTCGACTGGAGGCACTTCAGAAGGACAGGAGCGCGAACAGCTACAGCCCGAAGTGACGCCAGTCCCAACAGGACAAAATTATCGGTAAAATGTTCGTTAATACGATAAGAGATATTAGATGTAAGACACTGATATTAAGATAACAACTAACATAGAATAAAGGCGATTTATAGGTTTTAATCGAATAGTTGCACAGTGACCAAGAAAAGCCCTCCTCCATCGCCTAGCGTCATCGGCTATCTGCGCGTCTCCACGGCCGACCAAGATCTTGAGAAAAACAAGGCCGACATCTTGCAACTGGCCAATTGTCACGATCTCGGCAGAGTGCGTTTCGTGGAAGAAAAAATCTCCGGCAGGGTCTCCTGGCGGAAGCGCAAGCTTGCCGAGGTGCTCGGTTCGTTACAGGCGAATGATGCAATCATAGTCAGTGAACTCTCGCGCCTAGGACGCAGCATGCTCGAGTGTATGGAGATCCTCTCGGTTGCTACGCAAAAGCGGATCAACATCTATTCGGTCAAGGGGGCCTGGCGCTTAGACCAGAGCATCCAGAGCAAAATCATCGCGATGGCCTTCTCGATGGCTGCGGAGATTGAACGTGACCTGATTTCGCAACGTACTAAGGAGGCCTTGCGCTTCAAGAAGTCGCAGGGAATGATACTCGGAAGACCGCCGGGACCGGGGAAAAGCAAACTCGATCCGTATCGTCCCGAGATCGAAGGCCTGCTGGCAAATGGTTCCACCCAAAAGTTTGTCGCCTGTCGCTACCACACAACCGAGGCCAATCTTCACAATTGGCTAAAAAAGCGCGGATTGAAATGATTTCTAATTTAAGCGACAGACCTCGAAGCGCCCGTCGGCCAGGCGGCCGAGCAGCTGCTCGATCCCCGCCCGCGCCGCGTCGAGCTCCTCCTCCTCGAAGCTCGCCGATCGGCTCGTCCGGGTTGCTCGAGGAAGACGTAGGCGGTCTGAGCGGGCCGCCGCGAGCCGCCGCCGCGAGCGCGTAAGGTCGCGCTGCACCGGTAGCGCGCGGGACTTCCTCCGGGTCGCGCCCGTCAAGCCGGTCGGTCTTGTAGTCGACGACGAGCGACCGAGCCTCGGGGCGCTCGACCAGCAGGTCGATCGAGCCGCGTACGCAGCGTGCCGCCGCACCGAGAGGACGAAGGGGACCTCGGCGCTCACCCGGCGTCGCCGATCTCGTCCCGAAGCGGCGAGCCGAGGAAGGCGCGGACGAGCTCGCGCGCCGTCCCGGTCTCCTCGGCGTCTTCCTCGAGCCCCTGCTCGCGCAGCGCTGCCGCCGCTCGCTCCGCGCCCGGTTCGCGCCAGCGGTTACGCGCGCTCCACTCGAGCAGCGCGTGGACGGCGACCCCGGGGCCGAAGCGGCGCCGCACCTCGGGCGCGGCGGCCCGCTCTCCGTTCGCTTTCGATCGCCGCGTCTGGCTCGGCGATGCCGAGCACCCGCTCGACGTAGAAGCGGTAGCCGCATCTCGAACCCCGAGAGCGCCGAGTAGGAGAGGCCGCCGACCAGTGCCGGTGGCACCTCGGGCCGGCCCAGCGGCGGATCGCCCGCGCCCTCGGTCGGCTTGAGGGCCTCTGGGGCGTCCGTGGGCTGAGCAGCTCGCGCCGACGCCCGGCCCGGGCTTGGTACGCTCACCCGAATCCTGCCCGGCGGGAAGCCGGCGCCGGCCGCCGGGATCTCCGCATCGCGCTCGGCCACGTCCCCGTCGAGCAGCGCGCGGATCAGCTGGAGGCGATCGGCTTGCGGCTGATCGGGTCGTCCTCGAGCTTCTTCGGGTTGAAGGTGCCGCTGAGCAGCAGCCGGCGCTTGGCGCGGGTCGCTGCGACGTGGCGAGCCGGGCCTCCTCCTCAGCCTCGCGCTCCGCCGCCAGCTCGGTGAGCTCCTCGTAGTCGCCGAGCCGCTCGGAGGGGCGGCCGAGGCGGCCGAGCTGCACCCCGACCCGGGTCACCTCGTCGCCCTCGGGGCTAGCGGCGGCCATCGACCCGCCGCCGGATCGACGCGCAGCGGGGTCCAGCCGAGCTGGAGCTTGCGGCCGAGGTCGGCGACGGCCACCGCGCCGAACTCGAGGCCCTTGGCGGAGTGCACCGTCATCACCCGGACGCCCGAGTGCCCCTCGGCCCGGGTCGCCGCCTCGGGCTCGCGGTCGCGCTGGCCGGCGCGCACCTCGAGGTAGTCGAGGAAGGCGCCCAGGTCGGGGCCCTCGCGCGACTCGAACTGGCGCGCCAGACGCATCAGCTTGCGTGCATTGGACCATGCGCCGGTGCCGTGGTCTCGGGCGAGGGTCGCGAGGTCGTAGCCGGTCTCGGTCGCGACGCGGTCGACCAGCGACTCGAGGCCGCCCTCGGTCCGGGCGGCGCAGGTCGCCCGAGGGTCGCGGCGAACTCGCGCAGCCGCTCGAGCTCCTCCTCCGGGATCAGCGCGGCCGCCTCCGCGTTGCCCTCGCTCGGTCCCCTGCTCGACCAGGTCGCGGACGAGCGGCCAGATGTGGTGGCGGCTCTCGCTTCCGTCCTCGACGGCACCATCGCGGCCCGGCGCAGCAGCCAGAGCGTGTCGGGGAGGACGCCGCAGGCGGGCGAGGCGAGGGCGCCGAACAGCGCCTCGTCGTCGAGCGGGTTGGCGACCACCGCCAGCAGGCAGCGCAGGTCCTCGATCTGCTGCTGGGACCAGAAGCCGCGGCCCCCGACGACATAGGGGTCGAGCCCCGCCTCGTCGAGGGCGCGCTCGACCGCCGCGACGTGGGTGAAGGCGCGCATCAGCACGACGATCTCCGCCGGGTCCTCACCCGCGTCGACCAGCTCGCGTAGGCGGGCCGCCAGGCGACGGGCCTCCGCAACCTTGGAGGCGGGGCTCGGGTCGTCCTCGAGCCGCGGCAGCGCCGTCTCCTCGGCCTCCCAGCCCTTCCTGTCCTCGACGGTGAGCAGCAGCTCGACCGGCGGGCTCTCGCCGGGGTCGGCCGGCTCCACCGCCGGGGTGAGCGGCTCGAAGCCCTCGAGCAGCCCCGACCCGATCGCGTTGGTCACGGCCAGGATCTCGGGGCTGGCGCGGAAGTTGCCGGTCAGCGGCAGGACCGCTCCGTTGGGCTCGCCGCCCTCGGCGAAGCGGCGATGCTCGCGCCGATAGACCTCGACGTCGGCGTGCCGGAAGCCGTAGATCGACTGGAACTCGTCGCCGACCAGGAAGAGGCGGGTCTCGGGCCCGCGCAGCTGCTCGATCAGGCCGAGTTGGAGCCCGTTGGTGTCCTGGAACTCGTCGACCATCAAGTGTCGGAACTGCTCGCGGTAGCGCTCGCGAAGCGGCTCGGATGAGCGCAGCAGCGCCACGGCTCGCAACTGCAGGTCCTCGAAGTCGAGGGCGGACCGCTCCGCCTTGAGCTCCTCGTAGCCACGGCCGAAGCGCGAGATCAGCTCGCGCAGCTGCTCGTAGGCGGGGCCGAGCACCGTGATCGCCACCGCGGCCCGCGCCCGCTTCAACGCTCGGGTATAGCGCTCGCAGGCCTCACCCTTGAAGTGCTTGCCGGGGGAGACGATTGACAGCGCGCCGAGCGCCTCCAGCAGCCCCTCGCCGGGCTCCGCTCCAGGGTCGAGTTCCGTCCGCCGCGGCGATCCGCTCCCGGCTCAGCTCGCCCTTCGCCCCGGTCGCCTCGACGCACTCGGTGTGCGCCTCGCGCGCGGCCTCGATCAGCTCGGCGATCGCCGCGGGCGAGTCGGCGGCCGGCGGGTCGGGCAGCCTCGGCTCGGGATCGCCGTGGCTGCGCAGCTCGTCGTACGCGCCGCGCGTCATCGAGAGCAGCGTCCCGCGGCCGGTTGGCGGCCGCCAGCTCGAGCGCCTCGCCCCCGCCGGACTCGACCATCGTCTCGAGCGCCGCGTCGAAGGCGCGCGCCGCGAGCCGGTCGGCCTCGGCCTCGTCGACCACCCGGAAGCGCGGGTCGATCCCGGCCGCGGCGGGGTGAGAGGCGAGCAGGCGCCGGCAGAAGCCGTGGATCGTGGAGATCCAGGCGCGGTCGGTCGCCTCGACGGCTTCGAGCAGCTGCTCGCGCTGCTCGCCCTCCGCGGCGTCCGCTCGCTCGGAGAGCTCCTCCCGGACGCGGCGGCGGAGCTGGTCGGCGGCCCGCTCGGTGAAGGTGAAGGCGAGGATCCGCTCGACTCCGGCATCCGGGTCGAGCGCGGCGGAGCAGAAGCGGTCGACCAGCACGGTCGTCTTGCCGGTGCCGGCGCCCGCTCGCAGGAAGACGTCGCGGTCTCGCCCGGCAACCGCCTCGCGCTGCTGCTCGGTCCGCTCGCTCATTCCTCCGCCTCCTCCTCGGAGGCCGGCTCGTCCTCGGGAACGCCTCGCTCCCGCCGGCAGATCGGCTGGAAGTGGCAGTAGGTCGGGCAGGCGCCGCCGATCGGGCGCCTGCCGATGTCCCCGGCCTGGATCGAGCCGATGATCTCCGCCGTCCTCCCCCTCGCCTCGTCGAGCGCCGCGTCGAAGGCCTCGTCGTCGAGCTGATCGCGGGGCCTCGGCCGCAGCCCGGAGAGCTCCTCGGCGAGCTCCTTGCGGAGCAGCCCCTTCGGCTGGCGATCGGGATCGTTGCGGGCCCCCAGCGCCCGGTACAGCCCGCCTGCGAGCTCCAGGCCCCAGAGCTCGCGGGCGGCGAGCAGGTAGAGCTGGAGCTGCAGCCTCCCCCTCTCGAGCATCCCCTTGCCGCCGTCGACCTTCGCGCCCGACTTGTAGTCCTGGACCAGCGCCTCGCCGCGGGGCCCGAGGTCGATCCGGTCGATCTGCCCGTGGACGCCGCCGCTTCCGATTCGCAGGAGCCCCTGCTCGGAGTCGTCGAAGCCGAAACGGGCCTCGGCGAGCTGCGGGTCGGGCTTGAAGGGGGTCGGTGTGTTGGCCTCATCGGCGAGGAAGGCGAGCACCAGGCCCTCCACCCGGTGCAGCGCCGCGGCGGTGTCTGCCAGCTCGCGGGGGAGCCGGTCCGGGCCCAGCTCCGCGACCAGCTCGCGCGCGCGCTTCTGCCAGGCAGGTAGGGTCGCGGGTGTCGGCCGTCCCTCGGACCCCGGGGGATCGGAGTAGAGCCCCTCGAGCACCTGGTGGGCGATCTGCCCGGAGGTGAGCGGCTCCTCCTCGGGGCCGATCCGCCGCGGCCGCAGCTCGTGGTCGACGAACCAGCGATAGGGGCACTCCGCGTAGCGCTCCAGTGTCGACGGGCCGAAGGCATCCTGGGCCCGCATCCGCTCGAGCACCGGCTCGAGTCAGAGCGGGCCGGGGCGGAGGCGGGCGTTCTCGGGCCCTGGGGCCGGTCGCGGCCCGCGCCCTTGCCAGCTCGACCCCGCTGGGGGCCGAGCCGGGGTCGAAGACGGCGTCGGCCAGGCCGCGGCCGCCGGCCTCGGCGGCGAGCGCCTCGTCGCGCTCGTCCGTGCCGCGCGGCAGCTCCGGCGCGAGCAGCTCTCGCGCCTCGTCGACGAAGGGCGAGCGGGCGGTGGCGCCGCCCTCGTCGTCGGCGCTTCGCCAGGAGAGCCAGAGCTTCTCCTTCGGCCGCGAGAGGCAGACGGAGAAGAGGTAGCGGTCCTCGACCTCAGCGCGCTTGCGGGGCGGCAGGGCGAGGGCCGCCCTTCCGTCGTCGGACAGCAACGGGCCGCCGGTGTCGCGGCGCGGGAAGTCTCCGTCCTGCAGCGAGCAGACGAAGAGATGGGCGACGCGCCGGGCGCGTGCCCGGTACGGGCTGATCACCCGGACCCGGCCCTCGGTCGGTCCGCGCCACATCGGCACCTCGAGCGAGGCGACCGCGGCAACGGCGTCAGCCGCCGTGCTCGGCAGCCCGAGGTCCGCGAGCTCGCCGAGTGCCCGCTCGATCTCGGCCCCCCCCGCAGCTCAAGCGCACGGTCCTCTGTCGCCGCACTGCCCTGCTTGCGGATTGCCATCTCCGCCAGCCAGCGGGCCTGGCGGCCGGCCTCGCGGAGGAGCGCCGGGCCCTCGGCGGCGGCCCGCAGCTTCTCGACCGCCGGCAGGCGGCGGTCGCCGTTCTCGCCGGCCTCCGTCCAGGACGCGATCGCCTCGTCGGCAGAGCGCAGCCGGCCTTGCAGCAGGCGCCGCTCGAACCAGTCCACCATCGAGGGCGAGGCCATCCCCGGCGTCCGCAGGTAGGCGAGCAGGTCGCTTGCCCGCCGGCGGCTGACCGCGGCCTCGAGCAGCGCGATCAGCCCGGCGCCGGTGACCGTGCGGGTGGCGGGCAGGTCGGCCTGGACCGCCACCGGGATCCCGAAGCGCCCCAGCACCCGGCCGTACAGCAGACCTGCGGAGCCCGGGTCGCGCAGCACGATCGCGATCTCGCCGGGCGCCACGCCGTCGTGGAGAAGCCGCGCCACCTCGCCTCCCACGGCCTCGGCCTCCGCGAGCTCCCCTGCCGAGGCGAGCAGCGCCAGTCCGCCGTCATTCAGGATCGGCTCGGCCTCGGAGGGTGGCTCGCCGAAGCGGCGCTCGAGCTCAAACAGCGTCGAGCTTTGCGTGAACCGGGGCACCGACTCGAGCCGCTCGATCGTGACCCCCTTGACGTCCCGCAGCTCCGCGAACAGCGCCCCGCGGGCGGCGGTCAGTGCCTCGCGGTCCTCCCAGGGAAGCGCGACGCTCACCGGGCTGCTCCGCGCCAGTTCGAGTACCAGCTCGAGTTGCTCGCGGGTGAGGTCGTCGAAGCCGTAGAGGAAGACCGGGCGCGCGGCCCAGGCATCCGGCCGAGCGCGGAGGGCGCTGGTGGCTGCCGCCGCCAGGGTGTGCTCGTCCTCGCGGTCGAGCTCGTCGCGCACCTCGGCGAAGGCCGCATAGAGGGCGGCGATCTCCTCTTCGTAGGGCCCGGCGTCCGCGGCGTTGCCGGCGAGCGTGCCCGGGTCGATCAGCGCGGCCTGCAGCTCGGAGGCGAGCTCCTCCAGGGCGGCCGGGAAGCCCGGTCGCCGCGCCGACGCGGCGAGCAGCCGCAGCTTGGCGCGGGAGACCGCCTCGCGCGCCAGGCGCCGGCGCTGGATCCGGCTCAGCGCCGGCCCGCGGGAGGCATCGGTGGCGCGGGCGACCAGCGAGAACAGCTCCTTGAACGTCCCGACGCTGGCGCCGGTGACGGCCGCGCCGTCGCGGGTGAGCTCCTCCTCGAAGCGCTCGACGTCGTCGACGGTCGGGACGACCAGGACCGGATCACGTGCCGCGGCGGCGCGGAACCCGTCGAGGACGGCTCCCGTACGCCCCGAGTTCGGCGGTCCGATGATCAGCTTCAGCGGCATGATTAATCGGGTTGCTCCTCGCCTTCGGCTGCGGAGCACCCTCGCGTCTCAGCATAGGACGGCGCGGGGCGCGCAAAACCCCGTGGATCCCCGCATAACGCGCGGAAACCAGGGGCGGGATTTTTCCGCCGGGGGCGAGTCTAAGTTGGCCTCAGATTAGGTGTGAGGGTGCTCCGCAGGAGCAACCTGTGAAGTGAGAGGCCGACCGACGGAGGGCCCCGAAATGACACTTTGCTTCGTAGATCCAGCCGACGCCATCAGGGCGATTGCCGACTCGGTCGGCCGTGAGGCGCGCCGCCAGCTCCTCGGCGAGGCGGTCCGGGCCTGGGTCGATGAGATCCCCGATGAGGAGCTGCAGGAGCACTACGCCAAGGCGATCGCCGAACTGGACGAGCACGACATCTCCATGCTCGCCGCCTGGCACGGCTCCATGGAGGTCGGGCAGCCGCTCCCCAACCGCGACTTCCTGATGGGCGCCTTCGACTCGCTCGGCGAGAACCGCCGCGAGGCGCTCAAGCTCGCCGCCGGCTTCCGCGGTGAGGAGGCCTTCGAGGAGGGGATCTCCGAGGAGCGCGCCCTCGACCTGGTGCTCGAGTGGCTCTCGCCGCCCCGCCTGATGGAGCTTTGCCGCGAGGCGACCGAGCTCTACATGTGGGACCGGTACGGCAGCGACAACTAGGCGCCGGCACCCCAGCGTTCGTCAGCCGCTGAGCTGATCCAGCGCCCGCTGCAGCAGCGGCGTGGCGTCGAAGACCTCCGACGAGGGTGGGAGCTCGATGTTGGCGATGGGCTCGCTCGGCGGCTTCACGATGACGATGAACCTCACCGACCTACGGGATCCATCCGTCAGAGGCCGAGCGCGGTGCAGACCTCCGGGATCGCCTGGTCGTTGTGCGTGTAGTGCACGGCGGCCATGCCGAGCTCGCGGGCGGCCTCGCAGTTGACGTCGGTGTCGTCGATGAAGAGGCATTCCTGGGCGGCGACGCCCATCCGCTCGAGGGTCAGGTCGTAGATCTCGCGGTCGGGCTTGCGGCAGCCGACGAAGCCCGAGTCGACCACCGTCTCGAAGATCTCGTCGACCGGCAGCATCGAGCGCCAGAGCGGCTCCCACTCGCGGACGTTGTTGGTGAGCAGGCCCATGCGGCGGCCGCTCGACTTCGCCTCCCGCATCAGCTCGATCATCGGCTCGTTCGGGTGCAGTGCCTCGAAGTAGATTTCGCTGAAGCGGTGCAACTCCGGGCGGTGGCCCAGCTCCGGCTCGAGCGCATCCCCGATCTTCCTGAGGAAGTCGGGCTCGCTGATCCTCCCGGTCTCGAGCTCGAACAGCGGGTGCTTGCCCTCTTCCTTCTGGATGCGGGCCATCGCCCTGCCGAGCTCCTCGAAGGGGATCCCGGTCTGATCCTGGACCGCGGCGAAGGACTGAACCAGCGGAGTGGTGAGCACGCCGCCGAAGTCGGAGATCAGCGTGGTGATCCCGCCCGGCCCGCTCATCCGCGCCAGAGCAGGTAGCTGCCGAGGCCCTCGTGCCCGTCGGCATGGCAGCGGAAGACGCCCGCCCAGCTCGCGCCCTGCTTGACGCCGCCGAGGAGCGAGGCCGAGACCCGGACCGCCTGGCCGCGAACGGCGGGGTCCGCGTCCTGGGGCCAGAGCTCGAGGCCGACCCTGGTCGGATCGCCCGCCGCGTCGTACTGGGTCGAGATCAGCGCCTCGTCGAGCGGCGTCGCGGTCTCGCCCTGGAGTTGCCAGGCCGCCGTGCGCTCCTCGCCGTGCCCGGCCGCCCCGGGCCGGCCGCTCCCCAAGGCGACCAGGAGGGAGTCCTCGGCCGCCTCGACGACCAGCTGGCGGAACGTCCCGGCGCCTTCGGTCGGGTCGTCCGCCCAGCGGCCGATCTGGCCGGGGCAGACGAAGGTCTGCGAGCCGCCCGTCAACCGGACCTCCGCCTCGCAGGCCGTGACCTCCGGGCCCCGCGGGTCCCCGGCAAGGGGGAGGGACGCCGCACGCGGCGAGAGCGTCGCCTCCACCGAGGCGTCGCCCGCCGTCAGCTCCAGCGTCGCCGCGTCGCCGCCCTCCTCGAGCGCGAAGGTGGCGGGACGCGCCTCCCCGTCGGTGAGCAGCAGGCCGCCGGGCTCGCTGACGTCCCAGGCGAGGCCGGCCAGCCCCGCCGCTGCATCGCCGAAGCCACAAACCAGTCCACCGCTCATCCGCCGAAGGGTTCCCGGCCCGGCGGCAGCTCGTCCTCGTCGGGGATCTCGTGGCCGGTGCCCTCGATGTCATCAGGGCGCGGGCTCGGTCTCGGTCGCGGTGGCTCCTCCCAGCTGAACCACTCGTCGCGGATCGGTCCTGGCCCGGGCCCTGGTCCGCCGGGTCCGGCCCCGCCCGAAGCAGGTCCGGGGCCGCCGGGAGCGGGGCGGCGCCGCGGCGGGCGGCGGGAGCGGCCGCCCATCGTCCACATCGTCGGTCCCGCGCCCATTGTGACCCGGCGGCGCACTCGGCGGGCGGCGAACGCGCGCACGATCGCCCGCGTCGGCGGGATCAGCAGGATCAAACCGAGGATGTCGGTGAGGAAGCCCGGCGTGATCAGCAGCGCGCCGCCCACGATGATCAGCACCCCGTCGAAGACCTCCTTGTGCGGCAGCCGGTTCTCGGCGAGGGCGCGGTTAAAGCGGATCCAGGCGGCGCGGCCTTGGTGCCGCCAGAGCATCGAGCCGAGCACGGCGTCGAGCAGCAGCAGGACCAGCGTGGGGATCAGCCCGATCGCCTCGCCGACCTTGATGATCACGTAGAGCTCCGCAATCGGCACGACGATGAAGATCAGGATCAGCCAACCCACGGCCTCGGAAGGCTACTTGGGCACGGTCTCTATCCTTGTCTTGACATGGCTGCGGGAACCGCAACGGAAGAGGACATCTACGAGGCGCTCGAGGAGGTCATCGACCCCGAGCTCGGCCTCGACTTCGTCTCGCTGGGCCTCGTCTACGACGTCGAGATCGACAACGAGGAGGCCTACATCACCTTCACGCTGACCACGCCCGCCTGCCCGATTGGCCCCCAGGTCTCGGAGCAGATGCGCGAGTTCGTCGGCCAGCTCCAGGGCATCGACAAGGTTCACCCGAAGATGGTCTTCGACCCGCCCTGGTCACCGGAGATGATGAGCGAGGACGCGAAGTTCGCGCTCGGGTACTAGCCGCTGCACCTCCCTTCATCCGCTCCGACATCGCCCACGCGGTATCTCGCGGCGGAGTACCGCTTTCGATGCAAAGCGGATAGCCGCTTCTCGTCCAAAGCGGCTACCGAGCTGCTCCGAGCGGCACGCTCGTGCTGTCCTACTGGGCTGTCATCCCACCGTCGGCCAAGACCACCGAGCCAGTCAGGAAGCTCGCCTCGTCCGAGGCGAGGAAGAGGGCGACGTTGGCGATCTCGCGTGGCTCGCCCGGGCGCCCAATCGGCTGAAAGGAGTCGATCGACTCATAGACCTTCTCCAGTCCACCGAGCATCTCGGCGTGGGCGTAGTTGATCGGCGTGTCGACCCAGCCCGGGCAGATCGCGTTGCAACGGATCCCCTGCTTCGCGTAGTCCAGCGCGATGCCCCGCGAGAGCATCACCACCGCTCCCTTGGAAGCGGCATATACCGTCAGGTAGGGCTCGGCGACGACGCCGTTGACGCTCGACATGTTGACGATCGATCCACCCCCGCGTTCGAGCATGTGGGGGATCGCGGCCTGGCAGGCGTAGATGGGGCCCTTGAGGTTCACCGCAAGCGTGCGCTCGATCGTCTCGTCTGGCGCTTCGTGGAAGACGCCCGGCAGGTTCACCCCGGCGTTGTTGACGAGAACCTCGATGCCGTCCCAAAGCTCGACACAGCGCGCGACGAAGGCCTCCGCCTGCCCTCGAACAGCGACGTCCGCCTCCTCCGCCTCGGCCGTCCCGCCGTTGGCGCGGATCCGTTCCGCCGCGTCGCGCGCGCCGTCACCATCGACGTCGACACAGAGCACCTGCCCGCCCTCCTCGGCGAACCGCTCGGCCGTCGCCCGGCCGATCCCGGACGCGGCCCCGGTGACGATGCACGCCTTGGCCTCGATGCGTCCCATGGCTCCTCCTTCCGTGGCGCTGGGGTCTGTGACCCACCCTATAAGCCACCGCCCCTGGGCTACGACGGTTGCTTCTCCTCCAAAGCGGCAGCCCGACTTGACAGTCCGCTAGCTGCGTTTCGTCAGCCGCCTGGCAAGCCCGGTGACGAGTCTGCCAGCGGCGCGGAAGGGCGCGGACAAGGCGCGAGCGATCTGCATGCCGTGAAGCTATTGCCGTCGGTTCAAGCGATGCCTAAAGAGATGACGCTTCCGTGCAACGCAGCTATTCCGACAGCCCGGCGGCTTCGAGGGCTTCCTCGACCTCCCGGTACACGATGGTCTCGGCGATTTTCCCTCCGCGCAGCCTGATCACTTGGCCGTAGCGAATCGTCACCGGCGCGCCACTGGACCTGCCCGTTCCACTCTCCACTATCACCGCGACGACCCGATCCCCCGCGTCCAGCGCTTGCTCGAGCGAGAACGAATGCTCGGCCCAGGTCTCACGCCAACTTTGGATGTATCTGGCGAGTTCCTCCCGACCGCTGTGGATGCCTTCGTCGGGTCGGAAGCGCGTGACGTCCCAAACGGTGTCCTCGCTGTAGGCGAGCCCGGCCGCCGCGAGGTCTCCCTCCGCGTACGCCTCGTAGGCACGCCGCACGGTCTCCACGTTCTCCTCCGACATCGCCTACTCCTACAGCCCGGCGGCTTCGAGGGCGTCCTCGCGGTTGGTGTAGGTGCGAAAACGGGTGATCAGGCCATCGCGAAACTGAGCGACCCAGCCGCCGCTGGTGTCAATCGTCGCTCCGGTCTCTCGCCCCTTGCCGCGGATATGGGCGACGGCGACGGCCAACTCTCCTACTCCACGGATCTCATCGACTTCCCACGTGAGGGATTCCCAGGCCTCGTCCACGGCCGCGCAGTACTGAGACCCTGCGCCCTCCCTTCGATCGGTCGCCCCTTCGAGGGCGGCGCGGACTGGCACGATTTCAGCCCCCGCGGCGAGCAGCCGGTCGAACGTCGTTCCGTCCCGCTTGTTAAATGGGTCGATGGCAGTCTGGAGCCGGTCCACCTTCTTCTCCGACATCGCCCACGCAGTATCTCGCCACGGAGTGCCGCATTCCATGCAAAGGCCCACTTTTCGTCCAAAGCAGTTACGGCGATACACGGGCGGCTTCGAGAGCCTCCTCGAGCCTCTTGGAGAGCGTGCGGGCCTAAGCTCCCTCTAATGGCCGCCTTAGCCTTTCTTGGTCGATCGAGCCTAGGGTGACTCAAATGGACGGTCTGCGGCGGTCCAGCGCCGGTCCTGCTCTGAGCGACCCGCCGGATGCGGCTGACCCACCGCCCGGCTCGGCGACGCTCGCCGGAATTGCGGCGCGCCGAGAGCGGAGGCGCGAGGCTGAAACCAGACGCAGGCGCCGGCGCCGGCGAACCTTTCTTCTCGTGGCCATCGTCGTGCTGCTGTCGCCGGTGATCTATTCGTATGCGACCTGGATGCTGCGGCCTTCGAGCATGGCCTTCTTCCCGCGCAGCGTCGAGTGGGTCCGGGCCGATGTTCCTTTCGGCAACCAGCTGGTCGATCAGATCGAGCACGTCTACTACAGCTGGAACGCGCCGAGCAAGGGCGGGCCACAGCTGACCAGCCTGCCGCCGACGGGCGTGGCCGCGAAGGCGCCCAGCGAGGCGGCTGCCTGGCCACCACGGATCAAGCCGGTGTACCGGCACCCGCTGCGCGGCGAAGGAATCTGGAAGCCGACCGGCCCGCAGGTCAGGGGAGGTCCACCGGTGCTGGTGACCACCTTCCGGCCCGAGACCGACTATCCGCGGAACGTCGCCTACCTGGCCTGGTTCGACCACACGCGCACCGCTCTCGCCTTCTATCCGGGGCGCTACGAGCCGCCGAGTGCCGCCGTGCGCGGGCCGGCGATGGTCCCGGAGAGCCAGCGCAGGCGGCTGCTTGCGACCTTCAACAGCGGCTTCATCTACTCCGACACGAACAACGGCTCGACCGACAACGGCCGCATCAACGAGCCGCTCGCGAACGGCAACGCCACCCTCGTCGGCTACCGCGACGGCCGCGTCGCGATCGTAAGCTGGAGCGGCGGCCCCAACGCCGGGCCGGACGTCGCCTGGGCTCGCCAGAGCCTGCCGCCGATCATCTGGCACGGGCGCCTCAACCCCAACTTGAACGACAGCACGCAGTGGGGCTTCACGGTCGGCAACGCTGTCCGCGTCTGGCGCACGGGCGTCGGCATCGACCGCCGCGGCAACCTGATCTTCGCTGCCGCAAACGACATGACCGTGACCTCGTTGGCCCAGATTCTCCAGCGCGCCGGCGCGGTTCGCGCGATGCAGTTCGACATCAATGCCGACTGGCACACCCTGATCACCTACACCCACCACCACGGCCTCCGCCCGACGCAGATCGGGCCATCGAACCAGCCCGACGGCCGCTACCTGAGCCCCGACGACCGCGACTTCTTCGCCGTCTACCGGCGCCTGCCCGGTCCCGTCACCGTCCCCTTCAGATAGAGCTTGCCGAGGCGGCCTCAGGCTCCATTTGGACTGCCGCCTTCCATGCAAAGCGGATCGTCAAAAACGGCGGTTTGCCTACTCCCGCAGCCCGGCGGGCACCCGCGTTCGCACGCCGCGAGCGCCGGTCCGGTTATTCAGTTGGGAGGAGCAGCGAGGCAATCAGGGCGAATAGGCACACTCCGACATGAGAACGCGTGTACTTCGTCGACCCGCATGATCCGGCGTTCAGCGCCGTTCGCGTCGCGCGCTGTGTGCTGCGAGTGCTCAGAGCCGGTCGTGAGGGTAGTCCTCCGCGCGCCGCTGGAAGGAGATAATCCGGGGGTTCTGAACGACCCCGTCGCGGATCTCAATCGCGCGGCGGATCGTCTCCTCCCGCCTCCAGACCTCGGGCCCCTCGCATAGCGGGCGCAGATAGGGGATCAGCGCCCTACTGATCTCCCAGGTCGCTGAGTTCCAGAGCAACGAGGGACTGTGGTCGACCGCATAACAGCTCAGGCCGTCGCCGAGCTCGAAGATCGGCTTCTCGAAGCTGGTCGGACGCGCCCATTCGAAGCCCATCCCTGCGTCGGCGGAAACGTCAACGAAGAGCGTCCCCGCGCGAAACAACGACAGCTCATCGTTGGTGACGAAGGTGAGGGGAGCCTCGGTGTCCTGGAATACGCAGTTGACGATTACGTCCTGTTCAGCCAGGAAGCCGGACACCGACTCTTCGCGGCTGTCGAGCGCGAGCGGGTGGTCGGGATCTCCGGTGTAGGTGATTAGGCGCACCGAGTGGATCGGCGCGGCAACCGCCGCTGCCTCGCGGTGGGTGAGTACCGAAACGTCGTGGACGCCCAGCGCCCTGAGGGCGAGCACCGCTCCGCGGCCAGTTGCGCCGAAACCGATCACGGCCGCTCGCAGCCGGCGCCCATACTCGCCGGTGATCCCCTTCAGCTGCATCGCGTGCAGAACCGAGCTGTATCCGGCCAACTCATTGTTCTGGTGGAAGAGATGAAGGCCGAAGGACCCGTCGCGCGACCAGTGGTTCATCGCCTCCCAGGCGATCAACGTCAGGCGGTGGTCGATCGCGAGCTGGGTGAGCTCCTCGTCCTGCACGCAGTGGACCCAGCCGCACAACACCTGGCCCTCGCGCATCTCTGCGAGGTCCGCCGGCATCGGCTTGGGAAGCAGCAGCAGGTCGCATTCGCGCATCAGCTGTTCGCGTGTGCGCAGGCCGCCCACCAGGCGCTCGAGCTCTCCGTCGTCGACGCCGAAGCGCGCTCCGTAGGTACGCTCGAGGAAGATCCGTGGCCGCAGGGCACCGTCGAGCTCCCCGAGTTGGGACGGGTGGATCGGCAGCCTGTGCTCGTTCTCCTTGCGTGAGCTGGCGATGACTCCGAGGCTGAGATTGTTCATGAGCGCAGGCGCAGCAATCCGAGCCGGCCGCACAGGGAAAGCTATCTCGCGGCCGCCCCGGGGACCGTGTCGCAACCGTGGGCGCCGGATCGCTCAGATCTTCAGCTCTTCGCCCTTAAGGCCGCCGGATGAGACGCGCATGAAAGTCCGCCAGTAAGCGTGTAGTGCTCCCACTCTGCGGTGTCGCTTCGTGCGAAACCCAGCACGGAGCGCCGTTGGTGCCCCTAATCGCGCAATGCGACAGCCACCAGGAGTGGAGGCGGGACTCCTCCTCGTCGGCCAAAGCGGCTATTCCGACAGCCCGGCGGCTTCGAGGGCCTCCTTGGGATCGAGGTAGGTTCGAACCCGGAACGCTTTGGGCCCCCTGACGTCGATCACGTAGGCAACGGGTGTCTCGACTTCGACTCCGCTGCCCTTCCCACGGCCGCGGAGCCAGCCTACCGCGACGATCCGGTCGCCAAGGTCCCGAATCTCGGGGAACTCGAACTCGGTTTCAGCGAGGGCGTCCCAAACGTCTCCGAGCCACTCCCGAATCCCCTCGTGTCCCCGGTACACCGCATCTCCCCCGACCATCGGGAGCGCCGCGTGCCACTCCACGTCGGGGTCAAGCTCAGCGAGGAGCGCTTCGATGTCTCTGCGGTTGCCCGCTTCGACTCCGCGCTTGAAGGACTCGACGTTCTCCTGCGCCATCGCCTATTCCCGCACCCCGGCGGCTTCGAGGGCTTCCTGGCGGTCGTCATACGCGTCGACGCGTGTGATCTTGCCGTCTCGCACGCTGATGAGCTGTGCCCATTCCATGCTCATCGGCAATCCGCTCTCCCTTCCCTTGCCCCGCTGCCAGGTAAGGACGACGACACGGTCGTCCGGGGCCGCGAGGATCTGGTCCACGCCGGCTTCCCAGTCGGTCCAGAGGCTGAGCCATTCCGTCAAGAAATGGCGGATGCCGTCGATGCCTCGGTACGTGTGGTCAGGCCACTCGCGGAAGTGCCTCAGGTCATAGACGGCGTCCGCGTCGAAGCAAGCGAAGAGGGCGTTCAGATCGTCCCCAAGCCATGCATCCCAAGCCCTGCGAACCGTCTCGACGTTCTCCTCAGACATCGCCCACGCAGTATCTCTCGGCGGAGTCGCTTTCCATGCAAAGCGGATAGTCGCTTCTCGTCCAAAGCGGCTATCTGCGATCAACAGCTTGACTCCCGCTTTCACGCGGGAGGAGGCGTCAGCTCAGCGCGCGCGCTCGCTTCCGCTCATCGTCCGGAGCGGCAGTCACAGGCGCCGAAGCGGAAGTGCCCCTTTGGGAATCCAGCACTCTCCTTCCGCTGTTGGGCGGTGCGGCCGCCTCGCGCGTCCCGCTCTGCTTCCGTGGGAGCTATGGCCGGCTGCGGCCGTAGAGGTCGTGCGCCCTGACCCACTCTGCGACGACGATCGCCCAGCCGAGTGAGAGCTCGCCGCAGAGCACCGTCGCCGCGACGATCTCGGCGAGCTTGCGAACCTTGCCGGTCCCGTAGCAGCCGAGGAGCTCCAGGCACTCGCGCTGGGTGGCGAGCCCCGTGCCGCCGCCGTAGGTGGCGACGATCAGCGATGGGAGCGTGATCGAAGCGTAGTAGTCGCCGTTTGGGAGCAGCTCACTGAAGCCGAGGGCCGCTGAGGATTCGGCGACATTGGCTGCATCCTGGCCGGTGGCGATGAAAAGCGCGGCGATTCCGTTGGCGGACTGCAGGCCGTTGTTGTTGACCCCGGACATGAAACCGCCCAGGTTCGACACCTGGCGCGCCCGGAACAGCTCGGCGCCGCTCGTGTGCATTTGCTCCTCGATCAGGGCGGCGGGAATCGTCGCCTCCGCAACCATCCGCTTGCCCCGCGTGCGCAACACGTTGACCTGCGAGCTCTTCTTGTCGGTGGCGAAGTTCGACTCCAGATAGAAGTTGGTGATGCCGTCGTAGTTGGAGGTGATCCACGCGCACGCCGCGGCGGTCGCCTTGCCCGTGAGGTTCTGGCCGGCGGCATCGCCCGTGGTGTAATCGAAGCGCGTGAACAGGATGCGACTGGCGGAGTACTGCTCGATGCCGCGCAGCCGGCCGGTACGGGTGGTGGTCTCGGCCGCCCGCTTGATCTCCGCGAAGTGCTCGGTGAGCCATTCCCCGAACGCCCGCGCCTCGCGGGCGCTCTCGAACACGAAGGCGGGGGCGCGCTGCATGGCGTCGTCCAGGATCGTGGTCTTCACGCCACCGGCCTCGCGCAGCGTCTTCATGCCGCGGTTGTAGCTCGCTACGAGCGTGCCCTCGCTCGTCGCCAGCGGAACGTAGAACTCGCCCTGTGCGTACTCCCCGTCAACGAGCAGGGGGCCGGCGATCCCGATCGGCACCTGCGCGACCCCGGTGAAGTGCTCGACATTGCCGGGGAGAATCGATGGATCGAAGGAGTAGTGGGAGACGTGCTCGAGTCCCGCGCCCGTCTGCTCACGTAAGAAGGCCCGGCGCGCCTCCGCGGCCTCGGGCGTGTAGTCGTTCTCGCGATCACGCGGAATCTTCTTGCGCCGCGCCCCGGGAATCGTCATCGCCTCTCCCTTGCGTGTCGGGTGTGATCCGCCTCGCCCGAGTGTGACGCGCTGGATCTCGCTTGATGCCCGTGGTCGCTACGGACAGCGGGTCCAGGTCCCCCGCGGATGCCAGGTCCCGCCGTGCGAGTGATGATCGTGGAGCAGTTGGAGACACCAACTGGCATATGTATCGGAAAGAGGTGGTGTCAATGGCAGTTACAGAGAGGTCAGTAGAGCTGTCCGACCAGGTCCTCACGGAGATCAAGGAAGGGCAGGAGGCCGCGATCCAAGCAGTTCGCAACTTCACCGAGACCGTCGACAAGACGCTCGCCAATGAGAGCCCGTCCCAGGCCGAGCAGATCGTCGACTCCGCGCTGAAGATGGCGGACCAGCTGGTCGAGACCCAGTACACGTTCCTGAAGAAGGTCGTCCACAGCGCCGGAGACTCGCTGGGCGTCGAGGGGTCTAGCGAAAGAAAGAAGTAGGGCGCGGGGGCGTCGGCGGACTCATTTCCGGCAGGCGGAAGTGCTCCTCCCATGCCACGTCGATGTCGTCAAAGATCGTCGCGACGGGAAGTGGCGCTTCCGCTGCCCGCCTCGGTCCACCGCGATCCGCCGCGCGGTTTACCGCTTGCCCCAGCTGACCGCTCTCACGTGCATGCCGCTTCTCGTCCAAAGCGGCTATTTCCATTCGCGTAGAAGCGGGCGCTGCATCTGCATAGGTGCTCTGGGCAGGAGTGGCGCTTAGGTGAGGAACTCGATCACGCCACGGGCAATCAGCAGCACACCCAGTCCCGCTGCGACGTAGATCCCTGCCCTGAGACCGTTCTGGCTAAGCCAGGCCCTGAAGCGCTGCACCTCCACCACGGTCCGCTCCGGGGCGACCAGGTAGCCGATCAACGGGATCTCGAGCAGCAGCAGAAGCATGGCGTTGAACCCGAGGATCACCAGGATGGTCGGGAGCGTGCCGTAGTTCAGGTTGTCGAGCTCGTGAAGCGCGGCGAGGTAGGAGACGCCGGGGAGGGTCAGGACCATGCCGACCAAGAAAGTGACGCGGGCGGAGCCCCTGCCCAGAACCCGCTCGACCTTGGACGGGCCTTTCTCAACCCCTGCCTTCTCCTGCTTCTTCCGCTCCCGCCTCTGCTCCATGCGCTCGCTCCTGAGCACGTATGCGACCACCAGCAAGATCAGCCCGAGCGCGACATCCATCGCTGGACTGATGCTGTTCTGGCTCGTGCTGGTCGCGCCCGACTGATGCACCGCGAAGACGATTACGAAGCCGATCGTGAGGCTGACGAGCAGGCCGCCCAACAGGTAGCCGAGAAGGAGGCGCTTCGGGCTCGGCAGGAAGAGCATCACCGTCACGGCGGCGAGCAGGGTGGCGTTCGCTGCGGCGATCAGCGAGTAAAGGAAGATGTGGCCCATTGAAGCTTCAGCTCTGTCTGAGCTTCAACGTTGGCGCTGCCAGCAGCGTCCCTCTCCCCATCGTCGGAACCTACTGCAGGCGCCGACTCCCCGCCATGTCGCCTCCAGCGCCTGGCGCACTCCGCTGCAATCACGCAGCATCAGCTCAAAGCGCCCCTTTCCACGCAAAGCGGATAGCCGCTTCTCGTCCAATGCGCAAACTTCACGAGCGAGGGGACGGGAACTGCGCTCGCTCTGCGGGTCTTTCAGGGGTGTGCGTGGTTCCCGCAGATGGCATTCGCAGGCAATCCCCGATGTCTCATTGCTTCTGCTTGACTGGTCTCGCGACTCCTGCTCAAGTTCTCGGGGCGGCACCGAGAAGGGAAAGTGATGTCTGATCACATCCACAGTGAGCACAGGGTCTCGCGCAGAAAGTTCCTCGCCATGGGCAGCGCCCTCGCGGCAGCGGGAACCGTCGGCTCATGGATCGACCCCTTGTCGAAGGTCGTACCTGGCGCCTCGGCAAAAGGACTGTTGAGCGCCGCCGACGCGATCAAGGTGAGGGAGAGCCAGTTTCTCTCGCTCGGCCAGTTCCGCCAGCTCCACAAGGACGCGGACCGAGTCGGCCCGCCCGGCCAGCGGGGCCTCCGCGCGACCGGCACCCCCGAGGAGGCCGGCTACGTCGACGGCTTGTTCGAGCAGTTGCGGAAGATCGGGGTCGCCGACCTCCACTTCGAGCCGGTGCCGATGCAGCGCTGGACCACGACGCAGTGGTCTCTCGATGTCACCTCAGGGCCGAGTGCCGGCCCGGTGAAGACCGCCTCTTACATGCCGTATTCGGGGCAGACCCCCGCCGGCGGAGTGAGCGGCCCGCTCGCGTTCGTCCCGGTTGGCTCGACACCCGCGCCCGGCTCCCTCGCCGGCAAGATCGCCGTCTTCGATGTGCCTGCGGCGGTGGTCCCCGCCGGCTTCCTGCTTGCGCTGGCCTATCCGGGCCGCGTCTATGACCCGCGCGGCGAGCTCAACCCCACGTTGCCCTACAAGCGACCTTTCCTCTCGATCGGCGGCCTGATCACGATCCTCGATGGTCTCCAAGCGGCTGGGGCGGCCGGCGCTGTCGGCGTGCTCGACTATCCCTTCGACGGCGCGTACGGGTCGTACTTCCCATACGACGGAATCCTCCGCTCGGTCCCCGGGCTCTTCGTCGACCGCGCAACAGGAGCCGCGCTCAAGAGCCAGGCCCAGGCCGGCGCGCAGGCTCGCCTGAAGCTGCCCGCCGAGATCGAGACCGTCAGCAGCCGCAACCTGATCGGCTTCATCCCCGGGCAATCGGACGAGCTCGTCGCGATCCACTGCCACACCGACGGCTCGAACGCGATCGAGGACAACGGCCCTGGGGCGATCGTGGCGATCGCCGACTACCTGGCCCGCCTGCCTCGCGAGGCGCTGCCGGGGACGTTCATGATCCTGCTCACCACCGGCCACTTCGCAGGCGGCAACGGCTCACGAGCGTTCATCGCCCAGCACCAGAACGACCTCGTCAAGCGGACGAAGGCGGCGCTCACCATCGAGCACCTCGGCACCCGGGAATGGGACGAGGTGCAACCCGGTCGCATGGGGCCGACCGGCCTCTTCGAGCCCGGTGCGATCTTCGCCCCGGGCTCCGAGGCGCTGGTCGATGCGTCATTCGATGCACTGGTCCGCGGCGACTCCTCACCGGGCACGGTGCTGCGGCCGCTCAATCCGAACGCCTCGGGGGT
Organism: uncultured Solirubrobacterales bacterium; assembly: GCA_963725475.1. Taxonomy (GTDB): domain Bacteria; phylum Actinomycetota; class Thermoleophilia; order Solirubrobacterales; family 70-9; genus DASUPK01. The sequence goes on along the minus strand of CAVRYR010000006.1, from coordinate 500,808 downwards.
CGCGAACGACCCGGCCTGGCCCGGCGAGGGCCAGTACCTGTACGCGGTCGGCAAGATCTCCGACGCGAACTACATCACCGGCCCCACCTACCTCCTCAACTGGGGCATCACGACGGCCGACAAGCTCGACTTCAACCGGGTTCGCGCCGAGGCGATCGCCTTCGCTGAGGAGATCCTCCGGCTCGGCCGCACGCCGCGCGCGGAGCTGGGCACCTACACGCTCTGATGCGCGCTCTGATGCGGCGAGCGGGGGTCGCCTGGTTGCTGATCGCGAGCCTGGCGCTCGTTGGTGTGGCGCACGCCGGGGCGTCCGTCACGCAACCGCCACAGCCGACGTCGGGGCCGGGCGGCAGTGACTACTCCCATGCGGACCTGCGGGTGACCTCGGGCGGCAACGGCAACGACGCCTGGTACGTCTTCGAGCCGGTCTCGCCGCGGCCGGCATCGGCGCCGCTCGCAATCCTGATGCACGGCTACTTCGAGTTCGCGGGCTACGACCAGATGTACGCCCTGATCCGGCACTCGGTGCTCAACGGCGACGTCGTCATCTACCCCCGTTGGCAGACGGACATCGCTAATCCGTGCCCCGGCCCGTTCAACATCGAGCCGTGCATGACCTCCGCGGTCAACGGCATCCGTGGCGCCATCTCGTATCTCCAGGCGAGCTCGAGCCGGGTGCAGCCGCAGCTCGACCGAACGAGCTACTTCGGCTTCTCCTTCGGGGGCATCATCACCGCGAACCTGGCGAACCGATACCTGTCGCTGGACCTGCCCACGCCGAGGGCGGTCTTCCTCGACGACCCGGAAGACAGCGGGCTCGCCGGAGGCGGTGAGCCGGCCCTCGACGACTCGCTGGCCGGCATCCCGCCCGACACACTGCTGCAGTGCCACTCGGGCGCCGAGGGCGCCCTGGTCCTGAATGCGGGAGGAGTGGATACCGCGAGCTGCAACGCGGTCTTCCCCAAGATCGGCCAGATCCCGAAGCGGAACAAGGACCTGGTGCTAACCCACAGCGACGATCACGGCACGCCCGCGCTCTCGTCGGCTCACGGGGTCTGTGCCGGGCCGGGCAACGCCCAGTTCGGCGAGTTCGCCGTCGATGCCTACGACTGGGACTTCTGCTGGAAGGTCTGGGACGCCCTCCAGAGCTGCGCCTATTACCACAAGGACTGCTCGTACGCCCTCGGGAACTCCCATAACCATCGCTTCCTGGGCCGATGGAGCGACGGTGTGCCCGTGATCCCCTTGAAGGTCCAGAACGAAGCGCCGATTCGCCCCTGAGTTCGGCGTCGCAGAAGGGGCGACGCTGCTAGCGCTTTCCATGCAAAGCAGCACTCTTGGAACCTGGTCGGTTTCCCCTCTTGCGCGATAACCGGCAGCGCACCTTCCGTCTCCGCTTCCGCCTTGCCTTCGGCTGCCCGCTCTCGGCATTCTCCAGGTGGCAATGAAACGGCTCTATCTCCTTCGCCACGCCAAGTCGAGCTGGGACGATCCGACGCTTGTTGACCAGGACCGGCCATTGGCCCCTCGCGGTCGCCGCGCCGCGAAGCTCATGGCGCAGCACCTGGGACGGAAGGGGATCGGCCCCGAGCTGGTGTTGTGCTCACCATCGAGGCGCACCCGCCAGACGCTGACGCGGATCGCGCCGAGCCTGGGAAAGAGTGCCGACGTCCGGATCGAGCCCGAGCTCTACGCGGCCCCGGCACGCGACCTCCTCGAGGTGCTGCACAAGGTGCCGGACGAGGTCGAGTCGGTGATGCTGATCTGCCACAACCCGGGGATCCAGGATCTCGCCCTGAGCCTCGCCAGCGCCGGCTCTGAGATCCCGCGGTTAAGGAGCAAGTTTCCGACCGCGGCGCTGGCAACGCTGGAGCTCAACGGGAGCTGGCGCGAGCTGGCGCCCGGGAGCGCGGAGCTGGTGTCGTTCGTGAAGCCTAAGGAGCTCTCGCACGGGGGGCGGGACGGCACTCAGAGGGGGATGCCTAGCTGATTGGGCTGCCGGCGCGGTGCCCGGGATCGTCGCCGGGATCGCTCAGTGGGCGTAGGCTCGTCGCGTGACTGCGGAGCAGACAGCGCCGCCCGAGGTCGAGATCATCGAGGCGAAGGCGGATCGGCTCGACGACATAAAGTCACTGTGGCGAGCCATGCAGGAGTACCACGCCGAGGTCGCCGGCGAGGTCCGGGAGGTCACCCCATTCCGGCGCGCGGAGGATTCGTGGCAGCGGCGCCGGGGCGAGTTCGAGCGCTGGATGCGCGCCGGTGACGCTTGGCTGCTGATCGCCGAGCGCGAGGGCTCGCCGGTCGGCTTCGCCTTCTTCCGAATTTGCGACGGCGACTGGAGCTTCGAGACCAACGAGCGGATGGGCGAGCTCGAGGCGCTCTCCGTCGAGCCCGAGCTACGCCGCTGGGGGATCGGCTCACTGCTCATGGAGGAGGTCGAGGGGCGTCTCGCCGCCGCCGGCGTCGGCTTCATTGGGCTGGCCGTTATCGCCGGCAACGAGGACGCGCTGCGCTTTTACAAGCGCTGGGGGATGGCGCCGTCGTACGTCCGCTGCCTGGGGCGGACGCTCCCGGGCGGCGGCGGCCGGTAGCTGCACCTAACTTCCCGAGTTTCGTACCAGTGGTCGGTCGAGGTCCCGCATCCACGCGAAGGCGACGTGCTGTTCGCGCGGTCGACCGCGCTGCTCGTCCGCATGGAAGGCGGCCGCGGGTCCAGACGGCCTCGGGAGGCTCTGATCCGCCTCTTAGGCACACGCTCCTGATCGGGAGTGAGGATGATCTAGTCCAAATGAGCTCATGCCGCCAGCCGTGCGTCTTGATCACGATTCCGATCAGCCACTACTGCGAAAAGGCTCGCTGGGCACTGGATCGCGCGGGCATCAAGTACCGAGAGCAGGCGCACCTGCAGCTGATCCACTGGCTTGCTGTTCGCCGAGCAGGGGGTGGCACGACCGTCCCGGTGCTCGTGTGCGGCGATCGGGTGCTGGCCGACTCGGCCGACATCGTTGACGAGGCCGACGCCAATGCGCCGCCGGCTCAGCGTCTGTACCCGGACGATCCGGGCGCCGCCGCAGAGGTTCGAGCGCTGCAACGCGACTTCGACGCCAACCTGGGACCCCACGGACGAAGGTGGATGTACAACGAAATGCGCGGACGCCGCGATCTCGCGATGGCGTACGGGTGTGCCGGCGTCCCCAGCTGGGAGCGCCGGGCGCTAGCGCTGGCCTATCCGGGGGCCATACGGGTGATCGATCGCTTTCTCGACATCACGGCGGCTACGGCGGCGCAGTCCGAGGCCCAGGTGCGGATGGTCTTCGACACCGTTGCAAGGCGGCTCAGCGACGACCGGCCTTATCTCTGCGGCGATCGGTTCACCGCCGCCGACCTGACGTTCGCCGCGCTGGCGGCGTCCGTCTTGATGCCTCCCGAGTACGGGGTGCCCCTGCCGCAACCCGAGGAGTTGCCGGTGGCAATGGCGGCGGTCGTGCGGGAGTTTCGGGCGCATCCCGCGGGCGCGCACGCGCTCGCGATGTTCCGCCACGAACGGCGCTAATGAGAGGCCGTTCTCCGCTGCGCGCGTGAAGCGAGCGCCAGGTCGAAGAGCGCTCCTTTCCATGCAAGCGGATAGCTGCTTCTCGTCCAAAGCAATAGCGAGCCGCCTACTCTCGCAGCCCGCCGGGCACCCGCGTCGACACGCTGCGAGCGCCCCTCCGGCTATTCGATTGGAGGCTGCGGTTCGGTCAGAGGCAGCTAGCTTTGTCCGATCAACCGTTCGCGCAGACCCCCTCAGGTATGAATCGGTAGCTCTGGCCATCGTACTTTTGGCTGATCACGTCGCCGCTGCCGTCGTCGTTCCACTGGGGGATGATCGCTGGCAGCGTGCCAACATAGAAGATGCCCTCTACGCCAAGGGCGACTAGCTTCTTGCCGCTCGGACAGCTGATCGGGGCGAACTTGGTCGCCTGAGTGTCATCGGGCGTCGGGTTGCCGATTACCCTCTCGTAACCCCTCAAATATCCGGCGGCCGGAACGCCGCCGAGCTGGCTGGCATTCGTCGCGTTGCCGGCGCGGGCAGCGTCCGGCACCTGGCCGAAGGACGATTCGTTGACCTTGGCGCCGGTGACTGCGTCGTTCTTGATCTTCTTCGTCGTCACCGCGCCGTTCTTGATCTGGTTGGTGCCGATCTTCGAGGCGGCCCAGGCGCTGCCGCCCGCCAGCACCCCGAAGACGGCGATCGTGGACATCACGTTCGAGTACGTCAGGTGCGGCCGGATGCGGCTCATCGCTTCCTCCTTCACTCGACGAGCGACTCCTGCGCCGAGCTTAGATCCGAAGCAAGCCGATGTCTATGTACGCGATCAGGCGGGGTCGGCGTGGCCCGAACGGGTCACGACCTCGACGTTCTCCTCCGACATCCCTACTCCCGCAGCCCGGCGGCTTCGAGGGCTTCGGCTCGGTCGAAGTACTCCACGGTCCGGGCGACCTTGCCATCTCGCATGGTGAGCACGTGCGCCAGCTCCATCTCCACCGGTGCCCCGCTCCCCTCTCCGTGACCGCTGAAACGCACCCAGAGGAAGACCGTGTCCCCTCTTCCCTTTGCCTCCAGCGGCTCGACCGTGAGGTCGGGATATGCCTCGACCCAGCGGGCGAACTGTCGCCTGACGGCGTCGATCCCGCGATGGACGGCGGAATCGGGATCCTCACGGGCGACGTGGTATTCGGCGTCCGGGGTGAAGAACCACAACCCTGCCTCTTTGTCGCCCGCGTTGAAGCGGGCGTAGCCGTCGAGCGCAAACCTGACGTTCTCCTCCGACATCGACCATGCAGTATCCCGCGACGTCGAGTGACGGAACGGGCCCCGGCCCGACGCCGGAGTTGGAGTGGGAATCCAAAGAACGTCGAGCCGAGGCGGAGCCGAAGCGTATGCCGATGGGCGAGAGTCGGCAGTGACATGGCGCACACGCAAAGGCCGCCGAGCGTGAGCCGCTCAGGACTGAGACCGATCGACTTGACTGTCCCGCTTTCGCGGCGCGGCTGGCCGACGATACGTCGGTGCCGCAATCACAACCCGCCTGCGAGGAGCTTCCTTACTGTCTTTCTTCCGGTCGCTGACGTGCAGCGCGTAGAGAACCTGCCCGGTGAAGGCAACATCCAAGGCGCCGAATCCGCCTGCGAGCGCAACTGGATGCATCGTGGACTCCTTTCGACCAGGGAAGTGCCGCACCCAATCAGCGTTCCTTATGCGAGGACTAAAGGTGACGCCTGACTCCGAAAGGCTGGCGGCTCGCTTCTACGGGCCGCGCTCGACGAAGGCGATGCACAGTCCCTGGTTCGCGAAGCCGAACTGCTTCCAGCCGCCGTGCTTACATCGGCCCATCGTCGTCGGCAACGGCTGGGCATCGGTGACCTTGATGTCGCCCTGGAGGAGCGGTCCAGCGAAGCTTGACGGCAGGGCTGCCGAGCAATCGGTCGGCGCTCGACCAATCGCAGAGGTATCGAAGAGGTCGGGATGGTCATCGAGAACCTGCACGGTGATGATGTTGCCGGGGAAGGGTTGGATGTTGATGGTGGCGGCGTTCCCCCTGACCTCGAGGCAGGTCACCGGCCCCTGGATCTCAAGTGGTGGCCCTCGGTCGAGCCGGAGGATGAAATGCGCCTCGCCGTCCGGATTCTCGCCGCTCGGCCCGCTCCCCGCTCGTCGCGTTGAGTGCCAGAACAGTGAAATGGGGCGTGAGCGCCGGAGACTTCGTCAAGAGCACCGAGTCCTGTGTCGGCGGTGGAGCGGGCGGCGCAGCGCTCGAAGTGGCGGGCAAGGCCGAGGCCGCTCCCACAATCGCCGTGGTGAGGATCAGCTTCAGCTTCACGGTGGCTCCCTTCGGCCCAGGTCCCTCGTGATGCATGGTCTACCACTCCGACATCGCCCACCGCTGAGATGATGTCCGAGGACGCGAAGTTCGCTCTCGGGTACTAGCCGAGATCACCAAACTCTCCTAGATTGCAGCTTTGGCTGCCCGACGCTCTCAGGGCGAGGGAGTTGTTCTCTATCTCGCGAAGATCGGTCTGATCGCGGGGGCGTACTACGGATCCGCCAAGGTCGGCCTCAACCTCGCGTTCGCGACCAGCAGCGTCACTGCGATCTGGCCCCCTACCGGAATCGCGCTTGCGGCACTCGTCATCTGGGGGCGCTCCGTCTGGCCGGGGGTGGCCCTCGGGGCCCTTCTGGCGAACATGTGGACCGGAGTGCCTTTCATCACGGTGCTCGGCATCACCTGCGGCAACACCCTGGAAGCCGTCGTCGGCGCCTATCTCCTGACCCAGTTAGCCGACTTCAGGCCATCGCTCGAGCGGGTTCGCGACGTGCTCGCCCTCGTGGTCCTGGCTGGTGTCCTGAGCACGGCGATCGCGGCGACCATAGGGGTCGGAAGCCTCATCGTCGGCGACGAAGTGGGATTCCACCACTTCGGCTCGGTCTGGCGTGTTTGGTGGCTCGGGGACATGGGCGGCGACCTGTTGGTCGCACCGGCGCTCATGGTTGCCGCGAGTCGCTGGCCGTTCCGCGGGCTGCCCGGACACCCGATCGAGGCGATAGCACTTGCCGCTTCGGTGGTCGGGCTGAGCGTTTTCGTGTTCCACCAGGAGACGAACCTGGCCTATCTCACCTTCCCCCTGTTGGTCTGGGCAGCCCTCCGCTTTTGGCAGCCCGGTGCCACCGCCGCCGTGCTGACCGTGACCGGGATCGCCGTCTATTACACGGCCCACGGTGATGGGCCATTCGTGCGCACCAACCCGGACGACAGTCTGCTTCTGGCCCAGACCTTCTTCGGAGTCGCCGGTCTCACCGTGCTGCTGTTGGCGGCAGTAGTCACGGAGCGCGGCCACGCCGAGGAGACGGTCGCGTACATCGCCGGCGCGCTGCAGGAGGGCCTGCTGCCACCGGGTCTGCCGGAGATCCCAGGCGTCGATCTCGCCGCACGCTTCCGACCTGTGGGTGAGGACTATCGCGTCGGCGGCGACTTCTACGACGTCTTCGAATCCCGCCCCGGCTGCTGGGTGGTCGTGGTCGGCGATGTCACCGGAAAAGGGCCCGACGCTGCGGCCGTCACGGGTCTCGCGCGCCACACCCTCCGGACCGCGGCCCTGCATGACGACAGTCCGAGTCACGTCCTCAACGTCCTCAACGTCGCCCTGCGGGATCGGCTCTCCCCACGAGAGGTCTGCACCGTCGCGTACGCGCGCCTGGAGGCCACCGAAGCGGGCCTCGCACTGACCTTCTCGAGCGGTGGACATCCCCTTCCACTCCTGCTGCGGAGCGATGGAACGGTGCACGAGATCGGGATGCATGGCCTCGTCCTGGGCGCGAACCCGGAGCTGGAGGTCGCGGAGAGCAACTGGATGCTGCACCCGGCGGACTGTCTGCTCCTCTACACCGACGGGCTCACCGAGGCACATGCGCCCGCGCATATGCCTGGACGGGGAGACCTCCAGTCGGTGTTCCGATCGCACGCGGGCTCGAGCTCCGACGAGATTGCGGAGGGCGTGTATCGGACGATGCTTGACTCCAGCTCGTCCGAGCCGAGAGACGATGTCGCCCTCGTCGTGCTTCGCATCAGCGACGTGACACCTAAGCCCAGCGCTACAGCCGCCCGAGAGCGCTTAGAGTCACGCCGGTGACCACGGCGCGCTGGTCATTCGAGGCCACCCGAGGCGCACCGGGAGAGGGGCGACAGGCGATCCGCGAGTTTGCCGCGCCCGCTCAGCCGACCGATCGTGCGCTCAACTCAGTCGCCGTGTGCGTCAGCGAGGCGATGACGAACGTGGTGTTGCACGCATACAGAGACATGGCTTCTCCCGGAACGATCGACATGGAGGCGGAGCTCGACGGCGATTCGCTGACCGTGCGCGTCCGCGATCAGGGTCACGGCCTCGAACCGCGGCTCGACAGCCCCGGGCTGGGTCTCGGCCTGCCGCTGATATCCCAGTTCTCTGCCGGCTCGGAGATCGTCTCACCGGAGCACGGCGGGACTGAGGTCATCATGCGATTCGATCTGCGTGAGGAGGGAGACCCCGAGTGACGACGCCACTTTCGTTCGAAGTCAGAGAGGACTCCGGCTCCGCTCGCTTGATCCTGCGCGGGGAGCTCGACGCTGACTCGGCCGCCTCCGCGAACGAGGCCCTTCTCGGCTTGCTGGGTCGCGGGTTCGACCGGGTGATCGTCGACCTCAGGGAGCTCGACTTCATGGACTCGACCGGCGTCAAGTTCCTGCTCGACGGCAGGGACGCCGCTGGTCAGCTCGGTGTCGAGATCTCGATCGCATATGGCGGGGATCCGGTAGAGCGCATCCTCACGGTGTCTGGCGTGACGAAGCTCTTCGAACGCCAAGACAACGCTTTGTCCTGAATGCCGACATCTTGCAGCCCCGTCGACGCGAGGGCCGTGGCGACGGCGAGCAGGAGCCCGATCTGGACGCTGAGCGGCACCCAGGGCTAGCCGGGCAGGTCCGCGCGCGCCGCCATCTCGGCCTGCGCGCGGGCATCGGTCGCCTCGGCTGCGGCCTTCAGGTCCGCAAGGGATTCCGTGAGCCCGGTGGCGAGCATCTCGATGTCCTCCATCGCGTCGTAGTCGCCGAGCAGCCCGAAGTCGATGCCGCCGTTGTAGCTCATGATCGCGATCGCCAGCGCGTGGTTCTCGGGCAGGAACGCGACCGGGAAGACGTCCTCGAGCTCGCGGCCGAGCACGTAGAGCGGGATCTGCGGGCCCGGGACGTTGGTGACGATCAGGTTGAAGAGCCGGGTCGAGAAGTTGATCCGCGAGGCCTGCGCCAGCAGCGTCGGCGGGGCGAAGTCGTTCAAGCGCGAGATCACCTCGGCGCCCAGCGCCTGCTTCGACTCCTTCAGCCCGCCCATCGCCTGACGCACCGCGTCGAGCCTCTTCACCGGGTCCTCGATGTAGACCGGCAGCGGCCCGCGCATCGCCGCGATCCGGTTGCCGAGCTGGCCGCGCTCGTCCTCGGCTCGGATCGAGACCGGCACCAGCGCCCGCAGCTCGAGCCCCTCGGTCTTGATGCCGCGGCTGCGCAGCCAGCTGCGCAGCGCGCCGCTGACCACCGTGAGCACCACGTCGTTGACCGTGCCGCCGAGCGCGTTCTTGATCTTCTTGTAGTCCTCGAGCTCCGCCCGGCTCCAGGCGAAGCGCCGGTGCGAGCCGATCTCGGTGTTGAGCGGGACGTCGGGCGCCGGGTTGGTGAAGTTCCAGGCGACCTCGGCGAGCGCCTCGCCCGCCTCAGCCACCTTGCGGGTTGTGCGCATTGGGTGAGAGGCGGCGCGCACCGCGCGGCGGGCGAGCTTGAACGGCGTCTCGCCGAGCTCGGCCAGGCCGCGGGCGGCGAGCTCGGCGGAGGAGGGCGGGGGCTGCGGCGACCCAGTCGCGGTCCGGCTCGATCGGCTCGGGGACCGGCTTCAGGTCGAAGAGGACCGTCGCGATGTCGACGCCGGAGACGCCGTCGACCAGGGCGTGGTGGGTCTTGTCGATCAGGGCGAAGCGGTTCCGCTCGAGCCCCTGGACGAGCCAGATCTCCCAGAGCGGCTTGGAGCGGTCGAGCGCCTGCGAGAAGACCCGGCCCGCGATGTTGCGGAGCTGCTCCTCCGAGCCCGGGCGCCGGCAGCGCCGAGTGGCGCACGTGGTAGGCGAGGTTGAAGTTCGGATCGTCGATCCAGAACGGCCGGCCGGTCTCGACCGGCGGGAAGGCGAGCTTCTGCCGGAAGCGGGGGACCATGTGCAGGCGGCTGCGCACGTGCTCGAGCAAGTCCTCGTAGGCCGGCGGCGGTCCCTCGAAGATCATGACCGCGCCGACGTGCATGTGCGCGTCGGACGTCTCGTTCGTCAGGAACGACGCGTCGATCGAGCTCAGCCTGTCCATGTGTCCCTGTGCCATACCCGCGTCAAGCCTAGCTTCTCGGTGGATAGGTGCGGCCGCTACCCTTCCCCCGGACGTGCCGTCCACCTCCGAAAGCACCAAGACGGGACCCTCGCGGGTCCTGCTCGCGGCGCCGCGCGGCTACTGCGCGGGCGTCGACCGCGCCGTGCAGACGGTCGAGCACGCGCTCGATCTCTACGGCGAGCCGATCTACGTCCGCAAGGAGATCGTCCACAACAAGCACGTCGTGCACGAGCTCGAGAAGCGCGGAGCGATCTTCGTGGAGGAGGAGACCGAGGTGCCGGAGGGCGAGATGGTCGTCTTCTCGGCCCACGGCGTCGCCCCGAGCGTCCACGCGAACGCCGCGAAGCGGCGGCTGCGCACGATCGACGCGACCTGCCCGCTGGTCACCAAGGTCCACGTCGAGGCGCGGAAGTTCGCCGCCGACGGCTACACGATCGTCCTGATCGGCCACGAGGGCCACGAGGAGGTCGAGGGGACGACCGGCGAGGCCCCGAAGAACATCGTCCTGGTCCAGACCGAGGCGGACGTCGACGACCTCGAGGTCGAGGACCCGGACCGGATCGCCTACATCACCCAGACCACCCTCTCGGTCGACGAGACCAGCTCGATCATCGCCAGGCTGAAGGAGAAGTTCCCGAACGCGGTCGGGCCGAAGACCGACGACATCTGCTACGCGACCACCAACCGCCAGCAGGCGGTCAAGGAGCTGGCGCACGAAGTGCGACCTCGTCCTGGTGATCGGCTCGACCAACTCCTCCAACTCGAACCGGCTGGTCGAGGTGGCGCGCGAGCATGGCGCCGCCTCCTACCTGATCGACAACCACCTCCAGGTCGACGAGGCCTGGCTCGAGGGTGTCGAGACCGTCGGCATCACCTCCGGCGCCAGCGCCCCCGAGGAGCTGGTCGAGCGGCTCGTCTCCTTCTTCCGCGAGCGCGGCGCGACCGACGTCGGCGAGCTCAAGACCGTCGACGAGGACGTCCGCTTCATGCTCCCCGGCGAGATCCGCAAGGAGCTCGTCGCGTCTCAGGGCACGCCGGCCGCGAACTGAATCGAGTAGACCGCGCACGCCGGGTGAGGGCTCGAGCACGAGGGAGTGGCTCTCGCTGCTCTCGTGGGCCGTCAACTCCTGCAGTCCCGGGTGGCCGACGGTCGATCGGGTCGCGCTCCGCGCCATCGACGCGGATCGCGATCTCGCCGGTGCCGTCGGTTGCCGCGTAGGCGCCGCCCGCTTCGTAGTCCAGTTCGATCGCCGTGCGGCTTCCGTCCGTGACCCACGGCTCCTCGGTTGAGCCGCCCGGGAAGACCTCGGGGGTCGGCGCGATCACCTGGACGCCGGGGACGTCGGAGGGACGGATCGGCTCGATGGTTCCGGCCACTCGTGGCCGTTGTCGGGCCCGAGGCGCCTGCTGGATCTCCTGCTCCGTGTCCGCGTAGTCGCCCTCGCCGAGGTGGTACCAGCGCAGGGCACCGCCTCGGCCCCAGAGGAAGAGCGCCGGCCAGCCGTGCGGCTCATACAGCTTCCAGACTCCGAACTCGCGATCGACCGCGACCGGCCAGTCGATCGCGAGCCGCGCGCACGCCGCTCCGACGACATCCCGGTCCTGGGTGAACGGAAAGCGCGGCGAGTGGATACCGATCAGCGCGAGCCCGCCGCCCCGGTAGCGCTCGTGCCAGGAACGCAGGTAGGGCAGGGTCCGCACGGAGTTGAGCTGGGCGAAGTCGAAGAAGTGAACCAGGACCGGCCGCGCGGCGACCAGCCGGTCGATCGACTCGATGGGCTCGCCCGCCCAGTCGAGGCCGGTGGGCAGGGGAGGGACGGCGATGTCGGGGCGCGGGGGTCGCAGGCGCCGGAGGGTATGCTCCCGCGCGATGCCCCGAGAGCCTGATCAATCGAAAGGAGAGGCCAAAGTGAGTGAATCGGTTTGGCAGCGGATCGAGGAGAGTCGCGCCCGGCACAACGTGCTCGAGCACCCGTTCTACGTGCGGTGGTCGGCAGGGGAGCTGAGCCGCGAGCAGCTTGCCCGCTACGCCGGCCAGTACCGGCACGCCACCGAGGCGCTCGCCCGGCTCTGCCGCCAGGCCGCCGAGACCGCTCCCGAGGCGCACCGCGAAGAGATCGCGGCCCACGCCGCCGAGGAGGAGGGACACGTCGGCCTCTGGGACGGCTTCGTCGAGGCCGCGGGCGGCGAGATCGGCGCCGAGCCGACGCCGGAGACGGCCGAGTGCGTCACGGCCTGGACCGCCCCAGACGGCTACCTGGCCGAGCTCGCCCGCATGTACGCGATCGAGAGCGGCCAGCCCGAGATCTCGCGGATCAAGCGAGAGGGCCTTTCCCGCTTCTACGGCATCGACGGGGGCGCCGGCAGCGAGTACTTCCGGGTCCACGAGGAGGCCGACCACGCCCACGCCGACGAGTCGCGCCGACTGATCGAGGATGCGATGACTCCGAAGGACGAGGACGCGCTGGTCGCCGCGGCGGAGTCCGCCTTCCGGGCGAACTGGCGCCTGCTCGACGGGGTCAGCTGAACCCGCGGCATCGATGCGCGGCCGCTTCGCCGGAGTGAGCGACCGCGCGATCGGCATCGCGCTCGGCGTGGTGCTCGGGATCGCGGTGATCCTGATCTTCCTGTTCCTGGGCTCCCGCAGCACGATCGACGAGCCCTCGATCTCGAACATCCCCGGTGCCCAGACCCAGACGCAGACGGCGCCGCCCGCGAAGGTGTCACAGCCGAGGCGAGCTCAAATAGCCTTTTCGCCCGCGTTTAGGGACGGCGGGAAGGGTCCCTGCACCGAAGGAGGCTTGAGCCGAGATGCAATCGAGGGCCGCACGACTGGGTGTCCTAGCAGCGGTGATCGTCGCCGCGATCGTGGTGTTCGTCGTGCTGAAGAGCAACAACAGCGACACCGAGCAGCAACACGGCTCACGGCGTGCAGGTGCTGAACGTCGATACGAGCGGCGATCCGGTCGGCGGGGTGAAGACGCTCACCTACAACAAGGGCGATCAGGTCCAGCTTCAGGTGAATCTGGCCGCACCCGAGGATGCTGTCCATGTCCACGGCTACGAGATCGAGAAGCCGGCCGCGCACAGCCCGGTCGACTTCTCCTTCCCCGCCAACCTTGACGGGGTGTTCGAAGTCGAGGTCCACAAGCTGCACGAGAGCGGCGACGCCCAGATCGCCGAGCTGCACGTCAATCCGTGATCCGGTCCTCCCGGTTCCGGACGGCGCTGGCGGCGGTCGCAGGGGGCGACGCTGGCCGCCCTGCTCGTCCCCGACCTCGCCTCTGCCCACGCCCTGGTCGGCCGCAAGGACCTGCCCGTCCCCGCCTGGCTGTTCGCCTGGGGCGCGTCGCTGGTCCTGATCATCTCGTTCGCGCTGCTCTCGGTGGCATGGACCACAGCGCGCTTGCAGGAGGAGGACTGGCGCCCGCTGCCGCGCTGGTTGTCGCGAGCGGCGACCAACCCGGTCACCGAGGTGGCCTGCGGGCTGATCGGAGTCGGGCTGTTCGTGCTCGTCCTCTACGCCGGCTTCAGAGGGATCGAGGACCCGACCCACAACTTCACGATCATCTTCGTCTTCTACACCTTCTGGCTGGGGATGGTCCTGGTGAGCGTCCTGCTCGGCGACGTCTTCCGGGCGTTCAACCCCTGGCGCGCGATCGGGCGGACGATCTCGGGCGGCTTTCGCCTGGTCGCCGGGGAATCCGCGCCGACGCCGTTCAGCTACCCGGAGCGGCTCGGCCGCTGGCCCGCCGTCCTCGGCGTGCTGCTGTTCGTCTGGCTCGAGCTGATCGCGGGCGGCGGGGTCGCGCCCAACGCCGCACAAGGTCGCCGTCGCCACCGCTGATCTACACGGTGATCACCTTCGCCTGCATGGCCCTGGTCGGCGTGGAGGAGTGGATCGGGAAGGGAGAGGCCTTCAACGCCTACTTCGGGATGTTCTCCCAGCTTGGCTTCTTCGAGGCCCGCGACGGAGAGCTCGGCCGGCGGAAGTTCCTGACCGGCGCGCCGCAGTGGGCCGCGATCCCGGGCGCGGCCGCGCTGGTGCTCACCTCGATCGCGGTGACCAGCTTCGACGGCGCGCAGGAGGGCGTCTTCTCGGGCGCGATCCGCTGGACCTTCGAGCGCTGCAGCGACCTCGGCATGAGCCTTCCGGATGCCTTCCGGGTCTCGAACACGATCTGGCTACTGATCACCGTGGCCGGGGTCTCGGCGCTCTACTGGCTGGGGGTGAAGGGGATGCACACCGTTCCCGGTTCGCTCCCGACCCTGGAGCTGGGCCGCTCCTTCGCCCACACGCTGATCCCGATCGCGCTCGCCTACTTCGTCGCGCACTACTTCAGCGCCTTCCTCTACCAGGAGCAGGCGCAGTTCACCTACATTCTCTCCGACCCGCTCGGGCACGGCTCGGACCTGTTCGGCACCGCCGGCGGCGGGATCAACTACGGCATCGTCGGCTCGAACACCGTCTGGTACGTGCAGGTTGCGGCGCTGGTCGCCGGCCACGTACTGGCGCTGACCCTGGCCCACGATCGTGCACTGGCCGCGTACGACAACGTCCGCCACGCCTCTCGCTCGCAGTACTTCATGCTCGCGGTGATGGTGGGCTTCACCTGCTTCGGGCTATTCCTGCTCTCGCAGGCGAATGCGTGATCCGGCGGCGGTGTTTGTGGCCGTCGTTCATGCCCGCTCGGGCTGCAGCTGAGCGCCGTCCGACGCGAAGCTCGGCGAGCGGCAGGTGATCTCGGGCGCCGGAACGAGCAGCTCACTCGTGAGCTCGGCGACCAGGATCGCCGCGAGCAGGCAGACGATCAGGACCGGCGGCAGGCCGCCGCCGGTCAGGGCGAGGAGCAGCAGGGCCGCCGCGGCGATCAAACGAGCCTGCACGCCGCGCGTGCGCAGCGTGCCGTCCCCGGCGAGCTCGATCGTCGCCAGCTCCGCCAGCGCGATCGCGGCCCCGCCGAGCAGCAGCGCGCGGGCGCTTGCCCCGAGCCCGTCGGCGGAGGCCGAGTCGATCGCCAGCTTGGTGCCGGCCCCGATCCCGGTGAGCGCGATCAGCAGCGGCAGGTGGCCGTAGAAGTAGAGCTGCGTGGCGTGCCATCGCTTGCGGACCGCTCCGAGATCGAGCAGGTCGAAGTAGACCCACCAGAGGCAGGCCACCGTGATGAAGCCGCCCACCGCCACCACCGCGGCGGCCACGGTCCAGTGGATGTTCGCGCTGGCGGCAGTGACGGTGACCACGGTCTCCCCGAGCACGATCAGGGTGAAGAGGCCGAACCGCTCCGGGATGTGGGAGCGGTGGATCGGGATCGCATCGATGATCCGCTCCGGCGTCGTCACCGGCGTGCCGATGTCGATCGCCATCGCGATCCCCCAGATCACGTAGCGCGTCGTCCCCGTGAACGCGATCGAGAGCAGCCAGAGGGCGGCCGAAAGCGAGAAGCCCTTCATGTAGCGGTTGACCAGCGGCCGCGCCTCGGGAACGTGAAGCCGCGCCCGGTCTGTAGAGCACCAGCAGCAGCGACCGGGCGGCGACGTAGGAGAGCGCGAAGCCGGTCGAGGAACCTTCGGCCGCGAAGTGGACGTTGATCGCGAGCGCGCCGGAGGCGAGCATGCCGCCCAGCATCAGCAGGCGGAAGATCGCATCGTCGGAGTCGAAGCGATCGGCGTAGAGCGTGTAGCCGATCCAGGCCCACCAGACCGGCACGAAGAGGCCCGCCATGCGCAGGATCCCGTCGAAGGAGGCGTCGTTGCGGAGCAGCGTGCCGAGGCTTGCGATCGCGGCGACGAAGACGAGGTCCCAGAAGAGCTCGGTCCAGGCTGGCGTGACGCTCCTCCTCGTCGGTTTCGGCCCCGGTCCTCAGCCTCGGTGGTTCGAGCCAGCGCGCCATGGTCCAATGAATCTAGCGGCGCCTACCCCTGGCCAGGCGCCGCACGCGCAGTCCCCGTCCCACGCCCGGAGGCTGCCATACTCGGCCGCGGATGCGCCTCGACCTTCCGCTGGCTCACCTGGGCCACTGGTACCTCTGGATCCCCTACGTGATCCCCGTCGTGATCGTGCTCGCGGCATCGCTCCACGCCTTTAGGCAGCAGCGGCGCGAGGACCGCGAGCGGGACGCGGCCCAGTGCGAGAACGTCCGTCCCTGACTACCGCTGCCGAGCCTGCGCCGCCATCCCTCTCAGCTGGCGGCGAGCGAGAGCACGAAGATCGCCCCGAAGCCGAGCAGGGTGAGGCCGACCCGGCCCCACGACGCGTGCTCGTGTGCCTCGGGCAGGAGGTCGGTGGCGCCCATGTAAAGGAAGAAGCCGGCGTAGAAGGACAGAAGGTGCCCCAGGGTGGCCTCGGAGACGTTGATCAGCACCCCGACCGTCGCTCCGAAGACCGGGGCCACCGCGTCGATCGCGAGCCAGCGGACCGCATGCCGGCGGTCCTGTGACTGGTTGAGCACGAAGCTCACCGTGTTGAGGCCGTCGGCGAAATCGTGGGCGAGCACGGCGACCAGCACCAGCACGCCGGTGGAGGTGTTCGCCCCGAACGCGAACCCGATCGCGAGGCCGTCGACGAAGCTGTGCGCCGACAGGCCGAGGGCTCCGGCGGTGCCCACTTGGTGGTGCGCCCGTGCGTCCGCGGGCTCGTCGCGGTGGTGAAGGACCAGGACGCGCTCGGTCAGGAAGAAGGTGAGGAAGCCCGCGCCCATCAGCCCCGTAATGACACGCGGGTGATCCGGCAGGAGCTCGATCGCCTCGGGCAGGACGTCGAAGAGAGCCACCGCGACGACCACGCCTCCGCTCAGCGCGATCACGGTCGGCAGCGAATGAGACATGCGGATCGCCAGGTAGCCGCCGGCCATGGTGGTCACCACGGCGATCGCCGTGAGCGGGATCGCGATCAGCTGAATCGGCCGCTAGCGGCAACGCGAGCACTCGCCGTGGATGACGATGTCGTGGCCGCTCATCGAGTGGCGGAGCCGGCCCGCGAGCCGCTCGAGTTGCTCCTCGAGACGCTCGTCCTCGAAGGCCGTCACGCGCCCGCACTTGTTGCAGACGGCGTGGTGATGGTGGTCGCCGCCGGGAAGAACCGGTTCGTAGCGGGCGGTGCCCTCGCCGAACTCCACGCGCTGGACGAGACCCAGCTCGTAGAGGAGGTCGAGCGCCCGGTAGATGCTGGCGATGCCGACGTCGCTCCCGTCCCGCCGGAGGCGGTCCGAGATCTCCTGGGCCGAGAGACAGCAGCTCTGCCGGCCGAGCAGTCCGACCACGGCCTCGCGCGCACCGCCGGCGCGATGGCCGGCTTCGCTCAGGGCGAAGCGGGCGGATGACTCCCAGTCGGGTGATCCGGCCTGGGGCATGCCCGGAAGACTAGCGATTAAATGAGATTGATTCTCGTTATCGAGAAGGCAGGTGTTGGCTAGGCCGGCTGAACCTGGCGCTCGCCCAGGATCTCGCCGAGGCGGCGCTCCAGAGCGACGGAGACCGCTGCCCGGACGGGCCCTTGCTCGAGGCGCTCCACCAGGGCCTCGAGGAAGCCCTCGATGATCAGCCGCTTCGCCTGCTCGTCGGGCAGGCCGTGGGAGCGCAGGTAGTGGAGCTGCTCGGCGTCGATCTGGGCGACGGCGGCGGCGTGGGTGCAGCGCACGTCGTTGGCCTCGATCTCCAGGCCGGGGATCGCGTCCGCGTGCGCGGCCTTCGAGAGCAGCAGGTTGCGGCTCTCCTGGAAGGCGTCGGTCTGCTGGGCGCCCGGGTCGACCCGGATCATCCCGCGCCAGACCGCGGTCGCCGACTCCTCGAGGACGCCCGCGGAAGGCGAGGTCGGAAGTCGTGTTCTCCGCAGCGTGCTCCTGGGTGGTGTCGAAGTCGAGGTGCTGGGTGCCATTGCCGGCGTAAGCGCCGGTCACGCGGGCGCTTGACCCCGGGCCCGCAAGTCTCGTCTCCATCCGGACCTTGCCGCGCGCCGAGCCGAAGCCGAGCGCCACCCAGTCAAGGTTGGCGTCGCGCTCCACCTCGGCCCGCTGTGTGCCGAAGACCCAGCTGCGCTCGCTCAGCCCCTGCGCGCTGACGTAGCGGAGGTTCGCGCCGGGCCCGACCCAGACCTCGGTGACCGTGTTGAAGAGCGAGTCAGGATTCGAATCGGTCGAGAGCCACTGCTCCCAGACCTCAGCCTGGGCGCCCTCCTCGAGCACGATCAGAGTGCGGAAGGAGAGAGCAGCCGCGTCGGCGTCTTGTACGGCCGTGATCAGCGCGGGCGCCTCGAGCCGCTTGTCCCGGGGCACGTAGACCAATGCCCCGCCGCGCCAGGCATCGTCGTTCCGCGCGACGAAGGGATCGTCGCTCGGCGCCAGCGAGCCGAGCATCTCGCGCAGGTGAGGAAAGCGCTCGAGCGATGCCTCCAGCGACGCCACGAGGGGCTCGTGCGGCCGCCCGTCTCCCTCGACCTCCACCGAGCCGCCCTCGAGCACCGTGCCGTCCACCTGGATGACCAGGTGATCGGAGTCCTCGGGGGGATTGAGGACGCCGTCGGCCCGAGAGCGGGCCTCGGGGTCGCCCTCGGGCGCCGCCGCGTAGGCGTCCAGATCGAGCCCGGACAGATCCGTGAACTCCCAGCCGCGCGTCTTCTGCGTCGGCAGCGGCGGAGCCGCGCCGGCGTCAGCCAATCGAACCCTCCATCTGCAGCTCGATCAGGCGGTTCAGCTCGACCGCGTACTCCATCGGGAGCTCCTTGGTGATCGGCTCGATGAAGCCGTTGACGATCATCTTGGAGGCCTCCTCCTCGTCGAGCCCGCGGGACTGGAGGTAGAAGATCTGCTCCTCGCCGACCTTCGAGACGGTCGCCTCGTGGCCGACGTCTACGTCGTCCTCGCCGATCCTGATCGTCGGGTAGGTGTCCGAGCGCGACTCCTCGTCGAGCAGCAGCGCGTCGCAGACCACCTTCGACTTCGACTCCGAGGCGCCCTTGGCGATCTCGAGCAGGCCGCGATAGCTCGTGCGGCCCTTGTCCTTGGAGATCGACTTGGAGAAGATCGAGCTGGTCGTCTTCGGAGCCGCGTGGATGATCTTGCCGCCGGCGTCCTGGTGCTGGCCCTCGCCGGCGAAGGCGATCGAGAGGATCTCGCCGTGGGCCCGCTCGCCGAGCAGGTAGATCGACGGGTACTTCATGGTCAGCTTCGAGCCGAGGTTGCAGTCGACCCACTCCATCGTCGCGTCCTCGTGGGCGACCGCCCGCTTGGTGACGAGGTTGTAGACGTTCTGCGACCAGTTCTGGACGGTCGTGTACCGGACCCGCGCCTTGGGCTTGGCGATGATCTCGACCACCGCGGAGTGCAGCGAGTCGGTCGAGTAGACCGGTGCCGTGCAGCCCTCGATGTAGTGGACGTCCGAGCCCTCCTCGGCGATGATCAGCGTCCGCTCGAACTGGCCCATGTTCTCGGTGTTGATCCGGAAGTAGGCCTGCAGCGGCATCGCGACCGAGACGCCGGCCGGGACGTAGACGAAGGAGCCGCCCGACCAGACCGCCGAGTTGAGGGCGGCGAGCTTGTTGTCATTGGGCGGGATGATCGTCGCCCAGTACTCGCGGACCAGGTCCTCGTGCTCGCGGAGGGCGGTGTCCATGTCGGTGAAGATCACGCCCTGCTCCTCGAGCTTCTCGTTCACCTGGTGGTAGACGACCTCTGACTCGTACTGGGCGCCGACGCCGGACAGGAACTTGCGCTCCGCCTCGGGGATCCCCAGGCGGTCGAAGGTGTTCTTGATGTCCTCCGGGACCTCGGACCAGTCGCGGCTGTTCTTCTCCGAGGCGCGGACGAAGTAGTGGATGTCGTCGAAGTCGATCTGGTTCAGGTTGCCGCCCCACTGCGGGGTCGGCCGGCTCTCGAAGTGCTCGTAGGCCTTGATGCGGAAGTCGCGCATCCACTGCGGCTCGTCCTTGTACTCGGAGATCGATTCGACGATCTCGCGGGAGAGGCCCTTCGGGGCCTTGTACGCGTAGCCGGTCTCCGAGTCGTGGAAGCCGAACTTCTCCTTGTAGTCGGCGTTGATGCCGGCGAGCTCGCGCTCCTCGGCGGGGCGCTCACGTGATGCTGTTTTGAGATGGTGGTGTCGGGGGTGGCCATCTACGGGACCTCCAGCTTGACGGTGTCGTCCTCGATCGCGACCGGGTAGGTGGTGACCGGTTGGTAGGCGGGGAGGGTCTTCGGCCGACCGGACGTGATGTCGAACAGGGACCCGTGGCGTGGGCACTCCACGGTACAGGCGTCTGCGTCGAACGGACCCTCCGCGAGGGGGCCGTCGTCGTGGGAGCAGCGGTCCTCGATCGCGTAGAGCGTCCCGCCGCAGTTGAAGACGCCGATCTTGGCGCCGTCGGCTGCCTCGACCAGCTTCATCACGCCGCTGGGGAGCTCCGCGGCGGCGCAGACGTCGATCTGTTGTTTCGTGCCTTCAGTCACTTTATTCCTACCCTGAAAGTCGGATTTGAAGTTTAGCGAGAGCGGCCGCGCGACTAGCGTGACCGAGGGCCGAAGCGTTACGGTAAGCGCGCCTTGACTCTCGTCCTGATCATGGTGGGGATCGTCGTGATCCTGCTGCTCGCCGTCCTGCTCCTCTACAACCGGATGGTGTCGCGGCGGAACGCCGTCGACAACAGCTGGGCGCAGATCGAGGCCGCGCTGCAGCGCCGTCACGACCTGATCCCCAACCTGGTCGAGTCCGTCAAGGGCTATGCGAGCCACGAGAAGCAGACCTTCGAGCAGGTCACCAAGGCCCGCACGACGGCCGTCGCCGCCAAGGCGCCAGGGACCCAGGCCGTGGCGGAGGATGCGCTGACCGCGGCTCTCGGCCGCCTGATGGTGGTTGCCGAGCAGTATCCGCAGCTCCGGGCGACCGAGAACTTCCAGCAGCTCCAGGGCCAGCTGTCCGATACCGAGGACCAGATCCAGATCACGCGCCGCGTCTACAACGACACGGTGCAGACCTACAACACGATGATCCAGCAGTTCCCGGCCGTGCTGGTCGCCAACTCCTTTCACTTCGAGCCGCGCCAGTTCTTCGACGCGCCGAAGGAGGCGGAGGCGACCCCCGAGGTGAGTTTCTCCTCCGGCGCCGAGGCCACCTCGAAGAGCTGAGGGCACGGGTGCGGCGCTGGCTCCTGATCCCGCTCGCGCTGCTCGCGGCCGCACTGGCGCTCCCGGCCCTGGCCCAGGCCCGCAGCCTGAAGGTCACGGACGCGGACGTCAGCATGCGCCTCGCCGGGGACTCGAGCCTGGTCGTCGCCGAACGTCTCACGGTCGACTACAGCGGCAGCTACAACGCCACCTACCGGGACATCCCCCTGACCGGGGGAGAGACGATCGACCCGAACAGCATCAGCGTCCGCGAGGGAAACCAGGCCTACCGGCCCGGGGGCTGCACCACCTACGGCTGCATCGACCAGCGCGGGACGTTCGGCGTGACCTCGACGCCCGACGGCAACGGGGTCCGGATCGTCTGGCATCCCGTCGCCAGCGACGAGCAGCGAACGTTCACCGTCATCTACCGGGTGGCGGCGCGCGCCCACGTGCGGGCCTTCGACGACGTGATCGACGTCTACTGGAAGGTCTGGGGTGACCAGTGGGACTTCAGCCTCGACCACCTGACGGCGAGCCTGAAGGATCCGGCGCTCGACCCCGCCAACCCGCTCTACCGGGTCTGGGGGCATCCGCGCGACGTCGAGGGCAGGACGGTCCGGGGCAACGGTGAGGCGATGCTCGAGGCATCGAACGTCCCCGCCCATCAGTTCGTGGAGCTGCGCGTCACGATCCCCCGGCAGCCGGGGCGCGACGTGAGCGCGGCGGGCGCCCACAGCGGCAACGGCCTGCCCGGGATCCTGGCCGAGGAGCAGAGCCTCACCGATGACTTCAACTCGCCCTGGAACAAGACCAAGCGTTTCGTCGCGCATCATGCAGAGCTGCTCGCCGCGCTGATCAGCGGCCTCCTGCTCCTGCTGCTGGCGCTGATGCTCTGGCTGACGCGCGAGCATCCGAGCTCCTCGCCGAAGTACGTGCCCGAGCCGCCCGACGACGCCAGCCCGGCGCTGGCCTATGGCCTGGCGCATGAGGGCGAGGACTCCAGCAACACCGTGCTCGCGACGCTGCTCGATCTGGTCGAGCGCGGCTACTACGACACCAAGAACGTCACCACCGACGACGAGAAGCTGGACCTGGCGATCTCGAAGTCGA
The DNA here is from genome assembly GCA_963725475.1 of uncultured Solirubrobacterales bacterium. Taxonomy (GTDB): domain Bacteria; phylum Actinomycetota; class Thermoleophilia; order Solirubrobacterales; family 70-9; genus DASUPK01. Next base: position 478,664 of record CAVRYR010000006.1, on the reverse strand, counting down.
AGAAGCGCCCCAGCGCCAAGCTCCAGCCCTACGAGCAGGACACCCTCGAGTTCTTCGACGAGCTGGTCGGCGACGAGACCGTGGCGATGAGCGAGATGAAGGACCGGATCCCCGAGCACAGCGCAACCTGGCGCGCGCGCTGGGAGAAGATGACCGGCTCGCTCAACGCCGCCGACGACGGGCAGCTCGAGTGGGATCGGAACCTCAACCCGCTCAGCCTTCTGGTCGCCTTCGTCGGGGGCGTCCTCGTCGCCGTCATCTGCCTGATCCAGAACAACGTCGAGGGGCACTGGTTCGTTACCGCCGCGATCGGCGCGGTCGGCGTCGCGATCGTCGCCTTCTGGCCGGCGCGCCGCTTGAAGCGACTCGACCGGCAACACGGCGAGCGCTCGGCGAAGTGGGAGTCCTTCCAGCGCTGGACCGACGACTTCCCGCGGCTGGACGACGATCCGCCCGCGACGCTGAAGCTCTGGAAGCGGATCCTGATCTACGGCGTCGCGTTCGGCACCGCCGACCGGATGATCAAGTCCGGCCGCATCCCGGAGCCGGTCCTGCAGAGCTCCGACGGCTGGGCGAGCGGCTACCTGACCGGTGCGTACGTCGGCTCCACCTTCAACGCCGGCTCGTTCAGCTCAGGCTTCTCTTCCCAGGTCGCGCCCGAGTCCTCGAGCGGCGGTGGCGGCGGCTTCAGCGGAGGCGGGGGAGGCGGCGGAGGCGGAGGCGGGGGAGGCGGCTGGTAGCTATTCCAGGCCGGCCGCCTTTAGAGCTGCGGGGCGGTCGTAGAACTCCTGCACCCGGACGCACTTGTCGTCCTCGTCGAAGCTGAAGACCTGGGCGATCTTGTCGCACGCCCTCGAAGCCCTGGCGCACGAGGTTGACTCGCCTACTGCTCTCCACCCGCGGGACGCCCCGTGGCGAGCTCGCCCAACGTGCGCTCGAGGAAGTCGTTGCGCAGGATCCAGTCGGGATCGAGCTCGCTCTTCAGGGCAAAGAAGCGCTCGGCTCCCTCGCCGTACATCTTGGCCAGTGTCTGCTTCGAGGCGAACACGTTCTTGACGAGGTGGACGCGGCCGCCGAAGCGCTCCCAGAGCAGGTCGGACAGGTCGCTGAACGCCTCTTGGGCCCCGCGAAGGGTCGACCGGCGTGACGTCTCGAACGCATAGCTGACGGCGAATCCCGGCCCGCCCGCCGTCGATGACAACACGAACGGCTCGTCGCGGGGCAGGAAGAGGACGTCGTGCAACGTCGGGGTGAGGCCTCGCTCATCGAACAGGCGCTGCGCCAACTCCAGCCATTCGATGAGCGCGTCGTGCCCCGCCTGCCAGCCGTGCTCCCCCGTCTCGTCGAACGGGACGACGAAGGTCTGCTGGATGTTGCGCATCTTGAAGCCGAACCACTTGCCCGCCCGCTTCGCCCGCGCGTTGCCGTCCATGAAGAACGTGAAGCCCTCGAGGTCGTCGATGTATTGGTCATGGTTGAAGCCGGTGCGGAAGATCACCGACCACAGAAGCCGCGAGATCCAGGGAACCCGCATGAGCCATTCGAACGGAACCCGCACCAGCAGCTTCGGCCGGTGCTGGATCATGCGCCGGCGCTCGGGGTCGGGCGTGAACGCCGAGGTGAACAGAAGCATCCGATGGGCTCCGCGGCGGGCCGGGAGGATGGCGGACCAGATCGCGTCGAGCTTCTCGGGGTCGTTCGGGTCCGACTCCTCCGTGTAGGCCTGCTCCGTGGCCGGCAGCAGGTCGCGCGTGAGCCTGTCGAAGTTCTCGTAGGTGCGGGCGAAGCTGCGCACGCCGATCCGGCCGTCCTCGCTGGCGCCAACCCGGAGCAGGCGGTAGGTGATCGAGACGACGGCGCCGAGATAGCCGAAGCCGCCGATCACGCCCCGGAAGGCCCGCTGCTCGCGCGTCAGCTCGTCCCAGCTCGCCTCCGTGGGCGGCGGGGAGCACTGGAGCTGCTCGCCCTCGGTGGTCAGCAGCTCGAAGCTCTCGGCCCGCGTGCCCTCCTTGCCGTAGGCCATCGAGAAGCGCGAGAGGCAGTCGGCCGAGAGCGTCCCGCCTGCGGTCGCACGCTCGGTGGTGACCGTGACCGCCGGGACGAGGCCGTGAGGCTGTGTCGCGGCGAAGATCTCCCCCCACGTGGCGCCGGGCCCGACGCGCACGCGGTCGCCGTCCGGCGGGTCGATCGAGTTGAGGCGCTCGGTGGAGACGACGAGGTCGTCCCCGATCGGCTGGCCGTCGAAGGAGTGGCCACCGCCGCGCATCGTCACCCGGCGGCCGCTTGCACGCGCGTAGCGAAACACCTCGCGGAGCTCCTCCACGTCCCTCGGCCTGACGACGGAGGCGCGCGCCTCGTACAGCCCGGTGTAACACCCGACGCGCTCCTGCCTGGCCTCCAGCTCGGACGGGAGCACGGGCGCGGCGCTGGATTCGCTCATCTTGGGGTCAGCCCCTTTCGGCGGTGATCGCCAGTTGCTTTGTGAGCCGCTCGACGTGCCCATCGGCGCCGATCTCACCGAACAGGCGGCGAGCCTGCTGAAGCTCGCGCTCGCGCTCCGCGTCGTGCCCGAGCCGGCCCGCGAGTTCCGCGAGCTCCACGTGGACGAGCGGCTCGTATCTTCGAGCCTCGGTCGAGGCCGCGAGCGCCAGGGCCCGCCTCAGCCTCGACTCGACCTGATCCGCGGCGATCGAGTCGTCCGCGGCGATCTGGACCCGAGCCCATCCGAGGAGGGCCGGCACGACGATGGTCGGAGCCTCCGGCGTCTCCTCGGCGACGGCCAGAGCTCGTGCCGCCAGTGCGCGGGCACGCTCGACGTCGCCGACGCCGAGGTGTGCCTCGGCCAGATGAACCAGCCGGTAGGCCCGCCCTTCCTGCGCAGCGCGATTCTCGGTCGCGAGTGCGTCGGCTCGCTCGAGGGCCTCGACTGCGCTTTGCCAATTGCTCCGCGCCAGCTCGCTCGCGCCGAGGAAGGACCACGCCCATACTCGCGAGAGCGCATCGCCGCTCCTCTCGCTGATCTCGACCGCGCTGGTGGCCTGGGCAAGCGAGGTCTCGACGTCCCCGGCCGCGAGCGCGTGCCAGCTCGAGTAGAGGTGGGCGATCGCCAGCGACTCGAGATCGCCGTGCTCGCGAGCGAGGTCTCTGCCCGCCTCGAGGGAGCTCGCCGCGGCCGGCAGATCTCCCACCTCGGTCAGCAGCATGCCCTTGGCCGCGTGACAGAGCGCGTAGGGACATGCGACGACCGGCATCTCACCCGCCGATCAGCGGATCGTCGGCCGCGAGGTCGATCGCGCGCTCGACGACTCGCAATCCCTCCCGGTACGCCCCCGTCAGCACGAACGCATAGCCGTTCGTCCCCAAGACGACCTGGAGCGCTCGGTCGCCCGATCGCTCGCCGATCTCGATTGCCCGGCGCGCGAGGTCCGCGTACTCGTCCACCACACCCTGGCCCAACCCTCTGACGGCGCCGTAGCCTGCCAACAGCAGCGCGTGCAGTCGAGCGTTCTGCGCATCGGACGCCATCAGCTCGGCCTCCCGGAACAGCGCCTCCGCCTGGTCGGCGCCGATTCCCAGGCGCCAGCCGAGGTGAAGGGAGGCCAGCCGGGCGCCCAGCCCGAGCGCGTCCCTCTCGGCGGACGCCGGCAGCTCGTCGCTGAGCTCGACCACCCGCCGCCAGTGCCGCAGCGCTTCGCTCGGATCGTTGAATCCGGACCAGGCGGCCGCGCGGGCATACCAGCGCGCCGCCTCCAGCTCCTCTCCGGCCCTCTCCCAGTGGTGCGCGATCAGCGCCGCACGCTCGTCGAGCTGGTCGGGATGGTGATCCTCGATCGCCTTCGCAGCTGCGGCATGGAGAGGACCGCAATGTTCTCGAAGCTGCGAGCGATAGGCGACCTCCTGAGTGAGAGGGTGCCGGAAGGCGTACGTCGAGTCGGGGCCGGGTGCACGCTCGAACAGGAACTCGGCCGCCACGAGCGCGCGCAGCTCCTCGTCCAGGGTCGACTCGTCGAGCTCGGTCAGGCGGGCAAGCAGCGGGCCCGAGAACTCCTTGCCGAGGACGGCCGCAGCCTCGAGCACCGCCTTGCGCTCGGGGGGCAGGCGATCGATTCTCGCCGTCAGCACCGCCTGCACCGTGGCCGGCATGTCCGTCTCGCTGATCGGAGTCCCGAGCCGATACCCGCCGGGCCCGCCGATGAGGTGGCCGGAGCCGGCGAGCGACCGGACCAGCTCCTCGGCGAAGAAGGGGTTGCCCTCCGACCGCCGGCTGATCAGCTCGCGCATTTCGTCGAGCGACGGGTCGGCGCCGAGCAGCTCGTCGATCAGCTCCCGTTCGTTCTGTCCGTGCAGCGCGGCGACCGGAATCTGCCGGTAGTAGGAGCGCGACATCCACGGCGCGCTGTAGTCGGGGCGGAAGCTGAGCAGGGTCAGCCCCCTCGTCCCCTGAGCGGCCTCGACGTACGCGAGCAGGAACGCCTCGCTCGCCGGATCGACCCAGTGAACGTCGTCGAAGATGGTCAGCGCCGGCTCTCGTGCGCTCTGCGCGTAGATCAGGCGACGGACCAGCTCGAGCAATCGCCGCTGCCGCGCCTCGACGTCCATTCTCTCGACGGGACGGTCGGGGTCGGCGATGCCGAGGAAGTCGAAGAGGAGCGGCGCCTCATCGGAGAGTCCCTCACCGAGCTCCTCCAGTGCGGCCTCGACTCGGCGGCGCGCCTCGGCATCGGAGGCGACGTCGGCGATCTCGAAATAGGAGCGCAGGAGCCTGAGCACGGGCTGGAGCGGAACGCCTCGCTCGTGCGCCTGCGCCGCGACCTGGAAGACGGGCATTCCGCGGGCGCGGCAACGCTCGGCGATCTCGAAGCAGAGCCGGCTCTTGCCGACCCCCGGCTCGCCCACGATTCCGACCAGCTGCCCGCGACCGGCGAGGCTCGCGTCGATGGCGCTCTCGAGCGTGCGAAGCTCCTCGTCGCGCCCGACCAGCGGGGTCAGGCCGCGAGAGCGGGCGACCTCGATTGGGCCCTGCTCCGCGGCGACCCCCTCCAGCTCGAAGGCCTCCATCTGACCCGCACCCTTGATCTCGCGCACCGCCGGCTCCCGCAACCGGAAGTAGCCCCTGACGAGCGCCGCCGTGCTCGGGGAGAGGCAGATCCCTCCCGGTCGGGCCGCCTGCTCCATGCGCTGGGCGAGACCGACCGTGTGCCCGATCGCCGTGTAGGTCATGTCGCCGCGGTCGCCGATGGTCCCGACGACGACCTCGCCCGAGTTGAGCCCGATCCGGATCGCGAGATCGAGGCCGTGCGCCCGCTGGATCTCTTCCCCGAAGACGGCGACGTCCTGCTGGAGCTTGAGGGCCGCGAGGCAGGCGCGGCGCGCATGGTCCTCGTGGGCGATGGGAGCGCCGAAGATCGCCATGATCCCGTCGCCCGTGAAGCTGTTGACGGTTCCCTCGAGCTCGTGGACGCCGTCGGCGAGGAGCCGGAAGAAGCGGTCCATGATCGAGCGCCAGTCCTCGGGGTCGATCCGCTGGGCGAGCTCCATCGAGTCGACCAGATCGGCGAACAGGATCGTGACCTGCTTTCGCTCTCCCTCCATCCCGGCCCGCCCCGCGCGAATCCGGTCCGCGAGGTGTGCGGGGGGATTTGTGGGCTCCGGAGATCGCATCGGCCTAGGTCGAGTCAACAGCCCGGTCGGCCGACCTTGGCGTGTCTCCTCGCACCGCGCTCAGCGCGGCGTCGCGGTCGTAGTACTCAAATTGTGCGAGCTCCGCCGACATAGCTCCCCGCGGCCAGTATCCCACCGCCAGCGGCCACTAGCCTTCCATCGATGGGATCTGAGAGGCGGATCGCGTGAGGCGTGCGTGGGCACGGGCCGCGCCCGCGGCGCTGCTGGTCGGGCTCGAACTCGCGGCACCGGCCGCGGCCGGTGAGTCAGCCGCGAGCGCGGTGACGCTGAAGGTCAAGGGCGGCCCCCCCTTCCACGGGCGCGTGACCAGCAAGAACCCGGCTTGCATCGCGAACCGCAGGGTGAAGCTGCTCTCGCTGTCGCCGGAGCGCGGTCTGATCGACTTCGCCGACAACCGGACCAACGGCAAGGGCAAGTGGGTGTTCAGCTCCCAGCTGCAGGGGGCCACGGTCGTCCAGGCGAAGGTGACCGAGCAGAAGAGCGGCGGCGTCACCTGCCGAGCAGCGCTCTCGCCGCCGAAGACGCTCTAGACGATTCCGGCCTCGGCCGGGTCGCCCTGCTCGCCCTCGTCCTCCCAGTCCGCGGGCTTGCCGAGGCTGGCGCCCTTGACCACCTTGAGGCCGAGCATTGCGCACTTCATCCGGGTGGCGGAGATGTCGATGCCGAGCAGCTCAAGCACGAAGTCCTTCGGCAGGCCGAGAATCTCCTCGCGCGTCATGCCCTCGAGCTCGTCGGTGAGCAGCGAGGTCGCGGCAGTCGAGATCGCGCAGCCCTGCCCCTCGAACGAGACCTCGGAGACCTTGCCGTCCTCGTCCAGCTTCAGGAAGACGTGCTGCTCGTCGCCGCAGAACGGGTTGGAGTCCTCGAAGTCCAGGTCGTAGTCGCCGAGCCGCCCAAAGTGATGCGGACGCTTGTAGTGCTCGAGGATCTGGTCGCGGTAGAGGTCGTCCATCACAACTCGAATACCCGGCGCACGTCGAGCAGGCCGTCGATCAGCCGGTCCACCTCGGCGCGCGTGTTGTAGACGGCGAGGCTGGCCCGGGTCGTCGCCGGCACGCCGAGCCGCTGCATCAGGACCTGAGCGCAGTGGTGGCCGGCCCGGACGGCGACGCCGTGCCGGTCGAGGATCTCGGAGATGTCGTGGGCGTGGACTCCCTCCATTGCGAAGGACACGATCCCGCCGCGATCGTCGCCGGCGGGCGGGCCGAAGACGGTCAGGCCGGGCACCCCGGCGATCCGCTCGAGGGCGTAGGAGGTGAGCTCCACCTCGGCGGCGTGGACGCCGGGCAGGCCGAGCTCGTCGAGCCAGCGGATCGCTGCGCCGAAGCCGATCGCCTCTCCGATCGCCGGCGTGCCGCCCTCGAACTTCGCAGGCAGGTCGGCCCAGGTGATCAGCTCCTTGCTGACCTTGCGGATCATCGAGCCGCCGCCGATGAACGGGGGCATCTCCTCGAGCAGCTCGCGGCGCCCGACGAGCGCCCCGATCCCGGTCGGGCCGTACATCTTGTGGGCGGTGATGGCGTAGAAGTCGGCACCGAGCTCGCCCATGTCGAGCTCGAGCTTGGGGCCGGATTGCGCTCCGTCCACCACCAGGAGCGCCCCGGCGTCGTGGGTCATGCGAGCGATCTCGGCGACCGGGTTGATCGTGCCGAGGACGTTGGAGATGTGGGTGACGCAGACCAACTTGGGCCCGCGCTCCAGCAGGCTCGCGAGAGCGTCGAGGTCGAGCCGGCCCTCGCCGGTGATCGGCGCCCAATCCAGGTGCGCACCCTTCTCCTGCGCGACCTGGTACCAGGGGACGACGTTCGAGTGGTGCTCCATCTCGCTGACGACGATGCGATCGCCGGCGACGACGTTGGTTCGCCCCCACGAGTAGGCGACCAGGTTGAGCGCCTCGGTTGCGTTGCGCACGAAGATCACCTCGCGCCGGTCGGCGCCCAGGTGCGAGGCGACCGTTCGGCGCGCCTCCTCGTAGAGAGCCGTCGCCTCCTCGGAGAGGGTGTGGACGCCGCGGTGGACGTTCGCGTTCTGCTCGCGCCAGTAGCGATCAAGGGTCTCGATCACCGCCAGCGGCTTCTGTGCCGTGGCGCCGTTGTCGAGGTAGGCCAGTGGCCGGCCATGGATCTCGCGGCCCAGGATCGGGAACTCGTCGCGAATCTGGTCGAGCGGGCGGGACAGGGCCGCGGCTGTGGTGGCGGCCTCCATGATCAGGCCGCCGCCCCGGCCTCGACCTCGTCCTTGATCCAGCCGTAGCCCTTCTCCTCGAGCTGCTCGACGAGCTCGGGCCCGCCCTCCTTGACGATCCGGCCGTCATAGAGGACGTACACGCCGTCCGGCTTGATCAGGTGGAGGATCCGCTGGTAGTGGGTGATGATCAGGACGCCCATCCCGGGGCCGTGGAACTTGTTGACGCCCTCCGCGACCACGCGCAGCGCGTCGATGTCGAGGCCGGAGTCGGTCTCGTCGAGCACCGCCATCTCGGGCTGGAGCATCGCCAGCTGCAGGATCTCCATGCGCTTCTTCTCGCCGCCGGAGAAGCCGTCGTTCAGGTAGCGCGAGGAGAACTCCTTGGGGATGTTCGTGAGAGTCATCGCCTCCTCGGTCTCCTTGCGGAAGTCCTTCAGCTTCACCGGCTCCTCGCCCTCGGCCTCGCGGTGCGAGTTGACGATCATCCGCAGGTACTTCGCGACGGTGACGCCGGGGATGGCCACGGGGTACTGGAAGGCCATGAACAGGCCCATCCGCGAGCGCTCGTCGGGATCGGCCTCGGTGATGTCCTCGCCCTTGAAGCTGATCGTCCCCTCGGTGATCTCCAGGCTCGGGTGGCCCATGATCGCGTTGGCCAGGGTGGACTTGCCTGATCCGTTCGGGCCCATCAGGGCGTGGATCGAGCCCTTCTCGACGTCGAGGCTGACGCCCTTGAGGATCTCCTTGCCCTCGGCCGTCACGTGCAGGTTGCGGATCTCGAGCTCTGCCAATTGGGGGCTCCTGGGTCGGTTGTGTAAGTCGTCGCTACGCCGCGGCGGGGGCGGCGTGCCTGGAAGCGGGCGCGGCCGTGTGCTGGTCGGCGAACTCGACCAGCTCGGCCAGCGTGGTGCCGGCGAGCGCCTTGGTGACGCCGCCCTGGACCCGCGTCCAGAGAAGCTTGGTCGCGCAGGCGCGGTCTCCATCCGCTTCGTGCGAGCAGGACACCTTGCCCTCGGGGTCGGCCTCGAAGCACTCCATCGGGGCGATCGCGCCCTCCAGCGCCTGGACCACCTCGAGCATCTCGATCTCGTCGGCCGCGCGGCCGAGGCGGTAGCCGCCGTGGGCGCCGCGCTGGCTCTCCACCAGACCCGCCTTGCGCAGCTTGGCGACCAGATGCTCGAGGTAGGAGAGGGGGAGGCGCTCGGACTCGGCGACCGCGCTGAGCGCGACCGGGGCGCCATCCTCCTGGCGGCCCAGCTCGACCATCAGGCGGACGCCGTATTCGGCTCGGGTGGAGAAGAGCATCGCCGCTAAATCCTAGCGGAACGGTCGGTTATGCAGGCAGCGTTGCGCCCTCGTCTGCCGTCGCTCCCCGTCCGCGGGCGACCACTCCGCGCAGCGCGTCCCTGAACTCCGCGTAGGTCCGGCCGCCGAGCTCGCGGGCATGCCGGGCCTCGATGTCGGCGACGATCTCGTCGCCGCGCCGGATCTGCGCCAGCCCCCGTTCGGTCGGGAAGATCAGCTTCGCCCGGCGGTCCTGCGGGTCCGGCCGGCGCTCGATGTAGCCGAGCTGCTCGAGCTCGTCCACGATCCGCCCGACGATCTGCTTGTGGCGGCCCGAGAGCCGGGCCAGCTCCGTGGCTCGGATACCGTCCTCGTCGAGGTAGGCAAGCACGGCACCGTGGCGGTGGTGCAGGTCGTCGTAGCCGTCCGCCGCGAGCCGGGCGAAGAGCTCGTCCTGGAGGGAGAAGAGCAGCTGGGTGGCGAGCACACCGAGGTCCGGGTTCCACTGCTGCCGCTCGCTGCGTCTCTTAGTGGTTGTCACTGATTGTGAAAGTACCAGATCGTGACGGTCCTAAAGCGTGACGATTACTGATCTGCGCTTGAGGCTCCTTCGTATACTCCGTTGCGGACTTACTTCAAAGGAGACCAACGAGATGACCACCACCGGACGATCCAACTGGCAGGCGACCCTGAAGACGGTGGTCCTGCTGTCTGTCCTCGGCGGCGTGCTGGTTGGCGCCGGGTACCTGATCGGCGGGCCGTCCACCGCGCTCGTCTTCCTCTTCATCGCGGTCGCGATCAACATGGGCAGCTGGTTCTTCAGCGACAAGATCGCCCTCGCCGCCGCGCGGGCCAAGCCGGTCTCCGAGCAGGAGGACCCGCGGCTCTACCAGATGGTGCGTGACCTGACGACGCGCGCCGGCCTGCCGATGCCGAAGCTTTACGTGATCCCGCAGGAGCAGCCGAACGCCTTCGCGACCGGCCGCAACCCGAAGCACTCAGCGGTGGCTGTCACGGCCGGCATCCGCAAGCTGCTCAGCGAGGACGAGCTCCGGGGCGTGCTCGCCCACGAGCTGGGCCACGTGCGCAATCACGACATCCTGCTCACCTCGGTAGTCGCCTCGATCGCCTCGGCGATCACGTGGATCGGCTACATGGTGCTGTGGATCGGGGGCGATAACGACTCGCCGCTCGGGATCATCGGCCCGCTGCTGCTCTGGCTGCTCGCTCCGCTCGCCGCGGCGATCATCCAGATGGCGATCTCGCGCCAGCGCGAGTTCTCCGCCGATGCGACCGGCGCCGAGATCTGCGGCAACCCCGAGTCCCTGGCCTCGGCCCTGATGCGCCTCGAGTCGGGGGCGCAGGCGGTCCCGATGCAGGTCAACCAGGCCACCGAGCCGCTCTACATCGTCAAGCCGTTCAAGGGCGGCGGCATCGCCTCGCTCTTCTCGACGCATCCGCCAATCGAGGAGCGCGTGCGGCGCCTGCGCCAGATGCGCCCCAGCATCGGTTAGGGCGGTGGCATACCGGGTTCTGAATTCGAGGGACGCCTTCTGGCGTCCCTCGAACCAGATGAAGGTGGACAACAGCGACCTCGCCGCCCAGCTCGAGGCCGAGACGCTGGGCGCCCGCTTCTGGCGGCTGGGGCCCGGCCAGGCATCGACCAAGCACCGGCACTTCGAGATGCACGAGCTCTACGTCCTGATCGAGGGGGAGGGGCGGGTGCGGGTCGACGGCGAGGTACTGACCCTGCGGCCGCATTCGGCGCTGCTGGTTGAGCCCGAGCACACGCGGCAGCTCTTCAACGACACGGACGCCGACGCCCTCTGGCTGGTCGTCGGCGCTCCGCGCGAATCGGTCTCCAGCACCCTCGAGATGACCGAGGAGCAGCTCGCCGGGATGTATCCCGACGGGCCGAAGGCGCTGCCGCCCGAGCTGGGCGGCGGGCGGTTCGAGGGCTGACGCCAGTGCGCTGCACGGCTATACTTTTTGAAGCAATGAAACCCGATCAGGATTTAGGATATTTGGCAAGATGAGTGCCGTGGAGATGCCCCGCAAGTACGTGCCGCCCCCGCTTGAGCTGGTGAAGGGGCGGATCGAGGAGCTGATGCCGCCCGAGGCGCGCGAGGAGCTCGACGGCGGGAGCGCCGTCCTGATCGACGTGCGCGATCCCGAGCGCTACGAGGCCGGGCACCTGCCGGGCGCCGTCAACGTCCCCTCCGGGGAGAGCGCCCGTGACGCCCACGACGGGGCATACGTCGAGGCGATCAGGGAGGCGGGCGCCGGGCCCGAGGACCGCGTCATCCTGGTCTGCGGCCAGGGCAACCGCTCGGCGCGCACCGCCGACGCTCTCAAGAACGAGCATGACTTCAGCAACGCGGCCTCGGTGATAGGCGGCTCGAAGCTCTGGAGCGATCTCGGGTATCCGATCGAGGGAGAGATCACGGTCGGCGACGAAGAGGCCGAGACACACTTGGAAGGCGAGGAGGACACGACCTGATGGCCAGCACCGAGACGCTCGAGGACATCAAGGCGCGCATCGAGCAGGTCACGCCGGAGGAGGCGGCGAAGGAACACGACTCCGGCGTGGTCCTGATCGACACGCGCGACGCGGTCAACCGCCAGGAGATCCGCGTCGACGGCGACGAGTTCGCCCCGGCCGGCAACGGCGGGGTCGAGTCGCATACCGAGGAGTTCGGCGAGCGAATCGCCGACCTCGCCGGCGGTCGCGACAAGCGCGTGGTCCTCTACTGCAACGTCGGCAACCGCTCGGCCGTCGCGGCCGACGCGCTCGTCCGCGAGCACGGCTTCGAGGATGTCGCCTCCGTCGAGGGCGGGATCGCCGCCTGGGAGGCGGCGGGCCTGCCGGTCGTCGTCCCCGAGGGGATGTCGGCCGAGCAGCGTAACCGCTACTCCCGCCACACCCTGCTTCCCGAGGTCGGCGTCGAGGGCCAGCTCAAGATGCTGAACGCCAAGGTGCTGCTGATCGGCGCCGGCGGCCTGGGCGCACCCGCCGCCCTCTACCTGGCGGCGGCCGGCATCGGCACCCTCGGCCTGGTCGACGACGACGAGGTCGACGAGTCCAACCTGCAGCGGCAGGTGATCCACAACACCGAGCGCGTGGGCCAGCCGAAGACCGAGTCCGCTCGGAAGACGATCGAGGCTCTCAACCCGGACGTCAAGGTGGTCGAGCACCGCACCCGCCTCGACGCCTCCAACGTCATCGACATCATCAAGGACTACGACGTCATCGTCGACGGGGCGGACAACTTCCCGACCCGGTATCTGCTCAACGACGCATCGGTCCGGCTGCGCAAGCCGGTCGTCTCGGCTTCGATCCTCGCCTTCGACGGCCAGATCTCGACCTTCGTTCCCTTCGACGGACCGTGCTACCGCTGTCTGTACCCCACGCCGCCGCCCGCGGAGCTCGCGCCGAGCTGCGGCGCCGCCGGCGTCCTCGGCGTGATGGCAGGCGTGATGGGCCTGCTCCAAGCCAACGAGGTGATCAAGCTCGTGATCGGGATCGGCGAGCCGCTGATCGGCCGACTGCTGCTCTACGACTCGCTCGGCACCCGCTTCACCGAGCTCAAGGTCCGCCGCGACCCGGACTGCCCGATCTGCGGCCCGAACGCGCCGGAGATCCCCGAGTCGGAGATGGGCAAGTTCCCCGACTACGAGCTCTTCTGCGCCGGCTAGCGGCCACGAGGCCGCCCAGCTAGGTTTCAGGACGATGCCGACCATCAAGGTGCCACCCGTGCTGCGCCCGCAGACCGACGGCGAGGCCGAGGTTTCCGTCGAGGGCGGCACCGTCGGTGACGCGCTGCGCGCGCTGGCCGAGCGCTACCCCTCGACGAAGGACCAGCTCTTCTCTCCGGAGGGCGAGCTCAACCGCTACGTCAACGTCTACCTCAACGACGAGGACGTCCGGGTCCTCGACGGCCTCGACACCTCGGCCGCGGACTCGGACACGGTGGTCATCCTGCCCGCCATGGCGGGCGGTTGCGGCTGAGCTCGCGGGTGACGTTCGCCTGACCCGCCGGGCCTTGGGCGACCAATTCGCGGGTTTCTACGGAGGCATGGGGCTTCGCGGCGGCGTAGCGTAGACCGATCTTCTGGCGCCATGACGGTGTTGAGGAGGACAAGAGAGGAAACAGGCAAGAGGGAGCCCATGGGGCGAGAGCTTGCCCAGACCTGCATGAGCGTCCCCAGGGGCGCGACTGCTCAAGGGAAGGTGAGAGAACTACCGTGAATTCACGTGAGCGAAGGACTCCTCCGGCACGGTCCGGTCCAGGATTCAAGGTCGTCGCAGCGCTTTCCGCCGCGGCGATGCTGGTGACGGCGAGCTCGGCGTTCGGCGCGGCCGACCCCCTCAAGGGCGGCTCGACGACCCTCGGGCCCCTGAAGCTGCCGAAGAAGGTCAAGGTGTCCGCCACGGGCGGCGCCACCAAGAGCGGCAAGACGGTCACGCTGCCGATCACCGGCGGGACGTTCGACCCGACCAACGGCGTGGGACCCGTCCAGGACGGCGGCACGATCACGCTCAAGAAGGGCAAGAAGAAGGTCAAGCTGTCGAGCATCGTCACCACGTTCGGCGCCCTCGGCGTCGGGGGCAGCATCACCGCCACGCTCTCTGGCAAGAAGGGCAAGAAGTCGGCCAAGAGCACGACACTCGCCACCATCGCCGGCGGCACCGTCGGCCGCGCGGGTTTCGGCGGCACGCTCACCAACGCCGTCGCGAAGCTGACCAAGAAGGGCGCCAAGGCGCTCAACAATGCACTGGATCGATGGCGGTTTCAAGGGCGGCAAGCTAGGCACGATGTCGACCTCGACGGTCCCGTCGACGGTCACGGTCACGTCGGCGACGTCCGCGACGACCGAGGACGTCAGCGACGTGCTGGCCGGTTGCATTGGCACCGGTACCTGCACCACCTACGCCGGCAAGGTCCTGGCAGGACGGGATCAGCGCGACTGCGAGCAACGGCGCAGCCATCACGGGCTTCCCGCCCGTCGTCACGTTCACCCCGCAGACCGGCGGCAGCATCGCCCCGGACTGCACCGGCGGCACCCTGACCGGCAGCCAGGGCACCATCACGCTGGCCAAGGGCGGGGCGCAGATCACCCAGTCGAACCCGAACGACGAATTCGGCAACAAGTTCGTCTCGTTCGAAGCCACGGCCACCGGCCTGGGCTCGCTCGGGCGCGCCTCGGCGACGAATCTGATCGTCACACCGGGCACCTGCGTAGCCGACCCGGCGACCAAGACGATCACGGTGACCGCGACGCAGACCGTCCTCGGGGCGGCTGCGACGCTGGCGAATACGGTGTTGGGCCTGGACGGCAGCCCCTGCCCGGGCAAGTGCCCGCTTGCGGGCGGTGACCCGATCGGGACGACCACAGTACACGATCAACACGCAGTAGCGTCAACGAAGGCAACGCATGACCAAGCGGGGCGGCTTCGGCCGCCCCGCTTCTTTCCGAGCTGCGTGGGAGCGCCTTCCTCGCCTCACTGCTCTGGCAGGCTCCTTCGCGGCGCTGGGGCTGAACAGCATCTCGATCTCCCGGATCGAGGGCGCGGACGGAGCCGGGCTGATCGCACTCTCCAACCAATTCATCTTCCTGGCGACCTTCGTCGCGGGAGGGGCGCTGACGCACCTGATCGGCCCGGCGCCCAACCTGACCGATGCGGCCATGCTCGCGATGGCGTCCACCGCATTCGTCGCGGGGGCATCCGCCAGGGGCGTGACCCGGCACCTCTGGCACTCGCGCCGGCCCAAGGAGAAATCGGCTCTGGTCGGCTCAGGGCGGAGCGATGCTCAGGCTGCGCAGGCGCATCGAGACTCATCCCGAGGTGCATCTGGCCGTGGTCGGGTACTTCGGCGATCGGCCGGTCGGCGACGCCAACGAGACCGCCCCTCTGCTGTCCTACCTCGGCTCCTCCTCGGAGTTGGTCGCCGTCGCCGAGGAGAGGGCTGGAGCACATCGTGGTGGCGCAGGACTCGATCCCGGCGGATGAGCTCAGCCTGCTAATCGACGAGTGCAAGCGCTTCGGGCTGTCGCTCACGCTCGTCGCCCCGCACGCCGGGCTGCTCGGCCCGGGGATCAAGCTGAACCACGTGGGCGAGCTGCCGCTGCTCGACTTCGGGTTCTCCGATCCGCCGCGCTCGACCCAGGCGCTCAAGCGCGCAAATAGCGGGCTGCCTCGGCGGGGGCGTCGTAGCATGCGCCGGTGGCGGCGAAGCCGACGGAATCCGAGAAGCTCGCCGAGCTGCGGGATCGATACCTCGACCTCCTCGTCGGTGCCGTGACGCACACGCTCTACAGCCCGGTGGACACCCGCCCTATGCCGGAGGAGGTCCAGCAGGCGACCCGGGACGAACTCGAGAGGACGGGGGAGCGGCTCGAGCTGCGAGACCCGCTGGAGGAGCGCGCGGAGGGGAGGGACTGGCCGGAATACGCCCAGACCATGATCGGGCTCAAGCGCATCCGGAGCCTGCGTGAATGCGCCGAGGTGGTCCTGAGCGACGGGATCCCGGGCGATTTCGTGGAGGCGGGTGCCTGGCGGGGCGGCGCGAGCCTGCTGCTGCGGGGGGTTCTCGCGGCGCACGGCGACCGCGAACGCCGGGTCTTCGTCGCGGATTCGTTCGAGGGAGTTGCCGGCGCCGGACCCGGAGCGCTACCCGCACGACGCGGGCGATTTCAACCACCTGGCCGAGGAGCTCGCCGTCTCGCTGGACGAGGTGCGGGCGAACTTCGAGCGCTACGGGCTGCTCGACGACCAGGTTCGCTTCGTGAAGGGCTGGTTCAAGGACTCCCTCCCGGGTCTCGCCGAGCGCGAATGGGCGCTGATCCGCCTCGATGGCGACCTCTATGAGTCCACCATGGACGGTCTCCGTAACCTCTATCCCCGGCTGCAGCCAGGCGGGTTCCTGATCGTCGACGACTACGGGTACGACAAATGCCGTGCCGCCGTGGAGGACTATCGACGTGAGCACGAGATCAGCGAGCCGATCCAGCCCATCGACTGGGCCGGCGCGTTCTGGCGACGGCGGAACTAGCGCCGCGACCGGGTCGACGCTCGTCCTCTGCCTCTCCGCCACGGTTGCGGCCTTCGGGCTGCTCTCCCCACTCGCGCACTGGGCGACCAACCCGACTCGATTGCCGTTCCCTCTGCCCGATCAGAACCAGGATGCCGAATCCATCGTCTTCCTGGCGACCTTCGCGGTCTTCCTGCCGCTCGCGGGGCTTCTCGTCCCGCCCGTGCCCGACCGCATCAGCCGCAGGCATGGCGGTGAGGTTGCCGCTGAATCGTCCCTGGTCCTCGGAATCGCCCTCTGTCCGCTGATCGCGGGCGTCAAGGTCGGAGAGCGCGTCATGTCCGCCTCTCGCCCCGCGATGCTCTTCGTCGCCGCGGCACTATGGTCCGCGCCCGCCGTCGCTGTCGCTCGCACCGTGTCAACGAGATCCCGATGAACGATCCGTGAAAGGACAGCCTGGTCCGGATCTACACCAGCGCTCCGTGGAGGCCGCGGTCGCCAAGCTTCAGCCCGGGCGGCGGGTCCTGATCGACTCCGGCGGCGCGCCAGGTCCTGCGGAACTCCGGGAACCCGGGCGCCGCCCCGATCGTCCCAGCGGGCTCGCGCCGCTGCAGGTCCTGGCTTTGCGTGAGCTTGCCGCCCGTTTCAGGCTGGAGAGAGTTGCCCGGGCGACGAGCGGCGTTGAGGTGGTCGTGCAGCGCGCGCGCTGAGTGTCAGCGCCGGTACTTGCGCGAGGGCACGATGTGCCAGCGGTGGAGGACCAGCCGCACCCCGGCCCAGAGAGTCTTCAGCCCGTAGACGACGCCGGTCCTGAAGCCGACCGATGAGGCCTCCTCGAAGTAGCGGCACCGGGCCGGCACCTCCTCGATCCGGAACCCGAACTGCGACGCCTGCATAGAGCAGCTCCGGAGTCGAAGCTGAAGTCGAGCGAGTTGCGCAGGAACGGCACGGTGAGGAGCAGCTCGCGCGAGTACGCCCGGTAGCCGGTGTGGCGCCTCCGATAGGTGCGTGCCCATGATCCTGTTCTCGATCGCCGTCAGGAACCGGTTGGCGAGGTACTTCCAGCGCGGCATGCCGGCCGCAGGGCGGCGCCCGGCATCAGCAGGCGCGACCCCAGGACCAGGTCCGCCTCGCCCCTCGACGATCGGCGCCACCATCTGCGGGATCAGCTCCGGCTCGTACTGCCCGTCGGGGTGGAGCATCACGACGACGTCCGCGTCCTGCTGGAGCGCCTGCAGGTAGCAGGTCTTCTGGTTGCCGCCGTAGCCGACCTGGTGCGGGTGCCAGACCACCTGTACTGGCAGCTCGCGCGCCAGCCGGACGGTCTCGTCGGTCGAGGAGTCGTCGACCAGGATGATCTCGACACCTGATCCAAGGGGATCTCCGCGAGACCGTCTGGCGGAGCGTCGCAGCAGCCTGGCGTGCGGGCATCACGACGACCACCTTCGCTGCCGAGCGCGCTGAACCGCCGCCCTCCGCGGCGACCTCACCCAGCGCTTCCGTGCCCCGATCGCTCACGTCGAGCCTCAACGTATACGGTGCCACCCCGGCGCAGGAAGATCTCGACCAGTGACAGGATCGCCGCCACGGGCAGCAGCAGCACCCCGGCGGCGAGCGCAGCCAGGCGCCGCGAGGGTGAGATCGACGCCGAACGCGCCTCCGCCCGTCGCAGCGCCTGGTAGAGACTCAGCTGGCCGGGCAGCGCTCCGACCAGACCATGCAGCCAGCCGATCACTATCTGGCCGCCCCGCAGGCACGAGACACGCTCAATCGAGAAACCGGCGTCCTTCAGCTTCGTCACGAGGGCGTCGCTCGACAGGTGCACGAGGTGCCGCGGCAGGTCCAGGTGGAGCCAGCGCGGTCCGAAGACCCGCGCCTGCAGGCTGGCGATGTTCGGGACGGCGACGAGCAGCATGCCTCCGTCGGCGAGAAGCCTGGCTGCCGCCTTCACGGCGGAGCCGGGCTTCGGAAGATGCTCGATCGAGTGCCAGAAGATGACCGCCGCCCAGGTGCCGTCCCCCTCGACGCTTCGATCGGCTCGTCCCGCATGTCCGGGCGAAGCCCAGCGCCGGCGCGCTCGAGGCCCACCGTCTCACGGCCGCGGGCGCGGAGCGCGTCCAGCAACCAGCCGTCGCCGGCGCCGACATCCAGCACCGGTCCCTGGGGGAGACCTCGTCCACGCGCCGCGCGAGCGCAGCCCGGCTTCGCGCGAGCATCGCGTCCCCGAGAAACGAGAAGCGGCGCTCGCCCACGGGCCGGTACCAGTGTCGCGTACGCCCGGTCGAGCTCGGAGCTGCTCGGGGCCGGGTAGGTCGTGAAAGCGCCGCAGTTCTCGCAGCGAGCGAGACGCGGCGGCACCAGCTCCGCGTGTTCCAGCGAGGCTCCGCACCAGGCGCAGGCCTCGGCTGTCGCGCTCACCGGGGCAGCCTGCATACCGCCGTGAGGTCGAGCGCGGTCTCGAGGCTGGTTCGCCGCAGCTCGAAATCCTCAGGCAGGATGGCCGCCGCCCGCGGGTCGCCCCGGGAGCGGTTTCGCCTCAGCAGCCAGTCGTACATCGCCTGCTTCGCTCGCCTGGGGACGAACCGGCGCAGGCGCAGGGGGTCCTTCGTGAGCAGCCGATCCAGCCGGCGGCGCTCCTCGTCGAAGAGCTCCATGTAGCGCTCGGACCCGAACAGCCCCAGGACCTCCACGGACTCGAAGCTGCGCGCACAGAGAGCCGCCAGTCCGTCGGCGTCGAACTCGATGTGGTGGTAGGGATCGATGATCTCGTTCGGTCGTCCGAGTGTCAGCCGGTTCGGCGTAACGAAGACGACCACACCGTCGGCGGTGACGACCCGTGCCGCCTCGGCGATCACCCGCTCGGGATCCGGGACGTGCTCGAGCGACTGGACCGAGAGCACTGAGGAGAACTCCCGGTCGGCAAAGGGCAGGTCGCGCATGTCGGCGACCCGCGTCTCCCGGTCCTGGCCCTCGAGGGCGCCCGCATCGGTGTCGACCCCGACGGTCTCCCGGCCCGCCAGCAGGTGATAGCTGTGACCGACGCCGCAGCCGAGATCGAGCAGCCGACCGGCCGGAAGCAGCGGCTCCGCAAGCGCGTAGGCGGCCACGTGCCTCTGCCAGGTCGGATTGAACCCCGCCTCCGGGCTGCTGACCCGTTCGCCGGTGATCTTCCGCGTCGCCGCGGGTGGCGGTTGGCCGGCGCCGGTCTGGGTGTTGGGAGGCACGATTGCTAGCTTGCGCGGGACCGAGGGAACGGAGCTGACGACGAAGATGCTATTCGGGCGGAAGGGAAGCAAAGGCGGCGTCGCGGTGACCGACGCCCCGCAGGAGATTGCGGACGCGCGCGATCTCGCAGATCGCGGGGACCTCGATCGCGCGATCGAGTTTCTCAGCGAGGCCAATCGCGTCTCCCGCGCGCTCGAGGTCGAGCGGGAGATCCGACGCCTCAGGCACATCGCGGGTCTCCATCTCCTGGCCGATGCGAACGAGGATCCGAGGGTCGGTGCCAGGATTGCCGGGCGCCAGCCCCACGCCCTTGCCGATCGGGGGTCGCTCCTCCTCGGAATGCGATCGGCGTTGTAGTACGTCGTAGTACGTGTCCCGCCGGGCATGCGGCCAGCAGACGTCGTGGAACATCAGCAGCGGGAGCGGCTGATCACCTGCGAGCTCGGCGATCAGGCGGAGCTCTTCGCTCCAGGACCTCATGGCTGGTCGCCTTGTGAAGGACGAGCTCGGGATGCTCGCGGCTGCTCTCGAGCAGCTTTGTGGGGGGCCGGATCGACGGTTGCGATCTCCATCCCTTTGCCGTCGGTCAGGCGACCAGCTCCACGGTGAGGTCGCCCTCGTAGGAGCCGATCTCCAGGATCGACCGTGCATCCACCGCGTCGAGGCAGGCGAGCAGGAGCTCCCTCACCATGGACAGCGAGTAGCCTCAGGCCGGCTGGTTTGCCATGCGGGCGGCGTCGTCCATGCTCACCGGGGCCATCTACAGTCGGCGGCGATAGGCTCGCGCCCACGTGTTCGAGCACGATCGAAGGACGTTGATGCGGAGCATTCGGGCGCGCTTCCCGGGATTCGGGGAGGCGGTGCTGGAGGACGCACGGGTGACCGCCTGGTATCGGGGGGAGCGGGCCGATTTCCACGGCCGGCTCGATGCGATTGCGCAGGTGATCCGGCTCTGCGTCGTCAGCGACGCGTTCCTGGCGCAGGTGCTCTATCGCATGAAGGCGAGCCTGCAGGCGCGCGGGGTGCCCCTTCTGCCTCGGCTGGCCCATCGCCTGGCGATGGCAGTGGCGCAGGTCTCGATTGGCGATCCGGTTGTCGTCCAGCCGGGCGTCTACCTGATCCACGGGCAGGTGGTGCTCGACGGCATGGTGGAGATCGGCGCAGGCGTGACGATCGGGCCCTGGGTGACGATCGGACTTCGGGCCGGTGTCCTGGAGGGCCCGACGATCGAGCCCGGCGCTCAGATCGGCACCGGCGCGAAGGTGATCGGCCCGGTCCGGGTTGGGGCCAACGCTCAGATCGGCGCCAACGCCGTTGTCACACAGGACGTGCCCCCTGGGGCGACAGCCGTGGGGGTGCCCGCAAAGGCCGAGTAGGGCCAGGCCTCAGGCTCGCGCCAGCACCACGTTGTGCGCGCAGAGGAGTCGCAGGCCGGGCGTGCGCTCGACCAGCCGCTCGACTCCCGCCGCGGGCCTCATCAACGACGGTGGTGTCAGGTCTGCGACGAAGCCAAGGCGGCTCGAGAGCTCGACCTCGGCTCCGGCCTCCTCGAGTCCCCGGACGATCTCTCGCTCACCCACCAGGCGCTCTGAGCCGTCGTCCTGCGGGACCCGCGACATGATCAGCCGCCAGTACGGGTTGCGCGGGTTGTGGTCCCAGATCATCAGCCGGCTGCCCGGGCGGGTGACCCGGACCATCTCGTGGAGGGTCTTGCGTACGGCCTCCGGGTCGGCGATGTGGTGCAGCGTCGCAACGCTCAGGACCAGCTCGAAGCGATCGTCGGCGAACGGCAGGTCGGTCCCGCTGCCGCGAACCGCGGTGACGCTCGGGGCCCGCGCGGTCAGCACGTCGAGCATGCCTTGGGAGGGGTCAACCCCGATCACCGCGTACCCGGCCCGCGCGAGCCTCTCGGCCAGTAGGCCCGTACCGCAGCCGACGTCGAGGGTGGGGCCCGGCGGGCAATGGCCCCGCACGAAGGCGACTCGTTTCTCCAGGTAATGCTCCACGACATGCGGCGGCAACGACTCGTCGTACTCGCCGGCGATGCGGTCGAACGTCTCTTGGCTCACGGCCGTGAGGTGCGGTCAACCGTGTCGATCCCGAGCGGCTGCGGCCGCTGCAGCCGCCGGGGCGTACTCGCGCGGAATCGGAGGATCAGGCCGATCATGCGGATGCCGATCGCGATCGCCGTCAGGCGCCTGCCCGTCGCCGAGGAGGTCCCGACCCTGGGTAGATAGTTGACAGGGATCTCGACGAATCGCGCTCCGGATGTGACCGCGAGCAGCATCATCTCCGGCCCGGCGTGGTTGCCCCCGATCCGCATTCGCTGCGCGACCCCGAGTGCGAGATCGCGCCTGAAGAGGCGGTAGGTGCAGCCGACGTCGCTGAGGTGAGTCGTGTTGAAGAGCGCCTCGATCAGCTTCGCCACGGCCCAGTTCCCCCAGCGCAGGAACGGTTCCATGTTCGCGCCCTGCCAGATCATCTCCCGAGTGGTGCGCGTTCCGAACACGGCGTCGCGGTGCTCGCTGAAGACGAGCAGCTTGAAGATGTCGGATGGCAGGAAGGTCCCGTCGGGCTCCGCGAGCACGATCAGGTCTCCCTCCGCCTCCTGCAGTCCGCGCCGGCTGGCGTGTCCGTAGCCCTGCCGCGGCTCGAACACCTGCCGGGCCGGAGTCTTCTCCACTTCCTCGACCGTCCCGTCCTCGGCGTTGTTGTTGACCACGAGAACCTCGTCGACGACGCCCGTCTCGTAGAAGCCCTCGATCACCCAGCGAATCGAGTCTCGCTCGGCGTAGGTCATCAGGACCACGGAGACCCGTTGTCCCTGCCACATCAGCGGCGGCCCTCTTGCACGGGTCGTTTATAGCCGCATCGTGCCGGCCGGTCCGTTGTGATGGACCCGGCGGCCGGGAGGGCGACCGCGATCGTGCGAGCGCCGGGATGTTCTTTCGCAGGCACGACAACGGCACCGACTCGCGGGTGGAGAGCCTCAGGGAGGAGCTCAGCTCACTCAGCGACGCGGCTCGCTCGGGTGACCCGGATGCGGCTCGCGAGGTGCCGCGACTGCGTCACCAGATTGGGCTCGCGGAACTCGACCAGCCCGCCGAGGACGGCGGCTACGTCGAGCCGGCGGATGCTCCGTTGGGAGCCGACGGGCTGCCGGAGGTCCGGGCGAGCGAGCTGACGGCGGGTGTGGTCCGAGGGCCAGCCTCGGGCACGATCACTCCGTAGAAGGGGTCGCGACCGGACGCGGGCGAACCGCTGCCCCCACCGCCGCCGCATCCCGCCACGAGCGCAGTAGCGAGCAGGGCGCAGATCGCAAGCCGGTACTGCCTCAGTGCTCCAGCACCAACCCGAGGAACTGCTTGGTCCGCTCTTCCTTGGGGCTCTCGATTACCTGCCTGGCGGGCCCCTCCTCGACGATCACCCCGCCGTCCATGAAGACCACCCGGTCGCCGACGTCGCGGGCGAAGCCGATCTCGTGCGTGACCACGATCATCGTCATGCCCTCCTCGGCAAGGGCGCGCATCACGTCGAGGACCTCCTTGACCAGCTCCGGATCGAGCGCGCTGGTCACCTCGTCGAAGAGCATCAGCTTCGGCCGCATCGCCAGCGCGCGGGCGATCGCCACTCGCTGCTGCTGGCCCCCTGAGAGGCGGGAAGGGTACTCGTCGATCTTGTCCGCGAGCCCGACGCGGCCCAGAAGCTCGCGAGCGTGCGCGACCGCATCGCGCTTGTGTTCGCCCTTGACGCGGATGGGCGCCTCGATGACGTTTCCGAGCGCGGTCATGTGGGGGAAGAGGTTGAAGCTCTGGAAGACCATGCCGATCTCGGCGCGCTTGCGAGCCACCTCCGACTCCCGCAGCTCGTAGAGCTTTCCCTTCTTCTGGCGATAGCCGACGAGCTCGCCGTCGACGGAGAGGCGCCCGCCGTCGATGTTCTCGAGGTGATTGACGCAGCGCAGGAAGGTGGACTTGCCGGAGCCCGAAGGCCCGATCATGCAGACGACCTCCTTCGGGGCAACCTCGAGCCATAGGCCCTTGAGCACCTCGAGCCGGCCAAAGCGCTTGTGCACGCTCTCGGCTTTCACCATCGGCTCGCTCATGCCTTGTGCTCCGGGATCACCGGTGGGCCTTGGTCCTGGGTCGCGACGTCGTCGTGCCGCCCGGCGATGCCGCGGAACACCCGCTCGATCAGCGTCGCCGACTGCGCTCCGGGCCCGCCGCGCCCGTAGTGCCGCTCCAGGTAGTACTGGCCGATCGACATGACCGTGGTCGCGGCGAGGTACCAGATCGAGGCGACGATCAGCAGCGGGATCACCTTGTAGTTCACCGAGTAGATCAGCGTAACCGTGTAGAGAAGCTCCTTCACCGCGATCACGTAGACGAGCGAGCTGTTCTTCAGCATCGAGATCGTCTCGTTGCCGGTCGGCGGGATGATCACGCGCATCGCCTGGGGCAGGACTACCCGGCGCATGGTCTGACCCTGGGTCATCCCGACTGCCTTGGCCGCATCGAACTGTCCCTCGTCGACCGAGATGATCCCGGCCCGGACGATCTCCGACATATAGGCGCCCTCGTTCAGCCCGAGGGCCAGCATCCCCGCGAAGAACGGCGTGATCAGATTGGTGCCGTTGATGTGGATGAACGAGGGCCCGAGCGGGATCCCGAGGCCGATCGTCGGGTAGAGCGCGGCGATGTTGAAGAAGATCAGGATCTGCACCAGCAGCGGCGTGCCGCGGAAGAACCAGATGTAGACCCAGCTGACCGTGCTCAGCACCGGGTTCCTGGAGAGGCGCATCAACGCGAGGATCACCCCGAGCACGATCCCGATCGCCATGCCGAGCACCGTCAGCTCGATGGTCAGGCGCAGGCCGTCGAGGACTCGGCTGTCGAACAGGTAGCTGCCGACGACCCCCCATTCGAAGCGGTCGTTGGTGACCGCGGAACGGATCAGGGAAGCGACGATCAGCAGGACGATCCCGGCCGCGATCCAGCGGCCGAGATGGCGGACCGGAACCGCCTCGATCTCGTCGGGCGGTTCCGGTCCTAACTTCTCTGCTTCAACGCCGGGGCTGGCTTCCACCGGCATCCCTTCCGGCTAGTCGATCGCGCCGTTGATGGTCGGGTTGCTGATCGCGATGCTTTGGAGTCCCCAGTAGTCGAGGATCTGCTTGTAGGTGCCGTCGGCAATCAGGGCCTTGACGGCGGCGAGCACCGGCTGCTGCAGGCCGCTGTCCTTCGCCATCGCGATCCCGTACGGAGCGTTCGCGATCGAGGGCGCCGGGCTGAGCTTGAACTGGCCGCCCGACTGCTTCACCGCATAGTCGGCGACGGGCGTGTCGGCGAACCCAACGTCGACACGGCCGCTCGAGAGCGCAAGGTTGACGCCATTCTCGTCAGGGAAGACGCTGACGCTCACTCCCGGCTTGCCGGCGTCCGTGCACTTCTTGCTCTGCGCCGTCGCGTCGTCGGCCTCGGTGGTGCCCTTCTCGGCTCCGACCTTGTGCCCGCACAGGTCGTCGATCGAGTTGATGGTCGGCCCGCCGTCCGCTTTGACGAAGAACGACTCTCCGGCGGTCGCATAGGTGACGAAGTCGACCGTCTTCTCGCGTTCCTTGGTGTCCGTGAAAGAGGACATGCCGAGGTTGTACTTGCCCGCGGCGAGGCCCGGGATGATGCTGTCGAAGGGCTGGTTGGACACCGACGCCGTCACGCCCATCAGTCCCGCGATCGCCTTTACCAGGTCAACGTCCATCCCGATCACGGTCTGGCCGTCGGAGGCGATGAACTCGTCCGGGCGCGTAGGTCGCGTCGGCCGCCACTGTCAGCTGTCCGCTCGACTTGACGTCGGCCGGCACCTGGCTCGCGATCGACGGATCCGTCTGCACGCTCACGTTCGCCGCGGTAAGCGTGCCGCCGCCGGTGCTGCTGTTGTTGTTGTTGCTGCTGCCGCAGCCCGCGGCCACCGTGACGGCGGCGAACGCGATCGCTGCAACGCAAACTGTAGGTCGGGGTCTCATATCAATCCTTCCCCTCAGGGGCGTCGGGTGTGTGAACGGACCCTACCTCAGCAGTGCTAAGAAGAGGTTTCGTCACGCGCACTGCTGGGCACCGACCAGTCGGTGATAGACCGAATGCCGATCTACTTCACTTTCTGAAGTATGCTTGAGACCGAATGAGCACCGAGCCGCTTCTCAATCGTCCCTGCGGCGGGCACTTCGAGAACATCCTCGAGGCGATCGGCAACACGCCGCTCGTCGAGCTGCCCCGCCTGACGCCGAAGCCTGAGGTCCGCCTCTGGGCGAAGCTCGAGGGCCGCAACCCGACCGGCTCGGTCAAGGACCGCGTCGCCAAGTACATGATCGACGACGCCGAGGAGCGGGGCGCGATCGAGCCCGGCCACACGATCCTCGAGCCCACCTCCGGCAACACCGGTATCTCGCTGGCGATGATCTGCCGCCGCAAGGGCTACCCGCTCAAGGTGGTGATGCCGGACAACGTCACCGAGGAGCGCACCCAGCTGCTGCGGATGTACGGCGCCGAGATCGACTACTCCGAAGGCGCCAAGGGATCGAACGGGGCGGTCGAGCTTGCCCTCGAGATGGCGGAGGGCGACGCCTCGTACTACATGCCGTACCAGTACGGCAACGAGGCCAACCCGCGCGCGCACTACGAGGGCACGGCCAAGGAGATCCTCGACGAGCTCGATGAGGTCACCGCCTTCGTCGGCGGCCTCGGCACCGGCGGCACGCTGATGGGCAACGGGCGCCGCCTCAAGGAGCACGATCCCGAGACCAAGATCGTCGCGGCCGAGCCGATGCAGGGCGAGCTCGTCCAGGGTCTGCGCTCCCTCGACGACGGCTTCATCCCGCCGATCATCGACCTCAACCTGCTGGACCGGAAGATCATGGTCTCCAACCGCGACGCGATCGTCTGGACCCGCAAACTCCTCCAGGAGGAGGGGATGTTCGCTGGAGTGTCCTCGGGCGCGATCGCCTACGTTGCCGACCGGATCGCCGGCGAGCTGGACGAGGGCAACGTCGTCTTCCTGGTCCCGGACGACGGCTGGAAGTACCTCTCAAGCGGCGTCTACACGAAGCCGATCGAGGAGCTCGAGGACATCGACTCCACCGTCTGGTGGTAGCCAGCCTCTCGTTGATCCGGCGGCGGTGTTTGTGGCCGCCGTTGATGTTGGCGTGACCACGGATCCCGACGCTCTGAAGCGGGTGGTGACCCGCGTCAAGAGGCTGGCGAAGGATTATGAGCCGCCGACCTTCGATCAGGTGCCGCACCCTGACGCGGCGCTCTTCCTCGCCGCCATCGACCACCAGACCGGTTACACGGAGCCGCACATGGTCGACGGCGAGGGCCCGTACGAGGGGAGCGCCCTGCTCTGGGCGCTGGGCCTCCGAGCGGAGCGCCGAGCGCCGGGCGCGCTCACGGCGCGATCGCTGTTGGGGGTGCCCGCCGAGGCGATCGCCGCGGTCTTCCGCGCCGGGCAGGACACGCTGCACGATCCCGATCGCCGGGCCATGCTTTGGGACGACCTCGCGAAGGGGATGCTGAAGAGCTACGGCGGGCAGGCGGAGCAGCTGATCGCCGAGTCCGGTGGCAAGCTCGCCGGCCCGGGCGGCGTCCTCGTCCGCCTCTCGGAGTTCGACGCCTACGCCGACCCGCTGCGCAAGAAGGCGTTCCTGGTCTGCAAGATCTGGGAGCGTCGCGGCTGGCTCGAGGTAACCGATCCGGAGAGCTGGGAAGTCGCGTCGGACAACGTGCTGATGCGGCTCGCGCTGCGCTCCGGGCTCGTGCCCGAGGGAGACGTCGACGAGGTGCGCGAGGCAACCCGCGATGCGTTCAAGCAGGTCGCGGAGCAGGCGAAGATCCCGGTGCCCGTCCTCGACGACCTGCTCTGGGAGAAGGGCCGCGATGACCCGAACCTGATCGGCGACGATGCCGGCGACCTGAGCGAGCCGCCTCGGCGCGAGGGCGTCGTCTTCTACTGATGCGGATCCAGAAGCAGATCCACGACGAGCTGCTGGCGCACGCGCGCGAGGAGGCCCCCAACGAGTGCTGCGGGCTGATCGGCGGAAACGACGGCGTCGCGAAGACCGTCTACCGGGCGCGCAACGCCGAGGCCAGCCCTCTGCGCTACAACCTCGATCCCCAGGACCAGTTCCGGATCATGACGGAGATGGAGGAGAGGGGGGAGGAGCTGTCGGCGATCTACCACTCCCATACGGCGAGCCCTGCCTATCCCTCGCAGACGGACATCAACCTGGCCGCCTACCCGGACACCCTCTACCTGATCGTCTCGCTCGCAGAGGGCGAGGAGGACCTGCGCGGCTTCGAGATCAAGGACGGCGAGGTCGCCGAGATTGACCTCGTCATCGGCTAGCCCGCTCACCTGCCCGCGCTGCGCGCTCGCCCACCCGATCAGCGAGCGCTTCTGCCGCAACTGCGGGATGCCGCTGGTCTACGCGGGTAGCCGCGAGCAGGAGCCGATCACCGACGTGCACGAGCGGGCTCGCAAGGTCCGGCCCCAGTACGCGCGCGGGGAGCTGGTCCGGGTCACCGGCGCCCGCAACCTTGCAGACGGCGAGATGATCCAGGGCATCCTGCTCGACCAGGGCATCCCCTCGATGCTGAGGCGAGCGCGCGGCTTCGACGTCCCGGACTTCCTCGCCGGCGGCCCGCGCGACGTGCTCGTGCCCGAGTCGGGCTACGAGGCGGCGCGTGAGCTGCTCCGCGGCGCGAAGCTGCTCACCGCGGAGTCACCGCCCGGGTCGCTGCCGGGGATCGGCTCGCCGTTGCGGCTGGCCGTCGGAGTACTGGTGGCGGTCGGGCTCGCCGCCCTGCTCGTCTACCTCCTCTACCTGGCCTCGTCCTGAGCGGCGGGGCCGGGTGGGGTCGAAGCTGAACTCGGGGGGCGTCCCCAGCTCCAGGTCGATTTCGGGACGCTCCAGCGCATCGCTGAGCGAGGGCGCCTCGAGGGAGTCGGACTGCGGGTAGAGGATCTCGTCGAGGTGCGTCCGCCACGCGCGTTCGATGTCGCGCATGCGCACGTCGAAGGCGAGCTCGAGGTTGCCGCGGGGCCCGGCGCGGTGCAGCCGCGACGCCATCCGCGCGCAGGCCTCCGGGCCGGCGCGGCGGTCGAGCAGGTCGAAGATCGTGCCGCCGAGAATCAACGCGTCCCGGCGGCCCGGCGGGAAGGCCGGCCGGTCGCCTTCGCGTAGCCGCGTGATCACCGCCGCGCGGAAGAGCGCGGTCTGCCCGGCGAAGTACTGTGCCGCCCCCTCGATCAGCCAGGCCCAGCGCAGGTAGGTGAGGAAGCGGCGGGGCGTCCACATCGGCGGGAGGGCCGGGTTGTTCGCCGCGAGCACGATCTGGCAGTACATGCGCTCGGCAGTCCCACGCAGCGCGCGCAGCGAGTCCTCTCCCGCCGAGCGCCGCTCCATCCAGGAGTCGTTCAGGGTGTGGATCTCGCCCGCCATCGGCCAGCCGGCGAGGTAGCGCCGCGCGACC
Organism: uncultured Solirubrobacterales bacterium; assembly: GCA_963725475.1. Classification (GTDB taxonomy): domain Bacteria; phylum Actinomycetota; class Thermoleophilia; order Solirubrobacterales; family 70-9; genus DASUPK01. Next base: position 449,728 of record CAVRYR010000006.1, on the reverse strand, counting down.
GGCGCGGCGGACCAGCGCACCGCGGGCAGCAGCGGGTGGGCGGCCGAGAGCCAGGCCGGGTTGTCGTGGAGGATCACCGTGACGTTTCCCGGCGCTTCGTCGAAACGATCCTCCAGCCGCAGGCGAAGGTCCTCGAGGGCGTCGAGGACGCGATGCGCGCAGGCCAGATCCGCGTCGTCGTGGCGCGCGGTGAAGCTCAGGGAGTCGGTCTCGATCCAGGTGATGCAGCCAGGCTACTCGCGGGCCCCGGCGGCACGGGCCCGCTCCCGCTCCAGCTCGAGCTCAGTGCTCACGCCCATCGCGGCCAGAGCCTGGTGCGCCTGCTCCAGGCTGCCCGCCGGGGAGACCGCGGTGGCGAGCGGCAGCGCCGCCCCTGAGGCGGCCACCGGGTCGAAGAAGAAGGTGAGCGCGCCCAGCGCCGTCAGCTCGACGGTTCGCCGCCCGCCACGGATGGGCACGCTGCCCCGCTCCCCGCGCGCACAGCGAACGGCCTGCACGCTGGCTTCGGTCGGGACCACCTGCGCCGCGCGCTCGACCAGCTCGCAGGCCTCGGGCGTCAGGCCCCAGGCGCCGAGCAGCGCTCCCGCCGACTGCAGCTCCGTGATTCGCTTCAGCACCTCGTCGGGGCTGAGCTCGCCGTCGCAGCCGGGCCCGTAGACGGCGCCGATGACGCTTCCCTCCCAGCGGCGGGCCAGGATCAGCCCGGCGGCGATGACGATCGCATCGCAGAGCGGGCTCGCGAGCCCGGGCTCGTCCCCGTGGGCGAGGACGTCGCCGCCCACGTCCAGCATCACGATCGCGTCGCAACCGAGCTCGCCGGCGGCCTCCGCGACGCCCGTGGCGAGCGCGGCTGGTCCGCGGGTGATGTCGAGAAGCAGCGTCGGCCGCCCGAGGTGCGCGGCCATCTTCGACTCCGAGAACTCGACGCCGTCGAGGCTCACCGTCGCGCCCTCGGTGAGCACCGCCGCGGAGCCGCACGGCCGGCCGCCCTCGATCTCGTCGAGGGAGCGGGGTCCCGGCCGCGGATCGACCGGGCTGCGCTCCCAGGCGACGCCGCCAAGCATCCAGTCCGTGCCCAGTTTCTCGACCAGGGAGGTGATGGCGAGCGCGCCGACGATGTCGCCACCCCCGCCGATGCCGATCAGCAGGGCGCGTTCAGCCTCTTTGAGAGCCCGGAGTGCCGAGACCTTAGGCCGGGACCAGCTCGCCCTGGCAGATCTCGCGGATCGCCGCGGCCGCCCGGTCGAACTCCTCGTCCGCCATCACCGGGGTGCCCTCGAAGGGCAGATCGCGGTCGATCTCCACCCAGGAGCGGCAGCCGTGGTGCTCGTCCTTGACCCGGACGGTCACCGGGCGCGGGATGCGGTGCACCCGGAGCAGCAGGACGTGCAGCGGGTGGGTCCGCTTCCAGCGGAGTCGCTTCTGGGCATAGTCCGAGGTCCAGACGTGGAACGGGGTCAGCGCCTCCACCACGCGGTGGTCCTCGGTGGTGAAATGATCGGTGATCTCGGCCCAGGCGCGGATCCGCACCCTGTCGGGCTGCGGAATGCCGCCGTCCTGGAGCAGCGCCCGCGGAGGCGGCTCCTCGTCGGGCCAGACGCCCTCCTCGAGGGCACGACGGAGCTCGGGGTGATGGGACTCGCGGACCAGGTCATTGCGCTGGTGGTCGAAGGTCGGGTAGAGGAAGAACTGGTCCTGCTCGACCTCGAAGTGCTTCTCCTCCTCGCGAATGCCGCCCTTGCGGATAGCGACGAGCTGCTCGCCCTCGGCCAGCGCTCGCACGGTCACGGCCCACTCTTTGAAAGCAATCGGCATGAGAATTAGGGAGTGATCAGAGTTGTGTCGGGATGCGGGGGGCGGGTCGCGCTGTCGCGCCCTTGCATATGCCTCGGAGCCCCCGGGAGGCGCGCAGTCTAGTGGACGAACTCTGCTTTGACAACCCTTGTGCGCGATTGTCACAAGCGGAGAGGCTTAGTTGTAAGTGCCAAGTGCCGCATTCCCATGCGGTGTGAGTGCTGGTTGACCGGCCAATCGACCCTCCATCATCAAACGGGTTGCGCCTGGCGGCGCACCCTCGCATAAACGCAAGTGACCGCTAATGATCCGGTTCGGGGCCGAACCCACCGCCGCCCGGGGTCTCGATCCGCAGGCGGTCGCCGGCCGCGAGCTCTCCCTCCGTCTTCGCGGGGAGTGGCTCTCCGTTGAGCAGGTCGCGGCCCGGCGCTCCGGGGCCACCGCCGTCGCGGCCCTGGGGGGCGTGGCGGCGGCGCTCGCCGATCAGCGTGTATCGCATCGGCTCCAGGGCCTCCAGCTCCCGGACGATGCCCTCGCCGCCGCGGTGCCGGCCCGACCCGCCGCTGCCGCGGCGCACCGAGAGCTCCCTGACCAGCAGCGGATAGTCGGTCTCGAGCGCCTCGATCGGCGTGTTGAGCGTGTTCGACATGGCGACGTGCTCCGCGCTGGGCCCGTCGGCGTCCGGGCAGGCGCCCTGCCCGCCCCCGATCGTCTCGTAGTAGGTCCAGTCCTCTCCGGCGAGCGTCACGTTGTTCATCGTCCCCTGGCCGTCCGCGCCGACCGGCGCGAACCGGGCGAGGGCGGCGAAGACGAGGTCGGCGACGCGGCTCGAGGTCTCCACGTTCCCGCCGACCACCGCCGCCGGCGGGTGCGCGTTGAGCAGCGAACCCTCCGGGGCCCGGACGGTGACCGGGCGCCACGCCCCCGCCGAGGGCGGCGCGTCGGGATCGCAGACCACGCGGACCGCGTAGATGCAGGCCGCCTTGGTCACGGAGAGCGGGCAGTTGAGGTTGCCCGCCACCTGCTCATCCGTGCCCTCGAAGTCGAGCTCCAGCGAGTCGCCCTCGATCGTCGCTCGGAGCCGCAGCCGGATATCGCCGTCGCGGCCCTCGAGCACGTCCTCGGCCGAGCTGGAGCCGTTCGGCATCTCGGAGAGCGCCGCCCGCGTGCGCCGCTCGGCGTAGTCCAGGATCTCCGCGGTCGCCGCCCGCAGCAGATCGGTGCCGTGGCGCTCCGCGAGCTGCCCGAGGCGGCGGATTCCGGTCAAGTTGGCGGCGCGCTGAGCGCGCAGGTCGGCCAGCCGCTGCTCGGGATTCCGCATGCGGTGCGCGAGCTCGGAGAGCACGGCGTCGTCGGCGCGGGTGGGGGGGATCACTACGCCCTCCTCGTCGAGAGTGACCGAGAGCGCCGGCATCCCGCCCGGAGTGGGCCCGCCGATGTCGGCGTGGTGGGCGCGCGACGCCGCAAAGCCGAGCAGCTCCTCCTCCCGGAACACCGGGCTGATCAACGTGATGTCGGGAAGGTGCGTGCCGCCGCGGTAGGGGTCGTTGAGGATCCAGAGGTCGCCGTCGCGGTGCTCCTCCACGACGACCACCGCGACGGCGTCGGGCATCGAGCCGAGGTGGACGGGAATGTGCTCGGCCTGCATGACCAGCTCGCCGGCCGGGTCGAACAGCGCCGTGGAGCAGTCGCGGCGCTCGGTGATGTTCGGGGAGTGAGCGGAGCGGATCAGGACGGCGCCCATCTCGTCGCAGGCGGCGCGCAGCGCGCCGCTCATCACCTGCAGATCGACCGGGCCGAGCTCAGGCATGCCGGTCCACCGCGATGGTCCCGGACTCGTCCACCAGCGCCGACCAGCCCGGCGGCAGTACCAGCGTGGCCTCCGGCAGCTCGAAGACGCAGGGCCCATCGGCCGCAAAGCCCGCGGGGGGCTCGCCGTGGAGGACCCTCGTGGCCGTCCAGGCGCCCCCGAAGCGTGCGTCGCGCTCCGACTCCGCCAGCTCCCCCTCCGCCGCCGCTCGCGGCCGCGGTTCCACCCCCGGCTCGAAGGCGGAGACCCTGATCGTGACGAGCTCGAGCGCACCCTCGGGGTCGCGATAGCCGTAGCGGGCCTCGTGCTCGCGAGCGAACCCCTCGGCAAGCCGAGCCGGATCCGGGTCGGGCGGGCCGGGGACGGGCAGCTCGAAGGCCTGCCCGCGGTAGCGCAGCTCGTAGACCGTCTCGAGCCCGGCATCCTCCAGGCCCTCGAGCAGCGGTTCGCTCAGGGACCGGACCTCGGCCGCAACGCGCTCCGCGGTGATCTCATCGCCGGAGAGCAGCACGGTGCGCGCGGTGTCGCGGCGGCGTCCTGCCGCAATCAGGCCGAGGGCGGAGAGAACGCCGCTCGCGCGCGGGCAGACGATTTTGGAGATCTCGAGTTCGGCGGCGAGCGCCGCGGCGTGCATCGGCCCCGCCCCGCCGAAGGGCAGCAGCGCGAAGCCGCGCGGGTCGACGCCGCGCTCGACCGTGACCACGCGCAGCGCGCGGATCATCTCCTGGTTGGCGACTCGGATGATCCCCTCCGCCGTATTCTTCTCGTCGAGCCCGAGCTCAGCACCGAGCGACCGAACCGCCCGCTTCGCTAGGTCCTCGTCGAGGGAGACGCCCCCGGCGAGCGCCGAGCCGGGGGAGAGGTAACCGAGCAGCAGGTTGGCGTCGGTGACGGTCGCCTCGGTACCGCCATGTCCGTAGCAGGCGGGTCCAGGGTCGGCCCCCGCCGAGCGCGGGCCGACCCGGAGCGCGCCGCCCGCGTCGCGCCAGGCGACCGAGCCGCCGCCGGCGCCGACCGTGTGGACGTCGACCATCGGCAGCTGGATCGGCCGCCCCTCGATCTCGCGGGAGTCGGTGCGCCGGACCTCGCCCCCCTCGACGACGCAGACGTCGCAGGAGGTGCCGCCCATGTCGATCCCGATCGCGTTCTCGTCGCCCGCCGCCCTCGCCAGCAGCGCCGCGCCGACCGCGCCCCCCGCAGGCCCCGAGAGCACGCTCCAGGCGCCGGCCCGCGCCGCCTCGGCAACCTCAGCCGTCCCTCCGGACGAGCGCATCACCTCCGGCTCGGGTAGGCCTCGCTCGGTAGAGGCTCGCGCCAGCGCGGTCAGGTATCGGCCCAGGAGTGGTGTGAGGTAGGCGTCGATCAGCGTGGTGGAGAGGCGCTCGTACTCGCGGAAGGCGGGCAGGACCTCGTGGGAGGCGGAGACGTGCAGCTCGGGCAGCGCCTCGCGCAGCGCCGCGGCGATCCGCCGCTCGTGCTCCGGCTCGGAGAAGGCGAAGAGCAGGCAGACTGCCACCGACTCGGCACCCGAGCCGCGCAGCTCGGCGACGAGCCGCTCGATCTCCGCGTCGCCGAGCTGCTCGACCGTTCCGCTCGCGCCGACCCGCTCCGCCGCCTCGAAGCGCAGATCGCGGTCGACCAGGGGGCGTGGCCTGGCCCGGCAGGGGTGGTAGAGCGCCGGCCGGTTCTGGCGGCCGATCTCGAGCAGGTCGGCGAAGCCGCGCGTCGCGATCAGGGCGGTGCGCGCTCCTCGCTCCTCGAGGAGGGCATTGGTCCCGACAGTCATCCCGTGGGTGAAGGCACGGATGTCGCGGGGCTCGGCGGCCGCGCGGCCGAGCACCTCGTCGACCGCGGCGATCACGCCGCGGGACTGGTCCTCGGGTGTGCTCGGGACCTTGGCGATGTGGAGGCGCTCGCCGTCGAGCAGGGCGGCGTCGGTGAAGGTTCCGCCGACGTCCACGCCGAGAAGCATGCCGCGACGCTATCTGGCTTCGCCATCCACGGCGGCCACAAACACCGCCGCCGAATCGACACGCTGAGGGCCCCCGACGCCGGGGCCCTCAGCGTCTCTCACTCCCCAAGCAAGGCTGCCTAGGCTGCTGCCTGCTCAACCAAACGGGTTGCGGCTCGGCTACCGCCGCGCCGCACCCTCGCATCATCCTCGAAGCTCTCCTCGAGGTGCTTGTGCGAGGGGCAGTAATCCATCCCCGGCAGCGGCTCGCGCTGGCAAGGGGTGCCCCTGCGGGTGCTCGCCAGGCAGTTTCGCTCTTGGCCGTCCAGCGTCACGTCGGCCGGCAGGGAGTCGAGGAACTCCTCGAGCACCCCGATATGCCGCTCGATGACCATGTAGACGCGGACCTGCTCCGCGAGCGCGAAGTGCTCGCGAACCTCGGTGAAAAGCGTCTTCGCCGGACGGGCGAAGTAGCGGCGATCGGACACCAGGCGCTGAATGGTGGCCTCGCACGCCTCCAATACACGCTGCCGGGACGCGAACGTCCTCTCGACACCCCCGGACGTGTCGATACGAGGAGCCAGATCGCGGTAGATGGAACGACTGAACTGATACATCCAGACCTCTCCTTACCCCCTGAAGCCTCTCCTCGGGCACTCCCGCCCTCGGACTCTCCAGGCGAATGTGATTCAAGCAGGGCATACCCAATTTTGGGTTAACGAACGATTAAGCATTTTTAGGTAGAACAGGCGTCAGGCACGTATCTGGACGCACCTTCTAGGCCGATCTAGTCCCACGCCTCCCAGCGGAGTTCGTCGCCTGCGCAGAGCAGGTGGCGGCCGTCGAGAGCCGGGTCCCGGTCCGGGAACTCGACGCGGCGGTGGGAGCCGCGCGACTCCTCGCGCTCGAGCGCGAAGCGGGCGATCAGGCGGGCGAGCGGATAGGGGTCCGAGAGCAGCCGCTCCAGCCCCTCAGCGCTGCGCAGGGGCCCCGCGAGCGCCCAGACGGCGTCTCGGGTCTCCGCCGGCGGCGGCCCGAAGCGCCATGAAGGGAGCTCAGGCGGGGAGCCCGGGTCGGGCTCCTGCCCGGCCGCGGAGGCCGCCCGCGCGCCGAGCACGAAGCACTCGGTGAGCGAGTTCGAGGCCAGCCGGTTCGCGCCGTGCAGGCCCGTGCAGGCGCACTCGCCAACGGCGAACAGGCCGGGCAGGGTGGAGCGGCCCTCCAGATCGGTTGCGATCCCGCCCATCACGTAGTGCGATGCCGGCGCTACCGGGATCGTCTCACCAAGCGGGTCGTACCCGGCGTCGCGTAGGGCAGCGAACACGCTCGGGAAGCGTGCTTCGCTCAGTGACCGCATGTCGAGCAGGACGTGATCGGTGCCGTCCTCTCGCATGCGTGCGAGCACGGCGAGGGTGACCTCGTCACGGGGGGCGAGCTCGTCAGTGAACCGCTCCCCGTTCGCCCCGAGCAGGGTGGCACCCTCGCCCCGCACCGCCTCGGTGACCAGCAGACCGTCGAAGCGCGTCCCCGGTGCGGCCAGTGCGGTCGGGTGGAACTGGCAGAGCTCCAGGTCGGCGAGATCGGCTCCGGCCGCGTGCGCCATTACCGGCCCGGCGCCGATCGCGCCCCAGGGGTTGGTGGTGCGCGCCCAGAGCGCGGCGGCGCCGCCGGTCGCCAGGATCGTCGCCCGGGCGCGCAGGTCGTCGCCGTCGGTGAGCGCGCCGTGGCATCGCTCGCCATCGCTCCACAGAGCCACGGCGGAGGTCTCCTCGATCACGTCGATCCGCTCGTCCCGCGCCGCGAGCTCGGCGAGCCGCTCGGTGATCCTACGGCCGGTCGCGGCTCCCCCGGCGTGCACGACGCGCCTGCGGCTGTGCCCCCCCTCCAGGGCGAGCGACAGGCTCTCGTCCGGGAGCAGGTCGAAGTGGACACCGCGCCGCTGGAGCTCCCAGACGACTCCCGGCGCCTCCCGCGCGAGCAGCTCGGCGGCCGATCGTCGGCACGCTCCCCTTCCGGCCGCGACGGTGTCCTCGACGTGGAGCTCGGGCGAGTCGTCGGGGCCGATCGCAGCCGCGAGACCGCCCTGGGCCCAGAAGCTCGAGCTCTCGCTGAGCGGCTTGCGGGAGACCATCGCCACGCGCGCGCCCGCCTCGGCTGCGGTCAGCGCCGAGTAGAGGCCGGCGGCACCGCCGCCGACCACCACGACGTCGAGCTGATCGTCCGCCGCCATTCGAGGCCGATTACCGTACTCAGATCGGCGGCCTTTACGTCCGACATCCCAGCTCCTTCCAGCACGACACCGGCGGCCACCCGGAGAACGCCACTCGGCTGACGGCGATCGAGGAGGCGATGTCGGAGGCGGGCTGGCTCGGCCTCGAGCTGGCGGAGGCGCCTGCGGCGACGCGCGAGCAGCTCGAGCGCGTCCACACCGCCGCCCACGTGGACGCGATCGAGGCCTATTCGGCGCGTGGCGGGGGCATGATCGACCTCGACACCGTCACCAGCGCCGGCTCCTGGGAGGCCGCGCTCCACTCGGCGGGTGGAGCGGTCGACGCAGCGGAGCGGCTGATGGCCGACGGCGGGTTCGCGTTCTGTGGCCTCCGGCCGCCGGGTCACCACGCCGAGCGCGAGCAGGCGATGGGCTTCTGCCTGTTCAACAACGTGGCAGTGGCGAGCGCCCATGCGATCGAGCGGCTGGGCGCTGAGCGGGTGCTGGTGCTCGACTGGGACGTGCACCACGGCAACGGCACCGAGGCGATCTTCTACGGCTCGGCCGAGGTCCTGTACGCGAGCATCCATCAGAGCCCGCTCTATCCCGGGACCGGCGCGGCGACGGACACCGGCAACGGCGAGGGGGAGGGCTACACCGTCAACATGCCGGTCCCGCCCGGGAGTGGCCCCGACGAGTTCCTCGCCTTGGTCCAGCAGGTGGTCGTCCCGATCGCGCGCGAGTTCCGCCCGGGACTGCTCTGCATCTCCGCAGGCTACGACGCGCACAAGGACGACCCGCTCGCCAACTGCGAGCTCGACGACGCGTCCTACGGGGACATGGCGGCGACCATGCGCGACCTCGCCCGCGAGCTCGAGGTGCCGGTGCTGATCTGCCTCGAGGGCGGCTACGCCGTCGAGGCGCTGGCCCGCTCGGTGGTGGCGACGCTCGAGGCGTTCCGTGGGGGTGCTGCGCCGCGGCAAGCGCCGCCCGAGGCGGCCGCCGGGCACCGGGATCGCCTGGCGCGCTTCTGGCCCGCGCTAGCCGGCGCCGAGTAGGCCGAGCCCTCGCTCGGTCTCAGGCCCCTGTCTTCGTCAGGTCTTGAGCTGATCCTTGAGCTCGGTGAGGAACTCCTTCGGGATTCCCGGGACGGCCTCCAGATCGTCCACGGAGTCGAAGCCGCCCTGGCGCTCGCGGTAGACGATCACCCGGGTGGCGTGCGTGACCGACATGCCGACGTCACAGAACTGCTCGAAGGTCGCCTTGTTGATGTCGAGTGGGCCGCCCTCGAGGCGTGGCTTCGCCTTGGTCTTGGACTCCTGTGCGTTGGTGTCCTTCGCTGAGCCGTTCTCCGCCCCGGGGGCCTTCGACTTCGAAGTTCGCCGGGAGGCGCGCTTGGACTGCGCCTCCTGCTTCGCGGCACTCGCCTTCTCCTTGCGCTCGCGGGCGGCCGTCTCGCGCTGCTCCTTCTTCTCGGCGGCCTCCTTCTCTCGGGCGGCCTTCTTCTCGGCCGCTTCCTGCTCGCGCTTGGCCTTCCGCTCCGCCACCTCCTTCTCGCGGGCGGCCTTGTTCTCGGCGGCCTCCTTCTCGCTGGCCACCTTCTCCTCGGCGGCCCGCTTCTCCTCGGCCTCGCGCTCGCGCTCGGCCTGCCTCTCGGCGCGCTTTACGCGGCGCGCCTCGGCGGCCCGCCGCAAGAACCCCTTCCGCGGCTCGCGCGGCTCCACGGCCTCCTGCTCGTCCGTCCCGCCCTCGTCGCCGTCCCTCGTCGGCCGCTTCGGCCTCCCTGGCCTCCGCGGCCTGCTTGGCCTCCGGGGCCTGCTCCGGCGCCTCGGGCTCTTCGGCCTTCTCGGCCTTCTTCTCTTCAAGCTCGGGGAGCTCGATGCCGACCGAGGCGGCGTGGGCCTGGGCGCCGCTCGCCCGGTCCGTCACGGCCTTGATCCGATGCTCGATCTGACGGAAGCGGCTCTCGGTCTCCTCGCTCGCCCGCTTCAGGTCCTCGTCGGAGGCCTCGCCGAGCTTGCCCTCGGCGGACTGGGCGCGGGCCTCGGCCTCGCGCAGCTGGATCTCGGCGGACTTGAGCGCCTGCGCGGCCCGCTCGAGCTCGAAGGCAAGCTCGTGCTCGCGCTGGGCGAAGGAGCGCTCGGCCTTCTCCTCGGCCTCGCGCCGAGCCGCCGCGACTTGGCGATTGACGCGGCTCTCGACAGACTTCTCGACCTTCTCAATCTCCTGGCGCGCGTTCTGCTCGGCCTCCGCCGAGACCTTCTCGATGGTCTCGCGACGCACCTCGGAGATCCGGCTCTTGACGTCGCGCTCGGCCTCCTTGCGGAGCGCGGTGGTCTGCCCGCGCAGCCAGTCCGCGGCGGCTTCCCGTGCCCCGGCCTCGAAATCGGTCCGGGCCTCCTCCGTGGCCTTGGCCTTCGACTCGGCCCGCTCGGCCCGCTGCTCGGCCTTCTGGATGAGCTCTCCGCGTGAGTCGCGCTCCTCCTGCAGCTGCTTGGTGAGGCCCGCGATCTCCTCCTGGAGCTGGCGCTCGGTCTCGCGGCGGACGGTCTGGCTGGTGACCCTCACCCGCTCCTCGGCCTCGGCGCGGAGGGTCTCATGCTGCTCGGCGAGGCGGCGCTCGGCCTCCTTCTCCATGCGGGCGACGGTGTCGGCCTCGACCTTGGTGAGGGCCTGCTCGATCTTCCCGTCGGATTCCTCCTGGAGCCGGCGCATCTCGGCGTCGATCCGCTGCTCGGCCTCCTTCTGCAGCCCGGTCTGTTCCTCGGCCAGCCTGGTCTCCGCGCCCTCGACCCGAGCGCCGGCCGCCTCGATCTGCTCGGCGATCTCGTCGAGGCGGCGCTGGGCCGCCTCGGCCGCCGCCTCATGCTCCTTGCGGAGCGACTGCTCGCGGTTCTCGAGCTCGGTCTGGAAGCGCAGCTCGGCGGCGCGCCGTGCCGCGTCGACCAGCTCGCGGGCGCGCTCCGCGGCGTCGGACTTGATGTCCGCGATCCGGCGGGCGAGCTCCTGCTCGAGCTCGCGCCGGATGCGGCGCTCCACGTCGGTGTGGGTCTCCTCCAGCTGATCGCGGTCCTCGTCGGAGAGGGCCCCCTCGGCCTCGGCGACCTTCTCCTTGGCCTCAGCCGGAAGCTTCGAGCGGAACTCCTCCTCGGCCTCCGCACGGGCCTTGGCCAGGGCCTCCTCGATCCGGCTCGCGGTCTCGGCTTCCATCGCTTGGACCTGCGCCTCGAGCCGCTCGGTGTGCTCGCGCAGGCGCTTCTCGCCCTCCTCGCTGACCTTGCGCTCGGCCTCGGCGCGGGCCTGCTCGGCGTCGGTGCCCTCGCTCTCCAGGCGGGCCAGCCGCTCCTGGGCCTCCCTCAGGGCGGCGGTGGCCTCGTCGCGCTCGGCGACCAGTTCCTCGCGGAGCCAGTTGGCTGCCTCCTCGCGGGCCCGGGCGTCGGTGACGCTGCCCTTGCCGGCCGCGCGGGCCTCGGCCTGCTCGAGGGGCTTCTGGACCTCCTCGAGCGACTTCGCCGCGCGCTCGCGCTCCTTCTCGAGGTCCTCCTCGAGGGCCAGGATCTCCGCCGTCGCTCGCTCCTCGGCCTGCCGCCGGGCGGCCTCGACGGCATGGTTGAGGCGCTCGTCCCGCTCTCCATTCGTGGGCGTCTCGGAAGGTGGGGTCGAGGGGTCGGCCTGGGCCGGGGGGTCCTCGGCCCCGAGCACCGGCCGCACCACCGGCGGCTGGCTGGGCGCGGGCGGCTTCGGGGCGGACCGGGAGGCGGGCTTCGGCCGGGGCGTGGTCTCTTCCATCGCCCCGCGGTCCTGCGGGCCGAAGCCGGCGCCCTCGTTTTGGCGCTCGGTCATCGAGGCGGTCACTTTACGCAACGCACCCGCCACAGCGCCACCCGGCGGGTCGCGGATCGGGCTTCGAGAAGTTCGCCTTCGGAGACACCCGCGTCTGGTTCCGTGAGGGCCGTGCGGCGAGCCTGGTGGAAACGAGCCCGAGGAGGTAGTCGATGCGAGGACTGTTTGCCCGCGCGGGTAGCGGACAGGGGACGGTGGAGTACGTCGGCCTGATCCTGCTGGTCGCCCTGCTGATGGTCGGGATGGTGGCCGCGATGAAGGGGTTTCAGGGCAAGCAGGGCCTTGAGCTCGCCCAGACGATCGTGGACAAGATCCGGGAGGCAGTGGGCCAGGTCAGCTTCAAATAGGACTGCGGCTCGGGGCGCGCGTTTGGTGCGAGACTGGCGCCGATGCCCGCCAGTCGCAGCTACGACCGCGCCCCGGCCGATCTCCGCCCGGTCACGATCGAGCCTGGATTCGTCCGCACCGCGGACGGATCGGCCCTCATCTCGCAGGGCGAGACCAGGGTGATCTGCACCGCTTCCGTCAACGAGTCGGTGCCCCGGTGGATGGAGGGCAAGGGCCGTGGCTGGGTGACGGCCGAGTACGCGATGCTGCCGGCGTCGACAGGCGAGCGGAAGACCCGCGACATCAGCCGGGGCAAGCAGGACGGCCGCGGGGTCGAGATCCAGCGGCTGATCGGCCGCTCCTTGCGCGGCGTCGTCGACTTCCAGGCCCTTGGGGAACGCTCCCTCTACGTGGACTGCGACGTGCTCCAGGCGGACGGCGGCACTCGCTGCGCCGCGATCACGGGAGGCTTCGTCGCGCTGCAGCAGGCGCTCGCGGGGCTGCTGGAGGCTGGCAAGATCGAGCGGATCCCACTTGACCAGTCGGTGGCCGCGGTCAGTGTGGGGATGGTGGAGGGCAGAGCGCTCTGCGACCTCGACTACGACGAGGACTCGACCGCCGAGGTCGACGCCAATGTCGTGATGACCGGCGACGGCGGGCTGGTGGAGGTGCAGGCCACGGCGGAGCGGACGCCGCTGAGCCGCGCCTCCCTGGACGAGCTGCTCGCCCTCGCCGAGGGCGGCATCGCCGGGCTGCGCGAGGCGCAGGAGTCCGCGGTCGGAACGCTTCCCGCCTGAGGAGGCTGAGCCGGCGATGTCGGCATTCGTCCTGGCCAGCCGCAACGAGCACAAGCTCCGCGAGCTGCGCGAGGCGCTGCCAGGATTCGGGATCGACCCGCTGCCGGCGGAGGTGGAACTGCCGCCGGAGGATGGAGAGACCTTCGCCGAGAACGCCCTCGGCAAGGCCCGCGCCGCGCATGCGGCCACCGGCCGGGCCTCGATCGCGGATGACTCGGGGATCGAGGCGTACGGCCTCGGCGGCCAGCCCGGGGTGCGCTCGGCCCGGTACGCGGGCGAGGGAGCGACCGACGAGCAGAACCTGTCCAAGCTCCTGCAGGAGGTTGGGGGGCAGGAGGACCGGCAGGTCGCCTATGTCTGTGCGATCGCGCTGGTGACCGAGGACGGCGAGGAGTCTCTGTTCGAGGGGCGCTGCGAGGGCGTCCTCGCGCACGAGCCGCGCGGCAGCGGCGGGTTCGGGTACGACCCGGCCTTCATCCCCGACGACACCGGCACGGACGACCAGCGGACGATGGCGGAGCTCGCCCCGGCCGAGAAGCACGCGATCAGCCATCGGGGCCGGGCCGCCCGGGCGCTCGCCGAGCATCTCGGGGTGGAGGTCTCGCGGTGAGTCCGAGCGCCGCCCCGGCGGCGAGCAGGATCACGAAGCCGCGGGCGGCGGCGGTCTCGATCGCCTCCAACACGACGCTGATCGGCCTGAAGCTCGCAGCCGCTGCGATCACCGGGTCGGTTGCGATCCTGAGCGAGGCGCTCCATTCGATGATCGACCTGATCGCGTCCGTGATCGCGTTCGTCTCGGTCCGGCGCGCCGACGAGCCGGCGGACGTCGAGCACCCTTACGGGCACGAGAAGCTCGAGAGCCTGGCGGCATCGATCGAGGGGATGCTGATCCTCGCCGGGGCCGGATTGATCGTCTACGAGTCTGTCCACCGTCTGGTCACGGGCGCTTCGGTCCAGAAGCTGGGCATCGGCATTGCGGTGATCGGGTTCTCCGCCGCCGCGAACCTCGTGGTCTCCCTCTTCCTCCGCAGGCAGGCCCAACGCCACCGCTCGCCGGCGCTCGCCGGTGACGCCGCCCACCTGGGAACCGATGCCCTGACCTCGATCGGGGTGCTGGTAGGTCTGGCGCTCGTCCAGATCACCGGCGCCGACGCAATCGATTCCGCGGTGGCGATCGCGGTCGCGATCGTGATCGTTTTCGCCGGGGTTCGGATCCTTCGTCAATCGGCCTCGGCCCTGGTGGACGAGGCCCCTCCTCCCGCCGAGATGGACCGGATCGAGGCGGTGATCGCCAAGGACCGGGCACGCTGTCCCGAGATCGTCGGGTACCACAAGCTCAGGGCGCGGACCTCGGGACGTCGGCGCTATATCGACCTCCACGTGCAGTTCAGGACCGGCACCACGCTGGAACGGGCCCACGAGCTGGCGCACGACCTCCGCGACGCGATCGAGGCGGAGCTCGGCGACGCCGAGGTGCTGATCCACGTCGAGCCGGAGAGCTCACGGCGGGACCCCGCGGAATCGCCCAGCGCGTTCCGCGCCGGCTAGATTCGGCGGCGGTGTTTGTGGCCGCCGCGTATGGCGAAGCGTCCCAAGATCAGATTCACGGGATGAGGTTCACGGCAGCCGCCAGCCCGACGGCGCCGGCCACGATGCTGTAGCCGGTGTAGCCGCCGATCGCCAGCAGAACCACGCCGATTCCGCAGACGATCACGACGGTGAGCCAGGAACTCTGCTCGAGAGTCACGCTCGCTATTTTGGCGTAGTGGTCCCCGTCGACGCCCCGACCCTCTCGGATGCCGGCCGGGCCGTCGCCTATCTGGAGGAGATCTCGCCGATGATGCGCGGCTGCGCGATCTTCTCGGACTCCGGCGAGGTCCTCGCCTCGAGCGGCAACCCCGAGCGCTGGGGTGAGGCGGGCCGCGACCTGATCGCTGCCGCCGACGCCGCCGCGGGCGAGCCGGTCGCACACGCGCACGTCGCCACCGGCGACGGCGAGGCCTTCTGCGTTCGGGAGGGCGGGCTCGCCGCGGTCGCCGTGACCGAGCGGTTCACGCTCGCCTCGCTGATGCTCTTCGACATGCGGATCGCGCTGCGCGAGCTGGCCGCGGCCGGGGTCGGCGCGTGACCACCAAGCCGCACCGCCTCCTGCTCGAGCGGGTCTCCGGCTACGCCGACGAGGCGGCCGCCTATCTGCGCCGCCGCCGGCACCTGCGCAAGCCTTTCGCTCGCACCTACTACGCCGGCGGGCGCAGCTCGGCGTGGCCCGCGGACTCCGAGGAGGGCCGCGCCCTCTTCCTCGCAGCCTCGCGGCTGATCGAGGTAGCCGGCCCGCCGCGGCGGGCGGCGCGGAGCGCGAAGTGATTGTGCGAGGGCGCGCGACAGCGCGACCCGTCATATGGCGAAGCCGTGAAGCTTGTCGATGAGGAAACAGCGAACCGCGTGATCGAGCGCGCCCTGGCGCGGGGCGGCGACTTCGCCGAGCTCTTCTGCGAGGAGCGCCGGGGCTTCGCCCTCTCGATCGACGAGTCGCGGATCGAGCGCCCGCAGTCCGGCAGCGAGCGCGGCGCCGGCGTCCGGGTGATCGACGGCGAGGTGACGCGCTTCGCCCACGTCGACGGGCTCGCCGAGGAGGACCTGCTCGGGGCCGCCGACGGGCTCGCCTCGGCGCTCTCGGGAGATCCCACCAAGCCGCTCGAGCTGCGCGCCGCCGAGCCGCCGCCGCTGCAGGAGATCGAGGTCGATCCCGCCTCCGTCCCGGCCGAGCGCAAGGCGGAGGTCCTGCGGGAGCTGGACCAGCGGGCCCGCGCCGCGAGCGCCGAGGTCGCCCAGGCCTCGGCGAGCTACAGCGAGGGGCGGCGCCAGGTGGCCGTCTTCAATTCGGAGGGGCTCGTCGCGAGCGACGACCGGACCCGGGTCCGGCTCGGCGCCCAGGTGGTGGCGCGGCGGAATGGCACGGTGGAGACCGGCTTCGAGACCCTCGGCGCCCACCGCGGCTTCGAGCTGCTCGATGGGGACCCGGCCCGCATCGCGGAGCAGGCGGCCCTGAAGGCGCTCGACCTGCTCGGCGCGGACCCGGCGCCGGCGGGCGAGATGACGGTCGTCGTCGGCGGCGGCTTCGGCGGCGTCCTCTTCCACGAGATGACGGGTCACGGGCTCGAGGCCGACGCGGTGCAGAAGGGCGCCAGCGTCTACGCGGGCAAGCTCGGCGACCAGGTGGCCGAGCCGCTGCTGACCGCCTACGACGACGGCCGCATGCCGAACGAGTGGGGGACCGGAGCGATCGACGACGAGGGCACGCCGTGCCAGAAGACCACGGTGATCGAGGAGGGGAAGCTGACCTCGTTTCTGTACGACAGGCTGCGGGCTCGCCGCGACTCGGTCGACTCGACAGGCAACGGCCGCCGTGCGAGCTTCCGCGACCTGCCCATCCCGCGGATGACCAACACCTACATCGAGCCGGGCGACGCCGATCCCAAGGAGCTGATCGCCGAGGTCGACCGGGGCTTCTACGCTGTCTCCTTCGGCGGCGGCCAGGTCGAGCCGGCGACCGGCGACTTCGTCTTCGGCGTCTCCGAGGGCTACCTGATCGAGGGCGGGAAGGTGACCAAGCCCTGCCGCGGCGCGACGCTGATCGGCAACTGCCTCAAGGCCCTGGCCAGGATCGACGCCGTCGGCAACGACTTCGAGATGAAGACCGGTTTCTGCGGCAAGTCCGGCCAGACCGCGCCAGTCGGCACGGGCCAGGGCCACGTCCGGATCAAGGGGATGACCGTCGGGGGCACCGCGGTATGAGCGAGCCTGTCGACCTCGAGGGCCTCGCCCGCCGCGCCGCCGAGGCGGCGACCGCCGCGGGCGCGAGCGACGCCGAGGCCTGGAGCGAGGGCTCCAGCAGCCGTGAGGTCCGGGTGCACGCCGGCGCGGTCGAGAGCCTCACCGAGGCGAGCGGCCGTGGCGTCGGCATCAGGGCGTGGATCGGCACCCGCGCCGGCTACGCCTATGGCACCGATCTCTCCGACCCCGGCCTGAAGGCGCTTGCCGATGCGGCCGTCGGGGCGGCCCGGGTCGCCGACGAGGACGAGAGCGCGGCGGCGCCGGACCCGGGCGGAGCGCCGCCGGAGATCGACGGCCTCCGCGACGCCGGGATCGCCGGCACCGCGACGGCGGAGGTGATCGAACTGGCCGAGCGAATCGAGCGAGTCGCCCTCGATCGAGACGAGCGGGTCAGCGGTGTGGAGGAGGTGGTCTACGTCGACGAGGACACCGACGCCGCGATCGCGACCTCGCGCGGGATCACCGGTCGCTACGCGGCCTCGATCGCCTATGCCTTCCTGCAGGCGATGGCGAGCCAGGACTCCGAGGTGCAGACCGGCCTCGGCTTCGGGGTCGGGCGAGCGCCCGGCGCCCTCGACGCCGATGCGATCGGCACCGAGGCCGGCGACGAGGCCGCGTCGATGCTTGGCGCCACCAAGCCCGAGTCCGCGCACCTGCCCGGTCGTCCTCTCCGAGCGGGTCACCGCCAGCTTCGCCGGCTTCATCGGCGGCGCGCTCTGCGCGGACGAGGTCCAGCGCGGACGCTCGCCGTTCGCGGAGCGGCTCGGCGACGAGCTCGCCTCCGCAGGCTCTGGTGCTGACCGACGACGGCCTCGACCCGGCGGGCTCGCCAGCGCGCCCTTCGACGGCGAGGGCACGCCGCGCGGGCGCACCCCGCTGCTCGCCGACGGCAAGCTGCTCGCCTACCTGCACGACAGCTACACGCGCGCGCCGCGGCGGGGCGGCGTCCACCGGCAACGCCTCGCGCTCCTCCTACCGCACGCCGCCGGCGGTCAGCACCTCGAACCTGGTGATCGAGCCGGGCGAGGCGGACCTCGCCGGGCTGCTCGGCGGGCCGCCGACGGCGTCTACATCACCGAGGTGGCCGGGCTCCACTCCGGCGTCAACCCGGTCACCGGCCGCTACTCGGTCGGCGCCTCGGGCAGGGCGATCCGCGGCGGCGAGCTGGCCGAGCCGCTGCGCGAGTTCACGATCGCAGGCGACCTGCTCGGCACGCTGGAGGCGGTGCTGGCAGTCGGCTCGGAGACCCGCTGGGTGCCCTTCGGCGGCTCGGTCCGCACGGCGCCCATGCTGGTGGGCGAGATGGCGATCGGCGGGCGCATCAGGCGTCAGGGACCGCTGTTACGCTCGGCGCGACCTTCAATCCTGAGGAGGATGAGACGTGACCAAGGCTGAGTTCCTCGACGTGCTCACACGCGACTCAAGAATCGGCAACAAGAAGGAGGCGGGCCAGGCCGTTGACGCGGTGCTCGACGCCATCACCGAAGTCCTCCAGACCGGGGGCGAGGTGACCTTCACCGGCTTCGGCAAGTTCGCCGTCGCCGAGCGCGGCCCGCGCCAGGGCGTCAACCCGCGGACCGGAGAGCGGATCTTCATCCCGGGCGGCAAGGTGCCCCGCTTTTCGGCGGGCTCGGGCCTGAAGAAGAAGGTCAAGGGCGGCTGACCCGGCCGATCGGCTGACCGGGGGCCCGTTCGCCGACAGGCTGTCGGCGCTCGTCGAGGAGCGCCGCAGTCAGGTCTGCCTGGGGCTCGACCCGGATCCGGCGACCTTCGTGGCGGAGTCGGCGCCGGAGGCGGAGTTCGCCACGGTCGCCGAGCGGGCGGGCGCGGCGGTCTATGAGTACTGCCGGGCCCTGATCGAGCGGGCCGGCCCGGCCTGTGTCGCCGTCAAGCCGCAGCTCGCCTGCTTCGAGCGCCTCGGCCCCCCGGGCTGGGAGGCGCTCCTTGACGTCTGCGAGGCCGCCCGGCGGGCAGGCCTCCTGGTGGTGGCCGACGGCAAGCGCGGAGACGTCCCGGTCACCGCCCGCGCCTACGGCCAAGGGTTGGTCGGGGAGACGGCGACGCCTTGGGGGCCGGTGCCCGGTCTCGGGCGCGGATGCCTTCACCGCGAACCCGCTGCTCGGCGAGGACGCGATCGAGGTGCTGGTCGACGCGGCCGACGCGGCGGGCGCCGGCGTCTTCCTGCTGGTGCGGACCTCGAACACCGGCGCCGCCCGCCTGCAGGACGCGGTGCTCGGGGACCATCCACTCCACGAGGAGCTCGCGGCGCTGGTGGCTGAGTCCGCGTCCCGGCTGGCGGGCGAGTCGGGCCTCTCCGGCCTCGGCGCCGTGGTCGCCGCCACGGCGCCGCAGCACCTCGGCCGCCTCCGAGAGCTGATGCCGGACTCGGTCTTCCTGGTCCCGGGGGTCGGCGCGCAGGGCGGCAAGCCGGAGGACCTCGGTCCCGCCCTCGCCCCCGGCCGCCCGGCCTCGGTGCTGGTCGCGGCCGCGCGCAGCATCGCCGGCGCCGACGATCCCGCCGCGGCGGCGGAGGAATTGCGCGAAGCGGTTTGGCGCCTCGTCTAGTCGGACGCGGTTTACTATCGCGAGCCCGCGGATGCCGGATTACAAGCCGAACCAGATCCTCCGCGCGTTCGCCGTACTGGCCCTGATCGCGGCCCTCGTCCTGGTGGTGCTGGTGGTTGCCACCTCGGGCGGGGGCTCCGACAGCGGGGGCGGCAAGGGCGGGAACGCGCACAAGTCCCGTGTCACCAAGGCCGGCCGGCAGGCCGTGCGCAAGGGCGTCTGGATCGTCCGCCCCGGCGACACGCTCCTCGCGATCTCGCTGAAGACCGGAATCGACCAGGACACACTGCTGCAGCTCAACCCCGGCCTCGACCCGCAGACCCTGCTCGAGGGGCAGCGAATAGCGTTGCGCTGACAGTGCTGACCTTCGGATGCAGGCAGGGCAGGGGGGTGGTGCGCGTATGCGTCGCGCTCGTCTTCGCGACCCTGCTGCTCGCTCCGCCGGCGGCCCCCGCTCTCGCGAAGCCGCCGCACGTCGACGCCAAGGCTTGGATCCTGATCGACCCGCGCGACGACTCGGTGCTGGCCAGCAAGGCGCCCGACAAGAGCCTGTCGATCGCCAGCACCACCAAGCTGATGACTGCCTACCTCGCGCTGCACGACCTGAAGCCAAGTCAGATGGTCGCCGCTCCGAACTATCACCCGGAGGCCTCCGCGGAGATCGAGCTCGGGCTGCGGCCCGGTGAGCGGATGCGGGTCCGCGACCTGCTCTACGGCCTGCTGCTGCCGAGTGCGAGCGACGCAGCGGAGACGCTCGCGGTCGGGGTCTCGGGATCGGTGCCCGCCTTCGTCGACGAGATGAACGCGACGGCCCAGCGGCTCGGACTCACCGACACCCACTACGCGAACCCAATCGGGCTCGACGACCCGCAGAACTATTCGAGCGCCCGCGACCTGGTGACGCTGGCGTCGATTCTGCTTAAGAACCCGCTGTTCGCCCGGATCGTCGACACGCCGGCGGCCGAGCTCCACAGCGGCGACCACCCGCGGACGGTGACCAGCCGGAACACGCTGCTCGGCCGGGTGCCCTGGGTGAACGGCATCAAGACCGGCCACACCCTGGACGCCGGCTACGTGCTGGTGGGGTCGGGGACCCAGGACTCGACCAGGCTGATCTCCGCGGTGCTCGGGACACCGAGCGAGGCGGCCCGCGATGACGACACGCTGAAGCTCCTCGAGTACGGCTTCTCCCTCTACCACCCGGTCCAGCCGGTGCACGCCGGACAGCAGCTCGCCGACCCCAAGCTCGATTACCGCGGCGACCACCTGCCGCTGATCGCGAAGCGGGGGCTGCCGATCAATCTCCGCCAGGGGCAGCAGGTGGCCACCCACGTCACCGCGCCCGACGAGGTCAGCGGCGCCCACCAGCAGGGCAACGTGCTCGGCAAGGTCACGGTCACAGTCGACGGCAAGCGGGCCGCCTCCACCGCGCTCGTCGCGGCCCACGGGGTGGCCGCCGCGACCACGTTCGACAAGGTGACCTCCGTGGCGCAGAATCCGTTTCTTCTCATTGGAGTTGGCGCGATCGTGATAGTCGTAGGCTTGTTCTTGATCAGCAGACGGCGAGGGCCGGGGGAGCAGCCGCAGACGCCCGCCCCGCCCCGAGCTCGGCGCAATGGCCGGCAGGCCCCACAACCGCGGACCCCGGAGGAGAGGCGCAGGATGCACGAGGAGAGAATGCGCAGGAGGCGCCAGAGAGCGGAGCGGGAGGGAGGAACCGGATGATCCTCACCGTCACCCTGAACGCGGCAATCGACCGCACCGTCGCGGTCCCCAGCTTCAGGCAAGGCCATCGCCACCGGGCGGTGGAGGCGAGCACGGTCGCGGGGGGCAAGGGCATCAACGTCGCCCGTGCCCTGAAGCTGCTCGATCGCCCCGTGATCGCAACGGGCCTCGCCGGCGGGCCGACGGGCGCGCGGCTGATGGAGCGCCTCGCCGAGGAGTCCATCCTCACCGACTTCACCTGGATCGGCGGCGAGTCGAGGACCAACCTCGCCGTGATCGACCCGACCTCCGGGGAGCAGACGGAGATCAACGAGCGCGGCCCCGACGTCAGCGCCGAGGAGCTCGAGCGGTTCCTCGAGAAGCTCCTTTACCTGGCGCGCGGCGCGCGCCTCTGCGCGATCGCGGGCAGCCTGCCGCCCTCGGTGCCCGCCGCCTTTTCCGCGCGCATGGTCGAGGAGCTCAAGGCGCTCGGCGTCGAGACGATCGTCGACACGGAGGGTGAGCCGCTGCTCGCCTCGCTGCGCGCCGAGCCCGCCGCTGTGACCCCGAACGTGCGCGAGGCCGAGGGCGCGGTCGGCCACGAGTTCAACGACCGCGAGGACCTGCTCCTCGGCCTGCGCAGCCTGATCGAGCTCGGCGCGGCGGATGCGGTGATCACCCGGCCGGAGGGCTGCGTCGGCTCGCTGCTCCACTCGGATGACCAGCGTCACGTTTACGAGGTGGCGGCGCCGCCGGTCGAGCCGGTGGCCACCGTCGGCTCGGGCGACGCCTTCCTCGCCGGCTTCGTCGCCGCCCGCTACGACGGCCGCTCGCCCGAGGAGTGCCTGCGCTTCGCGGTCGCCTGCGGCGCCGAGTCGACGCAGCACTTCGGCGCGGGCAGCATCGACCCGGCCGAGGTCGAGCGCCTGCTGCCCGGGGTCGAGTCGCGGGAGCTCGAGGCGCCGGCGAAGGTCTGAACTTCCCGCGAGCTGCGGCCTGTGGGCCGCGGGAGCCGCGGTTTACCGCTGTTATCCTTGGCGAGGCGTTGGTGAAGGACCTCCGAAACGGCGCTAGCACCGCATTTCCGGCCCCGCGACGCGGGGTTTTTTCGTCCGCGAACGAACGTAGGGTGGGCCAATGGAAGTAGAGATCGGCCGCGGCAAGAAGGGCCGCAGGGCATACGGCTTCGACGACATCGCGATCGTCCCCTCGAGGCGGACGCGCGACCCCGACGACATCGACATCACCTGGACCCTCGGTCCGTATCGCTTCGAGCTGCCGCTGCTGGCCTCGGCGATGGACGGGGTGGTCAGCCCGAAGACTGCCGGCCTGATCGGCAAGCTCGGCGGCCTCGCGGTCCTCAACCTCGAGGGGATCTGGTCCCGCTACGAGAACGCCGACGAGAAGCTCGACGAGATCGCCGGGGCGCCCAAGCAGGCCGCCACGAAGCTGATGCAGGAGATCTACGCCGAGCCGGTCAAGGCCGAGCTGATCGCCAAGCGGGTCGAGGAGATCAACGCGCAGGGAGTGGTCGCCTGCGGCTCGCTGACTCCGCAGAAGGTGACCGAGCACTACGAGACCGCCCTCGAGGCCGGCCTCGACATCCTCGTCATCCAGGGCACCGTGATCTCGGCCGAGCACGTCTCGACCCAGACCGAGCCGCTCAACCTGAAGGAGTTCATCGCCTCGCTCGACGTCCCCTGCGTCGTCGGCGGCTGCGCCTCCTACAACACCGGCCTCCACCTGATGCGGACCGGCGCGGTCGGCGTGCTGGTCGGGGTCGGCCCCGGCGCCGCCTGCACCACCCGCGGCGTGCTCGGGATCGGGGTCCCCCAGGCGACGGCGATCGCCGACGTGGCCGCCGCCCGAGGCCAGCACATGATGGAGACGGGCAACTACTGCAACGTGATCGCCGACGGCGGCATGCGAACCGGCGGCGACGTTTCCAAGGCGATCGCGGTTGGCGCCGACGCGGTGATGATCGGCTCCCCGCTGGCGCGCGCCAAGGAGGCGCCGGGCCGCGGCTACCACTGGGGCATGGCGACCTTCCATCCGTCGCTGCCGCGCGGCGCGCGGGTGGCGACGCACCAGGACGGGACGCTCGAGGAGATCCTGCTCGGCCCCGCCCAGGAGAACGACGGGACCTTCAACCTGGTGGGCGCGCTGCGGACCTCGATGGCCACCACCGGCTACGCCGACATCGCGGAGTTCCACCGGGCCGAGGTGATGGTCGCGCCGGCGCTGATGTCCGAGGGCAAGCAGCTGCAGCGCGAGCAGTCGGTCGGCATGGGCTCCAATGGACGCGCGACGGTGGCGGCGGCGGTCGCCGTCTCGGATGACTAGGACGCTTCAGAGGCCCCGCCCGCGTCTACGGCGGCGCCCTGACGGCTGCGGATCGGCGCCTGACTTCGTCCTCGGTCGGCCGAATAGCGCTGCTATTCGGCCTCCCTGCGTCCTCGCCATGCTTGATCCTCGCTCGTCAGGCCGCCACCGTATCCACGGTAGTGGCCTCTGACGTGCCCGCGGCGAGCGCCGCTTCGGATGACACCCAGGCCCGGGTCCACGTCCCCGAGCGGAGCGTCCCGGCTCCGAGCCGGAGCTCCGCGAGGTCGAGAAGGCGGCGCCCGCCCAGGCGACCGAGGAGGTCCTGGTCCTCGACTTCGGCGGGCAGTACTCGCAGCTGATCGCCCGCCGCATCCGCGAGTGCGGCGTCTTCAGCGAGCTGCTCCCGCATGACACCCCGCTCGAGCGGATCCAGGAGCGCGGCCCGCGCGGCCTGGTCCTCTCCGGCGGCCCCGCCTCCGTCTACGCGGAGGGCGCGCCCGCCCTCCGACGCGAGCTGCTCGAGCTCGGCATCCCGGTGCTGGGCATCTGCTACGGCATGCAGGCTGATGGTCCACGAGCTCGGGGGTCGCGTCGAGCAGGCGCCGAGGCGGGCGAGTTCGGCCGCAGCCGGCTCACCCTCCGCGACGGCGGCGGGACCCTGCTCGAGGGCCTGCCGGCAGAGCAGCAGTGCTGGATGAGCCACCGCGACACCGTCTTCGAGCCGCCGCCAGGCTTCACTGCGCTCGCCTCCAGCACCGAGTCGCCGGTCGCCGCAGTCGAGGACACCAAGCGCGGGCTCTACGGGATCCAGTTCCACCCCGAGGTCGTCCACACGCCCTACGGCACCGAGATCCTCACCCGCTTCCTCCGCGACGTCGTCGGCTGCCGCGAGAAGTGGTCGCCGGCCTCCCTGATCGAGGAGCAGGTGGCGCGCTCCGCGCCCAGGTCGGCGACGGCCCGCGCGATCTGCGGCCTCTCCGGCGGCGTCGACTCGGCGACCGCCGCCCTGCTCGTCCACCGCGCGATCGGCGACCAGCTCACCTGCGTCTTCGTCGACCACGGGATGATGCGCAAGGACGAGGCCGAGCAGGTGGTCACCGCCTTCCGCGAGCAGTCACGGCATCCAGCTGGTCCACGTCGACGCGGCGGACCGCTTCCTCGAGCGGCTCGCCGGGGTCGAGGACCCCGAGACCAAGCGGAAGATCATCGGCGAGGAGTTCATCCGCGTCTTCGAGGAGGAGGCCGGCAAGGTCGAGGACGCGCGCTTCCTCGTCCAGGGCACGCTCTACTCGGACGTGATCGAGTCCGGGGGCGACGGCCGGGCGGCGGCCACCATCAAGTCCCACCACAACGTCGGTGGCCTGCCCGAGGAGATGGAGATCGAGCTGGTCGAGCCGCTGCGCATGCTCTTCAAGGACGAGGTCCGCGCCGTCGCGGCCGAGCTCGGGCTGCCCGAGCGCTTGGTCTGGCGCCAGCCGTTCCCCGGGCCGGGCCTCGCGATCCGCGTCGTCGGCGGCGAGGTCACCCGCGAGCGGCTCGAGATCGTCCGCGAGGCCGACGCGATCCTGCAGGAGGAGATCCGCGCCGCCGGGCTCTACCGCGAGCTCTGGCAGTCGTTCTGCGTCCTGCCGGTCGTCCGCTCGGTCGGCGTCCAGGGCGACGAGCGCTCCTACGCGCACCCGATCGTGATCCGCGCCGTCACCTCCGACGACGCGATGACCGCGGACTGGGCCCGCCTGCCCTACGACCTGCTGGAGCGGGTCTCCAACCGGATCATCAACGAGGTCCGCGGGGTCAACCGGGTCACGCTCGACCTCACCTCGAAGCCGCCCGGCACGATCGAGTGGGAATCGGGCCGTCCGGCTACTCGGCCGCGTCGTAGAAGAGGCGCTTGCTCGCCGAGTCCTGGCCGACCGGCGTCGGCCCCTCCTGGAGCAGGCCGCCGGAGAAGTTGTCCCAGGCCTGCAGGTGGGGGAGGGGGTCGGTGCGGCTGCCGCCCGCGAACCAGCGGCCCCTCCAGAGCTCGAAGTGGAGGTGGCAGACGCCACTGTCCGAACCGGTCTGGCCGACCGAGCCGAGTCGCTGGCCGACCTTCACCCGCTTGCCGACCCCAACCCGCGAGCGGCCCTTCATGTGGCCGTAGACGAAGTCGAAGCGGGTGCCGTGTCCGGTCAGGACGACGTAGTTGCCGTAGCCGTGGGAGTAGCCGGCCGACTTCACCACCGCCTCATGGGCGGCGACGATCTTGGTGCCGCACTCGGCGATGATGTCCTGGCCGAGGTGGATGGTCCCGTTCGCCCGTTTCACGCCGAAGCCGGTGACGTTGAGGTCGCCGTAGTTATGCGGGCCGGTGAGCGGGTAGCGGTAGCGCTGAGTGGCCGACGCGGGTGAGGCGAGGGCCGCGGCGACGACGACCGCAGGCCGACCGGCAGGGCTCGGCGAAGTCGCATGCCCAGGCGGGAAAACATCAAGGCGCCGACTTGTAGCACCGCCGCCCGGCGGGCCGAATCTAGAAGCCCTGGTAGGTCTCGAGGTAGGGCAGCGGATCGACTGCCTGGCCCCCCCGGTACCACTTGCCGAGCCAGAGCTCGAAGTGGAGGTGGCAGGCGGTGGCGTCGCCCGTCTGGCCGACGATGCCGATCTGCTGGCCCGGCTGCACGACCTGGCCCTTGACGACCGAGGCGACCGTCGCCAGGTGCGCGTACATGTAGTCCTGGTGCAGCTTCTTGTTGCGGATGACGACGTAGTTACCGGCGAGCTTCTGGAAGCTGACGAACTTGACCTTGGCGCGGGTCACCGCCACGAGCGGGGTCCCGCAGGCGGTCATGATGTCCTGGCCCATGTGGCTGTGACCGCTGCGTGCAGCGCCGAAGCCGTCGCCCAGCGTGTGGGCTCCCGAGACGGGGAAGAGCATCGCTCCGGTCGGGGCTGGCGCCGTGATGGTCGTCGGGTCGGTGGTCGTCGTCGTGGTGGGGTCACCGGGGGCGCCGACGCCGCCGCTCTGGGCGAACGCCGTCCCGGAGCCGACCGTCACGAGTGCAAGCGCGAGGGCAGCGGCGAGCGCCGCAACCCTTCGGTGCGTGCGACCAGCTCGGCTGTCGGTAGCTGCCTCGATCAAAGCTCTCTGCGGCCGACGGAGTTAGCTGGCGGGCTCGCGCCGAGAGCGGCGCTACGAACCAGTTGGTTGCGATTCGCCCCTGGGGGTTGAACCCCTTCGGGTCCCCCGCTCCCCCGTGATGTGAGGGTGCCCCGCAGGCGAAGCCGAGGAGCAACCCGATTCACGAAGGGATTTGGCCTATCGATTGGCGCGGCAGTATAGCCAGAGGGCCGGAGGCTTACGCCCCGGCCCTCAGCAACACCGCTTGTGACATCCGCTACTGGATGTAGCCGGACTCCTTCAGGTACTGCGTGGCCACGGCGGCCGGCGTCCTGCTTGTCGATGTCGACGCGGGCGTTCAGCTCCCGCATCACCGGCAGCGTCAGGCCCCTTCTGGACCTTCTCGATCGTCGCCTGAAAGTCCGGGCCGGCCTTGTCGACCTTGGCCTGGTCGGTCGACCAAGATCGGGTTGCCCGGCGGGGAAGATGCCCTTGTCGTCCTCGAGCAGCGTGTCCTTGTCCGGGTTGCCGAGAGCTGCGCGTCCGACGTGAAGATGATCGACGCGTCGGCCTGGCCCTTGTCGAGCACCGCGTAGCGCAGCCCGATGTCGACCGGCTTGAACTTCTTGAACTTGAGGCCGTAGACGTCCTCGCAGCCCGACCAGGCAGTCGGTCCGCTGGCGGCACTCGGGTGAGCCGTAGAGGGTCAGGTCCTGGGACTTGCCCTTCAGGTCGGAGATCTTCGTCACGCCCGAGCTCGTTGGCCTTCTTCTTCAGCATGCCGACGGCGTTCGCGTCGTCGAAGGGCGTCGGGCGCGAACGCGGTCTCGCCCTTCGGCTCGAACTCTGCTTCGGCCTCGTCGACGGCCTGCTGGGCGTCGGCCGGATGTCCTGCGGCTTGACGCCGAAGAACGACGAGCAGCGCCGAGGTGTACTCGGGGTAGCCGCTGATCTCGCCGTCCTGGCAGCGCCTTGTAGCGCGATCACCTCGGCGCCCAGGTTGAGGTCCGTCTTCACGTTGTATCCGGCAGCCTTCAGGGCCTGGGCGTAGATCTCACCGAGGATGTACTCCTCGGTGAAGTTCTTGGACCCCACCTTGAGCTGGATCCCGTTGTTCGCAGGGTTGCTCCTTGATCAGCTTCGCGGAGTTGCCTCAGCTCGTCCCGAGTGTCGTTGTTGTCGTTGCCGCCCCCGCAGGCGGCGACGCCGAGGGCGAGCACCAGCGACCGGCGATCAGCGCGAAGGCCGCCCGAGTCGCGGGTGGCCGGTCTCACGAGACTCCTCCTCTCGTCATGGAGTCAGCTACCCCTGGAATGGACGCGTGGATCCTATGCGCCGGCCTGCGCGCGCAGCTTCAGGCCGCGCGGCGTCAGCAGCCCACTGCAGGCCCGGCCAGGCTCAGCTCGACCGCCAGCGCGAGCAGCGCGACCAGGATCGCTCCCGCGACGCACGCCCGTCGTCGCCGTAGACGTTGCGCCCAGGATGCAGTCGCCGAGCGTCTGACGCCCGCCAGCGAGGCGATCGTCGCGGTGGCGATGATGTTGACCGCCGAAGTGCGCACGCCGGCCATGATCGTCGGCACCGCCAGCGGCAGCTCGACCCGTGAAGATCACCTGCAGCCGCGCTCATTCCCATGCCGCGGGCCGCCTCGACCGCGTCGCGGTCCACCTGGCGCACGCCCACGTAGGTGTTCGTGAGGATCGGCGGGATCGCCGCAGGACCGCGAAGCGAGATGACGTTCGCGAAGCCGACGCCGATGTACGCGCCGACGAAGGCGATCAGCGCGAGCTCGGGCACCGCGCGGCCGACGTTGCCGATGCTCGATCGCGACAGCCTCACCCCGCCGAGGTGGCCAAGGACCAGCCCGGCCGGGCAGCGCGAAGGCGACCGCCGCGCCGAGCGCCGGAAGCTCACCTTGACGTGCTGCCCAGATGCAGGTCGAGCACCTCGTGCGGGCCGCCGACCTGAACGTCTCCCGGTCCGCGCCTCGCGCTGGTGGAGGATGAAGTCGAAGGCGTCCCGTGAACGGCGTCAGGAAGCCGAGGTGACGGAGCGCGACGATCACGCGTCGGCCTCCGCGCCCTTCGCCGCCACGGGGTCGAGCAGCCACTGGACGAGCAGCAGCAGCCACGTCGAACGCGAGCGCCAGCAGGAGCGCCAGCCCGCCGGCGATCACGATGTTCGTCTTGAAGGTGATGCTGCTGGTAGATCTCCGCGCCGAGCGCTCCCGCGCCCGCGAACACCACAGCGTCGCGATGGCCGACCGTCGAGACGGTGGCGATCCGCAGCCCGGCGATGATCTCCGGCAGCGCCAGCGGCAGCTCGACCCGCCAGAGCAGCTGGCGGTCGGTCATCCCCATGCCCGCGCCCGGCCTCCTTGCTCTCGGCGGGCACGTTCGCGAGCCCGGCGATGATGTTGCGGAAGATGATCTGCAGCGTGTAGGCGGTGAGCGCGATCATCGGCCGTCGTCGTGCCGAGCCCGGTGATCGGCAGCAGCAGGAAGAACAACGCCAGGCTCGGGGATCGTGTAGAGGACGCCGGTGAGCGCCGATGAAGTCGGGACCAGCCAGCGCCGCCGGTGCGAGACCAGCGCCAGCGCGAACGCGATCACGAAGCCGATCGCGACCGCGACTCGAGCACCAGCAGCAGGTGCTTGAGCAGCGGGTCGTGTAGCGGTCGAAGTTGTCGACGCCCAGCCCGGGCAGACGCCTTGTTCTGCGGCGACGCAGCTCGCGTTGCCGCCGGTCCGGTTGTGGATCTCGACCGCGCCAGCAGGGCGGCGACCTGGGCCAGCGCCGAGTCATTCAGCCGCGCGGCCGCTCGACGGCGGCGTGCTCCTCGACCTTGGCCTCGGGCGAGACGAGGAACTCGGAGATGATCTCGACCGACAGCACGCCGGCGATCTCGCCCCTGCCCGTCGATC
The DNA here is from genome assembly GCA_963725475.1 of uncultured Solirubrobacterales bacterium. Taxonomy (GTDB): domain Bacteria; phylum Actinomycetota; class Thermoleophilia; order Solirubrobacterales; family 70-9; genus DASUPK01. The sequence continues at coordinate 420,548 of CAVRYR010000006.1, read as the reverse complement.
ACCGGCGCGTACTGGGTCTCGGTCTGGAGCAGGTCGGAGAGCGCGTCGCGCATCACGTCCTCGAGGTCGAGCACGGGCTCCGGAGCCGGTGTCGGGCCGCTGCGGAACCGTCTCGGCCTCGCAGGTCGCGCTCCGAGAGCCAGCCGAGCGGCCGCCGCTCGGAGTCGACCACGAGGGCATGCGGGACCTCCGCGCCCGTCGAGCTTCGCCCGCACCTCCGCGGTCGGCTGGCCGACGAACGCCAGCGGAGCCTCCCAGAGGTCGATGTCGCGCACCCGCATCAGCGCGAGGCGCTTCAGCGCCCGGTCGGCGCCGACGAAGTCCTCGACGAAGTCGTCGGCCGGCGCCATCAGCAGCTCGGCCGGCGTCGCGTACTGGGCGAGCTTGCCGCCCTGCTTGAGGATGGCGATCCGGTCGCCCATCTTGATCGCCTCGTCGATGTCGTGGGTGACGAAGATGATCGTCTTGCGGATCTCCGCCTGAAGGCGCAGGAACTCGTTCTGGAGCCGCTCCCGGTTGATCGGGTCGATCGCCCCGAAGGGCTCGTCCATCAGCATCACCGGCGGATCTGCGGCGAGCGCCCGGGCGACGCCGACCCGCTGCTGCTGGCCGCCGGAGAGCTGCGCTCGGATAGCGGTCGCGCGAGCTCCGGGTCGAGACCGACCAGCTCGAGCAGCTCGCTCGACCCGGGCATCGATCGCGGTCCCGGTCCCAGCCGAGCAGCTTCGGGACCGTCGCGATGTTGTCGCGCGATCGTGCGGTGCGGGAACAGGCCGATCTGCTGGATCACGTAGCCCATCTCCCGCCGCAGCTCGGCCGGGTCGCGGTCGCGCACCGATGTCTCCGCCGATCAGGATGTCGCCCTCCGTGATCTCGACCGTCCGGTTGACCATCCGCATCGCGGTCGTCTTGCCGCAGCCCGAGGGGCCGACCAGGACGCAGATCTCGCCGGCCGGCACCTCGAGGGAGAGCTCGCTGATCGCGGGCTCGGACTGGCCGGGGTATCGCTTGGTCACGTCCCGGAAGCTGACCGACGCCGCCGGGATGCTCCGCTGAGCCTCCACGATTGGCGATCCTACTCGCCGCTATCATGCGGCGGCCGCGGACGGTGCGCGGCTCTTTTTATGGCTACCGCGACTGCGATGAAGACCTATCAGGCGACCGCCCAGGACCGCGAGCGGGACTGGTACGTGGTCGATGCCGAGGGCAAGACCCTCGGCCGCCTCGCGACCCAGATCGCCGACGTCCTGCGGGGAAGCGCAAGCCGACCTACACGCCGCACGTCGACGTCGGCGACTTCGTGATCGTCGTCAACGCCGAGAAGATCGCGGTCACCGGCAACAAGCGCGAGGCGAAGCGCTACTGGCGCCACACCGGCTACCCGGGCGGGATCCGCTTCCGCACCCTCGGCGACCTGCTCGAGCAGCGGCCCGAGGAGGTCATCCGCAAGGCGGTCAAGGGCATGCTCCCGCGCAACCGCCTGGCCCGCCAGCAGCTCCGCAAGCTCAAGGTCTACGCCGGGCCCGAGCATCCCCACCAGGCCCAGAAGCCCGAGAGCTCGATTGGAGATACGCGACATGGACCTATGATGCAGGACGAAGAGCAGCAGCAGCCCGACGAGGAGAGCCCGACCAGGAGACTCCGGCCGAGGAGGAGACGCCGAGCAGCGGGCCGACGAGCCGGCAGCCCCGAACCGAGCCCGAGCGCCGGCGGACGAGGCTCCGCCGGCCGAGGAGGCCCTGGCCGAGGACGCCGCGACGGAGGACGACACGCCACGCGGTCGAACGCCCGCAGCCGCCGCCGAAGGCGGCTCCGGTGGCCAGGCCGGCGCCGGCGAGGACGGTCCTCAGGGGAGCAAGCAGAAGAAGGAGGAGGTCGTTCCCGGCGCCGAGCTCGATCCGATCGCGATCGAGCCGGAGCGCGAGCTCGACGCCGAGGAGCGCGCCCGCCGCGAGGCCGAGGAGGAGGAGCGCGCCCGCCGCGAGCGCGAGCTGATCGGCGACGCCGAGGAGAGCGCCGCTGGCGGCCAAGCCCGCCAAGCTCTCCGGCGACGCCAGCTACGCGGCGACCGGCAAGCGGAAGAGCTCGGTCGCGCGGGTCATCCTGCGGCAGGGCAGCGGCAGCATCGAGGTCAACAAGCGCACCCTCGAGGAGTACTTCCCGCGCAGCTACCTGCAGTCCGTCGCCAAGCAGCCGCTCACGCAGAGCGGCTACGAGGGCAACGTCGACGTCCGCATCCGCGTCCACGGCGGCGGCATCTCCGGCCAGGCGGCGGCCGTCCGCCACGGCATCGCCCGAGCGCTCTGCGACGTCGATCCCGCCCTGCGCCCCGAGCTGAAGCGCCGCGGAATGCTGACCCGCGACGCCCGGGTGAAGGAGCGCCGCAAGGCCGGCCTCAAGAAGGCCCGCAAGCGCCCGCAGTTCTCCAAGCGCTAGCGTCCGCCGCTCAGTGGCGGAGAGGAGATTCTTCGGGACCGATGGGGTCCGGGGCCCCGTGGGCGAGTTGCTCACCCCCGACCTCGCCGTTCGGCTGGGCCGGGCGGCGGCGCTGCAGGCCGAGGCCGAGCGCCCGCAGGTCCTGATCGTCCGCGACACCCGCGAGTCCGGCCCGATGCTGGAGGAGGCGCTGGCCGCCGGGATCGCCGCGGGGGGCGGCGACGCGATGCTGGCCGGCGTCCTGCCGACCCCGGCGGCGTCCGTGCTCGCCCGGCGGCTGGGCTTCGACCTGGCGGCGGTGGTCTCCGCCTCCCACAACCCCTTCGCCGACAACGGGATCAAGTTCTTCAGCTCGCGGGGGACCAAGCTCGACGACGACCGAGAGCTGGCGATCGAGGCGCGGATGGACGAGCGAGACCGGGGAGCGGGTCGGCGGCGTCCGAACGCTGGAGGGCGCGTTCGACGACTACATCCGCGAGCTGCGCTCCGCCTTCGGCTTCGACCTCTCGGGCCTGCGAGTGGCCCTCGACTGCGCGAACGGCGCGACCCACCGGGCGGCGCCGGCGATCTTCCGCGCCCTGGGCGCGGACCTCGAGCTGATCGCGGTCGAGCCCGACGGGCGCAACATCAACGCGGACTGCGGCTCGACCCACCCCGAGAGCCTGATCGAGCTGGTCAGCTCGAGCGGCGCCGACATCGGCTTCGCCTACGACGGCGACGGCGACCGCGTGCTGGCCGTCGATGGCCGAGGGCCGCCTGCACGACGGCGACGACCTGATCGCCCTGATCGCGCTCGACCTGCAGAAGCGGGGCGAGCTCGACGGCGGCGTCGCGGTGACGGTGATGACCAACTTACGGCTTCCTGACAGACGATGGAGGCGGCCGGGATCGAGGTGGTCGCAGACCAAGGTCGGCGACCGCTACGTGATCGAGACCCTGCTCGAGCGGGACTGGCGCCTCGGCGGCGAGCAGTCCGGCCACATCGTCTGGACCGACTTCACGCCGACCGGCGACGGGATCGCCGCGTCGCTGCTCACACTTCGTTCCCTGCGCGGACGCCGCCTCGAGGATGTGAAGCCCTTCGAGCGCCTGCCGCAGCGCCTGGAGAACGTGCGAGTCGCCGACCGCGAGAGCGATCGAGGGCGCGGCAGAGCCTGTGGAGCGCGGTCGAGGAGGAGAACGCCAAGCTCGAGGGGCGGGGCCGGGTCCTGGTCCGGCCGTCCGGCACCGAGCCGCTGCTGCGGGTGATGGTCGAGGCGCCCGACGAGGGGACCTGCGAGGCGGTCTGCGGTCGGCTGGTCGAGATCGCCAAGCGAGAGCTGGCCTAGGCGACTGACGCTGTACCCACCCTCGTATGTGCGGCATCGTCGGATATGTAGGCGACCGACCGTGCCGAGACCTGCTGATCGCCGGCCTGGAGAAGCTCGAGTACCGAGGCTATGACTCGGCCGGCATCTCGGTGATCTCGGACGGCGAGATCGACAGCGTGCGCGCTGTCGGCAACCTCGCGAACCTGCGCGCGGCCGTCGAGGAACCACTCGCAGAACGGCGACCGGCGGCTCGGTCGCGGTCGCGGCGCCACCGGCGACGATCGGCCTCGGCCACACGCGCTGGGCGACCCACGGCCGGGTCACCGAGGAGAACGCCCACCCGCACGGCGACTGCGAGGACAAGATCCACATCGTCCTCAACGGCATCGTCGAGAACCACGCCGAGCTGCGCCGCGAGCTGCCGGCGAGCAGGGCCACGAGTTCAGCTCGGAGACCGACGCCGAGATCGTCTCCCACCTGATCGAGCGCCACTACGACGGCGACCTGCACCGAGGCCGTCCGCCTCGCCTTCAACGACCTGCGCGGGCACTACGCCTTCGTCGCCATGCACCGCGACCACCCCGACACGCTGGTCGGGGCGCGGAAGGAGTGCCCGCTGATCGTCGGCCTCGGCGAGGACGAGAACTTCATCGCCTCGGCGATCCCGGCCTTCCTGGCCGAGACCCGGCTCTCGCTCGGGCATCGAGAACGACGAGATCGTCGACGATCCACGAGGGCGACGTCACGATCATCGACGCCGAGGGGAACGCGAGCGAGCCGCGAGCCCGAGGAGGTCACCTGGGACGAGGACGCGGCGGAGAAGGGCGGCTATCCGACCTTCATGCTCAAGGAGATCCACGAGCAGCCCGACGCGGTCGCCGAGACGATCACCGACCGGCTGCCGACGCTCGACGGCGTCGACCTCTCCGACGTCGAGCTCGACGACGACTTCCTGCGCGGGCATCGAGCGGATCGTGATCGTCGCCTGCGGGACCTCCTACCACGCGGGGCTGGTCGGCCGCTACGCGATCGAGCAATGGGCCCGAGTCCCGGTCGAGATGGACATCGCCTCCGAGTACCGCTACCGCGAGCCGGTGCACCGGCCCGAACGACCTGGTCATCGGCATCACCCAGTCCGGCGAGACCGCCGACACCCTGGCGGCGATGCGGCTGGCGCGGGAGGGCGGCTCGAAGGTGCTCGCGATCACCAACGTGATGGGCAGCCAGGCGACCCGCGACGCCGACGCCGTCCTCTTCACCCGGTCCGGGATCGAGATCAGCGTGGCGGCGACCAAGACCTTCGTCAGCCAGGTCGCCGCGATGTACCTGCTCGGCCTCCGCCTCGCGGAGCTGCGCGGGATCGATGCCGCCGGAGAAGCATCACGGAGCTGGTCGCCGAGCTCAAGTCGCTCCCCCACAAGATCCAGGAGACGATCGTCGACGACCGACGAGCGCGTCAGGGCGATCGCCCGCTCCCAGCACGACCAGCGCTTCTTCATGTACATCGGCCGCCACATCGGCCTGCCGTCTGCCTCGAGGGCGCGCTGAAGCTGAAGGAGATCTCCTACATCCCGGCCGACGCCTACGCCGCCGGCGAGATGAAGCACGGGCCGATCGCCCTGCTCGACGAGTCGACGCCGGTGGTCGCCGTCGCCACCGACAGCCCGGTGGTCGACAAGATGCTCTCCAACATGGAGGAGGTCCGCGCCCGCGGCGCCGACGTGATCGCGGTCGCGACCGAGGGCTGCGAGGCCGCGTCGCCGACGCGGCCGACCAGACCCTGTTCGTGCCCGCGCACCGACTGGATCCTGCAGCCGATCGTCGCGATCGTCCCGCTGCAGCTGCTCGCCTACCACATCGCCCGCGAGAAGGGCCTCAACGTCGACCAGCCGCGCAACCTGGCGAAGACGGTCACGGTCGAGTAGCAGGCTAGGATCCCCGCCCTCGTGAGTCGCCGCCGCGTCAGCGCCCTGTTCGCCTGCGCTCGCCGTCCCCGCCGCGATCATCAGCGGCTGCGGCGGTGGCGGCGGGCGGCAGCGTCGACGTCGGCCCCGCGGCGGACGTGCCGGCGAACGCTGCCGATCTACCTCGACGCGACGGTCAAGCCGACGGGCCCGCCCAGGCGGACGCGAACGACGGCGCTCGAGCAAGATCCTCAACACCGAGCGATCCCGGCGCCAAGATCATCTCGCTGATCGACGAGCAGCCAAGCCAGCCACCGGCCGAGCCGATCAACTACCAGCAGGACATCGCGCCCTGGCTCGGCAAGAAGGTCGGCGCCTTCTTCACCAGCTTCGCCGGCGCAGACGCCGACGGGCGCGGCGGTGGTCGAGACCGACGAACCCGAGCGGGCGCTGGCCTTCGCGCAGCAAGTCCAGACGGGCACCACGCGGCCCACCGAGCAGGGCGGTACGACGGTGTCACCTACCAGACTCGACCAGGACGGCACGACGCGTTCGGCACCGTCGGGCAACTTCCTCGCTCGTCGGCGACGAGACCGGCGTTCAAGGCCGCGATCGACGCCTCGCAAGGGCGACTCGCTCGGCGACTCGCAGCGACTTCAAGGATGCGATCGGCGAGCTCCCCGACGACCGGCTGGGGACCTTCTACACGGTCCCGAAGACCCTGCTCGGCGCGATCGGGCCCGAGCCAGCTCGGCCCGGCCAGCCAGGCAGCTGCTCGAGAAGATCGCCGGCGACCAGCTCGACCAGCCGGTCGCCGGCGCGCTGACGGCCACCGCCGAGCAGCCTCGACCTCGACTCCATCGGCGGCAGCAGCGGCGTCGACACGCCGGAGAGCTCGCTGCTCGGCGACGTCCCCTGCGCAGGCCTGGCTCGCCCTCGGGCATCGGCAACCTCGGCGACGTCGTCAAGCGGACGCTCGACCAGCTCAAGGATCAGATCCCGAACTTCGACGCGACCGTCCAGCAGATCCAGGCGACGACCGGCATCCTCGCTCGACCAGCTCGACGGGCTCGCTCGGCGACGCCGTCCTCTACGTCCAGGGCACGACGCAGCACAGCTCACCGGCGCGCTGGTCGTCCAGACCAAGAACCCGACCTGACCGGCAGGCTGCTCGACGCAGCTTCGAGAGCCTGGTCGCAGCTCGGCAGCCGGCGGGCGTCAAGCCGCTGCAGCTCAGCGGCGGCGGCACCGGCTTCCAGATCAACGACCCGACCGTCGCGCCGCGGCCGGTCGAGATCGCGCAGCAGGGCGACGAGATCGTGATCGGCGTACGGCGCGACCAGCGCGAGCAGGCGCTGACCCCGGCCCAGACCCTGGGCGACTCCCAGCCTTCTCAGCGCGCTAAGGACCAGGTCTCGTCCCTCGGCACCGACTTCTTCCTCGACTTCCCCTCGGTCTTCCAGCTCGCCGAGTCGACGGGCGCGAAGTCGGATCCCGGCTACGCGCAGGCGAAGCCCTACCTCGACGCGCTCAGCTACCTGGTCATCGGCTCGGGCAGCGACGGCGACCAGGCCGAGCTCAAGGCGGTCCTCGGCCTCAAGTAGGCCCGCCGTGGCCGCCGGCGTCGGCATCGACCTGATCGAGATCGAGCGCGTCGAGCGCGCCCTCGAGCGCCGCCCGCGGCTCGCCGAGCGGCTCTTCACCGACGCCGAGCTCGCCTACGCGCGCGATCGCGCCCGCCCCGGCCGCCACCTGGCCGCGCGCTTCGCCGCCAAGGAGGCGGCGATCAAGGCGCTCGGGCTGGGCGGTCTCCGCCGCAGGAGATCGAGGTCGTGGCGGGCGAGCCCCCGCGCGTGAGCTGCACGGCCAGGCGGCCGAGCTGGCCGGCGAGACGGAGATCGCGATCTCGCTGACCCACTCGCGCGAGACCGCCGCCGCCGTGGCGGTCGCCGGGTAGCGCCACGCGCTCGCCCGGCGGACGGCCATCAGCCGCGGAGTAGCCTCACGCCGATGGAGGACTGGCTCGAGCCCTGCCTCGACGCCGAGGAGATGCGCGCCGTCGACGCGTGGGCGATCGAGGAGCGCGGCGTGCCCTCGCTCGAGCTGATGGAGACCGCCGGGCCGGGCGGTCGCCGAGGCGGCGGCCGAGGTCGCGACGCTCCGGCAGGGCGGGATCGTCTGCGGCAAGGGCAACAACGGCGGCGACGGGCTGGTCGCCGCGCGCGCGCTGCGCGAGACCGGGCTTCGAGGTCGAGGCGCTGCTGCTCGCGCCCGGCGACGAGCTCTCCGACGACGCCGCGGCCAACCTCGAGCGCTTCGACGGCGCGCGCGCAGGTCGACGCCGGCGAGCTGGCCGCGGCGATCGCGCGGCGCCGGGCGTGGTCGTCGACGCGATCTTCGGCACCGGCTTCGCGGGCGACGCCGCGCGATCCCGGCCGCGGCGGCGATCGAGGCGATCAACGACGCGGACGCCCCGGTGGTCGCCGACCGACATCGCCTCCGGCGTCAACGCCTCGACCGGCGAGGTCGAGGGCGCAGCGGTCGAGGCCGACGTCACGGTCACCTTCCACGCCCCCAAGCTCGGCCACTGGATCGCGCCGGGCAAGCACCACACCGGCGAGCTCCGCGTGGCGCCGATCGGCATCCCCGACGGAGCCCCGGTCGCAGCCCACAGGCGGGTCTGATCACACCGCGCGGTGCTCGAGCTGCTCGCCGCGCCGCGCGCGCCGGACTCCACCAAGTTCAGCTCCGGGCAGGTGCTGGTCGTCGGCGGCTCGCGGGGGCTCACCGGCGCCGTCTGCCTGTCGGCGCTGGGCGCGATCCGGGCCGGGGCGGGCTACGCGACGGTGGCCGTGCCCGCCGATCTCGAGCACGATCTTCGAGATCAAGCTGACCGAGGTGATGTCGCTCGGGCTGCGCGAGCCGCGACGGCAGGCTGCGCCCGGCGGCCGCCGAGCAGATCCTCGGCGCCGACGGAGCGCGCGGCCTGCGTCGTGCTCGGCCCCGGGATGGGCCGGGAGCAGGGGACCCAGCGGCTCGCTCAGGAGCTCACGCGAGCGGATCGAGGCGCCGCTGGTGATCGACGCCGACGGCCTCAACGCGCACGCCGGCCGGCTCGAGCCGCTCGCCGAGCGCAGCGGCCCCTTCGTCCTCACCCCGCACGCCGGCGAGATGGCCCGCCTGCTGGACCGCGACTCCGAGGACGATCGAGGCGCAGCGGCGTCGAGAGCGCACGCGAGGCGGCGACGCCGCAGCGGCGGCGGTCGTCCTGCTCAAGGGCGACGACACGATCGTCACCGACGGCGAGCGGCTCGCGGTCAACACGGTCTCCAGCCCCGCGCTGGCGACCGCCGGGACCGGCGACGTGCTCTCCGGGATGATCGCCGCCCTGATCGCCCGCGGCCTGGAGCCCTTCGCCGCGACCTGCGCCGCGGTGGTCGCGCCACTCCCGCGCCGGGCGAGCCGCCGCCGAGCGCGTCGGCGCACGACTCGGTGATCGCCAGCGACGTGATCGACTCGATCCCGGCGGGGCTGGCGCCCTGAGCCCGGCCGAGCGACAGGGCGGGCGCGGCGATCGATCGACGCCGGGGCGGTGGAGCGGAACTGCCGGCCGCTCAAGGAGCGGGTCGGCGAGGGCACCGAGCTCTGCGCGGTGGTCAAGGCGAACGGCTACGGCCACGGCGCCGCCGCCTGCGCCGCGGCCGCGCTCGCGGCGGGGCCACCCGGCTTGCCGTCGCCGCGGCGGCCGAGGCGGAGGAGCTGCGGCTGCACTTCCCCGAGCGCGCCGATCCTGGTGATGGGCGCGCTCACCGACGACGAGCTCGCACGGCGCTCGGCGGCCGGCGCCGACATCGCGGTCTGGCGCGAGGGCTTCCGCGAGCTCTGCTCGCGCGTGGCGGCGCGAGCTGCGGCCGGCCGGCGCGCGTCCACGTCAAGCTCGACAGCGGCATGGGCCGGCTCGGCGAGCGCGATCCCGAGCGCGCTGCTCGAGCTGGCGCGCGCCTGCGCCGGATGACCAGAGCCTCGACCTGGCCGGCGTCTGGACCCACTTCGCGACCGCGGACGAGGAGGACGACGACTTCATGGGCGAGCAGCTCGCCGCCTTCGCGCCGGTCGCCGAGGCGGTCCGCGAGCTCGCGCCCGGGCTGCACCGTCCACGCGGCCAACAGCGCCGCCACCCTGCGCGACCCGGCCACCCACTTCGACATGGTCCGCTGCGGCATCGCGATCTACGGCCTCGACCCGTTCCAGCCGCGACCCCGCCGAGCAGGGGCTCGAGCCGGCGCTCGAGCTGCACTCCTACGTCGCCGACGTGAAGCGCTTCGAGCCGGGCGCCAGCGCCGGCTACGGGCGCACCTGGCGCGCACCCGAGGACACCTGGGTCGGGGTGCTGCCGATCGGCTACGGCGACGGGGTGCGCGCGGGCCTCTCCAACAACGCCGAGGTGCTGGTCGGCGGCCGCCGCTATCCGCTCGTCGGCACGGTCTCGATGGACAACATCACCATCGACCTCGGCCCCGAGACCGACGTCGAGCCGGGCGCACCCGGCGGTGCTGATCGGCGCCCAGGGCGACGAGCGGATCCTCGCCGAGGAGGTCGCCGACGCGCCTCGGGACGATCAACTACGAGGTCACCTGCGGGATCTCGCAGCGGGTCCCCCGCGAGGTGGTCGAGTGAACCCGCTCGCTCGACGACGCGCTCGCCGCCGCCCCCTCGATCGCCGCCGCGCGGACCGCGCTCGAGCAGGCGGACGGGGCCGCCTGGATCGTCGGCGGCGCCATCCGCGACGCGCTCCTCGGGCAGGCAGGTCGCCGACGCGGACCTCGCGGTCGAGCCCGGTCGGGAGGAGGGCGCGGCGCGGCGCGATCGCGCGGCGTCGCCGGCGGCTCGGCGTTCCCGCTCTCGGAGGAGCACGCGACCTGGCGGGCGGTCGCCGCGACCGCCGGCTGGCACGTGGACGTCGGCCGCCCTGCGCGGCGGTCTCGATCGAGGACGACCTGCGCGCCCGCGACTTCACCGTCAACGCGATCGCCGTTCCGCTGGCCGGCGGCGAGCCGATCGACCCGACCGGCGGCCTGCGCGGACGTCGACGCCCGGCTGCTCCGGGCCGCCTCCGAGCGCGGCGTTCGAGGACGATCCGCTCCGGCTGCTGCGCGCCGCCAGGCTCGCGGCCGGCCACGAGCTCTCGCATCGATCCGGCGACGGCCGAGCTCGCCCGCGCGCAGCGCGGCTCGCGCGGCCGATCCCGCCGGCGAGCGCCAGTTCGCCGAGCTCCGCGGGATCGTCGCCGGGCCGCGACCCGCTGCGCGGCGCTCGAGCTGCTGGACGAGCTCGGGCTGACCGCGGTCGTGCTGCCCGAGCTCGACGTCGCTCCGCGGCGTCGCCCAGAACCCGAACCACCACCTCGACGTCCACGGCCACACGCTGGCGGTGCTGGAGGAGTGGCTCGACATCGAGTCGGATCTCGCGGGCTTCGCCGGCGAGCTCGCCGGCGAGGTCGAGCGGTTCCTCGCCGAGCCGCTCGCCGACGAGCTCACGCGAAGGCGACGCCCTGCGCTTCGGCGCGCTCTTCCACGACCTCGGCAAGCCGGAGACCCGCGCGGAGGGCACCGGCTACGTCACCTTCATCGGCCACGACGAGGTCGGGGCGCGGATCATCGGCCGCGATCTGCGGCAGGCTGACGGACCAGCCGCGCGCCTCAGCGCCACCTGCAGGGGCTCGCGCTCCACCACCTGCGCCTCGGCTTCCTGATCCACCAGCGGCCGCTCTCCCGGCGAGCCGTCTACGACTACCTGGTCGCCACCGAGCCGGTCTCGGCCGACGTCACCCTGCTCACGCGTCGCCGACCGCCTCGCCGCGCGCGGCGAGGGGCCGCTGGCGAGCCCGGAGATGGTCGAGCGCACACCTCGACCTGGCCCGGGAGATGCTGCGCGAGGCGCTCGCCTGGCACCGCGATGGCCCGCCGCGCCCGCCGCTGACGGGCGACGAGCTGGTCGAGGAGCTCGGCCTCGCGCCGGGGCCGGAGCTCGGGCGGCTGCTCGAGGAGCTCCGCGCCGAGGCCTTCGCGGGCGAGATCAGCGGGCGCGACGCAGGCGCTCGAGCGCGCCCGGCAGCTCCGATAATCGTCCAGGGGTGTTGCAGGGGTACGAGTATTGGGCGTATCCCCGGTGCGGCCTCCGGCGCTCTTGGGAGAGAGGAATCACGTAAGCGAGCTAGGGAGAAAGAGAGCAATGAGGAAACTTGTAAGTGCGTGCGCAGTTTGCGCGGTCGCGATTGGATTGGTGACCGTGCCGAGCGCGATGGGCGTCAAGACCCCGAAGGAGGTGTCCGGCACGGTGGGCGTCTCAGTGACGCCGAACCCGGTGCCGACGGCGACGACGTCGGTCACCGCCAGCGGCAATGTTGCGACCAGCAGCAGCTGCCGCAAGGACCGCACCGTCACCTTCGCTTACAGCCCGGCCGGTCCGGATCTGTCCGGCATCACCGCCACGACCCGCCCGAACGGCGATTACACCGCGACCCTGCCGCCGCCAACGACCACCGGCGCCACTCTTCAGGTGACCGTGCTCGACGGGGGCTTCCGCAAGGTCGGCAGCAAGAAGAAGGGCAAGAAGACCAAGAGGGGCCGGCGGTTCCACTGCGCTGCGATCTTGCCGCCCGCGAGCGCTCCGATCACGCTCACGCCGCCCACCGTCTAGCTCGACAAAGCGGCATCCAAGTGCCAACCGAGCGGCCCGCCTTCCCGGCGGGTCGCGTTATTAGAGGGTGCCCCGCGATCAGCAACCCGATTAACGGGGCGAGGGATAAGGTCCCGCGCGAATGGCGGATTGCCTCTTCTGCGGAATCGTCGAGGGCTCGATCCCGAGCGAGACGATCGACTCCGACGAGCGAACCGTCGCCTTCATGGACATCAACCCGGCGACCCGCGGCCACGCGCTGGTCGTGCCACGCGCCCACTCGGTGGACCTGCTCGAGGTCTCCGACGAGGACCTGACCGCAACCATGCTGGCCGCCCGGCGGCTGGCGCGGCGCATGAAGGAGGTGCTCGACGCCGACGGCATCAACCTGGTCAACGCCTGCGGCGCCGCCGCCTCGCAGACGGTCTTCCACTTCCACGTCCATGTGGTGCCCCGCTACGAGGACGATCCGATTGAGCTGCCCTGGGTGCCCACCCCGGGCGACCCCGACGAGATCGCGGCCACCGCCGCAAGATTGAGAGGAGACGATGGCTGAGCAGAGAGAGCCGGTCAGGCTGGAGCGCGACGGCAACGTCGCGTCGATGGTGCTGGACACCCGCCGCTCAACCTGTTCAGCCGCGACGCCTTCGAGGCGTTCGTCGCGCTGCTCGACGAGGTCGACGACTCGGACGCCAGGGCGCTCGTCTGGCGCGCGGAGGGCGACTTCTTCACCGGCGGCGTCGACGTGAACGACTTCCAGCGCGTGGTAGACGAGGGAGGGCCGGCGGACGTCGTTCGGCTCGCTGATGCACGCCGCCCAGCGGCTCGAGGAGCTGCCGATCCCGACACTCGCGCTCGCCCACGGCCTCTGCCTGACCGCCGGCCTCGAGATCTCGCTCGGCTGCGACATGCTCTGGGCGAGCGAGTCGCCCGCTTCGGCCTGGTCGAGGCCGTCGTCGGGCTGACCCCCGGCGCCGGCGGCACCCAGCGAATGGCCGAGCGCGCCGGCCCGGCACGGGCGGCCGAATTCGTGATGAGCGGAGGGACTCTACGAGGCCGCCGACCCTCGAGCGCTGGAACGTCGTCAACAGGGTCGTGCCCGACGACACCCTGCTCGAGAAGGGAATGAAGTTCGCTCACAGGCTCGCCGACGGCCCGACCGTCGCCCACGGGGCGACGAAGCGCATCATCCGCGCCTACCGCGCCGGGGGCGTTGAGGCGGCCGACGAGGTCACCGCCGGGCAGTTCGCCGAGCTGTTCGCCTCCGAGGACCTGCAGAACGCGGTCAAGAGCTTCCTCAGCGAGGGACCGGGCAAGGCGACCTTCAAGGGGCGTTAGGCAGAGGCGCTACCCTGCCCGGTCGCAGATGGCGAAGGAAGAGAAGATCGAGATGGAGGGCGAGATCACCGAGGCGCTGCCCAACACGATGTTCCGCGTCAAGTTGGACAACGACCACGAGGTGCTCGGCCACATCTCGGGCAAGATGCGCCGCCACTACATCCGCATCCTCCCCGGGGATCGGGTGAAGATCGAGCTCTCGCCCTACGACCTCGATCGCGGCCGGATCACCTACCGGTACAAGTAGCCCGCGGTGATCTCCTCTGGTCAAGCCACGGAGGAGAGAAGGAGCGTCCGATGAAGTCAGGAAGGATTCTTGTACTGGGGGCGGCTGTGGTGCTGGGTCTCAGCGCGCTCGGGGTGTCGCCCTCGCCGGCCAGAAGAAGCCGACGGAGGTCGTCTTCTTCACAGGGAGTCCCAAAATCAACGTCAAGAACGGGAAGGTTTCCGTTAAGGGCGGGCTCAATTCCGTCAGCGCCTGTGAGGGGGGCGCTCGATCAGGCTGCAGCTCCAGGACAGCACCGGCACCGTGATCGAGACGCTGGCGGGCGACACGTCCGGGCGGAGGCAACTTCGATGTCTCCGGCACAGCTGCCCGCACTCGCCAACGGCACCTATGGGATCCGTGTCAAGGCGAAGAAGGCGAGCGTCGGCAAGTTCGTCTGCAAGGCGGGCGTCACGACGTCGCGTTCCGCCTTCACCGTGCCCGCGCCCTGAGGCGATAATAGATAGGTGCTCGGCGCCGCCGGATCCGGATCGGCCAGCTCCGCGATCAGCGAGGACCAGCCGAACTCCCTAGCGCCGAGACCCTCGCCCGAGTACGGCTCGTAGAACTCCCGCAGCCGCTCCTCGGCGACGGCCTCGCTGAGGCGCTTCGCCATCTCCAGCGCCTCCGCGTGGTTGCCGCGCCGCAGCAGGCCCATCCAGATCAGCCAGGCTGAGTTGATCCAGGTCGGCCCTCGCCAGTAGAGGCGGCGCAGCAGCCCCTTCCACTTGCGGGGCTCGAAGGCTCGGCTCCTGCGCGGAGACGGAGGTGGGCGGGAAGGGCAGCCAGTAGCGGCGGGGGTCGAGCAGGTGCTCCTCCACCAGGCGGCGGCCGATCTCGTCGGGCAGGTCGGGCAGCGCCAGAGGGGCGAGCGCCGACCAGGTCGAGGTGCGGAGCCGGTGATCGGCGCCGGCCGGGTCGGTCCGGCCCTCGTGGGCCAGGTGACCGCGGGCGACGTCCAGGAAGAGCCCGCGCCGCTCATCCCAGAGCCGCTCGACGATCGCCGGGCGTGATCGACGGCTCGCCCGCCGCCAGGCGGGCAAGAGACCAGAGCACGTTGGTGACCACCTCGCAGAGCAGCGGCCCGCCGGCGTCGAGGATGCGGCGGGCGTCCCAGCCGAACCGGCGGTTGCGGGCGATCAGGAAGGGGAAGAGGGGACGGGCGTGGGCCCGCAGGCCCCAGACGGGGTCGAACTTGGGGGACGAATCGAGCCCCGACTCATCCGGCTGCACGATCCACAGCAGGCCGTCGCCGTCGAGGTCGCGGTGCTGCTCGAGCCAACGGTGATGTGCTCCGATCCGCGGCTCGTCGGCGGGGTCGCCGACGGCGATGCGCCAGGCCCAGGCCAGCAGCGGCGGCTGGATCGTGGAGGTGTTGGGGGCGGTGCGCGAGGCGACGTTGTAGGTCCAGCGGCGCTGCCAGTCGACATGGCGGTGCCAGAAGATCGTGTGCCCGATGAAGCCGTCCGCGGCGCCGCCGGCGAGCAGGCTGCGGAGCTCGCTCTCGGCACGGGTGCGGTCGAAGCGCCGCCAGACGATCGCGTGGAAGCAGGAATCCCAGTACCACTGCCAGGGGTAGTGGCGGGGGCTGGGCCGCGAGTAGCCGTAGTGGACGCCGTCTCGGTCCCCGTCTATCCAGTTGCCGCGAAGGGTCTCCTCGGCGATCCGGAAGACCTCGGTAGCGACCCGGTCGAGACTCACCCCGTGGAGGCTAGACTGGCGCCGTTGGCTGCCCCGACGAACGAAGCGCTGGTGAGGGCGTGGCTTGAGCCGCTGCTCGCCGAGGTGCCCGGGGCACAGCTGTTCGACGCCCATACCCATATCGGCTTCAACGATCCCGATGGAGCTCGGCTCTCAGGCGAGCAGCTGATCGAGATCCTCGCTTCAGTTGACGCCCGAGGCGTCGTCTTCCCGATGCACGAGCCGGACGGCTACCGGGAGGCAAACGACCTGATCATCTCCGAGGCGGAGGGCTCCGATGGCCGGCTCGTGCCCTTCTGCCGGCTGAACCCCAACGATGGCGCCCGCGCCGAGGCCTCGCGCTGCATCGAGCTCGGGGCGCGCGGGATCAAGCTTCACCCTCGCTCAGACGACTTCGCGGTGGATTCCCCCGAGTCGCGGGAGATCTTCGCACTCGCCAACGAGCACCGCCTTCCCATCCTGATCCACGCCGGCCGCGGCATTCCGGCGCTGGGTGAGCACACTCTCGAGCTCTCCGCCGAGTACCCCGAAGCGGAGATCATCCTTGCGCATGCCGCCGTCACCGACTTGAGCTGGATCTGGCGGCACCTGCCCGAGCACCCGAACGTCTTCATCGACACCTCCTGGTGGGTGCCCGCCGACCTGATGATCCTCTTCTCCCACGTGCCGCCTGGGCGCATTCTGTTCGCCAGCGACGTGCCCTATGGGACGCCAGCCCTGAACGCGATCCTGGCGCTTCGCTGCGCCATGCAGGCGGGGCTCAACGTGGAGCAGATCAGGGGCGTCTGCGGCGCGCAGCTCGAGCGGCTGCTCGCCGGCGAGGAGCCACTCGACCTTGGTCCGGCGCCGGGAGCTCCTCAGCTGCCGAGCGACCTGCTCGTCGAGCGGGTCTATCTCTACTTGATGGCCTCCCTCGCTCGCCTGATCGTCGGGGCGGCGGCCGAGGATGTGATCGGCCTGGCACGACTGGCCTGCAACGTGGGCGGCGATGCGCCGCAGAGACCGACCTGCCAAACGATCGCCGCCTTGATCGACCTTCAGATCCGGGCCTTCGCCGAGGTCAGCGCCGAGGAGCTCGCGATCCCTTCCACTCAGCGGCTCTCGCTGCTTGCGCCGCTGCTCCTCGGGGCAACTCTGGCCACCACGCCGAGCGTCCCCGTGCCGGCCGATCTCGTCGCGACGTAGCCCGAACAGACTCCCGGCGGGTGCGTAGCCCGGCTACGGTCACGCGACGGCGGCGGGGCGAAGCTCGACGAACTCGCGTCCCGTGGCGCGCTCGAGGGCCTTGGCCGCGTCCAGCAGCATCGCGTCCGAACCCCAGGCGCCGAGCAGCTGGAGCGCCACCGGCATCCCGTCGTCGAGTCCCACCGGGACGCTCACGCCCGGCACGCCGGTGAGGTTGGCGATCACGCCCTGGCGCGCGTTGCCGGCGTCCGCCGACGACGGTCCGGAGGGGAGCTCGATCAGCGGCTCCGCCAGCGACGGGGCCACGGCGGGCACCGTCGGCCAGGCGAGCACGTCGATCCGCTCGAACAGCTCCGCCAGATCACGCCGCACCTTGGCTCGGACCCTGAACGCCCGGGCCGACAGGCTGAGCGGCAGCAGGGCCCGCAGCTTGAGCACGCCGCGATTGATCACGCCGAGCTCCGGCGGCAGCGCGTTCAGGTTCTCGGGGGTGAGGTGGGCCGCTTCCTCGGCCTGCGCCACGAGCAGCGAGGCGGGCAGGATCAGGTCCTGCCCGGGGAGCTCGACCTCGATCAGCTCGCCGCCGGCCTCGCCCCGCAGTGCCTCGAGCGCGGATTCGCAGGCGTCGCGGACGTGGGGCGCGCAGTCGTTCCAGTAGGGCTCGCGGATCACGCCGATCCGCAGGCTGGGGCTGCCGGCCGGGATTTCCTCACCGAAGAGCACCGAGGCGAGCAGGCGGCAGTCGGCCGCGTCGCGGCAGAGCGGCCCGGAGACGATCGTCTCCGTGTTGGCGATGTGGTGGCCCTCCATCGTCGAGCGGCCGAAGGTCGGCTTCAGCCCTGTGAGGCCGCAGTAGGCGGCCGGGTAGCGGATCGAGCCGAGCCCGTCCGCCCCGACCGACCCGGAGACGAGCCCGCCGGCAACCGCCGCCGCCGGGCCGCTGGAGGAGCCGCCCGGGCAGCGCTCGAGATCCCACGGGTTGTGGGCGGCCCCATAGACGGAGAAGTTCCCGGTGCTGCTCGACCCGAGCTCGTGCATGTTGCCGACGCCGGCGATCACCGCCCCGGCGTCGCGTAACGCCCGGTAGGGCCCCGACTCGCCAGGCCGGAGCTGCACACCCGGCACGGCGGCGGCGCCCACCGTCTCCGCCCGCCAGGGCAACGGCCACTCGTCCTTGACGATCACCGGCACGCCCCGCAGGGGCCCGTCGGGTGCCGCCTCCATCATCGCCCGCGACTCGTCGGGGAAGGTGGCGACCACCGCGTTCAGCTCCGGGTTGCGCTCCTCGATCCGGGCCAGGCAGGCGTCGAGCAGCTCGCCCGCGTCGATTTCGCCCGCGTCGATCCCGGCGGCCTGCTCGCGCAGGGAGAGGTCGAGCGCGCTCACCGGCTCGGCGGCGCGGAGAGGTCGGCGTCCATCTCGGGCTCGACGCCGTCGAGGTCGGCGTCCCGGAGCAGCTCCATCCCCGGCTCGTAGATCGTCCAGACACCGCTGATCACAGCGCGCTCCTCGTCGTCGGTCTCGATGCCGAAGGTCCCGAGCGCCCCACGAAGATAGGCGTGGAACAGGGATTCCGCTTCCATCGGACCGAACAGTACTGCCGGTCCTGCAAGGACCCCCGCAACCCTCCGCAAAAAGGGGTGTTCAATGAAGCTCATGGGCCCCCACGCTCACGCTTTCGCACGCCTGCAGAGGCTCGTCATCGCACTGGCCGTCGCGGTGTTCGCGGTCGTGCTGGCCGCCGCCCTCGCGACCGGCAGGGCCGACGCCGCCGCCCGGGTGATCGTCCTCGGCGCGGCCGCGCCGGCGAGCCCGTCCTGCCCGACCAACTGCCAGGCGGTCGGCAAGACGACCGGCTTCCAGACCAGCATCACCGGCTCCAAGAGCCCCTTCACCGTAAACGTCCGTGGGCAGGTTGTTGCCTGGTCCATCAAGCTCGGCGCGCCGGGCACCAAGCCGAATCCCAACAACAACAACCAGAGCGACCTCGATTTCTTCAACAAGACCTTCGGCGGCAGCCCGAAGGCGAAAATCGCGGTGCTCAAGCCGATCATGAGCTCGATCCGTGCGGGCAAGCCGATCTACAAGCTCAAGTCGCAGTCGCCCGTGGAGGACCTGAGCGACTTCCTCGGCCAGACCACCACCTTCACGCTCGACGCACCCCTGCGCGTGAAGCCGAACAACGTCGTCGCCCTCAGCGTGCCGACCTGGGCCCCGGCGTTCGCGATCAACCAGAGCGCGGACACGAAGTGGCAGGCGAGCCGCAAGAAGGGCAAGTGCAACAACACCGCCGACATCCTGGCCGGCACCGCCCAGGAGGAGATCGGCAGCCAGCGCTCCTACGGCTGTACCTACACCACCGCCCGCCTGCTCTACTCGGCCACCGTCGTCGCCGATCCGAACCAGGGCACGACGAAGCAGCCGCCCTCGAAAAAGAAGTAGTTCAGTGTGTCAGCCGCAGGCGGAGGGGTTCTGCTTGCACTGCTGCTCGAACTTCTCCTGCGGGCTCCCCGGCGGCGGGGGGATGTCGTTGGTCGGAGAGTCCGGGGCGGTGGGGTTGTAGGTCTTCCCGCCCTTGCTGGTCGTGGTGGCCCCGCTCGGCTTCGTGGCCTGGGATAGCGACGGGCTGGTCGCCGTCGGGGCGGTGACCGCCGGGATCGAGATGCTCGGCGAGGAGCTCTCCCCGGAGCTGTCGCTGCCGCAGCCCGCCGCGACCGCCCCGATGGCGAGCGCGGCCAGCAGGGTGGTGATGCGGGGGTGCCCGAGCGAAGCGAGGGCAACCCGTTTCATGATTACGAGGAGCCGTCGAGGGCCGGCTGTCGCAGGCCGCAGTAGGGGCAGTCGCTCACGTCGAGCCCGATCAGCTGCCTGCAGCGCCGACATTCGCGCAGGTTCTCCGGCGCCCTGACCAGGGCCGACTCCGAGGGCGCGAGCGGGAGCGTCGCCGAGACGACCTCCATCTCCTCGCCGGTCTCCCGGTCGACGTAGACCCCGTCCGGCTTGACCTTGGCGATCGCCTCCCTGCCCGAGGCGGGTGCTCGCAACCTGTAGGACTGCTCCGGGTTCTGCACGAGCGGCACGATAACGAACGACCTGGCAGCGAATAGCGTTGGCGCGTGCGGATCCTGATCTTCCACGGCTACCTGCTGCGGGGCACCGGGAGCAACGTCTACAACGCCAGCCTGGTGCAGGCGCTGGCGGGCCAGGGGCACGAGGTGCACCTGCTCTGCCAGGACCGCGAGGCCGCACAACTGGATTGGGTCGACGCCGTCGGGAGCTGGGACGGGGGAGAGCTGCGGGTCGAGCGCATCCGCGACGCCGCCCACCCCGGCAGCGTGACCGCCTACCGGCCGGAGATCGGGGGACTGCTGCCCGTCTACGTGCTCGACCGCTACGAGGGCTTCGAGGTGAAGACGTTCCCCGAGCTGAGCGACGCCGAGCTCGACCGCTACCTCGAGACCAACATCTCCGCGGTGAGCGACGTGGTCGCGGCCGCCGGCGCGCCCGACGCGGCGCTCGCGAATCATCTGATCATGGGCCCGGTCATTCTCGCCCGCGCCGGCCTGCGGTTCGCGATCAAGGTGCACGGCTCGGACATCTCCTACACGGTGCGCCCTCATCCCGAGCGCTTCGTGCCCTTCGCTCGCGAGGGCACCGACGTCGCGGCCGGGATCCTCGCCGGCTCCTCCCATTCCGCCCGCGCGCTCTTCGAGACCGTCCCCGACCCGAAGCTGGCGGAGCGCACACGGCTCGGGCCGCCGGGCGTCGACGTGCACCGCTTTCGGCCGCACCCCGAGCAGGAGGCGCTCGCCGACCTCGAGCAGCTCGCGGGCGCGCTCGACCGCGAGGCGCCGGGGGCCGCCGAGGACGATTCCTTCGGTCGCGACGGCCCCGCGATCGCGGCTGCGATCCGCGGCTGGTCGGAGGGGGACGCGCGCGCGCTCTTCGTCGGCAAGCTGCTGGTCAGCAAGGGCGTCGACCTGCTGGTAGCGGCCTGGCCGCTGGTGCGCCGGGCGCGCCGGCGGGCCGGCGCGACGAGACCCTCGCTGCTCATCATCGGCTTCGGCGCCTTCGAGCGCGGGCTGCGGAGGCTGATCGACGCGCTCGGGCGCGGCGACCTCGACGCCGCCCGGGAGCTCGCCGCCCAGGGTCGCGGCCTCGAGGGAGACGAACCGGCGCCCCTGCTCATCCTCTCCTCCTTCCTGACGGACCCGCCCGACGGCTACGCCAAGGCGGCGCGCGACGCCGCCGGCTCGATCCTCATCGGCGGCCGTCTCGAGCACGACGAAGTCGCCGACGTGATGCCGGCGGCACACACCTTCGCGATGCCGAGCACCTGGCCCGAGGCCTTCGGGATGGTCCCCGCCGAGTCGGCCGCCTGCGGGGTGCCGCCGGTCGCGGCCGACCACTCCGGGATGCGCGAGGTAGCCCTGCTGCTCGCCGAGGCGCTCGAGCCCGATCTGACCCGGCTGCTCAGCTTCCCGGTCGGCCCGCGGGCGATCGAGGAGCTGGCCGATCGGCTCGAGGGCTGGCTAGCGCTCGACCCGGAGCGCCGTCGCGCCGCCGGATTGGCCCTCTCCGCGCGCGTGGACGAGCTTTGGAGCTGGGAGGGTGTCGCTCGGACGGTGATCGCGGCGGCCCAGGGTGAATTGCAGGGACTTCCCAGGGTTGCCACGCCAGAGGCGCCCTAACCCGGCATCCCCGGAAGCGAAGCTGAGGAGAAGCCGGTTTCGAGGCCTGAATAGAATGCGGCGCTCATGCGGGGCGTCCCGATTCCCAAGCTGATCGCGGCCATCATCGTCCTGACGGTCGTCACCTCGGTGATCATGCTGATCCCGAACTGGAACGGCGAGGCGGCCTCGACCGCCGCCGGCAAGATCGACACGCTGCTCGACGTGATGATCGTGCTCTCGTCCTTCGTCTTCTCGATCGTGATGGTGATGCTCGTCTACGCCGTCTGGCGCTGGCGGGTCAAGCCCGGCGACGAGGGCGACGGCGAGCCGATCCACGGCAACACGCGACTCGAGATCGCCTGGACCGTGATCCCGACCGTGATCGTCCTCTTCGGCGCGATCTATTCATGGATCACGCTGGACAACATCGAGGCGCACGACCCCAACCGGATGGTCGTCGACGTCTACTCCCAGCAGTACGAGTGGCACTTCGACTACCCGGAGCAGGGAGTGACCTCGCGCGAGCTGCACGTTCCGGTAAACCGCCAGATCGAGTTCCGGATGCACGCTCTGGACGTGATCCACTCGTTCTGGGTTCCCGAGTGGCGGATCAAGAAGGACAACGTCCCGGGGATCACCACCCGTGCCTACATCACGCCGACCAAGACCGGCGACTTTTCGCTGGTCTGCACCGAGCTCTGCGGCTTCGGCCACTCGACGATGCGCGCGCCGGTGGTGGTGGAGAGCTCCCAGGCGAACTTCGACAAGTGGGCCTCGACGCAGGACCCGATCCCAGCCACCGAGAAACCGGGCGAGAGCCAGCCGAACGGGCCGACTACGCCGAGTCAGGCGAGCCAGTGAGTTCAGAGGAGATTGAGATAATCCGGAGGATGGAAGGATGGCGGGAGTGACTGCGGCCCTGTTCAGGCGCCCGGGCTGGTGGCGGGCCCTGACCTACACGATCCTCGCCGCGGCGTTCGGCTTCGGCCTGGTGGTCGCACTGCGGAAGATCTCCGGCCTGCCGGCCTTCCAGACCGTGCAGACCGGCTACCCGCAGGTGATCGTCCCGCTGATCACGGCGCCGCTCGGCTTCCTGGTCGGCATCGGCTGCTTCGACTACTGGCTGCGCTGGGCGATCGGCGCACCGACTTTCCCGAAGGAGCGCGAGCACGAGAACCACGGGGCCTACAGCCTCGGCGACTACTTCAAGGTCAACACCGACCACAAGGTCATCGGCATCCAGTACATCTGCACGACCTTCGTCTTCTTCCTGATCGGCGGGGCGCTCGCGATGATCATGCGGGCCGAGCTCGCTCAGCCCGGAACGCAGATCGTCACCCCGGGCACGTTCAACAGCCTCTTCTCGGCCCACGCGGCGATCATGATCTTCGTCTTCGTGATCCCGGTCTTCGCCGGGATCGCGAACTACGTCCTGCCGCTGATGATCGGGGCGCCGGACATGGCGTTCCCGCGGCTCAACGCCCTGAGCTTCTGGATGCTCCCGATCGCCGGGCTGCTCTTCGTCGGCAGCTTCCTGGCGCCGGGCGGCGGCTTCGACGCCGGCTGGACCGGCTACGCACCGCTGTCAACAGGAGCCCCGTTAGGGCAGTCGTTCTTCAACCTCGGGGTGCAGTTCGCCGGCGCCTCCTCGATTGCGACCGCGCTCAACTTCCTGGTCACGATCGTGACCATGCGGGCGCCGGGGATGAACTTCTGGCGCCTGCCGCTGCTGGTCTGGGCGAATCTCTCGACCTCGCTGCTGGTGGTCGCCGCGACGCCGTTCATCGCGGGCGTGCAGTTCATGGTCCTCTTCGACCGGATCCTGCACACCAACTTCTTCCAGGCGGCCTTCGGCGGCGACGTGATCAGCTACCAGCACATCTTCTGGTTCTACTCGCACCCGGCCGTCTACATCATGATGCTGCCGGGCTTCGGGATCGTCAGCGAGGTGATCTCGACCCACTCGCGCAAGCCGATCTTCGGCTACCGGCTGATGGCGCTGGCGCTGATCGGGATCGTGATCCTTTCCTACTCGGTCTGGGCTCACCACATGTTCGTCGCCGGCATGTTCAGCTGGCTGCGGGTGCCGATGATGATCACGACGCTCCTGATCGCGGTGCCGACCGGCATCAAGATCTTCTCCTGGCTGGGGACACTCTTCTACGGGAAGATCCACCTCAGATCGACGGCGATGCTGTTCGCGCTCGGCTTCATCGCCACCTTCACGATCGGCGGCATCTCCGGCGTGATGCTGGGGATGATCCCGATCGACATCCACGTCTCCGACACCTACTTCGTCGTCGCGCACATCCACTTCGTGCTCTTCGGCGGCTCGGTGTTCACGATCTTTGCCGGGATCTACCACTGGTTCCCGAAGATGACCGGGCGGATGTACGACGAGCGCCTCGGGCGGATCCATTTCTGGCTGACGCTGGTGGGCATGCTCGGCACCTTCATCCCGATGCACTGGATCGGTATGGAGGGGATGCCGCGGCGCGTTGCCGACTACTCCGCCACCTTCGGCGACTGGAACCTCTTCATCTCCTGCTGCTCGTTCGTCCTCGGCGCCGCCCAGCTGATCTTCGTCTACAACATGATCGTCAGCTGGCGCTATGGCCCGAAGGCGGGCCCGAACCCCTGGCGGGCGAAGACGATCGAGTGGCAGGTCTCCTCGCCGCCGCCGGTGTTCAACTTCGATGAGATCCCGCGCGTGGTCGGCGGGCCCTATGAGTACGGCGTCCCCGGCGCGAGGCACGTGATCATGCCCGGCGAGGAGGCCGAGATCCGACAACCCGAGAGGGCCGGAGTGGGGGCCCCCACATGACCGAGGAGACCACGCGGCCCACCGAGGAGGCGACCGAGCCCGACCAGGACGCCGCCGCGATCACGGACGTCGGCACGCCCTCGGAGCACGCCTCCGAGGTCGTGGCCAAGCGCGAGGTCGCGACCTTCGGCGATCCCGACCCGCCTCCCTCGCGGGAGGGTGTCAAGCGGGTGCTCTGCTTCCTCAACGAGGTCGCCGGCGGCCGCAAGCTGCTCACCGCCTGCCGCGAGCTCGCCGACGCCGGCGCCGACTACTTCGGCGTGGTCGCCCCGCAGAACCTGCCGATCGTCGGCCAGCTCGTCGACCTCGAGGAGCGGCGGGCCGCCGCGCAGAGCCGGGTGGACGTCACCCAGTCCGTGCTCCGGGAGTTCGGCATCGCGTCGGAGGGCGCGGTGATGGACCCGGATCCGCCGCTGGCGCTGGACGACGCGGTTCGCGCCACCAAGCCCGACTACATCCTGCTCTCCTGCCTGTACGAGACCCGCTTCGGGCTCACCCGCAAGGACCTGGTCGAGTGGGCCAAGGCCCGCTACCCGAAGGTCGAGCACATCGCGGTCCGCGTCGACGACGACGCGGTGCGCTGGGACCTGACCCACACCCTGGTCGTCGCCACCCAGACCGTGAACAGCAAGGACCTCGTCGACCGCCTTGCGGAGCGAGCAAAGGACAAGCCGCATCGGTACACGTTCATCTGCCCGCGCTCCGGCGCGATCAGCCGCGAGGAGGTCTGCGCGCGCCTCGCCGCGACCCTCGCCGAGATGTACCGGAACGAGATCGACGCGACCGGGCAGCCGATGAGCCCCGACCCGTATGACGCGATCGAGAACGCGATCGAGCACTACCGCATCGATGACATCCTGATTTCCACCCTCAAGGGCGAGCAGTCCAAATGGCTGCAGGAGGGCCTGATCGAGAAGGTTCAGGCGCATACCGACAAGCCGGTCGAGCACATCGAGTCCGGGACGGAGGCGGCCGCGTCGAGCGGTCAGCAGCCTGCCGCCGTCGGAGCGGGGGAGGGCGCCTGATGGAGTCCGCCTCAGTCGCCGTCGGCCACGCCGAGGAGCACCACGCCCATCCGCCGGAGGCCAACCAGAGCTCGCGGATAGACCGCCAGACGCTCGGCATCCTGCTCTTCATCGTCTCCGAGGTGATGCTGTTCGGGGCGTTCTTCGCCTCGTATTTCTTCCTCCGGGTGGTGGCGAACACCGGCCCATGGCCGCCGCATCCGTTCGAGCTGCCGGTCGCGGTCGCGGGGATGAACACGGCGATCCTGGTCTCCTCGAGCTTCACGATGCACTGGGCCCTGGAGTCGATCCGGAAGAACAACCGGCGCGGCATGAAGATGGGCCTGGCGACCACCTTCCTGCTCGGCGCCGACCTTCCTCTTCATCCAGGTCAACGAGTACGTCCACATCGGCTTCAGCGCCCGGGACGACGCGTTCGGCTCGATCTTCTACGGGCTCACCGGCCTGCACGGCGCGCACGTCACCGTCGGGCTCGTGCTGCTCGCGATCGCGAACATCCGCGCCTGGCGGGGCCACTACGGCCCGGAGGCGAAGGACCATCTCGGCGTCGAGGTGCCCGGCATCTACTGGCACTTCGTCGACGTGATGTGGATCATCGTCTTCACCACCGTCTACATCCTCTAGCTCCATTCAGCTTGGCGCCGTGAGTGACGCGCCCCACCAGCCGCCGCACAACCCCCTCCGCAATGAGCGGGACATGTTCCGCGTGCTGATTCAGTTCGGGATCGCCGCGGTGATCGTGATCGGGGTGGCGCTGCTGATCGGCTCGCTGGCGGGTGCGATCGTCGGGGCGATCCTCGTCGCGATCGGGCTGTGGCGCACCTGGCAGCTGATCCAGGAGTGGCGGCGGTACGGCTCGGACCTGCTGACCGCGCGGTTACTTCTTGCCGCCGCCACCGCCGGTCGCCTGCTGCAGGTAGGCGACCAGCTGCTGAAGCTGCGGAGGGGTGAGCGTCTGCCCGAAGTTCTGCGGCATCACGTTGGGCTGGTAGCCCGGAGTGATCACGGCGTTCGGGTCGCTGATCGACTGCGAGATCTGCGCCGCGCTCATCCCACTGCAGTGCCTGGTCCAGGTTGGGGCCGGTGGTGCCCGTGGTACCTGCCTGCGCCAGCGTGTGGCAGCCGCCGCAGGTGGTGGCGAAGAACTGGGGCGGCGCGAACACCGGCGGCTTGATGCCCGGCACGCCCGCGACGCTCCCCACGTAGGCCGCGACGTCATTCAGGTCCTGGCCCGAGACGAGATCCGGGGGCATGTAGACGTCCGTCTGCTGGCCGCTGGCGGGCCGGGGATTCTCGACTTGGTTCTTGACGAGCCCCTCGATCGCTGCGTCGTTCGCGACCCCGTTCGCCCGCGACTCCTTGAACGCATAGTCGAGGTTCGGCCCGACGGTGCCGCTGGTGCCGGCGCCGGCGAGGGTGTGGCAGGTGCCGCACTTCTGCGTGAAGAGCTGCTGGCCCTTGTCGAGGTTGGCCTTGGGGCCGAGATCGCAGCCGGTCAGGCCGACGACCGCCGAGGCCGCGGCGATGGTGGCGATCAGCCAGATCGCCCGGCCGTTGATCCGGCGGCGGTTTTTGTGGCCGCCGTGTGTGGAGTCGGTCATGAGCGCGGGAATCCTATCTGTCGGCGACGACCCGCCCCTCGTGCCCAGGGCGTGGGATAAGCTTGCGCCGAACGGCACGAGCGACCGTGGAGAGGAGGCTTGGTGCAGGTTCGCGAGGGCATGTCGAGCGTGGTCCTGGCAGTCGGCCCGGGCCATACGCTGCGCGAGACGGCGACCAAGATGACCGAGAAGGGCACCGGCGCCGCCCTGGTCTTCGACGACGAGTCGCCGGGGCCGCGGATCATCACCGAGCGCGACATCCTCAAGGCGGTCGGCACCGGCAAGGACCCGGACGCCGAGAAGGTCGCCGATCACATGTCCGAGAGCGTCATCTCGGCGGCGCCCGACTGGAGCCTCGAGCAGGCGGCCGAGGAGATGGTGCAGCGCGGCATCCGCCACCTGGTGGTCGTCGACCGGGGCGAGCTGGTCGGCGTCCTCTCGATGCGCGACATCGTGCGCTGCTGGACGAGGTTCGGGGCGACCTCGTCGATGACGCCCCCGTAGGGCGCGTCAGGCCGCCGGGCTACTCGTCGCCGGGCTCCCAGAGCGACAGCGGGATCGGCGCGGTGTCCGTCTGCTGGCGCCGCGGCATGCGGGCGATCTCGCCGCTGTTGACGCGCAGCCAGGCGATCAGGAGAAGAGCGCGATCGCCCCGCCGATCACGGAGTAGGGCCACCAGGCGAACAGGCCGACCACGAGCGTGATCAGCCCGAAGGCGAGCAGCGCGGGCCAGACGGTCGGCCGAGGCAGGTAGATCGACTCGGTCGGCTTCGCGGGCTGGCTCATCGCAGGTAGAGGATCGAGATGTAGAAGGCCAGCGCGAAGACCAGCAGCGCGAGGCTGCCGGCCGACAGCATGCCCGACGCGGATCGTGGCCCTGGCGCGTCTCGCGATCCATGCGCGCGGAACCCTATAACGCCCGGTCGAGGGCCATCGCGATGAAGAGCAGCGCCAGGTAGGCGAGCGAGCTCAGGTAGAGCCGCCGGGCGGCGGGCCGGGAGGGGTTGACGAGCAGCACCAGAGCGAGGCCGACGAAGCCGGCGCCGAGGGCGAGGGCGGCGATCAGGTAGGCGGTCCCGAACAGGCCCGTGATCACCGGCCCGATCGTGATCGCGACCAGGAGCAGCGCGTAGCCGACGATCTGGTGGCGCGTGGTGGTCTCCCCGCGGACGACGGGCAGCATCGGCACGCCGGTGCGGGCGTAGTCGTCGGAGATCAGCAGCGAGAGCGCCCAGAAGTGCGGCGGCGTCCAGAAGAAGACGATCGCGAACATCCACAGCGCCTGCGCCGAGAGCTCCCCGGTGGCGGCCGCCCAGCCGACCAGCGGCGGCATCGCGCCGGCGGCGCCCCCGAGGACGATGTTCTGCGGCGTCCGCGGCTTCAGCCAGAGCGTGTAGACGAAGACGTAGCCGAGCAGTCCGGCTGCCGCCAGCGCCGCGGTCAGGGCATTGACGGTGATCGCCAGCTGGACGACGGCGACGAGCCCGAGCGCGGAGCCGAAGAGCAGCCCGCGCCGCGGCTCGATCCGCCCGCTGGCCAGGGGGCGGCCGCGGCGTCCGGGCCATACGGGCGTCCGGTTCGCGCTCGATGTAGTGGTTGATCGCCCCGGCGCCGCCGGCGGCCAGGTAGCCGCCGAGGCAGGTCCAGAGGATGGTCGAGAGGGCGGGGCCCGAGGGGTCGGCGACGAACATCGTCGCCACGCAGGTGAGCAGCAGCAGGGAGATGATCCGCGGCTTGGTGAGGGTGACGTAGTCGTTCGCGACCGCGATCGCGTGGCGCATCGTCCGGGCGCGCGCGTCGCTCGGGGTGACCGAGACCTGATCGCCGCCGGGGCGCGCGCGCGTTCCCGACCCGCTCGGTCCCTGTGCCGAGGTGGACGCTCATGCGGCCGCCGCCGATGCCTCGGCGCGCGGCGCCCGCTGACTGGTACCGGACGCAGCCGGGATCCAGGCGAGCCGGTAGCCGATCGACACCACCGTCGCCCAGAGCAGCGTCGCGGTCGCCAGGTGGGCGACGATCAGCGGGCCGTGCTCGCCGAGCCAGACGTTGAGGGCGCCGAGCAGCACCTGGCAGAAGAGCAGCAGTGCGGCCAGGGCGAGCAGCCGGTCGCGCGACCCGCGCGCGAAGGCGACCAGGAGCAGCACGATGATCGCGATCGTCGCCAGGTAGACGAAGGCGCGGTGGGTGAGATGGATGTCGGTGAGCCGGTTGTTTCCGAACGGCAGGAACCTGCCCGACCCGCACTCGGGGAACATCTTGCCGCACGCCATGTGCGCCCCGGCGACGTTGGGGCCAACCTCGCCGACGCCCCTCTCCTCGGTGCCGGCCATGTAGCCGCCGGCGACGATCGCGCAGAAGAGCAGGACGGCGGCGGTCGCCGCGTAGGGCTTCAGCCCCCGGACCGACCGGTGCTCGCGCTCCCGCGTCGGCCGCGGCCTCGGAGCGCGCCTTCGCGCCGAGCCAGAGCAGCAGGCCGAGCAGCAGCATCGCGGTGCCGAGATGGGCGGCGACCAGCTCTTCGGCAAGGCTGTGCTCGACGGTGAGCCCGCCGAGGGCCGCCTGCGCCAGCACCAGCGACGCCGGCGATCAGGCTGCCGCGGAAGGCCCAGCCGCTCCGCTCGCGCAGATCGCGATACGCGCGGTAGCAGAGGAGCCGCGATCAGGAGCACGACCACGGTGGCGAGCAGCCGGTGGGAGAACTCGATGATCCGGTTCTCGTTGCCGACCAGCGGGATCACCTGGCCGCCGCAGAGCGGCCAGCCCTTCGTCCCGCTGCCGCCCGGGCCGCAGCCCAGGCCGGACTCGCTCACGCGGACGACGCCGCCGACGACGATCAGCAGGAAGGTGACAACAGCGGTGAGGTCTGCCAAGCGGCGAAACCGACGGAGCTGCTCCCCGCCGCCGCCGGCAACGGGTCCGGCCATGGCGTCAGGCTACCGGCTCGGTCGTCTCCGCCGGTTCGCTGCGGGAGGCGTCCCGGCGGCGGATTGCCTCGCGAATGTCGCGCAACGGCTCGTCGCTCCGCACGTCCGGGACGACGTCGAAGTTGTGCGGCGGGGGCGGGGAGGTGGCGAACCACTCGAGCGTCTCGCCGCCCCATGGATCGTGGCCGGCGGGGGTCCCCTTCGTGATGCCCAGGTACGCGTTGACGATCGAGAGCACGATGCCGAGCGCGAGGATGAAGGCGCCGATCGTCGCGATCAGGTTGAGGGCGTTGAGGTGCTCGGCGTTGATCGCGTCGCTGGCTTCGAAGAACTTGAAGATGTCCACCTGCTGACCCTCGAGCCCGGCGAGGAAGAGCGGGATGAAGGTCGCCTGGGCGCCCAGCACGATCAGGGCCGCGGAGGCCTTGGCCAGGTCCTCGCCCATCGTGCGGCCGGTGATCTTCGGGAACCAGTAGTAGAGGGCGGCGAAGCCGCCGAGGACCGGTCCACCCACCAGGACATAGCCGGTGGCGGCAGTGGAGGCCGTGGTGTCGGCGAGCAGCCAGTTCACCGGGATGACGCTCTGGATCAGCTCGCCGACCAGGCCGAAGGCGAGCGTGGAGATCGACGCGACGGCGAAGACCAGCGGCGCCCGCATGCGCAGCACGCCGCCCGCGAGCGTGCCGAGCCAGTTGACGAACACGATCCCGAGCGGGATCGCAAGCAGCAGCGCCATCAGCATCGCCCCGTAGAGCCAGCCGATCGGGATCGACGCGGTCATCATGTTCTGCATCCAGGCCAGCAGGCCGAGCGGCATGATCGCCGCCATCGACGCCATCAGCGCGCTTCGCGAGAGCAGCGGCTTGCCGCAGAAAACGGGCAGGATCTCGGAGATCGTGCCGATCGCCGGCAGCAGGAAGACCAGGTAGCAGCCGGTGAAGAAGATCCAGCTCAGATGCTGGTAGAAGATCGGCGCCCCGCCCTCGCCCGCGTCGAAGAAGACACCGCCGAAGTGGCGGTCGACCTCCAGCATCACCAGAGCGGCGAGCATCGCCGAACCCGCGACGATCATCGTCCAGCTGGAGACGGCGCCCGAGAAGGCAAACGTGGGCAGGCGCCGCCAGGCCAGGCCGGGCGCGCGCAGCTTCGCGATCGTCACCGCCAGGTTGATCGACTGCAGGACCATCCCCAGCGTGGCGAGGCCGACCGCTGTGATCCAGACGTCGGGGCCGTTGTTGGACGTGAAGGTGAGGTCGGAGAGCGGCGGCCAGGCGTTGAACCCGGTCTCGGGCGGCGTGTACGCGAAGCTGATGTAGAGCAGGGCTCCGCCGAACACGAATAGCCACAGGGAGAGCGACGCCAACCGGGGAAAGGCCATCGCCCGCGCCCCGATCTGGAGCGGGACCACGTAGGTGTAGAGGCCGAAGACGAAGGGCACCGCGAAGAGGACGATCAGGGTGGCGCTGTCGACGGAGAGGATGCGGTTGAAGGTGACCGGCTCGATCAGGTTGTTCTCGGGGACGCCGAGCTGCAGCCGGATCAGCAGGAAGCCGACGATCCCGAGCACCAGGAAGCTGAGCGCCGCTCCGATCTGGATTCGCCCGACGTCCTTGTGGTCGGTGCTCATCACCATCTCGAGCCAGCGCGGCCGCGACGGCGCGGGCGCGTCGCTGACGAGCTCGGGGCGCTGCGGGGCGAGGGTGCGTCCGTCGCTCATCAGCCCTCCCCGTTCGCCTGCTGGACGAAGCTCTGCGCCGCCTGGATGCCGGCGGCCTGCTGCTGGAGCCAGGCCTGGTAGGCGGGCACGTCGACCACCCGGACCCGTGTCCGCATCGCCGCGTACGAGGCGCCGGAGAAGGCGTAGCTCGCGCCGTCGTAGATCCCGGTCTGGTCGGCCTTGAACCAGGCCGAGTTGCTTGCGCCCGGAGTCGCGTCGAACTTGCCGGAGAGGCCCGGCACCCACCAGCGATGGACGACGTCGGTCGAGCAGAGGTGGAGGATCACCGCCGTGTCGACCGGGACGACCAGCTCGTAGTAGGAGTAGGTGCCGTCCGGGTACTCGTAGCGCCACAGCCACTGCTGGCCGCAGGCCTTGATCTCGAGCGGCGCGGAGGAAGCGGACGTCGCGGGCAGCTCCAGGGAGCGCTGGGCGAGCAGGCTCGAGGTCGCCTGCAGGCCGTTGGGCCCGGAAGCCTCCACCTGCTTCGCGTTATGCGTCTCGATCACCCCCAGGATGAACGTCACCACCACGATCGCGGCGAAGATCCCCGCCGTCCCGAGCTGCGCCGGGCGGCGCACCATCAGCCGCCGCGGCTGCCGCCCGCGGGCGGAGCGGAAACGCATCACCAGCCCGACCAGCGCGAGGTTGATCGCAACCAGCAGGACCAGGCCGATCGCCAGCATCACCCAGTAGAGGGTGTTGAGGTCGTCGGCGTTCGGCGAGTGAGCGGTGTGCGGGCCGAGCAAGGCGGCGTGAGTCTATTAATTCGCTCCGCGGCGACGATTGGCTGGCTGGCCAAATCGCCTGCGGCTTCTGGCAGAATCGCCGCCGAGATGGCGCGTAACGGAGACGCGCAGAGAGGAACCGCCGCGCACGCGCTCCGCCGGATGGCGGAGTCGGACCCCGAGCTTGCCGCTCGGCTGATCGTGCACGCGCTGCCCGCCGCTGCCGCCTCGCTTCCCGAGGGACTGAGCTATCGCCTCGAGCTCGAAGGGCTCGGCGCCTGGACCGTCCGGCCGAACGGCGAGCGCGCCGAGGTCGCCGAGGCCCCCGACGGCGCCGACCTGAACGGCGAGGCCTTCGCGATCTCGACCGATCCCGCCACGCTCGCCCGCATCGCCTCCGGGCGCAGCCCGCTGGGGGCCCTGGCCCGTCGGCGGGTGAAGCTCCGCGGCCGGCGACGCAAGGCGCTGGCGCTGCGCCGGCTCGAGACAGAGGCCGGCCCGCGCGATCTCGCCCGCCTCGGTGTGCGGGTCGACGCCGACCTGGTCTACCGCTCGCTCGCCTACGCGATCGAGCCGGAATGGACGCGGGGCCACCGCTTCACGGTCGCCTACGAGCTGGTGGGAGAGGGCGGCGGTGCCTGGAGGGTCGAGGTCGACGATGGGACCGTCGGCGTCGAGCGCGGTAGCGGCGAGAGCCCGGACGCGATCGTCCGCATCCGTTACTCGGACTGGCTTCGGCTGCTCGCCGGCGAGGTGACGCCCTCCGACGCGATGCGCCTCGGGCTGACCGAGGTCGAGGGGAGCATGCCGCCGGTCACCCAGCTGGGCCGCTGGATCGACCGGGCCGAGGGTGTCGACGGCCCCGAGCTCGAGCGGGAGGAGCGCCAGCGCGTCCAGCAGGCCCGCAACGCCGGCAGCTGGGGGAGCAAGGCGCCGTCCAACGGCACGTCCGGCGATCCCGCCGAGTCCCGCCCGAAGGGTGGGCTGCTGAGCTACGAGCAGCTCTACGCCCTCTGGGAGCGACAGAACTGGCGCGCCCATGAGCTCGATTTCTCGAAGGACCGCGAGCACTGGCTGGTCACGCCCGCCGAGGCGCAGCAGCACACGGCGTTCAGCATCGGCAGCTTCTACGTCGGCGAGGAGCGGGTCACCTCCGACCTCGCGCCCTTCCTGCTCGCCGCACCGAGCGGCGAGGTTGAGGCCTTTCTGGCGACGCAGCTGGTCGACGAGATGCGCCACGCCGTCTTCTTCGATCGCTGGGCGAGCGAGGTGATGGGTCTCGAGTCCGGCAGCTTCCGCGGCCGCCTGCAGGAGATCGAGGACCGCATGCTCGGCCCCTGGCACTTCCTCTTCGACGACTCACTGCGCGAGATCGCCAACCGGATCAAGGACCGCCCCGACGACCTCAAGCTCTTCGTCGAGGGCATCGTCACGTACCACATGGTCACCGAGGGGGTCCTGGCGATGCCCGGCCAGCGGATCATGATCCAGTACACGGAGGATCACGACCTCTATCCCGGCTTCAACAAGGGCTTCAGCCTGGTCGAGCAGGACGAGCACCGGCACATCGCCTTCGGCGTCCGCTTCCTCAAGGACGTCTGCGACGAACGCCCCAGCATGAAGGGCGTGATCCTGCGTCGGCTGGAGGAATTGCTGCCGCAGGCCGCCGAGGTCTTCTGCCCGCCGGAGGCAGACGATCCCTCCGACTTCTTCTCCTACGGGCACCATTCCTCGCAGGTCTACGGCTTCGCCTACCAGGCGCTGAAGCGCCGGATGGCCGCGATCGGGATCGAGATCCCGCCGCCCGAGCGGCTCATGCCCGGCCCGGTCGACTTCGGGGGGCTCGCGGAGAGACGCGTCCTTGCCGAAGAGGCCGTCGCGACTTAGCGTTGCGCTGCTTGCCGGGGCGGCGTTCCTTGTCGCCGCCGTTCCCGCCCCCAGGCCCGCCCGTGATCGCCGTCCCTGCCCTGAGGTGGCTTGAACGGGGCCCGGCGCGATGCGAACATACGTTCGTGTCAGCTGCAGCGGCATCGATCCTGCACGCCGACGCCGACGCGTTCTTCGCCTCGGTCGAGCAGCGGGACGATCCGAGGCTCCGGGGAAAGCCGACCATCGTCGGCGTCGGCGTTGTCATGGCGGCGAGCTACGAGGCGCGCGCCTTCGGGATCCATGGCGGGATGGGCGGCGGACGGGCCAGGCGCCTCTGTCCCCACGCGGTGTTCGTGCCGCCGCGCTTCTCCGCCTACACGGAGGCGAGCAAGGCGCTCTTCGACCTGTTCGATCAGACCGCGCCGCTGGTCGAGGGCATGTCGCTGGAGGAGGCGTTTCTCGACGTCCGCGGGCTCGAGAGGATCTCCGGGACCCCGCGCGAGATCGCCGCGCGGCTGCGGTGCCAGGCGCGGGAGCGGGTCGGGCTGGCGGTCACCGTCGGCGTCGCCCGGACGAAGGTGCTCGCCAAGATGGCGAGCCGGGCAGCCAAGCCCGATGGCCTGTTGGTGATCGAACCCGAGCGGGAGCGGGACTTTCTCGAGCCGCTGCCTGTCGAGGCCCTCTGGGGTGTCGGCGCGGTGACCGCGGAGCGGCTCCGCGCCCACGGGATCGCCACGATCGGGCAGCTCGGGCGTCGCGACGAGGGGGAGCTCGCCATGTTCCTGGGAGGCCACGCCGCGCGGCATCTCCACGCGGTCGCGCACAACCGCGATCCACGGCGCGTCCGTCGCGGCCGGCGGCGGCGGTCGATCGGCACGCAGTCGGCGTTCGCCGGCGGCGGGAGATCGGGATCGAGCCTCGACGCGCTCCTGGTGACCCTGGTGGACCGGGTGACGCGGCGGGCGCGGGCGGCGAACCGGGCGGGCCGCACGGTGACGCTGCGGTTGCGCTTCGGCGACTTCTCCCGGGCGACCCGCTCCCGCACCCTCGCCCACCC
The DNA here is from genome assembly GCA_963725475.1 of uncultured Solirubrobacterales bacterium. Lineage (GTDB taxonomy): Bacteria > Actinomycetota > Thermoleophilia > Solirubrobacterales > 70-9 > DASUPK01. The sequence goes on along the minus strand of CAVRYR010000006.1, from coordinate 385,313 downwards.
GAGCGCCGGCACGGGCACGATCCTGGCGGCGGCGAGGGCCCTGCTCACCGCCGCCGGGCCCCTGATCGAGCGCCGCGGGATCACCCTGCTCGGGATCACCGTCGCCAACCTCAGCGACCAGGCCCAGCTGGAGCTCCCTCTTGAGCCCCGCGCTCGATCCGGCGCTCGACCTCGCGATCGACGAGATCCGCAAGCGCTTCGGCAACGAGGTGATCAGGCGCGGCTCGACGCTGCCATCGACGCCGCGACATGTCTCGCAGGTCTGAGCGCCCGTAGGCGGCCGGCGGTTAGGCTCCCCGGCCATGGCGACCGTCCGCGAGGTCACCTTCGAGCTCTTCCGGAAGCACGGGATGACCACGATCTTCGGCAACCCGGGATCGACCGAGCTGCCGATGCTCGCCGAGTTCCCCGACGACTTCCGCTACGTGCTCGGGTTGCAGGAGGCCGTCGCGGTGGGGATGGCGGACGGCTACGCGCAGGCGTCCGGGACGCCGGCCCACGTCAACCTCCACACCGCGCCCGGGGTAGGGAACGGCATGGGGGCGATCTTCAACGCCCAGGCCAACCACTCGCCGCTGGTGGTCACGGCCGGCCAGCAGGTCCGGGCCCACATCACCATGCAGGCGAACCTGACCAACCGGGACGCGACCCGCGTCGTCCATCCCTTCGTCAAGTGGAGCTTCGAGCCGCCGCGCGCCCAGGACGTGCCCCACGCTCTCGCACGTGCCATCCACACGGCGTCGCTCGCCCCCCGGGGCCCAGCCTTCGTCTCACTGCCGATGGACGACTGGAACGAGGAGGCGGACCCGGAATCCGGCCGGGTCGTCGAGCGCGCCTCCGAGCCGCGCTCGGGTCCGGAGCCCGAGGCGATCAAAGCCCTCGCGAAGCGGCTCGAGGAGGCGAGCAGCCCGGTGCTCGTGGCGGGCCCGGACATCGACGCCAGCGGCGCCTGGGACGAGGCGGTACAGCTGGCCGAGCGGCAGAAGCTGCCCGTGTTCGCCTCTCCCGCGCCGGGCGGCGGCCGGCTCGGCTTCCCCGAGGGCCATCCGCTCTTCCAGGGCGTGCTGCCTCCGGCGATCGGGCCGGTGGCGGAGACGCTCAAGGGCCGCGACCTGATCCTGGTGATCGGCTCCTCGGTCTTCCCGTACTACCCCTACATCCCGGGGCCGCTGCTGCCGGAGGGCGCCTCGCTGGTCGCGATCACCAGCGACCCGGACGAGGCGGCGCGCGCGCCGATGGGGGACGTGATCCTTGCCGACTCCCGGCTCGCCCTGCGGGCGCTGCTCGCCGAGGTCGGCGAGGCGAACCGGTCCGAGCCCGACCCGCTGCCGGAGCCGAGCGCCGGCGACGAGTCCGACCCGCTGACGCCGACGATGGTCCACAACACGCTCGCCGGCGTCTTCCCCGAGGACGGCATCGTCGTTCTCGAGTCCCCCTCCAGCACGCTCTCGCTCCGCAACCAGCTGCGACTCTCCCGTCCCGGCAGCTACTACTTCGGCGCGGGCGGCGGCCTCGGCTTCGGCCTCGCTGCCGCGATCGGGGTGCAGCTCGCCCAGCCCGACCGGCCCGTGGTCTGCGTGCTCGGCGAAGGCTCGGCCCAGTACGCGATCACGGGCTTCTGGACCGCGGCGGCCTACGAGGTCCCGGTCACCTTCCTGGTCCTGCGCAACGAGGAGTACGCGATCCTCAAGTGGTTCGCCGACATCGAGGAGGTCAAGGGCGCCCCCGGCCTCGACCTGCCGGCGCTCGAGGTGGCCGAGGTGGCGACCGCCTACGGCGTCTCCTCCAAGCGTGTCTCCGGCCGGGAGGAGTTGCAGCGAGGCGCTGAAGGGCGCGATCGCCTCCGCGAAGCCCGAGCTGGTCGAGGTCCCGGTCACGCCGGGCATGGCCTTGTTCTGAGCCGGGCGGTGGCGACTAGGCTGAGGCCATGGACCTGCTGGCGCCGGACGTCACCCGGATCGCCCCGGAGGCGAGCGAGCCCTCGAAGGACCGGGCGCCGGACGAGCTCGCGGCGGGGACGCCGGAGCCGCTGCGCAGCGAGCTGATCGGCCTGCTCGGCGAGGATCGCGTCCTCACCCGCGTCATCGACCTGGTCCGATACGCCTCGGACGCGAGCCCGTATCGCCTGTTGCCGGAGGCGGTGGTGATGGCCCGCGACGTCTCCGACGTCTCCAAGGTCTTCGCCTACGCCCGTTCAGCCAAGCTGCCGCTCACCTTCCGCGCCGGCGGCACCAGCCTCAACGGCCAGTCCCAGAGCGACGGCATCCTGGTCGACGTTCGCCGGCACTGGAGCGGCGTCGAGGTGCTCGACGAGGGCGCGCGGGCGCGCGTCCGGACGGGAACTGTCCTGGGACACGCGAACCGCATCCTGGCGCCGTACGGGCGGAAGCTCGGCCCGGATCCGGCGAGCACCGACATCGCCTGCGTGGGCGGGGTGCTCGCCAACAACTCCGGCGGGCATGCGCTGCGGGATCGTCGCCGACTCCTACAGCACGGTCCGCTCGCTCACCTTCGTCCTGCCGTCGGGGACCGTGATCGACACCGCCGCCCCCGATGCTGCGGAGCGCTTCGCCTCGGCCGAGCCGGAGCTTGCCCGCGGCCTGGCCGAGATCCGCGACGAGATCCGGGCCGATGCCGAGCTCAGCGAGCGGATCCGCAGGAAGTTCCGGATCAAGAACACGACCGGCTACCGGCTCTGCGCCTTCCTCGACGCCGACGAGCCGGTCGAGATCTTCCGCCGCCTGCTGATCGGCTCGGAAGGCACGCTCGGCTTCATCTCTGAGGCCGTATTCGAGACGGTCTCGAAGCCGTCAAGGACGACGGTCTCGTGGCTCCACTTCGACGGCATCGAGTCGGCGACGGAGCCGGTCCCGGCGCTGGTCTCGTCCGGCGCCACCGCGGTCGAGCTGATGGTCGCGCCGGCGCTGATGGTGGCCGCGCAGAACATCGCGGGCGCCCCGCAGGACTGGCTCGAGCTGCCGCCGACCTCGGCCGCGCTGCTGGTGGAGTTCGGCGCCGAGACCGACGGCGAGCTCGACCGGCTGGTCGCCGGTGCCGAGGAGATCCTGCGCGAGCACGAGCTGATCCGCGAGCCCGACTTCACCCGCGACCCCGAGCGCATCGAGGTCTCCTGGACCGTCCGCGAGGGACTCCATGGGCTGATCGGCCGCTTCCGCGCCCCCGGGACCTCGCTGATCATCGAGGACGTCTGCGTGCCGCCGGAGCGGATCGCGGAGTCGGCCCGCGACATCCAGGCGCTGCTCACGGAGCACGGCTTCCTGCCCGGCGTGGCGGGCCACACCTCGGCGGGCAACCTCCACTTCATGCTGACCCCGGACTTCGCGAAGCAGGAGGACCTCGAGCGCTACGAGGCCTTCATGGAGAAGCTGGTCGAGCTGATCCTCGACAAGTACGACGGCTCGCTGAAGGCCGAGCACGGCACCGGGGTCAACATGGCTCCCTACGTCGAGCGGGAGTGGGGGGCGAAGGCGACCGAGCTGATGTGGCGGGTCAAGGCGCTCGCCGACCCGGATGGCGTGCTCGCCCCCGGCGTCCTGCTCAACCGGGACGAGGGCGCCCACCTCCGCAACCTGAAGACGACGCCGGAGATCGAGGAGGTCGCGACCACCTGCGTCGAGTGCGGCTTCTGCGAGCCGGTCTGCCCGAGCCGGCACCTGACGACGACGCCGCGGCAGCGGATCGTGATTCGCCGCGAGATGGCCCGCCAGCCGGACGGCTCGCCGGTCCAACGCGCGCTGCTCGAGCAGTACGAGTACGACGGCATCCAGACCTGCGCCGCCGACGGCACCTGCCAGATCGCCTGTCCCCTGGGGATCGACACGGGCAAGCTGGTCAAGGGGTTCCGGGCGCAGGAGCACACGGAAAGGGCACAGCGGCGCGCCGTGCAAGTGGCCGAGCGCTGGGCGGCGGTGGAGCGCACGGCCCGGGCGGGCCTGCGCGCCGGCAGCCTCGCCGGGCCGCTGCTGCGCGCCGGGGCGGGAGCCGTCCGCTCCCTCTTCAGCGACGAGCTCGTCCCCTCCTGGCCGCCGAACATGCCGCCGCCGGCGCCGGCGAAGCTGCCCGCGACCACGCGCGACGGCGCGGCCGCCGTCTACATGCCCGCCTGCGTCAACCGGATCTTCGGCCGCCCCGCGCAACGGGTCTGGCCTGCCGCTGCCGGAGGCCCTGGTCGCGGTCTCGGCGCGGGCCGGGATGCCGGTCTGGATCCCGGAGGACGCGGCCGGACACTGCTGCTCGGTGCCATGGGCGTCGAAGGGCTATACCGAGGGCGCCGCGGCGATGGCGAACCACACGGTCGAGGCGCTCTGGCGCTGGAGCGCGGAGGGTGAGCTGCCGGTCGTGATCGACGCGAGCTCCTGCTCGCTCGGCCTGGCCAGCGAGGCGGCTGCGAGCCTCACCGAGGAGAACCGCGAGCGCCATGCGAAGCTCGAGATCCTCGACTCGGTCGCCTGGGCGAAGCGCCTGCTGCCGAAGCTCGAGATCCGCCGCAAGCTCGGTTCGGTCGCCGTCCATCCGACCTGCTCCACCCGCCACCTGGGCCTCGAGCGCCAGCTCCGCGAGATCGCCGGAGTGATCGCCGACGAGGTCGTCCAGCCGATCCGCGCCACCTGCTGCGGGATGGCCGGCGACCGCGGAATGCTCCATCCCGAGCTGACCCGCTCCGGCGACGGCGGAGGAGGCCGCCGAGCTGGCGGGCTCAGAGCACGACGCCTACCTCTGCAGCAACCGGACCTGCGAGATCGGCCTCCAGCAGGGGACCGGCGCGGCCTACGAGTCCTTCGTGATCCCGCTCGAGCTGGTCAGCCGGCCCTGAGCTCCGAGACCGGAGCCGGGCGGCCGAGCTGGTAGCCCCGGAACAAAGTCAACGCCCAGCTCGTGGAGGATGTCCATCGTCGCTGGTCCTCGACGAACTCGGCGACCGTCTTCACGCCGATCCCCGTGCAGACCTGGACCACTGCGGGCGCAGTGGCCAGCCCTTCAGAGCTCACATCTGAGTATCGGCACCTCGCCTTGTCCCGCTTTAGACTCGCGCCCCCTTGAGAAGATCCTCTCTCTGGCGTCCCCTCGTGAAGGGCGCCGCCGCGGCGGCGCTGGCCGCTGCGGTCGCCGTCCCGCTGCTGCGCAAGAAGCAAAGATCCCGGCGGCCGTGACTGCTGCCGCGCTCGCCGCGGGCCCGCCTGCCCTGGCCGTGATCCGGCCCCGCACGCGCCTTCGCGACGCGGGCATGTACGCCCTTCAGATGTGGATGTTCGTGATGGGCCATGAGCTCCCGTATGACGACCCCGAGGCGCTCCGCAGCCGGCTGCGGGTCGGCTATCCGATCCGGGCCGACCGCGTCCTGGGCGGCGGCGAGCTGCCCAACGTTCGCCTGCAGAAGGCCCTGGCCGGGCTCGGCCGCCGAAACGTCGTCGACCGTTTCCTCTCCTGGGTCCACTGGGTCTGGTTCTTCGAGCCGCACGCTTCGCTCACCTGGATCCTCGCCCGCGACCGAGAGCACTTCGCGCGCTCCGCACGGCAGATGTCCGCTGTCTACGACCTTGGCCTGGTCGTCGTACGCGCTGGTCCCGACGGCGCCGCCCTGGTGGGCGTCGGAGGAGGGCTACACCGACGCCAAGGTCCGGAGGATCATGGTCGAGGTCGGAGAGGAGGAGTGGGGCAGGGCCTGGCCGGCCCTCTACGACACGCTCGGAGGAAATCCGTGGGCCGCGATGCCCTCTCTCCACTTCGCCACTTCGCTGATGGCCGCGCTCCTGCTGGCCGAGATGGGGCCGCGGGCCGGCGCCATCGGCGGGGCCTACGCGGGCGCCGCTTGGCTTCGCCCTGGTCTACCTGGGGGAGCACTATGTGGTCGATCTGCTCGCCGGCGCCGCGCTCGTGCTGGCCGTGCGCCGGGGCGAGCGTTACGTCGAGCCGGTGGCCAGGGCGATGAGTCGGGCGTTGCAGCATCTGGAGCGCATCGCGAACGACTAGCGCTCTTTGCCAACATCTGGGGGGTGAGGGAGGAGCGCCACGCAGAGCGCTTCGGATCAAGACGAGACCGCCCGCGAGATCATCGCGGAGGCTGAGCCCAGCTTCTTCGCGGACCCGAAGCGCCTGATCCAGACCTTCGTCGCGGTGATCCTGCTGGTCGTCGCGATCTACGTCCTGATCCCGAGGCTGTTCGACCTCCAGGACGCGATCGCCAAGATCGGCGACGGTGACCCGGTCTGGATCGCGATCGGGGTCGTCTGTCTGCATCGCCATGTTCGCGGCCTACGTCGCCCTCTTCCGCGGGGTCGTCGGGGAGAAGGTGATCCATCTCGAGTGGGGGGAGAGCTACCAGATCACCATGGCGGGGCTGGCCGCGACGCGCCTCTTCTCGGCCGGAGGCGCCGGCGGCATCCTGCTCACCTACTGGGCCCTGCGCAAGGCCGGCATGGAGCGGCGCCAGTCGGTCTGCCGCATGGTGGCATTCCTGGTGGTCCTCTACTCGGTCTACCTGGCCGCCCTGGTGATCTTCGGGATCCTGCTGAGCACCCATGTGCTGTCCGGTGAGGCGCCGCTGTCGGGGACGATCATCCCCGCGGCCCTCGCCGGCACTCGCCATCGTCATCGGGTTGCTGATGACGCTCCTCCCGGATGACATCGAGCGGCGGATCGAGCGCCACAGCTCGGGCCGCTTCGGGAAGCTCGCGCAGCGGCTCGCGACGGCGCCGGCGACGCTGGCCCAGGGGACCCGAACGGCGATCGCCTTCGTCCGACATCCGAGCTCCGGCGCGATGGCCTTCGGCGGCGCGATCGGCTTCTGGGGCGCCAACATCGCGATCCTCTGGGCGAGCTTCCACGCTTTCGACGTCTCCGTCCCGCTCGGGGTCGTGATCCAGGGCTTCTTCCTGGGCATGCTCGCCAACCTCTTCCCGTTCGCGCCGGGCGGGGTGGGGGCGGTCGACGCCGGGATGATCGGCGCCTTCGTCCTCTTCGGGCTGCCCAGCGCCGAGGTCTTCGCGGCCGTGCTCACCTACCGCGTGATCGCCTTCTGGCTGCCGATTCCGCCCGGGATCATCGCCTTCTTCCAGCTCCGCAACACGGTCAACCGCTGGGAGAAGGAGGGCCGGGAGCGACCGGAGCGGGTCGGCGTGGGCGAGCCGGAGACGGCCGCCGCCGGGTCGTAACAAGCGACGGCGGCGCGGTACTATAAAAAGTGAAGTAAGCCGCGGCGACAACCGCCAGGGCCTCTAGGCTCCGAAAGGGAGACCTTGAACGACAAGTCCACGGACAGCGAGCGCATCGAGAACCTGATCATCGTCGGCGGCGGCCCCGCCGGCTACACCGCGGCGCTCTACGCCGCCCGCGCGGAGCTCGAGCCGCTGGTGATCGAGGGCTTCCAGTGGGGCGGCCAGCTTCAGAACACGACCGACGTCGAGAACTATCCGGGCTACGTCGAGGGCGTGATGGGGCCGGAGATGATGAACCAGTTCCGCGCCCAGGCGGAGCGCTTCGGCACCCGCTTCATCACCGACGACGCCACCGAGCTGGAGCTCACCGACGGCGGCATCCAGACCGTCCGCGTCGGCAAGGACACCTACCGGGCGAGGGCCGTGATCCTCTCGATGGGCGCCGAGCCGAAGCGGCTCGGCATCCCGGGCGAGATCGAGCTGGGCGGCCGCGGCGTCTCCACCTGCGGCGTCTGCGACGGCGCCTTCTTCAAGGGCGAGGACGTCGCCGTGATCGGCGGCGGCGACTCGGCGATGGAGGACTCGATCTTCGTCTCCAAGTTCGCGAAGAGGCTCAAGGTCGTGCACCGCCGCGACGAGTTCCGCGCCTCGAAGATCATGCAGGAGCGCGCCCGCGGCAAGGAGAACATCGAGTTCCTCACGCCGTACGTCCCGGTGGAGTTCGTCGCCGGCGACGACGGCAAGATCGCCAAGGTCCGGCTGCAGCACGCCGAGACCGGGAGGAGAAGGAGATCGAGGTCGGCGGCGCCTTCGTCGCGATCGGGCATCGCCCGCGCTCCGAGCTGGTAGAGGGCCAGGTTGAGCTCGACGGCGAGGGCTACGTCGTCGTCGATGAGCCGTCGACCAAGACCAAGCTGGCCGGCGTGTTCGCTGTCGGCGACCTGGTCGACCACACCTACCGCCAGGCCGTCACCGCCGCGGGCAGCGGTACCAAGGGCGCCCTGGACGCGGAGTGGTACCTCCGCGACATGCCGCCGGACCCCGAGGAGCACTGGGGAAAGAACACCGGCAAGATCGTCCAGGCGGTCGAGGCTTCGTAGCACGCTGTCTGGGGCGTCCTTCGCCGAGTTCGAGATGGCCGTTGTGCTCAGGGAGCTGGTCGCACGGCGCCGGATCCAGCCGGTCGGCGATGAGGCCGAACACTCGGTGAGAAGCACGATCACCAACGTCCCGAGCGGGGGGCGGAGGTGATGGTGGCGCCTCGTCAGGACGCGAACCCGCGCAGGGCGGGCGCCGGCCGGTAGGCCTCGCCCTGCAGCTCGCGCAGCTCCTCCAGCACCCCGAGGGCTCGGCTCCAGCCCAGCCGTTCGCCCCACTCGAGCGGGCCGATCGGCCAGTTGTAGCCAAGGCGCATCGCCGTGTTGATGTCATCGGCCGAGGCGACCCGCTCGCCGAGGGCGAAGCAGGCCTCGTTCGCGATCGTCGCGCCGAGCCGGGTGAGGACGAGGGGCGCGCTCTGCCCGGCGAGCTCCTCCAGTCTCTCCTCGTCGAATATGGGGCGCTCGCCCAGTACGTCGGGGTCGCGCGGCCGGTAGGGGGTGTCCTTCTCGTAGAGGTAGAAGCCTCGGCCGGCCTTTCGCCCGAGGCGGCCCGAGGCGACCATCCGCTCGTGAACCGGGCTCGGCCGCCAGCGCGGCTCGCCGAAGGACTGCTCCCAGAACGACTTCGCCACCGCGAAGTTGACGTCGATGCCGATCAGGTCCATGAGCTCGAACGGACCCATCCGCAGGCCGGCGCCGAGGCGGACGATCCGGTCGATCTCGTCGTGCGGGGCGATTCCCTCCGCCAGCATCCGGAGCGACTCGAGGAAGAAGGGCCTGACACAGCGGTTGGCGACGAAGCCGACCGAGTCCCGGGCGCGGATGGGCGTGCGGCCCATGCCGCGCGCGACCTCGGCGGTCAGCTCCAGAGCCGGGTCGTCGCTCTCGTCGCCCGCGACGACCTCGACCAGCTGCATCAGCGCAGGCGGGTTGAAGAAGTGCATGCCGACGATTCGCCCGGGTCCGGGGATGGCGGTGGCGATCGCGGTCACCGAGAGTGAGGACGTGTTGGTGGCGAGCACCGCCTCGGGGCCGCAGACCGAGGCGAGCCGCTCGAACAGGTTGCGCTTCAGGTCCAGATCCTCGGGCGCGGCCTCGATCACCAGCTCGCAGTCGCGCAGCGCCTCGATGATCGTGTCGGTCTCGATCCGCCCCAGGGCGTCGATCGCATCCTGCTCGCTCCAGCGGCCCCGCTCGGCGCCGCGCCGCAGCGCGCCGCGAAGCTGCTCCATCCCACGCTCGAGCGCCCTCGAGTCAAGCTCGTAGACCGCCGTGCGGTAGCCGCCGAGGGCTGCGATCTGCGCGATCCCGGCGCCCATCGTCCCGGCGCCGACGACCCCCACCCGCTCGACCGTCATCCGTCCTCGGGCGGCCGCTCGTCCAGCCAGGAGTCGACGTCGTTGTTGACCTTGAACACGCCGTCGACATCATCCTCAGTCGCTGCGACCCCTGGCGGGTGGGTGAGGACGCCGGTCTTCCCCGAGTCCGGGTAGACGACCACCTCGGGGCCGTTGAGCTCGCTCAGCATCAGGACGCGCGACCGCTCGTCCCCGCGGTTGGCGACCTGGTGCGCGCCCTCCGGTCCTCGCGGAAATGGGGCCAGCTCGCCGGGCTCCAGCTCGCGCCAGCCCTCGGGCGTGCGGATGCTCGGCCGGCCGCTGAGCACGATGATCGCCTGGGTGCCGGCCTGCCTGCCGACCCTGGCGCGCCGGTTGACGAACCCGGGCACGTCATTCGCGTCGGCCGGCTCGAAGTCGGGCTCGAAGACGTTCGCCAAGGCCGGCCCCCCGCTCGGCCTCAGGAGCCGTCGCTCGTCGAAGGCACCATCGCGTTGATTCCCGTGGCGTCCCGGCCGATGATCAGCTTGTGGATCTGGGACGTGCCCTCGTACAGGGTGGTGACCCGGGCGTCCCGCAGGTAGCGCTCCACCGGGTAGTCGTCGACGTAGCCCGAGCCGCCGTGCACCTGGATGGCGGCGTTTGCGCACTCGACCGCCGCCTCGGTCGCGTAGTACTTGGCGATTGAGGTCTCGACGGTGTTGCGCACGCCCCGGTCCTTGAGATCGCCGGCGCGGTAGACGAGCATCCGGGCCGCGTCCCGCTTCACGATCATGTCCGCGATCAGCTCCTGCACGAGCTGGAAGCTTGCGATCGGCACCCCGAACTGCCGGCGCTCCTTGGCGTAGGCGACGGACGCATCGACGCAGCCGTCGCAGATCCCGACGCAGCCGGCGGCCACGCTGTAGCGGCCGTTGTCGAGCGAGCTCATCGCGATCTTGAAGCCGTCGCCGACCTCGCCGAGCAGAGCGTCGTCCGGGACTTCGACGTCGTCGAGCGAGATCTCCGCTGTGTCGGAGGAGCGCAGCCCGAGCTTGCCGTGAATCTCCTGGGCGCTGTATCCGTCGGTGGAGGTGGGAACCAGGAAGCACGCCAGGCCGTGATGCTTCTTCTCCGGATCGGTCTGGGCGAAGATCAGGGCGAGCTCGGCGACGCTCCCCATCGAGATCCACATCTTGTTGCCGGAGATCTTCCAGCCGGAATCGGTCTTGGTGGCGCGGGTGCGCATGCTGGCCGGGTCCGAGCCGGCGTCCGGCTCCGTCAGGCCGAAGCAGCCGAGCGCTTCCCCGGAGCAGAGGCGGGGGAGCCACTCGCGCTTCTGCTCCTCGCTTCCCCACTTCTCGATTGAGCCGGCGACCAGTGAGGTCTGCACCGAGACGACGGTTCGGGCGGACGAGTCCACCCGGCCGACCTGCTCGACGATCAGGGCGTAGCTCAGATAGTCGAGGCTGCGGCCGCCGTACTCCTCGGACACCGGGGCGCCGAGGTACCCGATCTCGCCGAGCATCGAGGCGAGCTCGCGATCGAAGCGCCCCGCCCTGTCGTTCTCGCGGACCCGCGGCGCGATCTCCTTGTCGCAGAACTCACGCGCGCTCTCGGAGATCAGGCGCTGTTCGTCGGTCAGCTGGAAGTCCAAGGGCCTTGCTCAGGTTCAACTCGAGGGTGAGGCGGCGAGCTCGCGGTCGAGGATCGCGGCGAATGCCTCGTCCGCCTCGCGGGTCCGCCCGCCGGGACAGTCTGGCATCTCTGTCTCATTGACCGCGGCGACCGCCTGGACCTCGCGCACGGTCGAGGCAAGGAAGGCCTCGTCCGCCGAGAGCAGGTCGTCGAGCGGGTACTCGCCCTGCTCGACGTCGAGCTCGCGAACGATCCGATCGCGCGTGATCGAGGCGAGGATGCCGACGTCGAGGGCGGGCGTGCGGAGGACGCCGTCCCTGGCCCAGAAGACGGTCGAGGTCGGCGCCTCGAGCACGATGCCGTCGGGCCGGACCATGACCGTGTCATCGGCGCCCCGCGACTCCGCGAGCCGAATCGCCTTCATGTTCGCCGCATAGGACAGTGACTTCACGCCGTTCAGGATCACGCTGGGCGCGTAGGTCACGGTGATCAGACTGACCGTCTCCCTGGCGGCGTACGGGGGGAGGATCTCCGTGAACGCGAGGCGCCGGCCGCCACGCGTCGCGACCAGCCTGAGCTGGCCGTCCTCGTCCCCGAACTTCGTCCAGCAGCGCCTCGATCTCGGCCTCGAACGAAGCGCGGTCGAGCGGCAGATCGATCGCCGCCGCGGAGCGCTCGAGGCGGTCCAGGTGCTCGGCCAGCGCGAAGGGCCTTCCCTTATAGAGGCGGATCACCTCGAAGACCCCGTCTCCGCGCAGCAGGCCGTCGTCGGCTGCGGGCACCAGCGCCTCGGCCCTGGGCACGATCCGGCCGTCGACGCTGGTCAGCTCGGGTGCGGGCATCAGGCAGCGAGGCTATCGGAGCGCCGAGGCGCAAGGTCGGCGGCGCATCCGACGGGCCGAGGTGGTAGTCGGCAATCCGGCCTGTCAGACGGACCTCAACCTCGGCAACCTGGTCCTCAGCTCGGTCGAGTACACCGACTAGCGGCTGCGTCTAGAGGGTTTCGACCACCGTGGCCACCCCCTGGCCGACGCCGACGCAGAGCGTCGCGATGCCGTAGCGGGCGCCCCGCCGGCGCAGCTCCCAAACCAGGCTGGTCATCAGGCGGGCGCCGGAGCAGCCGAGCGGGTGGCCGAGGGCAATTGCGCCGCCGTTCACGTTGAGGCGCTCCTCGTCGATGCCCAGGCCCTCGGCGCAGGCGAGCACCTGCGAGGCGAAGGCCTCGTTGAGCTCGATCAGGTCGATCTTGTCGAGCTCGAGCTCGGCCCGCTCGAGTGCCTTCGGGATCGCGACCATCGGCCCAATCCCCATATAGGCAGGGTCGACGCCGGCGACCCCGATCGCCACCACGCGGGCAAGGGGGTCCCGGCCGAGCTGCTTGGCAGCCTCCTCGGTGCCGAGCACCAGGCAGGCGGCGCCATCGTTCAGCGTGGAGGAGTTGCCGGCCGTCACCGTCCCGCCCTCGCGAAAGGCGGGCTTGAGTTTGGCGAGCTTCTCCATCGAGGTGTCCCCGCGCGGGCCCTCGTCGACCGTCATCGTCCGTGGCTCATCGCGCTTGCTCTTCGGCGGGATCTCGATCGGCACGATCTGCTCGTCGAAGCGACCCTCCTTCTGGGCCGCGACCGCGCGCTGGTGGCTCTGCAGGGCGAAGCGGTCCTGCTCCTCCCGCGAGATCTCGTAGCGCTCGGCAACGTTCTCGCCGGTCTCGCCCATGGATTCGGTCGAGTAGCGCTCGGCCATGCGCGGGTTGATCATCCGCCAGCCAAGGGTGGTGTCGTACATCGTCTGCTCGCCGCGGGGCAGGCCGGACTCCGGCTTCGGCAGCACCCAGGGCGCCCGGCTCATCGACTCTACGCCTCCCGCGAGGTAGAGCTCTCCCTCGCCCAGCCGCAGGGCGCGGGAGGCCTGGTTAACCGCCTCGAGCCCCGAGGCGCAGAGCCGGTTGACGGTGACGCCGGGCACGTCGACGGGCAGTCCGGCGAGCAGCGCCGCCATCCGGGCGACGTCGCGATTGTCCTCGCCGGCCTGGTTGGCGGCCCCCATGTAGACGTCATCGATCCTGGCGGGATCGACGCCGGTCCGCTCGACGGCGGCACCGACTACGTGCGCCGCGAGGTCATCGGGCCTGATCCCGGACAGCGAGCCGCGGTAGCCGCCCATCGGGGTCCGCAGCGCGTCGATGATCAATGCCTCTGCCACGGCCGAGCACTGTAGCCTCAGTCCTGGGAGATGGCCTTCATCGCCCTAACTCTCGGGCTTCTCGTCCTGCTCTTCCTGATCATGGTCGCGCTCGCGCGCGCCTTCGAGCGCAACAGCGTCGCGGACATCATCGATTGGAAGCCAACCCGATCGCCCGAGGTCGAGGCCCAGAACGAGGTCGACGACGTCAGGCAGATGATCGAGGCCCAGAACGCGCTGCGGCGGAAGCGCGGAGCGAAGGAGATCACCGAGGTGGACGTCCAGCGGCAGGCGATCGAGGACCAGGCCGCCCGCGCCCGGGGACGGGGCCCCTTCGCGCAGGGCGGGGGCCTAGACGACGACGAATAGCCGGTGGCCCGAGCTCTGATCGTGGGCTGCGGCTGCCGCGGCCGAGAGCTCGGCGGCGAGCTGGCGGCCCGGGGTTGGCATGTGCGCGGGACCAGGCGGGAGCCGGCCGGGCTCGCGGCGATCGAGGCGGACGGCTTTGATGCCGCGCTCGCCGATCCCGACCGGCCCGGGACGGTGCTGGAGCTCTGCGCGGACCTGGGCATCGTCGTCTGGCTGCTCGGGTCGGCGGCCGGCGATCCGGAGGCCCTCGAGGCGATCCATGGGCCGCGGCTGGAGCGCCTGCTCGAGAAGCTGGTGGACACCCCGGTCCGCGGGTTCGCCTACGAGGCGGTCGGCCCGGCGGGGCGCGCGCCACTCGATGCCGGGCGCGAGATCGTCGAGCGGGCGGGGGAGAGGTGGCGGATACCGGTCGCGCTGCTCACGAAGGACCGGTCCGCGCCCCGGTGGGCCGCGGACGCCGCCGATCTGGTCGGGGACCTACTTGCCGCCGGCTGAGGTGCCCTGGAAGGCGTTCGCCTTGTTGGGCGGCGCGCAGGGGCTGTTGGGCGGGGTCGGGTACTCGTTGCCGGGCTCCCCGCATGGGGTCGCGGGCGACACCGGCTTGGCGGCCTGCTCGAGAGCGACCTGAGCGCTCGCCGGCCTGGTCGACCACGGCGCCTTGTCCGTGAAGTGGGTCGGGGGCTTGTCGAAGAGGCCGACCAGGGTGAGCCAGCCGCCGACGACCACGACCACGACGACGCCGACGGCGACGAAGAACATGAGCTGGCTGCGCTTCGACGGCCCATAGGAGTGGCCGACCACCTGGCGGCGCTTGTCCTGCCCCATCGCGTCGACGGTGGAGGGCCGATGGGATTTCGCCTCCTCTGAGGGCTCCATCAGCTCGAGCTTCGTGATCTCAGCCGCGCTCGGCGCCGTCCCGCGGATGCGCCTCTTCGAGCCCGAAGCCCCCGCTTTGCGCCGCTGCGCCATACCCAGTGGGCCACCATACCGCCGCTCCTGGAGGGACGCGCCGATAGCCGTATACGACCAGTGACGGGACGGCCGGCCGGGCACAGGCGGCCGGCCGTCCCTCACTTCACGACGCGGTACTTGAGGTGCGCTACCCCGGGTGCCTCGACCGCGCGGAGCTGTTCAAGCCTCAGGTCGGGTCCGACGCCCTCGAACAGGCGTGATCCGGAGCCGAGCAGGAGCGGGACGACGTGCAGCTCGACCTCGTCGACCACGCCCGCCGCGAGGTACTCGTTGATGATCTCGAGCGCCGCCCCCGATGAAGACGTCCTTGCCGTCGGCGGCATCCCTCGCCTGGTCGAGGGCCGACTCGATCCCGTCGGTGACGAAGGTGAAGGTCGTATCGGAGAGGGTCAGCGGCTCGCGCTCGTGGTGGGTGACCACGAAGACCGGCTTGTGGAAGGGAGGTTCCTCGCCCCACCAACCCGGCCAGGGATCGTCGCCCCAGGGGCCACCCCCGGGAGGCCCGAACTTGCCGCGCCCCATGATCTCCGCGCCGACGTTGGCGTTCGCCTCCGCGACGACGGCGGTGCTGGCGTTCTCCTCGCCGCCCTCCCTGCCGTGCGGCTCGCGCCACGCCCGCAGCTCGACCACCCAGTCGTGGAGCTGCTCGCCGCCCTCGCCGAGCGGGTTCTCCTCGCTCTGGTTGGGGCCGGCCACGTAGCCGTCCAGCGAGACCGAGATGTGGACTCTCACCTTGCTCATGTCGGTATAGACGCCTCCGGGCCCGGAAACTAATCGGTCGCGCCGAGTCAGGCGGTCATGCGTCGAGCCGCTCGAGCAGCAGCCCGAGGATCCGCGCCGTGGCGCCCCAGATCAGCTTGTCCGAGATCAGGTAAGTGTCCGTCTTGATCGGGACCCCTCGGCGCACCAGGCGGCGCCGGTCGTAGCCGGCGACCAGGTCGTCGAGCGAGGCGACAAGCACGCTCTCCACCTCGGAGGGATTCGGCTCGAACCGGAGCCCATGCTCGATCAGGCCGACGAAGGGGTGGACCTTGTAGTTGGTGACGAAGGTGCCGATCGGCGGAAGCGCGCCGACCATCTCGACGTTGTCCCGGGAGAGGCCGATCTCCTCCTCGGCCTCGCGCAGGGCGGTCTCGAGCAGATCCTCACCCTCGTCCCGCCGCCCGCCGGGGAACGAGATCTCCCCGGCGTGCCGGCGCAGGTCCGAGCGCCGCTCGGTGAAGACCAGGCCCGGGTTGTCCGGCCAGCCGTGCATTGGGACCAGGACGGCGGCCTCGGTGCGACCGTGGGCATCGAGGCTCTCCGCCTCCTCCGGGTCGAGCAGCAGCTCCCGCAGCTCAGATGATGATCTGGACGACTCCGCCATCGACGCTCCACGCGGCCCCGGATGTGTATGACGCCTGCTCGGAGCAGAGGAATACGATCGCCCCGGCGATCTCCTCGGTCTCGGCGATCCGGCCGATCGGGCGGCCGGCCGCAGCAGCCTCGAGGGCCTCTTCCCTGCTCGACAGCCCCTCCATCTCCATCACCTGATCGAGCAGGCCGCCCTCCTCGGTCCAGAGCTCGGTCTTGGCCGCGCCGGGGCAGATCGCGTTGATCAGCACCCCCCGTCCGGCGTATCGGTCCGCGTAGAGGCGCGACAGGGAGAGCTCGGCGGCCTTGGCCACCGAGTACTCGGGCGTCGCTGCGGACGGCCGCTTGCCCGACGAGCTGGAGACGTTGACGATCCGGCCCCAGCCGCGTTCGCCCATCGACGGAGCCGCCGCCCGCATCAGCCGCATGGGTGACATCACGTTCAGCTCCCACGCGGCATACCAGTCCTCGTCTGGGACCTCGTCGAGGTCGCGCCGGCGCGCGGTCCCGGCGTTGTTGACCAGGACGTCGAGCTGGCCGAGACGCTCGTCCGCCTCGCGCACGATCCGGTCGGCTGCTTCTGGTTGCGGTGATGTCGATCGCCATCGACTCAGCCCGACCGCCCGCGGCCTCGCCGGCGGACGCGCATTCGTCGGCGGCCTCGATCAGACGGTCCTCGGAGCGGGCCACCAACAGCACGTCGGCGCCCTCGGCGCACAGCATCCGCGCGGCGGCGCGGCCGAGGCCGCGGCTTGCCCCGGTCACCACGCAGGCGCGGCCGCTCAAGCCAAGGTCCACGGGTTAGGCCTCGATCAGCTCGAGCGAGTCGTCGATTGCGACGTCGGCGCCCATCAGGGCTCTGTGGACCGGGCACTTGTGGGCGATCGTCAGGATCCGCTCCCGCTGCTCGTCGGTGAGCTGGGCGGGGGACTGGATGTCCACCTTGAACTTCGCCGGGGTGTCTGCGGTGGCCTCGGTGAAGTCGACCGTGACCGCGACCTCGCCGAGCTCCCAGCCCTTGCGGTCCGCGTACATCTCGATCGTGATCGCGGTGCAGCTCGCAAGTGATGCCGCCAGCAGCTCGGTTGGCGTCGGGCCCTGGTCGCCGCCTCCCTTGTCCTCGGCCTCGTCGGTGATCAGTCGATGCTCGCGGATCTCGACCTCGTGCTCGTAACCCTTCCTGCGACGCGCGACCGCGTGCTTCATCGGCTTCCCTCCCTTCCCTCGAACATCTCTGGCTTGTCCTCGTCTGCGAAGCGGGCCAGCGCGAAGGCGAGGTCGGAGGCCCGGTTCAGGTAGCGGAGGACCGTGTCGGATGCGAGGCCCTCCGAGTCGCGCAGCTCGACGACGCGGCGCTCGGCGCGGCGGATCATGGCCCGCGCCAGATCCAGCGCGGCGGAGACCTGGGTGCCCCCCGGGATGACGAAGTGGGGCGGCAGGTCGACCTGGCCCATGTAGCGGTCGATCTCGCCCTCCAGCCGGTCCACCATCTCGCTGGTGATGCGGCTGACCCCGTCCTCCAGCCGGTCCGCCGCATCCGGCGCCGTGGCCAGTTCGGCGCCCGCCACGAACAGATCGCGCTGCAGCGCGAGGATGGACGCGTGCAGCTCGGTGCTGGCGTCGGCCTTGCTGAGGGCCCGGGCGGCGCCGAGGGCGGAGTTGGCCTCATCGATCGAGCCGTAGGCCTCGGTGCGGGCGTCGGTCTTGGCCACGCGGCCGCCGTACCAGAGGCTGGTCGTGCCGTCGTCGCCCTTGCGCGTGTAGATCTTCACCATGGGACGACGATATCCAGAGACGAGGAGGCTCGATTGAAGCGGTAAGGTGCTGTTCGCGGGATTGCCGGGGGGGGGGGGGGGGGGAGTGGGGATTGGCAAGGGGGGGAGGGGGAGAAGGGGGTCGAGAGGTCGGGGCGGGAGTGAAGACGGTGGTCGTCGATCCCGACGGCAACCGCATCACCATCGGGCAGCCGCCGGTTAGCCGAGCGGGTTGAAGACGATCCCGGTGAGCAGCTTCGGGAAGAAGTAGGTCGACTTCGGCGGCATCGTCTCGCCCTCCGCGGCGACCGCGCGGACCTGGTCGACGGGGGTGGGGCGCAGCAGGAAGGCGGCCTGGTAGTCGCCGGCGTTGAGCTTGGCGCGCGCCTCGTCGATGCTCGGCGTGTAGCCGATGCCGCGCTTGGCGGCGATGTCGTCGGTGCTCATCCCCAGGATGCCCTTCAGGACGAGCTCCTCGAGGATCGCGGCATCGAGCTCCCGGTAGGCGAGCGAGCGGTCGCCCAGCGCAGCGTCGACCGCGGCCTTGTCCCTGAGCCGGAGCCGGAATGGCCGCTTGAAATGGGAGTCGATGTAGCCGAAGACGCCGACGCCGTCGTCCTCGCCCGGGTCGAGTTGATCGAGGGAGACCTCCTCGGCGTCGAAGAGCTCCCGGAGCCCTGTCCCGAGCGCCTCCTGCTTCGCCGGATCATCGGCGAGGCCCGAGAGCAGACGGTGCGTGGGAAAGACGGTGAGTCCCGGATCCTCGAGCGAGACCAGCGCCATCAGGACGTAGTCGGCGCCGCCCCCCTCACCGACCTCGCGCTGGTAGGCGAGCGAGGTCTCGTAGCGGTGGTGGCCGTCGGCGATCAGAAGCTCGACCCGGCCTGAGCTCGGCGGCGATCGCCTCGTGCACGGCGGCGTCGCCAACGCGCCAGACGCGATGGGTGGTGCCGTCGCCGTCGGTGACCTCGCCCCAGGGATCGCCGAGGGCCGGCTCGATCTGGCTCCAGGCGTCGCCGGGGTGCAGGGCGAAGATCGGCGAGAGGTTGTGGCGCGTCGCGCGGGTGAGCCGCAGCCGATCCTCCTTCGGGCCAGGCTGGGTGCGCTCGTGGGGACGGATCCCCTCGCCGTAGGGGGCGAGCCTCACCCGAGCGAGGAAGCCGCGGCGGGTGAGCCGCGACCCCTTCGGCGCCGTGTAGTCCTGCTCCAGTGCCCAGATCGCGGGCCCCGGGTCATTGACCAGCACGCCCTCGTCCCGCCACTGCTCGAGCAGCCGGGCGGCGTGCTCGTAGGGGTCGCCGCCCTCCGGGTCGCGCGGCAGGTCGAGCTCGACGACGTTGTGGGGCGAGCGGGCGACCAGCTCGGCCCGCTGCTCGTCGTCGATCACGTCGTAGGGGGGAGCGACGACGTCGGCCAGCGATCCGGCCTTCTCAAGGTCGTAGTGCAGCGCCTGGAGCGGACGTACCTCTGCCACGGGCGCGACACCCTAGACTCGCTGCGTTCGGGGCGTGGCGCAGCCTGGTAGCGCGCTGCCTTTGGGTGGCAGAGGTCCCCGGTTCAAATCCGGGCGCCCCGACTAGAGCAGCCCCTCCGCGCGCAGCCACTCCTCCGTCTTCCTCATCCCGGCCTCCAGGTCGTGCCCCGGCGCGTAGCCGAGCTCGTCGCGGGCGCGCCGGATCGAGTAGCTCCCGCGCCTCGTGAAGTAGTCGATCGCGGCGGGGGTCGCCTCGCTCTTGCGCCCGCGGACGCGCGCCGCCAGGTCCATCGCTCTCGCCACCTCGCGGACGACGCGAGTTGGGGCGGTGCGCGGCCGGTCGATCCCGAGCATGCGGCAGTAGTAGGCGACGAACTCGCCGATCGTCGGAGCCTCGGCGCCGGTCAGGATGAAGACCCGTCCCTCCGCCTCGGGCCTGGTCGCCGCGAGGACGATCCCGTCGACCAGGTCGTCGACGTAGACCGGGCTGTGCAGGCCTCGGCCACCGTCGGGAAGGATCAGCTGCTTGGAGCGCAACAGGCGGACTGGCTCGATCGTCCACGGCCTCGATCTCGGCCCGTAGACGTCGCCCGGCCGGACGATCGTGCAGGGGATCTCGGCCTCGGCGTGCGCCTGCAGCACGACCTGCTCGCTGGCGATCTTGGTGTCCACGTAGTGAACGCCGTTGGGGCGGACCGGGCTGCGCTCGTCGACCTCGCCCTCGAAGTCGAAGCCGAAGACGACTATCGAGGAGAGGTGCAAGAAGCGCTTCGCGCCGCCCGCGACTGCGGCGTCGAGCGCGTGGCGCGCGGCAGTCACGTTGGTCTCCCAATAACCCTCGGGGGAGCTGTAGAAGCCGACCACGGCTGCTGTGTGGATGACGAGATCGCACCCAGACGCGTGGTCTTGCCAATCGCCGGGCTCCGTCAGGTCTGCCGCCCGGTGCAACTCTTCGTCGGCCTCGACCAGGTCGACCCCTCGCACCTCACTCCCAAGCTCGCGGAACCGCTCGACCAGCGCCCGGCCGATGAAGCCGGCGGCGCCCGTGATGAAGACCCGCTCGGGCGCGTCAGCCATCGTGTTCCACCCGGTCGATCGCGGCATGGGTGCTGCGGGCGGCGTCGGCATCGGCGAGCTCGATCCCGGGCGGCAGCTCGACGTGCAGCCTCCCGGAGGGATCGAGCCCGACGTGGGCGGTCTCGATCCGGGAGTCGAGCACGTGGCCCCCTCGCGCCCGGTCCTGCGAGATGAAGTGCAGGTGCCAGCCGCTCACCTCGATCCCCTCGGCGTACTCGGGAAAGCGAAAGCCGAGCATCGTTCCGTCAACGCCGGCGAGCTCGAACACCCGCTGGTCCGCCACTACCTCGGTCGAGCGGGCGATAGGGCGGCTCCTGGCGCGGGACCGATCTGGCCCGCACCCGCTCGAAGCGGCCGTCGATACGCAGGGCGCAGGAGGCCGCGTCCGCCGGGATCCGGGAGTCGATCAGCTCGAGCAGCGCGGCATGATCGACCGAGCCCTCGACGTCGAACGAGATCGCCGCCTCGAACGGAACCATGACGGCGAACGGGGTCCGCTCCTGCGCCGAGACCTCGCCGACCTGCCCATCCACATTCGCGCGGTAGAAGCGACCGTCGAGCGCGATCATCTCACCGTCCAGGTGATTGAGGGTGCCGAGCCCGAGGTCGCCGTGCTCGGCGAGCTCGGCGAAGCTGACGTCGCCCTCGAAGGCCCCCTCGATCAGTGCCCCGATGGTCGAGGCCTGGAAGAGCACGTGCGGGTCATGCTCCGCGTGCAGGTCGGCGTGTCGCATCGCCTCCACGTGCAGCGAGCGAATCCAGCGCTCGTCGAGGCTCATGGAACCGTCCGGCGGCGCCGCCGGATCAGCGCGCCGGGTCGAGCGTCCGCGCGGTCCTCGACTTCGGCACCTCGCGAACCTCGGGATTCGTGCCGAGTACCCGGTCGCTGACGTTGTTGGTGATCCCGTGCCAGAAGTGCTCGTTCTTGAAGTGGTGGAGGCGGTGGTTGCGCCAGATGGTCTTGTATGCCGCCGAGCGCGGGCGGTAGGCGGTGTGGATCAGGAAGTGGGTCCACTCGTAGACGCAGACCATGCAGTAGCCGGCGATCGCCGCGGTGACCAACGCGCCCAGCGGCACAGGTCCGGCGAGCAGGGTCGCAATCAGCGCGCCGATCGTGACGGTGAACGGCACAGCGACCAGCATCAGGAACGCCGCCTGCCACCAATAGAGCAGGACCATGTCGAGGTCGTTCGGGTCACCGTGATGGGCGCGGTGGGCTCGGGCAGCCACGGTCTCGAACTTGCGCCCGCGGATTCTCATCGGCTTGGCGTGGAGGAGGTAGACGTGGATCGCCCACTCGCCGAAGGGGTAGATCGCAAGCATCAGCGCGACCGCCACCCCGTCGCGCCAGGTGACGTCGCCGATCAGGGCACGGATCACGACCAGCGCCACGATGCCGGCCCCGAGCACCCAGGGTGACTCCTTGCCGCAGGAACTCGCGCCTAGCCCCACCGAGCGTCTTCACCTCTCCCGAGCGCATCTCGTCTCAGCCTACGGAACTGCGACACCCGACGATGCTCTACGCCGTGCCCGACCAGCTCGCCTGCCGTCCCGGGGTCGGCAGTGTCGACCCGAGCCAGCTGGCCGGCTGTGACCCGACCAAGGTGCCGCCGTCGACCTCATACGTAGTTCGTCGGCAATACCGGAACTGCTGGGGCGACAACGTCGGCCCAACGGGCAAGCAGAGCGACCCCATCACCCATTGCGGCCTGACGAGCGTCCCGCCGTCCCCTTCCCATGTCCCGCGGTGTACCCCTGAGTACGACTCGAAGCTAGTTCTGGTGGGTGCCGAGGCCGGCGGTACGCTCCCTCGGCAGGCCCCCGTAGCTCAGCTGGATAGAGCGTCGGCCTTCTAAGCCGAATGCCGCAGGTTCGAGTCCTGCCGGGGGCACCTCGTTCTACCGTGCCGGTGGCGCCGACCTGAGCGCGCTCAACCCGGTCCTGGCCGCGACGAACCCGGCCGTGAAGCTGAACGCGCCCCTCCTGCCACTGCAGGGGGAATCGGACACCTAAGAGACCTATCCCGGCGTGACCCATGGCGGAGTGGTCACGACCGGCGAGCCGGACGCGCTCGCCTTCTTCCTGCAGATGCTCCTACCGCGAAGCTGACCGCTGACCTGCGGGGCCGGGTCCCGCTAGGGGCCTCGGCTCACGCTAGATTGGGGGGAGCGCGGTGGGCGTAGCTCAGTTGGTAGAGCTCCTGGTTGTGGTCCAGGCGGTCGCCGGTTCGAGTCCGGTCGCTCACCCCTCACGAAGCCCCTGCTAGCGCGGCAGTTTTCGTGCTATCAGGGCTTGATCCTCAAGATCATGGCGGGCATCAAGCGGGCATCAATTGCGCGGCCACCAGGAACTCCAACCCGAGCAGGATGCTGCGTGCGAAGACGGCTCGGATGGTCCGGCAGACGCTCCCGCACCCTCGCCTCCGAGCAGGCCGAGTGCGCCGCTCACTAGGGATGCCGCTAGGCCCACGAGGACAGTCGCGACGCCGAGGATCTCCACGCCCCTGGCTATGTCATCCATGGTCTGCTCGAAGCTCATCTCCTTCTTCAGTCTCGCGGCCTGGGGGTGCCATTCCGCGTGATCAGGAGCAGCTAACCGGATACCCGCGTTCCATGCAAAGCAGCGGTTCCGCGCCTAGCCGTAAAGAACCGACCGGTCGTTTACATCGGCACAGACGTTCCGGTCACCTCGAGCCCTACTGAGGGCTAGCCGTACACCGAAGCGGGCGCGGGCGTAAGCTGGCGATGGCTCTCGATCTCCAGGAAGGAGGGGTCGTGAATCGGAGGAGCAGGATACTTCGGCGGCTCGTCGTCTTGATGGTCTTCGGCCTGGCTGCGGCGGCGTCCGCCTCGCCGGCGTCGGCGGCTCAGATCACCTGGATGAAGGGATACGACGACCCGGCGACCCCGAACTACCTCGACAGGGTGGGCGTGCTCGAGATCGGGCCGGCGAGCGCCAGGAACGTGCTCGTCCTGAACCCCGGGACCTCCGCCGGTGCGGCGTACTTCAAGCCGCTCGCCGACGAGATCGTCCGGGACACGAACGGCGCCTGGCAGGTCTGGTCGGTAGAGCGCCGCGAGAACCTGCTCGAGGATCAATCGATGCTCGACAAGGCGAAGGCGGGCGAGGCGACCCCGCAACAGCTCTTCGACTACTACCTCGGCTGGCTCGTGAACCCGAGCATCACCGATCACTTCCAGCTGATCCAGGACTCCTCCGTGCCATTCGCGCGCGGCTGGGGCATGAACGTGGAGATCCAGGACCTGCGCCGCGTCGTCGACGCCGCAACGCGTGGTGGCCGAAAGGTCGTGCTCGGAGGGCATTCGCTCGGCGGGTCGATCACCACGGCCTACTCGACCTGGGACTTCCACGGGGGACCCGCGAGGACGCAGCTCTCCGGCCTCGTTTACATCGACGGCGGCAGCAGCCCCACGCCGATCTCGCCGGATCAGGCGACCCAGTCTCTTCAGGACCTCCAGAACGGCTCGCCGTGGCTGGCCTTCGGCGGCATCCCGGCGCCCTTCCTCGGCATCTTCTCCGCGACCGGCTCGACGGCGGCGGCCATCGCGCCGAACGAGGCGTCGCTCGCCTGGACCTTCCCCCTGCTCCCGGCGAACCTCAAACCGCCGGTCCAGCCGACCAACGAGGCGGAGTTCGGCTACGCCGTCGACACGGAGACGTCGCCGCCTGCGCTTGCCGCAGCGCAGGCTCACGTGGGCCACCTCGCGGCCAGCGGCGCCCCGCGTGGATGGGTCGGAGCCGGAGAGATCACGCCGATCCAGCGCTACGCGGACATGCTCTCCGGAACAGGGGTGACCGGTGCTGACGGAAGCGCCTGGTACCACCCCGCGCGGCTGAGCATCGACGCCGGCGCGGTGGCGGACGGCAACCCGAACCCGGCGCAGGCCGTCCTCGACGTTCACGCGACTCGCGGCGACGACCTGAAGAAGCACACGCCGATCTACGCATTCGGCGCCGCGCTCGGTGGCCAGAGGGTTCTGGACGCGGCCCGCGCCCTGGCCAGGCAATCGGGGATCCCGGACAGCGAGCTGACGCTGATCGACCGTTCGGACACCTACGCGCACAATGACCCCGCCGGCGCCAGTCCCCACAACGAGTTCCTCGACCACCTGATCCCGTTCCTGGACAAGATCGCGAAGCCTTGACCGGCTCGCTCGCGACGCGCCCTGGGAGCAGAAGCATTGGCAGGTTGCGGAGTGGCGGCAGGGGAAGGTCATCCGCTTGCGTGCTTTCTTGAGCGAGGCCAACGCCCTCGAAGCCGCTGGGCTGCGGGAGTAGGCGATGTCGCAGGAGAACGTCGATCGGTTTCGGGCGGGCATTGAGGCCTACAACCGGGGTGATCTCGAGCGCTGGTTGGAGGACTTCCACCCGGATGCGGTCGTCGAACCTCAGATCGCTCCGCTGGAGGGCGACTACTCAGGGCTCGATGACCTGAGGCGGTTGTTCGCTGACATTGCGGACTCCTGGGAGGTGTTTGAGTTTCACTTCCCCGATGTCCGCGACCTCGGAGACCGGGTGCTGGCGCTGGGGACGCTCCGCATGATCGGAAGAGGAAGCGGGATCGAGCAGGAGATTCCCGTGGCGTTCCTGGTGACCTACCGGGACGGCCTGTGCACCCACGTCAAGGACTACGGCGAATGGGCTCAAGCTCTCGAAGCCGTCGGGCTGTCGGAGTAGGCGCTTTGGACGAAAAGCGACTACCACGGGGTGACAACGAATTGAGAACGGACCACACCGGAAGCAGCCGCACGTGGGCCGACTCGGCGATGCCGGTCCCTGCCTGAGGGGGCCGGGAACCGACCTGAGCGGATCCTGCCGGACGTGCGGCGCAGGATCATAATCCGCGTGTCGGGGGTTCGAGTCCCTCCTCCGGCATCCGAGGAAGCCCTGCTATCGCTGGCTTTTGTGCCATGGAAAGCGGCAGTTCCGGGCGAGATACTGCGAAGCGATGTCGCAGGAGAACGTCGAGATCGCCCGGCGGCTGTTCGAAGGCTGGCAGAGCGGAGACTTCTTACAGGGAGCTGATCGGTTCAACGAGAACGTCGAATTCGTTCACACCGGCATCCCGGATCCGAGAACTTACCGAGGGATCGACGCCACCGCCTGGTAGGTCGTTCCCGGCTTCAGCGGCTAGTACGGGTTGTCGACGGTAGCGCTGAACCGGCGTGCGTCGATCCGGGATGGGCCCGTTGGTGCCCGCACCGGAGGTGATCGCCGTCCCGGAGCCGTTTCCGCTCGACCCGCAGCCCGCGCGATCAGGGCCGAGGCCGTCATTAGGGATGCGCTGAGGAAGAGCCGTGAAGGTGTCATGCGCCATAGGTAAACGGCCCGGGATGGCAGCGCGATGAACGAAACCGATGCGTCGACTCAATCCCAACCCTCGGGATCACGCATCCTGATCTTGCTGGTTCTGCTCTCGGCGCTGCTCCGCTTCGCAACCCTCGGCGCCAAGAGCTTCTGGGGAGATGAGCTCAGCACCGTCGACCTGGTCCACCGCTCGCTGAGCCACATGCTCACCGGGATCGGGAACTTGGAATCGACGCCGCCCCTGTACTACATGATCTCCTGGCTCTGGGTCCAGGTCGTCCCCAGCACTGAAATCGGGATGCGGTTCCTGCCGGCGCTCTGCGGGGTGGCGGTAGTGCCGGTCGCCTATTCGATCGGCCGCGAGGTCGCTTCCGCTCGTGCCGCCATGATCGCCGCCGCGCTGGTGGCGTGCAACCCGTTCCTGGTCTGGTACTCGCAGGAGGCACGGGCCTACTCGCTGCTCACCCTGCTCAGCGGGATCGGCATGTTGCTCGCGATCCGTGCGGTCAAGCGGCCCGCCGGCCGCCTCTATGCCGGCTGGGCGCTGGCATCGGCCCTCGCCTTGACCACGCACTACTTCGCGGTGTTCCTGATCGTCCCCGAGGCGCTGGTGCTCCTGCGGCTGGCGCCGAGGCGCCGAACGGCAGCCGCAGCGGTCGGAGCCGTCGGCGCCGTCGGCGCGCTTCTTCTTCCGCTGGCGCTGCAGCAGCAGTCCCTCGGTCACGCCGACTGGATCAGGAGCGCACCGATTCTCAGCCGGCTCGCGATCACTCCGCTCGATTTCCTCGTCGGCTTCGATCTCACCGCGGCGGCGGTGCCCGTGGCCGTGGTCGCGGAGGTGGTGGCGGTGGTCGGTCTGGCGCGCCTCGCCGCATCACGCCTTCGGGACGGTCCCGGTCCGCGTCTGTTGGCCGCCCTCGTCGGAGCCAGCTTCGCCCTGCCGCTTGTGCTCGCCTTTGTGGGGCTCGACTATCTGGATCCCCGTAACCTGATCGTCGCGCTGGTGCCCGCGCTCGTGCTCCTCTCGATGGGGTTTGCCGCTCCGAGGCGTCCGCGCCACGGCACTATTGCGGCCGTCGGGCTCTGTCTGGCTTCGCTGGCGGTGGTCGTGCTGACAGCCTGGGAGCCGAAGTACCACAGCGAGGACTGGCGGGCTGCGGCGAGCGATTTGGGGCCGCCGCGCGTAGATCGCGTCGTGATCGCGATGCCCGGGAGCTTCGCTCGCAAGCCGCTCGAGTTCTACCTGCCTGGGAGCCGTGCGCTGTCGAGCACCGGCGAACCCGTGGGAGAGGTCGATGTCCTGGCCCTGCCCCGGCAGGGCAGCACCGAGCCCACCGGAGCCCCGCGCCTCTCGATGCCCAGCCTGCGCCTTGTCGCGCGCGATTTCGACGGGCGCTTCGTCGTCTGGCGCTACCGGTCGACTGGGCCGCTCCGACTCTCACCGGCGGCGCTGGGACCCGCAGTCGGGAGGTTCCGGGCGGACGTCATCTGGCAGGCGTCGGCGACCTCAACCGCGGCAGCACAAGTCCCGCTGCATTCGGGTTGAGCTCCCGCCGAATCATCCAGATCGCGAGCCAGGCGGTGAACAGCTGGCGCAGTCCGTAGGCACCCCATTGGATGGCGAGCGGGAAGTCGGAGGCGATCGGGCCGGCCGGATAAAGCGGTCCGAAGGTGGAGGCGAAGATCAGCATGTCCAGCAGGGCAAAGGCCACCGCTAGGCCCACGGGCGCCCCGTCGATCGCAAGTGCGGCGAATATCCAGAGCGAGTACTGGACGCTGTAGACCTTGGCCGTCGCGAACACCCACAACAGCCCGGCAGAGGATGCGGGGATCAGAGCGCCACCCGGTCGATTCCGGGCGCCGACCGCCAGGATCACGATCAGGGCCAGGCCGGCGGCGAACAGCGGCACCGCCACCAAGTCCGCTGCATGGCCGAGCAGGGGGTGCCAGATCGTCCCGCGCGGGGGCCGTTGGTCCGTGTAGGTGAAGAAGTAGGACCAGTTGGCGCGGATCGATCCTGCCCCGGTGAGCGCGAACGGGAGGTTGACGGCCAACGTGGTCGCTGTGAAGACGCCCACGACCAGGGCGGCCGAACGCCGTCGCCGCTCGGCCAAGCGGAGGGCGACGACGACCGGGAGAACCACGATCGGGAAGAGCTTGGCCCACGTAGCGAGAGCGAGGCCCGCCGCGGCGAATCCGTCCCTGCCCCGCTCGAAGAGAAGCAGCGCGATGGCGAGCAGGCAGATCCCCAGCAGGTCCCAGTTCAGTGTCCCGTAGAGGGCGAGCGCCGGCGCGGCTGCGAACAGCCACGGGTTGGCCCCGTCGATCCGGCTGATCGCCCAGACCGTCACCAGGGCCAGACAGAGGAGGAGGCCGGTGGAGCTCAGGAAGTACGCGGCGACGCTGGTGTGGGCAAAGCTCGCCACCCAGACGAACAGGCCGGTTAGGACCGGGTACTCGAAACGGAAGTCGAAGTACGGCATCGGATGCTGCCCGAGGTGGTCACGCAGGAAGAGATGCGAGATGTCCGAATAGGCGCCCACATGTGCCATCAGGTCCACGTTGAGGGCGTGGGCGGTCAACGGTCCCTGGTAGGCGAGCAGGACCGGCGCCCGCATCAGTGCCCCGAGGAGGATCAATGCGGCGGGCAGCGCAATCAGAAGGGCGGTGCGCGATCGCGCACCTCGGCGAGCCTGAATGGCGTGTGCGGCCATAGGGAGCTATCCGGCGTCGGGCAGGTCCGGAGACTAAACCGCCGCACCGGTTCGAGTCCGGTCGCTCACCTAGAAGAAAGCCCCGCTTAGGCGGGGCTTTCGCTTTAAGCCCGTCTGCGGCCGAGAGGCCGTGACATCTACGTGACATTGCATGGAAAGGAGAACCGACCATATACTCGCCTTCACGACGTCCGGCGCCTAATAAGGGAGGGCGAGATGATGGATATGACCCGTCGGCGCTTCCTGCAGCACGGCGTGGGAGCAGGTGCGGCGCTGGCGCTGCCCTGGGCGGCGCGCATACCGCTGGCGACGGCCGCGAAGGGCGGCAAGCTGGCGAAGTACGTCCAGCCGGTGCCGCTTCCCGGCGAGGGGATCGTGGTCGCGACTCCGAGCGGAGCCAACCAGTATTCGTTCACGCAAACGGAGATCGCCCGGCAGCTGCACCCTGACCTGCCGGAAACGCCGCTCTGGGCCTACGACGACGGTTTCGGCCTGGGCGGCCAGGCGGGCTCCTTCGGGATGGCGGTGGTCGCACAGAGCGGCACGCCGCTGCAAGTGAACTACACACATCAGCTTCCGGAGACCTATCCGGATTGGATCCCGGTCGACACACGGTTGACTCCGCTCGGCAACCAGGTGCGACTGATGACCCACCTGCACGGCGGCTTCGTCGCCGCCGACAGCGACGGGAACCCGGCGGTGACACCGAACGGGTTCGGCCCGGGCCAGACGCAGACCGTCGACTACACCAACCAGTTGCCACAGATGCCCGCCTCGCTGCTCTGGTTCCATGACCACGGCCTTGGCGCCACGCGCCTGAACGTGTTCGCCGGGCTGGCCGCCGCCTATATCCTCCGCGACCAGTTCGACACCGGCGACGAGCCGAATCCGTGCGGGATCCCCGGCGGTAACTACGAGATCCCGCTCGTGATCCAGGACCGGCAGTTCAACCCGGACGGGACCTTCCTCTACCCGACCAGCGACATCCCTGGGGCGACCTGGATCGGCGAGTACTTCGGCGACGTGATGCTCGTCAACGGCAAGGTCTGGCCGTTCCTCGAGGTCGAGCCGCGCATGTATCGGTTCCGGATCCTGAACGGCTGCAACGCGAGGATCCTCGATCTCGACATCGGCGGTCCGCGCTTCTGGCAGATCGGCGCCGAGGGCGGCATGTGGGACAAGCCCGTGCCGGTGAAGGAGCTGGTGCTGGCGCCGGCCGAGCGGGCGGACATCCTCGTCGACTTCAGCAAGTTCCCGGGCGCACGACTGGTGATGAAGAACCACAACCCGTCGAAGCCGGTCGTGACTCCCGCCCCCTCACTGGAGCAGGTGATGCAGATCCGGGTCGGGACGACGGTCAGCCAGCCGGGGCCGAGCACGATCCCGGCCAGCCTGCCCGGACGGGCCGCCGACCTGCCCGAGCCGGACGTGACCCGGTTCATCTCCCTGAACGAGATCGACGTCGACGAGCCCACGTGGTTCTTGAACCTGAATGGCGTCCACTTCGAGGGCACTCCGGCGACCGAGACCCCCACGGTCGGGGCGGTCGAGGACTGGGTCTACGTCAACCTGACCGGTGACACCCATCCGATGCACACCCACCTGGTCACCTTCCAGGTGGTCGGGCGGACACCGTTCGACGCACAGGCCTACGAGGAAAAGTACGAAGGCCCACGAGGGCGGCGTTCCCGGTGGGATCGACCCGAGCGATTTCGTGACCGGGCCGGATGGAGCCGCCCGATCCCGAGCGAGCGCGGCTTCAAGGACACGGTCAAGGCGAACCCCGGCTACCTGACCAGAATCCGGGCCAGGTTCGACCTGCCGACCGGCGTGACGGCGCCGCAGACCTACGTCTACCACTGCCACATCGTCGAGCACGAAGACAACGACATGATGAGGCCGTTCACGGTCACGGAGTAGCTCGTTGAGCCACCGACCCTGTGATCGACCTCGTCGCCCTGCTGCTGCGCCTGGCCCATCTCGTCGACTCGCTTCTACGTCGGCCGGACCCTAGTTCCCAGTGCCGGCGAACGCCAGCTAGACAGGGTTAACAGGTGGCGCTGCTCTCTTCGCGTGAATGCAGAACGGTGAACGCGACAACCGCAGGCGCCCGAAATAGCCGCTTTGGACGAAAAGCAATGGCGTCGGGCTATCACGAGCTTCCCCACTCACCTCTCTCGGACGAGAGGGCAACGCCAGCCGCCGCCCTTGGCGGGAACCTATCTAATCGGCTCAGCAGACGCCGGGGCGATCGATCAGCAAGCCGATTCTTGCTCCACGCCGGACCGTTGTCCCGGCCGGGGGCGAGGTAGTGCACACGTTCCAGTCCGAGGGCACGACTACGCCGAAAAGACCGCCACCCTGCTCGCTGTAGCGAAGCCCGAGGTCTTTCAGCCTAGTCTCGGCCTGATCCAGGGGAGCTCCGGCCAGGGAGGGGACCCGGATGCCGCCGGGCGACGCGGACTTGCCGCTGTCCGAGAGCCTCGGCACCTCGACCACCGCCGCCGCGCCCAGCGCGGCCAGGCAGAGCATGACCAGAGAGACTGCGATCAGCCGGCCCCGGCGGCGGCGGCGGCGCGGCAGTCGATCGGTGGGAGGCAGCGCTGGTTCGCGGGGGAGGCGAACGGTCTCCGGGAGGGGGGCGGCCTCGCCGCTGGCGACGACGTGCTCGGGCTCGGTGACCTGCTCGCCGCGGGTCGCCGCAATCGCCGCTCTCCCCACGTCACCCGCGGACGGGAATCGATCGGCCGGATCCTTGGCCATCGCTCGCCGGATCACCCGATCGAGCCCGCCGTCGCCGGCCGGCGGCGGCGGCTCGTTCACGTGCGCCCACATCTTCGCCGAGCTCTCGCGCTCGGGGTAGGGGACGCGGCCCGCGACCGCCCAGAAGAGCACCCCCCCGAGCGCGTATACGTCCGCGCGGGCGTCGACCCGGCGGCCGTCGATCTGCTCGGGCGCCATGTAGTCCACGGTGCCGATCACCTGGCCCGTGTCGGTGAGCCCGGTGGTCGAAGCGACGGCCTTGGCCAAGCCGAAGTCAGTCAGGTATGCGTCCCGCTGATCGCCGACGATCACGTTCGCCGGCTTGACGTCCCGGTGGACCAGCCCTGCGGCGTGCACGGCGTCGAGACCGTCGCCGACCTGGGCGATCAGGTCCGCGGCTTCCGCCGCCGGGAGCGGACCCCGGCTGGAGATCAGCCTGCCGAGGTCGCGTCCCGGCACGTATCGCATCGCCACGTAGAGCAGGCCGTCGAGCTCTCCGGCGCGGAAGACGGTGAGGACGCGAGGATGCTCGACGGACGCTGCCGTGCGGGACTCGGAGCGGAACCGCGCGCGGAAAGCCTCATCGCCCGCGAGCTCCGCCCGGATCACCTTGAGCGCGATCTGTCGGTCGAGCGCGAGCTCCGTGGCGAGGTACACAATCCCCATTCCGCCCTGGCCGAGCGTTCGCTCGATCCGGTAGGCCCCGAACCTGGAACCCGGGGCGAGGCTCCCCGGTCCGCCGTCTCTGATCGTTCCTTCGACAGACACCGGGTCCAGTATCGCCCCTGGTGGGCTAGGCTCGGCTGAATGGGCGGCCAAATGACGGGCGAGGACCTCAAGGCGTTGCAGGGTCCGATCAAGGACCGCTATCGGGAGGATCCCGGCGCCGCTGACATCACCCTGGAGGCGGACGGCACGCTGGACGAGGAGATCGCCTGCTCGGTGCAGACCGGCCGGGCCCTGGTCAAGGCGGGGCTCCATCCCGGGACCGGCGGCGACGGCAGCCTGGCCTGCTCGGGCGACATGCTGCTCCAGGCGCTGGTGGCGTGCGCCGGCGTGACGATGCGCTCGGTGGCCACCTCGATGGGCCTGTCGGTGTCCGGCACTGTGCACGCAGAGGGCGACCTCGATTGGCGCGGCACGCTGTCCGTAGACAGGGAGGCGCCGGTCGGCTTCAAGGAGATCCGGCTGCACTTCGCGCTCCAGAGCGACGCGAGTGACGAGGAGCTCGCGAACCTGCAGCGCCTGACCGAGCGCTACTGCGTCGTCTTCCAGACGCTGGCGTCGTCACCGGCACTGTCCGTCTCGCTGGAGCGGTCCTGAGCGCCGAGCGGACGCAGGCTCCGGACGTGCGCGCGTTCTCGCTCCTCTCGGCGGCGGGACGGATGGCGATCGGGACGGCGATGCTCGTCGCCCCGGAGCTCTCCCTGCGCGTCCTCGGCTTCTCGGAGGTGAGCCCCGCGACCACAACGGTTGCCCGAATCGCCGGCGTCCGGGACTTCGTCCTCGGCGGCGTGACCCTGGGAGCAATCGGAGACCGGGAGCGCCTGTCGGGAGCGACCGTCGCCAACGCGACCGCGGACGCCGGCGATGCGGCCGCATTCGCGCTCGCGCTGCGATCCGGCGAGCGGGACGCTGGCTGGCGGGGCCTTGCCGCTGCGCTGCCGGCCACCGCGGTCGGCATCTGGGTGGCGTGGCGGTTGAGCTGACCGACCGCGCCGAGCAGATCCTCGAGCGGATCCGCCGGGTGCCCGAGGGCTGCGTCACCACCTACGGCGACCTCTGCCCGGAGGCACCGAGGTTCGCCGGACAGGTCCTCTCGGAGTGCCACGACCCGACGGTGCCCTGGCAGCGGATCGTCCGCGCCGATGGCTCGCTCGCCAAGGGGAAGCGCCAGCGGGCACTGCTCGAGGCCGAGGGCGTGCCCTTCCGCGGCTCCCGCGTGGACATGGACGCCGCCTGGGTCCCCGCCGCGGACTGAGCGCTCGCGCCCAGGGGCAGGAGGGGGGCGCCGCATCCGGAAGAGGGACGCGGAGCCGCACGATGATCGTCGACAGCGCCCACTACAAGGACGGCGCGCGCCAGCATGAGGATGCGCTGACGCTCGAGCGTGCCGCGGACCTCCGGAAGGCCGTCACCGAGGGCGAGTTCGTCTGGATCGGCATTCACGAGCCGGAACCGGGCGACCTCGAGAGGCTGCAGGAGTTGTTCCGCCTGCACGAGCTCGCCGTGGAGGACGCCGAGCGCGCCCATCAGCGTCCGAAGATCGAGGACTACGGCGAGGACGTGTTCATCGTCCTCAAGACCGCCCACTACCACGAGGACCGCGAGGAGGTCCACTTCGGCGAGATCCACCTCTTCGCCGGCCCCGGCTATGTGATCACCGTGCGCCATGGGCCGGGCAGCGAGCTCGCCTCTGCCCGACGGAGGCTGGAGACGCGCTCCGACCTGCTCGACCTCGGGGCCGCCTCGGCGATCTGGGCCGTGCTCGACAAGGTCGTCGACGACTACATGCCCGTCGTCGACGCGATCGAGGACGACATCGAGGAGGTGGAGAAGGACGTCTTCGACGACGACATCCCGGCGCCCACGGCCCGCATCTACAACCTGAAGAGGGAGGTGATCGAGTTCCACCGAGCGGTCGGGCCGCTGCTCAGCCCGCTGGACGCCCTGGAGCAGGGCGCCTACGAGCGGATCCGCGAGGAACTGCGCGACTACTTCCGCGACGTGGCAGACCACGCGAAGCGGGTGGACGAGCAGGTCTCCGCCCAGCGTGAGCTCCTGACCAGCGTCCTGCAGGCCAACCTGGCGCTGGTCAGCGTCAACCAGAACGTCGTCGTCAAGAGGATCTCGGCGTGGGCGGCCCTGGTGGCGGTGCCCACCTTCATCGCCTCGGTCTACGGCATGAACTTCGACCACATGCCGGAGCTCCACTGGCGCATCGGGTACCCGCTCTCCCTTGCGGTCATGGCGCTCGCCGTCATCGTGCTGGTTCGCTTCTTCAAGCGCATCGACTGGTTGTAGGCAGGCCTACGATGGGGGCGTGATCCCGATCGCCCACGTTGGCGGGCCGGTCTTCGAGCCGTTGCAGATCGCCGGGCTGACCCTGGTCGCGACGGCCTATGCAGTCCGGGCGATGACGCTGGCGCGCGAGCGCCGTCCGGTGCCGACCTGGCGGGTGGTCTGCTTCGCCTCGGGGCTGGCCTTGATCGGGATCGCCTTCGCCTCGCCGCTCGGCCGGCTCGACGACGAGCTGGTCTTCGCCCATATGGGCCAGCACCTGCTGATGGGCGACCTGGGCGCCCTGCTGGTGGTGCTCGGGCTGACCGGGCCCCTGCTGCAGCCACTGCTCTCCAACCGCTCGCTGGCCTGGATGCGTCACCTGGCCCACCCGCTGGTGGCGCTGCCACTCTGGGCCGTGGACCTATACGTCTGGCACATCCCGGTCCTCTACCAGGCGGCCACCGAGCACAGCGCGATCCACGCGCTCCAGCACACCTGCTTCATCGGCTTCGGCGTGCTGATGTGGATGCCGCTGGTGGGGCCGCTGCCGCAGCCGAAATGGTTCGGCATCCCCGCAAAGATCGGCTACCTGATCGGCGTCCGCTTCACCGGCATCGTCCTCGGCAACGTCTTCATGTGGTCGAACTCGGTCTTCTATCCGCACTACGCCGCGGGCGAGGCCAAGTGGCACGTCTCCGCGGTCACCGACCAGAGCATCGCGGGCGTGATCATGATGGTGGAGGGGGGCTTCGTCACCCTCGGGGTGCTCGCTTGGCTCTTCCTGCAGTGGGCTCAGCAGGACACCGAGCGCCAGCGCCTGCTCGACCTTGCCGAACAGCGCGGCGTGCCGCTCAGCGACGCCCGAGCCGCCCGCGCGGCTGCCGCCGGGCAGGCCGGCCGCCTCGAGGAGCGGATCAAGGCCGAGGGATCGAGCTGAGCCGCTGCCAGGTTCGGCGGGCGCCGTAGATCCCGAGCGCGGCAAGCGAGAGGCCGAGGTCGATCGAGAAGGACGCGAGGCGCCCCGGCGCGCCCGTGTAGAGCCAGGCGCCGAGCCGCTCGCCCCTGGTGGTCTCTATCGTGGTCCGTCCCATGGAGACGACCGTAAAGGAGCTGCCGGACTCGCGTGTCCGCGTCGACGTCGACGTCGATGCGAAGGACGTGGAGGGCAGCATCAACCGGACCGCCCAGCAGCTCGGCCAGGACATGAAGCTGCCCGGCTTCCGCAAGGGCAAGGTGCCGCCGGAGATGGTGGTTCAGCGCCTCGGCCGCCAGACGGTGCTCACACAGGCGCTCGAGTCCTCGCTCGGCGACTGGTACGAGCGCGCCATGCTCGAGTCCGGGGTCAACCCCGTCGGCGACCCCAAGCTCGACCTCTCCGATTTGCCGGAGGAGGGGCAGCCTTTACGGTTCTCGATCGAGGTTGCGGTCCGGCCCAAGGCCAAGCTGGGCGAGTACAAGGGCCTGGAGGTCGGGCGCGAAGAGCCCGAGGTCCCCGAGGAGGCGGTCGACACCGAGATCAACCGGCTGCGGGAGGGCTTCGCCCGGCTCAACCCGGTCGAGCGGGAGGCAAAGCAGGGCGACGTCGTCCTGATCGACTACGAGGGCAAGATCGACGGCGAGCCCTTCGAGGGCGGGTCCGCCAACGACTATCTGCTGGAGCTGGGGGAGGGCCGCGTCCTGCCCGAGCTGGAGCGGGCGCTGGAGGGTGCCAAGCCCGGTGAGGAGCGGCAGGCAACCGTTCCCTTCCCGGACGACTACCCGGCCGAGGAGGTCGCCGGCAAGACCGCGGAGTTCGACGTGAAGGTGAAGGAGGTCCGCGAGAAGGAGCTGCCCGAGTTGGACGATGACTTCGCCGCCGAGGCCTCCGAGTACGACACGCTCGCGGAGCTCCGCGAGGACATCTCCGAGAAGATCAAGGAGATCCTCGACCGGCAGATCGCCGAGCGCTTCCGCGAGGCGGCGCTCGACGCCGCTGTATCGAAGGCGCAGGTGGAACTGCCCGTCCCAGTGGTCGATGCTCGCGCAGCCGAGATGTGGCGGCGCGTCGAGCGCCAGCTGCAGCGGCAGGGGATGGACCCCGAGAATTACCTGCAAATGCAGCGGAAAACGCGTGACGAGATGATCGAGCAGGCCCGCCCGGATGCCGAGCAGGCGCTGAGGCGCGAGGCCGTCCTGGAGGCCGTGGCCGAGGCGGAGGGCATCGAGATCAGCGACGAGGACATGCTCGAGGCGCTAGAGATCCCACCCGGGCACGAGGACCACGGCCACGACGAGCCGGAGGTCGCGCTCCAGAAGATCCGCGAGTCCGGCCGCGAGGAGCTGCTCAAGGAGGACCTGCGGATGCGCCGCGCCCTTGAACTCATAGCCGAGGGGGCCAAGCCGATCCCGATCGACCAGGCGCAGGCCCGCGAGGAGATCTGGACCCCGGAGAAGGAGCGCGAGGAGAAGGGCGGCCTCTGGACGCCCGGCTCGGACTAGATCCCGAGGGACGTTTGCTTGGCCGGGTAGGTGACCCGGCCGTTCTCGACCACGGCGAACTCGGTGAGCAGGTGCTCCTCGAGGCGGCCGTTAGAGCCGAGGTGGAGGACGCGCCAGCCCCGGGCGAGCAGCGCGTCGGCGATCAGCCGGCGGTGGCAGCGCACCCAGAAGGCCTCCGCGCACATCACCGCGGTCCGCTGGCCTCGACCCAGCTCCTCCAGCGTCGCGAGCCCCTCCGCGAACTCCGCGCTCGCCATGTGGTCGGCGTACCCACGGAACTGCTCGCTCTCCCAGGCGCCGTTCGGGGAGTCGGGTGCCGGCTTGCGCCGGCCGCCGAGCGACTCACCGAGCCAGCGGTATTCGATGCCGGCTTCGAGCAGGACCGCGGCGAGCGCCGTCCGCTCGAAGTGCGGCTGGCGCCGCGAGCCGGGATAGCGGCGGACGTCCGCGATCAGCTCGACGCCCGCGCCGCGCAGCAGCTCGACGAACTCCGCCTCCTCGTGGTTCGAGTGCCCGACGGTGAGGATCTCGCTCATTCGCAGACCACCGTGTCCTCGTGGGAGTAGGGAGGGGCGGAGGAGCAGAGCAGGACGAGCGGCGCACCCTGTCCTGCCCAGAGCTTGTGCCGTGTCCCCGGCGGGATCACGACGGTGTCGCCGGGGTGCACCTCGGTCTCCTCGTCCCCGAGGCGCATCCGGCCGGTGCCGGAGATGAATGCGTAGATCTCTTCCGAGAGACGGTGGTAATGCTCGGCCGTCTCGCTGCTCGCCGGGACCGTCGCCTCCGCGAGCGACTGGTTGGCGGCGTTGCCGGGCGCGGGACCGGCCAGCTCCCGCACCGTCGACCCATCCCGGGTCACGAAGGGCTTGCGCTGCTCGCCACGGACGATCTCCATCCGGGCCGACCCTACTCCGCGGGCCCGATTGCCCGCCGACCCCGGTCGCTATGCTCACGCCCCCATGAGTCCCCTGGTCCCGATGGTGGTCGAGCAGACGTCCCGCGGCGAGCGGGCGTTCGACATCTACTCTCGCCTGCTCAACGAACGGATCATCTTCCTCGGCACCCCGGTGACCGAGGACATCGCGAACCTGATCGTCGCCCAGCTGATCCACCTCGAGTCCGAGGACCCGGACAAGGACGTCTCGATCTACATCAACTCGCCGGGCGGCTCGGTCTACGCCGGGCTCGCGATCTACGACGCAATGCAGTTCATCAAGCCCGATATTCAGACGATCTGCGTCGGCGTGGCAATGAGCATGGGCGCGCTGCTGCTCGCCGGCGGCGCGGAGGAGAAGCGGATGGCGCTGCCCAACTCGAAGATCCTGATCCACCAGGTCTCGGGCGGCTTCTCCGGACAGGCGACCGACATCGAGATCCACGC
Source organism: uncultured Solirubrobacterales bacterium (assembly GCA_963725475.1). GTDB lineage: Bacteria > Actinomycetota > Thermoleophilia > Solirubrobacterales > 70-9 > DASUPK01. The sequence continues at coordinate 347,240 of CAVRYR010000006.1, read as the reverse complement.
CAAGGAGATCATCGACGTCCGACGCCGCCTCGACGAGATCATCGCCAAGCACACCGGGCAGCCGCTGGACAAGGTCGCGAAGGACACCGAGCGCGACTACTTCATGAGCGCGGAGGAGGCGAAGGAGTACAGCATCGTCGACCGCGTGATCGAGCATAGGTAGGCGCGCCCTTCCACTCCTGATCGCGCTCGGCGCGGTCCTGCTCGTCGCCCCGGCAGTTGCCGACGACGCCGTCGTCCAGAAGGCCTCCGTCTCGCCGGACGCGGGCTACACGGACTCGGTCGACGGCGTCCGGGTCGAGTTCCGGATCTCGGGCTCGGCGCCGGCCGACGTCACGATCTCGATCTCGGGCTCTGGAGAGATGGTCCGGACAATCGACGTCCCCGGCGTCCAGCCCGGCGACGACCAGACCGAGAAGTGGGACGGGCTCACCGACGGGGGCCGCCCGGTCGCGGACGGGACCTACAAGGTCACGGTTGCCGTCGCCGGCGGCAACGAGAAGGACGCCGGCATCGTCGAGCTCCACCGCCACCTCTTCCCGGTCCGCGGGCCGCACGGCACGCGCGGCCCCGTGGGCGACTTCGGAGCGTCCCGAGACGGCGGGCGGGTCCACAAGGGCTTCGACATCACCGCGCACTGCGGCACCCCGCTGGCGGCGGTCACCACCGGGACGATCACGAAGCGCGCCTACGACCCGAAGCTCGACGGCAACTTCATCGTGATCAGGGGGCTGGGCGAGCGGCGCAAGTACTGGTACGCGCACATGATCCATCCGTCTTCGTTCCAGAAGGGCGACCTGGTCCACGTCGGCCAGATCGTCGGTTACGTCGGCCAGACCGGGAACGCCCGGACCGTCGGCTGCCACCTGCACTTCGAGCTCCACCTGAACGGGCGGCCCATCGACCCGGAGCCCCACCTGCGGGCCTGGGACGGCTACAGCTAGCGGCAGCCCCTTCCTCGCCTAGAGGCGTGATTAGAGAACCGCCGCTTTGCATGGAAAGCGGCGCCCATCGACCTGGCGTTCGCTCCTTAGGCGTTCAGTCTCGTGCCGACACGAAGTCAACCAATGCCCCATTGATGGTTGCGGCCAGTCCACGGCCATTCGACCGATCGCCGTCGAAGTCGGGGTTGTAGATCGTGATTTGGAGTCCCACCGCACGTCCGGAGTCCATCGCCGTGTGAAGCGCGACGGCCACCTCCTCCCAGCTGAGGCCGTTGGGCCGCGGGTCGTCGACGGCCTGCATGATCGACTCGTCCAAAGCGTCGGCGTCGAGGTGGATCCAGAACCCGTCGGACGGGCCGCCCTCCCGATTGAGGTGGGTGACGGCCTCGCCGACCGTCCGGTCGACGCCGCTCGCGCGAACCCGGTTACGGTCCACGACCAGCATCTCCTCTGGCAGCGGCTGACAACCCAACCGCCTGCGGTCGCCGCCGTCACGGTTGGCAAAGACGACCACGTCCTCGGCGCGAACGAGCGGGCCAGCGCCGTCGATGTCGGCGACGATGGGGGGCCCTATCCGGTCGCAAAAGCGAGGTCACTCGCCGACGCCGCTCCCCGGATCGGGTTTGCCTCCGGCTGATAGAAGTCGGCGTCACCGTCGATGTACAGCACGCCAAAGCGCCCTCGGCGGCGCAGCGCCAGCATTGTGCCGAGCAAGATCGAGCAGTCACCGCCGAGCACGATCGGGAACTCGCCGCGCTCTAGTACCGCCTCCACGGCCTCGGCGAGCAAAGGGGAGTACTCGGCGAGCGCCTGCGGATTCATGATCTGGGTCTCGGGATCTCGGTCAGGACCGTAGCCGGCCGCCTCGACCCGGCCTGCCCGGCGTGCGGCAAACCCATCCGCCAAGCCCTCCTCGAGCAAGATGCCAGGGGTGCGTTCAACGTCTCGATGCTCTGGGATGTGGCCCAGCGCCGAGGGGGCTTCGAGGACCGCGAATTTGACCTGCGTCCCGGGCGTACCAGCATTCTTCCCGGATGCCGATTCGTAAGCCCTCCCCGGGAGCACCGCGACTCATACGGCGATCAACCGAAAAGCGTCGCTTTCATCCAAACCATTTACCCCGACAGCCCGGCGGCTTCGAAGGCGGGGGCCTCGTCTCGATAGGCCCTCACGCGTTGGACCCTGCCGCTGCGCACCGTCCACACCACCCAGATCAGCTGGTCGACGCTAAGGCCGCTCTCCCGACCGCGTCCCCGCATTCGGATGGAGGTCACCAGTCGTCAGCGGCATCGACGATGTCGTCGATGGCGAAGTCGGCGTGTTCGAACGCCTCGAACCACGAGATGAACGCGTCTTGGACATCCTCGAACCCGCGTCGCTTGCCCCAGTCTCCCCACGGGCCCGAAACGTCCTCCCATTCAATCTCGGGGTCATACAGGGCAGGAAAGGCCTGCCAGTCCCGCCGTCGCTGCGCCTCGAGCACCGCGCGTACCACTTCGACGTTCTCCTCCGACATCGCCCCCGCAGTATCTCGCCCGGCGGTCGGCTCGGCCAGGCGGGCGATCGTGAGCTGGACGCCAACGCCGAGGCCCGGTTCGTCGAGCGCCTGTTCATCGCCTCGAACTCGCCGCTCGCGAACGGGCTCGGCGGTCCCAACCCGACGCTCACCACTCAGGCGCTGGCGACTCGCACGGCCGAGAAGGTCGTGCAGAAGTACTTCGACGGCGAGCCCTGGGTCGCGACCGAGACGCCGGTCAGCTCGATCGACGACAGGGTCACCCAGGCCGTGCTCGACCGCGGCCTCTAGCGCTTCTCGCGGAGCGGAGCAGAGCCCAGGCATCGGCCACCTCGCCGAGGTGCTGGAGCTTGTCCGGGTTGACGATCGAGTTGACGCCCTGGATCTGTCCCTCGGCGATGTCGAGGACCATCGCGCCGATCAGGGCGCCCTCGCTGTCGAGGAAGAGTGCTCCGGGCTGGGCGTTGATCTCGGCGGAGCGGAGCTGAAGGCCTGGGATCCGCCAGCCCGTCCGCGCCCATGCCCCGACCGTGCGCGCGACCCGCTTGCGCCCGTGCAGTGCCCGCGCGATCGCCGGGGCCTTGCCGCCGCCGTCGCCTTTCAGGACCACGTCCTCCGCGAGTAGGGCTTCGAGCGCCTTCACGTCGCCCTCCTGGGCGGCGGCGAAGAAGCGGCCGGCGAGCTCCTCGCGCTTCTCCCGCGAGGACTCGAAGCGGGGCTTGCCGTCCTCGACGTGGCGGCGGGCCCGGACGGCGAGCTGCCGCGCGTTCTCCTCGCTCTTGCCGATGATCCCGGCGATCTCGGAGTAGTCGTAGTCGAAGACGTCGTGGAGCAGCAGGGCCGCGCGCTGCTCGGGTGAGAGGTTCTCGAGGAGGACCAGGAAGGCGAGGGAGAGGGAGTCGGCCATCTCGGCCTGGCGCGCCGGGTCCTCCCGCGTGTCGACCACGACCGGCTCGGGCAGCCACTCGCCGACGTAGGTCTCGCGGCGGGCGCGGGCCGAGCGGAGCTCGTCGATCGCGAGCCGTGTGGTGACCGTGGCGACGTAGGCGCGCGGGGATTCGAGCTGTTCGCCCGCCTCGAGGGCGCTGTTGACCCGCAGCAGCGCCTCCTGCACCACGTCCTCTGCCTCCGCGACGCTGCCGAGCATCCGGTAGGCGATCGCGAAGGCGCGCGGACGCAGCTCCTCCAGCAGCTCTTCGTGCGACTCGGTCATGCGCTCACCTCCGCCAGTCCCTCGCGCCAGCTCGGGTAGCGCGGCCTCCAGCCGAGTTCTCGCTTCGCCTTCTCGTTCGACGCTCCGCGCACCTCCGTCATCATGACCACCGCGGCCTCGCCGCCGAGCAGGCGCCCGAGCCAGCGAGGGACATGGCGGGGCGGCTTGGCGCCGACCGCCTCCGCGATGCCGGGGAGCCACTCTCTGACCGGCTCCGGGCTGTCGTCGACGATGTTGTAGACGCCGCGCTTGCCGTGCTCGATCGCGGCGACCGTGGCCTCGGCGGCGTCGTCGATCCGGACGAACGACCAGACGCCGTTTCCGTCGCCGATGACCGGGAACCGCCGCTTCCGGAGCAGGTCGATGACTCTCGCCGCCGTTCCACATCGAGGTGCCGGGGCCGTAGAAGCCGCCGTAGCGGAGCACGATGCCCTCGGTCCAGTCCGCGCCGGTGACCGTCTCCTCGAGGTAGCGGATCGCGTCATGCGTCTGCCGCATCGCGGAGACCGGATCCGGGTCGAGCGCGTCGTCCTCGGCCTTCACCGGTCCGCCGCTCCGCGCGAAGGGCCAGCCGGCGTAGCTCTGGGCGACGAAGCGCTTGACGCCCACGGCGCGGCCGGCTGCCAGCAGGTGGTCGGTGCGCCTCCGTCCGCAGCCGGTTGGTGAGCGCGAAGTAGCGGTCCCAGCGGCGCATGTCGGGGTTGCCCGAGAGGGCCGTGAGCTCGTGGACGATCGCCTCGGGGTTCGCCTCCGCCACCGCGCTCGCCACCTGCTCCGGGTCGAGGCCGTCGGCGACCACGGGGGTCGCGCCCAGCTGCCTGACCACATCGGCCTTGGATTCGCTCCGGGTCATGCCGGTCACCTCGTGGCCGGCGCCGACCAGGCGGGGGATGAGCTGCTTTCCGAGCGCTCCGGCAGCGCCCGCTACGAAGATCCTCATGATCCGCCTCCTCAGTCGCTTTCACCAAGGGAGACGGGGCAGCTCCACCCACAGTGACAGGTCGCGTGCGCCTACCGAGAAGCGAGGGCGAGAACGCGGGCGCCCAGGCCGATGTATACGCGGAAGGAAACCGGCCGCTCGCGGCGTAACGAGAATCCGTCAGGCCGAGGCCGGCGGGCGTCTAAGCTTCCAGCGAGGAAGGAGCCGGCCGGGCGAAGCGAGACCGAGGGAGTAATCCGCTGGCACGTCCCACCGAATCGAACGAGCAGCTCCTCTGCAGCTTCTGCGGCAAGTCCCAGCGCCAGGTCAAGAAGCTGATCGCCGGCCCCGGCGTCTACATCTGCGACGAGTGCATCGATCTCTGCAACGAGATCATCGATGAGGAGCTGACCGCCCCGCCCACCTTCGAGCTCGAGAACCTCCCCAAGCCGCGGGAGATCTACGACGTGCTCAACGAGTACGTGGTCGGGCAGGAGGGCGCGAAGCGCGCTCTCTCCGTCGCCGTCTACAACCACTACAAGCGCGTCCAGATGTCCTCGAACGGCGATGAGTCGGAGATCGAGCTGCAGAAGTCGAACATCCTGCTGCTCGGGCCGACCGGCTGCGGCAAGACGCTGCTCGCCCAGACCCTCGCCAAGATCCTCAACGTCCCCTTCGCTATCGCCGATGCAACGGCCCTCACCGAGGCCGGCTACGTCGGCGAGGACGTCGAGAACATCCTGCTCAAGCTGATCCAGGCCGCGGACTTCGACGTGAAGAAAGCTGAGACGGGGATCATCTACATCGACGAGATCGACAAGATCGCCCGCAAGGCCGACAACCCGTCGATCACGCGCGACGTCTCCGGCGAGGGCGTGCAGCAGGCGCTCCTCAAGATCCTCGAGGGCACCACCGCGTCGGTCCCGCCCCAGGGCGGCCGCAAGCACCCGCACCAGGAGTTCCTCACGATCGACACCTCGAACGTGCTCTTCGTCTGCGGCGGCTCCTTCGGTGAGCTCGACAAGGTGATCGAGAAGCGGATCGGCAACCACGGCGTGGGCTTCGGCGCCGAGGTCACCTCCGCCGCCGACAAGGACACCGGTGAGTACTTCGAGCAGGTGCTGCCCGAGGACCTGATGGAGTACGGCCTGATCCCCGAGTTCATCGGCAGGCTCCCCGTCGTCGCCGCGATCCACCAGCTCACCCGCGAGGACCTGATCACGATCCTGACGGAGCCCCGCAACGCGCTCGCCCGTCAGTTCCGGCGCTTCTTCCAGTTCGACGACATCGACCTGGTCTTCGCGCCCGACTCGCTAGGGGCGATCGCCGACAAGGCCCTCGAGCGCGAGACCGGCGCCCGCGGACTGCGCTCGATCCTCGAGGAGACGCTGCTCGATGTGCAGTTCGAGCTGCCCTCCCGTGGCGACGTGCAGAAGTGCGTCGTCACCAGGGAGACGATTGAGAAGGGCCAGCGCCCGATGCTTGTCACCGACGCCACCGGCGAGCACGAGATGGTGCTCGAGGACCCGGCGCTCGGCGAGCAGACGGCGTAGCTCGGCTCAGGTACAGGTGGGCTCGTCCGAGGGGGCGAGTCTGGTCGCGCCGTCCGGCGTGATCCGATAGCCGAGCGGGGCCGCGATCGGCGGCACCTTCACCGGCTCTCCGTTCACGGTCAGCTGGACCGAGCCGTTGCCGAAGGTCACGTCGAAGGACTTGCCGTCATAGGGACCGACGGTCTGGTCAGCGGCGAGGTTCTCACCGTTGATCACCGGGCGCTCTCGGTGATCGATGAGGCAGACCCAGACGACGGCGGTCGGGTGGAACTGGACCGAGACCGGGGAGCTCGCGGTCGTGGTGGTGGTCCGAGCGCCGGAGCTTGCGTTCGTCGCCTCGGTGCCGCCCTGGCCGCCACCGCCGTCGCTCGAACCGCCGAGAGGGCCGACGACCGCCAGGCCGATGATCACCCCGACCAGGGCCGCGACGCCGAGGACGAGCAGCAGGCCGCGCGGCCGCCAGTCGCCGTGGGGCTCGCGGTCACCACGCTTGATCGCTCCCGGCGAGACCGGCTCCGCACGCTTCTCCCGCTCGCCGGGGTGCCGGAATTGCTCCAGCAGCTCACGGTCGTCGAGGTCCAGGAAGCGGGCATAGGCCGAGAGCTCCTCCTCGGCATCCGACTCGGGGACCGCCTCCCAGCGGTCCTCCTCCATCGCGCGCAGGTCCTGGATGCGGATCTTGGTGACCCGCTGGACCTCGTAGAGGTCAATGCCCCTGTTGAGGCGGGCTGCTCGTAAAGCCTGGCCTACCTGCATTCTCATTCGGAGACCCGATTGTTGCCCGTTTCGGGCTCCGTGTGGGGCACTCGGCGTATCCTCCCGGCCATGAGCACGCGTTCGTCCCGCGGGCCGGTCGAGACGGTCAGGCACCAGCTCAGGCCGCTGTTCGACCAGGTCGTTCTCAAGGAGCTCGACCAGGACCGCATGCGCAGGTCCGGCCTCGTCGTGCCGGCGGGCACCGACGAGCCCCCGCCGCAGCAGGGAATCGTGCTCGCGGTCGGCCCCGGACTCGACTGGTGGGAGACCGCGGGCGTCGACATGCCGGTGCAGCCCGGTGACCACGTGGTCTTCCCGTCCGCGGCCGGTGTCTGGGTCGAGATCGACGAGGAGCGCCTGCTGGTCTGCCGCGTGGGCGAGCTCCTGGGCGTGCTCGAGTCCCAGGAGTCGCCGCCGAGCGACACCTAGCCGGTCCCGCGGCGCGAACTAACATCGCCGCGTGGACGAGGAGCGCCGCAAGAACCTGGAGGCGACCACGCGCTGGGACCCCGGCGCGGTCGAGGAGCGCGTCTTCCGCGGCTGGCTCGAGGGCGGCTACTTCCACCCGCCGGCGGAGGGGACCCCCGCGCAGAACTACTCCATCTCGATCCCGCCCCCGAACGTCACCGGCGCACTGCACATGGGCCACGCGCTCAACGGCTCGGTGCAGGACACGCTGATCCGGCTCAACCGGATGCGGGGGCGCAACACCCTCTGGGTGCTAGGTACCGACCACGCCGGGATCGCGACCCAGGCGGTGGTCGAGAAGGAGCTTGCCTCGCAGGGCAGCTCGGGCGAGGAGCTCGGCAGGGAGGCATTCACCGAGCGCGTCTGGGAGTGGAAGGAGCAGTACGGCTCGACGATCGTCGAGCAGTACAAGCGCCTCGGCGCCTCCTGCGACTACGAGCGCGAGCGCTTCACCCTCGACGAGCGCTATGTGGAGGCGGTCTACACGGTCTTCGTCGACCTCTACGAGAAGGGCTATATCTACCGCGACAACTACATGGTCAACTGGGACCCGGGGCTGCGCTCCGCGATCTCCGACCTCGAGCTGGAGAACCGCGAGGTCACCGACACGCTCTACGAGATCGCCTATCCGCTCGAGGGCGGCGGTGAGCTCGTGGTGGCGACCGCCCGGCCGGAGACGATGCTGGCCGACACCGCCGTCGCGGTGAACCCGGACGACGGGCGCTACAAGGAGGTGGTCGGCAAGCGGGCGATCCTGCCGATCGTCGAGCGCCCGATCCCGGTGATCGCCGACGAGCACGTCGACCCGGAATTCGGCACTGGGGCGCTCAAGATCACGCCCGGCCACGACCCCAACGACTTCGAGATCGCGCGCAGGCACGGTCTCGAGGAGATCGGGGTGATCGGCGAGGACGGGCGGATGGTCGAGCCGGCGCCGGAGCGGTTCGTGGGCATGACCGCGGCCGAGGCCCAGGAGGCTGTGGTCGGCGAGCTCCGCGATCAGGGGCTGCTGCGCGGCGAGGAGCCCTACACGCACTCGGTGCCCTTCTCGCACCGCTCCGGCGAGCGGATCGAGCCGCTGATCTCCCTGCAGTGGTTCTGCCGGATGGACGAGCTGGCGCAGCCGGCGGTCGAGGCCGTCGAGGACGGCCGGGTCCGGATCACTCCCGACGGCGCGCTGCGCCAGTACCTGCATGGGATGGAGAGCATCCCGCCCTGGTGCATCTCCCGTCAGCTCTGGTGGGGGCACCGGCTGCCCGTCTGGTACCGCGGGGAGGAGACCCACGTCGGGGCGGAGCCGCCTGAGGGCGACGGCTGGGAGCAGGACCCCGACGTGCTCGACACCTGGTTCAGCTCGGCGCTCTGGCCGTTCGCGACGCTCGGCTGGCCGGATACGAACACGCCCGAGTTCAAGGCCTTCTTCCCGACCGACGTCCTGGTCACGGCGCGCGACATCATCTCGCTCTGGGTCGCGCGGATGATCATGACCTCGCTCGAGTTCACCGAGCAGGTCCCCTTCACCGACGTCTACGTGCACTCCGTGATCCAGGCCGCCGATGGCCGCCGCATGTCGAAGAGCCTCGGTACGGGCATCGACCCCCTCGACGAGATCTCGGAGCACGGCGCGGATGCGCTGCGGTTCGGCCTGCTGGCGATGACCTCGACCCAGGACGTGCGCTTCTCCCAGGCCCGGGTCCAGCAGGGCCGCGACCTCGCCAACAAGATGTGGAACGCCTCCAGGCTGATCCTGCTCAACGCGCGCGACGACGTCGAGCCCGGGCCGCGCGATGACCGGGTGGAGGACCGCTGGATCGCCTCGCGCCTTCAGCGGGCGACACGCGCGGTGACCGAATCGATCGAGGCCTATGACTTCGCCCACGCCGCGCTCGACCTCTACGACTTCTTCTGGTCCGAGCTCTGCGACTGGTACCTCGAGATCGTCAAGCCGCGTCTCTATGACGGGGAGGAGGACGCGTCCGCGAGCCTGCTCTGGGGGCTCGAGCAGGTGCTCGCGCTCGCCCATCCGATCACGCCGTTCGTCACCGAGGAGATCTACTCCTACCTGCCGAAGCGGCCGGCTGAGGCGCTCGTCGTCCATGCCTTCCCGGTCGCCGAGGACTCGCTGATCGACGAGGAGGCCGAGCGCGAGATCGGAGAGGCGATCGCTCTGACCCGCGCGCTGCGGCGCTGGCGGCAGCTCGCGGAGGTTCCCGTCAAGCAGGTTCTCACCGCCCGAGTCGATGACACGAAGCCGCACGAGCTCGTGTCGAGGCTCGCCAAGGTCGAGTTCTCCGGCGACGGTGGCGAGCCGATGGCGAGCGTGGGCGGGGTCGATCTCCTCGAGACCGAGGGGGTCGACCCGAAGGCCGTTGCGGATCGCATCGAGGAGCGGCGCGAGCAGTTGCGCGCTGAGGTGAAGCGCGGCGAGGGCAAGCTCTCGAACGAGGGCTTCGTCGCCAAGGCGCCCGCCGACGTCGTCGACGCCGAGCGCGAGAAGCTCGCCGCCTACAAGGCGGAGCTGGAAGAGCTGGGCGGCTAGGCCGATCCCGAGCCGCGCCGAAGAGATCCTGCGGCGCCGCGAGGTCCTGGGCTGGAAGCTGGGACTGGAGCGGATGCGGCGGCTCTGCACGCTGCTCGGCATGCCGCAGAACCGCTTCGCCTCGATCCACGTCGTCGGGACCAACGGCAAGACCTCGGTGACGCGGATGACGGCGGCGCTGCTCGAGGCGCATGGCGTCTCGACCGGTGCCTACGTCTCGCCGCACATCCACTCCTGGCGCGAGCGGATCCTGCTCAGGGGCGAGCCGATCTCAGAGCGTGATTTCGACGAGGCCGTCGAGCGGGCCGAGCAGGCCGCCGAGGTGGCCGACCGCTCCGCCGGCGACGAGGGCCCGGTCACCCAGTTCGAGCTGCTCACAGCCGCAGCCTTCGTCGCCTTCGCCGCCGCACGGGTGCAGTACGGCGTGGTTGAGGCCGGCCTGGGTGGCCGCCTCGACGCGACCAACGTGGTCCCCTCGAAGCTCACCGTGCTCACCTCGGTCGGTTACGACCACACCGAGTGGCTGGGGGAGACGCTGGAGGAGATCGCGGCGGAGAAGGTCGCGGTCCTACGGGATCACAGCACGCTGCTCCATGGCGACGTCCCACCGGAGGTAGAGCGGGTGATCGAGAGGGAGGTTGCTCGGCGGCATGCGAGGGAGATCCCCGTTGAGGTCGAGCGACCCTCGGGAGCCGCCGCGTTTAGCCTCCGCAACTGGGCCCTGGCGGCGGGTGTGGCCCAGCTGTGCCTCGACGCGGTTGACCTTGAAGCCGCCGAACGGGTCTACTCGAACGTGCGGATCCCGGGCAGGGCGGAGGTCTGGCCCGGGCGATCCCCCCACCGTCTACGACGCTGCCCACAACCCGGACGGCGCCGCCGCGCTGGCCGAGACTCTGCCCGAGTTGGTCGGCGACCGCGAGATCGTCTGCTGCCTGGCCGTCCTGGAGGGCAAGGACGCGGCCGGGATCGTCAACGCCCTCGCGCCTTCCGTCTCGCGGTTCGTCTGCACGGAGATTCCGCCCGACGCGATCGAGGGCTCGGGCCGCCCCGGCGGCCGGGCTCGGCCGGCGCTCGAGCTCGTCGCGCTCTGCCAGAAGGCGGGCGTCGAGGCGGAGGCGGTTCCCGATTCCCTGGAGGCCTGGGCCCGGGCACGAGAGCTTGCCGGGGAGCGGGGCGGGGTCGCGCTGGCCGCCGGCAGCCACTACCTTCTCAGCTGCATATGGACAGAGAGGCCCGCTCAGAGCTCCTGACGATGATGGGGCTGGTCGCCATCGTCGTCGCGGTGGTGATCCTGGTGTTCTTCGCCTTCGGCTACGTCTTCGGGCTGCTCTTCCTCTAACTCCGGAAATCCCCGCAAATCCCCGATCCCAGGCAGGGTTACACGCCCCCGTAAGGAAGTACGTACACTCGCGGCTCCCAAACTCCATGCCTCTTGCACTCTTCGGAATCGACGGCGGGGCGCTCGGCCTCATCGTCAACCTGCTGGTCCTCTTCCTGATCGTCGTCTATCTGGCGCTGATCTACTGGACCTACCTCGACGCCCGCCGCCGGATCGAGGATCCCGTGCTGATCGCGTGCGCGACGGCCGCCTCGGTCTTCCCCTATCTGGGCACGATCGTCTACACGATCCTGCGCCCCCCGGAGTTCCTGGAGGACCGCGAGGAACGCGAGCTGGAGCTACGGGCAGCCGAGCTGGAGCTGCGTCAGCGCATCGAGAACTCCTGTCCGCACTGCGAGTATCCGATCGAGCGCAGCTACCTGCGCTGCCCGAACTGCGAGCGGCGCCTGCGCAATCCCTGCCGGAAGTGCCACAAGCCGCTCGACCCGCGCTGGGGGATCTGCCCCTACTGCGAGACCGCGGTCCGCAAGCAGCGCCCCGAGCGCGACGCGCGCCGTACGGCCGCGGCTCGCGGGGGCCGCGCCGCGGGCCAGCGCCCGGCCGCGGCGCGCAGCGACGGCCCGAGGCGCCAGGATCGCCCGGCGGTGGGGGCCCGTCCCCCGCAGCGCCCCAGCTCTCGCTGACGACCTCGGCAGCGCCTTCCCTATAGGTTCTCCGCCCCGTGGCGACCGAACGCACACTGATCCTGGTCAAGCCGGACGCCTTCGAGCGCGGCCTGACCGGCGAGGTGATCGCCCGCTTCGAGCGCAAGGGCCTGCGTCTCACGGCCCTGAAGCTGATGCAGGCGGACGAGGAGATCGCCAACGTCCACTACGAGGAGCACACGGAGAAGCCCTTCTTCGGCGAGCTCGTCGAGTTCATCACGCGCAGCGAGCTGGTCGCCATGGTGCTCGAGGGGCCGAACGCGGTGAAGGCCGCCCGGCAGGTGATCGGGGCGACCGATCCGGTGGAGGCCGACGCGGGCTCGATCCGCGGCGAGTTCGGCACCGAGGTCACCTTCAACCTCGTGCACGGCTCCGACTCCGCCGAGTCCGCCGAGCGCGAGATCGGGATCTGGTTCCCCGAACTCTGATCCTCGCGTCCGGATCGCCCCAGCGGCGCGCGCTGCTGGCGGCGCTCGGCCTCGACTTCGAGGTGCGCGTCCCCGAGGTCGAGGAGGAGACCGAGGGCGAGCCCCGCGAGCTGGTCGAGCGCAACGCGATCCGGAAGGCCGAGGCGGTCGCGGCCGAGGCCGGCGAAGCTCTGGTGATCGCCGGGGACACCGAGGTGGTGATCGATGGCGCGGTCCTCGGCCAGCCGGAGAGCGGGCGGGAGGCACGTGAGCATCTGGAGAGGCTCTCGGGCAGGGACCACCAGGTCTTCGGTGCCGTCGCGCTGCTCGCTCCGGGCGCCGACGGCGAGGAGCTCCGGACCGGGGTGGAGGTCTCGACCGTCGGCTTCCGGGAGCTCTCACCTGCCCTGGTCGCCGCCTACCTGGCGTCGGGAGAATGGCGCGGCCGCGCCGGCTCTTACGCCATCCAGGGACTCGGCTCGGCGCTGGTGGCACGGGTCGACGGTGACGTCTCCAATGTGATCGGGCTGCCGGTGCCGTTGCTCCTCGAAAATCTCCGGATTTTGGGCATTTAAGCCAAGTCGCTACGCTGCGCTCGAATTCCTGAATTTTCGTCCCCAGATGAATTTGCTCACCTCGATATCACCGGCGCGCGACATGGCCGTCGACCTCGGCACCGCCAACACGCTGGTCTATGTCCGTGGCCGCGGCATCGTCCTCTCCGAGCCGTCGGTGGTCGCGGTCGACGTCGGCTCCGGCGAGGTCCACGCCGTCGGCGCCGAGGCGAAGCAGATGCTGGGGCGCACGCCCTCGACCATCAACGCGATGAGGCCTCTGAAGGATGGCGTCATCGCCGACTTCGAGGTGACCGAGTCGATGCTGCGCTACTTCATCAAGCGCGCCAATCACAGCCGCTTCACCCACCCACGGGTCGTGGTGTGCGTTCCTTCAGGGGTGACCGGTGTGGAGAAGCGCGCGGTGGAGGAGGCGTGTCTCGGCGCCGGAGCGCGCGAGGCCTACCTGATCGAGGAGCCGATGGCGGCAGCGATCGGCTCGGGCCTGCCGGTGAGCGAGCCCACCGGCAGCCTGATCGTCGACATCGGCGGCGGCACGACCGAGGTCGCGGTGATCTCGCTCGGCGACATCGTCGTCTCGCAGTCGATCCGCGTCGGGGGCGACGAGATGGACGAGGCGATCGTCAACTCCTGCAAGCGCGACCACCAGCTGCTGATCGGCCATCAGACGGCCGAGGACGTCAAGCACGAGGCGGGCTCCGCCGCGCCGCTCAGCCAGGAAGTGGACATCGAGATCCGCGGCCGGGATCTCGCCTCCGGCCTGCCGAAGGCCGTGAAGCTCAACTCGGCGGACGTGCGCCAGGCGCTGGATGAGCCGATCAACCAGATCATCGCTGCCGTCCGCGACACCCTCGACCGGACGCCGCCCGAGCTGGCCGGTGACCTGATGGAACGCGGCATGACCCTGGCCGGTGGTGGCGCCCTGCTTCACGGGATGGCGGAGCGGATGAGCGAGGAGTGCCAGGTGCCCGCCCGACTCGCGGAGTCACCCCTGTCCTGCGTCGCGACGGGATCGGGCCAGGCGCTGGAGGAGTTCGAGGCGATCAAGCGCGCCCTCAAGAACTCCCGCGTTCGGAGGCGGTTCTAGGAAGCGGGCGACGGGGAGACGCAGCCATGTACCTCCTGCAGCGCCCCGAGGACATCCCGCCGCGGCTGACCAATCGCCTGAACGCTCGCATCGCTGTGCTCACGGCGGTCGTCGTCGCGGCGGTCGCGATGGTCGTGCTCCGCCTCTGGTCGCTGCAGGTCCTCTCGGGCGACCACTACCGGGCCCTGGCGAAGGACCACGGCTACCTCGACGTCCGGGTACACCCGCCGCGCGGCGAGATCCTCGACCGGAACGGCGGGGTCCTGGTCGACAACCGGACGGTGATGAGCCTCCTCCTGCGTCCCTCGAACCTGCCCACCGACCGGGCCGCGCGCCGGACGGAGCTGCGCCGGCTCGGCAGTGTGCTGGGGATCTCCCAGAGCGCGATCCGCCACCGTGTCCGCGAGACGCCGCAGTACGCCGGCTACCCGGTCGTACTCCGGCAGGGGCTGGACCGGCAGCTGCTCTTCTACCTGCTGGAGAACAAGGAGCGCTTTCCGGGCGTGAGCGTCGAGCGGACATACGTGCGTCAATACAAGGACGGCACGCTGGCCGCCCACGTGCTCGGGCTGGTCGGCCAGATCAGCCCGCATCAGCTCACCCGTCCCGCCTACCGCGGCCTGATGCCGGGCGACGTCATCGGGCAGGCCGGCGTCGAGTACACCTACGACAAGTTCCTGCGCGGCACCGCGGGGAGCCAGCGGATCCAGGTCGACGCCCTCGGGAGGCCGCGTGGGACGCTCGGCAGCATCCCGGCCCAGGCCGGCGACAACCTGCGGCTCACCCTCGACTCGGGCCTTCAGGAAGTCGGTGAGGCCGCGCTCCGCGCCAAGGGGCTGCCGAGCGCGTTCGTCGCAATGAATGTCCACACGGGCGCGATCCTCGCGATGGGGTCTTACCCGACCTACGACCCGTCCTTCTACACCCAGCCGCACACCAAGGCGGAGTACGACGCTTTCGGCAACCGGCCCGGCGACCCTCTTGTCGATCGCGCCGACCAGGGCGGCTACCCGACAGGGTCGGCGTTCAAGCCCATCACGGCGACCGCCGCGCTCGAGGATCACCTGATCACGCCGAGCACGATCTTCGACGACACCGGCGCGCTCGACATCGGCGGGATCACCCTCCACAACGCCGGCGGAGCCGCCAACGGGCCGGTCGACATGAGCACCGCCCTGAAGGTCTCCTCCGACGTCTACTTCTACAACCTCGGCCTTCACGCGACGGCCAGCGGCAACGGCGGTCAGATCCAGGACTGGGCCTTCAAGTACGGGTTGGGTCGGAAGCCGCACATCGACATCCCGGACGCGACCTCTGGCCTGATCCCGACGCCGGCCTGGCGCAACCGCGTCTACCGCAGCCATTCGAATCCGTACATTGACCGCCCCTGGACCCAGGGCGACGACGTCAACCTCGCGGTCGGACAGGGCGACGTCCAGGTCACCCCGCTCCAGCTCGCCCGGGCCTATGCGGCCCTGGCGAACGGCGGAACGCTGGTGACCCCGCACCTCGGTGGGCGGATCGTGGACGTCCATGGCCGCACCGTCGAGAGGATCCACCCGCCGCCGCAGCGCCATCTCAACATCTCGCCGGAGTTCCGGAACGTGATCTTCGGCGGCATGCACCGCGCAGCTGACGAAGCGGGAGGGACCTCATATCCCGTGATGGGCAGCTTCCCCATTCCGGTCGCCGGCAAGACCGGTACCGCGCAGCGCGACGGGCAGCAGGACCAGTCCTGGTATGGCGTGATCGCGCCCTACGACAACCCGCAGATCGTCGTCACCGTGACCGTCGAGCGGGGCGGGTTCGGTGTCGAGTCGGCCGCGCCGATCGCCCGCGCCATCCTGGAGCGTTACTTCAGCCTCAACAGGGGCTCGGCCGGCAGCGTCAACACAGCTGCCGCCGCGGCAGCGGGGCCGGGCTGATGGAAGCGGCAAAGCCCGCACTCACGATCGCCCCGCGCCGCTCGCGCATCGCCGAGTGGTTGTCCCTTCGCCAGATGGACGGGCTCATGCTGGGCGCCTCGATCGGGCTGATCGCCTTCAGCGTCTTCGTGCTGGCCACTTCGACCCGGGATGAGATCGCCGGGCGGCCGCTCTACTTCGTCGAGCGCCAGACGCTCTACGCCGTCGCGGGGATCGTGCTGATGCTGGCGGTGAGCCGCATCGACTACACCCGGCTGCGGGGCGTGCGGATGACGATCTACGCCGCGATGGTCGGCTCGATCGCCTTGGTGCTGGTGGGTGGCGCGGCCGTACGTGGCTCGCACCGCTGGATCGACCTGCCCCTCTTCCAGTTCGAGCCGTCGGAGCTCGCCAAGGTCCTGCTCTGCGTCTCGCTCGCGGCTCTCGTCTACGAGACGGTCCGCCGCCCCTTCGGCCTACGCCAGACGCTCAACCTGCTCGCCCTCGGGTTGGTCCCCGCCGGGCTCGTCTTCCTGCAGCCCGATCTCGGCACCGGGATCGTCCTGGTCGTGATCGCGCTGACCATCCTGTTCGTCTCCGGCATCCCCTGGCAGCACTTCGCCGCGATCGGAGCCGCCGCCGCCCTCGTCGCCGGAGGCGTCTACGCGGCCGGCTCGGCCGCAGGCGTCCATCCGCTGCAGGGCTACCAGCAGGACCGGCTCACCGCCTTCCTCCATCCGAGCAACGACCCGCAGGACGCGAGCTACCAGGTCAACCAGGCGGTGATCGCGGTCGGCTCGGGCAAGGAGGTCGGCCGTGGCAGCGACTCGACCCAGACGGAGCTCCTCTTCGTTCCGGAGCGGCACACCGACTTCATCTACGCGGTGGTCGGCGAGCGCTTCGGCTTCATCGGGGCCGTCTTCGTCGTCCTCCTTTACGCGATGCTCTTCTGGCGTGCGATCCGGGTGATGCGGATCTCCACGAGCTTCTACGGCTCGCTGATTGCCGCGGGCGTGCTGGCGATGCTCGCCTTCCAGGTGGTGGTGAACATCGGGATGAACCTGGGGGTGATGCCCGTCACCGGGATCACGCTGCCGCTGATGAGCTACGGCGGATCGTCAGTGCTGGGCACCTTCTTGGCGCTCGGGCTGCTGCAGAGCATCCACGCGCAATCCAGGGACCGGTGATGCGAGGGGGCTCCGTCAGGAGTCCCCGTTTCATGGAGTGAACTCTTTCAGTGTCGTTGAGCCCTGGGCGCTACATTCGTGACGCGAGGGTGCTCCGAGGAGCAACCCGTTTGATGGCGCAGCCGGGAACTGCCACCGTGAGGACTGAGAAGACATGTACCGCAAGCAGGTGCGCCGTCGACGGGCGGTGCTGTTGCTGCTCGTCGCCGCTTCGCTGACTCTGCTCAGCCTCTATTACCGAGAGGGCAACGCCGGTCCCCTGCACGGGGCGGAGAACGTCGTCTCGACCATCTTTTCGCCGATCTCGAGCGTGACCGATCGCGCGCTGAAGCCGGTCCGTGACCTGGTCAACTGGTTCCACGAGACGTTCGACGCGCGCGGCGACAAGGCCAAGCTCGAGGATCAGGTCGCCCAGCTCCGGGATCAGCTCTCCCGCGCGCAGACCACCCACGGAGAGGCGAAGGAGCTCGCTGCACTCAACCAGACGCTGAGCGGCGGGATCGTGCCCGACGGCACCGATCCGGTGACCGCGCGGGTGGTCGCCCGCTCCCCGACGGTCTGGTACTCGACGGTCACGATCGACAAGGGATCAGGCGACGGCGTCCACGTCGACGATCCCGTGGTGGCGGCGCTCGGCCTGGCCGGCAAGGTGACCCAGACCACACCGAACACCGCCCAGGTCACGCTGATCACCGACGCCGACAGCGCGGTCACCGCCCGCGTCAACCCCGGCGGGGCGACCGGCGTGGTCGAGCCCAACGTCGGCAACCCCAACGACCTGCAGCTGGACTACCTGGAGCGCGGCACGCAGATCGCCAAGGGGCAGATGGTGGTGACGGCCGGGTTCTCGACCGGCAACCTGGGCTCGATCTTCCCGCCCGGCATCCCGATCGGCGAGATCACCAGGGCGACCGTCGAGGAGCAGCAGGCATACCAGCGCGTTCACCTGGAGCCCTTCGCGGACCTGCGAGACATGAACTTCGTCAAGGTCCTGACCAGCCCGACCGGGAAGGGCAACGGATGATTCTGACCCCTGGAATGATCGCCAGGATTGCGGTGCTCGGCGTCTTCGCCGCGGTCGCCCAGGTCGTCTGCTTCTCGAAGATGGACGTCTTCGGGAGCAGCCCGGACTTCGCCCTGCTCGTGGTCTTCTCGCTCGGCGTCCTCGGCGGCAGCCTCACCGGCGCGGTCGCCGGCTTCTCGATCGGCCTGCTGATCGACTGCCTGCTGCTCGAGACGCTCGGCGGCTTCGCGCTCACGTTGCTCGCGGTGGGCTACGTCGCGGGTCGCTACCGGGAGACGGTCGGCCGCCCGACCCGCGGGGCGGTGCCGCTGCTCGGCGGTGCGCTCACCCTGCTGGGCGCTCTGGTGATCGCGGCGATCCAGATCGGCACCGGCGTGGACGCCAACGTGAGCTTCCTGGTCGTGCGTGACGCGCTCGTCAAGAGCCTGATCGGTGCGATCCTGGCGATTCCCGTCCTCCTGGCCGTCAGACTGGTGGTGCGGTCGGCGCTCGTCGACGAGCGCCAGGCGGCCCGCCGGCCGGCGGCGCCGCGGACCGCGTCCTGAACAACATGTATCTGCGCCGAGAAGAAGCCGAGCCGGAACGCCGGAGCTCTCCGCTCGCGATCCGCGTGTCGATCCTGACCGCGCTCGCGATCGCGGTCTTCTCGGTCCTCTTCCTCCGCCTCTGGTACGTGCAGATCCTCTCCGGCGACAAGTACCGCTCGGAGGCCAACAACAACCGGATCCGCGAGATCCGCGTCCAGGCGCCGCGCGGGGACATCCTCGACCGCAACGGCAAGGTGCTGGTGGCGAACAAGACCGAGCTCGCGGTCCAGGTCAGCCCCGAGGACCTGCCGGCACCCGGCCGCGACCGGTCCCGCGAGCTGCACCAGCTCTCCACGATCACTGGGATGAGCATGGACGGGATCCACAAGGCCCTGGTGGGCGGCGACCGCGCAGCGCCCGGCGGCCCCGTGATCCTGAAGAAGGGGCTCGGGGTGGACAAGGTCTATTACCTGCGCGAGAACCAGTCGAGCTTCCCCGGCGTGAGCGTGGAGCGCGTCTTCACCCGCGAGTACAAGCAGGGCGACATAGCCGCCCACTTGTTCGGCAACGTCGGCGAGGTGACGGCCGAGCAGCTCAAGGAGCCGCGCTACGCCGGGCTGAGCCAGGGCGACACGGTGGGGCAGTCCGGGATCGAGTACGAGTACGACCGCTACCTGCGCGGCAAGGCCGGCACCGACCGGATCCAGGTCGACGCGCTCGGACGGCCCACCGACCAGCTCAAGGGCAGGCCGGCGCAGTCCGGCGATGACGTCCGGCTGACGATC
The DNA here is from genome assembly GCA_963725475.1 of uncultured Solirubrobacterales bacterium. Taxonomy (GTDB): domain Bacteria; phylum Actinomycetota; class Thermoleophilia; order Solirubrobacterales; family 70-9; genus DASUPK01. Next base: position 327,793 of record CAVRYR010000006.1, on the reverse strand, counting down.
GACTCCGGCCTGCAGAGCTACGGCGAGAGCGCCCTCGACTCGTTCGGGCTGCCGGGGGCGTTCGTCGCGATGAACGTGCACACCGGCGAGATCCTGGCGATGGGATCCGCGCCGAGCTTCGATCCCTCGATCTTCACCCACCCGATCACGCAGAGCCAGTACCACGCGCTCACCTCGAGGAAGACGGACGCGCCCCTCGCCGACCGGGCGATCCAGGGTCTCTATCCGACGGGCTCGAGCTTCAAGCCCATAACGGCGACGGCCGCGTTGCAGGACCACCTGATCTCCCCGAACACGATCTTCAACGACACCGGCACGCTCAAGGTGGACATCCTCACCCTGCACAACGCGGGCCACGCGATCAACGGGCCGATCGACATGTCCGACGCCCTCAAGGTCTCGTCGGACATCTACTTCTACAACCTCGGATTGAAGGCCAAGGCGTCCAAGGGACACGGGCAGATCCAGGACTGGGCGCGTCAGTACGGGCTCGGCCAGCGGACCGGGATCGACCTGCCGGCCGAGGTCGACGGCCTGATCCCTACCCCGGCCTGGCGCAACCGGCTCTACCACGAGCACCTCACCGACCGGCCCTGGACGCAGGGAGACAACATCAACCTCGCGGTCGGTCAGGGCGACCTGGAGGCCGACCCGCTTCAGATGGCCGTCGCCTACGCGGCGCTCGGCAACGGCGGCACGGTGGTCACGCCCCACCTCGGCGACGACGTGGAGAGCGTCACGGGGAAGGTCCTGCAGGAGATTCGCCCGGCGCCGCGGCGGCATATGGACATCAGCCCCACGACCCGGGACACGATCATGACCGGCCTGACGCGCGCTGCGACGGAGCCCGGCGGCACCTCGTATCCGGTCTTCGGCCACTTCCCCTTCGCCGTGGCGGGCAAGACCGGTACCGCCCAGCGCCCGAACCAGCCCGATCAGTCCTGGTACGTCGTGCTGGCGCCGGCGCGCAACCCGCAGATCGTGGTCGCGGTCACCCTGGAGCGGGGCGGTTTCGGCGTGGACACGGCGGCGCCCGTCGCCGCGCGCATCCTCGAGCACTACTTCCACCTGCCGATCACGCCTGCGGCGGGCACGGGCAGGACGCAGGAGTGATGGCGGCCGAATCCGTTCCGACCTTTACCCTCTTGGTGACGACGGCGAGGCCGCCCGTCTATCTATGGAAGCTGCACCTCTGACGCTCAGGCACACGCGTACCCGGATCGGGGAGCGCTTCGGCCTGCCCTACTTCGACGGCATCCTGCTTGGCGCCGCGCTGGCGCTGATTGGCTTCAGCTGCTTCACCCTCGCCGTCGCGACGCCGAACGACGTCCCCGGGCAGCCGCTCTTCTTCGCGATGCGGCAGGGGATCTACGCGCTGATCGGCATCGCGCTGATGCTCGCCGTCGCCAAGATCGACTATTCGCGCTTCCGCGAGATCCGGGTCGGCATCTACTCGCTGATGATCGGCTCGATCATCCTCGTGCTCATGTTCGGAGCCGCCGCACGCGGCTCCCGCCGCTGGATCGAGCTCCCCTACTTCCGCTTCCAGCCCTCCGAGCTCGCCAAGCTGCTGCTCGTCGTCGCCCTCGCGGCGTTCGTCATCGAGCGCACCCGCCGCGGCACGCCCGTGCGCCAGACGCTCCGCATCCTGGCGCTGGGCCTGGCCCCGGCGGCACTCGTCTTCCTGCAACCCGACCTCGGCACGGGAATCGTGCTCGTGGTCATCACACTGACAATTCTTTTCCTCGCCGGGGTGCCCTGGCCGCACTTCGCTGCGATCGGGGGCCTGGCGGCGCTCGCCGTCAGCTTCGTCCTCGTGATCGCCCCGGCCACCGGCCTGCCGACCCCGCTGCACGGGTATCAGCAGGACCGGCTGACTGCATTCCTGCATCCCTCGAACGACCCGAGCGATGCGAGCTATCAGGTCAACCAGAGCGTCACCGCGATTGGATCCGGTGAGAAGACCGGACGCGGCGACAACTCGACCCAGACCGAGCTCCTCTTCCTCCCCGAGCGGCATACGGACTTCGTCTTCGCCGTGATCGGGGAGCGCTTCGGCTTCGCGGGTGCAGCGTTCGTTCTGTCCCTCTACGCCCTGCTCATCTGGAGAATGCTGCGCATTCCGACGCTCTCCAAGAACTTGTACGGGACCCTGATTGCCGGCGGCATCGCCGCCATGCTCATGTTCCAGATCATGGTCAACGTGGGCATGACCCTCGGCATCATGCCGGTGACCGGCATCACGCTGCCCCTGATGTCTTACGGGGGCTCCTCGGTGCTCGCCACCTTCCTGGCGATCGGGATCCTGCAGAGCATCCACGCGCAAGCGCGGCTCAGTACCTCCACCCGCAGCAGGGCGCCAACACCAGTGTTGCGCTGAGCCACCGAGAGCACATCCACACCTACATCCACGTAACCGCACCCGCCAACGGCGGCCCTTCGCGGTACGTGAGTGCTCTGCTCGCGCAGAAAGGAAACTCATGAAGAAGAACATCCTCGTCAGCGTCGACAGCGGGGAGACCCGCGTCGCCGTGCTCGAGGCGAAGGGCAGCCCTCAGGGCGGCAAGCGCCGCAAGAAGGCGAGCCCGGGCGACGAGTGGAAGGTGGCGGAGCTCTACGTCGAGCGCCGCGGCCGCCGCTCGATCGTCGGCAACATCTACAAGGGCAAGGTCGACAACGTGCTGCCCGGCATGGAGGCGGCCTTCGTCGACATCGGCCTCGAGCGCAACGGCTTCCTGCACGTCGACGAGATCGTCCTGCCCGGCGGGCAGGCGGTTCCGAAGCGGGGCCGCGGGCGCGGCCGCCGCATCGACGAGCTGATCAAGCCCGGCCAGGACATCATCGTCCAGGTCGTCAAGGACCCGCTGAAGACGAAGGGCGCGCGCCTTTCGATGCAGCTCTCGATCGCCGGCCGCTACCTCGTCTACATGCCGCAGGGCGGCGGCATCGGTGTCTCCAAGCGCCTCCCGGACTCCGAGCGCCAGCGGCTGCGGAAACTGATCGAGAAGGTGGACATCGGTGCGGGCGGCGTGATCGTCCGGACTGCCGCCCAGGGCGCGAAGAAGGAGGACTTCGTCCGCGAGATCGCCTACCTGCACCGCCTCAATGATGTGGTGGCCGAGCGGGCCGAGAAGTCCGAGGTCGGCCAGATGGTCTTCCAGGAGGCCGACCTCTCGATCCGCGTCGTCCGCGACGTGCTGGTCGAGGAGTTCGAGGGTGCCGTCATCGACGATTCCAAGCAGCACGAGCGGGTCACCAAGTTCCTGCAGCGCACCGCCCCGGAGCTCGCCGATCGCGTCGAGCTCTACAAGGGCAAGGAGCCGCTGCTCGAGAAATGGAAGGTCGAGGAGGCCTTCGACTCGGTGCTCTCGCGCCGCGTCGACCTTCCCTCGGGCGGATACCTGATGATCGACTATGCCGAGGCCCTCACCGTGATCGACATCAACACCGGCAGCTTCACCGGCAAGGGCAAGGGCCGCCTCGAGGACACGATCACGAAGGTCAACGTCGAGGCTGCCGAGGAGGTGGTGCGTCAGCTGCGCATGCGTGACATCGGCGGGATCATCGTCATCGACTTCATTGACATGGCGCGGGCGCGGAACCGCGACCAGGTCCTGAAGACGCTCCGCTCCGCTCTCGACGAGGACCGAACCAAGACCTACGTGGTCGAGGTCTCGCCCCTCGGGCTGGTCGAGATGACCCGCCAGAACGTCACCGACGGCGTGCGGGAGATCCTCACCAAGCGCTGTCCTACCTGCGACGGCGAGGGCGTGGTCAGCTCCGAGGAGACGGTGGCGATCACGATCGTGCGCAAGCTCCAGCAGGTGGTCGAGGAGGATCCAAAGCCGGAGGCCTACCTGATCCGGGTCAACCCGCGGGTGGCGGCGGAGCTGCTCTCGCCCGACTCGGGCCTCACCGACCTGGAGGAGGAGACAGGCAAGCGTTTCCACTTCGAGGGTGGTGATGCGCTGCCCCTCGACACCTTCCATGTCGTCGAGACCGGCGAGCGCGAGCAGATCGAGGAGCGCGCCCTGCCCTTCCGTGTCGGCAACGAGGTCCTCGTCACGATCGAGGAGCCGCACATGTACAACGTCGACGACGCCGTCGCGCGGGTCGACTCCTACATCGTCAGCGTCGCCGGCGGCGGCCCGCACGTCGGCGAGCAGCGCATGGTGCGGATCGAGAGCGTCGGTCGCTCCTCGGCGACCGCCGCGCTGCTCGACAGCGACGGGAACGTCGTGCAGCCGGGCTCCAATGGGGGCGGCGGCGAGAAGCTAGAATCCGCTGCCTCAAGCGGGCGTAGGCGTCGCGGCTCCAGAGGCGGCAGGCGACGCTCACGCGCCGGCGGTTCCAAGAACTAAGTGACAGTGACGGCGGCCACAAACACCGCCGCCGAATCAGAAAGACCTTTGAGTTGGCCAGCTACGCAGTGATCGAGACAGGCGGCAAGCAGTACCGCGTCGAGAAGGGCTCAACCCTGCTCGTCGACCGGCTCACCGCGAAGGAGGGCGACAAGGTCGACCTGCGCGCCGTCGCATACCGCGACAAGGAGATGGTTCTCGGCAAGGACCTGGAGAAGGTCAAGGTCGAGGCCAAGGTCGCCGGGCATGAGCGCGGCCCCAAGCTGCGCGTCTTCAAGTACCGCCCGAAGAAGGGCTACCGGCGCCGGGCTGGGCACCGGTCCGAGCTCACCCGCCTCGAGATCACCGACGTGAAGATGCTCTCTCGCAAGCCGGCGGCCAAGAAGGAGGCAACCGATGGCTCATAAGAAGGGGCTCGGCTCGAGCCGCAACGGCCGCGACTCCAACCCGAAGATGCTCGGCGTCAAGGTGTTCGCCGGGCAGACGGTGAGCGGCGGCGAGATCATCGTGCGCCAGCGCGGTACCCGCTTCCGCCCGGGCGACGGCGTCGGCATCGGCCGCGACCACACGATCTTCGCCATCCGCCCCGGCGTCGTCCAGTTCAGGGCCGGCCGGCGCGGGCGCACGATCTCGGTCGTCGAGAGCAAGTAACCGTTTCCGGGCTGGGATCCCGGGTAACGGCAAGGCTCATGCTCTCGACCAGGAGGAGGTGAGCCTCGTGCTCACGATCACCCCAGAGGCCTCGCAGGCGATTCGCGGGATCCTTGCCGCCTCGGACGCCCCCGATGGGTCGATGTTCAGGATCAGCCCCCAGGGGCAGGACGGGACCGCGCCCGGTCCGGGGCTGGCCATTTCGCTGACCGAATCTCCGCCTCCCGACGACCAGATCGTCGAGGGTGAGGAGGTCGCGGTCAGCGTCGAGCCCACCGCCGCCGCGATTCTCGAGGACAAGGAGCTCGACGCGACGGTCGTCGGCGAGGAGGTGAGCTTCAGCATCGGGGACCAGGGGGAGTAGCCCGCCCATTCCCGTCCCGGCCTGACCAGGGAAAAACCCTGTAGCTGGGATGGAGGCCCGTGTTAGCGTGGCGCCGTGATGCGCCGACCCGGAAGGTTGGCGGCGCTCCTCGTCCTGACGGCGTCCGCCTCACTGCTCGTCGCCTCGACCGCCGACGCGGCGGTCACCCCCGCGGAGCAGCAGCTGGTCTCCGCGTACTCACCGATCGTGAAGCTGCGCAAGCAGACGAGCAAGGACAACTGCAACACGACCCAGGAGCAGTACAGCCCCCCGACCACGGTCGACACCGTGCTCGGGAACCCCGCCGTCAGACTGATCCATTACGTCAACGGCGAGGAAGTTCCGATCAAGAGGGCCCCGACTGCGGCGGACATCGCCGGGCTTGGGGATGACTACTACCTCGACTTGCCGGGGGATCCGCTCGACGTCAAATGCCCCGAGAGCGGCAGCTACGCGACGGACTTCAAGGCGCTGCGGGACGCGGGCAAGGCGCCCCCCGTCACCTACACCCACATCGCCACCGAGCCGGGCTACTCCGGCCTGGTGGTGCAGTACTTCTTCTTCTACTACTTCAACCAGTTCAACGACGTCCATGAGGGCGACTGGGAGGGGATGCAGATCTCCTTCGATGCCGATACGCCCGCCGAGGCGTTGGCTAAGGGGCCATCGCAGATCGCCCTCTTCCAGCACGCCGGGGGCGAGCGCGCGGATTGGAACGACCAGAAGGTCCAGAAGGAGGGAACCCACCCGGTCGTCTACTCGGCGGCGGGATCCCACGCCACTTTCTACGACAACGCGATCTACATCGAGAACGGCTCGCACGGGTCGGGCGTCGGCTGCGACAACACGACCGATCCACTGATCCGAACCGATCCCCGACCGATCGTCGTGCCCACGGCCGCGGCGCCCGGCAGCGAGTTTCAGTGGCTGAGCTATCTCGGCCACTGGGGGCAGCGCGAGAAGGGCTTCAACATCGGCCCGCAGGGGCCGACCACGAAGAAGCAGTGGCTGCGGCCCTTCACGTGGATGAACGGGATCCGCCAGACGAGCCCGAGGCTGCCCGGCGGGTCGGTGCTGGGGCCCGCGGCGTCCACCGTCTTCTGCGGCGCGATCGCGACGGTTTCCGAGTTCATCAACCTGGAGGCGAAGACGACCATCGGCGCGATCCTTCTCGGGGTCATCCTGCTGCTGCTGATCCTGGTGCCCGTGCTGCTTACCCGCTGGCGCCCGGTCGACATCTCCACCCTGCGGCACGAGTGGGCGGTGGGTCAGCTGCTCCGGGGGGCCCGCCAGCTCTATGGCCGGCACTGGCGGACGATGCTCGCGATTGCGCTGACGGGGTTCGTGCTGCTCGCCGCGATCCAGGGCGTCGAGTACCTCTTCACGCAGCTCACCAACAGCAACCACATCCGCATCCACGTCCCCGGCGGAACCCTGCGATTCAACGGCTCCATCGGGGTGATCGCCCACCCGGTCGGGTTCGCGCTCGTCTCCGGCGCCGTCGTCGCCTTCGTCCGCCTCCGAGAGGCCGGCGAGGCCTCCGGCGTCCGGGATGATTACCGTGCGATCTGGGCGCGGCTCTGGAGGGTGGTCGGCGGCGAGCTGCTGGTCGACGTGCTCGTCGCACTGATGTTCATCACGGTGATCGGGATCCCGTTCGGGATCTACTTCTACATCGCCTGGCAGTTCGTCCAGCAGGAGATCCTCTTCGAGGATCGCTCGATCCGCGAGGCCCTTCGCGGCAGCCACCGCCTCGTGCGGGGCCATTGGTGGCGGACGGTGCTGGTCACCGCCATCCTCGCTCTGCTCGGCGTCATCTTCGGCCCGATCCTGGGGTTCTTCCTGATCTTCCTCAACCTCTCACCGGTGCTGGTCAACCTGATCGGCTCGGTCGTCTACGCGCTGGTCGTCCCCTACGTCGCGCTCGGACGAACGCTCCTCTACCTCGACCTCTGCGCGCGCGAGGAGGCTGAGGAGGCGGCTGGGCTGGTCCGCCGCCGCTGGTATTCACGGGCGCGACCACGAACGGCTTGACACGGCTTCGCCATGACCGGCGGCCACAAACACCGCCGTCACATCTAACTTCGCCTCGATGCTCTTCGACCGAGCGAAGATCTACGTGGAGGCCGGCCGGGGCGGCGACGGCGTGGTCAGCTTTCGGCGCGAGGCGCACGTGCCGCGCGGCGGCCCCGACGGCGGAGACGGCGGCCGCGGCGGCGACGTCGCGCTGGTCTGCGACGCCCAGCGGCGCGATCTCGCCTCGCTGGGCCGGAGCCGCCACTTCCGGGCCGGTCGCGGCGAACACGGCAAGGGCAAGCGCAAGCACGGCGAGCGGGGCGAGGACCGGGTGATCGCCGTGCCGCCGGGCACCGTCGTGCTCGGCCTGGACGGCTCGGAGGCCGAGCTGCTGGAGGACGGCCAGCGCCTGGTCGTCGCGCGCGGCGGCTCGGGCGGGCACGGCAACAAGCGCTTCGCCACCTCCACCCGCCAGGCCCCGCGCTTCGCGGAGCGGGGCCTGGACGGGGAGTCGGGGGAGATCGAGCTCCGCCTCAAGCTGCTCGCGGACGTCGGCCTGGTCGGGCTGCCGAACGCCGGCAAGTCCTCGCTCCTGGCCCGGCTGACGCGGGCGGATCCGAAGGTCGCCGACTACCCGTTCACGACCGTCGAGCCCAACCTCGGGACGATCGAGCTCGAGGACCGGCAGCTGGTGCTGGCCGACATCCCCGGGCTGATCGAGGGCGCCGCTGAGGGCGCGGGCCTCGGCCACGAGTTCCTCGCTCACGTCGAGCGCTGCCGGCTGCTCGTCCACCTGGTGGAGGTCGCGCCCGCCGAGGGTGACCCGGAGGCGAACTACCGCGCTGTCCGCGAGGAGCTCGTCGGCTACGGCGCGGGGCTCGCCGAGCTGCCTGAGATCATCGCCCTCTCCAAGATCGATCTGCTCCCTGGCCAGGAGATCGAGCGGATCGTCGCGGAATGGAGCGAGCACTTCGGCGGCGACCGCCTGGCCGTCCTCGGGATCTCCTCAGCCACCGGGGAGGGGCTCGACGAGCTGGTTCGGGCGATCTTCTCGTCCCTGCCGGAGGAGGCTGCGGGGGAGCCGGCGGCGGCCGGGGGGTTCGAGGCTGAGCACCGCGTCTACCGGCCGGGCACCGACGAGGGCTTCGAGGTCGTGCCCGACGGCCAGGGGCGCTTCCGGGTCACGGGCCGCGGGATCGAGCTGCTGATCGCCCGCCACGACCTCGACAACCCCGAGGCGCTCGACTACCTCGAGGGGCGCCTGAGGGAGATCGGCGTGATCGCCGCGCTCGAGCGCGCCGGTTTCGAGCCCGGCAACGAGGTGGTCGTGGGCGACCTCGAATTCGAGTTGCACCCGGGATGATTGCGCCATGACCGTGGTGGCCAAGTTGGGCTCCTCGATCGTCGCCGGAGAGGGCGGCGAGCTGCGCGGCGACGTGCTCGATCGCGTCTGCGCGCAGGCTGCCGAGCTGCACGCCGGAGGCGAGAACGTGGTCCTCGTCACCTCGGGGGCGATCGCGCGCGGCATGCGCGTACTCGGGCTGTCCGGGAGGCCGAGCGCGATCGACGAGCTACAGGCCGCCTCCGCCGTCGGCCAGGGGAGCCTCTTCCGCGCGTACGAGGAGCGGCTGGGGCGCGGCGACGTGCGGGCCGCCCAGGTGCTGCTCACCGCCTCGGACCTGCAGCTCCGCACCCACTACCTGAACGCCCGCCAGACGCTCGGCCGCCTGCTCGCCTGGCGCGTCGTGCCGGTGGTGAACGAGAACGACACCACCGCCACCGACGAGATCACCTTCGGCGACAACGACTTCCTCGCCGCGCAGGTCGCGATCATGCTCGAGGCGCGCCTCCTGGTCCTGCTCACGGACCAGTCCGGGCTCTACACCAAGGACCCGCGCCGCCACGACGACGCGGAGCTGGTCGAGGAGGTGAGCGAGGAGTCGCAGCTGGCCGGCTACGAGATCGGTGAGCACACCTCGCCGTTCGGCCTCGGCGGGATGCGGAGCAAGGTGGCCGCCGCGGGGATGGCCGGCGCCTCCGGGATCGCGGCGGTGATCTGCAACGGCACCGCCGAGGACACCCTGCTCGCCGCCGCCCGTGGCGAGCGCGCCGGCACCAGCTTCGCTCCGCATCCCGAGCGCGCGTCGAGCTTCAAGCTCTGGCTGCGCTACGCGAAGCCGAGCCACGGCAGCCTGCGGGTGGACGAGGGCGCCGCCAAGGTCCTGCGTGAGAGCGGCAGCAGCCTGCTGCCGGTCGGGATCACCGAGGTCGAGGGCGAGTTCGACGCGGGCGACGCGGTCGAGGTCGTGGCCGACGGCCGGACGATCGGCAAGGGCATCGTCAACTACTCGGCCGGCGAGCTGCGGCGGATCAAGGGGATGCGGACGGAGAAGGTTCGCGAGCTCCTGCCGCACGCCTCGGAGGAGGCCGTGCACCGCGACTACTTCGTCCTGACCTAGGGCGGGATGCCGAGCCTCTTGCGCGACCGGCTGGCCCTGCGGCAGGGCTTCGCAGGGTTGGTCGCGCAGCTCACCCAGGCGGCGGCGGGGCTCGGGATCATCCTGGTCATCCGCGAAGCGAGTGGGTCGCTCTCGCTCGCCGGGGCGGCCGCGGGAGCGTTCCTGATCGCGGCCGGAACCGCTCGGCCGGTCCAGGGCAGACTGATGGACGAGCACGGACCGCGCCCCGTTCTGATCTGGAGCGGGCTGATCCATCTCGCGGGGATCGGGGCGTTCGTCGCCGAGGCGCAGCTCGGCGGTGCGTCGTGGGTCGCCGTGCCCCTCGCGCTTCCGATCGGATTCGGCGAGCCGCCCGTCTCGGCCGGGATGCGGATCGCCTGGGGGCGGTTGGCCGATGAGGAGGACCGCACCGCGGCCTACAGCCTGGTGACACTGACCCAGGAGGTTGCGGTGCTGCTCGGCCCTCTGTTGCTGGCGCTGATCGTCGCCGTTGCCTCCGCGGCGGCGGCTTTGGTGGCGGTCGGCGCCGCGTCCAGCATCGGGACCGTTGCGCTTGCGGCGGTGATGCCGAGCCGGCTGCACGGGGAGCGACCCCCGGATCGGGCCGGCGCGCTGCGCTCGCCGGGCGTCCGGCTGGCGCTCGCCGTCAACCTGGCCTTCGCCCTGGCTCTCGGCTGCGTCGAGCTGGCGATCCCAGCGCTCTCGGGCGAGCGCGGAGTGCCCGCCGTCAGCGGCCTGTTGCTGGGTGCGATGTCGGTGGGCGGCATCCTTGGTGCGATCGTCTACGCCTCGAGGAGGTGGGGCGCCGGAGCGCCCACGAGGCTGGCGCTCCTGCTGGTCGCCTATGCGGTCTGCGTCGCGCCCTTGATCGCGACGCCCTCGTTCGCGGTGATCTGGCTGCCGCTGCTGCTCGCCGGCGCCGCCCTCAACCCGGTCGTCACCACGGTTGCCCTGCTGGTCGAGGATCACGCCGCGGCTGCGGCGGCGGAGGCCTTCGGCTGGCAGTCGACCTCGCTGGCGCTCGGCTCGGCGGCGGGCAACGCGCTCTCCGGGCCGCTGGCGGAGAGCCACGGCGCCTCGGCAGCATTCGTCGCGGCGGCGGGAGCGGCCGTGTTGGCGGCCGCGCTGGCCTGGCTCTGGCGCTCACGGCTGGCGACTGGCCTCCATTAAACGGGTTGCGCCTCGCTCCGCTCGGCGCACCCTCGCATAACCCCGTACTAGAGTCCCAGGCGATGGGATCCGGAGAGGAAGCCGGCGGAGTGCTGAGCGACTCCCAGCGCGCGATCCTGACCGCGGTCTGCGACACGGTCGTGCCCGCGCTGCCGCGCGATCGCGATCCCGACGGGCTCTGGGCCCGCAAGGCGAGCGACATCGGGGTCGACGCCGGCGCGGCCCAGCTGATCTCCGAGATTCCCGATCCCGAGCTGCGCGGCGGGCTGCTCGAGCTGATCGACGCGCTCGGCGGTCAGGGGATCGCCCGGGCCACGCAGGCGTCGCGCGAGCAGATCCTGCGCAACACGGCGCTCTCCGACCCGCGCGCGGCCGCCGGCGTCGCGGCGCTGATCGGGATGACGCTCTTCCTGCACTACGGGGCGCCCGACCCGCAGACCGGGAAAAACCCGAACTGGGAGACCTTCCGCTATCCGGGCCCGATCTCTTCGCCACCTCAGGTCGAGAAGCCGCTCAAGCTCCACGAGCCGGGCGGTTCCGAGGAGACGCTCGAGGCTGACGTCTGCATCGTCGGCTCAGGGTCGGGCGGCGCAGTGGTCGCCGCCGTCCTCGCGGGGCGTGGGCTGGACGTGGTCGTGCTCGAGGGCGCCGGCTACTACAACGAGTCCGACTTCACCCAGCTCGAGCTGCCCGCGTACCAGCAGATGTTCTGGCGCGGCGGCCCCAACCTGACGGCCGACGGCAACGTCAGCCTGGTGGCGGGAACGACCCTCGGCGGCGGGACCACCATCAACTGGATGAATTGCCTGCGAACCAGGCCCTGGGTTCGCGAGCAATGGGCCCGGGAGCACGGTCTCGAGGGGGTGGACGGCTCCGAGTTCGACCGCCATCTCGATGCGGTTTGGACGCGGATCAACGCGACTGACCGCTGCAGCGATCTGAACGGGCCGCACCAGCGCCTACGCGAGGGCGCCGAGGCGCTCGGCTGGAGCTTCGAGACGATCGTGCGCAACACCGACCCGGGGAGCTACACGCCCGAGATGGCCGGGTACCTGGGCTTCGGGGATCAATCGGGCTCGAAGCGGAGCGCGGACCGGACCTGGCTCGCGGACGCCCAGCAGCACGGCGCGCGCTTCCTCACCTTCACCCGCGTCACGCGCGTGCTCGCCGAGAACGGGCAAGCGGCCGGCGTCGAGGCGGTCTGGCAGGCGCCGGACGGCCGGAGCGCGCAGGTCACCGTGCGGGCGCCGCGGGTGGTCGTGGCCTGCGGTTCGCTGGAGTCGCCGGCGCTGTTGCTCCGCTCCGGGATCGGCGGTCCGGCGGTCGGTCAGAACCTGCGACTCCATCCCTGCAGCGTGGTGGCTGGTGCTTACGGCACCGACCAGCAGGCGTGGTGGGGTCCGCCGCAGTCGGGGCTTTGCAACGAGTTCGCCGACACCGGCCAGGGCTACGGCTTCCTGATCGAGTCCGGTCAGTATGCGCCGGGCCTGATCGGCTCGGCGACCCCGTGGATCTCGGGCGCCGATCACAAGCAGCGGATGGAGGAGTTCCGCTTCACTGGGAACTTCCTCGGTCTCACTCGTGACCGCGGCGCCGGCCAGGTGGCCGTCGACGCCAACGGCGAGGCCGTGCCAACGTACGCGGTCACGGACCCGCTCGACCTCGAGAACCTCAGGCAGGGCATCGAGGTGCAGATCCGCCTGCACGAGGCGGCCGGCGCGCACCAGATCGGGCCGCTGGCCGAGGGAGCGCCGACCTGGCGCCGCGGCGATGATCTGGAGGCCTTCATCTCAGGCGTCAAGCGGATCCCGTTCCGCGCCGGGGGCTACAAGCTCTTCAGCGCCCACCAGATGGGCACCTGCCGGATGGGAGAGGACCCGCAGACCTCGGTCGCCGGGCCATTCGGCGAGCTGCACGACGCCAACGGCGTCTGGATCGGGGACGGCAGCGCCTTCCCGACCTCCTCGGGGACCAACCCGATGGTCTCGATCATGGCGCTGGCGCACCGCACCGCCGAGGCGATCGCCGACGACGCGGGTGCCAAGGCCGCGGATGCGAAGGCCGCGGCGACGCCCGCCTAACCTTTTCTGGACCCGAATGAGAGGAGCACCCCTTGGCCACTGAGACCGCCGCACCGACCCGCGATGAACGGCGCCCACAAACACCGGCGCCGAATCATCCCACCGAAGAGATCGTCCGCGACCGCCTCTACGTCGGCGGCGAGTGGGTCGAGCCCGCGGGCTCGGGCACGATCGAGGTGATCGACTCGACCACCGAGCAGGTGATCGGGCGGATCCCGGAGGGGACGCCCGAGGACGTCGATCGTGCGGTGCAGGCCGCCAGGGCCGGGTTCGAGGCGTGGCGCGAGGTCCCCGTAGAGCAGCGGGTCGACGCGTGCACGGCGATCAGCGCGGCGCTCGCGGAGCGGGGCGATGAGATCGCAGGCCTGATCGCGGCCGAGGTGGGATGCCCTTCAAGCAGGCGCGTCAGATCCAGGCCGGGCTGCCGGCGATGGACTTCGGCTCGATGGCGCAGGTCGCGGGCGAGATCGCCTGGGAGGAGCAGATCGGCAACTCGCTGATCGTGCGGGAGCCGGTCGGGGTGGTCGGGGTGCATCACTCCCTGGAACTACCCGCTCCACCAAATCTGCGCCAAGGTCGGCCCGGCGCTGACGGCGGGCTGCTCGGTCATCGTGAAGCCGAGCGAGGTGACCCCGTTGACCTCCTTCATCCTGGCCGAGATCTTCGACTCGCTCGACCTGCCCGCGGGCGTCTTCAACCTGGTGACCGGCTACGGTCCGGTGGTCGGTGAGGCGATCGCCGCCCACGACGGCGTCGACATGGTTTCCTTCACCGGCTCGACCCGCGCCGGGCGGCGTGTCAGCGAGGTCGCCTCGCAGACGGTGAAGCGGGTGGCGCTCGAGCTGGGCGGCAAGTCTGCGAACGTGATCCTCGACGACGCCGACCTGAAGATCGCAGTCGGCTACGGGGTCGCGAACTGCTACCTGAACTCCGGGCAGACCTGCAGCGCCCACACCCGGATGCTGGTGCCGCGAGAGAAGCTCGCCGAGGCGGAGCAGATCGCCGCGGCCGCCGCCGAGAAGGCCGCGCCTGGCGACCCGTTCGAGGCGAGCACGCGGCTCGGCCCGCTCGTCTCGGACGCCCAGCGCGAGCGGGTGCGCGGCTACATCGAGAGGGGCCAGGAGGAGGGCGCCAAGCTGGTCGCCGGGGGCACCGAGCCTCCCGAAGGCCTCGAAAGCGGCTACTTCGTCCGGCCGACGGTCTTCTCCGAGGTGAAGCCGGACATGACGATCGCCCAGGAGGAGATCTTCGGGCCGGTGCTCTCGATCATCCCCTACGAGGACGAGGACGAGGCTGCGGAGATCGCCAACTCGACGATCTACGGGCTGGATGGCGGCGTCTGGTCCTCCGACCCGGAGCGGGCCAAGGCGTTCGCGCGCCGCATGCGCACGGGGCAGGTCCAGATCAATGGGGCGACCTTCAACCCGATCGCTCCGTTCGGCGGCGTCAAGCAGTCGGGCAGCGGCCGCGAGTACGGCCGCTTCGGCCTCGAGGAGTTCCTCGAGGTCAAGAGCATCCAGCTGTAGCGAGAAGAGCCCCGGTTACCCTTAAGTCGTGGCAACAGCCGCGAAGACCGTCGAGCAGACCTGCCGCGAGGCGAAGGACGCCTCGCACCTGCTCGCGCGCGCGAGCCGGGACGAGAAGGACGCCTTTCTGCGCGACCTCGCCGATCGGATCGAAGCGAGCGTCGCCGCCGCTGCTCGATGCGAATCGCGCCGACGTGGACGCGGGCCGGGAGGAGGGCCTGAATGAGGCGCTGCTCGACCGGCTGACGCTGACCGAGGCGCGGATCGCCGAGATGGCGAAGGGCGTTCGCGAGATCGCCGACCTGCCTGACCCGGTGGGTGAGGTGGTCGAGGGGTGGACCTTGGAGAACGGGCTGGAAGTCGCGAAGAAGCGGGTTCCGATCGGGGTGGTCGCGGTGGTGTACGAGGCCAGGCCGAACGTGACGATCGACGCTGCCGCGCTCTGCCTGAAGAGCGGGAACGCCGCGGTGCTGCGTGGCTCGAGCAGCGCCGAGAGCTCCAACGCGTTTCTCGCCGGGCTCCTCGCGGACGCGCTTGCGGCTGCGGAGCTGCCGGCTGCGTCGGTATCGCTGCTCTCCGGCGGCGGCCACGAGCAGCTGGCGGAGCTGGCCATGCAGGAGGGCATGGTCGACCTGATCATCCCGCGCGGCGGCGAGGGGCTGAAGAACGCGCTCAAGGCGGTCGCCAAGGTGCCGGTGATGTACGCGGCGGCGGGCAACTGCCACGTCTACGTGCACCAGGACGCGGACCTCGAGATGGCGGAGAGGGTCGCCTACAACGCGAAGGTGCAGAGGCCGGGGGTCTGCAATGCGGCCGAGACGCTGCTCGTTCACCGTGATGTCGCGGCCGATATCTTGCCCGGGCTGCTCGCCAAGCTGAGCGAGGCGGGCGTGGAGCTGGTCGGCGACGAGCGGACGCGCGAGGCGGCCGGCGAGGCGCCGGTCGGCGAGGCGACCGAGGCCGACTGGGACACCGAGTACCACGGGCTGAAGATGGCTGTCGGGGTGGTGGACTCGCTCGGCGATGCGATCCAGCACATCAACAGGCATGGCACCGGACATTCGGACGCGATCCTGACCCGCTCGCAGGTAGGTGGGGGACGAGTTCACCGACGCGGTCGACTCGGCGGCGGTCTACGTCAACGCATCCACGCGGTTCACGGACGGCTACGAGTTCGGGATGGGAGCGGAGATCGGGAACTCGACGCAGAAGCTGCACGCCCGCGGGCCGATCGGCCTGCGCGAGCTGACCACGACGAAATACGTGGTCCACGGCAGCGGTCAGGTCAGGGAGTAGGGCTGTCGCTCGGATCGGGGTCCTCGGCGGGGCCTTCAACCCGCCCCACGTCGGTCATCTGCTCCTCGCCCAGGAGGCCCGCTGGCAGCTCGGTCTGGACCGGGTCCTGCTGATGGTGACCGGGAGGGCGCCGCACAAGGAGATCGAGGACGACCCGGGGGCCGAGGTGCGGCTGGAGATGGCGCGGCTCGCGGCCGACGGAGAGGATGGGGTGGAGGCCTCAGGGCTCGAGGTGGAGCGGGATGAGGTCTCCTACAGCTACCGGACGCTGGAGCTGCTCGCCGAGCGGGAGCCGGAGCAGGAGCGGTTCTTCCTGCTCGGTGCCGACATGGCCGCCGGGCTGGCGAGCTGGAAGGAGCCCGAGCGGGTGCTGGAGCTGGCGCGGCTCGGGGTGGTGCCGCGGCCGGGCGTCGGGCTGGGCGCGGTCAATTCGGCGCTGGAGCGGCTGGGTGCATCCGGCAGCGCGGAGATAATCGACATGCCACTTTGCGGAGCGTCCTCGACCACAGTCAGGCAGCGGGCACGGCAGGGGAAGCCGTTGCGGCATCTGGTCCCGGATCCGGTGATCGCGCTGATCGGGGAGAGGGGGCTGTACCGGTGAGCCGCGGCACCCAGATGTCCCCGGAGGACCTGGCGCGGCGGCTGGCGGCGATCGCGGACGACAAGGGGGCGACGGAGCTGGTCGCGCTGGACGTCCGCAAGCTGGTCGGCTACACGGACTACCTGGTGATCTGCACCGCGCGGAACGAGCGCCAGGCGAAGGCGGTCCACGACGAGGTCTACCACCGGCTGAAGAGGGACGGTTGGCTGCCGGCCCGGGTCGAGGGGGAGAGGGAGGCCGAGTGGGTGCTGATGGACTACCTGGACGCGGTGCTGCACGTGTTCACCCCGGATCTGCGCGAGCGCTACCGGCTCGACGTGCTCTGGGGCGAGGCGGAGAGCGTGGAGCTCGACCTGGCGGGCGCCCGCGGCGCCGCCTGAGATTCGGCCGCGGTGTTTTGTGGCGGCCGCATGTGGCGAAGCCGTCCGAGGGCGAACGTAGCCTCCCGCCCGTGTCGAAGGAGCGTTTCCGGCGCGCCCTGCGCGGCTACGAACCGGAGGAGGTCGACGCGGCGATCGAGGCGCGCGACGCGCGGCTGGCCCGCCTGGAGCGGGAGGCGCAGCGGCTCGCCGAGCGGGTCGTAGAGCGTGAGCGAAGGCTGCAGGATGCGCTCAAGCGGCCGATGGCGGCCGCTGTGGGCAAGGGGATCGAGGAGATCTACGGCCAGGCCCGCCGGCAGGCGACCAGGATCCGGATGAAGGCGCTCGACGACGCCGTCCAGATGGCGGACCGGGTAACCGAGCTCTCCAAGCTGCGGGACGAGCTGGGGACCAGAATCTCCGAGCTTGCCGAGGTGGCCAGGGCACGGCTGGGGATCGAGGAGGGCCGTCCGCCCGTCGGGATGGAGCCGGCCCAGACAGCCGCTGACGGCGTCTACTCGGGCCCGGTCGAGGTGGAGGTCGGGCCGCTCAGCGACTTCGCGCAGCTGGCGGGCTTCGAGGACGCCGCTGCGAAGATCCGCGGCGCGTCGGAGATCAGGGTGAAGCGGTTCTCCGGCGGCCGGGCGACGGTCTCGATGAACCTGGAGGGCCCGGTCGAGCTGCTCCGCGAGCTGGAGGAGCGGGCCCCGTTCGACTTCGTCGTGCGGGACACACACCGCGACGGCCTCGTCCTCGACGTGGACGAGGACGGGCGCGAGCGGCAGGACCGCGCGGCGTAGCTCCAGGCGCACTCTCGTCACACATTTCTGACCGTTCGCGCGCCTCTCGTGAGCCGAGCCGCGACAGTATCGCCGGGTGCTCACCTCGAACGACAAGGGCAACATCGCTGAGGCGGCAATCACGCTGGAGGCGGTCAAGCTCGGAATCGAAGTCCTCAAGCCGGCAGCTGAACACGGCCGCTACGACCTCGCCTTCGATCTCGGTGATCGGATAGTGCGAGTCCAGTGCAAGTGGGCACGCCTCGAGGGCGCTGTTGTTTGCGTCAACCTCGTTGGCTACCGACTGACCAGTCGCGGATCCGTGCGGAGCAAGTACCGCGCTGACGAAATTGACGCCGTCGCCGCGTACTGCCAGGCACTAGACCAGGTTTATCTTCTTCCGGCAGAGTCCGTTGCGGGTCGTTCCGCCTTCTATCTGCGGACGCGGCCGGCCAAGAACTCTCAGCGGGCGGCGATAAACTGGGCGGAGTAGTACTTGCTCTCTGGGGCCATAGCTCAGTTGGGAGAGCGCGTGAGTGGCACTCACGAGGTCGCCGGTTCGAGCCCGGCTGGCTCCACTCCTCAAGCCGATGGCAAGGTCGCCCTCGGCGCTCACGAGTTCCGCGAGAAGTTGGGTTACTGGATGGAACGCGCCGCCGCTGGCGACGAGATCCTGATCACCCGCCGCGGCCGCCGGTATGCCCGCCTGGGGCCGCGCGGATCCGCGGCTCGCCACCACAGATATCGCTCGGGATTCAGAGCCAGCAGCGGACCCGGCGGCGCCTCGATCCCGGTACTGCTCGTACTTCGCGCTGAGTGCCTCCAGCCCGGCGGCCCCGTCGGCGACGTCCATGATCTCCACCCTCCCCAGCACCTGCACCCAGGCCAGCTCATCCCAGTCGTCCGAGTAGCGATCGACCGTCAGCGCCGCCCGCGGATCCCGCCGGATGAACCGCAGCCGCGCCGGCTCGCCCTCACCCTTCGGCTTCTGATCGATCGCGCTCCAGATCCGTCCCTCGGCCGGCGCGAACGTCACCGGCAAGACCCGTGGCGCCCCATCGGTATCCAGCAGCCCGAGCCTGCCGACCCGCTCGGTCTCCAGCAATTCGTTTGCCCATGCAACTACCTCGGTAGGTTGAAGGTCAGCCACAGACCGAAGTTAGTTGACGAAAGGAGCCGAAATGGATCTCGGTATCGGACTGCCGAACACAGTGCCTGGGACGACCGGCGACCAGCTCACCGACTGGGCGCGTGCCGCGGAGGACGCCGGTTTCTCGACCCTCGGAGTTATCGATCGCATCGTCTTCCCGAACTACGAGCCGCTGGTTGCTCTCTCGGCCGCCGCCGCAGTCACCGACCGCATCAAGCTCGCCACCGACGTCCTGCTCGGTCCGCTGCGCATGAACCCCGCTCTCGTCGCCAAGCAGTTCCTCTCCCTCGACGCCCTCGCGGGGGGCGGACGCGCCGTCCTCGGCATCGGCCTCGGCGGGCGCGAAGATGACTACGAGGTCAGTGGCCTCGACATGTCCGGCCGTGGCGCATGGCTCGATGCGGCTCTCGAGAAGATTCGCGCCATCTGGAACGGCGATGGCGAGCTCGAGTCCAAGGTCGGCCCCCGCCCCCGGGGCGACGGTCCCACTCTCCTGGTCGGCGGCTACGTGCAGTCGTCTCTCGAGCGTGCGGCCGAGTACGGTGACGGCTGGACCCAGGGCGGGTCCGGACCCTCCCAGTTCGGAGCGGACCTCGCCAACCTCGAGGATGCCTGGAAGCAGGCCGGCCGCGAGGGCCAGCCCCGCACGATTGGCTCTCGGCTATTTCGCCCTGGGTGCGGACGCAGAGGCGAAGGTCCGGGCCTACGTGGGCGACTACTACGCCTGGCTGGGGGACGATGCCGTCGAAGGGATCGTCGCTGGCGCGCCCAAGGACGCCGACGGCGTCAAGGCGTTCATGAAGGCGTACGAGGAATGGAACTGCGACGAGCTCATCCTCTTCCCCTGCTCATCCGACCCTGAGCAGGTCTCGCTGCTCGCCGAGGCCGCCGGCCTCTGACAGAGATATCTCCACACGCTTACTTGCGTTAGCAAACGCTTACACGCGGGTATTTGCGGCGTGACAGCCCATGGAATGGGCTCTTCAGGAGGTGAGTTATGGAAGCCACTACCGCTCGTCGACGAGGAAGGGGCTCGAACGACGTGGTTGCTCGCGAGTCGGCTCGGCAGGCGATTAGTCAGCCCGCCGAGGCCATCGCCGATCCGGCCCCACTGGGGCTGGCCGGCATTCGCCCTGACCACGTTCGTGCTCAGCTTCTTCAACGCCGACCTGGTCAACAAGGGCGGTGAGCCGGTCGTTCTCGGCCTCGCCCTTGCCTATGGCGGATTGGCACAGTTGCTCGCCGGCATGTGGGAGTTCAAGAACAACAACACCTTCGGGGCGACCGCGTTCTCCTCGTTCGGTGCGTTCTGGATCTCCCTGTTCGTGTTCGATCAGTTCCTGGCCGACTCGGTGCCCGCCGCACAGTTGGGCAACGCCGTCGGCCTCTACCTGATCGGCTGGGGCATCTTCACCGCGTACATGTTCATCGCCTCGCTGCGCGTCAGCGCGGCGGTGGCGCTCGTGTTCCTGCTGCTCGCGCCGACCTTCATCGTGTTGGGGATCGGCAACTCGGCAGACAACTCGACGATCATCCAGATCGGTGGCTGGCTCGGCATCGCGACCGCGATTGCGGCCTGGTACGCATCGTTCGCCGCAGTGACGAACAAGACCTTCGGCCGGGTGATTCTGCCCGTGAAGGAGCTCCACGGCTGACGAGCAACGCGACATGACGGCCGGGTCACCGGAGAACCGGAGGGGCCCCGGACCCGGCCGCCCTGCCGCAGCACGATAGGTTGCCTCCAGGAACTTGAAGAGAAGGAGTGAGGAGAGATGGCAACTGAGGTGAAGATCGAGGAGCTCGAGCAGCAGCTCGACTCGATGCTCGACATCGAGACCGTTCCCGCCGCCGGACGACTTCCGCAGGCAGGCGCTGGTCACCGACGAGTCCGCTCTACAAAGAGGCGGCTGAGGACCTCGAGGGCTTCTGGTCGCGGCAGGCGGAGGAGCTGGTCGACTGGATCGAGAAGCCCTCCCAGATCCTGGACGAGTCGAACGCCCCCTTCTACAAGTGGTTCGCCGACGGCAAGCTGAACGTGTCCGCGAACTGCCTGGACCGCCACGTCGAGGCCGGCAACGGCGACCGCGTCGCCTTCCACTGGCGCGGAGAGGAGGGCGAGGAGCGCGACATCACCTACGCCGACCTCCATCGCGACGTGCAGCGCTTCGCCAACGCGCTCAAGGCCCGCGGCATCGGCAAGGGCGACGTCGTCGGGATCTACCTGCCGATGATCCCCGAGGTCGTGATCTCCATGCTTGCCTGCGCCCGCATCGGCGCCCCCCACAACGTGGTCTTCGGGGGCTTCTCACCGGAAGCCGTGCGCGAGCGGATGGAGTTCTCGGACGCCAAGGCCCTGATCACGGTCGACGGTGCCCGCCGGAAGGGCAAGACCGCGCCGATCAAGAGCGCGGTGGACCAGGAGGGAATCGGCGATCTCGACTCGATCGAGACGATCTTCGTCGTCAAGGCCACCGGCGCCGACTGCGAGATGAATGAGGGCCGCGACGTCTGGTTCGGCGAGGAGATGGAGAAGGCCGACGCCGAGTGCCCGCCCGAGCCCCTGGACGCCGAGCATCCCCTCTTCGTCCTCTACACCTCGGGCTCGACCGCCAAGCCCAAGGGCGTCCTGCACACCACCGGCGGCTATCTACTCGGCGTCACCGTTCACCCACCGGTACGTCTTCGATCTGAAGCCGGATTCGGACGTCTTCTGGTGCGGCGCCGACGTCGGCTGGGTGACCGGGCACTCCTACATCGTCTATGGCCCCCTCTCCAACGGCGCCACCAGCGTGATGTACGAGGGCGCTCCGGACTACCCGGACAAGGACGTCTGGTGGGACATCATCGAGCGCTACAAGGTGTCGATCTTCTACACGGCACCCACGGCGATCCGCGCCTGCATCAAGTGGGGCGTCGAGTATCCGGGCAAGCACGACCTCTGCTCTCTGCGTCTGCTCGGCACGGTCGGCGAGCCGATCAACCCGAAGGCATGGCTCTGGTACTACGAGGTGATCGGTGGCGAGCGCTGCCCGATCGTCGACACCTGGTGGCAGACCGAGACCGGCCACATCATGATCAGCCCTCTGCCCGGGTCTGATCGACGCCAAGCCCGGGCTCCGCCACCAAGCCCCTGCCGGGCATCGACGCCGCCGTGCTCGACGAGGAGGGCAACGAGGTCGACGGGGACCAGGGCCTTCTCGCGCTAAGGCGCCCCTGGCCGGGCATGCTCCGCACCCTGTTCAAGGAGGACGACCGATTCAAGGAGACCTACTACTCCAAGTGGGATGAGACGACCTACTTCGTCGGCGACGCCGCGCGAAAGGACGAGGACGGCTACTTCTGGATCCTCGGGCGGGTCGACGACGTCGTCAATGTCTCGGGCCACCGGCTCTCCACCGCGGAGGTGGAATCCGCCGTGGTGTCACACCCGAAGGTCGCGGAGTGCGCCGTGATCGGCATCCAGCGACGAGCACACCGGTCAGGCCATCTGTGCGTTCGTCACCCTCGAGGGCGACCTGGAGGGATCGGACGAGATCCAGAAGGAGATCAACGAGCACGTCGCTCAGCGGATCTCGAAGATCGCTCGGCCGAAGCGCATCATCTGGGCCGGCGACCTGCCGAAGACCCGCTCCGGCAAGATCATGCGCCGGCTCCTCCGCGACATCGGCGAGGGCCGCGAGCTCGGGGACGTGACCACGCTCCGCGATCCCGCCGTGATGCAGCAGATCGAGGAGAAGGTCAAAGAGAGCACGACGAGGAGAACTGAGGGGCTAAAGGGCAGCGGCTCGGGCCCGCTTCAGGGCGGGCCGCGAGCGGTCTGGCAGCTGCAAACGCAGCCGCCAGGTCGCACCCGAGAAGTTCCGGTTCGCCACGGTCGCGAAGCCCTCCTCGTCCTCGCGGAGCGCGAGCAGCAGGTGAGCGACCCGGTCGCCGGGCGGAAGGTCATCCGCCTCGCCGACGCGGACGCAGAAGCAGTGCACCCGGTGGCCGCCGGGGCGGACCAGGATCGCGCCCTCCTGCCCGACCAGCCAGGCGCCGAGCTTGCCGCGCTGCAGCGCCAGGCCGGTGTCGGTGACCAGATCTCTCGATTCGTGCCCAAGCAGGTCGGCTAGCAGCCCCAGCGCGGTCCGCTCCTCGGGCGTGTCCGGCGCGGCGATCGGCTTGACGCCCCTTGCCCCGCGCCTCGCCTGAATGTGGAGCACAGCCAGGCCGTGCGCCAGGAAGATCGCCGAGACCGGGAAGGCAAGCGGCTGGATCCAGATAAGCAGAACCCCGGGCAGGCTGAAGGTGATGACGATGCCGACGCTCCACAGGGTCCAGATCCGGCCCTCACGCCGCAGCGTCCGCTCGCTGGTCCGCCGCCGCCAGGGCATGGCGGCGGCCTCTGCCAAGACGCCCGGGGGCGCCGCGGCCAACTGCTCGCTACTCAACGATCAGCCCCCTGCGATGGGGCGCCGCAGCACGACCAGGTCCGCGTCGAGCGGCAGCTCGCGCACGACCTCGGCCGAGCCGTCCGGCAGCGTCGCGCTCGCCAGCATGCCCTCGTCGAGCTCGCGCCTGAACGCCTCCACGGCGGCTCGCACCGACGCGGTGTCGCCCGCGGTCCAACTGGCCAGTTCGGTGTGCCCGGTCCGGTCCAACCTGATCAACCTCGACATCCGCCCTCCTTTGATTCGGCGGCGGTTTTTGTGGCCGCCGTTGATGCGGGCTTCGAATATACGCCCCGCTCGTAAACTGGCCGCCGTGCCTGAGGAGCAGACATCCGAGCGCTACGACCCCGAGGCGATCGAGCGGAAGTGGCAGCTCGTCTGGGAGGCCGAGAACACCTGGGTGGTCGCGAACCCCGGCTCACCGGAATTCGATAAGGCCAAGCCGAAGAGCTACGTGCTCGAGATGCTGCCCTACCCGTCGGGCGAGCCGCACGTCGGTCACCTGAAGACCTACTCCGTCGGCGACGCGATCGCCCATTTCCGCCGCCGCCGAGGCTTCAGCGTGATTCACCCGATGGGCTATGACGCCTTCGGGTTGCCGGCGGAGAACAACGCGATCCAGACGGGCGAGCACCCGCGGGAGGCCACCGAGCAGTCGATCGCCTCCTTCCGCGGGCAGTTCATGCGCTGGGGCATCTCGATCGACTGGACGCGCGAGCTCGGCACCCAGGAGCCGAGCTACTACCGCTGGACGCAGTGGATCTTCCTGAAGCTCTTCGAGCGCGGCCTGGCCCACAAGCACGAGGCGCCGGTTCACTGGTGCCCGAAGGACCAGACCGTCCTGGCCAATGAGCAGGTGAACGCGGACGGCACCTGCGAGCGCTGCGGCACGCTGGTCGAGCTGCGGCAGCTCGAGCAATGGTTCTTCCGGATCACCGAGTACGCGCAGCAGCTGCTCGACGACTTCGACCTGCTCGAGTCCTGGCCGGAAAACGTGATCACCATGCAGCGCAACTGGATCGGTCGCTCGGAGGGGGCCGAGGTGACCTTCCGCTGCGAGCAGCTCGACCTCGACTTCCCCGTCTTCACCACCAGGCCGGACACGCTGTTCGGCGCGACCTTCTTCGTGGTCGCGCCGGAGCACCCGCTGGTCGAGCAGCTCGCCGCCGGCACCGAGCACGAGCGGGCCGTGCGCGACTACGTCAACGAGTCCACCCGGATCACGCCCGAGGAGCGGGCGGACGAGGAGCGCCAGAAGACCGGCGTGCCGCTCGGGCGCGAGGTGACTAATCCGGTCGACGGCGAGCGGATCCCGATGTTCGTCGCCGACTACGTGCTGATGGAGTACGGCACCGGCGCGATCATGGCCGTGCCCGCCCACGACGAGCGCGACTACGAGTTCGCGAAAAGCTTCGACCTGCCGATCCGCCGCGTGATCGAGGGCATCGATCCAGAGCAGACGCGCGACGACGAGGGACTCCCATACAGCGGCGACGGCGAGATGGTCAATTCCGACCGCTTCGACGGCAAGCACAACCGCGAGGCATATGACGAGATCATCACCTGGCTCGCCGACGAGGGACGGGGCGAGCGCGCCGTCAACTACCGCCTGCGGGACTGGCTCGTCTCCCGTCAGCGCTACTGGGGCGCGCCGATCCCGATTCTCTACTGCGACGAGTGCGGAATGGTCCCCGTCCCCGAGGACCAGCTGCCGGTGCTGCTGCCGGACATCGAGGAGTACGCGCCGAAGGGAAAGAGCCCGCTGGCTGCGGCCGAGGACTGGGTCCGGACCGAGTGCCCCAACTGCGGCGGGGAGGCCCGGCGGGAGACCGACACGATGGACACCTTCGTCGACTCCTCCTGGTACTTCCTGCGCTACCTCGATCCGCACAATGACGCCGAGTGCTGGTCGAAGGAGGTCGCCGACTACTGGATGCCGGTCGACCAGTACATCGGCGGGGTCGAGCACGCGATCCTCCACCTCCTGTACGCGCGCTTCTTCGTCAAGGCCCTGCACGACATCGGTGTGCTGGAGGCTCGCGAGCCGTTCGCCAACCTCTTCACCCAGGGGATGATCACCCGCGACGGGGCGAAGATGTCCAAGTCCCGCGGCAACACGGTCAGCCCGGCCGAATACGTCGAGCGCTTCGGCGCCGACACGCTGCGAACCTACATCTGCTTCATGGGCCCGCCGATCAAGGGAGGCGACTGGTCCGACGAGGGGGCGGAGGGCATCTTCCGCTTCCTGGCGCGCCTGTGGCGCCTCGGGCGGGAGGTCGCCGACCGGACAAAGGAGGTTGCCGCCCCCGCAGCCGCAGGCGAGGAGGCGGCTTCTGATGGCGAAGCCAGGCAACTCCTCGCCAAATCCCACTGGGCGATCGACAAGGCAACCCGCGACATCGAACCGCGCTTCCAGTTCAACACTGCGATCGCCGCCGTGATGGAGCTGGTCAACGAGATCTACCGGCTCAAGGACGGCCTCTACGACGACCCGATCGGCGCCGCCACGGTGCGGTTCGCCACCTCGACCGCGGTCTCGCTGCTCTTCCCCTTCGCGCCGCACCTGGCCTCCGAGGTCTACGAGTGGCTCGAGGGCGAGCGCGTCTGGGAGCAGCCCTGGCCGGAGGCGGATCCCGAGCTGCTCGAACGCGAGACCTACATGCTGGTCGTGCAGGTGAACGGCAAGCTCCGCGACCGGATCGAGGTCGCCGCCGACACCGCGGAGGAGGAGCTGGTCACGCTCGCCAAGGGCAGCGAGAACGTCCAGCGGCACCTGGACGGAAAGCCGATCGTCAAGGA
Source organism: uncultured Solirubrobacterales bacterium (assembly GCA_963725475.1). Taxonomy (GTDB): domain Bacteria; phylum Actinomycetota; class Thermoleophilia; order Solirubrobacterales; family 70-9; genus DASUPK01. Next base: position 301,751 of record CAVRYR010000006.1, on the reverse strand, counting down.
GATCGTCGTCCCCGGCAAGCTCGTCAACCTTGTCGTGAAGGGATGATCTGCTAGAAAGGCCCCGTGCTGGTCAGGCGGCTCGCGGAGGCCCCCACGGAGGAGTGGCACAGGCTCCGCAATCACATCCTCATGGACGCCGGGGAGCTCGGTTCACGGAACATGTCCGTGACCTGGCTCGAGGTCCCCGCCGGCATCGACCAGGAGCTCCACTCCCATGAGGAGGCCGAGCAGGTCTACATCGTGGTCAGCGGCCAGGGCACGATGACTGTGGCCGGGGACAAGCAGGAGGTCGGCTCCGGCGACCTGGTGATGGTTCCACCGGCGACCGACCACTCGATCGCCAACGGCAACTCCGCCGATCTCTGCTGCGTCTCCGTGCAGTCGCCGCCCGTGACCTCCTCCGAGGTCTTCGGCCGGACCGGCGTGGGCGCCGCCTCCGAGTACGAAGAGGACTAGTCCTCTGACCCGCAGGCGGGTCATCGTCAGCGGGCGGGTGCAGGGGGTCTTTTTCCGCGACACGACCCGGCGGCGCGCGGAGTCCGCGGGCGTGTCCGGCTGGGTGCGGAATCGAGAGGACGGCGTGGTCGAGGCCGTCTTCGAGGGAAACCCTGCTGCGGTGGAGGAGCTGGTCGAGTTCTGCAGGCGAGGCCCGAGCCGGGCGGAGGTGACGTCGGTCGAGGTCATCGAGGAGGGACCGGAGGGCCTCGAGGGCTTCCAGGTCCGCTGATCTGACCCAGTTCGGTCGCTGATCCGTCACCCGGCGGGCGCGTCCCGCGCGCCGGGCGAGGCAAGCCTGGGCGCGTGCCCGACCTGAGCCGCTCGCAGCTGCTGCTCTACGCCGCGATCGCGATCGCCGTCCTGATCGTCGGCGCCCGCTGGATCCGCTCGGCCGGCGGCTCGCACTCCGGCGGGGCTGCGTTGAGCTTCGCCGCGGACTCCTCGCCGCGGACCCAGGACAACGAGGACGTCGTCGTGCACGTGGCGGGCGCCGTCGGCCGGCCCGGCGTCTACCGCCTGCCCGCGGGCTCGCGTGTGGTCGATGCCGTCCGGCGGGCCGGGGGCTTCGCGCAGGGCGCCAACCAGGACGCGATCAACCTTGCGGCGCGGCTCAGTGATGGCCAGCAGGTCGTGGTGGCGGGCCGTGGCACAGTGCCCGCGGCCTCCTCGGGCGGCGGCCAGACGGGCCCGATCAGCCTGGGCAGCGCCACGGCCGAGCAGCTCGACGGGATCGAGGGGATCGGGCCGGTCACGGCGCAGAAGATCATCGAGTTCCGCGATCAGCACGGCGGCCTCTCCTCGATCGACCAGCTGGACGAGGTCGACGGCATCGGCCCATCGACCATGCAGACGCTCAGGGCCGCGCTGCAGCCCTAGATGACGATTCCAAATCCCCGCACGCCCGGATGATGTGCCTGACACTTCGCAGCGCTGCGTCCTCGGGCTCGCCTTTGGCGCCACCAAAGGCTTCGCCCGATGTCCTTGATCTGCTCGGCCAGGCGCGTCCCCGGCCGCACTCGGACTTGGACTCGCTGATCTGCGCCGTGCCCGACCTGATCAGTGGCCGAGCAGCCGGTCCCACTCTCCGCGGCGGTGGCCGATGTTGTCGTGCTCCGGCTGCTGGTTGCCCCGCGGGATGCTGCCCGCATGACCCTCGGCGTCCTGCATCTCGGCCCTCCGCCGGTCGAGTCGGTCCTGTCCGTCTGCCGGGGGGCGCTGCCGCGCTCCGCGCTGTCGCTGCTGGCGGTTCGTCATCATCGCTCCTCCATTCGAAGCTCGGGTTCAATCCCGCGTACCACCTGACCACTGAGTGAAACGCGAGTGGCGCTTCGCGGCCCTGGCTGGGGCCACGGCCGGGTTGGCAATGGCGCCCTTCGCGCCCACCAGCCCGCCGCTGCGCGTCGCGGCCGCGATGCCGCTTGCGGTGCTCGCTCTCGCCTGGCTGCGTCCGGCGGGCGATGGCCGGGAGACGGCGATCGGCTGGCTAGCGCTCGTGGCCCTTGTCGCGGGCTTCGGCGGACTGCTCGCGGGCGGTGCCCGGGTGCACGCCATCGACGGTGGCGCGCTCCGGGCCAGGCCGGGCCTGCACGCGACCGTTGACGGGTTCGTGGCCGGCCCGCCCCGAAGGAGCGACGGCGAGGTCGACGTCCGCGTCGACTCACCGGCCGGCCGGGTCCTGCTGGTCGCCCCGGAGCCGGTCCCCGACCTGGCGGTCGGCGCCGAGGTGAGCGCGAGCGGCTTGCTCGCGCAGGTGGAGTCGTGGCGGGCCGGATACCTGCGCCGGCAGGGGATCGCGATGGAGCTGCGCACCGACCGAATCCTGTCGAGGCCGGGGCGCCGCTCCGGGTTCCTCGGCTGGATCGACGGGATCCGCACCCGGGCCGAGAGCGCCCTCGGGCGGGGCATGCCGGACCGGCAGGCAGCGCTGGCACGTGGCTTCGTGCTCGGCGAGGACGACCGGATTGATCGCAGCACCCGCGATGACTTCCAGCGCTCCAACCTGACGCACCTCCTGGCGGTCAGTGGGGAGAACGTGATCCTGCTCTGCGTCCTCGCCTGGCCGCTGCTGGCCATGCTCGGCCTGAGGCTGCGCGCCCGCCTGGTCGGAGCGCTCTGCCTGATCGCGATCTACGTGCCGGTCACCGGGGCCGGCCCGTCGATCCAGCGGGCCGGGGTGATGGGCGCGGCCGGACTTGTCGCCGCGCTGGCGGATCGTCCGCGGTCGCGCTTGTACGCGGTCCTGCTGGCAGCGGCCGTGACCCTGGCGGTCAACCCGCTGGCAGAGGGCGACGTCGGCTGGCAGCTCAGCTTCGCTGCCGTGATCGGCATCCTGCTCTGGTCAAAGCGCCTTGTCACGCGCGCTCGCCGGCCAATCCGATCGCCGCTCGGTCCGCCGGGCTTTGATCGAGGGGGTTGCGGTCACCGTCTCGGCCACGGTGGCGACCGCCCCGCTGATGGCCGAGGCCTTCGACCAGTTCTCTCCTGCCGCAATCCCGGCGAATGTCCTGGCCGCTCCGGCCGTTGCCCCGGCGATGTGGCTCGGAATGCTGACCGGGATCCTGGGCCAGGTCCCGTGGATGCCGGTCGACCCGTTGAACTGGCTCGACTCCCTTTGCCTCGCGTACATAGCGCAGATCGCACACTGGCTGGCGGCACCGCACTGGGCCCTGCTCACGGTTCATCTCCACTCGATCTGGGCGGTCGCCGCAGCGTACGGAGGCCTCCTACTCGGCATGGAACTGCTGCTGCGTTGGCTGGGGAATCGGGGCGGACTGCAGTTACCGCGGCGGGACGGCCGAGGTTTCGCGAGGAGAGCTCCACAAATGTTTTTCGCGCGCGAAGCGCGCGGGTCTGCGAGCGGAATCCTCGGCCGGCCCGCCGTTGTGCTGCTTGTCGCGCTCCTGACGTTGCTCGTGTGGTGGCCGTTCCATTCCGGCAAGGCGGCCTCGCCGCCGCCCACCGATTTGGTCGTGCGCGTCTTGGACGTGGGACAGGGAGACTCGATCCTGCTCGATCCACCCAATGGCCAGCCGGTGCTCGTGGACACCGGACCACCGGGAGATCGCGTCGAGGAACGTCTCCACGAGCTTGGGATTGACCGGCTCGCGGCGATCGTGATTTCGCATGACCAGTCCGATCACGCCGGCGATTTCGGCGCGTTGCTCGATTCCGTGAAGGTTGACCGGGTCGTCTACGGACGCGATGACCCGCGCCTGCGGCGCGCGGCCATCGCGGCGGGCGCGCAGCCGTTCCAGCTGGCGGAGGGGAGCGGGATCGGCTCCGGTGGCCTGCGCCTGAGCGCGCTCTGGCCGCCTCGCGAGCTCGAGGGCGAGACCGCGGAGGACCCGAACCTGGTCTGCCTCGTGCTGGTGGCCCGCTGGCGCCATTTCTCCATGCTGCTCACCGGCGACGCCGAGGCTGAGGGGGTGCCGATGGACCCAGGACCGATCGACGTGCTCAAGGTCGCGCACCACGGCTCCGAGGACGCAGGCCTCGGCGCCCTGCTGGACCGATCGGTGCCAAAGCTGGCTGCGATCTCAGTGGGCGCCGGCAACCCCTACGGTCACCCGACCGCGAAGGCCCTGGCCGAGCTGGGCTCGCACGGCGTCCTGACGATGCGCACCGATCGCCAGGGTGAGATCGAGATCGACGCGAGCGCTTCCGGGTGGACGGTCCACCCCGAGGCTGGATAGCCTTGATCCGTGCTTGGGATCCGCAGGGCAGGGATCGTGCTCATGATCTTGATGCTGGCGCTTGCCCTCGGCTCGCCGCTTGCCGGCGCGAAGAAGAAGCGCAAGAAGAGGCATGGGCAGAGCTGGGATTCCTCGGTGACGCTTACGCGCGCCGCCGACCAGCAATTCGCCGGTGTGGTCGGTTCGAAGCTGGATGCCTGCCGCGCCTCGCGGGTTGTCACCCTCTACTACACGGACCCGAGCACCGGCCAGACCCAGCCGCTCTCGGTCCAGCGCACCGATGGTTTGGGCCACTACCAGGTCGATCTCCCCACACCGCCCTACGCCGGCGGGTATCAGGCGATCGTGGACGAGCAGCAGGTCAGAGCGATGAAGGCGACGCAGACCTGCAAGGGAGCCGCGAGCTCCGTCCTACCCGTCTAGCGACGGAACCGGCCCCTAGACTCGCGCCATGGCTGAGATGAAGGCTGCGTACCTGATCGCGGGCAGCGATGAGGCGAAGATCGCCCGGACGCGAGGACGGCTCCGCGACCGAGCGGAGCGCGAAGGCGGGCCCGGCGCGCTCGAGCTGTTCGAAGCGGGCGATGGACGCCGCTCACCTGATGTGGATGCAGTCCTAGGGTCGCTGGCCGCGATCTCCCTGATCTCGTCGCGCCGCTACCTGCTCGTGGACGGCGTGGACGCCTGGGGCAAGGCCGACGCCGAACGAGCCGCCGAGGCCCTGGCCCTGATCCCGCCGGACACCACGGTCGCCCTGGTCGCCCACGGCAAGCCACCCGCCGGGCTGGCGAAGGCGGTCGAGGCCGCGGGCGGAGAGGTGCTGACCTTCGATGTGCCCAGGGAGCGCGATTTGCCCAAGCAGCTCGTCGGCGATACCCGAGAGCTCGGCTTCGAGCTGGAGCCCGCCGCCGCCCGTCTGCTGGTCGAGCGCCTCGGTCCGAGGCCGATGCGACTGCGGACCGAGCTGGAGCGGCTGGCGCTCTGGGCGGGGGAAGGAGGACGGGTCGGAGCGGATGATCTCGACGCGATGGTCGCAGACACCTCGGAGGAGGCGATCTGGACTCTGGCGGACGCACTCGTCGCCGGCGACGAGGCGGGGACCCTCAGGGTCGCGGAGCGGCTGGTCGCCCAGGGGGAGGCGCTGCCCAGGATCGTCTACTCGCTTGCCCCGCGCCTGCGCCAGGCGCTGAGGGCGGCCGCCGAGCTGGAGGCAGGCAAGCCCGCCGGCGAAGTCGCCAAGGGCCTCTCGATGCACCCGTACGCAGCAAAGATGTTGGTCGCGAAGGTCAAGGGCCGGACGCCCGAGGACCTCGACTCCTCGATCCGCGCGCTTGCCGACCTCGAGCTCTGGTCGCGGGGCGGCTCCGACTACGCGGAGGGGGTGGCGTTCACGATCTCGCTGCGCAGGGCCCTCGGTCTCGTCGAGGACGACACCGAGCCGCTCGCCTGGGCGCTCCGATGAGGCGCTCTACTGAGAGGCTCCGCCGGCGATGCTGGCGGCGCGGGACTTCTTGCGGGCGCCCGTATTCCGGTGGAGAGCGCCCCTCTGTACGGCCTTGTCGATCCGCGAAACGAGCGCCTTGTGCTCATTCGCGACCGCCTCGGAGTCGCCCGATCGGACGGCCGCTTCGAGCCGCCTGAAATGAGTCTTCACCGAGCTCCGAAAGCGCAGGTTCTCGAGCCGCTCACGCTCTGAGCGCGCGATCCGCTTCTTCTGGGAGGCGATATTGGCCATGAAAAGACCCGCGACGCGGGCGGCGAAGAGAATAGAGCAATGACCGAGCGGGGCGACGGGGAGTTCGACGAGCGGCCGCCGGCTCCGCCCGAGCCGTTCGACCCCTCGACGCGGGAGTTCCCGGCGGTCCGGCCCGACGAGGAGCCGGACCCGGGCCGGCCCTTCGAGCCCCTGGGCACCGAGGCGACTGAGGACAGTCGGACGAGGGAGGCCGAGCAGATCGAGCGCCGCCACGAGGCGGTCTCCATGGACACCTCGACCTTCATGGCGATTCCGACGCCGACGCCGACGACCCCGTTCGTCCCGCCCGAATTCGACGAGAAGGAGGGGCGTCTCGGCCGCTCGACGGCCTTCTTCTCGGTCGCCACGGCCTTCTCCCGGGTTGCGGGCCTGGTCAGGGAGATCGTCGCGGCCAGCTACTTCGGGATCAACGGGCCGATGTCCGCCTTTACGCTCGCCTTCCAGATCCCGAACCTGGTCCGCGCGCTGTTCGCCGATGCCGCGATCCAGGCGGCCTTCGTCCCGGTTTTCACCGAGGAGCTCGAGAAGGGCAACAAGCGGGAGGCGTTTCGGCTCGCCTCGACGCTGATCTACCTGGTTACGCTGCTGCTCGGGGCGATCACCGCGATCTTCGTCCTCGCCGCTCCTCTGATCGTCCCGATCTTCGCCCCGGGCTTCAGTGGGGAGATCCTGGATCTGACCACGACCCTGTCCCAGATCCTCTTCCCGATCCTGATCATGCTCGGTGTCACCGGGATGGTGGTCGGGGTGCTGAACAGCTACGACCGCTTCGCCGCCTTCGCGATCTCGCCGTTCTTCTGGAACGTCGTGATCATCGCGGTCCTCGTCCTGCTGGCTCCCGCCTTCCACGGCAACCACCGGATCTACGCCTACGCGATCGGGGTCGTCATCGGCACGGCCATCCAGCTCGCGATCCCGGCGTGGGACCTGCGCAACACTCCCTTCCGGCCGATCTTCAAGCTCGACTGGCGAATGCCGGACGTGCGGCGCGTCCTGCTCCTGATGCTGCCGGTGACGATCAGCCTGGGCCTGATCAACTTCAACCTGCTGATCAACAGCTTCTTCGGAACGCTGGTCTCCGATCAGGCCCCGGCGGCCATCGACAAGGCCTTCCGCATCTACATCCTGCCGCAGGGGATCTTCTCGGTCGCCGTTGCAACCGTCGTCTTCCCGACGCTGGCCCGGTTCGCCGCACGGCGCGAGTACGACAACCTCCGTGCGACGATGGCGAACGGGATGCGGCAGATCCTGCTGCTGCTCGTGCCGGCGGCGGCCGCCGTGCTGGTGCTCTCGGTGCCGATGACCAGGCTCGTCTACCAGCGGGGCGCGTTCGACGCCGAGCAGACCCATCTGGTGGCTCAGGCGCTCTTCTGGTTCGCCTTCTCGCTCCCGTTCAACGGGCTCTTCCTGCTCCTCACGAGGACGTTCTTCAGCCTCCAGAGGCCCTGGGTGCCGGCTGCGATCTCAGGGATCAATCTGGTGGTGACGGCGATCGTCGCTCTCGCCCTTTACGCGCCGTTCGGCGTCGGCGGCATCGTCATCGGGACCGTCCTGGCGACGGCGGCCAGCGTGGTCGCCCAGGCGATCCTCCTGCGACGGGAGCTTGGGGGGATCGAGCTCGGGCGCTTCCTGGACAACGCGCTGCGAGTGACGATCGCGGCCGCCGTGCTGGCGGGGGTCTCCTATGTGGTCTGGTACGGCCTGGACCAGGCGCTCGGGCGAAGCACCCTCGCCCAGCTGATCTCCGTCGGAGGTGCGCTGCTGGCGGGCGCCGTGGCCTACTTCGGCGTGGTGTTTGCCCTGAGGGTGCCGGAGGCGCGCCAGATCCTCCGCCTCGTCCGGCGGATTTAGCCTAGGCCGGCCGCGGGTCGCCGACCCAGTAGCGGGGGCCCGGCCCGGAGCGCCCGGCGCGGTCGTTCGGGTTGGCGAGCTTGCAGCGATCGAGCGAGAGGCAGCCGCAGCCGATGCACTCGGTCAGGCCGGCCTTGAGGCGCTCGAGCTCCGCGATCCGCTCATCGATGCGGGAGGTCCAGCCGGACGAGAGTCGCGACCAGTCCGCTCGGCCCGGGGCGCGATCGGGCGGCAGCTTGTCGAGCTCGGTCTTGATCTCCTCGAGCGTCAGCCCGATTCGCTGCGCGAAGACGATGAAGGCGATCCGCCGCAGCACGGAGCGGGGGTAGCGGCGGTGGCCGGAGCCGGCGCGCTCGGAGCTGATCAGCTCGCGGTCCTCGTAGAAGCGGAGGGCGGAGGCTGCGACGCCGCTGCGCTTCGCCACGTCGCCGATCGTGAGCAGGTCGTCCATCGGGACAGCGAAGCACGATCCCGGCTTGACTTCAAGCTCACTTGAGCTTGTAGCTTGGAGGAGTCCACCAAGCGCGAGGAGCCCCATGACTGAGACGCGATCGGCAGGCCAGGTCATCACCGACGAGGTCACTTCGTGGCCCGGCGTCGAGGCTGGCTACGGCAAGCGCGGCGAGTGGGGATTCCGCGTCCAAGGGCATGAGGTCGGCCACCTGCACGGCGACCACGCCGCGCACTTCAGCTTCGGCAGGGAGCTCGGCGCGGCGCTCCGGGAGCAGGGCCGCGTGGTCGACCATCCGGTCTTTCCCGGCAAGGACGCGATGGCGGCGCGCGGGATCGATTCGGAGGACGATGTCCGCGACGTGATCGCCCTGATGCGGATCAACTATGACCGCATCGTGGCGCGCTACGGCATCTCCTCGCCCGCTACCGCCTGAGCTCGGCGACCACGTACTGGCTGGTGAGCCGGAAGGCATCCGGGTCCTCGTTGCCCTCGAGGTAGATCCGGCGCATCTCCTCGCGCACCTCGTCCGCGCGCCCGGCCCCCTCGAGCACGGGCCGGGCCGCGATCGCGAGCGGATGGTTCTCTCCCTCGATTCGCATGAACTCGTCGACGGAGGGCGCACCGAAGGCGAGCTCGTACTCGGTGAGCGACGCCTCAAAGCCGTAGGGCTCGAACAGGCCGGACACCGACTCGAGCTCGTGCCAGGCAAACGGCGGCGAGGCTGGCGGCTGGCCGATGATCTCCGCCACCGTCTGCCGGGTGAAGCGGACCGCCCGGGAGATCGCGCCCTCCGGGATCCAGGCGGCGAGCAGGACCCGTCCGTCCCGCGTCGTGATCCGGGCGATCTCGGCGGCCGCCGCCTCCGGGTCCGGGGCGAAGATCGCCCCGAAGACGGAGAGGGCAACGTCCGCGCCGTCATCCTCGAGCGGGATGTCCGCGGCCTCCCCGAGAGCGAAGCTGACGTCGAGACCTCGCTCGACCGCCGTGGCCGCCCCGACGTCCAGCAGCCGCTGGGCGGGATCGACTCCGGTGACCGTCGCACCACGCTCGGCTGCAAGCAGAGCCACGTTGCCCGTGCCACAGCCGATGTCGACGACGCGCTCGCCCTGACCCGGTGCGGCCTGGTCGACGATCACCTCCGCCGCCGGCAGCAGCTGCTCCGCAATCCGCTCGTATCGGCCGGCTCCCCATTCCATGGCGCCCGACTTAAGCACTAATCGGGTTGCGCTTGCGCGCACCCTCGCATAACTACCCTTCCAGTCCGCATGGACCGGATCCGGAACTTCTCGATCATCGCCCACATCGATCACGGCAAGTCGACGCTCGCCGATCGCATCCTCGAGCTCACCGGGGCGGTCGACGCGCGCACACACGTCCCGCAGATGCTCGACTCGATGGAGCTCGAGCGCGAGCGCGGCATCACCATCAAGGCCCAGGCCGTCCGCGTCGCCTACCGGGCCGCCGACGGCGCGACCTACAACCTGCACCTGATCGACACGCCGGGCCACGTCGACTTCTCCTACGAGGTCTCCCGCAGCCTGGCCGCCTGCGAGGGCGCGCTGCTGGTCGTGGACGCGGCCCAGGGCGTCGAGGCCCAGACGGTCGCGAACGCGTACGCGGCGATCGACGCGGGTCTCGAGCTGATCCCGGTGCTCAACAAGGTCGATCTGCCCGGTGCCGACCCGGACGCCGTCGCGGCGCAGGTCGCTGACCTGCTCGGCGGGGATCCCGCCGAGGCGCTGCGGATCTCGGCGAAGACCGGGGAGGGCGTCACGGACGTGCTGGAGGCGATCGTCGAGCGGATCCCGCCGCCCGAGGGGCAGCCGGACTCGCCGCCCCGGGCGCTGATCTTCGACTCAGAGTTCGACCAGTACCGCGGGGTCGTCGCCTACGTGCGGATGGTCGACGGGCGCTTCGAGAAGGGCGAGCCGATCCTGGCGATGCAGGCGGGCACGCAGGCGGAGATCGACGACATCGGCTTCTTCACACCCAAGATGAAGCCGGCGAGGGGGATGTCCGCGGGAGAGGTCGGCTATGTGATCACCGGGATCAAGGACGTCACGCGCCTACGGGTCGGCGACACGCTGACCAGCCGCGAGCGCCGCGCCGTCGAGGCCCTCCCCGGCTACCGCGAGGTGCGGCCGATGGTCTTCTGCGGGCTCTTTCCGATCGATACCGACCGATACGAGGACCTCCGCGACGCGCTCGACAAGCTCGCGCTCAACGACGCGGCGCTCTCCTATGAGCCCGAGACCTCCGACGCGCTCGGCTTCGGCTTCCGGTGTGGATTCCTCGGGCTGCTCCACATGGACATCGTCCGCGAGCGGCTCGAGCGCGAGTACGACCTCGAGCTGCTCGGCGACCACCCCCAACGTCCGCTACGAGGTCGAGGTCCGCGGCGGGGAGATCGTCGAGGTCCATTCGCCGACCGAGATGCCCGACCCGGCGGCGATCGAGCAGATCTTCGAGCCCTACATCCGCGCCACGATCATCACGCCGAACGAGTACGTCGGCGCCGTCATGGAGCTCTGCCAGAAGCGGCGCGGCACCCACGTCGACATGCACTACCTCTCCCCGGAGCGCGTTCAGATCCGCTACGACCTGCCGCTGGCCGAGATCGTGCTCGACTTCTTCGACCTGCTCAAGTCGCGCAGCCGGGGCTACGCCTCGCTGGACTACGAGCCGATCGGCAACCGGCCGTCTGATCTGGTCAAGCTCGACGTGCTGCTGGCCGGCGACCGCGTCGACGCTCTCTCGCTGATCGTCCACCGCGATGCGGCCCATGAGCGAGGCCGCGCACTGGTCGAGCGCCTCCAGGACACCATCCCCCGCCAGCTCTTCGACGTCCCGGTGCAGGCGGCGATCGGCTCCAATGTGATCGCTCGCGAGACGGTGAAGGCGCTGCGCAAGGACGTGACGGCGAAGCTCTACGGCGGCGACGTCACCCGCAAGCGCAAGCTGCTGGAGAAGCAGAAGAAGGGGAAGAAGCGGATGAAGCAGGTCGGCGCGGTCGAGGTCCCGCAGGAAGCCTTCCTGGCGGTGCTGGAGATGGACGGCGGTGGCAACTAGCGAGGAGCGGCTCGCCCTCGCGCAGGGCGGAATGGATGCATTCAACGACGGGGACGTGCCGAGGATGCTCGCCGCGCTGACGGAGGACGTCGAGGTTTACGCCTCTCCCGAGATGGCCAACGCCGGTCACTTCACGGGCCACGATGGGTTCGTCTCCTGGATGACCTCCTGGACCGATGCCTGGGATGAGGTCTCGGCGGAGGTGACCGGCAACACCACAGTCGGCGATCGCCACGTCGTCACCACCATTCACCAGGAGGGGCGCGGACGGGCCGGGATCGAGGTCAGCATGGAGCTCACCTTCCTCTTCGAGCTCAACGACGAGGGGCTCTGCACGTTCCTGGCGATGCTCCCGACACCGGAGGAAGCCTTCCGGATGGCCGAGGAGCGGGAGCGGGCCTAGCCGGCGACGCGGCGCAGCGGGATCCCCAGCCGCGATTCCACCTTTGCCAGCGGGTCCTTGCCGTTGCCGGTGAGCAGGACGACCTCGTCTGCGGCGAAGCCGCGCAGCTCGTCCTCGAGGGCCTGAGCCGGGTCTGCGTCGCCGACCGAGCCGCTCACCGGCAGACCGGCTGCGACCAGGGCGCCGGCCGATCGCGCCAGCCGCGCCTCCGCCTCGTGCCTGGCGTCGTCCTCGGCCGAGAGCCAGCGGTCCAGCCGGTGGCTGGGCACAGGGACGACGACCCGTACGTCGGAGCTCTCACCGGCCAGCTCCGCGATCCGCTGCGCCGAGGTCGCCGTCGCCTCGGCGACAGCGACGACGAGCACCCGGTGTCCCGGCTCGGTCGCCTCCGCGACCTCCAGCCGGCGATGGGGGCGCGCACGGGCCGCGAAGACGATCAGAGCCGTGGCGGCGATCGCGCCCACCGCCATGCCGAGGCCCGCGCCGAACTCGCCGGAGGTCGCCATCGCGGCGACGATCGAGGCGCAGATCAAGCCGATGATCAGCGGGATCGCGAAGGGCTTGAAGCGCACTCCACCCTGAGGGTCCTCGGTCGTTAGGAACGGAGACACACCCGATTTGTACCCCAGCCGTGAGGCGCAAAGCGGTCGTGCTCCTTAGAATCGCCCGTCGCCCATGCCCGTCAAGACCGACGCCATCGGCAAGCAGTGGGAGCCCGCCCGTTTCGAGGTCGCCGCGGACCGGATCCGGGCCTACGCGGATGCGGTTGGCGAGGAGAACGACGTCTACCGCGACGCCGAGGCCGCCAAGGCCGCGGGCTTCAGGGACCTGGTGGCGCCGCCCATGTTCGCGGTGGTGTACAGCGCCCACGCGATGGGGCCAGCCATCCTCGACCCCGAGGTTGGGATCAACGTCCCGGCGATGGTCCACGGCGGCCAGGCGTTCGAGTGGGGCGAGCCGGTCTGCGCCGGCGACGAGATCACCACGACGGCCCAATGCAAGGAGATCTACGAGAAGGACGGCAAGGGTTTCTACGTGTTCGAGACCACGTCCACGAACCGGGACGGCGCCGAGACCGTGCGCGCCACCTGGACCAACATCGTCAGGGGGGTGTGAGTTGGCACCGGAGCAGCTGAAGACGGGAGACGCCATTCCGGATCTGAAGGTGACGCCCGACTCCGGCCTCACCAAGCGTTATGCCGAGGCATCCGGCGATCCCAACCCGATCCACACGGATCCCGAGTTCGCGAAGTCCGCGGGCCTTCCCGGCTGCATCCTCCATGGGCTCTGGACGATGGCCCAGGTCGCCAGGGCCAGCGAGGCGGTCGCCGGCGGCGACCCTCGCGCGCTGAAGCGGCTCGAGGTCCAGTTCCGGGGCATGGGTTTCCCCGAGCAGGAGGTGACGGTCACGGGCACGGTCGAGCAGGCCGATGACGGGCGGATCGTGATCGACACCGTCGCCGAGCAGGGGGGCAATCAGATCATCAGGAACGCCCACGCCGAGCTCGCCGTCTCGTAGCCGGATCGCGGCTCCCGCGGCCGCGCGGAGCGCGTTCCTACAATCAGCTCTGTGCTGAACGAGCGACAGAGCCGCATCCTGCAGCTGGTCGTGGAGCGCTACGTCGACGACGGGCGCCCAGTCGGCTCGCGCGCGCTCTCCAGCCGGGATGACATCGATTGGAGCGCGTCGACCGTGCGCGCTGAGCTCGCCAGCCTCGAGGAGGGGGGCTTCCTCACGCATCCGCACACCTCGGCCGGCCGGGTGCCGACGGATACCGGCTACCGCTTCTACGTCGAGCAGCTGCTCGCCAGACAGGACCGCCTGCCCCAGCCGGTTTCGGACGAGCTCGGCCTCACCCGTATGCGCCGCGAGGTCGACGTCGCGATCCGAGAGACAACCACCACGCTCTCACAGGTCACCGACCTGGTGGCGCTCGTCACCGCGCCCCCGCTGCACACGGCCACGATCCACCGGATCGAGGTGCTGCGCCTGCAGCCAAAGGTCGTGATGGTGGTGGTGATCGCCTCCAACGGCGGCGTCACCAAGCGAGTCTTCACCTTCGACCGGGAGGTCGATCCCGGCCTGGTCGAGTGGGCGGCGAGCTACCTCAACGAGCGGCTTGCCGGCCTCGGCCTGGGCGCCCGGATGGCGGTGGACCGCCTCCGCGACCCGGAGCTGGGGGAGAAGGAGACCGGCTTCCTCGCTGAGATCTCCGGGGCCTTCACCGACCTCGTGGAATCGGCGGAAGACACGCTCTATGTCGACGGCGCGGCGAGGCTGCTCTCGGAGGAGCACTTCGCGGATCTGCCGCACGCCGACGACCTGATGCGCGCGCTCGAGCGGCGGGTGAACGTGCTGCGCGCTCTGCGCTCCGCGCTCGATCGCCGCTCGGTCTTCGTCTGGATCGGGGGTGAGAACCCGGCGCCGGAGCTGCGCTCGGTGAGCGTGGTTGGCGCCAATTACGGCCTCGGCTACCGCAACCTGGGATCGGTGGGGATCATCGGTCCGCTGCGGATGGACTACGCGACCGCGATCTCCAGCGTGCGAGGGGCCGCCGGCGAGCTCTCCCGCTTCTTCGAGACGGTCTACGACGAGTAGCCGCTGAGGCTGCCGATGACCAAGCGCGACTACTACCAGGTGCTGGGCGTCGACCAGAGCGCTCCGGACGCCGAGATCAAGAAGGCCTTCCGCAGGCTCGCCCGGGAGCTCCATCCGGACGTCAACGCGCACGATCCTGACGCCGAGGAGAAGTTCAAGGAGGCGGCCGAGGCCTACGAGGTGCTCTCCGACACCGAGCGGCGCCAGACGTATGACCGCTTTGGCCACGAGGGGCTGCGCTCCGGCGGCTTCCAGCCCGGCGCGGGATTCGGCAGCTTCCAGGACATCTTCGATGCGATCTTCTCCGGCGCGGACCCGTTCGGCGGCTTCGGGCGGGGGCCCGCCGCAGGGGCCGACGTCGGGGCGGTCGTCGAGCTGGAGATGGAGGACGTGCTCACCGACCAGGAGCGCGAGATCTCCTTCGAAGCGGTGAGCGTCTGCGACCGGTGCCGCGGCAATGGCGCCCAGCCCGGCACGCCTATCGAGACCTGCGACCGCTGCGGCGGCACCGGGCAGCTGCGCGAGGTGAGCCAGAGCATCTTCGGGCAGGTGGTGCGCGCGATGCCATGCGACCGCTGCGGCGGCGACGGCCGCATCCCCGAGACGCCCTGCGAGAAGTGCCGCGGCGCGGGTCGCGTGAGCGAGATGCGGACCTGGGAGGTCGACATCCCGGCCGGGATCGAGGACGGCCAGCGCGTCAGGATCGCTGGGGCGGGGCACGCCGGGGACGCCGGCGCGCCGCAGGGAGACCTCTACGTCGAGGTCCGCGTCGAGCCCGACGAGCGCTTCACGCGCCAGGGCACCGAGCTGATCGGCCGGGCCGAGGTGCCGGTCACGACCGCGCTGGTGGGTGGCGAGGTGTTCGTGCCCACCCTCGAGGGCGAGGTCGCGGTGGAGGTGCCCGCCGGGACCCAGCACGGCGAGACCGCGGTGCTGAAGGGTCGCGGCCTGCCGCCGCTGAGGGGCGGGCGGCGCGGCGACCAGCACGTCGTTTTCGAGCTCGTCGTGCCGACCGACCTGGACGACGAGCAGCGGGAAGCCGCTGAGCGCCTCGCCGAGGCGCTCGCCCAGCATGAAACGGGTCGCGCTTACGCGCGCCCTCGCATCAACCGCCGCCGATGATCCGGCTGGCCGTCCGCTGCGAGTCCGAATACGCCGAGGCGGTGATGGCGAACCTGCTCGAGCTTGCCCCGAACGGGCTCGAGGAGGAGCGAGGGCCGGGGTGGGTGGAGTTCGCGATCTACGGGCCGCCCGGGGAGGTGCCTGACGTCGGCGAGCTGCAGGCGGCAGCCGGGGGCAACCTGGTCGACGTCACCACCACCTCCGTGCCCGACGACTGGGCGGACCGCTGGGCCGACTTTCACCGGCCGATCGAGGTCGCCGGCAGGATCGGCATCCGTCCCTCCTGGTGGGACCCTAAGAACGGGATGATCGACGTGGTCGTCGATCCGGGCCGCGCCTTCGGCACCGGCGGCCATCCGACGACCCGGCTCTGCCTCGAGCTGCTGGTCGAGCTCGAGGAGGCGGGAGAGGCCTCGGGGCCGATCGCCGACTGGGGCACGGGATCCGGGGTCCTCGGCATCGCGGCGGGCAAGCTGGGCTGGTCCCCGGTGACCGGCTGCGACCGGGAGCTCCCGTCGCTCGAGACCGCGCGGGCGAACGCGGCGGCGAACGGGGTGGAGATGGAGATCGAGCGGGTCGACGTCCGGGAGAGCGCACCACCGGCGGCCCCGACCGTGGTCGCCAACCTGACCGGGAACCTGCTCAGGGACTGCGCTGCGCACATGAGCGCAGCCGACAGCGATCCCAAGAGGCTGGTTTGCTCGGGGCTGCTGGAGGCGGAGATCGACGAGGTCGCCGCCGCCTTCGCCGAGGTCGGCCTCGTCGAGGGCGCGCGGCGGCTGGACCACGGCTGGGCTGGGCTGTTGCTGCGGCGTCACGGCACGTAGTTGGACGTTCGTCCTGACCGTCGCCGGTTGTTGGTTGCCGGGAGGCTCGCGGCCTTCCATCACCAATATTGGGTGTGTCGAGATCCATCGCTGGCAGCAGCAGCGGATCGCGGCCGGTGCCTGCGCGTTCGATCCGGATCGTCCACGCTGCGAGACCCGCTAGACGCCGGCCCGCAATCATCCCGCGAATGAACGGCGCCGACCCCAGGGCGGAGCTGCCGATCGCGGTCTTCGACTCAGGCGTCGGCGGGCTTACCGTGCTGCACGAGTGCCTCGTCTCCCTACCCGAGGAGGACTACCTCTACCTGGGCGACGACGCGCGCTTCCCTTACGGGGCCCGCACCTCGGAGGAGCTCCGCGAGCACGTCGAGCAGGTGACGCGCTACCTGCTCGAGCGCGGGGCGAAGCTGCTGGTGATCGCCTGTAACTCGGCCGCCTCCGCGGGACAGGAGGTGGCTCGTCAGGTCGCGGCGGAGTACGGCGTCGACGTGGTCGCGGTGATAACGCCGGAGGCCGAGATCGCGGCGGCGCTCACCGGCAACGGGCAGGTGGGTGTGCTTGCGACCCCGGCGACCGTGCGCAGCGGCGCCTATCTTCGCGCCCTGGCCGACGAGCACCGCGCCCTGACCGTCACCGAGGTAGAGGCGCCGGACCTGGCGGCGGTGATCCAGCGAGGCTTCCCATTCGACGAGAGCGTGGTCGAGATGGTGCGCTCCTACTGCGCTCCCCTGAAGCGCGCGGAGGTCGACACCGTGATCCTGGGCTGCACCCACTACCCGCTGGTTGCGCCGATGCTGCAGAGGGTGCTTGGCCGGGACGTCCGGCTGGTCACCGCGGGCCACGCGATCGCGGCGACGGCGCAGAGGGTCCTGGCGGAGGCGGGGCTGGGGAAGCCCGGCAGGGAGGAGGGGACGTATCGCTTTCTCTGCACCGGCGACCCCGATTCCTTCCGCGAGCTCGGGACGCGCTTCCTGCAGATGCCGCTCGGCGAGATCGAGCTGGTCGGGCTGCCGTGACAGCGGCTCTTGCCCCCGAGAGCGTCCCGTTCTGGCCCTGGGGCCTGCTGATGCTCTTCGTCGGCCTCTGGCTGGTCGGCGTGGCCGCCCTGATTGCGGCCGGGCGCCGTGAGGACGCCCGGGCGCTGGCCGGCTTCATCCCGGACTGCGCGGTTCTGGTGGGTCGCCTCGCCCGTGACGCTCGCATCTCGAGGCCGCGTCGTGCGGTGCTCTTCCTCGTCCTCGGCTACCTCGCCTTGCCGATCGACCTCGTCCCCGATTTCCTGCCCGGCATCGGTCAGCTCGACGACGCCGTCGTGCTCGGCCTGGCGCTGCGCCTGGTCGTGCGCGGCGGGAGCGGCGAGCTCGTGCGTGAGGCCTGGCCCGGGCCGCAGGCGTCGCTCGCGATCGTCCTGCGGGCGGCCGGCCTCGAGGGGAACGGGGCGGCCACCCCGCCGACTACGCTTTAGACGATGAGCATCCTCGAGCAGGTCCAGGAGGACGTGAAGACGGCGATGAAGGCCGGCGAGCGCGAGCGCGTCGGCCAGCTGCGCATGCTGGTCAACGCCCTGCAGGCCGAGGAGAAGGAGGGCAGGGGCGACGAGGTCGGCGCGCTGCAGCGCGAGCGCAAGCGCCGGCTCGACGCCGCGGAGGCCCTCAGGGAAGGCGGGCGCGGAGAGCAGGCCGAGACCGAGCAGGCCGAGGCCAAGCTGATCGAGGACTATCTGCCCGAGCAGCTTTCCGACGAGGAGCTCGAGCAGCTGGTGACCAGCGCGGTGGAGGAGTCCGGCGCCAGCGAGCCCAAGGACATGGGGGACGTGATGAAGGTCCTGATGCCGCAGGTCGGCGGCCGGGCCGACGGCAAGCGCGTCAGCGCCGCCGTGAAGGAGAAGCTCTCCGCCTAGTGGCTCGCAGGCAGCTGACGATCGACAACACGGTGGCCGCCGAGCTGGCCGGCTCAGAGGACGCGGTGCTGCGGGCGCTCGAGGGCCACCTCGACGTCGACCTCTACCTGCGTGGCAACGTGCTCACCCTGGACGGCGACGCCACCGAGGTGCGGACCGCGGAGACCGTCGTCGGTGAGCTCGTCGACCTGATTGGACAGGGTCACGAGATCGCTCCCGGGACGATCGAGGCCGTCACCGGCGCCCTTGACAAGCACGAGAGCCCTGCCGAGATCCTCGAGGACGTCGTCTGGCAGCACCGCAACACGCGCGTGGCGCCCAAGACCGTCAACCAGAAGCAGTACGTCGATTCGATCCGCCGGCACACCATCACCTTCGGGATCGGGCCCGCCGGCACCGGCAAGACCTTCCTTGCGGTCGCGATGGCGGCAGCCGCGCTCTCCCGCGGCGACGTCAGCCGCGTGATCCTCACCCGCCCGGCGGTCGAGGCGGGCGAGCGTCTCGGCTTCCTACCCGGTGACATCCAGGCCAAGGTCGATCCCTACCTGCGCCCGCTGTTCGACGCGCTCTACGACATGCTCGACCCCGAGAAGGTCAACTCCTACTTCGAGCGCGGCACGATCGAGGTCGCGCCGCTCGCGTTCATGAGGGGGCGCACCCTGAACGACTCCTTCGTGATCCTCGACGAGGCGCAGAACACCAGCCCGGAGCAGATGAAGATGTTCCTCACCCGGCTCGGCTTCGGGTCGAAGGTGGTCGTCACGGGCGACATCACCCAGATCGACCTTGAGCACGGTTCCCGGTCCGGCCTGGTGGAGGTCGGAGACATCCTCGATCAGGTCCAGGACATCAGCTTCATCCGCTTCGGCGGCGAGGACGTGGTCCGCCACAAGCTGGTCCAGCGGATCGTCGCCGCCTACGGCGAGGCCGAGAGCCGCACCCGGTCGCGCGATGACGGGAGCGGCTGAGATCGACCTCTCCGACGTTCCCGGCGATCTGAGGCGTGCCGTGGGGGCCGCGCTGCACGCCGCCGGGGTGAGCGACGGCCACATCGGGGTCGAGATCGTCGGGGAGGGCCGGATGCGAACGCTCAACTACGCCGCACGTGGCGTGGACGAGGCAACCGACGTGCTCGCCTTTCCGATCGACGAGCCCCAGCAGGACCAGGGCCCCCGCGAGCTCGGCGATGTCTTCATCTGCCCGGCCAAGGCGACCGACGTGACCGAGGCGGCGGTCCACGGGGCGCTCCACCTCTGCGGCTACGACCACGAGACCGACCGCGGCGAGATGCTCGAGCTGCAGGCCAAGATCATGGCCTCGCTGTGAGCAAGGCCGGCTTCGTCGGCGTCGCGGGCCGGCCCAACGTCGGCAAGTCGACGCTGGTCAACGCGATCGTCGGCGCGCGCGTCGCGATCGTCTCGGAGCGTCCCCAGACCACGCGCCGCGCGATCCGGGGCGTCGCCACCGACCTGGCGGCGGACTGGCAGCTGGTGATGACGGACCTGCCCGGCGTCCAGCGGCCGCGCGACGCGCTCACCGAGCGCATGCAACGCCGGGTCGAGCGCGAGATCGCCGACTCGGACGCTGTCCTCTTCGTCGTCAACGCCGAGCAGGGAATCGGCCCGGGGGACCGCTTCATCTCCCGGACGCTGTTGCAATCGAGCATCGACACGCCGGTCGTCTCCGCCGTGAACAAGGCGGACCGGCTCAACAACGCCGAAATGGCGGCCATGCTGGCGGCGACCGCGGAGCTCGACGGGATCGACGAGATCTTCCCCGTCAGCGCGCGCAAGGGGACCGGGCTCGAGCCGCTGATCGACAAGCTGGTCGAGCTGGTCCCGGAGAGCCCGTTCCTGTTCCCGCCGGAGCAGCGCTCGGACCTGCCCAGCGAGGTGTTGCTCGCCGAGCTGATCCGCGAGCAGGTCCTGCGCCGCACCCGCGACGAGCTTCCACATGCGGTCGAGGTCCAGGTCGACGAGGTCGCTGACCGCGAGGACGGCGTGGTCGAGGTCCACGCGCATGTCTGGGCAGAGACGGAGTCCCAGAAGGGAATCCTGATCGGCGCCGGCGGCCGCAAGATCAAGGAGGTCGGCACCGCCGCCCGGACCGAGCTGGAGCGCGAGCTCGGCGGCCGCGTCTTCCTCGACCTCCAGGTCAGGGTGCGGAAGCGCTGGCGCATGGACGAGGGGCTGCTGGACCGACTCGGGATCGAGTAGCGCTTCACATCCCGTTCACCGGATGGCCGGCGGCGCCCAAGATGATTTGGCCGCCCCGACGATGAGAGGAGCGAGATGAACGAGGAACGCAATCGCGAAGAGTGGACCGACGAGGACGAGCGGCATCCCGAGGGGGAGCCGAGGCCAATGCCGGTTCAGGAGGAGGGGCTGGCGGTCGGGCTGGAGGCGCAGGACGACTTCGACGCCGATCTCGACCCGGAGATCGCCGCCGAGGTCGAGCTCCAAGAGGAGACCCGGGAGGCCGAGCAGGAGCACGGCCCCGTCGAGGGGGACTGAACCCGCCCCTTCAGGCGCGATAGCGGGCGATTCGTACAATCGCCCGCATGGTGGTTCAGACCGCGAGGGATGCGGCGAAGGTGCGCTTCGACGAGCGCGGACTCGTCCCGTGCGTGATGCAGGACGCCCGCTCGGGCGAGGTCCTGACCGTCGCCTATATGAACGAGGAGTCGCTGCTGCTCACCCTGGAGACCAGGGAGATCCACCTCTACAGCCGCAGCCGCCGGGAGATCTGGCACAAGGGTGCTACCTCAGGGAACATCCAGCGGGTTCGCCAGATCCGCTACGACTGCGACGGCGATGCGCTCGTTGCCCTGGTAGACCCGGCCGGGCCGGCCTGTCACACCGGCGAGCGCTCCTGCTTCTACCGCGACCTGGAGGGCGCGGCGGAGCCCGGCGTCGACGCGCCGGCGCTGCCGGGCGAGCCGAAGCCGCTGCCGTACGAGGCGCTAGCCGCGCTGGAGCGGGCCCTGCTCGCCCGCCAGCGCCAGCGGCCCGCCGGCAGCTACACGGTCGAGCTGCTCGAGAGCCCGAAGCTCGCCGGAGACAAGGTGCGCGAGGAGGCGGCCGAGGTCGTCAAGGCGGTCAACTCCGAGTCCGAGGAGCGCGTCGCCGAAGAGGGCGCGGACGTCGTCTACCACCTCGCGGTCCTACTGCTCTCGCGGGGGGTCTCGATGGCCGAGGTCCTCCAGATTCTCAACGGCCGCCGGCGGTCGCGATGAACGCCGTGGATACGGCCAGCCTCCCGGGGCTGGAGCCGGATCTTGACCGAGCTCGCGAGCTGGCCGCGACCGCCAACGTGGTCCCGGTCCGCTACCGGTTCGTCGAGGACTGCGAGACGCCGGTCAGCGCCTTCCTCAAGCTGCGCGGTGACGGGCCGGCCTTCCTGCTGGAGTCCGCCGAGCAGGGCCGGCTCGGGCGATGGTCATTCCTCGGTTTCCGCCCGCGAGCGATGCTGCGCTGGGCTGACGGCGCCCTCTCGGAGTGGAGGGGCGAGTCGGCGGGGGAGTCCGGTGCCGGCGCCGCCCCGGACCGGGTGACCGACGCCCCCGACCCCTACGCCGCAACGGCCGAGTACCTGGGCCGCTACGAGATCGCGGAGCCCGACGCGCTGCCGCCGTTCGCCGGCGGCGCGGTCGGCTTCTTCGGCTACGACCTGGTGCGTACGGTCGAGCCGCTGGAAGAGCCCAACCCTGACCCCATCGGGCTGCCCGACATGGCGCTGATGATCACCGACGTCCTTGTTGCGTTCGACCACCAGCGCCACGAGATGACCCTGATCGCCAACGCGTTCGTCGAGGACGGTGGCATCGAGGAAGCCTACGGCCGGGCCGTGGAGACGATCGGCGAGGTGCGCGAGCGCCTGCGGGATTCACCGCCCAGGGTTGCCACGCCACTGGCGCCCGAACCCGGCATGCCCGGAAGCGAAGCTGAGGACATGCCGGGTGATGTTCATTTCGAGTCAAACATGACTCGAAATGAGTTCGAGGCGAACGTGGCCCGCATTGTCGAGTACGTGCACGCGGGGGACGCCTTCCAGGTGGTGCCGTCCCAGCGGTTCACCGCGACCTCGCCCGTGGAGGCGTTCTCGATCTACCGGGGCCTGCGCACCGTCAACCCGTCCCCCTACATGTACTTCCTCGACTTCGGTGACTTCGAGATCGCCGGCGCGTCTCCCGAGCCGCTGGTCAAGGTCACCGGCGACCGGGTCGAGACCAGGCCGATCGCGGGCACCTATCCGCGCGGCGCGGACGAGGAGGAGGACCGCCGCCAGGCGGAGCGCCTGCTGCAGGACCCGAAGGAGCGCGCCGAGCACGTGATGCTCGTCGACCTCGGCCGCAACGACCTCGGCCGCGTCTGCGAGTACGGCTCGGTGACGGTGGACGAGTTGATGGTCGTCGAGACCTACTCGCACGTCCTCCACATCGTCAGCCAGGTCTCGGGGCGGCTGCGCGAGGACGTGAGCGCGATGGAGGCCCTGCGCTCGATCCTGCCGGCGGGGACCCTCTCCGGCGCGCCCAAGGTTCGCGCCATGCAGATCATCGACGAGCTCGAGCCGCACAAGCGCGGGCCCTACGGCGGCGCCGTCGGCTACCTCTCCTACACGGGCGACCTCGACACCGCGATCTACATCCGCTCCGTCGTGGTCAAGGACGGGCTGGTCCACACGCAGGCGGGCGGGGGCACGGTCGCTGACGCCAAACCCGCCTACGAGTACAACGAGTCGGTCAACAAGGCGAAGGCGATCTTCCGGGCGATCGAGCTCGCCGCCGAGCAGCCGGAGTGGCCATGACGTCCGTTCTGGTCATCGACAACTACGACTCGTTCACGTACAACCTCGTCCAGCACCTGGGCGAGCTTGGGGCAGAGGTCGGCGTGGTCCGGAACGACAAGGCGACCGTCGCAGAGCTGCTCCGCCTGAAGCCGGACCGGCTGGTCGTCTCACCGGGGCCATGCACGCCGAAGGAAGCCGGCATCTCGGTCGACGCGGTCCGCGCCTTCGCCGAGGCCGGCACCCCGGTACTCGGCGTCTGCCTCGGGCACCAATCGATGGTCGTGGCCTTCGGCGGCAAGGTGGTCCGGGGCGACCCGATCCACGGCAAGGACGCCGAGGTCGAGCACGATGGCAAGACGGTCTACGAGGGGCTCTCGAACCCGCTGGTCGCCGGCCGCTACCACTCGCTGGTCGCGGACCCCGACCTGCCCGACGAGCTCGAGCGCACCTCCTCCTACGGCTCGGTGGTGATGGGGGTCCGCCACCGCGAGCTGCCCGCCGAGGGCGTCCAGTTCCATCCCGAGTCGGTCCTCACCCCGCAGGGCAAGAGGCTGCTGGCTAACTTCCTCGCTTCCTGATGGCCAACGACATACTCACCCGCGCGATCGACGAGATCTGCGGCGGCACCCACCTCACCGCGGACCACACGTCGGCTGCGCTCACGGAGATCATGGAGGGGAGGGCGAGCGAGGTGCAGACCGCCGCCTTTCTGATCGCACTGCGCGCCAAGGGCGAGACCGTCTCC
The DNA here is from genome assembly GCA_963725475.1 of uncultured Solirubrobacterales bacterium. Lineage (GTDB taxonomy): Bacteria > Actinomycetota > Thermoleophilia > Solirubrobacterales > 70-9 > DASUPK01. The sequence goes on along the minus strand of CAVRYR010000006.1, from coordinate 278,047 downwards.
GAGCTGGTTGGCCTGGCCCGGACGATGCGACAGCTCGCCGCGCATGTCGAGATCGACCAGCCCGGCCTGCTCGACACCGCCGGCACCGGCGGCGGCCCGACCACCTTCAACATCTCGACCACCGCCGCGCTGATCGCCGCCGGCGCCGGCTGCCGGGTCGCCAAGCACGGCAACCGCTCCGCGACCAGCCGCTCCGGGTCCGCCGACGTGCTCGAGGCGCTCGGCGTGGACATCGAGCTGGCGCCGGCCGAGGTCGCGACCTGCATCGACGAGATCGGCTTCGGCTTCATGTTCGCGCCAAAGCACCACAAGGCGATGGCCCACGTGGTCCCGGTTCGAAAGGAGCTCGCGGTGCGGACGATCTTCAACTTCCTGGGCCCCCTGACCAACCCGGCCGGCGCGAGCGCTCACCTCCTCGGCGTCTCCGACCGCAGCTACCAGGAGATCATCGCCGACGCCTTGGTGCAGCTCGGGACGTTGCATGCCCTGGTGGTTTCCGCCGACGACGGGATCGACGAGCTCAGCCTTGCCTCGCGGACGAGGGTGATCGAGGTCGTCGATGGCGGTACCGAGGAGTGGTTCGTGGAGGTGGCGGAGCTCGGGCTCGGCGAGGCGCCGCTGGACGCGATTCCCGGCGGCGAGCCGGCCGAGAACGCTGCAGTCGTGCGGCGGGTGTTGGAGGGGGAGGCGGGGCCGGCGCGGGACGTCTCTCTGCTCAACGCCGGTGCCGCGATCTTCGTTGCGGATGCGGCGGTGGACCTCCAGGAGGGAGTGGCCAAGGCCGCCGAGGCGGTCGACTCGGGCGCCGCCTATGACGTGCTCGGCCGCCTCGTCGCCTGTTCCCGCGAGCTGTCCGGCGCGAGCTAAGGTCCACCGGACGAGATGGCGCTGATCGAAGAGCTGGTCGAGGCGGCGCGGGCGGGCGCGGAGCGCCGCAGCGCCGAGGTCCCGCTGGGGGAGCTCGAGCGACGGCTCGGCGAGCGCCCCGAGCAGCGGCCGTTCGGCGAGGCGCTCGTCAGGCCCGGCCTGTCGGTGATCGCGGAGTTCAAGCGCCGCTCGCCGAGCGCGGGGGAGATCCGTGCCGGGGCCACGCCGGTGGAGATCGCTCGTGCCTACGAGGAGGGTGGAGCGGCGGCCCTCTCGGTGCTCACCGAGGGCCCGCACTTCGGCGGCTCACTCGAGGATCTCCGCGAGGCCCGCGCCGCCTGCGCTCTGCCGGTATTGCAGAAGGACTTCATCGTCGACCGCTACCAGCTCTACGAGGCCGCGGTCGCCGGTGCGGATGCCGTCCTGCTGATCGTTGCCGCGCTCCACGCCGAGAGTCTCACCCGCCTCTACGACGAGGCGCGCGGGCTCGACCTCGACTGCATCGTCGAAGTCCACCGGGAGGAGGAGCTGGAGATCGCGCTCACGGTGGACGCCGAGGTCATAGGCATCAACAATCGGGACCTGGACGACTTTACGGTCGATGTCGGGACGACCTTCGAGCTGATCACCGACGTCCCCGCCGGCAAGACCGCCGTCTCGGAGAGCGGGATCGCGGAACGCAGCACGCTGGAAGCGCTGGAGCGCGTCGGGGTTGACGCGGTGCTGATCGGGGAATCTCTCCTGCGGGCGGACGATCCGGCCGAGAAGGTGCGTGAGCTCACCGCCGACGAGGAATCGACGCGCGAGCACTTCCTCTAAGGAAACGCGAAGAGAGGGCTTAGAGAGGGTTAAGCGGCGGGGCCGACACTGCTCCGCGTGAATGCGCTGAGGAGATTCCTCTCGACCAGCTTCGGGTCGGCCGTCGCCGGCGGCCTCGTGGTGCTGATCGCCGGCCTGATCCTGATTCAGGCCGGGGTCGTCGACACCGGCGATGGCGGCTCGTCCTCCTCCGCCGTGGTCGCCCCGGCAGCCCTCGCCCGGCCGGCGAGCGACTCGAGCAAGGGCCTCACCGTCCACGACATCTACCAGCGCGACGCCCAGGGCGTCGCCTTCATCCGCTCCCAGATCGTGCAGAAGACGCAGTCCGTGTTCGGCTTCCCGCAGCAGCAGCAGAGTGAGGCGACCGGATCCGGCTTCCTGATCGACAACGACGGCCACATCCTCACCAACGCCCACGTCGTCGAGGGGGCGAAGACCGTGACGGTTCAGCTCGGCGACGGCGCGGAGCAGAACGCCCAGGTCGTCGGGACCGATCCCTCCAGCGACGTCGCCCTGCTCAAGGTGGACAACACCGAGGGGGCCGACCCGCTGCCCCTCGGGGACTCCTCGAGGGTGCAGGTCGGCGACCCGGTCGTCGCGATCGGCAACCCGTTCGCCCTTGACCGCACGGTGACGAGCGGCATCGTCTCGGCGCTGCAGCGCCAGATCCAGGCGCCGAACGGCTTCTCGATCAGCGACGTGATCCAGACCGATGCCGCGATCAACCCGGGCAATTCGGGCGGGCCGCTGATCGACGGTGCCGGCCAGGTGATCGGGATCAACTCCCAGATCGAGAGCCAGAGTGGCGGGAACGAGGGCGTCGGCTTCGCCGTCCCGATCAAGACGGCCGCGGATGTGGTCTCCCAGCTAGAGAACGGTGGGGAGGTGCACCAGGCCTACCTGGGTATCTCGGGCGGCGACATCACCCCCGAGGTCGCCCATGCGCTCAACCTGCCCGTCACACAGGGCGTCCTGATCGAGCGGGTGCTGAGTGGCGGACCGGCGGGCGACGCCGGCATCAAGGGCGCCACAGGCCAGGCGACGATCGCCGGGCAGACCTTCCCAGTCGGCGGCGACATCATCACCAAGGTCGACGGTAAGACCGTCACCGGCATGGACGACGTGATCTCCGCCGTCAACGATCACAAGCCCGGCGACGAGATCACCCTGACCGTCTGGAGCGACGGCCACCAGCGGGACGTCACCGTCAAGCTCGGCGACCGGCCCTCCCACGTGCAGGACTCCGGCTCCAGCAACCTGCCTTAGATGCGAGGGTGCGCCGCAAGGCGCAACCCGTTTGCTTCAGGCGGCCGGCGCCTTGACGACGCCGTGCTCGATCAGGCTCTCCGCCGTCTCAGCGATCGTATCCTCGATCGGCCGCGGCGACCAGCCGAGCCGCTCCCGGGCCTTGGCCGAGCTGTACTCGGTGCGCTTGCCGAGCGAGCTCCTGAACGAGCGGATGCCTCCGTCGAACAGGGACATCGCGCGGACCAGCAGATCCGGAGCGATCCGGCTCGGCACCTTGGCCGCAGCGGGCCCGAGGCGCTTCCGCAGGATCTCCGCCACCTCGGCCAGCCAGAGGACCTCGGTCACCGCGAGGAAGCGCTCGCCCCCGGCGGCGTCAGCCCTCATCGCGCGGATCTGCATGTCCGCGACGTCTCGCACGTCGATGAAGCTGAAGCAGAGCCGGGGCATCGCCGGCATGCCGTTCAGCAGGCGCTCGATCACCTGCAGCGAGGTCGAGCGGTCGTCGCTCAGTAGGGGCCCGATGATCACGCCCGGGTTGACAGTCGCGACCCGATCGCGCATCCCGCGCTGCTCGGCGAGCTCCCAGGCGGTCCGTTCGGCGATGGTCTTCGACCGCACGTAGGGGGTGAGGTTGGGTGCGTCGAGATCGGTCCAGACCGCCTCGTCGAGCGTGAGATCCGCACCCTCGTTGCCGCCCCTGATCGCCGCGACCGAGGAGGTCAGCACGACCCGCTTCACGCCCGTGTCGAGCGCCGCCGCGAGGACGCGCCGCGTGCCCTCCCGTGCCGGGACGATCAGCTCGTCCGCGTCCTTCGGCTGGCTCGCGGGCAGCGGCGAGGCGACGTGTAGGACGTAGTCGCAGCCCTCGATCAGGTGCGGCCAGTGCTCGTCGCTGAGCAGGTCCGCCTGATGGACGGTGAAGTGGGCGTCTCGCCCGACTTGCGAGGCGACGGCGGCATGAACCTCGTGCTCGCGCGCGGGATTGCGGACCGTGGTCCTGACGCGGTAGCCGCGCTCGAGCAGGCCGACGATGCACCAGCCGGCGAGGTAGCCGGAGCCGCCGGTTACCAGGACTGTCTTGCCGTCTCCTTCTGCCACTCGTCCACCAGGCTATTCGCTCGGCCCGGCTTGGCGAAGAGCATCTGCACGTCGCGCAGCCGCCGCTCTCGGAAGCCGGCTTCGCTCATCGCCAGCCAGAGCGTCCAGAGCCGCCGGAACGGCTCGTCGTAGCCCAGCTCGGCGGCGAGATCCGAGTTGGCGACGAACCGCTCGCGCCAGAGCTCGAGGGTGCGGGCATAGTGGGCGCCGATCTCCTCCATCCAGACCGTGCTCATGTCGGTTTGGCGGGAGATGCAGCGCTGGATCACTTCCGTCGACGGCAGGCACCCGCCCGGGAAGATCAGGGCGTTGGCGAAGCTGCGCGTCGCCTTCTCGGGCTCGTAGAGGCGGTCGTCGATCACGATCGCCTGCAGGAAGAAGAGGCCGTCCGGATCGAGCAGCTCCGAGCAGCGCCGGAAGAAGCTCTCGAAGTACTGCCAGCCGACCGCCTCGATCATCTCGAGCGAGACGAGCTTGGAATATCGGCCGCGCAGGTCCCGATAATCCTCGAGCAGCACTGTGACCCGGTCCTCGACCCCGGCGTCGCGAATGCGGCGCAGCGCGCCCTCGCGCTGCTCGGCGGAGATGGTCGTGGTGGTGACCCGGCAGCCGCAGCGGCTGGCGGCGTGCACCGCCATCGCGCCCCAGCCGCTGCCGATCTCGAGCAGGTGGTCGTCGGGGTTGAGCTCCAGGGCCCGGCAGATCCGCTCGAGGCGGTGCTCCTGGGCCTCGGCAAGGGTTGCCTCCGGGTTGGGAAAGATGGCCGACGAGTACATCATCGACTCGTCGAGGTAGAGGGCGAAGAGGTCATTGCCGAGGTCGTAGTGCGCCGAGATGTGACGGCGGGCGGCCCCGCGGCTGTTGCGGGGAACGCGCCAGAGCGTTCGCTCGAGCGGCGAGATCATGAGGTGGAGGCGGCGGTGCCAGCGGTCGAGGGTCCCCATGTTGCGGGCGGCGATCCGGATCAGCGCGACCGGGTCGTCGCAATCCCAGACGCCGTCGCGGTAGGCCTCGCCGAGCCCGACGCTGCCGCCGAGCACGGCGCGGTAGAAGCTCGGTGAGTGGACCTCGAGGCGGGCGGCGAGGTCCGCGTCCGGGTCGCCGAAGCGGTGCGTGTCCCCGCCCGGCTCGACCAGCTCCAGTCGCCCGCCACGCAGCCGTCGCAGCGCCCCGTGGAATGCGAGCCGCCCACTGCGCTCGAGCGCTGTCATTCCGGGCAGCCTACGCCCCTTACCCTTGGCGCATGACGAAGGTCAAGGTCTGCGGCATGACGAGCCTCGCCGACGCGGAGCACGCGGCGGCCCATGGCGCCTGGGCGATCGGTCTGATCCACCATCGCGACAGCCCGCGCTTCGTCCAGCCCGAGGTCGCGGAGGAGGTTGGCGCTGCGTTGAAGCGCCGCTGCGAGGTCGCCGGCGTCTTCGTCAACTCGACGCTCGATGAGGTTATCGACGCCGCCGAGCGCGAGAGCCTGACCATGCTGCAGCTCCACGGCGAGGAGGGACCCTCGTTCTGCGTCGAGGCGGGCCGCCGGACCGGTGCCAAGGTGATCAAGGCGATGCGGATCAAGAGCGCCGCCGACGTCAGGGCAGCAGAGGCCTTCCGGACCGACTTCCACCTCTTCGACGCCTACTGGCACGGCCTCCACGGCGGCACCGGCCAGAGCTTCGACTGGGACCTGGTCGCCAAGCGGCGCTCGAAGGTGCCGATGATCCTGGCGGGCGGCCTGACGGCGGAGAACGTCGCCGGTGCGGTCGACCTCGTCAAGCCGTTCGCGGTCGACGTCGTCAGTGGCGTTGAGGCCGAGCCAGGGCGGAAGGACCACGCCAAGGTCGAGGCCTTCCTCGAGACCGCGGGCGTGGCGGTGGCCTCCAGGGCGGCATCGCGATGAGCGCGACAGTCGAGGAGCGCTTCGGTCCCTACGGGGGCCGGTTCGTCCCCGAGACCCTGATCGCCGCACTCGACGAGCTCAGTGCCGCCTGGGCGGAGGCTCGGGAGGATCAGAGCTTTCAGTCGGTGCTCGCCGCCCTCCTTCGCGACTTCGTCGGCCGCCCGACCCCGCTCTACCTGGCGGAGCGGCTCTCGGAGCGCGTTGGCCGCCGCGTCTATCTGAAGCGCGAGGACCTCGCCCACACCGGCGCCCACAAGATCAACAACGCTGTCGGCCAGGCGCTGCTGGCGAGGCGGATGGGGAAAACCCGCGTGATCGCGGAGACCGGAGCGGGCCAGCACGGCGTCGCGACTGCGACCGCGTGCGCGCTGTTCGGCCTCGAGTGCGCGGTCTACATGGGCAGCGAGGACATCCGGCGCCAGGCGCCGAACGTCGAGCGCATGAAGCTGCTGGGCGCCGAGGTGACCCCGGTCGAGGCCGGCGCCCGCACCCTGAAGGAGGCGGTGAGCGCGGCGATCCGCGACTGGGTCGCCACCGTCGAGAACACCCACTACGTGATCGGCTCGGTGGTCGGCCCGGCGCCCTACCCGGCCCTCGTCCGAGACCTGCAGCGCGTGATCGGAGACGAGGCGCGCTCGCAGGCGCTCGAGGCGGAGGGCAGCCTGCCCGCCAGGGTGATCGCCTGCGTCGGCGGCGGCTCCAACGCGATCGGCAGCTTCCATGCCTTTCTCGACGACCCGGTCGAGCTGATCGGCGTCGAGGCCGCAGGCGAGGGACTCGACAGCGGACACCACGGGGCCTCGCTGGTAGCCGGCGGCAAGGGCGTCCTGCACGGCGCCTTCTCCGCGGTCCTCGCCGATGCCGAGGGGCAGATCCTGGAGGCGCATTCCGTCTCGGCCGGGCTCGACTACCCCGGCGTCGGCCCGGAGCACGCCTACCTGCGGGACTCGGGCCGTGCCAGCTACGAGACGGCGACGGATGAGGAGGCCCTGCGCGCGTTCCGCGAGCTGGCCAGGCTGGAGGGGCTCATCCCGGCGCTCGAGCCCGCCCACGCGATCGCCTGGCTGCTCGAGCACGGGGGTGGCGACGGCTACGACGTGCTCACGCTCAGCGGCCGAGGCGACAAGGACATGGACGAGGTGACGGCGAAGTTGGCCGAGCTCGATGGCTGAGGCAACCACGACCTCGATCGAAGCCGCCTTCGCCGGCGCGCGCGCCGAGGGCCGCGCGGCGCTGATGCCCTACCTGATGGGCGGCTTCCCGGATCAGGAGACCGCAACCGCGGTGGCCGAGACCTACGCGGACGCCGGCGCGGACCTGGTCGAGCTCGGCGTGCCCTTCTCGGACCCGCTGGCGGACGGCCCCACGATCCACGCCGCCGACACCGCCGCGCTCGCCGCGGGGGCGACCCTGGAGTCAGTGCTCGAGACCTGCGCCCTGGTCGGCGACCGGATCCCGGTCGCGCTGATGGTCTACGCGAACATGGTCCTGGCGCGCGGGGTGGATGAGTTCGCGAGGCTTGCCGCCGACACGAAGGCGTCCGGCGTGATCGTCCCGGATCTGCCCCTGGAGGAGCAGGCGCAGGTCGCCGAGGCGCTCGGCGCCCGGGGACTCGACCTGATCCCGCTGGTGGCGCCGACCACTCCTCCCGAGCGCCGCGTCGAGATCTGCGCGGGCGCCCGCGGCTTTGTCTACCTCGTCTCGACGGTGGGCGTCACCGGCGAGCGCAAGCGGCTGCCGGCGGAGCTCTCCGAATTGATCTCGGCGGCGAAGGGCGAGGCGAGCGTCCCGGTCGCCGTCGGCTTCGGAATCTCGACGCCGGAGCAGGCGGCCACCGTCGGTGCCGAGGCCGATGGGGTGATCATCGGAACGAGGCTGGTGCGGGCAGTCGCAGACGCCCCGAGCCGCGACGCGGCCGTGCGTGGCGTAAGCGAGTTCCTGCGCGAGACCCGCGACGCCCTCTCCAGATAGGGTTCCGGCCGTGCAGGTGGTGCTCTTCACAGTCCTCGGCGCCTGCGTGATGGTGATCGCCTACGCGCTCGGCATCCCCGGGCCGGTCGACGCCCTGCTCTTCCTCGGCGGCGTCTTCACCGGCGCCGTGCTCCGCTACTCGCAGCCGCTGATCGACTGGCTTACCCGGCCCTAGAGCCGGTCATTCCCCGCCGCTGACCCGGCGCAGCAGGTCGCGGAAGGACGCCAATTCAGCTGTGCTCAGCTCGCTGAAGCCGCCCCGGCCTCCTTCCATGTAGCCGGCGAGCCTCTGCTTCGTCCGTCGTCCTTCCGCCGTCAGAGAGACGAGCCTGCGGCGACGGTCATCAGGAGCGGGCCGGCGACGGACGAGGCCGCGGGCCTCGAGCTTGGTCAGCAGGGTGGAGGCGTTGGCGGGGTCCACACCCAGGCGACGGGCGAGGTCGCGGGTCGAGGCGTCCCCGCCCTCGCCGAGCAGCCAGAGGGCCTGGGCCTCCCCCGGGCCGAGCCCGAGCCTGGCGGCGGCGGACACGAAGAAGGTGCGGAAGTTCCGCACCAGGCCGCCCATCAGCGTCGAAATCTCTGCCCCGAGCCGCTCTCTCCGTTGTTCGTCGCTTGCGTCCATAGCTTTTAGCTTACCTTTGATTTCAAAGGTACCTTGCACGGGCCCATCCATTGAAAGGAGAAGCAACTGATGGACACCCTCATCCTGATCGCAACCTTCGCGCCGCTTGCGCTTCGGGTCGGATTTGCCGTCTGGTCCCGGTACCGGGTGCGGCGCTCCTCGACGTAGGCTGCCGGGGATGTCGGACCGCACCTCCTATGAGCTCAAGGCGATCGGGCGGGTCTCCTCGCCCCTGACCGACCTCGACAAGGCGCCACGGCAGGGCGACGAGGGGGCACCGGATGCCTGGCTCGAGTTCGAACCGGACGTGGGAGACGCCCTCCGCAACGTCAAGGCAGGTGACCAGCTCCTGCTGCTCACCTGGCTCGACCGAGCGGACCGAGGCGTGCTGGTCGTCCACCCGCGGGGGGACACCTCCCGGCCACCGCAGGGCGTATTCACGACCCGCTCGCCGCACCGCCCCAATCCGATTGGCCTGCATCGCGTCGAGGTCGCCGAGGTCGAGGAGACGCGCCTGCGCGTCCACGACCTGGAGGCGATCGACGGCACGCCGATCGTCGACGTCAAACCGGTCCTGAGCCAAGATCTCCGTTCCTCACCGCTCGCCACCTAGATTGCGCCCATGCGCATCGGCGTGCTCACCGGCGGAGGTGACTGCCCCGGGTTGAACGCCGTGATCCGCGCGATCGTGCGCAAGGGGGTGGCCGAATACGGCCACGATTTCCTTGGCTATCGCAACGGCTGGGCGGGGCCCGCTCGAGCGCCAGAGCTCGCCCCTCGGGGTTCCGGAGGTCCGCGGCATCCTCCCCCGCGGCGGCACCATCCTGGGCTCCTCGCGGACCAACCCGTTCAGGGAGGACGGCGGCGCGGAGACAATCGCCAAGAACCTCAAGGCCGATGGCGTCGACGGCCTGATCGCGATCGGCGGCGAGGACACCCTCGGCGCCGCCTCTCAGCTGAACGAGCGGGGGGTGAACGTCGTCGGCGTGCCCAAGACGATCGACAACGACCTCTCCGCCACCGACTACACCTTCGGCTTCGACACGGCCGTCAACATCGCGATGGCCGCGATCGATCGCCTGCACACGACGGCGGAGAGCCACAAGCGGACGCTGATCTGCGAGGTGATGGGCCGCCATGCCGGTTGGATCGCCTTCCACGCCGGCCTCTCGGGAGGAGCGAACGTCATCCTGATCCCGGAGATCGAGTTCGACCTCGACAGGGTCTGCGACTACATCGTCCGCCGCTTCGAGAGCCAGTACTCGCCGATCGTGGTCGTCGCCGAGGGAGCCGTGCCGAAGGGCGGGATGCCTTCGGCCGAGGGCGCGCCGCTCGACTCCTTCGGCCACGTCCGCCTCGGCGGCATCGCCAACTGGCTCGAGGGCGAGATCGAGCAGCGCACCGGGCACGAGGCGCGGGCGACGGTCCTCGGGCACGTGCAGCGCGGCGGTACACCGACCGCATTCGACCGGGTGCTCGCCACGCGCTTCGGGCTGCATGCGATCGACGCGGCCCACAACGGGGAATGGGGGAAGATGACCGCGCTCCGCAGCACGAACATCGAGCTCGTCGATCTCTCCGAGGCCACGGCGGAGCTGAAGACGGTCCCCGAGTCGCTCTACCGCGAGGCCGAGGTCTTCTTCGGCTAGTGCAGTTGCGAGCGGCGCTGGCGGCGCCCCTGCTCGGATTGATCCTGGCCGGCTGCGGGGTCGGCGGCAGCGCGACGATCGACGGGCCGGTGAACGTCTACGTCAGCCTGCCGCTGACGGGCCCTCGCGGGGCCGAGGGGGGTGACGCAGCCGACGGCGTCCGGCTCGCGCTTGAGCAGGCCGGCGGCAAAGCGGGGTCGATCGACGTCAGGGCGCGCTACCTCGACGACGCGAAGGGGAAGCCCTGGGATCCGGTCACCGTCGGGGCGAATGCCAGGACGGCAGTCCAGGACTCCTCGGCCGCCGGCTACATCGGCGAGCTCGACTCCGAGCCGACGCGCGCCTCGGTCCCGATCACCAACGACGCCGGGCTTCCGCAGGTCTCGCCGGGCGCCGGCGCGGTCGACCTGACCTCGCCCGCGGCCGGCTACCCGGACTCGCCGGATCGCTACCAGCCCTCCGGCTCGGCCAGCTTCGCGCGGACGGTGCCTTCGGACGCGGTGGTCGCCGACGCGGCGGCGATCTGGGCGTCGGAGCTGGGGCTGCGGCAAGTCGCGGTGGTCTCAGACGGCAGCGCGTTCCAGAACCTGATGGCGCAGGAGTTCTCGAGCGCGGCCGAGGAGCACGGCGTGCAGGCGACTCGGTCCCGGGGTGCGACTGGTCCGGCATTTTGACGCGGGGACGCAGACCCTCGATCCGCGGAACGGCTCGCCGCCACTGCTCAGCTCGGCGGAGCTCGACCCCGCCAACCTGCCGGGGAAGCAGTTCGCCGGCCAGTTCACGCAGCGGTTTCATCGCCCGCCGGGCCCGTACGCCGCGTACGGCTACGAGGCGATGGAGCTGATCCTGCAGGCGGTCCGCGGCGCCGGGACCGACGCTTCCTCGTTCCGGGACAGCGTCCGCAACGGCGTCCTCGGGGCGCACCGGGACGGGACGGTGCTGGGCAGCTACGCGATCACCTCGGACGGCGACACCACGGAGTGCATGATCCAGCGCTACAGGGCACGCAGGCCCTCGGCGCCCCCTTGCCCGGCCCCTGCACACCGTGACTTGCCCCTCAGCCACGGTCACCCATCCGCTCAGCCCTGTCGTTAACTGGGTCTCATGACGTCCAGGCCCAAGGTCAGGCTCCGGATGAACGTGCACTGGTCTGCACGCCTAGGACCTGCCCGGATCCCGCGAGCTCCTCGCCAGGCGGGGCGTCGGCGAACCGAGGCCATAGCGGCATCCCGAGTCGCTGCAGTCTCCGCCTCGAGCGGTCGCCATCGAGTCGCCGCTCAGCCGGAGCCGATAACGCTCCTCGGCGCCGCGCTCGTCGGGCCTCAGCACCTCGAGCGAACGCTGGAGGCGGTGGCCGTCGAGCACGACGTGCGGCAACGTCGCCGCCGTCGCCGAGCTTCTTGGCCTGGCGACTCTCGAACTGTCTTCTCGTTGGCTTCGGAGGATCAGGCCTCGGCAAGCGCTCGCGCCTCTGCCTCCCGATGCCTCTTGAGCCAGTACGGACAGCTCGCCGGGCCCAGCGAGCGCTCGTCGCACTTCGACGTCGGCCGGGCAGGCTCGAGGCGCGAGCGCTTGCCAGGCCGCATCTCTCACGAAGCCAACGAGCAGACCGTCCGAGATCGCCATGCGCAAGAATCTCGGCGATCTCGGCGGCTGGTCATTCGCCAGCCGCCTCAAGGTCTCCGATCGCCTCGATTGTTTGCTTCGGCGTCCTCGAGGGCACCCGGCCTCGGGTCGCCGAGGAGTCGGTGACGCTCATCGGGCCTGCTATCCGGCTCGGTAGCGGGCGACCCACTTGGCGACCGTCCGGGCGGAACGCCCGCGGCTCTCGCCGGCCGTGCTGGTGGCCGTCCAGCTTTGCTCGATCACCTCGCCTGGTCGAGCAGCTCGCGGGAATTCGGGCAGGTCCTGCGCTGTTGCACGCTGACATGTTCATACCGGTGTCCTCTCTCCGCGGTGCGAAGGTCTCGACACCGCCCAGCGCTCGCAAGCCGAGGCCCGGATGAACAACGTGCTGAGGCTCTAGCGCTAGCGGGCGGAGGGCGGCCCCTCGATGACCGGCTGGCCGGAGATCACCGAGCCGATCCAGGCGGCCATCTCGGGAATCAGCGCGAAGTCGACGGTGTGCTGGACGCGGGGCTCGCGGTAGGTGACGTAGAGGCCGCCCTCCTCGAGCAGGTCCCGGGCCTTGCGGCCGAAGCCGACCGGGATGACCGGGTCATAGGCGCCGTGACAGACGTAGGCGGGCAGTCCGCGCTTCGCGCGCGGGTCGAGCTTCCAGCCGCGGACCATCGGATAGAAGCCGCTCATCATCAGCAGTCCCGCGGGACGGGGACGGCCCATGCCGAGCGCCGTCGCGCAGGCCACGGCCGCCCCCTGGCTGAAGCCGCCGATCACGGTCTTCTCCCACCCGATGCGGCGATGGCGCAGCTCGTCGTCCAGGAAGCGGCAGAGCTTCTCGAGCGAGTCGACGAAGGTGCCCTCGTCGGGCTTGCCGACCTGCTCCACCACGTACCAGTGGCGACCTCCCGGCGGCACGTTGGTCAGCGGCGCCCCGGGGGTGATGCCGAAGAGCTTCCGTTCGGGGTCGAGCTCGTCGAGCATCGGGTAGAGGTCGCGCTCGTCGACACCGCGGCCATGGAGCAGGATCAGCGCTCCCTCGGGCTCGCCCTCCGGCTCGCGCACCAGGTGGTCCATCCGGACCACCTGCCCGGGCCGCTCGTCCCGGCCGGGATCAGGCGGGGACACGCGGGTTCGTGATCGGGCGCAGTACCGGCTCGACCTGCTCCCGCAGGTGCTCGTAGTCCGGCGGCAGCGAGAGCTTCTCGCCGAGCGATTCGAGCGGCTCGTCGACGGTGAAGCCGGGGCCGAGCGTCGCGATCTCGAAGAGGACGCCGCTGGGCTCGCGGAAGTAGATCGAGCGGAAGTAGAAGCGGTCGATCACCGGGGTGGGCTGGGCGCCCGCCGCGATCACGCGGTCGCGCCAGGCCTCGTGGTCGCTCGATCTGCGAGGCCCAGGCGATGTGATGGACGCTGCCCGCGCCCTGCAGCCCGCGCTCGGCCGGCGGCTCGGACTAGCCCCAGAGCCCGCCCCGGCTGTCCCCGCGGCACTCCCAGCCGCGCTGGCCCTCCTCGCCCTCAGGGCTGGAAGCCGAGGCCTCCTCGAGCAGCGGGCGGCTGGCCTCGGGGTTGCTCGCGTACGCGATCGCGCCGTCGAAGCCCTGGAGAGCGAGCTCGGCCGGGACCTCCGGATGGTCGGCGATCAGCGGCTCGTCGGCGTCGTCGACCACGACCTTGAGGGCGTGGCCGAGGCCCTCGGGATCGGCGAAGCGCAGGACGCCGTCCCCGCCGCGCTCAGCCTCGGTGTCGTTCTCCTCCAGCCTCTGCTCCCAGAAGTCCAGGGCCTCCCCGCTGCCGAGCCGCCAGACGGATGCCGGTGCACCATCCCGTCGCCGGCGCGGCCGGGCGGCGCGCCCGGGGTACTCGAAGAAGGTCAGGTCGGAGCCGGGAGTCACCCTTCTCGTCGGCGAAGAAGAGGTGGTAGACGCTCGGGTCGTCCTGGTTGACCGTCTTCTTCACCAGCCTGAGTCCGAGGACCCCGGCGTAGAAGTCGACGTTCCTCTGCGCGTCGCCGGTGATCGCGGTGATGTGGTGGATGCCCTCGAGCTTCACCTGCGGACATCTTGCCCGATTACGCCTAGCGCAGCGCGCTGCGCAGGGCCTCGTCGAGCTCCGGGTGCCGGAACCCATAGCCGAGGTCGAGCGCCCGGCGCGGCAGCACCCGGGCGCCGCCCGCGACCGCGTCGGCGAGCTCGCCGCCTCGCAGCGCGCTGACGGCGAGCTTGGGCACCGGCATCACCGCGGGCCGGCGCATGGCCCGGCCGCAGCGCTTCGAGAACTCGCGGTTCGTGACCGGGTTCGGCGCGGTCGCGTTGATCGTGCCCGAGACCTGCCCGTCGTCGAGGGCCCAGAGCATCAGGCCGACCTCGTCGTCGATGTGGATCCACGACATGAACTGCTCACCACCGGCGATCGGGCCACCGACCCCGAGTTTGAAGGGAAGGAGCAGCGGCTTGAGCAGGCCGCCGTGACGGGTCAGGACGAGACCGGTTCGGAAGATCACCACCCGCGGCACGACGCCCTCCGCCTCCCGCTCCGCGTTCTCCCAGTCGACCGGGGTCTCGGCTGTGAAGCCCTCGCCGGGCTCGGACTCCTCGTCGAGCACCTGGGCGCCGCGGTCGCCGTAATAGCCGATCGCGGACTGGCCGATGAAGACGCGCGGCTTGGCCGGCGACGCCTCGATGCCGGCGATCAGGTTGCGGGTGCCGACCAGCCGGCTCTCCCGGATGCGCACCTTGGCCTGGTCGGTGAGGCGCTGGTCGATCGGCTCGCCGATCAGGTTGACCACCCCGTCGACCTGGTCGAGCGCCTCCGGGGCGGCCGCTCGGTGGTCGCCCGCCAGGCGTGCCAGCGCACGGTTGGGTTCTTCGGCCTCGCGCGATCAGGATCGCGGGTCAGCCCCACGACCTCGTCGCCCCTGGCGAGCAGGGCGTCGCAGAGGGCCGAGCCGATCAAGCCAGTGGCTCCCGTGACGAGAACGCGCATCGGCGCGGGATGCTAACCATGGACGGGCGCTAGGTTCCCGCCATGGCCGATGGTGTGAGACAGGCAAAGCCGGGTGAGGGCGCTCGGCTGGCGGCGATCTTCCTCTCGTCGGGGCGGGCGGCATGGGCCCGCCACCTCTCGCCGGTCGGGTTGGACGGTGTCCGCTCGCCGAGCGAGGAGTGGGAGGAGGCGATCTCCGATCCGAATGTGCTCGTCCTGGTCGCGGAGCGGCGTGGCGAGGTGGCGCGCGCTGGCGGTCTTCCGCCGCGGCCGCGACGAGGACTCCGACCCGGCCCGGGTGGCCCTGCTCGACCGGCTCTACACCGAGCCCGCCTCCTGGCGACGGGGGCTGGGCCGGGCCCTGATCGAGGCGGCGATGCCGGAGCTCGACGAGCGCGGCTTCCGGGAGGTCACCCTCTGGACCGCGGAGTGGAGCACCTCCCGCGGCTTCTACGAGGCAAACGGCTGGGTGCTCGACGGGGCGACCCGCGAGCAGAATTTCGCCGGAGCCACCTTCACCGAGGTTCGCTACCGGACCGTCGTGCGGCCGGGCGGGGTGGCCAGGCCTCAGGAGCCGCCGTCCGGCGAGGCTCCGTCGCCGTCGACGATCTCGTAGGTCCCGGTCTCCTCGGAGAAGCGAGCCAGGCCGGCGGCCTTCGCCTCCTCGACCACCGCTCGTGCCACGCACGGCGCCACATCGCGGTTGAAGACGGACGGGATGATGTAGTCCTCGGCCAGATCGTCGTCCGTGACCACCTCGGCGATGCCGCGGGCGGCCGCCAGCTTCATCTCCTCCGTGATCCGGGGTGCGCCGGCGTCGAGGGCGCCGCGGAAGATGCCGGGGAAGCAGAGGACGTTGTTGATCTGGTTCGGGTAGTCGCGAGCGGCCGGTGGCCATGATCCGGACGTACTCCTCGGCGTCCTCGGGCATCACCTCGGGGGTGGGGTTGGCCATCGCGAAGACGATCGCGTCGTCGTCCATCTTCCCAGCGAGTCAGGCTCGATCAGGCCCGGGCCCGAAAGGCCGATGAACACGTCGCATCCCTCGATCACCTCGTTGGGGCCGCCGGAGCCTCTCGGAGTTGGTGTTCTCGGCGAACCAGCGCTTGATGCCGGACATCGAGTCGTCGGCGTAGTCGGCCCGGTCCGTGGAGATCGCTCCCCGCCGGTCGCAGCCGATGATCTGGGTGATCCCGGACTCCTGCATCATCTTCGTGCAGGCCACGCCGGCGGCGCCGGTGCCGAGCACCAGGACGCGCAGGCTCTCGATCGGCTTGCCGACGATCTTCAGGGAGTTGAACAGCGCGGCCAGGACCACCACCGCCGTGCCGTGCTGGTCGTCGTGGAAGACCGGGATGTCGAGCTCCTGCTTGAGCGTCTCCTCGATCTCGAAGCAGCGCGGCGCGGAGATGTCCTCGAGGTTGATTCCGCCGAAGGTGGGGGCGAGCAGCTTGACCGTCTCGATGATCTCGGCGGGGTCGTTGGTGGCCAGGCAGATGGGGAACGCGTCGACCTCCGCGAACTCCTTGAAGAGCATCGCCTTGCCCTCCATCACGGGCATGGCAGCCTCGGGGCCGATGTCGCCGAGGCCCGAGCACCGCCGAGCCGTCGGAGACCACCGCCACGGTGTTGGCCTTGATCGTGAAGTCGAAGGCCTTGGTCTTGTCCTCGGCGATGTACTCGCAGACGCGGGCGACGCCCGGGGTGTAGGCCATCGAAAGGTCGTCGCGCGTCTTCAGCGGGTACTTGTTGTGCTGCTCGATCTTGCCCTTCTTGTGCATCTCGAAGGTTCGGTCGGTGAAGCCGAGCACCCGCGCGCCGCGGGTCGAGCCGATCGAGCGCAGGATCTGCTCCCAGTGCTCGGGGCTGTTCGCGTCGATCGTGAACTCACGGACGCGCTTGCCCTCCGGTCCGGCGCCTGGAATGAGGTCGACGGACTGGAGCGCGCCTCCAGCCTCGGCGATCTGCGCCGTCAGCTTGCCGAGCGGCTCCTGGCGCGCGTCGAGCTCGACCCTGACCGTGACGCTGTACTGAGCGGAGGCAGCCATCGCGCGCTGATCATAGGGGGGCCGCCCAGGCGGGGCCGGGGCCGCTCCTATGATGGATATGTGCCCACCACGACGCAGAAGAAGGCCCCCGCGAAGGGGACGAAGGGGAAGAAGAAAGCCGGCGAGCTCTTCCTGATCGACGGCAACTCGCTCGCCTACCGGGCGTTCTTTGCGCTGCCGGAGTCGATTGCCACCCACGACGGCCGTCCCACCAACGCGATCTACGGATTGGCGTCGATGTTCGCCAAGATGCTGATCGACCACGATCCGGCCGCGGTGGTGGTCTGCTGGGACGCCGGCTGGTCGGGCCGCGAGCTCACCTACGAGCCCTACAAGTCGCAGCGGAAGCCCCGACCGGACCTGCTCCGCGACCAGTGGCCGCACCTGATGCCGCTGGCCGAGTCCTTCGGCTTCACCAACATCAAGGTCGATGGCTACGAGGCTGATGACGTGATCGCCTCGCTCACCAGGCGGGCCCGCGAGGAGGGCCTCAAGGTGATGGTCGTCTCGGGCGATCGCGACGTCTACCAGCTGGTCGAGGACGGGGTGCGGGTGATGACCACCTCGCGCGGCGTCACGGACACGAAGATCTACGACCGCGACGGCGTGATCGAGCGCTACGGGGTCTCACCGGAGCTGGTCACCGACCTGATCGGGCTGAAGGGCGACACCTCGGACAACATCCCGGGCGTTCCCGGCATCGGCGACAAGACCGCGGCACAGCTGCTGCAGGAGTACGGCGACCTCGAGGGCGTGCTCGCCAACATCGACAAGATCTCCGGGGCGAAGCGCAAGGAGAACCTCACCAACCACACCGAGGACGCGCGCATCTCCAAGCAGCTCGCGACCGCTATCACCGACATCGACGTGGAGCTCGACCTCGACGAGCTGATGGCGAAGCAGATGGATCGCAGCCGGCTGCGCGAGGTGGCGCGCGAGTTCGAGCTCCGGGTGATCCTGCAACGGCTCGAGGAGGAGCTCGGCGCCGATTTCGTCCCCGACTCGAAGGTCGAGGAGGAGCTCGACGCGACGGCCGAGGAGGGCGGCATCGACGACCTGGCGAAGGGCGAGGTCGCCCTCGCGATCGCCGGAGAGATGCGAGGGCGCGCCGCAGCCGAAGGCGAGGCGCGACCCGTTCGGTGGGTGGGCTACGACGGGAAGAAGCTGATGGAGGGGCGAGTGCCCGGATCTCGGCGAGCTGGTGTCAGCGCTCGGCGATCGCAAGCTGATCGGCCACGACCTGAAGAGCCTCGGCGGCGGGGCGCGGCATGGCATCCTGGCCGCCGCCGGAGTCGGCGGCCTCTCGCTCCGCCACGACACGATGGTCGGCGCCTACCTGCTCGACCCAGCCCGCCGCACCTACGACCTGGTCGACATCGCCGCGCAGCGCGGGCTCGCGGCCGCGCCCAAGGAAGCGGACGGCGTGGATGGAGACCAGCTCGAGCTGGGCGAGGAGCCGCCGCCCGATCCGGCCGCAGAGGCCCGGCTGGTCTGGGAGATCGCCCAGCTCCAGCGCAAGGGGATGAAGGAGCACGGGATCGAGCGTCTCATGGACGAGGTCGAGATGCCGCTGATCGAGGTGCTCGCAGCGATGGAGCAGACCGGCGTGCTTCTGGACACAGAAGCGGCTCGCCGACATCGGCGAGGGCTTCGAGCAGCGGATCGAGACCCTGCAGGCCGAGATCTTCGAGCTCGCCGGTCACGAGTTCACGATCGGCTCGCCCCAGCAGCTCGCCGAGGTCCTGTTCGACGAGCTCGGCCTGACCAAGAAGCGGCGCGGCAAGACCGGCTTCTCCACCGACGCCCGGGTGCTCTCCCAGATCCGCGAGGAGCATCCGATCGTCGCCAAGGTCGAGCAGTGGCGCGAGCTCACCAAGCTGAAGAGCACCTACCTCGACGCGCTGCCCGAGCTGATCGACCCGGACACGGGCCGCCTTCACACCACCTTCAACCAGACGGCCACTGCCACCGGCCGGCTCTCCAGCACCAACCCCAACCTGCAGAACATCCCGATCCGCACCGAGGAGGGCCGCCCGATCCGCTCCTGCTTCGTCGCCCCGCGCGGGCATCGCCTGCTCTCGGCCGACTACAACCAGATCGAGCTGCGCATCCTCGCCCAGATCGCCGGCGAGGAAGCCCTGCGCGAGATCTTCGCCCGCGGCGAGGACATCCACGCGGCGACGGCGGCCGAGGTGCTCGGCTCGGATCCCAAGAAGGTGAGCCCGGGCGAGCGCTCCAAGGCGAAGATGGTCAACTACGGCATCGCCTACGGGCTCTCGGCCTACGGCCTGGCCGACCGGCTCAACATCGAGCAGGAGGAGGCCGGTTCCTACATCGACCGCTACTTCGAGCGCTTCCCGGCGGTGAAGCGGTACATCGAGGAGACGGTGGAGTTCGCCCGCAAGGAGGGCTACGTGAAGACGCTGCTGGGCCGCCGCCGGCCGATCCCGGAGCTCCGCTCGGGGCGCCCGCAGGTCCGCGGCCAGGGCGAGCGCCTCGCGGTCAACATGCCGATCCAGGGGACCTCGGCGGACATCATCAAGATCGCCATGGTCCGCTGCCAGAAGGCGCTGGACGACCTCGGACCTGGAGACGCGCCTCGTCCTGCAGATCCACGACGAGCTCCTCTTCGAGGGGCCATCGGCCGAGATGGACGCCGCCGCGGAGCTGGTCGAGCGCGAGATGTGCGGCGCCTTCGAGCTCGACCCGCCGCTGGCGGTCGACGTCGGCGTCGGCAAGGACTGGCTGGCGGCGAAGTAGCGGCGGCCTAGGCCCCGATCACGCTGTCCAGCTCGTCGGCGAGCTCGCCGACGGATGGCCGGTCGGCCGCGTCCGGTGCCAGGCAGGCGTCGATCGCCCGCATGAACGCGATCGGGACCCGCCTGCTCTCCGCAACCGACGGCGCCCGGCGCTCGCGCTGCGGATAGCTTCGCCGGCGCGCGTCCGCGAAGGGCGGAGCTCCGGTTGCCGCCTCGTACAGCGTTACCCCGATCCCCCAGACGTCGGTCGCGGCTGTGCCGGGCCCGCCGAGGGCCTGTTCGGGCGAGAGATAGGGAGGAGATCCCAGGCCGCGCGGCAGCGGCCCCGGCCTCCGGCTCAGGCTCATGTCGATCACCCGCGCCTGGCCCGCCTGGACGATCACATTCGAGGGCTTCAGGTCGAGATGGAGGAAGCCGCGGCCGTGCAGATAGCCGATCGCCGAGCAGAGCTGCAATCCCAGCTGGGCGACGTCGGCGATCGCCAGGCGCCGCGAGGCCGCTTGGACCATGTGCTCCAGGGTCTCACCCCCGAGCGTCTCGAGGATCAGCACCGTCCTCGGCTGGCGGCGCAGCTCGTAGGCCCGCACGATGTGCGGATGGGCGAGGCCCAGCAGCAGCTCGCCTTCGCGCACGAGTCGTCTGCGGACCCGCGGGGCCTGCCGGTCGGGCCGGACGACCTTGACCACGCAGCGACAGTCCCGCTCGAGGCTCCAGGCGTCGTAGACGTCCAGCGCGCGTCCGCGGCTCAGGTGAGAGATCACCTCGTATCCCGAGACGACGGGGTCGCCCTCGTGGAGCAATCCGTTGACCTTGCCGTTGGTGCGGCTCATGGGACGACGGCCGCCCGGTCCGTCGCGGGCGCCGCGAGCCTCTCGCCGCCGATGTGGTGCAGCCGGTAGAGCCGTTCGTAGGTCCCGCCTCTCAGCAGCAGCTCCTCGTGCGTTCCAACCGCCGCGACCCGGCCTCCCTCGAGCACCGCGATCCGGTCCGCGTCGCGAACGGTCACCAGGTTGTGCGAGATGACGATCGTCGTCCGTCCGCCCATCAGGCGGCGCAGCGGCCCGATGATCCGGCTCCCGGACTCAGCGTCCACGCCGGTCGTCGGCTCATCGAGGATCAGCACCGGCGCATCGCGGACCATCGCCCTGGCGATCGCGATGCGCTGGCGCTGCCCGCCGGACAGCCTCCGGCCCTTCTGGCCGATCTCGGTCTCGTATCCGTCGGGGAGGGCGGAGATGAAGTCGTGGGCATCCGCGGCGATCGCCGCCGCCTCGACCTGCTCCCGCGTGGCGCCCCGTCGCCCGTAGGCGATGTTCTCGCGGATGGTCCCGTCGAAGACCAGCGTCTCCTGGAGCAGCAGCGCGACGTTGTCCCTTACGGAACCGAGGGTCAGGTCCCGCAGGTCGTTGCCGTCGAGCAGAATCCGGCCGCGGTGGGGGTCGTAGAACCGGAGCATCAGCTTCGCCAGCGTGGACTTGCCTGCCCCGCTCGGACCCACCAGCGCCAGCACCTCGCCGGGCTCGACCCCGAGCGAAACGCCCTCGACGGCGTTCCCCTCGGTGTCCGGGTAGCTGAACGTGACGCGATCGAGTTCGATCCGGCCCGCGGGCCGCCCGGGATCGACCGCGCCCGGCGACTCGGCCACGGACGGTCGCTGGTCGAGCATCTCGATGATCCGCTCGGCTGCGGCCGAAGCCGCATGGATCCGGTTGACAAGCCGGCTCATTCCGCGGACCGGGCTGTAGAGCTGGGTCAGGAAGGTCATGAAGACGAGCAGCCCGCCCAGCGTCAGGTGTCCCTGGGATAGCTCCCAGGTGCCGAGACCGATGACGAGCAGGGCGCCGCTCAGCTCGATCAGGTCGATCAGCGGCGAGTAGAGCGCTTTCAGTCGCACCGACGCCATCTCGGCGTGGTAGCTCCCCAGGTTCTCGCGGTGGAAGCGCTCGACCTCGGCCTCCTCCTGGCCGTAGGCCTGGACGAGCGCGGCGTTGGAGAGGCTCTCCTCCGCCACCGAGCTGATCGAGCCGCTGCGGCGCCGCTTCTCGCGCGAGGCGACCTTGATCAGGCGGGAGAAGCGCTTCGCGGCAAGCCAGAAGAGGGGTGCGACGAGAAGCGAGATCAGCGCGAGGGCCCACTGCAGGTAGAACAGGGCTGCGGTGAAGAAGACGATCCGAAGCAGATAGGAGAGGGCGTCCGTTACACCGGAGAGGACGAACGCCTCGATCGAGGCGATGTCCCCCGTGAGGCGTGAGATCAGATCGCCGAGGCGGCGGCGGTCGAAGAAGTCGAGCGAGAGCCCCTGCAGGTGCGCGAAGAACCGGGTGCGGAGATCGAGCAGGAAGCGCTCCCCGATCCAGTTGGCGAGGAAGTCATCGAAGAAGCCGAGCACGCCCGCGAGGACCGTCAGGCCCACGTAGGCGGCTGCGATCCAGACGAACGGGCTGAAGTCCTGCGGAACCAGGACGCGGTCGACGACGACTTTGAACATCCAGATCATCGCCGTGTCGATCAGCGGGACGAGAACGATCAGCACGAGGCTGACCAGCAGCCAGCGCCGGTACGGCCGCGCGTACGGCCAGAACCGCCGGAAGATCTCTCGCACCGGGACCGGGGGCGAGGCGCTGACCAGCGCCTCGCCCTCGGCCGGCGTAGAGAACAACGCGCGAAGTCGAGCTCTCAGTCGTCGCCCCCGCCACTACCGGAGTTCGACACGCTGGCGTTGGACGCCGACGCGCTGTTGCTGTCGCTGCTGGTGCTGGTGCCCGGCTGCGCCGGGGTCGCGTCGGCCATCTTGCCGCGCCGGCGGCGCCGTCTGCGATGTGCCATCTGAGGAGACCTCCTTGGTCATCGTGTGTACTCAGAGTCCCTTAACTCGAACGGGCGGAGAAGATCACCGCCCGGCTGGAGGTCGGGCTAGGGGAGGAGGAGGTCGCCGGTGTCGCCCGAGCTCGGGTCGCCCGAGCCGGAGTCGCCGGAGCCGGATCCCGAGCCGCTCGAATCCGTGCTGGTCGATCCGGAGCTGGAGCCGCCCGACCCTGAGCCGCCCGACCCTGAGCCGGACTTGCCCGATCCGGAGAACTGGTCGCCCGACCCGCCGTCCCCGCTCGATCCGCTCCCGGAGCGGTCGTCTCCGGACCCATGACTCCCGTCGTGCCGAGCGTGCCCGCCGTCGGGGCCGTCGTGTCCGCGCCGATGCGAGCCGCGGTCGTCTCCCTGCTCGCCCCGATGCTCTCGCCCGGCAATTGACGAGCCGGCGGCGTTCGATCCGCTCGCCGCTGCGCCGACCGTCCTGGTCTTCGCCGCGGTGGCGTCGGCGTCTGGCGGCGCCTTGAACTCGTTATGGAGGACGACGCCGGTGGTGACCGTGCCCGCGGCGACCAGAGCGGCGACCCCCGTCTTGATCGCGATCCCCGCTCCGCCACCGCCGGCCGCGGCGGAGGCTCCCTGCATGAATCCCTCGTCGAGGAGCATCCGCAGGATCGGCATCGGGAGCAGCAAGCCGATGCCCTCGCGGAGGGCGCGGCGCGCTCGGTAGATCGATTGCCTCACGGCGCCTCCGCTCAGCCCGAGCGAAGCCGCGATCTGCTCGTGGCTGAGCCCCTCGAGCTCCCGCATCACGATCGCGGCGCGCTGGGGCTCGGGAAGCTCACGGAGCCCAGCCGTCAGACGCCTGATCTCCTCGCGCTGCTCGGTGAGCTCCTCCGGGGAGAGGCCGGCTGCGTACGCGTCGTCCAGCTCCAAACCGGCCTTGGGCTCGTCCCGGATGCTGGTCAGGGCGGTGTTCCGGACGATCCGGTAGAGCCAGGGACGGAGCTGGATCTCCTTGTCCGTGCCGCGCAGAGCGAGGTAGGCCTTGGTGAAGGCGTCCTGCGTGACGTCATCGGCTCGCTGGGCGGTGACGATCGATGCCGCGTAGCTGCGCAGGGCGGCGCCATAGCGGCGGAAGATCTCCTCGAACGCGGACTCGTATCCGTTCCGGACCAGGGAGACGAGACGGCCATCGGGCTGAAAGCGCAGGGCGCGTCCGGCCAGGAACCCAGCGGGCAGGCGGGCCGTTTTCGCTGGAGGCGTCATCCGTCACTTGGTGTTACGACCCCGACGCCGTCGGGGGATTCCTTCCTTGAACTCGGATCCGGCCCGAAGATCACAACCTGACACGCCCGATCAGGGAAGATCACGCCATGGACAGGGGATTCGCCGTCTTGATCATGGCCGTCGTCGGCGGCGCTCTCGCGCTGCAGGCGCCGATCAACGCCGGGCTCGGCAGGTCGACGGGCAGTTTCGCGGCCGCGATGATCTCCTTCGCGGTCGGCACCCTGCTGCTCGCGGCGATCGTGGTGCTCAGCGGCAAGGCCGGGGGCGTCGGCGAGGTCGCGCACGTCCAGTGGTACTACCTGCTCGGCGGGGTGCTCGGCGCCGCGTACGTCTTCTCCGCGCTGGTCCTGATCAGCCACATCGGCGCGGGCGGCGATCGCCGCGGCGACCATCACGGGCCAGCTCACCACCAGCGTGGTGCTGGACCAGATCGGCTTCCTCGGGCTCGAGCAGCAGCCGATCACCGCCAGCCGCGTAGCCGGAATCGTGCTGCTGCTGGCCGGGACCTACCTGATCATTCGCTGACGTTCGCTGAGTCAGGAGTTTCCCCCGATGCGCGGCCTCCGGGACCGACAGTAACCTCGGCCCAAGCGAGGTCACAGGAGGTGACCGATGTTCAGCAGGACGCTCGGGCCGCTCTCAGTGCTCTGCCTCGGGGCCGTGGTCATGTTCGTCTTCTTCGCCGCGCTGGGCGAGGTCAGCCCGAGCGAGGTGATCTGGCCCACGATCGTGGTCGGTGTGCTGGCGCTCCTGTTCGCCGTGCGCTCGCTGATCGTCCGGCATGAGCTCGGCGAGAACGGCAACCGCAACATGCTGCGCGAGGTGAACAGCCTCAGGGAGCGGCGCGGCTTCTGAGCTAGGCGGCCGTGGCCAGCGCTGGACGCTCGTCCCGCCTTGGCGGCGGCGCGGTGCGAACTCCGGCGGGCGCGATCCGGAGGTAGTGGCCGAACGCCCAGTCGACGAAGCGCTTGCGCCCGCAGGCGCGGATCACGGCCCGCTGCAGCCGCGCCGGCAGCTTCGGCAGAAGCCGCTGGGCGCGCAGCATCCAGCGGAACTTCCACTCGTGGGCGTCGACGAACTCGGCGTAGCTGCGCAGCGCCGCATCGCGGTCCTGTTCGCCCGCAACGACCGCGCGCAGCTCGTCGCCGAGCTTGATGCCGAAGTAGAAGGCGGTCCTGATCCCCTCGGCGGTCAGCGGGATGCAGTGCCCGGCCGAGTCGCCGACGAAGAAGATCCCGTCCTCGGTCCCCGGTCGCAGCTTGTGGGGGATCCAGTTGCCCTGGTAGCGGACCGGCGGCCGCTCGAGGTCGTCGGCGAGCAGCACCGTGGTGTCCTTGACGTGGAAGCGGGGGTCGAAGGAGCCGACCCCGATGCGCTGCTCGTCGCGCGCCGGGAAGCTCCAGCCGTAGCCGGCAGGGACGTAGCGGCGGTCGATCCAGATCTCGAGGTCGTCCGCAGCCGCCGTGGGGATGGACCTCGAGCCCGCGTGAGAGCGGCGCGTCGGGCGGCTGGTAGCCGCCGTCCGAGGCGAGGATCCGCCGCCAGCCGAGCGCGTCGACGATCAGCGGCGCGGAGATGTCGCCGCGGTCGGTGTGGACTACGTCACCCGTCCGCCCGTTGACCTTGGCTGTCTCGAACTCGGCGTCGCACTGCTCCCAGAGCAGCTGGCAGAGCTCGCGGTAGTCGAAGGTCGAGAAGGTCCAGGGCAGCTCGTAGCGCGAGGTGCCGTGCGGCGTGTGCACCACCAGCTCGCCGAACTCCTGCCTGCGCCGAGTCCTCGAGGCCCATCGCGTGCAGCCAGGCGGTAGGGATCCCGCAGGCGGATGTCTGGCGCTCGCCGATCTCGTAGCGGTCCAGCACCAGCACGCGCGCGCCCGAACCCGCGAGCTGCCTGGCCACGGTCAATCCCGCGAAGCTCGCGCCGCAGACGATCACGTCGTAGGCGCCGCTCGAGCGGCGTGCGCTCGATGCCACGCTTGGTCTCACGCCTGGGCATCGCCGCAAAGGTAACGGAGGCCGTGGCCAATCGGATCAGCGTGCCCATGCGGGTCACATGGGTCTGCGTACACTGTGCGGCCGTGCCCGAGACGGACACAACCACCGAAACCGAGCAGCCACAGGCCGAACAGCCCGTCGAGCCGGCAGCCCGCCGGCAACGGCGCCGCGAGCTCGGACAACCTGCTGATCGAGGTCGACGGCAAGCTCGTCCCCAACTACGACGCCACGATCCACCCCTTCAGCGAGGGCGACGTGGTCAGCGGCAAGGTCGTGCGCATCGACCAGGACGAGGTCCTGGTCGACATCGGCTACAAGTCGGAGGGGGTCATCCCCTCCAACGAGCTCTCGATTCGCAAGTCGGTGGATCCCGCAGAGGAGGTCGAGCTCGGCGAGGAGGTTGACGCCCTCGTCCTCACCAAGGAGGACCAGGAGGGCCGGCTGATCCTCTCCAAGAAGCGCGCCCGCTTCGAGAAGGCCTGGCGCCGGATCGAGAAGGCGGCCGACTCAGGCGAGCCCGTCGAGGGCACGGTGATCGAGGTCGTCAAGGGCGGCCTGATCCTCGACCTCGGCGTCCGCGGCTTCCTGCCCGCCTCGCTCGTTGACATCCGCCGCGTGCAGAACCTGGACGAGTTCATGGGCCAGAAGCTCGAGTGCAAGGTGATCGAGCTGAACCGCTCCCGCAACAACGTGGTGCTCTCCCGACGCGCCGTGCTCGAGGAGGAGCGCAAGGAGGTGCGCGAGCAGATCCTGGGCCGGTTGGAGCCGGGCCAGGTGGTCGAGGGCAAGATCTCCAACATCGTCGACTTCGGCGCCTTCGTCGACCTGGAGGGCATCGACGGCCTGATTCACATCTCCGAGCTCTCCTGGAGCCACGTCAACCACCCCTCCGAGGTGGTCTCGATCGGCGACACGGTGCGGGTCAAGGTGCTCGACATCGACAAGGATCGCCAGCGCATCTCCCTGGGCCTGAAGCAGACCCAGGAGGACCCCTGGCAGCGCGTCCTCAACGAGTACAAGGAGGGCGACGTCGTCGACGGCAAGGTCACCAAGATCGTCGCCTTCGGCGCCTTCGTCCAGATCCTCCCGGGCGTCGAAGGGCTCGTTCACATCTCCGAGCTTGCCCAGCACCACGTCGAGAGCCCAGCCGAGGTCGTCCGGCCCGGCGACGAGCTCAAGGTGAAGATCCTCGAGGTCGACGACTCCCGCCGCCGCCTCTCGCTGAGCGTGAAGCGGGTCGAGGGACAGGAGCTGCCCACGCGCCCGCTCACCGACGACGTCGTGATCGAGGACGCCCCGGAGCCCGAGGGCGTCGCGCCCGCCCCGGAGGCGGAGGCCGCGCCCGAGGCCGCGCCGGAGGAGGCGCCAGCCGAGACGGCCGTGGAGGCTGATCAGGAGGCGCCGGCCGCCGAGGTCGCTCCGGAGGCGCCGGCCGAGGAGACATCCCGGACGAGGCACCCAGCGAGAGGCCGACCGAGGAGCCTCCCGCCGAGGAACCGCCGCCCACCCAGGATTGACGGTCTTCGTCGGCCTCACCGGCGGGATCGGGGCGGGGAAGTCGGAGGCGCTTGCAGCCTTCGAGCGGCTCGGGGCGGCGACGCTCTCGACCGACCGGGTCGCGCATGACCTGCTTGACGACGAGCAGGTGCGCGAGGCCCTCGTCGAGCGATGGGGGGATCAGATCGCGCCGAACGGCCGGGTCGACCGCGACCGGGTGGGGGAGATCGTCTTCGGTGATCGCGACGAGCTCAACTGGCTGGAGAGCATCACCCACCCGAGGGTCGGCGCTCACGTGCTGGAGTGGCGGCAGAGCCTCGGGCCGGAGGTGAACGTGGCGGTGGTCGAGGTGCCTCTGCTCTTCGAGGCGGCGATGGAGGATGCCTTCGACGCCACTGTGGCGATCGTCGCCGACGACGAGATCCGCGATCGGCGCCTGCGCGAGCGCGGCCAGGCGGGGCTCGAGGGCCGCGAGGGCCGGCAGCTTGATCAGGCCGAGAAGGGCCGCCGTGCCGACCACCTGATCCGCAACGATGCGTCGCTTCAGGAGTTGGAAGCAGAGGTGAGAAGGCTGATCGAGCAGCTCGAGGAGACCAAGTGAGCCCGGGCGCCTCCGTGCCCTCGGCCCGGACCCGGTCGCGGCGCAGCGCCAGCCGCTCCAGTCAGCGGCGGACGACGCGGGCAACAAGAAGCCGGCGGTCCCAGCGCGGGCGTCGCGCCCTGGTGATCGGCGGCACGCTGCTGGTCGGCGCGCTGGGCGGCTTCCTGATCGTCAACAGCGACCGCTTCCAGCGCACTCTGGAGGAGGTCACCCTGCCGCTCCGCCACGAGGACATCATTCGCCAGCAGGCGGCCGAGAAGCAGGTGCCCGCCGACCTGATCGCCGCCGTGATCTACTCGGAGTCGCGCTTCCGCGACCAGACCTCCCACGCCGGCGCGCGAGGGCTGATGCAGATCACCCCGAGCACCGCCAAGCTGATCGAGCAGCTCAGCGGCGGCCAGACCTTCAAGTTCGACGACCTCGCCGACCCCGATATCAACATCCGCTACGGGACCTTCTACCTCCACTACCTGATCGAGAAGTTCGATGACAACGAGATCGCCGCACTGGCGGCCTACAACGCGGGCGAGACCAACGCCGCCGCCTGGGGAGGCTCGAGCCTCCAGCTGGACGACATTCCGTACCCGGAAACCCGCGGATATGTGGAGAATGTGCTCGAGAAGCGCGACGAGTACGCGCGGCATTACCGTCACGAACTCGGGCTCGACTGAGGCGGGCGGGGAGACCAACAATGAGCAGAAGTCGCCGACAACGAACCGCGCTTGCCGTGCTGGCCTGCGGCGCGGCGCTCACGTTCGCAGCTGTGCCCGCCCAGGCCGTGGCCGCTCCGGTCGCGCACTCCTCGATCGTCGGGGGCGCGCCCGCCGATCCGGCCCAGTGGCCATACGCCGTCGCGATCTTCCGCAAGGGCCATCTCCACTGCGGCGGCTCGGTGATCGGGCCGACCAAGGTCCTCACGGCCGGACACTGCGTCGACGGCTTCAACCTCGCGAACTTCCAGGTGATCACCGGACGCCCGGACCTGCGCAACCCGGGCTCCGGCCAGGTGATCCCGGTGGCGTCCGGGCGGGTGCATCCGGACTTCGAGCAGACCGGCTTGCACGACGTGGCGGTGCTCAACCTCGCGCAACCCACCGACTGCGCCGGCGATCCCGCTGGCCACGACCGACGAGAGCAACGCGACGACATTCCCCGGCGCCTCCCTGCGGGTCGCCGGCTACGGCGCGACCAAGCCATTCGGCGTGCACCTCTCGCCCCGCCTGAAGAGCACCTTCGAGCAGGTCCGGAGCAACGACCGCTGCCTACGGGCCTACACGCGGGACCTGTTCGCGTCGGAGAGCATGATCTGCGCGCTGGGCGCCCGCCGCAAGCACGGCGGCAAGTTCAAGATCCACACGTCGGCCTGCTCGGGGGACAGCGGCGGGCCGCTGGTCGCGGACACGCCCAGCGGCCCGGTCGAGGTGGGCACCGTCTCCTTCGGCGGCGCCCTCTGTGGCCTGCCCGCGGCGCCGACCGTCTACTCGCGGGTCTCGGCGAGCCTCGACTTCATCAACGCGCCCTAGTACCACCGCCACACCACGTAGCCGCCGATCGTGCCGGTGGGGACGTTGCAGGCGTATGTCGTCTGCGTTGCCGGAGGTGGCGGTGGCCGTGCAGACCCCGTTCGCCACGCTGCGCCGGAGGGCGCGATTCCCTGCGCGCCGGTCCCATGCCGAGGACGTGAGCAGCGGTCAGTACGCTGGATGAAATGCCGAAGTTCCAGCTCAACCCCGCCTACTCGCCGACGGCCGACCAGCCCAAGGCGATCGAGGACCTGGCCGAGGGCCTCGAGTCGAATCAACGCTTCCAGACGCTGCTCGGGGCGACCGGTACGGGCAAGACCTTCACGATGGCCGGCGTCATCGAGCGGGTGCAGCGGCCGACGCTGGTGATCGCCCACAACAAGACGCTGGCGGCGCAGCTCTGCAACGAGTTCCGCGAGTTCTTCCCGGACAACGCCGTCGAGTACTTCGTCAGCTACTACGACTACTACCAGCCCGAGGCCTACGTGCCGGCGCAGGACCTCTACATCGAGAAGGACTCCTCGATCAACGACGAGATCGACCGGTTGCGCCATGCCGCAACTGCGTCGCTCTTCGCCCGCGACGACGTGATCATCGTCGCCTCGGTCTCCTGCATCTACGGGATCGGCTCGCCTCAGCTCTACCGGGAGCAGATGCAGCTCTTCAAGGTGGGGGACTGGATCGACCGCCAGGAGGTCTTCCGGAAGCTGGTCGGCATGCAGTACCGGCGCAACGACCAGAACTTGGGGCGGGGTACCTTCCGCGCCCGCGGAGAGGTGCTCGAGATCTACCCCGCCTACGCCGAGTCCGCCTACCGGATCCAGCTCTTCGGCGACGAGATCGAGGCGATCCAGCACTTCGACCCCCTCACCGGCGAGATCCTCGATGTGATCGACCACGTCTCGGTCTGGCCGGCGAGCCACTACGTGGTCAAGGAGGAGACGATGGAGCGCGCGGTCGACGACATCGAGCGCGAGCTCCGCAACCAGGTCGCCCACTTCGAGGAGCACGGCAAGCAGCTGGAGGCGCACCGGCTCCAGCAGCGCACCCGCTATGACATGGAGATGCTCCGCGAGCTCGGCTTCTGCCCGGGCATCGAGAACTATTCGCGGATTCTCGACGGCCGCCCTCCGGGCAGCCCGCCCTACACGCTGATCGACTACTTCCCCGACGACTTCGTCGTCTTCATCGACGAGTCCCACCAGACGATCCCACAGCTCGGCGGGATGTACGAGGGCGACTACTCCCGAAAGTCGACCCTGGTCGACTTTGGCTTCCGGCTGCCGAGCGCGGTCGACAACCGGCCGCTCAAGTTCGACGAGTTCCTCGACCGGGTCGACCAGATGGTCCTTGTCTCCGCCACGCCGGGTCCGTGGGAGCGCGCGGAGTCCTCCCGGATCGTCGAGCAGATCGTCCGCCCGACCGGGATCGTCGACCCTGAGGTCGAGGTGCGGGAGACCAAGAACCAGATCGACGACCTGATGAACGAGGTGCGGGTCCGCGCCGAGCGCGACGAGCGGGTGCTGGTCACCACCCTGACCAAGAAGATGGCCGAGGACCTGACCGAGTACCTGCTCGAGCACGGCTTCCGGGTTCGCTACCTGCACTCCGAGATCGACACGCTTGAGCGGATCCAGATCATCCGCGAGCTGCGCCTCGGCGAGTACGACGTCCTCGTCGGGGTCAACCTGCTCCGCGAGGGACTCGACCTTCCCGAGGTCTCGCTGGTGGCGATCCTCGACGCCGACAAGGAGGGCTTCCTCCGCGGCGAGACCAGCCTGATCCAGACGATCGGCCGGGCGGCGCGCAACGTCGACGGCAAGGTCCTGATGTACGCGGACAAGGAGACGGACGCGATGCGGAAGGCGATCTCGGAGACCGACCGCCGCCGTGCGATCCAGCTCGCCTACAACGAGGAGCACGGCATCACCGCCGCCACCGTTAAGAAGGGCATCTCCGACATGGCGGAGTTCCTGGCGATGGAGTCGCAGGCGCCTCGGCGACGACGGCGGCGCCGCGAGGAGACCGCGACAAAGACGCCTGAGGAGCTCGAGAAGCTGGTGATTCAGCTCGAGGAGGAGATGCTCGCCGCCGCAGACGATTTGCGCTTCGAGGAGGCGGCGCGGATCCGCGACGAGCTCAAGGAGCTCCGCGCCGACCTGGACGCGATCCGGGCCTAGCCGCGAGCGCACTCGAGCTCAGCATCCAGCTGATCGTCCTTGGCCGCGCGACTCTTGCGCGGGCGATGCGAGGTGATGGTGACGACGTCGCCCGGGTTGATCCAGGCCGCGTTGCCGTTGACGTCGACGACCGCGCCAGCCCGCCCTTGTGGCCATGACTCGATCCTCGCGCGGCAGTCTGGAGATAAGCCGACGAAGGCGGTTACCTACTCTCTGGGAGTAGCTGTCCACTTCGTCGGAAGGGGGATCAGGATGAGGATCGGAATCGTGGGCGCCGGGAAGATCGGTGGCAACTGCGCGCGCCAGCTCGCCAGAGGTGGGCACGAGGTGAAGCTGAGCGGCCGCGACCCCTCGAGGCTCGAGCCCCTCGCCGCTGAGATCGGCGACGCGGCGAGCGTCGGGACGCCCGCCGAGGCGGCCGAGTTCGGCGAGGTTGTGGTCTTTGCAGTGCCGTGGGACGGGTGGGACGACGCCGTCGCATCGGCCGGCTCGCTCGACGGCAAGATCGTGATCGACACGACCAACCAGTACGGCAGCTCCCAGATGCCGGCGGATGGCGAGACAGGCGCCAGCTTCCACGCGGCCCGCGTCGAGGGCGGCCGCTACACCAAGGGCTTCAACACCCTGACCTCGACCTTTCAGGCGGAGGTCGCCTTCCGACCTGAGGAGGAGCGGGTTGTTCAGTGGGTCTGTGGCGACGACGAGGGGGCGAAGAAGGTTGTGATGGGGCTGATCTCCGACGCGGGCTACGCGCCGGTCGACGTCGGCGGCAACGCCGCTGCCGCGGTGATGGAGATGCCGCGACGCGAGGGCGCCGTGTACGGCGAGGAGTACCGGCTACCCGACGCCGAGCAGGTGGTGGAGGCGGTGAAGGCCGGGGAGGAGATCCCGCCGCCGCCGGCGTACGCATGATCGCCGGCTAGGGGCTACTTGAGCAGCTGGTAGATGAAGTAGACGATCACGATCAGGTTGACCAGCCAGGCGTTGCTGGTCAGCCAGTCGCGAATCCCCGGCATCGCATCCCGGGCCCGGTGCCCCAGCAGCAGATAGGCGAGAATCGGCAGGGCCATCAGAAGGAACGTCGCGGCCACCAGCGGCCATGCGCGCAAGAGATTCAGGTGCCCGTTGTGGAGCCAGTGGACGGTCGAGATCACCGCCACGATGTCGGTGGGCATCAACAGGATCAGGAGAAAGCCGAGGCTGAAGGCGCGCTTCGGCTCGGCCTGTTGAAGCGCCGCCATCCACTTCGGGACCGAGGCAGTCTTTCGGCCCAGGAAGGTGTGAATTCCGGCGAGCGCGAGAAGGCCGGCGACCACGTAGTCCGCGGTGCTCGGCCCCGACCCCGACGGGGGCTTGATGTTGAGGATGTCGTACAGCCCGAACCAGATCGAGGTGCTGAGCGACGCCGCGATCAGTACCCCGAGCAGCATCGCCACCGAGTTCTTGACCGGCTCCTTGCTGGTCACCAGGAAGATGGCCGTCAGGATCTGCGGCCCCATCACCATGATCAGGGACAGCGGAAGGATCTGGAGCTGGGTCGTGGTTGAGGACAGGTCGCGACCTTTCAGTGACGGCGCGCACGATCCTATGCCCTTCCGCGGCGATACCAGTGCGGCGCGCGCTAGCTGGAGCGCTGACGCCGGCGCGTGAAGGCCCCAGGCCGCCACAGGCTGACGAGCCCGGCTACGAGCGTGACCAGGAAGATCTGGCCCATCAGCATCTCGAGGCCGGAGAGCATCTTGCCCGGCTGGCCGGCGGGCACGAGATTGCCGTAGCCGGTCGTGGTCAGGGTGGTGAAGCTGAAGAAGATGAAATCGCCGCCCTTGATGACTACTCCCGAGCCGAAGAACGGGGCCGACTGGATCCTGTCGACCGCCACGTAGACGAAGGTGAAGAGCAGGCCGAGGATCGTGTAGACGCTGATCGCGCCGAGAATCGTGCGAAAGCCGACCTGCGTCTCGGCCACGACGGCTCGGAGGATCGCGCCGGCAGCCACCCCGAGCAGGGTGGCCGTGATCAATCCGCTCGCCCCTTGCAATGCGTCCTCGTCGACGATCGCGGACAGTGCCGCGAACGCGACCGCGACGAGGGCGAGTCCGGTGGCGACGCGTACGAGGATCAGCCGCACATCGGCGCCGGCGAGTCCGACCACCGCCGCCGCACAGGCGACCAGGATGGTGAGGGCCGCGGTCCAGCCGTGGTTGGGCGTCAGCGAGGCGAGGACGTAGCTGGCGAGCACGAGCAGGAGCACCAGCCCGAAGGCATTCGCGACCCTGGTCACGAACTGTCCCCAGCGCTCGCCTCGTCGGCGCGACATACCCAGCGTCCTTCCGGCGCCGGCGCTCGAATCGGGTCCTCGGGCCACTTCCGTCGGTTCGGGCCGACGCGCGGCTTTCCTGCCTGTGACGCAGAAGGGTCAGGCGCCCGTAATCAGGCGGGCGCAGCCGCTGCGCCCGGTTCCGTCTCGGCTGCCGGCGCGACCGCAGAGGTGGGCAGCCTCCTCGTGAACCAGAGGGAGAGCAGAGCGATCACCGCGACCGCCCCGATCGAGATGCGGAGCGCGTCGAGCTGTGCGTCGCCGTAGTCGGCCGCCACGGCCTTCGCCTGGTCCTCCGAGAGGCCCTTCGAGAGCGCCTGCTGCTCGACCTGGGCGGCCGGCACGATGTCGATGCCCTCCTCCGTATTGGCGGCGATCGTCTCCTGCACCGAGGCGGGCACCTGCGGGTTGTCGGCGACGTTGTCGTTGAACCCGTTGATCAGGTTCAGGATCAGGATCGCGCCGATCAGGGCGGTGCCGATCGAGGCCCCGAGGTTGAGGGCCGTCCCCTGCAGGCCTCCGGTCTCGCTGGCCTTGGATGGGTCGGTCGACGACATGATCACGTTGCCGAGCTGGGAGGCGAGGAAGCCCGCCGCCGGCCCCGACCAGGACCATGGCGATCTTGAACCCCGTGTCGTTGAGCTTCACGTCGAGCGTGGCGAGCATCACGACGGCCCCGGCGCTGATCAGGACGAGGCCCGCCTGCGCGACCGTCCTCGGCGAGCGCCTCCCCGCGACCTTGGGACCGGCCATGGCGGCGATCAGCATCGCCGCGGAGAGCGGAAGCAGCCGCTTACCCGTCTCGAACGCGTCCAGCCCGACCACGACCTGCAGGTAGACCGGAACGACGAAGAAGAGCCCCATCAGCACAGCTGCTGGCCCATCAGCGTCGTGAGCCCGGCGCGAAGCTGCGTGATCCTCAGCAGGGCTGTGTCGAGGAGGCGGTCGAGGCCGAGGCGGTGCCTGCGCTCCTCCCAGTGGACGAATCCGGCCAGTATCCCCAGCCCGGCCAGGACCATGAAGGGCACCACCGAGAAGCCGAGCGGGGTGATCTCGTGTCCGTTGATCGTCGGCGCCCCGAGCGGCTTCACGAATCCCCACTTGCTGCCCATCAGGATCCCGAAGACGGCCAGTCCCAGGCCGGCGACGGAGAGCACCGACCCGATGACGTCCAGCTTCGGGGGGTGCTCGGCCTTCGGCGCCTGGGCGATCCGTCCCCGCAGCAGGATGATCACGGTCACGATCACCGTCTCTCCCGCGAACACGTAGCGCCAGCTGGCGTTGGTCGTCACCCAGCCGCCGATCAGCGGGCCGGCCGCGACGGCGACCGCCGTGATGCCGCCGATCAGCGCGTAGGCGAGGGCTCGGTCCTTGCCCTCGTAGTTGGCGGCGGTCAGAGCGCGCGATCCCGGGGATCACCATGATCGCCCCGAGCCCCTCGATCCCGGACCAGCCCACGAGCAGAACGGTGAGATTGGGGCTGAGAGCCGTGATCATGGAGCCGGTGCCGTAGACGGCGAGCCCGATCGCGAACATCCGGTTCCGCCCGTAGATGTCGCCGAGCTTGGCGCCGGTGAGCATCAGCGCGGCCATCACCAGCGCGTACAGCGTGATCGCCGCCTGCACTCCCTGGATCGAGGTGTTGAGGTCGGCGGTGATCTGGGAGATCGAGACGTTCATCACGCTCGTGTCGAGCGTCATCACGAACTGGCCCGAGGCCAGGATGATTATCGGGATCCACTTGCGCATGGACTAGGTCCGGGCCTCGTGGTGTGTATCAGCATCCTCGGCCGCGAACTCGGCGAGCATCCGCCGCTCCTCCTGGTTCTTGGGGAAGAGGAAGAAGACGAGGACGGCGCCCATGACGACGGCGATGATCCCGGCCAGATAGGCCCACTGATCCCCCTGGAGGAACGAGGTCTTCGCGGCGGCGACGATGTCGTGCTGGATCGAGGCGGGTATTGCTGTGCTGCGTCGGAGGCGCTCGAGAACGACTTCGTCAGCTCGCTCTGGACGTTGTCGGAGACGTTCTTGCCGGATGCGGCGATCGCGGCCGAGGCCGCCGCCGCGTAGCCGGCCGTGAGGAACGCCCCCATGATCGACTGCAGGATCGCGCCGCCCAGGTCGCGCTGGAGATCGGCGGTTCCCGATGCCATGCCGGCCCGCGTCACGGGAACCGAGCCGGTCAGCGAGTGCGAGGCAGGCGTCCCCGCGAGGCCCGACGCCGATTCCGACGAAGGCGTAGCCCAGCGCCACCTTCCAGTACGAGATGCCCTCCTTCCAGAGGAGCAGCATGGTGAGGAAGCCGAGCAGCACGAACACGTAGCCGAGGAGCAGGGTTGCTCGGGCGCCCTTGGCCTCGACGAGCTTGGCCGAGCGGGGCGCCACGAGCACCATGCAGACGGCGGCCGGCAGGATCGCGGCCCCCGCGCCGACGGTCGAGTAGCCGAGGACGTTCTGGAGGAACTGCTGCCCGATGTACATCGTCCCCATCAGCGAGCCGAACACGATGATTCCCGCGAGCGCGGCCACCCAGAAGGTCCGGCGCGACGCCACCTGCAGGTCGTAGAGCGGGTTGGCCGCGCGCCGCTCCCGGATGTAGAAGGCGATCAGGGCGGCCGCCGCGATGGCGAACAGCCCGATTGCGACGGATCCCTTCCCCGGCACGACCACGAGGTTGATCGCCAGGATGAAGGCGCCGACGAGGAAGATGGTGAGCACACCGCCGGGATGGTCCACCGGCTCCGTGGTCTCGTTGACGTGGGCCGGGATGAACCTGACCGCCATGAACAGCGCGAGCCCGGCGAACGGCAGGGTGAGCAGGAACGGGGACCCCCACGAGAAGTGCTGGAGCAGGACGCCTGAGAGCAGGGGGCCGAGCGCCGTCAGGGCCCCGCCGGTCGCCGCCCAGAGCGCGATCGACCTCGTCCTGGCCGGGCCCGACCAGAGCGCCGTGATCAGCGCCAGGGTCGTCGGGTACGCCATGCCGGCCGCGAGGCCGCCGATGATCCGCGCCGCGAAGAGCACGCCGATCGAGGGAGCGAAGGCCGCGGCGAGGTCGGCCGGGATCGTGACGGCCATGCCCACCAGCAGGATCCCCTTGCGCCCATAGCGATCGCCGACGGCGCCGAAGTAGAGAACGGAGCAGGCCAGTCCGAGGGAGTAGGCGATTGCGACCAGGTTGAGATCGGTCTGTGAGGCGTCGAAATGCTGGCCGATGTCGGGGAGCGCGACGTTTGCTACCGCCAGGCCCAGGTTGGCCACGGTGGCGACGGCGATCAGGGACGCGAGCACCCAGGCAGCCCGCTCGGGCGCGGTGGATTCCTGCGCGGACGGCTCGGTGTTTGCGCTCCCGGCGTCCGCCATCAGCGAAGCCTCCCGGCCGCCGCCTGGGCGCGCATCCCCCAAGTCGGGTGAAATCTCGCCCGAGTTGGAGTGGCGGCTACAGGGGAGCGGTTGTCGGGCTTCGTCGAGTCCACGCAGAGTCAGGTGATGCCAACGCAGCCTATGCCTACTACGCTTTCGGCATGAGCGCCGGACAGGACGCCGACGGGCTGGCGGCGAAGGCCGCTGAGACGGTCCGCCGGGTGGTCGCCGAGGCCGAGGACCGCGCCGGCGAGATCCTGCGCGAGGCCCAGGCGAAGGCGGCCAGCCTGCTCGAGCAGGCCGAGGCCGAGGCAGCTCAGATCCGCGAGCGGGGCGAGGCCGACGCCCGCGCCCAGA
This sequence comes from uncultured Solirubrobacterales bacterium, assembly GCA_963725475.1. Lineage (GTDB taxonomy): Bacteria > Actinomycetota > Thermoleophilia > Solirubrobacterales > 70-9 > DASUPK01. Next base: position 240,539 of record CAVRYR010000006.1, on the reverse strand, counting down.
TCGAGGCCGCCAAGCGGGCGCTGGACGAGCTCGGCGGAACGCTGGTCGCCGCCGCGTCGGATGCCCTGCCGCAGTCGGAGAGCCAGTCGCGGCCGAGCCGGACCGGAGCCGGAACCCGAGGCCGAGCCGGAGCCCGAGGCCGAGCCGGAGCCGGAAGCCCCGGCGGAGCCCGCGGCGGCGGAGGGCAACGGCGACGATGCCGCCGTGCGGCTGGTGGCCATGAAGCTCGCCGTCGAGGGCATGGACCCGGCCGCGATCGAGGCCGAGTTGATCGAGCGCTTCGGCCCCGGCGACCGCTCTGCCTTGCTCCGGGACGTGATCTCCCGCGTCCAGAGCTAGCCGCTCTTGAACGTGCCTGGGGGACCGCCCTCCCGGGCGCCGTCGGTGTAGGCCGCCATGTCCTGGCTCCAGAACTCGACGACGTTGCCGTTTTATCATTTTTCTTTTATTAATTTTATTTTTTTTTACTTTTTTTTTTACATTATTAACTAATTCAATATTTAAATTATTAATACATTACATTTTATTTATAAATTTCATCATATTATAACGTTTATTTAATATTGTTTTTTTTAGCTTAAGACTGTCGTAGAGATCGTCATTTATCGCGGGACGGTCAAGCGCTTGATGGCGCGCGAGGACTTTCGGGTCGTGGTGGATCGGGCTCGCATGGCGTTGCTCGACCGGAACCTTGGCCTTCAGGCCATTCTCGAGGCCGTTTTGACCGTAATCAAGGCTAACGGCTTCTCGGACTGGCAGGTGCAGTCCTCGCTGCCAGGGCGTTGCTCGGCCGGGAGCCAAACGGCGACTCGCCCACAAGAAGGTCCGCGAGACAGTCCTCCATCTTGACCGGATTCAGGACGCCCGGTGAGGGTCATCCTGGAGAGGGTCGAGCGGGCGATCCGCGAGCGTCGCTAAGGCCGACGGGGTGATCGTTTGCGGCAGCGACCTGAGAGTCGTGGCCCAGCGGGACCGGCGCCTGGCGGCTCCGCTGTCGTCATCGTCCTCGGCGTGGACCCTTCCCGACCTTTCGCCCCGGCAATACGGGCCGAGGCAGAATAAGGGCATGCCGGCAAGCTTTGCATGGAAAGCAGCGGTCTGGGCTAGGGCTACTGAACCTGCTTGTCCTTGCCGGCGCCGCCCTTGAGCGTGTCCCCGCCGGGACCGCCCTTGAGGGTGTCCTTGCCCGACTCGCCGTAGAGCTTGTCGTTCCCCTTGCCGCCCTTAAGCGTGTCCTTGCCCGAACCGCCGCAGATCACGTCGTTGCCTGCGAGGCCGGAGAGGGTGTCGTTCCCGCCCAGTCCGACGATCACATCCTGACCCTGCGAGCCGGTGCGCACGTCGTTGCCGTCCGTACCGAGGATGGTCGCCGGGACTCCCTTGCAGGTAGCCGGCGCTCCGTTAGGCGGTGTTAGAGGGGTTGCCTGGCGCCGGCGGAGTCACGAAGACGGCGAAGATGGCGTCGGAGCTGGGGAACGCATCCCACGCCGCGCCCGCACCTGCATTGATGAAGAACTGACCATCGGCGCAGAGGTTGTTCGGGTTGTGCCGGAGTGAGAGGCGGCTGCCGCCAGGCCTGCTGACCGCCAGCGCATACCGCTGCCCGGCGACGACCGAAGCCGGGGACGAGAAGGTCCCCGCCAGATTCGACACCCCATTCGGGACCGAGCCGTTCGGGATCGTCGTCGAGGCGAGCACGTTCTCCGTGGGAGCGTCTGAGCCGTCGAGGGAGCGAATGTCGAGGACGTAGTCGCCGCTGGTGCTGTTCCCGTTGTCGATCAAGATCTGAGCTCAGGTCAACCCGCCCGTGTGAAGGGCCGTGAAGGTCTCGCCCAGCCGGCCGGTCGCTGGGAACGCGCTCACGAAGCCGTTCGGGTCGGGAACCAGGCAGGCCGCGTCCTGGGCCTCGTCAGCCGCTGCGCTCGAGGCGGACGCCGTCAGCAGACCCGCCGCCAGGATCGGAGCCGCCAGGAACGCCCGGGCCTTGCAGTGCACGCCGATTCTTCTCTCCCTCAATGCCTCTCCCTCAGGACCGACCCTAACTGCCCCCGAGGGCGGTGTCAATCGACCAGCCGCCACCCGCCGCACCGCTTCGGCCAGCTCCTCGCCCTGGGGTGCGACCCGGCAATCCTCGGTGACGCCGAACGCCTGGACCCTTACCGCCACCGCCAGAACTCACGAGAGCGGTTGCCAGCGGCGAGCTGCTCGCACTCAGACCGCTGCTTTGCATGGAAAGCGACACTTTTCGCTCACTCGCGAGATACTGAGCAGGCGACGTCGCAGGGGACGGCGAGACCGATGACCCCCTTGCTCGAACGCGTACAGCAGCATGCTTCTCCATGTATCCTTTGCCACTTGCTACGGAGGGCGGCGGGGGACGTGAAGGAGTCCAGCGCGTGAGAGATCGCGGGCGCTGGCGGTTGTCGGTGGCGCTGGCCCTGGCGCTTGGACTGGTGCTGGCGGCGCTCGCCGCCCCGGCTGGGGCGGCCGAGGCCGACCCCGGCGCGGCCAGCCAGGCCGGCGAGCAATCGCTGCAGATCTGGGCCTACTTCGACGGCGACACCCCGGTCTCCGGTGGGCGGGTGCGCGTCTACTCGGGCGGGCGGCAGCTGCGTGCGCGCGACTTCGGGCCCGGTCCGGTCAGGACCTTTCCCGGGGGAATCGCGATGCTGCGATTCTCCTCGCTGCCGCGCAGGCTCCGCGTCGTCGTCAGCGGCGGGCGCGCCGGCGGCGAGCCGGTGCGGGGATCGCTGACGGCGAAGCTGCGCGGCGTCACCGACGAGGATCTGGTCCACGTCAACCCGGTCACCACGGTGACCGACGCCTTGGCGCACGCCGAGGGGCGCAGCCACCGCCGCGCGCGCAACTTGGTCGAGCGCACGCTGGGGATCAGGCGGATCCTCGACGACCACGACCTGTACGCCACCGACCAGTGGTTCGACGGCGACCGCTTTCGCCGCTGGGCGATGGAGCAGGGCTCGGTCGGCGCGGGGGCGAGGGACCTCGTGCAACTCATCGAACAGCCTGGCTTCGACCGCCGCCTGTTCCGCCCGCGGGACGGGGGAAATCCCAAGGCCAGGGCCCGCGCCGCCGCCGCCCCATGCGGGGGCGCGACCGCGGCCACCATCATCACCGGGCTGATCGACACTGCCAGCACCACGGCCGGGCTGACGGGTCCGCAGGGATTCGCCGTCAGTGCTGGGCTCGTCTTCGTCAAGGAGCTGATCAATCTCGGGATCGGTGGGCTCTGTGAGGGTGGCCAGGACGATCTCTCGGCGCAGCTCAAGGGCCTCAGCACGCAGATATCGCAGCTCGAGAACAAGATCGACGACCAATTCCTAAAGCTGCGAATCGCGGCAGTTAAGAAGCTGGTCACCGATATTGTGGCGACGCAGGAGAAGTTTGAGACCGCGGCGATGTGGGCCGCCCAGGCGGAAAACGAGAAGCTGCCGGCCAAGCAACGCGCCGAGGCGCGTACCTCCTACCCCAACTCGATGGACACCTTCCTGAGCGGTGTCGCCTCCACGCTCGTGAACGGGAACGTCCGCAACCATCTGAATGACGCGCTCATCACGGCACAACGCAGCGGAACCGGAGACGAAAGAACGGACCCCATCGAAGGGCCCGCGCTGATTCCCGCGGTCCGAATGAAGATTGGCAAGGAGCCCTTCTTCACGAACGGGAGCTCGCGGCGGCTGCGGCAATTCTTCTCCTACTACGAGTGGGCGCAGACCGAACTCGCGACGGTGATGTACGAGTTCAACATGGCCGGCGGAAACTGCGCCCTAAAGAACTCGTCAAATAACTGCACGCCAGATTCGGGGAACGCAAAGCTCGAGGTAGGGAAGATCCAGAACAACATTGCAGCGCAGGACCGGGCCATGCCGAGGTCGAGCCTCGATCCCGGTGTCTTCATCGACACCAAGACCAACTTGATGTGGGGCGTCAATCCTCAGTACCGCTCTGCCGCGCAGATGCCGGGATTCGGGATCATCTGCAAAGCGCAGGCTCCCATCAGCCGGAACTGCGTCTCTGCCGTGCTCGCAAGCTTCCCGAACCCGAACCAGTTTGGCAGCATCGTGCCGGTGTCCTTGCCCGGATTAGCAGCCTCGAGCACCTCCAACCCGACCGGCACGGGCTCCGTCAACTGGTCCGTCCCGGCCACCGGGCAGCTGCGGAACCTGTTCGCTGCGCGTGATCGGGGAGAGGATCCGGTTGCCTGGCTGAAGAAAACGCTCGGCGTCAGCTTCGACGAGGGGGTGCGGGGCGGCCGCTTCCCGGGCTACAACCCAGACAAGCTCACCCATCGCGTCTCGCTCTGGGCACGCGACGGGTTCGAGTGGACAATCAGCCGCCGCAACGTCTTTTCCTCCTGGCACCTCAATCCCACGGCGCAGCAGCTCCTGCTCGTGCCGTGCCAGGGCGGCCGGTGCGTGAGGGCGCAGCGGAACCTCCAGCCACTGGACTTCGACCAAGTGCCGGTGGCTCATGACTGCCTCGAGCCCGCCTCGGTATCCCGGCCTGACAAGCTCACAGGGAAGGGCTGCGTCGCGGAGCCCAGCACCGGCGGCTTCATCCTCTACCTACGCGACACCACCCCAACGGAACGTGGGCAGTACTGGTGATCGGTCCCAGCCGGGGATCGACGGTCGTAGCCACAGCGAATCGACGCCGAGCTCTAGTGGTCCCGTGGGGGTGCTTCGGCAATGCCAGCCCAACCCCGCACGCGCTACTCACGGTGCGCTTGAGTTCTTTTGGACCCAGAGGCGAGGCCGAAGCCGCCGGGCTGTCGGAGTAGCTGCTTTGGACGAAAAGCGGTAGTTCGGACGCTTGGCCCGTGCGTCTCACGAAGATCGAATAGGCGGCGGGATTCGAACCCGCGACCTTCGGGTTATGAGATCCCCTGAAGCCGTTCGGTGGGCTCATCCTGGGTGACGTCAGGCACGCTGAGATGAGCTGAGATCAGCTGAGTTTCGCTCAGTTCGGTACCACGGCTGGTACCTCGGCGCGGGCCCTTTCCGCTTGTGCCCCTAGACGTGGCTACCCGCCAGTTCCCGCAGCTCGGCGAGCGAGTCGGCGATCCCGCGCGCGAGAATCTCGAGGTCGGGAACCGTGTCGCGGTCGGCATTGAGCCCGAACACCACCTCGCCGTCGTAGCTGACTGACCGCGATGCCGAGCGCGTGGTAGGCGAAGATCGGCACGACAGGGAAGATGTGGCGCAGGGGCGCGCCCAACGCGTACAGCGTCGTCGGCGAACCGCGCACGTTCGTGATCGTGACGTTGAACAGGCGGGGCGTGTAGGACAGACGGGCGACGGCCGCATGCAGGACGGGTGGGGCGAGCCCGGCGATGTCCACCAGCGACTCGGCGCCGGCGGCTTGCTTGCCTCCCTTCAACGCCTCGGTTGCCGTCATCGTCTGTCGGTAGCGCTACATGGGGGTCGGCTTCGACGGCCGGCAGGTCCACGAACAGCGAACTGACCCGGTTGCCGAGCGCCAGCGCCTGGCTGGCCTCTCGCACGCTGACCGGAACCATCGCACGCACGCCCTCGCCGATCAGGCTCTTCCCCCCTGTGACTCGAAGCAGCCGACGAAGACCGCCCACCGACGCGGCGAGGGCGACGTCGTTCACGGTCCCGCCCAGCTCGCGCTTGATCTGCCTTCAGCCCCTCCAGCCGAACCGAGACCTCGGCCACACGTCGGTTGCTGCCCGATCGGAACGTTGAGGCTCGTCCGCGGCGCGCCTCGGCAGCTCATCGCGCACCAGCAGCTGGGCGATCCCGCGCGAGCGGGAGAGCAGTTCTCGTCGAGCTTTCGCGGGTGAAGCGCCAGATCCACACCGGCACGGACGCTGATGGGTGACCAGCGAGAGGGGGCCGTAGATTGCCGTCCTCGACGTCTGGCGGATGGCTGAGAATCCCTCCAGCTATCCCCTTCGAGCTCGGGACCCGGCTCCGGTTCGGCGATCGAGCATCGAGCCCAACCACCGAGACACCGCTCATCCCGTCCACCAGGCAGTGGTGGACCTTCGACGGCGATCGCCCATCTCCCGTCGCGCAGCCCGTCGAGCAGCGTCATCTCCCACAGCGGGCGCGTGCGGTCGAGGCGCCGCGAGTAGAAGTCGCCGAGCCACTCGAGCAGCTCCTCCTGGCCGGCCCGGCTCCGGGAGGGTGGCGTGTGTGCACGTGAGCAGCGATCTCGAACTCCTCGTCTGGCGACCCAGGTCGGCCAGCTCATAGGCGCCGATGTCTCGGCGACGAGAGCCGACGGCGAAAGCGTGGCAGCAGCGTAGAGGCGCTCGTCCAGCAAGCTGGTAGGACGTCTTCGACCGCCGGCGTGCGACCCCCAGGCAGGGCGTCGAAGACCATCGTCCAGCCGATATGCATATGGGCTGACGAATCGCCCTCCTCCAGCTCGAGGAAGGCGCCATCGAGAGCGGTCAAGTGATCGATCACGTCGACCCCGCGACCAACCGCATCTTCGATCACCTCCGATCGTAGACTCCTCCAGATGGTCCCACTTCCGTCTCGTGTTGGCGCCTGCATAGACTCGATTCCGTGGCGACCGCCTCCGAGACACCCCGGATACGAACCCCGTGAGCCGCGCCCCGCCAACACGGTGGAGGCCGGCTTCGAGCCGCTGGCCGAGGAGATTCAGGAGGCTGATGGCGCGCGGCCGCGTGCGGCGCCCTCGTCGTTCGCGCCGGGGACCGCGTGCTCGCCGACCTCCGTATCGGCTGGGAGGACCGGGCGCGAACCCGCCGCTGGCGCCCCGAGAGCCAGGCGCTCGGCTTCTCGGCGACCAAGGGGCTCGCCGCGATGGTCATCCACCGGCTCGCCGACCGCGACCTGCTCGATTACGACGAGCCGGTCGCCGCCTTCTGGCCCGAGTTCGCCGCCGAAGGACAAGGGTCGGATCACGGTCCGGGAGCTGCTCAGCCATCGCGCCGGCCTTTACGACGTCCAGTCCGTGGCGCTCGTTACGAGCACGACCTCATCGACCACCTCGGGATGGAGAGACGGCTCGCTGCCGCCGTGCCACAGGGCCCGCCAGGGCGTCCCGCCTACCACGCGATCACCTTCGGCTGGCTCGCGTCGGGCCTGGCCCGCGCGGTCACCGGCAAGGGCATGCGGGACCTCGTGCGGACCGAGCTCGCCGAGCCACTCGGCACCAGTCGGGCTGGAGATCGGCCTCCTCGAGCCGGCCTACATTACCGGCCGAGATGGTCGGGCTCTCCCTCCGGATCTACACCGCGCTCGGTGTCGCGGCGACACCGCTGCTCGGCTGGCTTCCCATCACCAAAGCGGGCTTCCGCGCCCTGCACGCGCCCGGCTTCGAACGGATCTGCCGGGGCTCCGACCCCGCTGATCTGGCGGACCGAGATGCCCGCGGTTAACGGGGCACTCAGCGCGGACGGACTGGCACGCCTCTACGTGCCGCTCGCCAACGGGGGGGTCTTGCGGCAGACGGAATTCCCGTTCCTCTCACCCGAGACGGTCGAGCGGGTCGGCCGAGTGCAGACCCGCGAGCTCGACCTGGTCCTCGGGATCCGGATGCGCTGGCGGCTCGGCTTCCATCGCGCCTTCGGGTTGGGAGCGCCCGCGCCGCGCGCCCTCGGTCATTTTGGCTTCGGAGGAGGCGGCGGTTGGGGCGACCCGGACACGGGGATCGCGTTCGGCTTCGTCAGCAGCCATATCGGCAGCTTCACGACCGCGATCGGCGACCTGGGCATCCTGCGACTGAGCGGCGCGGCGCGAACCTGCGCGGCCCGGGTTCTGCTGAGAGCTCGAGCTGCCGGTCGAAGTTATGGAGCCTCGTTTGGAGGGCTTTCGTAGCGGAAGCCCGATTCGTCTTCGCTACGACCGTCCGAGGATCCGGGAGCGGACCACGCTGCCTGCCTGCGCTGTCGCGAATAGCCGCTTTGCATGGAAAGCAGCGGTCTGAGCGAGATACTGCGTGGGCGATGTCCGAGGAGAACGTCGAGATCCTTCGAGAACGGATCGAGGCATGGCAGATGAGCCCCGATGGGAGGGGACCACTGCTCCAGCGCAGCACTGGTAAGGCCGACCTGTCTCTCTTTGATCCCGAGGTCATCTACGAGGACGCCAATCTGCCCGACCACAGTGGCGAGACCTACCACGGCCACAAGGGGGTGATCCGGGCAACAGAACGGTGGACCGAGCCCTTCGAGGAGATGACAGTGGATCTTGAGCGAATCGTCGGCACCGGCGATTGCCTCGTCTCCATCCACCGGTGGCGAGCGAAGGCGCGGCACACGGGTATCGAGTTCGACCAGCCCCTCGCCTACCTCTGGCGGTTCCGAGACGGAAAGGTCATTTACTTCCGGTCGTTTCGAGGTCCGGAGGAGGCCCTCGAAGCCGCCGGGCTTTCGGAGTAGCCGGGTTAGGACCGGCGCGCCGACGACTACCCGCTGCGTTCCTCGGCCAGCTTCTCGATCCGTGCGTAGATCTCGGGTGCCTTCTCCTGCAACCGCTGCACCTCGAACTGATCCATGATGATCAGCTTGAGGCGTGAGGTCGCCGTCACGGTGGCGTTCCGCAGCGCATCGTTGAGCACGCCGACCTCGCCGAAGATGTCGCCAGGGCCGAGATTTGCAACGTGCTCGCCGCCACGGGTGACCTCGACGGTGCCCTCCTCGATCGCGAGGAGCGCCCTCGAGAAATCGCCCTCTCGAATGATTTCGGCCCGCTCGCTGAAATCGACCGACTCGGCGAACGCGCCCAGCTTCTGCAGGTCGTCGTCGTCAGCGTCGGAGAAGAGCGGAATTTGCCTCAGCTGACTCGCGTCCATCCTGTTCCCCACCCCTTTGGGCGCAGGCCAACGTACACGACCAATGGCACGGTGAACGAAAGGTGACGAAGCTCACAGACCAGCGTCGCTCAGTGCGGCTCAAGCCGGTCTGTGTCGGGACGCCGGGCAGCCCGACAGCGCCAAGGAAGACGTCGAGAAGCTGATCTGAAGTGCCTCCGTCCCGCGATACTGCGTGGGCGATGTCGGAGGAGAACGTCGAGAACGCCCGCCGCGGCTATGCGGCCCTGAACGAGGCGTATCGAGCTGGCGACCCGTCGATCGTTCGGCCGATCCTGGAGGAGTACTGGGATCAGAATGTCGTCTTCGAACCGGGCGGGATGCTCCCGGATAGCAGCCGCCGCCCGCACCAAGGGTGGGATGGCGTGCTCGCGTTCATCGGTAATCAGATGGAGGCGTTCAGTGAGGGTTGGTTCGAGGCGACGGAGTTCATCGACCGCGGCGACTACCTGATCGTTCCGAATCGGTTCGGAGGACGCGCCAGGCACACCGGACTTCCGGTTGAGTTCTCGCTTGTCCACCTGATCACCCTCCAGAACGGGAAGGTGACCCGAGTGGAGGTGCATCGGACCAAGGCCGAAGCCCTCGAAGCCGCCGGGCTGTCGGAGTAGGCGATGTCGCAGGAGAACGTCGAGTTGGTCAGGGCGTCGATCGAGGCCCTACGACGCCGTGGTGCCGACGCGTATCTCGAATTCATGGCAGAAGATGTCGAGGTCCACCCCGATTCGTCCCGCTTCCCCGAGGCAAAGCCGTTTCGCGGTCGCGAGGAGTTCAGACGCTTTTTCGCCGAGATCGACGAGGGCTAGGAAGGGGGCGCAAGCAGCGGGGTGATCAGGGAAATCTCTTCCGTGGGCGACCGGGTTATGGCCAGGGCCGACTGGGGAGGCAGGGGCCAGGCCAGCGGTATCGACCTGCGCTCCAGCCTGACCGCCATTTACACCGTCCGAGAGGGACAGATCACCAAGATCGAGTTCTTCTTCGACCACGCGCAAGCCCTCGAAGCCGCCGGTCTTTCGGAGTCAGCATCACCTGGGCTACTGACCCTCCCAGTCGTCTGGGCAGTTTCCTGTTGGGATCACCCCGCCGCGAGATACTGCGTAGGCGATGTCGGAGGAGAACGTTGAGCTGGTTCGGCGCCACCTCGAACCGTACAACGGCAAGGACTTTGTCCCTGTCTTCCGCGAAGCCGTTGACCAACTTGGCCCGGCGCCCGAGCCACATGCCGTGCTCGACCTGTGGGCCGAGGACCCGTCCCTTCGCTACCTCCATCCGGAGTACGTGCATGAGATCGCCTGGGGCGGTCCGCCTCCGAGGAGGGCAACCGGACCAACCAAGCTTCATCGTTTGTGGGCCACCGATTGGGTTGACGCCTGGGAGAGCTACGTCTACCGGGTGGTCGAGTACCGCGACCTGGGCCAGTGGGTACTGACGCCGGTCGATGTTCGCGCCACGGTTCAGGGCGGTATCCCGGTCGAGATGCGTACCTTCGAGATACGGACCGTTCGGGACGGCAAGATCGCCGAGGCCAGGGTCTTCGGCACCGAGGCCGAGGCCCTCGAAGCCGCCGGGCTGTCCGAGTAGCTGCTTTGGACGAAAAGCAGCGGTTCTGCTTTGCATGGAAAGCAGCACTCCGTCGAGAGATACTGCGTGGGCGATGTCGCAGGAGAGCGTGGAACTCGTCCGCGGCTTGTACGACTTGGGGCGCGGGAGCCTGTTCCCGACCGCTGAGAACATCGACCAGGCGTTCCGCGAGTACCTCGACGAGGGGTTCGAGATTCATTTGCCTTCGGAATATCCCGAGGGTGAGCAGGTGTATCGAGGCCGGGACGGATTCGCCGAAGTGCTCCGCTCGTTCGCGGACGCATGGGGGGAGTTTCACTTCGAGCCGGAGCGGTTCCTCGACGCTGGCGACCGGGTCGTTGTCCTGGTACGGCTCCTCGCCAGGGGTGCCGGGAGCGGTGCGCCGATCGAGCTGAAGCCCGCGCATGTATTGACGCTCCGCTCCGGTCGCGCAACCTCCGTTTGGCTCTACCGGGATCGCTCGGAAGCCCTCGAAGCCGCCGGGCTGTCGGAGTAGTAATTTTTTTGCTTTGGACGAGAAGCGGCGTCAACCCTGGTGAGGACGGCGCACCGATGAGAGCGGGATCCTGCCGAGCGGCCAGGTCTTGCCGGGCGGCGCGCCAGGTGGGTTCAGGCCCGGGTCATCGAAGAAGCCGGTGATCAGCTCGAAATCGTCGTCGGCGATATCCGGCCCCTCGCTGCGGACGAATAAGTGCGCGCCGTGCGCCAGAAGCTCGAGGAGCTGCTCTCGCTCGGGGCGTGCGGAGACCGCGTTCCGTGCCACAGCCTGTAGGAGCGCCACGTCGACGTCAGCGCCGAGCTGCTCGCGGTAGAGGTCGAGCAGGGCCTCGATCTGGTCGGGGGTCAGTTCGAGCTCATCATGGTCATCGAAGGGCTCGTTCATCTCCTCGCGATTCTCCCGTCCTAGCGGCCCTGAGCCATAGGATCGGGTGGCGGGGTGCAGCGAGCAGACCAAACGCCGGGCCGTCGGTCGTTACCGCCGCGCCGCGGGTCTCGTGACCGAGCCGACCCCGCCCGGCTCGCGTGCTCAACGATCGCCATGCGCGTGCTTTCGCCTTCACCACGGCGGTGTGGAGGTACGGTCAGGCCATGCCGACCGAGCTGCAGGTGCTGACCGTCGCCGTCACCGGGCCAGACCGGGACCTTCGGATTCGCGCTGATGCCCCGGCTGAAGGCGGAGGAGCGGGTCGCAAGGGTCATCGGGATGGCGCGCCGACCCTTCGAGCCGGCGGATCATGGTTGGACGAAGATGGAGTACCTGCGGGGGGACGTGCGCAAGCCCTGACACGCTGAGGCAGGCGTTCGAGGGCGCCGACGTCGCCGTGCGCCTCGCCTTCATGATCACCGGCGCCGCTGTCGCGCAAGACGATCCGCGTAGATCAACGTGGAAGGGCACGCTCAACACCTTCCGCGCAGCGGCGTCGGCGGGAGTGAGGCGGTTCGTCTACGCGTCATCGGTCGCCGCCTACGGCTTTCACTCCGACAACCCGGTCGGGATCGACCGAGGAGTGGCCGACACGGCCGGCTGCGCATCTCTTCTATGCGCAGGAGAAGGCCGAGATCGAGAAGGGGCTCGCCGAGGAGTCGGGGGCGGGTCTGCAGCCGGAGCTGTACCTGCTGCGCCCCCCGGTGGTCCTGGGCCCGCGCGCGGTCGGCGCCAAGAGCGTTCATCCCGGGGCCACTCGACGCCTGCTCGGCCGGCGGCTGGGAGGCGTCGTGCGCGGGCTTCCACTGCCGCTGCCCGTGCCGGTCTCCGCGGCTGCCCATGCAGCTGATCCACGAGGACGACGTCGCTGAGGCGTTCATGCTGCTGCATCCTCGGGGCCGGTCCGCCCGGGGCGTACAACATCGCCGCTCGACGGGACCGTGACCGCAGACGAGGTCGCCCGTGAGCTGGGGTTCGCGCCGCTTCCGGTGCCCGGCAGAGCTCGTGCAGACGGCTCGCGCGGCTGGCCGCCGCGATCCCGTTCGTCCCCGACGCTCGCCGAGTGGGCCGAGGCGGCGAGCCACCCAGCGATCATGGACACGTCCAAGGCCAAGCGGGAACTCGGCTGGAGCCCTCGCTACTCCGGGCTCGAGGCGCTGCGCGCGACGCTGGACCGATTCTGAGCCTCGGGCCCGCGTCGCTTCCCCAGTGACCGGCAACCTCCTAGTGGCATCAACGTTCGATCCGGAGGATCTCAGCTTTGAGCTCCCGTCCCGAGCTGGGCGTAGCCGAGGCAGGCCGCGGATATCTCGACGGTCAGCGGCGGCAGCGCCAGCCCTACGGATAGAGGACCAAACACCTGGGTATCTGGTCCCGTTTCGATACGGACCTCCAGCGCCACCGCGGGCGGCTGCATCAGCTCCTCGACGGTCACGAACAGCCCGTCGGCTACCACGTCGTCCTTGCGGGTGATCCTCCGGGCCTCCTCCTCGGGGGCAGCTGTTTGGCCGCGTCGGCCCACTCGGCGTAGGTCTGCCTGCTGGCGGATCAGCTGGGCGTGGCGAGAGCGTGGGCCTGCTCGAGGGTTAGCGGCTTAAGGTCGATGGGCACTACTCCTTGGGCAATGTCGCGGGGCACTACCGAAACAGCGAAATAGCCTGCAACCCTGGATCCCGCCGCTGAAAAACATGTTCGACTCTGGCGTTCCTGGCCCGATTTGGACTAGCTCTGCGCCCGTGCACCCCTTGTTAAGACTGGGCGCCTCGCCAGGTTGAAGCGGTTCGGGACACTGACTGAGCAGGATCACATATGGCTTGCCCCCTTGATCCCCAAACAAGCCCCCCGACAATTTTGTTGAGGGGATCGTGACATCAAGGCGGACGGCTTTTCCATCGTGATCCCGCAGGAACGCAAGCAAGTCGTGCGAGGCGCCTAGCTGGCCCGCTGGCCCGCTGAAGTACGGCACGTCTTCCGAATTTCCCCCGGATCCACCAAAGATCTGGCCCGTTACGGCCAGGACGCCACCCACGATTGCCACCACCGATGCGGCAATAGCCAACCACGCAGCCAGTCGGCGGGCTCGGGGGCTGAGTGCTGAGTCTGTGTCCTCCGGCATCCCGCTGGCGCGAGCATAACGTCGCGGCGATCAGACGTGGATGCGCCGGGCGACAAAATGGTGCCTGTGACTAAGATTCCACCCGTCGCGGGGTGCGCCTGGCAGGCGCTGCCTATTTGTTGGCGCCTCGCTGTGCCCGCGCGCTGGCGGCGTACTCGGCGAGGTCCTGCGTCCAGAACTCAACGACGTTCCGATCGGGGTCGGTCACGTAGACCGCCCGACCCGGCCCCAGCTGGACCGGCCCCTCGACCTCGACGCCGCGATCGCGCAGCCGGCCGAGCAACCGGTCGAGCTCGACCTCGGCAACGTGAAAGGCGAAGTGGACATGGGCTCCGCCGCGGCCGCCCGCGAGGCCGACCTGGGGCGTCCACAGCCCCAGGCGGGCGGAGTCGCCGACGAGGTACCAGTACCGGCCGTCACGCCCCTCGCCGTAGAGCGTCTCCTCGAAGCCGAGGTCGTCCCGGTAGAAGCGGCGCGCCGCGTCCAGGTCGGAGACCTCGAGCACAAGCTCCGAGATTCCGGTGACCGGGGGAGGGCCGGTCACGACACGAGGACGGGGCCCAGGTCGACGAGGGAGGGGGAGTACGGCTCCGGGGCTCCGACGAAGTACACGTCCGCGCGCTCCGCTGGGGGCGGCGGGTTCCCGCGCCGCTCGATCCCGGCTGGCCTTAGGACGACGCGCTCGACGCACCTCAGCATGTTCTCGGCGCGGAGCCACTGCTACGATGGACTCGCGGGTCGCGACGGCGGTCTTCGGGGGAGTCCGGTGCTCCGGCGCACGGACCTCGGACAGCCGCCGGCGCGCGACCTCCAGTGCCTCCTTGCGGACCGCGAGGCCCTTGGCGAAGCCATCCATGCCGAGCTGGCGCTGCATCTCGATCGAGTCCCGGAATTCCTCCAGTGCGCTCCTGGCCTCCTCGACCTCGGCCATCGCGTCCGCGAACCGCGTGTCGCCGAGGATGATCGCCTCCATGTGCGGCTCGTGCTCGGCGGCGGCCAGCATCAGCCACCCCTCGACGTGGTCGTCCAGAAGGTCGGTCCTCATCGAGGCCCGCGCCGCGCAGTCGTCGGCGGTGCAGACGTAGCTCGCGCGCCGCTTCTCGGGCGGCCCGGAGAGGCCGGTTTTGCACCGCCTGCCGCAGGTCCCGCAGAACACGAGGCCCCGGAGGGCCGCCCCGGCAGCCGTCCCGTTGCGCGGCACGAACGGCTGGTGGATCTGCGCGGCCTCCCACTCCTCGTGCGAGACGAGAGGAGGATGGCTGTTCGTGATCGTCCGTGGACTGCCCTTCTGCCCCGACTGGGCGCGCATCTCGCCGACGTACGCCCGGTTGGAGAGGATCGTCTTCACGCCCTGCTTCGTGATCGTCCGACGCCGCCTGTCATCGCCCGTCTCGGGGTCGGGTCTGGCGGGCAGGTCCGTGAGCTTCGGGCTGAGCCAGCGCTTGAGCTCGGCGTAGTTCGCCCCCTCGGCGCGGCGCTTGAAGAGCTCCCTGACCAGCAGCCTCTCGTCCCGGTCGGCTACGAGCCTTCGTTCCTCATCCCGCCCGTAGCCGAACGGCGGCTTCGCGGCCAGGTAGATGCCCTTCTCGGCTGCGTGGTCCACCGACGCCTGGAAGTTGGCGCGGGTGCGGCTTAGGAAGTCCTGGGCGATCGACATGCGGAGGTTGAACGTCAGCTCGGACCCGGGGCTGGCCGAGTCGAACCCGTCCCGGACGGCGATCAGACGGCCGCCAGCGTCGACGATGCGCTTGAGGGCGAGGGAGCCCTCGATCAGGTCGCGGCCGAACCTGTCCAGCCACGGGGTCACGACGCCCTCCGACTCCCCGGCCTCGACCTTTTGGATCAGCCGCTCGAGGCCGCGCTCGGCGACCGCCCTGGACCCCGGAGACGTCGGTGTCCTCGACGACCTCGTCCACGTGGGCACCATTGCGTTCCGCCCAGCCGCGGCACTCGGCCTCGTAGATCTCGGTCGCCTGGTCCTCGTCGCGCTCGCCGAGGCGGGAGACCCTGATGTAGGCATCGAACACCCTCCTATCTTACTAAGGTGAAGTATCTATCGGGGTCGGTGACGTAGATCGCGCGGCCGGGGCCGAGCTGGATCGGCCCCTCGACCTCGGCGCCGGCCGATTCGATCCTCTCCCTGAGCCGGTCGATCTCGCCATCCTCGACGCTGAAGGCGTAGTGGACGTGGGCGCCGCCGCGGCCGCCGGCCAGGCCGACCTGCTCGGTCCAGAGGCCGAGCCGGGCGGTCTCGCCGACCAGATACCAGTAGCGGCCCTCGGCGCCCTCGCCGTAGAGGGTCTCCTCGAAGCCGAGCACGTCGCGGTAGAAGGCCCGGGCCGCCTCCAGGTTGGCGACCTCGAGGACCAGCTCGGAGATGCCCATCACCGGTGGCGCTTCGCCCATCGGGTGCGAGCTTAACCTGGCCGGTCGTGATCCCCACGTCCTACAGACGGATCATCGCCACGCCCGGCGTCCGCGCTCCGCTGGTCGGCGCGACCATCGGCAGGCTCCCGTTCGCCGCCGAGGCGTTCGCGACCCTGCTGCTGGTCAAGTCCGCGACCGGCTCGTTCGCCGATGCCGGCCTCGTCAACGCGGCCTACTCGATCGCCGTCGCCGCGACCATGCCGGTGCAGGGCCGGATCATCGACCGGGTTGGTCAGACGCGGGTGTTCGCGGTGACCGCGATCGTCAACGCGGTCGCCCTGGCTGTCCTGGTCGCGCTGGCGCAGGGCGGGAGCGGGCTCGGGCCGATGATTGCTGCCGCTGTCGTCGCGGGCGCGGCGGTCCCGCCGATCGGCACCAGCATCCGGACGCTGTGGGCGCGGCTGATCCCGGACGCGGAGCTTCGGCAGAGCGCCTTCGCCCTCGACGCGATCACCCTCGAACTCGCCTTCATCTGCGGGCCCCTGCTGATCGGCCTGACGATCGCGGTCGCCTCGCCCGCGGCGGCCGTTCTGCTCTGCATCGGGCTTGAGCTGCTCGGCTCCCTCCTGTTCGCGTCCTCGCGGGCCTCGCGGGAGTGGCGCGGCGGCTCCCACGAGCTCGGGCTGGCCGGGCCCCTGAATGCGCCCGGCGTGCGGACGCTGATGGGAGCCGCGTACGGCGTCGGACTCGCCGTCGGGTCGATCGAGCTTGGAATCACCGCCTTCGCCGCCGATCACGGCCATCGGGCCCTGGCCGGCGCGCTGATCGCGGCGCAGGCCGCCGGCAGCTTCGCGGGCGGGCTCGCCTACGGCGGCCGGACCTGGACCGGCCCCGCGAGCCGGAGGCTGGCGGCCCTCGGCGCGATCCTGACGCTGACCCTGGTGCCACTCGTCGCCGCGCCCTCTCTGGGCGCGGCCTTCCCGCTGATGCTCGTGAGCGGGGTGGCGCTTGCGCCGACGACTGCTGTGATCTACCTGATGCTCGACTTCCTCGCCCCTGCCGGGACGGCCGCCGAAGCCACCGGCTGGGTGCTGATGGCGGTGATCACCGGCGCTGCCACCGGCAACGCCGTGGCGGGGCTCGCGGTCAGCGGCTCGGGCCCGCACGCCGGGCTCGCGGTCGGGCTGGTGGGCGCCGCTCTGACCACGCTCGTCGCCTGGCTCGGCCGCCGGACCCTCCTGGAGCCCCCCGCCCGGGAGCTGCTGCCCCAGGCCCAACCGGTTCGGTAGCAGGATGGATCAAGCCGTCGCCGCTTGCGCAGCCGTCGATGCCTTTCTACGGTCGCTGCACTCGTTCGGCACTCGATCCGAGGAGGGATCCGATCAAGCGCAGGCACGTCGTCGCAGGAATCGTCGTGGTGGCCGTGGCCACCGTTGCCTCACCGGCGCTCGGTGGCCCTTCGCTGAAGAAGCTGGTGAAGAAGGAGGTCGCCAAACAACTCAGGCACAAGACCGGTCCCCCAGGGTCCCCAGGGTCGTCAGGGCCTCAGGGCTCACCCGGATCCGATGCGAATCTGACGGTCGAGCCCTTCCATGTGGTCAATACCCCCGGCGAGCCGTCCTTCCAGAACAACTGGGTCAACTTCGGCGGGATCGTGTCAACCGCCGCCTTCTACAAGGATCCGCTGGGGATCGTCCACCTCAGGGGCGTGGTCAAAGCGGCACCGGCTCCACGATCTTCGACCTGCCCTCCGGCTATTGCCTGGCGGGCGGCGAGAGGGAGGAGTTCGCCTCTCTCTCGTCCGCAGCTCACGCCGAGGTCGGCGTCGTCGGATGTGCGATTGAGCTGCAGAACGGTGCGACCGCCAATCTCAGCCTGGATGGCATCACCTTCCGGGCGGGCGCCTGAATCCCTGGGAACAACCGTTCGCCTGCGTACACTCGATGTGAATGGCTCCATCTGACCGCATAGTGGTCCGAGGGGCGAGGGAGCACAACCTCAAGGACGTCGACCTCGAGCTGCCTCGCAACTCCCTGATCGTGATCACCGGGCTCTCCGGCTCCGGCAAGTCGAGCCTTGCATTCGACACGATCTACGCCGAGGGGCAGCGCCGCTACGTCGAGTCGCTCTCGGCCTATGCGCGCCAGTTCCTTGGCCTGATGGAGAAGCCCGACGTCGACTCGATCGAGGGGCTCTCGCCGGCGATCTCGATCGACCAGAAGACCACTTCGCGCAACCCGCGCTCGACGGTGGGCACGGTCACCGAGATCTACGACTACCTGCGCCTGCTCTGGGCGCGGATCGGACATCCGCACTGCCCGGAGTGCGGTGAGCCGATCGAGGGTCAGTCGGTCGAGCAGATCACCGATCGCGTCATGACCCTCGACGAGGGCACACGCTTCATGGTGATGGCGCCGGTGGTCCGGGGACGGAAGGGCGAGTTCGAGAAGCTGTTCGAGCAGTTCCGGCTCGAGGGCTACAGCAGGGTCCGAGTCGACAACGAGCTGCGGCGGCTGGACGAGGAGATCAAGCTCGACAAGAAGTACAACCACGACATCTCGGTCGTGGTCGACCGGCTGGTGATGAAGAGCGACCTGCGCCGCCGGCTCTCCGAGTCGATCGAGGCGGCCGCCGGCCTCGCGGGAGGCGTCGTCGAGATCGACGTGCTCGCCGAGGGCAGCGCCGGCGAGGCGAAGGAGCGGGAGCCGTCAGAGAACGTCGGCGGGGTCAAGGGCGCGAAGGGAGCGGGGGAGCTGCCCGAGGGAATCACGGACCGCCTCACCTTCTCAGAGCGCTTCGCCTGCCTCAACTGCGGCACCTCGATCCCGGAGCTCGAACCGCGGATCTTCTCCTTCAACTCGCCGCACGGTGCCTGCGAGCGCTGCCACGGCCTCGGCTTCCAGCGGGTCGTGGACCCTGAGCTGGTCGTGCCCGACCCGACCCTGTCGCTCTCGGAGGGGGCGCTGCAGCCCTGGCGGCTCGGCCACTCCCGGTACTGGAAGCGCCTGGTCGAGGCGGTTGCCGAGGACTATGGCGTTGACCCCGATGCACCGTGGCAGGAGCTCTCCGACGAGGACAAGGAGATCTTCCTCTACGGCACCGGCGGAGAGCGTCACAAGGTCACCTACACGAACCGGTTCGGCCGCCGCCGCTCCTACAGCGTCCGCTTCGAGGGAATCGTCAACAACCTCGAGCGGCGCTACGAGGAGACCGACTCCGATGGCGTCCGCGAGCGGGTCGAGGGCTACATGGCGGAGCAGCCCTGCCCTGACTGCAAGGGCGCGCGGCTGCGGCCGGAGAGCCTCGCGGTCAAGGTCGGCGGGATCTCGATCCACGAGTACACCGAGCTCTCGGCCCGCGCGGCGCTTGCCTGGATCAACGAGCTCGAGATGACGGACACCGAGCAGGCGATCGCGCGGCTGTTGGTCCGCGAAATCAACGAGCGACTGGCATTCCTCGACAACGTCGGGGTTGGCTACCTCAACCTGGCCCGCTCGGCGCGGACCCTCTCGGGCGGCGAGGCGCAGCGCATCCGGCTGGCGACGCAGATCGGGTCGAGCCTGGTGGGAGTCCTGTACATCCTCGACGAGCCCTCGATCGGGCTGCACCAGCGCGACAACGCGAAGCTGATCCAGACGCTCGAGCGACTGCGCGATCTCGGCAACACCGTGATCGTCGTCGAACACGACGAGGGCACGATGCGCTCGGCCGACCACGTGGTCGACCTGGGCCCGGGCGCCGGCGAGCACGGCGGGCATGTGATCGCCGAGGGCACGCCGAAGCAGGTGGAGCAGGACCCTGCATCGCTCACCGGGCAGTACCTTGCCGGCCAGCGCCAGATCGAGGTCCCGGCGAACCGGCGGGAGCCGCGCGGCGAACTCGTCGTCAAGGGCGCCCGCCAGCACAACCTGAAGAAGATCGACGTGCCTGTGCCACTCGGCGTCTTCTGCTGCGTTACCGGAGTCTCGGGCTCCGGGAAGTCGACGCTGATCAACGAGACTCTCTACCCGGCGGTCGCCAACCGGCTGCATCAGGCGAAGCTGCGGCCCGGGGCACACGACCGGATCGAGGACCTCGACCAGGTCGACAAGATCATCAACATCGACCAGTCCCCGATCGGGCGCACGCCGCGGTCCAATCCTGCGACGTACACCAACGTCTTCGACCACATCCGCCAGCTCTACGCGCAGACGCGTGAGGCCCGTGCCCGTGGCTACAAGCCCGGGCGCTTCAGCTTCAACGTCAAGGGTGGGCGCTGCGAGGTCTGCCACGGTGACGGGCAGATCAAGATCGAGATGCACTTCCTGCCCGATGTCTACGTGCCGTGCGAGCAGTGCCACGGCAAGCGCTACAACCGGGAGACGCTCGAGGTCCGCTTCAAGAGCAAGTCGATCGCCGACGTGCTCGAGATGTCGGTCGCGGAGGCCTGCTCCTTCTTCAAGGACATCCCGAAGATCGCCCGGCGCCTCGACACCCTGCACGACGTCGGCCTCGACTACATTCGGCTCGGCCAGCCTGCGACGCAGCTGTCGGGCGGCGAGGCGCAGCGGGTGAAGCTCGCGACCGAGCTCTCCAAGGTCGCTACCGGCGACACGCTCTACATCCTCGACGAGCCCACCACCGGCCTTCACTTCGCGGACGTGCAGCGGCTTGCTCGACGTGCTCGACCGCCTGGTCGAGGCGGGCAACACGGTGATCGTGATCGAGCACAATCTCGACGTGATCAAGACGGCGGACCGGATCGTCGACCTCGGTCCCGAGGGCGGGGAGGAGGGCGGCAACGTGCTCGCGATCGGGACGCCCGAGCAGGTCGCGGCGACCCCGGGCTCCTACACCGGCGAGTTCCTCGCCGACCTGGTCGAGCCCGAGCTCAAGGTCCGGCGGACCGGCAAGCGCAAGACGCCGGTCGCCGCCTAGGGGGGCCCCGGGGTCCGCTAGAGCTTCGCCCCCTTGACCCTCAGTTGCCAGGCCGTGATGGCCGATGCTTCCGTGGTCGGTGCACCTGGGATTGCCGGGACCGCAGATGTCGAACGCGGTCAGGGTGTAGGTCCCTCTCATCTTGTATCCGTAGAGCGTGGACATGGCCCCACCGTCGGGGTAGGCGGTGCCCGTGTAGGGCGGGAACAGCGTCGCATTGGGGTCGTTGCAGGGCGGAGGTGGCGGAGGCGGAGGACTGCTCGAGAAGGCAGCGCCGCAGGTCAAGGTGGGCGTCTCGTCGCTCAGCGTCAGGTTGCTGACCAGGGAGCCCCCGACATTTCCGACGCCCCGACCCCCGGTCAGGATGTCGGTCGTGGCCCCGCTCGGGCCGGTGAGCCTGACCTCGAGGTCTGCCAGCGCGTTTGCCGAGCCAGGGGATGGGGTCGCGGTCACCGAGATGGTTATGTCCACGTCGGCGATGATGAACCCCTTGCCCTTCTTGCCGACCGTGGCGGTGCCCACGAAGGGAACAGGGACGGCGTCTCGGGAGGAGGTCCCATCCGGGACCGGCCCGGTCGTGCCGACCGGGCGCACCACGTTCCCCTTGGCCTTCTTCGCGTCCGCGACCGAAGCGAGGCTGGCGCCGGCCAGCAGCGCAACGATTGTGACGATTGCGGCGATACCAAGCTTCGTTCTCGTGTCCATCTGCCCTCCGTAGTGCTGGGTTGCCGCGCAGCATCTCACCATCCGCGCGCGAGCGCAAGGCGCGCGTCGTCGCGCCTGAGCGCGATACTGGCCGCGTGACGCTAGCGGTAGCCACCTTCGAGCTGCACACCGGCGCGGCGCTCGACACGCAGGGTCAGCGCGCGGGACTGATCCTGCTCGTGGCGATGCTGCTCTCCTTCGGCTTCATCCGCTTCAGCACGCGAATGATCCGGGCGGAGGTCTCCTGGTGGCCCGGGAACGTGACGCCCGGCGGCCTGCACATCCACCACCTCGTCTTCGGGATCGTGGCGATGATGATCTCCGGCTTCGTCGGCTTCGCGGTCCAGCCCGACTCTCCCTGGGTCGAGATCCTCGCCGGCGTCTTCGGGATCGGGATGGGGCTGACCCTCGACGAGTTCGCGCTCTGGCTCTACCTCGAGGACGTCTACTGGGCGGAGGAGGGGCGGAGCTCGGTGGACGCCGTGATCTATGCGGCGATCATCGGCGGGGCGCTCGTGGTCGGGTTCGTGCCGCTCGACGCCGGGAGCAGTGGGTCCACGCTCACGATCGTGACCAGCGTCCTGATCACGCTCGGCATCTGCACGATCGTCGCCCTGAAGGGCAAGTTCAGCTCCGCCGTGATCGGCATGTTCATCCCGCCGGTCGCCTGGGTCGCTGCGATCAGGCTCGGCCGGCCTGGATCGTGGTGGGCCAAGCGACGCTACCGCGCCGGCAGCGGCAAGCTCACCAAGGCGCAGGCGCGCGAGGCCAAGCACGACCGCCGCATGCGGCGCGTCCAGGACCTGATCGGGGGCGCGCCGTCGCTGCCCAGCCCGCGGGCGCCGGGCTCCGGCCGATCCGAGGAGTAATTTCGCCGCAAACGGCCGCCTAGGGGGTGGCCGGCTACCGAAGGGAGACCCACATGAGAGGTGCGGGTCGAGTGGTGTTTGCGGCGATCCTGCTGCTGATCATCGGCACGCTCAACATCATCTACGGGATCGGCGCGGTCAGTGACGCAAACTTCTACGTCAATGACACGCGGTACATCCTCACCAACCTGCACACGATGGGTTGGGTGTTGATCATCCTCGGCGTGATCCAGTTGACCGGGGGCTTTTCGCTGATGGCCGGAAACCCCTACGGCCGTGTGATCGGGATCATCGCCGGGTCGCTCGGAGCGATCGGAGCGTTGCTTTCGATGGGCGACCACCACCCGTTCTGGGAGCTGGCGATCTTCGCCCTCTGTGTCTGGGTGGTCCACGGGATCATCGTCTTCGGCGAGGACGAGCGGGCCGCGGGCGTCTAGGTGTGGTTGCGGGAGCCCGGCCGCCGGCCGGGCTCCCGCGAACTGAGCCCTGGAGCGGGCGGGCGCTAGTGCGCCAGCTGGCGCATGTAGATCGCGGCGGTCACCTCGACGCTGCCGCGGACGATGAGGCCGATGCCGGCGATCAGCGCCAGGGTGGCGAGGCCGATGTCGGGGTTGGCGACGATGATCACACCGACCGCGATCCCGACCACTCCCAGGATCGCCGCGATGACCCGGTGCTCGTGTCCCTCGGTCGCGCGCGCCAGGTCCGAGACTCCGACGAGGATGAACCAGAACGACAGCGCTATCAGCAGGGTGAGCACGCCCGCGCCGGGGCGGACCAGGCAGATCAGGCCGGCGAGGAGCCCGAGAAATCCCACGAGGATTCGCAGGATCCGTCCGCCGGTCGACATTAGCGGCTCGGACACTCCAAGCATCACCCAGAGCGTTCCGAAGATGATGAAGTAGACGCCCACGATCAGGCCCAGGACGAGCAGCGTGATGTCGGGGTAGGCCAGCGCGAGGACGCCGGCCGCGATCGAGATCAAACCGAGTAGTCCAACGAGCCACCACTTGCTCAGGTCGCTGCTGACGGTGCCTGTTCCCTGGGCCACCGTCCCCTTTCCCTTGTCTTTCTTGGCCATCTCCCTCTCCTTTCGTTAACCAGCTGTTGCGGGCACCCGCTCGTCGACGAGCAGGGCCGCGCCGATCGCGCCGCCGAGGTCGCCCAGCGTGGCCACGTGCATGTGCGGCGGGCGGTCCGGGACGAACAAGTGCGGGTGCATCCGTGTCGCGATCCGGCCGACGTACTTCTCGCCGAAGCGAATCCCGAGGCCGCCCCCGATGATCACCGCCTCGGGATCGAGCAGGTTGACGCAGGACGCGATCCCGACCCCGAGCATCTTCACCGCCCGATCGATCAGCGTCGTCGCGAGGTCATCGCCGTGGTTGAGCGCGCGCTCCCAGACGCCGCTGGTCAGCCGGTCGCGGCCGCGCTCCTCCATGATCTCGAAGAGCTTGGTCTTGGCCCCGTCCTTGACCTCCTTGCGGGCCTTGATCTCCATCGCGAGCCGGCCCGCGTAGGCCTCCATGCAGCCCTTTCGCCCGCAGGTGCAGCGGGCGCCGCCCTGCTTGACGACCACGTGGCCGATCTCGCCCGCCGCGCCGCGCCCGAGCCAGGGCTTGCCGTCCAGAATCAGCCCGCCGCCCACCCCGGTGCCCCACCAGACGCCGAGGATCGTGTCGAACTGCTTTCCTGCCCCGAGCTCGAATTCTCCCTGGACGGCGACCTGCACGTCATTGCCGACCCGCACCGGGACGCCGAACTGCTCGGCGAGATGCTCGCCGAGCGGGAAGGCGCCGGTCCAGCCCGGCAGGTTGCGGGCGTCGGAGACGACGCCGGTCTTCTCGTCCGCGTCACCGGGAGAGCCGATTCCGACGCCGCTCAGGTCGCGAGTGCCGACCCCGGCTTGCCCGGCGGCCTCGCGCAGCGCCGCCGCCATCTCCCGCGCCACGTCCTCGGGGCCGCCCGTGGTCGGGGTCGGCCGGCGCGACTCCCCGAGGACCTTGTTGTCGGCGTCGACGACGACGGTCTGGATCTTGGTGCCGCCCAGGTCGATTCCGCCGCGGGGAGCCTGCTTCGAGTCGGGGCTCACGCCGCAACCATAACCGGCGGCTTTGACAAGCTCCGGCGCGTGGCCTCGCTGACCCAATGGCGCACCTGGTGGGTGAAGCGCCGCTGGTACGAGCGCAACCGGCGCTGGCGCCGCCGCATGCGACTCAACCGCCACGCGGCTGAGGGCGGCTTCTTCATCCGGCATCCGATCGAGGGCGAGGCGCTGGAGGCGCTCGACTCCGGCCGGCTCGAGATCGGCGAGGGCACGCTGCTCGAGCCGGGCTGCTGGCTCACCCTTTCGGGAGAGGCGCGCGATCCGGATCGGGGAGGGCTGCTTCCTCAACCGCAACACGATGCTCGCGGCGCTCGAGCTGATCGAGATCGGAGACCACGTGATGTTCGCCAACAACTGCTTCGTCGGCGACTCGGACCACCGTTATGACGACCCCACCAAGCCGGTCACCTGGCAGGGCTTCGAGCCGCAGGGCCCGGTCCGGATCGGCTCGAACTGCTGGTTCGGCGTCGGCTGCGTGGTCACCGGCGGGGTCGAGATCGGCGAGCGCTGCGTGATCGGCGCCAACTCGGTGATTACCCGTGACCTGCCCGCGGGCGTGATCGCGGCGGGCGCGCCGGCGAAGGTGCTCCGGGAGATCGAGTTCCAGCGCTAGCTTCGCCCGGAGCGTCCTTGGGCGCTCCTACAGTCCACGCGTGCTTCGACTCCGCCTGGCGATCGAGCAGCATCGTGCCGACTCCGTCACCGAGGCGCTGGAGGGGATCGGCGGTGTGCACCGGATCGTCGCGCTCGAGCCGGAACCCGCCCGAACGAGCGTCGTCCTGGCCGCGGACGTCTCGCCGTCGGCGGCGGATCGCGTCATGCAGCTGATCCGCGAGTGGGAGGTCAGGGACGACGACTACCTGATCACCCGGCAGGAGGTTGTCGCGCCGCACCCGGCCCACGGGCACCTCGCCGCCGGTGGCGACTTCGCCTGGATCGAGGTGATTGGGGAGGCCAGGACACATGCCCGGCCCCTGGGCCGCTACCTCGCCATGATGGCGGTGGCCGCAGTGCTGGCGGCCATCGGGGTGATCACCGACAACCCGATCCTGATCGTCGGCGCTATGGCGGTGAGCCCGGACATCCTGCCGATCTGCGCGGCCTGCGTCGGTTTCGTCGGGCGCCGCGCGCGGCTTGCCGGCCTGTCGCTGGCGACGCTACTGCTCGGCATCGCCCTCACCTGGGCTGTCAGCGCGGTCCTCGCCTGGTCGCTGCAGGCGACGGGCATCCTGGCCTCGAACTTCCAGATCCACGACACCGCCCTGCACGGGCTCAACCACATCGACTACTCGACGATCACTGGTGGCGCTCGCGGCCGGGGTGGCGGCCATGCTCTCCTTCGAGACGCGAGCCGCAGGCTGCGGTGGGCGTGGCGATCTCGGTGACCACCATCCCCGCCTCGGCCCTGTTCGGCGTCACCCTCGGCCTGGGGGACGTGAGCGTCTCCTGGGGCGCCGCCGGCGTGCTCGGCGTCAACGTCGGGCTCCTGCTCCTCTCCGCCACCTTGACCCTGGCCGTGCAGCGGGGTCTCGTCGCTGCCCAGAGCCCAACCGCGACGTGAGGAAGGGTCTAGGAGACGACCTGCACGACCACCGTCCGCTCGCGCGGACGATCGTCGAAGTCGATCAGGACCAGCTGCTGCCAGGTGCCGAGGGCGAGGCGACCGCCGATGACAGGCACCTGCTCCGAGGCCCCGATCAGCGACGCGCGTTGATGGGCGTGCGAGTTGGTGTCGTGGTTGAGACGGTTGTGCTCGTAGTCGCCCTCGACCGGGATCAGCCGGTCGAGCAGCGCCCGGAGGTCGGCGACGCCGCCGGGCTCGAACTCCATCGTCGTGATCGCCGCGGTCGATCCGCGCACGAACGCGGTGACGACGCCGTCGTCGACCGGCCCCTCGGACACCACGCTCGCACCTCGGCGGTGATGTCGACGACGTCGGCATCGCCGCGCGTTGAGAGGCTGAGCTCGCCGCTGTGCACGGTCACTGCCGGGAAGCTAGCTGCCGGCACCAGAACGAGTCGAGCCGGGGGATCGCCCGGCTCGAGCCGATATCTGTGCTCGGCGCTAGACGCCGCGCGGGTGCGGGCCCGCGCCGATGTAGAGCGCTAAGAGCAGCTTCGGGATGTAGAGGAGCCCCGCGACGCCGATCACGGTGTAGACGACCTCGAGGAACGTGCCCGATCCGAAGATGTCATGCAGCACGTTCGTGTCGCCCCCGGTGACGCCGACGATTCCCAGTTGAGGGCGCCGACGATCATCAGGAACAGCGCCAGAGGCTCGAACCTCCTCAGCATCTCCAATCGCTCACCTCCTTGTGTGAAAGCGAACCGGGTGATCCCCCGCTACCAGTCCCAGGGGGTGTCTGTGCCGACCAGCGACTCCTCCTCGAGGTAGCGGGCGAACTCCTCGAGCTCATCCTGGGAGATCGAGTAGGTGTGCTCGTCCTCGTTGGGGAATCTGCGGTTGCGGACCTCGTCCGCGTAGGCGCGCAGCCCCTTCAGCGTCTCCTCGCGGACATTCGCGAAGCGCTTCACGAACTTCGGCTTGTGACCCTCGTAGACGCCGAGCAGGTCGTGGAGGACGAGGACCTGGCCGTCGGTCGCCGGTCCCGCGCCGATCCCGATCACCGGGATCTCCAGCTTGGGCATCAGCGCCTCGGTCACGGCAGAGGGGATCGCCTCGAAGACGATCGCGAAGCAGCCAACCGACTGCAGCGCCAGAGCCTCCTCGCAGAGCTTCGCCGCTGCCTCGGCTGTCTTCCCCTGGGCCTTGAAGCCGCCCAGCGCCGTGGCGGTCTGCGGGGTGAGCCCGACGTGGCCCATCACCGGGATCCCGGATCGCACGATCGCCCGGGCGCGGTCGACAGACAGCCCGCCGCGCTCGAGCTTGACCGCATCGCAGCCGGCCTCCTTGACGAAGCGCTGCGCGTTCTCGATCGCCTGCTCGTTCGACTTCTCATAGGAGCCGAAGGGAAGGTCGCCGATCAAGAGCGGCCGGTCGAGGCCCCGGCGGACCGCGCTCGCCATCATCACCATCTCGTCCATGCCGACCGGGGTGGTCGCGTCGTGGCCGAGGACGACCATCGCGGCGGTGTCGCCGACCAGCACGATGTCGACGCCCGCCTCGTCGACCATCTGCGCTGAGGGATAGTCGTAGGCGGTGACCATCACGATCGGCTCGCCCACCTCCTTCATCTCGGCGATGCGCGGCAGCGTCACCCCCTGGCGGTCGTTCTGGGGCGGCAATGTGCTCACAGCAGCGCCCCCTGGTCCGGGTTGCCCTCGCCGAGCAGGACGGTGGGGTCGCTGTCGACCGCGATCACGTCGTTGTCATCGTTGACGTGGACGACGACCGGCGAGTAGCGCTCCAAGTCCTTTTCGTCGAAGGCGCCGAAGCTGGCGATGATCACCTTGTCGCCGGTGCGTACGAGCCGGGCGGCGGCGCCGTTCACCTGCACCGTTCCGGATCCCTGCTCGCCCTCGATCGCGTAGGTCACGAAGCGGGCGCCGTTGTCGATGTCCCAGACGTGCACCTGCTCGTTGACCAGCAGGTCGGCCTGCCGCATGAGCTCGGGGTCGAGGGTGATGCTGCCGACGTAGTCGACGTCGCAGTCCGTGATCGTCGCGCGGTGGATCTTCGACTTGAGCATCTGACGCTGCATCAGGCCTCCCTTGGAGTGATTACGACGTTGTCAATCAGCCTTGCCCTGCCAACCCGGGCGGCGACCGCCACCAGTACGGGTCGCCCGTTGAGCTTCGCGATCGGCGCGAGGTCCTCGGCGGCGCGCGCCTCCACGTACTCCGGCTCGATTCCCGAGTTACGGAGCTCCGCCCGCGCCGTTTCGACCAGGGCCTCGGTTGAGGTCTCGCCGCCGGCGGCGGCCTCCTCGGCCGCGCGCAGGGCCCGTGAGATCGCAGCGGCCTGCTCGCGCTGCTCGGCGGTCAGGTACGCGTTTCGCGAGCTCAAGGCGAGCCCGTCCTCCTCGCGGACGGTCGGCAGCACCTCGATCTCGACCGGGAAGTCCAGGTCTTCCGCCATCCGCTGGATCACCACCGCCTGCTGGGCGTCCTTGCGCCCGAAGTAGGCGACGTCGGGCTGGACCAAGTTGAAGAGCTTGGCGACCACGGTGGTGACGCCGCGGAAGTGGGAGGGGCCGCGGTGCGCGGGATCGCCCTCGAGCACGCCGGTGAGCGTGTTGCCGACCTCGACGGCGGTCGCGAAGCCGTCGGGGTAGATCTGCTCGGTGTCCGGCATCCAGAGCAGGTCGACCCCCTCGAGCGCCGCCAGCTCCGCGTCGCGGTCCTCGTCGCGGGGATAGGCGTCGAGGTCCTCACCGGGCCCGAACTGGGTCGGGTTGACGAACAGGCTGACCACGACCACGTCGCAGTCCTGGCGCGCGCGGCGCATCAGCGACAGATGGCCCTCGTGGAAGTAGCCCATCGTCGGGACCAGCCCGATGCGCTTGCCCTCGCGGCGCGGTCCCGCGAGCGCCTCGCGCAGCTCGGCCTTGCTGCGGACGATCCTCATGCGGACACCCCCTCGTCTTCCCTGGCGACGGTCTCGGCGCGAGCGGCGAGCGCGTCATAGAGGGCGAGCAGCTCGGGCGCCCGCTCGCGAAGGGCGGCGCGATGGCCGTCGACGGTGACCTGGTCGCCGCGGGCGATCGGACCGGTGAGCGCGGCTGGGCCGCGCTCCACCCAGTTGGCGGCGGTGCGAAGCACGATCGGGCCGAGCAGCTCGCGTGAGTCCTCGGCACCAAGCCTCTCCAGCAACTCCGCGGCGGACTCCTCCAAGGCAACCAGCAGGTTGGACGCGATCGCGGCGGACGCGTGGTAGGCCGCCCGGTCCTGCTCGGCGACCTCGAACGGCCGCATCCCAAGCGCCTCGGCGAGCGCTCGGGCGAACTCGAGCGCCTCACGGTCGGAGCCGGCGATCGCCGCGGGGGTTCCCTCCACGGCTGTCTCGCCGTCGGCGAAGGTCTGGAGCGGATGCAGCGAGAACGCCCGAGCTCCCTTTGCCGCCGCCTCGGCGAGCAGGTTGAGGGTGCCGGCGCCGCTGACGTGTCCGACGAAGGCGGGTCCCTCGGGAACCTCCGCGGCGGTGGCGGCGATCACCGCGTCCGGTACACAGAGCAGCACGGCGCCCGCGCCCCCGCACGCCACGGCGACTTCGTCGCGTCCGGCGGTACGGATCTCGATCCCGGCGAGCTCGGCAGCGCGTGCGATCGAGCCGCCCGCGCGCCCACGGCCGACGACCACCAGTGTGGTGGCGCTCAGGGGGGAGGGGAGGCCATCCCGTTCCAGTTCCCGCATCGGAGATACCAGACGGTTTGTGTTCTAGGACGAGGTTGGAGAGGTTCGGTGCTTGTCTTGGGTCCGCGCCGGTTTCGGTCACGGCCCGCGGCCAAGTATAGAGAGAGCCCCTGGCCAACCAGCCAGTAGGTCCGGCTGCGGTTTTGTGGCGGCCGAATGTGTTTTGTCCCAATTTGCGGGCCGCGAAGTGTGCCTGAACCGCTGCGGCCCGAACTACCATCAACCCGGTGCCGATCTACGAGTTCGAATGCCGGGATTGCGGCCACCGCTTCGAGGAGCTGGTCGGGTCGCAGGTCGGGACCGAGGCCGATGACGTCGCCTGCCCCGACTGCGGGTCGAACGAGGTGGAGCGCCTGCTCTCGACCTCCTACGCGCCGCTCCATCGTCAGCTGACGCCGAACCAGCGGCGCCGGCTCGAGGACAAGCGCGGCACCGACCGCGGCGGGGCCAAGGAGCGCTTCAAGCGGCAGCGCGCCGCCGAGCGGGCTGCCCGCCGGCGGGAGGGGCCGTGAGCGACGCCGAGGCACGCCGCGAGGCCCTGGTCGAGGTCTACAACGAGGCCTCGATCTGCGAACGCTGCCCGCTCTCCGAGACGCGCAACCGCGTGGTCTTCGGAGCCGGCAACGCGGACGCCGACCTGATGTTCGTCGGCGAGGCCCCCGGGGCGGAGGAGGACCGCCAGGGCCTGCCGTTCGTCGGCCGCGCCGGCGCCTTCCTCACCGAGCTGCTCGAGGGCATCGGGCTGAATCGCGAGGACGTCTTCATCGCCAACGTCCTCAAGTGCCGGCCGCCGGGCAACCGCGATCCGCAGCCCGAGGAGATCGATTCCTGCCGGCCCTACCTCGAGCGCCAGGTGGAGCTGATCCAGCCGCGGGTGATCGCCACGCTCGGCAACTTCTCGACCAAGCTGCTCACGGCCAAGCCCACGGGGATCACCAGGGTCCGCGGGACACCGCAGGAGCATCTGATCGGGGGGCGCCATCTCTTCCTGCTGCCGCTCTTCCATCCGGCCGCCGGGCTGCGCACGCCGAAGGTGGCGGAGCAGCTGCGGGAGGACTTCCGGCAGATCCCCGCGCTGATCGAGGAGCCGCTCCCCGAGCCCGAGCCGCTCGGTGCCGCGAGGGCGATCCCGAGCCCGACCAGATGGGCCTGTTCGGCGGCTGAACGCCGCGTGGCCGAGACGACCCGAAGCGCGGCTGAGACGGAGGCCGTGGGCGAGCGGCTCGCCGGCGAGCTCGGCCCCGGCGACGTGCTGCTCGTCAGCGGCGAGCTGGGCGCGGGGAAGACGACGCTGATCCGCGGCGCCTGCCGGGCGCTCGGTGTCACGGACCAGGTCACGTCCCCGACCTTCACCATCGGGCACACCTACGCCGGCCGAGTGCCCGTTTCGCACCTCGATCTCTACCGGCTCGCCGACCTCGGCCAGGAGGATCCGGCGTTGCTTGACGACTACCTCACGCCGGAGGCGGTGGCGTTCATCGAGTGGCCCGGCGCCGCTGAGCCGTGGCTGGACCGCGTCACCCGCCGGGTCGAGATCCGCCATGCCGGCGGCGACGAGCGGCAGATCCGGATCACCTAGTCAGGGATCGATCGCCTCATCCCACTCCCGGATCTCCCAGGAGCTGACCACACCGTTGACGACGAAGGGATCGTTGCGGGCGAACTCCTCTGCCGCCTCACGCGTCCTGAAGACCGACATCGCGCCCTGAGTCTGGGGCTCGCCGAACGGTCCGATCATGAGCAGCTCGCCGCGTTCCAGGAAGGGAGGCCAGTGGGCCCGATGGGCCTCGGCGTGCTTCGGCGCGTTCTCCGCCACGTTGTCGGCGGATTCGTAGAAGAGGACGTACTTCACCCGGGGCTGCGCCGTCCCCTAGTACCCGTAGCCACCGCCGCTCTTGGTGGTCGCGGTCGAGATCTGGCTCTGGACGCTCTGGACCTGGCTCTGCACGCTCTGCGCCTTCTGCTGGGCGGTGTTGATCGCCGTTTCAGCCTGGCTCGCGACGCTGTTCGCCTGGGACTGGACACTGTCGATCGCGCTGTTGACGCTGCTGACGCTGTTGTTGTCGCTGCCGCAACCGGTGGCTGCAACGCCGGCGATGCCGAGGGCGGTCGCCGCGACGGCGGCGGCACCAAGACGGGCGAACCTGCTGGACTGGCGTGGCATGAGCTCTCTCCTTCTCCCGGGTTCACGCCCACTCTATTGATGGTCGTCCTCGGTGTCGATACCGCGACCGCGGACGCCGTGGTGGGTGTGACGGATGGCGGACAGGTGGTCCGCGAGACGCAGGTCCCCCCGCAGGAGGGAGGGCGGCCGCGGCATTCCCAGGTGCTCCTGCTGGAGATCGAGCGCTCCGTCGAGGCCGCTGGGGGCTGGGATCGGGTGGACCGGATTGCGGTGGGCATCGGGCCGGGCTCCTTCACCGGGCTCCGCATCGGCATCTCGACGGCGCGTGCCCTCGCCCAGGGGCGGGAGCTGCCGCTCGCGCCAGTCGGGACCCTGGCCGTGCTGGCCCGGGGGATCTCGACCCACCCCGAGGGCGGCGGGCGCCTCGCGCTGCCGGTGCTCGATGCCCGCCGCGGCGAGGCATTCGCGGCGCTGCTCGACGAGGAAGCGGAGCTCTGGGCGCCGTTCGTCGCTCCACCGGACGAGTTGGTGGATCGCGTGCGAGATCTGGACCGATCGCCTCTGGCGGCCGGAGACGGGGCGCTACGATTCGCCGCAGAGCTGAAGGCCGCCGGCGCCACAGTTGCCCCGCCCGGTCACCCGATCCACCGAGTCGCCTCAAGGCATGTTTGCGCGGTGGGGGAGGAGGCAGCGGAGGCGCCGCCGGACGAGGTCCAACCCCTGTATCTGAGACCGCCCGATGCAAAGAGATGGATTGAGCGAGATCGAGGAGGCCCTGGGGGGTGAGCCGGGCAGCCTGACCCTGCGGCGGCTGGGCTACGGAGATCTGCCCTCGGTGATCTCGATCGAGCGGCGGTCCTTCCCGACGCCGTGGTCACTGGCGATGTTCGTCCTCGAGCTCTCCAAACCCTCCGGGATCTGCCTCGCGGCGGAGAACCCGGAGGGGCTGGTCGGCTACCTGGTCTGCGCCCGCTACGACGACGTCTGGCACCTGATGAACGTCGCAGTCCACCCGGAGCACCGGCGCCGCCGGGTCGCGACCGAGTTGATCGAGCGGCTCTTCGATGAGGCCGGTGACGGCGCGCGCTTCACGCTGGAGGTGCGGGTTTCGAACGCCCCGGCGATCGAGATGTACCGCCGCTTCGGCTTCCGCTCGTCTGGCCGCAGGCGCCGCTACTACCACGACAACGGCGAGGACGCCCTGATCATGTGGCTCGAGGCCGCCGAGGGCGCCTCGGTCGCTTGAATCTGCTCGCGTTAGAGACGTCGTGCGACGACACCTGCGCGGCGGTCGTCGACGGCTCCCGGATCCTCTCCAACATCGTCTCCTCGCAGGCCTCCTTTCACGAGCGCTACGGCGGGGTCGTCCCCGAGGTCGCGTCCCGCCACCACCTGGAGCTGGTCAACTCCGTCGTGTCCGCCGCGCTCGAGGAGGCGGGCAGCTCGCTGCAGGAGGTGGACGCGGTCGCCGTCACCCAGGGCCCGGGCCTGATCGGCGCGCTGCTGGTCGGCTTGAGCTCCGCCAAGGCGTTGGCCGCGGCGCGGCGCAAGCCGCTGATCCCCGTCGATCATCTGCAGGGCCACGTCGCGGCCAACTTCCTCGAGCCCGATCCGCTCGAGCCGCCCTTCCTCTGCCTGATCGCCAGCGGCGGCCACACCCTGCTCGCCCGCGTTCGCGAGCACTCATCGTTCGAGACCCTCGGCTCGACCGTGGATGACGCAGCCGGCGAGGCCTTCGACAAGGGCGCCCGCCTGCTCGGCCTGGGCTATCCGGGCGGTCCGGCGATCCAGCGGGCCGCGGAGGACGGCGACCCCGACGCCTTCGAGTTCCCAGTCGCGATGAGCGAGCGCGGGCTCGACTTCAGCTTCAGCGGCCTGAAGACCGCACTGGTCTACCGGGTGCGCGACCTCGGCCCAGAGCAGGCCGAGCGGCGCCGCGCGGACCTGGCCGCCTCTTACCAGAAGGCGATCATCGATCAGCTGGTCCGCAAGCTCGAGCGCGCTGCTCGCACGGGCGAATGGCCGGCGGTCGCGCTCGGGGGCGGCGTCGCCGCCAATGCGGAGCTGCGCCGTCGGACGGAGGCGCTCTGTGACGACCTCGGTCTGCTGCTGAAGCTCGTGCCGCTCTCGCTCTGCACCGACAACGCCGCGATGATCGCCGCCGCCGCCCGCCACACCGACCCGATCCCTTACCCGGAGTACCTCGACTTCGATGCGTTCACGACGAGTCCGTCTGTACGCGCGGCCTGACTGCCACCTCTGCGACGAGGCGCGCGAGGGACTCGATCGCCTGCGCGCGGACGGCGTCGAGTTCGAGCTCGAGGAGGTCGACATCGAATCGGACGGGGGGCTGCTGCGGCGCTTCCTCGAGCGGATCCCGGTGGTCGAGCTCGACGGCGAGATCGTCTCCGAGCTCCACCTGGACGAGGGCGGCCTGCGGGCGAGGCTCGATACCTTGTCCCGCTGACCCGCGAAACCCTCGCCAATGGGGGGGATTTCGCCATTTCGGGCCAGGACGGCGACGAGGCCGAGACCGGCAGCGACGAGGTCTCCAAGCTCCGCAAGGAGGCAGCCTCGTACACGACCGGCTCGCTGCCCGCCTATCGGACTACGACCGGGCCGAGGTCGAGCGCCAGGTCACCGGTCCGGGTGCCCTCAAGGAGGCCCGCGACTTCTGGCTCGCCGTCCAACTGGACGACCTGCGCGACGACGAGGGCGGTCTCGATCCCAAAAGGTGAAGGCTGCCCGTGATCGCGTTCTCTCCGAGCATCCCCCACTGGCGCCAGCCAGCGCCGCGCGTCGACGGCGGCGCCCGCCAGCCCGAGCCAGAGGCAGGCCCGAGCTTCGGTGAAGCAATCAAGAAGGCGGCGGGCTAGGGGCTGGCCCACTCGCCCCGGCTGTCGGATCGGGGGATACTGCGTGGGCGATGTCGGAGGAGAACGTCGAGGTGACCCTGTTATGTTCCACCCATAGCGGAACCAAGGACGCCAGGCCGAGCGACTGCGGTTGATCCGATTTGGGAGCAGATCGACGCCCTCTCCGAGGCGAATCGGCGCTCGCGCGATCCCAACACCGAGCGCCGCCTGCTGCAACTTCGCCATCAGGCGGGCATCCAGCTCTGCCGTCAGGCCGCCGGCAGCCCTAGTGATCCCACGCCCGACTTCAAGGCACTCGAGGGGTCCGCGGCGCTACCGGAGATCACTCCTGACGAGCTCACCCCCGAGGTGCTGCGGGCGGCGATCCTCGGCCAGGGCGCGCTGTTGGTTCGGGGCCTGCTCAGCGCGGAGGCCTGCGCTCACTTGAGGAAGGAAATTGATCGCGTCTTCGAGGCGCGGGAAGCCGTGACCAACGGGGGGTCGGCGGATGGCTACTACGAGCTGTTCAACCCGGACAGCTACGATCTGGCCGGCCTGGAACATGGGGAGGAGGCCAAGGAGGGGACACAAGCGGCGATGGGCAGGTTGCATCAGGCCGACAGCATCCTGGCCGCCGACTCGCCCAGGATGATGTTCGAGATGCTGGAGGCGTTCGAGGGGCCAGGGCTAGTGCGATTGGCGCGCGAATACCTCGGCGAGCGCCCTGCGGTCTCCCTGGAGAAGTGCACGCTCCGCCGGGTAATCCCTGCCGTTGAGCACGGCCCCAAGGGCTGGCACCAGGACGGCCGCTTCCTGGGTGATGTGCGTTCCTTGAACGTGTGGCTTTCGCTCTCGCACTGCGGCGACGACGCGCCCGGACTCGATCTGGTGCCACGACGCCTCGATCACATCGTGCCGACCGGCACAGAGGGTGCCGCCCTCGACTGGGTGGTCTCGCCGGCGATGGCCGAGGAGGCTGCCGGGGACATGCCGATCCTGAGGCCGATCTTCGAGCCCGGCGACGTGATGCTCTTCGACCATCTCTACCTGCATGCGTCCGCGAACGACCCGAGAATGTCGAAGTTGCGCTACGCGATAGAGAGCTGGTTCTTCGGCCCCTCGGGCTTTCCCGACAACGTCTTTGGCGCTAGCCAGAGCTACGTGCCGCTGGCCGCTTAGGTCGAAGCCGCGGGGCTGCGGGAGTAAGGCGACCGCTCGCCCCTCTATCGCTTGCCCGAGCGGACAAGGTCCAGGCTGGCCGACCCGCTCACCGACATAGCGCCCTGGTGGCGGCCAGAACCGGCGACGTAAGGCTCGATACCTTGTCCGCATGATCGAGGACGTGGCGGCCGAGACCGCCGAGCAGCAGGCCTCGGAGCTCACGGACGGAGACCGCCTCTCGCTCGGGGTTGCGGCGCGGCTCTCCCGCTATCTCCAGGTCCTGACGCAGGCGCGGAAGATGGGCAAGGACACGATCTCCTCCCAGGAGCTCTCGGACTACACCCACATCAACTCGACCCAGATCCGTCGCGACCTCTCCGGCTTCGGCAAGTTCGGCAAGCGGGGGGTCGGGTACAACGTCGAGTCCCTGGTCCTGGAGATCCGCAAGATCCTGCGTACCGCCGGCCAGCACAACATCGCGCTGTTCGGCGCCGGGCATCTCGGTCAGGCGATTGCCAGCTCAGACATCTTCGCCGACCACGGATTCCGGATCGTCGCGATGTTCGACGTGGACCCGGCCGTGATCGGACAGAGGGTCGGCGGCCTCGAGGTTCGCTCCTTCGACGAGATCGACGCCGTGGTGAAGGGCGAGCAGGTCGTGGTCGGGGTGCTCGCGGTCCCGGCGGACGCCGCTCAGGAGGTCGCGGACCGCCTGGTCAAGGCCGGCGTCAAGATCATCTTCAATTACTCCGAGCGGCTGCTGCAGGTCCCGCCCGACGTGACGGTTCACACGTCGAGCCCCGCGGTCGACCTGCTCTACGCCCTCTACTTCTATCTGACCTAGATCGAGCCGAGCCGGTGACGACCGATCCGGAGCCAACTCACGAGGGCCTGGACCTCGAGTCCGTCCGCGAGACCTTCGAGTCCTCGACGGACTTCACGATCGGGATCGAGGAGGAGTTCGCGATCCTCGATCCGGCGATCCTCGACCTCGAGCACCGCTTCGATGAGATGCACGAAGCCTGCCTTCGTGACCCCGAGCTCGTGCACGCGGTCAAGGGC
This sequence comes from uncultured Solirubrobacterales bacterium, assembly GCA_963725475.1. Classification (GTDB taxonomy): domain Bacteria; phylum Actinomycetota; class Thermoleophilia; order Solirubrobacterales; family 70-9; genus DASUPK01. The sequence goes on along the minus strand of CAVRYR010000006.1, from coordinate 203,608 downwards.
GAGCTGATCGACACCGAGATCGAGATCCGCTCGGGGCGGGGGGAGACCTTCGCCGACGCCGCCGAGCGCCAGCGGGTCAGGCGGGAGCGGCTCTTCGGGATCGCCGACGACCTGGGCCTGGCACTGGCCGCGATGGGGACCCATCCCTGGGCCAACTACCTGGACCAGCACATCATCGACACCAAGCACTATCGGCGGCTCGAGGGGGACCTGCGCTGGGTCGCCCAGCGCAACAACACCTGGAGCCTGCACGTGCACGTCGGCGTTCGCGGGTCCGACCGGGCGGTGGCCGTCTCGGACCGGATGCGGGAGCTGCTGCCGCCGCTGCTGGCGCTCTCCGCGAACTCGCCCTTCCTCGACCATCGCGACACCGGCCTGCACTCGGTGCGCAGCGAGATCTTCACCCGCAGCTTCCCGCGCTGCGGGGTCCACGAGCCCTTCGGGGACTGGCGCACCTACGCCGACTTCGTCGAGCTCCTGTGCAAGACGGGCTCGGTCGTCGAGGCCACCCAGCTCTGGTGGAGCGTCCGCCCCCATCACTCGTTCGGCACGGTCGAGGTGCGGATCTGCGACGCGCAGACGCGAGGCGACGAGTCGCTCAACCTGGCCGGCCTGATCTCCGCCTGCGTCACCCAGACGGCCATGGATCTGGATGAAGGCGTCTCCGTCGACTCCGGCGGCGGTTTTTGTGGCCGCCTTGGTGTTGGGCAGCGGCAAATCGAGGAGAACCTCTGGCGGGCGATCCGCTACGGCATGGACGGCGAGATGATCGACTTCCGCGAACGCCGGGTCGTGCCGACCCCCGCTGTGCTGGAGGAGATCGTGGAATGGACCAGGCCCGCCCGGCAGGCGCTCGGGCTCGACGTCGACCTGCCGGAGCTGAACGGCGCGCAGCGCGCCTACGCCCGCTTTGCCGAGGGAGCCCCGATCGAGGAGATCTACCGCCGCTCGGTCGAGGAGACCCGCAGGACGTACGCACCGGAGGGAGCCGTCAGTGGCCGATGAGGAACAGCAGCAGGGCGAGGGCGAGCCCGCGGGCGAGCCTAGCGAGGAGGAGCTCCGCGCCCAGCTCGAGGAGGAGATCCGCAAGGTCCGGGTGGAGGACGTCGTGCTGCAGAGCGTGGTCAGCATCCTCAACCTCTCGGCCCGCCGGATCGCCAAGGACGACGAGCGGGACCTCGACCAGGCGAAGGTGGGGATCGACGCGGCGCGGGCGCTGGTCGACCTGGTCAAGCCGGAGGCGCAGGCGCAGCTGCGCCAGGCGATCTCCGAGCTGCAGATGCTCTACGCACAGCACGCGGGCGAGGGGAAGGCCGGGGAGCGGGAGGAAGATGCCCCTGAGCAGGGATCTTCGGAGCCGCCGAAGGATGGTCCCGGCGGCCTCTGGACGCCGCCGGGGACCTGACGGGTAGACTCCCGCGCCGCTTTCAACGACTAACGGGAGCCTCAGTTGACTAAGTTCTTGACCGATTACGGAATCGTCGTCGCGCTCGGTTGCGCGGCCGCGGCCGTGGTGTACGGCCTGCTGGTGACCCAGCGACTGCTGGCGAAGTCGCCCGGCAACGAGCAGATGCAGGAGATCTCGGGGGCCGTCCAGGAGGGCGCGAGCGCCTATCTGAAGCGCCAGTACATGATCATCGCCGGCGTCGGCGTGGTCGTCGCGATCCTGCTGATCCCGCTGCAGAACGTGCAGACCGCGATCGGGTTCGTGATCGGGGGCACGCTCTCCGGCTCCGCCGGGTTCATCGGCATGAACCTCTCGGTCAGGGCGAACGCCCGGGTGGCGGAGGCCGCTCGGGGCGGCATCCCACCCGCGCTCGACATCGCCTTCAAGGGTGGCTCGGTGACGGGTCTGCTGGTCGTTGGGCTGGCGCTGCTCGGCGTCGCGGGCTACTTCGGGGCGCTGCTGATCTTCACCGACCTCTCCGACAAGGAGTGCGTCGACGCCCTGGTCGGCCTCGGCTTCGGCGGATCCCTGATCTCGGTCTTCGCGCGACTGGGCGGCGGCATCTTCACCAAGGCCGCCGACGTGGGCGCGGACCTGGTCGGCAAGATCGAGGCGGGCATCCCAGAGGACGACCCGCGCAACCCGGCCGTGATCGCCGACAACGTCGGCGACAACGTCGGCGACTGCGCCGGGATGGCGGCGGACCTGTTCGAGACCTACGCGGTCACCGCGGTCGCGGTGATGCTGCTCGGGGTGATCACCTTCACCGGGTTTACGCGGGAGGTGGCGATCTACCCGCTGGCGATCGGCGGCGTCGCGATTATCGCCTCGATCATCGGCGCGCTCTCGGTGCGGACCACCACCGGGAATGTGGAAGCGGCGCTGTACCGCGGCCTGGTCGTCTCGGCGGTGCTCTCGGCCGCGGCGTTCTACCCGATCACCAAATGGCTGATGGACGATCCGCTGAGCGGGGAGCGATCGGGAACACGAGCGTCACCGACCTCTGGCTCTGCGGCCTGATCGGCGTCGCGGTGACCGCGATGCTCTTCGTTCTCACCGACTTCTACACGTCGACCCGCTTCCGGCCGGTGCGCACGATCGCGCGGGCCTCGCAGACGGGCCACGCGACCAACATCATCCAGGGGCTCGCCCAGGGCCTCCAGTCGACGGCGCTGCCCGTCCTGGTGCTCGCCTTCGCCATCCTCGGTGCCTGGAAGCTGGCCGGCGGGGGGACGGATGGCATCTACGGCATCGGTGTCGCGGTGATGGCGCAGCTCTCGCTGACCGGGTTGATCGTCGCTCTCGACGCCTTCGGCCCGATCACAGACAACGCCGGCGGCATCGCCGAGATGGCGGACCTGCCCCAGGACGTCCGCGACATCACGGACCCGCTCGACGCGGTCGGCAACACGACGAAGGCGGTCACCAAGGGGTACGCGATCGGCTCGGCTGCTCTGGCCGCGCTGGTGCTCTTCAACGCCTTCACCGAGGAGCTCTCGCAGCAGTATCCGGACCACAGCTTCAGCTTCCAGCTCTCCGATCCGCCGGTGCTGATCGGCCTGCTGATCGGCGGCATGATGGTCTACCTCTTCTCCTCGCTCGCGATCGAGGCGGTCGGCCGGGCCGGGGGCGGTGTGGTCGAGGAGGTACGCCGCCAGTTCCGCGAGAAGCCGGGGATCATGCAGGGCAAGGAGAAGCCCGAGTACGGGTACGCGGTCAGCATCGTTACCGCGGCCGCCCAGCGGGAGATGATCCTGCCCTCGCTGATCCCGATCCTGGTGCCGCTGATCGTGGGGCTGATCTCCTACAAGGCGCTCGGCGGCCTGCTGATCGGCGTGATCGTGGTCGGCATCTTCGCCGCGATCTCGATGACCGCCGGCGGCGGCGCCTGGGACAACGCGAAGAAGCTGATCGAGGACGGCGAGTACGGCGGCAAGGGCTCCGAGGCCCACGCCGCGGCCGTCACGGGCGACACGGTCGGGGATCCCTACAAGGACACGGCCGGGCCGGCGATCAACCCGATGATCAAGGTGGCCAACATCGTGGCGATCCTGATCATCCCGATCATCGCTCTGAGCTGAGCCTAAGCGATCGTGATGCTGGTCCTGACGCTGACGCTGGCGCGGGGCGTAGGGCCGCTGGCCGTCGGCGTCTTCTTCGGCCTGCTGGTCGTCGCCCTCGGGTCTGGGAGGCTGTACCTGTCGACGCGCGGATGAGGGAGCTGGGAGCCGGCCGAGACGACCGGCGACGCCGGCTAGGCGGTCGCCGTCTCGGGCGTGTCCGTGGTGGCCGCGGTTCTCTTGCGCCGCTGTACCCGCCGGGCGGAGCTGAGCTGGCGAGCGCGCTGGTTCCAGCTGGCGAGCCAGGCTGGGATCTCTCGGGCGGGAAGTGGTTCGGACAACAGCGGACCCTGGGCGCGCTCGCAGCCCAGGCTGCGCAGCCGGCGCCAGGCGTTCTCGGTCTCGACGCCCTTGGCCAACACTCGAAGGCCGATCTGATGCGCCAGGTGAATGGTCGAGCGGACGACGAGCCGGTCATCGTCGGACTGGTCCGAGACGAACGAGCGGTCGATTCTGAGCTCGTCGACCGGCAGTTCCACGAGCCGGCTGATCGAGAACTGCCCGGTGCCGAAGTCGTCGACGGAGGTGGGTGTTCCGAGCCGGTGTAGACGAGCAAGCAGCTCGCCAGCCGCCGGAAGCATCAGGGTCTCTTCGGTCAACACGAGTCTGAATGGCCTCCGCCGGCATGCGGTTGGCGGCGAGGGTGCGCCTGATGAAGCCGTCGATGTTCCACTCCGAGCTCATGAGGGCATCGCCCGGCAGTCGCAGCGACAGTTGCAGGCCGAGTCCGGACCGCCACCAGTCCCCGGCGGCCCGGGCCGCAAGCTCGAGCGCGTTCTCGGTCAGCCCCCGGCCCTCCCCGTTCAGGGAGGGGCCGTCGGAGCGGATGAGCGCATCGACGCCGACGACTCGGACGGTACGAAGGTCGACCGTCGGCATGTAATCGATGTCGATTTGGTGTCCCGGGGCCATGCGCTCTGCCCTCCCATGGGTGACATGCCCCGCTGGGCGGGCAGGTTGAAGTCTTTAGGTGCGGGAGGGATCCGACAAGCGGTTGAACTACCCGGCGCGAATCAGTAGTTGTCCCGGATGATCCTGAGCACTGCTCAGGCACGTGCGGCTCTAAGATCCGATCCGAATGTTCGTTCTTATCGTTGGCTGCGGGCGGGTCGGATCTTCGGTCGCCCGCACGATGCTTCGCGAGGGGCACGAGGTCTCGTGCCTCGATGAGGATCCCGAGGCGCACGCGCGCCTCGAGGTGAACCTGGACCGCTCCTGGGAGGACGCCGGCGGCCAGTTCACCGTCGGCACCGGCCTGGAGGAGGAAGCGCTGACGGCGGCTGGGATCGAGAGAGCCGACGCCTTCATCGCCTCCACCGACGGCGATAACACCAACATCGTCATCGCGCAGATCGCGAAGCGGAAGTTCAACGTGCCGACGGTGATCGCTCGCATCCTCGATCCGCTGCGCGCGGAGTGGTACGAGAAGCAGGGCGTCAACACGATCTGCCCAACCAGGGTGGCGATCGAGATGCTCGAGAAGGAGGTCCTGGAGTCGGCCGGGGCGAGCTCCAGCTGATGGGCGAAGGCAAGTACATCATCATCGCCGGGGCCGGCAAGGTGGGGTGGAACCTCGCCCGGGAGCTCCTCGAGAAGGGGCACGAGGTGACGGTGATCGAGGACAACCGCAACCGCTACCTGGCCGTCGAGCAGGAGCTGGAACACAACATCCAGTACGGCGACGCCTCGGAGCTCTGGGTGCTCGAGCGGGCCGGGATCTCGCGAGCCGACATGGTGATTGCGGTGACCGGGGACGACGAGGACAACATGCTGATCTGCCAGGTCGCCAAGGAGAAGTACCTGGTCGAGCGGATCATCGCCCGGGTCAATAACCCGCGGAACCGGTCGCACTTCGAGCTGCTCGGCATCAAGCCCTACGTCTCCGCCACCGACCTGATCCTGCGACTGCTCGAGCACGAGGTGCCCGAGTACGGGCTCGTGCACCTCCTCGACTTGCCCGAGGAGCGGCTGGAGATCATCGAGATGCTGCTCGCGGAGGACAGCAAGGTGGCGGGTCGGCGGGTGGGTGACCTCAACATGCCGGAGGGCAGCCTGCTGATCTCGATCCTGCGGGAGGGGCAGGGCGGGTTTGTGCCGACTCCGGACACGGTATTGGAGGCCGGTGATGAGGTTCTCGCAGTGCTCGATCCGGGTCTGGAGGAGGAGCTGAAGGTGTTCTTCGGCTCAGACGGTGCCGCAGCCGGTTGATTACCTGCTGATCGGAGGGTTCGCCTCCGCGTACTGCGCCGCCGAGCTGCGGAAGCAGGGGGCGGACGGGTCGATCCTGCTGGTGGGCAGGGAGACCGAGCCGCCGTACGAGCGGCCGCCGCTCTCCAAGGAGTACGTGCGCGGGGAGGCCTCACGCGAGGACGCCTACGTCAATCCGGCGTCCTGGTACGAGGAGAACGACGTCGAGCTGCGAACCGCCACCAACGTGATGTCTCTGGATCCGGAGGCGAAGACGGCGAAGCTGCAGGGCGGCGATGAGGTCTCCTTCGAGAAGGCGCTGCTCGCCACCGGGGCCAACGTCAACATCCTGCGGGTCGAGGGGGCGAACCTCGACCGGATTCACTACCTGCGGACCTTCGGCAACTCGGACAACATCCGGGCGGATGCGGAGAAGGCCGACAGGGTGGTGCTGGTTGGCGGCAGCTACATCGGCTGCGAGGTGGCGGCCTCCCTGAAGGCGAAGGGCACCGACTGCGCAATCGTGATGATGGAGGAGGTGGCGCTGTCGCGGACCTTCGGCGAGGAGCCGGGGAGGTGGTTCCACGAGCTGCTGGAGTCGAAGGGGATCGAGATCCACGGCGGGGAGACGCTGGCGGCCTTCGAGGGCGATGACCACGCGAGCGCCGTGGTGACCGAGAGCGGCAAGACCATCGAGGGGGACATGGTGGTCGTCGGGGCCGGGGTGAACCCGGACGTGATGCTCGCCCAGAAGGCGGGGTTGGAGGTCGACGACGGGGTGGTCTGCGACGCCACGCTGCAGACCTCCGTGGAGGGGATCTACGCGGCCGGGGACATCTGCTCGTACGACAGCAAGGTGCACGGGCGGCGCCTGCGGGTCGAGCACTGGGACGTGGCGATGCAGCAGGGGCAGCACGCGGCGCAGTCGATGATGGGGGAGGCGAAGCCGTACGAGGTGGTGCCGTACTTCTTCAGCGACCTGGCCGATTGGGCGGGGCTGGAGTATGTGGGGCCCGCGACCGACTGGGACGAGATCGTCTGGCGCGGCGACCGGGACGCGGGCGAGTTCGCGGTCTTCTATCTGAAGGAGGGCAAGGTGGCCGGCGCACTGACCGTGGAGCGCTCCGAGGAGCTCGCGCACGCCCGGACCCTGCTGGCGGAGGGCGTCGACGTCGCCGGTGAGAAGGCGAAGGCGCTGCTCGGGGATCCGGACAGCGACCTGGCGGAGCTCACATCGAGCTAGGCTTACCGAGCGTTGCGGGCTGGTGTAATTGGCAACACGTGCGCCTCTGGAGCGCAAATTCGGGGTTCAAGTCCCTGGCCCGCAGTTAGACTCTAAGACCCGCATCTGAGCGGGTCTTTTTCGTTCTAGCGGCGCTTTTCCGTCCGGACCAGATGCGAACATGTGTTCGGTGAGCTCGGGGAACAGCCCGGTTGATTGGTCGGCTGTCCAGGCGTATTACGACGCCGGCCACACGATGCTCGAGTGCAAGTCACGCTTCGGGTTTTCGAACGGCTCGTGGGATCGGGCGCGACTGCGAGGAGAGCTCAAGACACGGGGTCGCGGAGGATGGCGTGGCGGTCACGACACCCGGCGACAGGTCGAGCGACTGCTTGACGAAGGGCGCTCCAACGCCGAGGTGGCTGCGATTCTCGCTGTCTCCACACCGACCGTTAGTTATCACGCGCGGAAGCTCGGTGTGCCTCCCGACAAGCGATTCTCGAAACGTTTCGATTGGAACGCCGTGCAAGCGGCGCATGATCAGGGCCTATCGGTCCGCGAGTGCGCGAAGAAGTTCGGATTCCAGAAGGGCTCCTGGCACAAGGCTGTGCAACGCGGTGCGATCAAGCCCAGGTCCCATGTCATTCCGATCGAAGAGCTGCTGGTCCGGGGGCGCCGCACCGGAAGAGATCACCTTAAGGGGCGCCTGACCAAAGCTGGGCTCAAGGAGAACCGCTGTGAGATTTGCGGGATCACCGAGTGGATGGGTATGCCGGTCAGCATGCAACTCCACCACAAGAATGGCGACGGGCAGGACAACCGCCTCGAGAACATCCAGTTCCTCTGTGCGAACTGCCACTCGCAGACCGACACCTACGGCGGCCGGAACGGCCATCGAAAGCCCGAGCAGCACCTCAAGTTGGTGTCGCCTCCCGATGACGACGACGCCGCGGAGTCGGCCTAGTTCGCTCCTACATCCCTGCTACCTTGCGCGGCCGTATGTGGCGTGCGCGGCACCTGATCGTCCTCGCGGGGGCAGTGGGCGCGGGGATTCTGATCTCCGCGTGCGGCGGCGACAGCTCGCCCGAGACCCCGATCGTGGTCCCGACCGAGACCTCGACGACCGGCTCGCTGAACAAGTCCGAGTTCATCGCTCAGGCCGACTCCGCCTGCGCCGAGGCGAACAGCTCGATCGAGCAGTTCGCGGCCTCCGGGCAAGGTGAGAGCGAGGCCGCGCAGATCGCCCAGCTGCGCCAGGGCGTGATCGACCAGATCAAGCAGCTCAATCCGCCCAGCGACTCGAACCTCGACCAGTTCCTGAAGGCGATGGCTGACGAGGTCTCCGCGGGCCAGAAGATCGGCCTGGCGGTGCAGCGCGGCGAGGACCCGACGCAGTTCGAGACGGAGCTCGACAGCGCGAAGTCCCAGGCCGAGACTGCCGGATCCGCCTACGGCTTCAAGCAGTGCGGCGCGCAGATCAGCTCATCGGGCACCAGCACCTCGAGCAGCAGCAGCAGCTCGAGCTCGAGCAGCAGCGGCACCGCCGTCCCGGTCGCTCCCAGCACCGGCTCCTCCAGCGGCACCTCCGGAGGCACCTCGGGCAGTTCCGGCACCAGCGGCACCAGCGGCAGCGGCACCACCGGCTCCTCGGGATCGTCCGGGAGCTCCGGCGGCATCGGCCCCGGCTAGGCCGCGGCCAGCTCGGCCCAGGTCCCGTACAGCTCGGCGTACCGGCCGTCGGCCGCGATCAGCTCGTCGTGGGTGCCGCTCTCGGCGACCCGGCCCTGCTCCAGGACCGCGATCCGGTCGGCGCCGCGGATGGTGGAGAGCCGGTGGGCGATCACGATCGCGGTGCGGCCTCGGAGCAGCCGCTCCAGACCCAACTCGATCACGCGCTCCGTCCGCACGTCCACGTTGGAGGTCGCCTCGTCCAGGATCAGGATGCGCGGCTCGGCCAGGAGCGCCCGGGCGAAGGCGATCAGCTGTCGCTGGCCGGCCGACAGCGACACCCCTCGCTCTCCGACCTCGGTGTCGAATCCATCCGGCATCCGCCGGATGAACTCACCGGCGCCGATCGCGTCGGCCGCCGCCTCGATCTCGTCGTCCGACGCATCGGGGCGCCCGAAGGCGATGTTCTCCCGAACCGTGCCAGAGAAGAGGAAGCCCTCCTGCGGCACGATGCCGAGCTGGCTGCGCAGGCAGGTCGAGCTCAGGTCCCGCAGGTCATTGCCGTCGACCAGAACGCGCCCGCGCTGTGGGTCATAGAAGCGCGAGACCAGTTTCGCGAAGGTGGACTTTCCGGCACCCGTCTCACCAACCAGCGCCAGGGTCTGACCGGCGGGCACGTGGATTGATACGTCCTCGAGCGCCCAGGCCGCTGAATCCTCGTCACTCGAGTCGGAGCGTTCGATCTTCCCGCTCGACCGCTTCAGGCCCGCGGTCTTGTCGAGGGCGTACGAGAACCAGACGCCCTCCATCTCGATCTCGCCGCGCAGCGTCCCGGGGTCGAGCGCGTCGGGCTTGTCGACCATGTCCGGCTCCGTGTCGAGCAGGTCGAAGATCTTGTCCAGTGCCGCCATGCCCTGCTGGTAGGTCGTGTAAAGGTTGGAGAGCTGCTGGATCGGGTCGAAGAAGGTGGAGAGGTAGCCGACGAACGCCACCACGATCCCGATCTGGGCGTGCCGCGCCGCCTCCGAGCTCAGGTCCAGTGCCTGGTAGCCGCCGTAGAGCAGGATCACCGCCGTCCCGATCGCGGCGAGCAGCTCCACCGCCGGGAAGTACGAGGCGTTCAGGTAGACGGTCTTCATGTTCGCCTGCCGGTTGAGCTCATTGAGCTCGCCCATTCGGTCGACGTGGCGGCGCTCCTGGGCGAAGCTGCGCACGACCCGAACCCCGCTGAGGCTCTCCTGGAGGTACGCCGTCACCTCCGCAATCCGCTCGCGGGTGATCCGGTAGGCACTCGCGGCCACGATCCGGAAGACCAGGCTGGCGATGAACAGCACCGGGAGCGTCAGGAACACCACCAGCGCCAGCTGCACGTCCGCGATCAGCATGATCGCTACCACGCCGACGAGGGTCAGGGTGCTCGAAAAGAGCGTGACCACCCCCGTGCTGATCAGCTGATCGAGTGCGTCGACGTCGTTGGTGATCCGCGAGATCAACACCCCGGGCCGGTTGCGGGTGAAGAACCCGATCGACATCTGCTGGAGGTGGGTGAAGATCCTGATTCGCAGGTCCTGGAGCGCTCGCTCGCCGACCCAGCCGACCAGGTAGGTCTGGAGGTAGTTGGTGCTCCAGCCGATCAGCGCAGCACCCAGGAAGGCCGCAATGATCAGCACGAGGGCCGTGGAGTCCCCGTTCAGGGAGACCTGAATCGCCTTGCCGACGAGGAAGGGTGGCGCCAGAGTCGCACCGGTCGCGAAGATCAGGGCGCCGAGCATCATCAGGACCTGGCGGCGGTAGGGCCGCAGCAGCGAGAACAGCCACTTCACCTTGCGCCCGCGGTTGTCCTCGCCGCGAATCAGCCCCCAGAGCGACCGGAAGAGAGCGAAGAAGTTCTGGGCGCCGTTCGACTCGTTCACAGCTTCGCCAGCTCCTCGCGCTCCTCGAGGTCGCGCTGCAGGTAGACGGAATCCTCGAGCCCCTTCTCGGCGATCTCCTCGTACAGCGGGCAGCGCTCGAGCAGCTCCTCGTGGGAGCCGCGGTCGACGACCCGGCCGTGGTCCAGCACCACGATCTCGTCGGCCAGCGAGATGGTGGACAGCCGGTGGGCGACGATGAACGTCGTCCGGCCCTTCATCGCCTCGCGCAGTCCGGCCTTGATCTGTGCCTCGGTTCGCGCATCCACCGAGGAGGTGGCGTCGTCGAGGATCAGGATGCGCGGCTCGGCGAGGAGCGCCCGGGCGATCGCCACCCGCTGGCGCTGTCCGCCGGAGAGGGTGAGGCCGCGTTCGCCGATCACGGTCTCGTAGCCGTCGGGGAGCTGCGTGATGAAGTCGTGGGCCTGTGCCTTGCGCGCAGCCTCCTCGATCTGCTCCGGCGTCGCGTCCGGCCGCGCGTAGGCGATGTTGCCGGCGACGGTATCCGAGAAGAGAAAGCTGTCGTCGGCGACGAAGGCGATCTCGGAGCGCAGCGACGCCAGGTCGACGTCCTTGATGTCCGCCCCGTCGATCACCACGCGCCCCTCGCTCGGGTCGTAGAGCCGGGCGAGCAGCCCGACCAGGCTGGTCTTGCCGGCGGCGGTCGGGCCGACCAGGGCAACAGTGCGCCCGGGCTCGACCTCCAGGTCGATCCCGGTCAACGCCGGCTCCGCGCCGTCGTAGCGGAGCGTCACCCGCTGCAGCGAGACCTGCCCCCGGCCTTCGGGCAGCGGTGGCGCGTCCGGCTCGCTCTCCATGGCTGGCCGGCGGTCGAGGATCTCGAACATCCGGTTGCCCGACGCAACCGCGCGTTGGGCCATGCTCAGCGACATCCCGAGCCACCGCACCGGGCCCGAGAGCATTACGACGTAGAGATAGAACGCGGTCAGATGGCCGACATTGATGTGGCCATGGATGAGCTGAAGCCCGCCGACCAGGAGCACCGCGGCCAGCCCGATGTTCGGCAGGAAGCCCATCAGCGGGGTGTAGAAGGCCTGCAGCCGCGTCGAGACCATGCTCTGCTCGAAGACGCGGTTCACCGAGTGCGTGAAGCGACCGAGTACATGCCGCTCACGCGCGAACGCCTTGACGATCCGGATTCCCGAGATGCTCTCCTCGGCGCTGGCGGTCACCTCGCCGATCCGCTGCTGCACCTCCTGCTCGGCGGGGCGGTTGCGACGGCTGTAGCGCGTCGCGGTCGCCACGAGGAAGGGCACGGGCACCAGCGCCAGCGCAGCCAGGACCGGGTCGAGGATGAACATCGCGACCGCCGCGAACAGGATGGTCAGGGCGCTCTGGCTCACCCAGATCAGCCCGTAGCCGAGGAAGAATCGAATCGACTGCAGGTCGACGGTCGCGCGCGACATCAGCTGGCCCGTCTGCTGCCTGTCGAAGAAGGCGAGCTCGAGCTTCTGCAGGTGCTCGTAGAAGACCTGGCGCAGGTCGAACTCGACGGCCAGCGAGACCTTGCCGGCGATCAGCCTGCGGCCGACGGTCAGCAGCAGCCTCAGCACTCCCGCCCCGAGTAGCGCCAGGACCAGCGGCAGGATGTCGTCACGGTGCTCGGTCTTGATTGCGTTGACGGCTGAGCCGGTCAGCAACGGGATCAGCACCGTCATTACCATCGCGAGCCAGGCAAGGGCGAGCGAGCCGATCAGCTGGCGGCGGTACGGACGCAGGAAGCCGAGCAGGCGCCGGAAGGTGCGCATACACCGACTATACAAAGTGAAGTAAAGGCCGCTTTTTCAAACGGGTGGCGCCTATCGGCGCCCCCTCGCACTTTCACTACCCTGGGTGACCGTGATCAGGGAGGTCATCACCTGGCCGATCTCGATGGCCCGCGCAGCGATCGAGCTGCCGCGGACGATGGAGCGCAGCATCCGGGAGGCGAACGACCTGATGGAGGTCTCGCGCCAGCAGCTCGAAGTGATGCGCCGCCAGGCCGACCAGGCCCTCGAGCAGGCGGAGCGTATGAACGAGCTGCTCGGGCGGGTGGTCAGGCTGACCGAGCCGCTGGAGCGGGCGCAGAAGGGCAGCGAGTACGTCGGCGAGCGCCTCAAGCGGGCGATCTTCGGAGCGGAGGAGGCTGCCATCGACGCCCCACTTAAAACGGGTGGCGCCTCGGCTTCGCCTGCGGCGCCCCCTCGCACAAAGGAGGACGCACTCGAGGCTGCCGACGAGATGAGAGGGGGCGCCGGCCAGGCGCCACCCGATTCACGAGGGGCGGCCGAGGAAGCAGCCGAGGAACGATGACCGGTCCCGACGCCGGGCTCTGCGACCGGTGCCGGCACCAGCGCGTGATCCGGAACACCCGCGGCTCCGTGTTCTCGCTCTGCGAGCGCTCCAAGATCGACCCCGACTTCCCACGCTACCCGCGCCTGCCAGTCACCAGCTGCCGCGGTTTCCAGCCGCGTCCCTCGGGTAGTGGCTGAAATGCAGGGTGCTCCGCAGGAGCAACCCGGTTGATCATGTACCGAGAGATGCGCAAGGGGAACCTGATGGCCGCCGGGGCAGCGATCGCGTTCGCCCTGGCGACCCTTGGCCTGCTCGGCTGCGGCTCCGGCGGCGGGGGCCCGACCACCACGGCCCCGGCCCTCTCTGCGGCGACCGCCGGCCACCTCGCCAAGCTCAGCGAGCGGATCGCGACCGACCTCGACTCGGGCGACACCTGCAACGCCGCCTACGCCGCTGACGAGCTCGATGCGGCTGTCGGCGACGCCCAGCTCCCAGCCTCGCTGCGCCACGGCGTCGAGACCGTGGCGGGGCAGCTCGTGGATGAGGTGAACTGCCCGCCACCCCCTCCGCCCCCCGAGCCGAAGAAGAAGCCGAAACACGAGCAACACGGCAAGCCGAAGGATGAGCACGGGGGAGAGACCCATGTCCCGCCCGGGCACGTGAATGCAGGCGGCTTCGTGCCCCCCGGCCATGCGAAGCTGAAGGGGGAGTAGGGGTGAACCGCCGCCTGGGCAATGAGCGCTACGAGCTCGAGCACCGGCTCGGCCACGGCGGCATGGCCACCGTCTACTGCGCGCGCGACCTGAAGCTCGATCGCCAGGTCGCGATCAAGCTACTGGCGGACAACTACGCCGGCGACGAGGAGGTGCGCAGGCGCTTTTCACGCGAGGCCCGCCTCGCCGCCAGGCTCGACCACCCCAACGTCGTGCAGGTCTTCGACGTGGGCGAGGAGGAGGACCGTCCCTTCATCGTCATGGAGCACGTCGACGGGGGCACCCTCGCCGATCGGCTCGAGGGGCGCAGACGCGCGCTGCCGCGCGCGGAGGCACTGCGCCTGCTCGCCCAGCTCTGCGATGGCCTCGGGCACGCGCACGCGAAGAAGCTGGTGCACCGCGACATCAAGCCGCAGAACCTCCTGCTTCGGGAGTCCGATGCCTGCCTGAAGATCACCGACTTCGGCATCGCCCGAGCGGCCGAGGAGACGACCCGGCTGACCAGGCCCGGCAAGGTGATCGGGACGGACCGCTACATGGCGCCCGAGCAGCTCGCAGACGGCAAGATCACCCCGGCGACAGACGTCTACGCGTGCGGCGTCGTCGCCGACGAGCTGCTCCCACAGGACCGTGCCCCTGATCTGCGGGAGATCGTGGAGCGCTGCCTCCGCCAGGATCCGCGCGAGCGCTTCAAGGACGCGCGCGCCCTTGGCGAGGCGCTGGGAACGCTGGACGGGAACGGCGACGGCGCGGTGGTCCGGCGGATCAGGTCGCAGGCCCGGCCGACGCGGCGTATGACCGCGACCGGGCCCGCCACGGCGAGCTGGCCGGCGCCCACCGCGATCCAGGGACGCCGCTGGCGGACCGGGGTCATCGCGGGCCTCGCCGCCCTCGCGGTCGCCGCCGCGGGAGTCGTGATCGCAACCGATAACGGCGGCTCCGGCTCGCCCGACAGCGCCAAGGGGTCGAAGCAGCGCGCGACGCCCGCCGCGGTGCCGCACTCCAGCGATCCCGCCGAGCAGGCCCGGGAGCTGGCCGACTTCCTGCGCGCCCAGGCGCGCTGAGGAGGGTTATGGAGTCGTCTTCGGGACGGGCGCGGTCGGCGTCTGCGCGGGAGGCGCGGTCGTCGTCGCAGGCGGTGTGGTCGTGGTCGGCGCCGTGACCGTTGGCGCCGTGGTCGGCGGGTGGATTCCGGGCTCGGACTTCTCGCCGCACCCGGCCACCGCCAGGCCCGCCGCGAGCGCGATCCCGAGGGCCAGCGGCCGTAGCCGCACTCCCGCCTTCGCTCTGAGGGTCACGCGGGCACCGTAACGGCTCTCAGCGGAACTCGACCTCGGCCAGCGGGCTGCCGGCAACCCACGCCTCGAGGTTCCCCGACCCGCGGCCGAGCTCCTCGAGGATCCCGGCGACGACCTCCCGGCGCTCGGCCTCGTCCGTGATGGGGCGGGCCACCGCCGGCAGGTCCGCTCGCACACTGCCCTTCACGTGGAACGTGAATGCCGGGTTGGCGAGCAGGTTCGCGTACCAGGCACGGCGGCCGGGGGCTCCGCTCAGGAAGAACCGGCCGTCATGGCGGTAGAACCAGATCTCGATCCGGCGCAGCTTCCCGCTGCGCCGGCCGGTCGTCGTGATGTCGATCGTGCGGTCGTTCTCGAGCGCGTGCTGGATCCGCTCGTCCACCAACATCAAGCGGGTCGCGCTGACGCGTGCCCTCGCATCAGGCGGCCTCGGAGTACGCGGCCTCGTCGGCCGAGCGAAGCTCCTCGGCCTCCTCGCCGGCGAACTGCTCGGCGGCCTTGTCCTCGGGCTGGAGAACGGTCGCGGCGATCGCAATTGCCGCCAGGACCAGACCCGCGGCGATCCAGAAAGCGAGGTGGTAGCCGCTGGTCAGGGCGGAGGCGGTCGAGTGGCCAGCGTCCTCCAGTGCGTTGCTGCGCGAGGTCGACAGAGTTGCCAGCACGGCCAGACCCAATGCGCCGCCGACCTGCGCCGAGGTGTTGACCAGGCCGGAGGCCAGGCCCGCGTCGCTGCGGGTGGCGCCGGACATCGCGATGGTCATCAGCGCCGGGAAGCAGACGCCGATGCCGGTGCCCATCAGGACCAGGACCGGGAGGACATCGACCCAGTAGTTCGCGTCCACCGGTGAGCGCGTGAACAGAATCAGTCCGGCGGCGACCAGGCCGAGGCCCGGGAAGAGCAGTTTGCGGGCGCCGAAGCGCATGATCAGCGGCTCGGAATAGCGGCCGGTGAGGACGCCCATGATGATGCAGATCGGCAGGAAGGCCAGGCCGATCTGGAGGGCGTCGTAGCCCTGGACCAGCTGCAGGTAGAGCGAGCCCATGAAGAACATGCCGAACATGCCCGCGACGGTCAGCACCTGCACCACGTTCGCACCGCTGACGTTCCGCGAGCGGAAGATCCGCAGCGGGATCAGCGGGGTCCGGGCGGTCGCCTCGCGGGCAATGAAGAGCCCGAGCAGGACCAGCGAGCCGGCGCCGAGGCCGAGCGTGGTCGCGGCGCCCCAGCCGTCCTTGGCGGCCGGCTCGACGATCGTGTAGACGCCGAGCATCAGGGAGGCGGTGATCAGCACGGCGCCGAGCAGGTCGGCGCCCTCTCCGAATCCGATCCCCTTGTCCTTCTCGAGGAGGCGACGGCTCCAGATCGCCGTGGCGAGCCCGATCGGCGCGTTGACGAAGAAGATCCAGTGCCAGCTGATCAGCTGAGTGATCACGCCGCCGATCAGCAGTCCGACCGCGCCGCCGGCCGAGGCCACGAACGCGTAGATCCCGACCGCCTTCGCCTGCTCGCCCTGCTCGGGGAACATCGTCACGATCATGCCGAGGATGACCGCGGAGGTCATCGCCCCGCCGATCCCCTGCAGCAGGCGGGCGCCGATCAGCATGCCCTCGCTCTGGGAGGCGCCGCAGAGGATCGAGGCTCCGACGAAGACCGCCAGGCCCCAGAGGAAGATCGTCCGGCGGCCCAGCAGGTCACCGAGCCGGCCCGCCAGCAGCAGCAGGCCGCCGAAGGTGATCAGGTAGGCGTTCACGACCCAGGCGAGGCTCGACTGGTCGAAGCCGAGATCGTCCTTGATCGACGGCAGCGCGACGTTCACGACGGTGATGTCGAGAACGATCATCAGCATCCCCGCGCAGAGGACGTAGAGGGCGATCCACCGCGAGCGATCGCTCTGAAGTTGTGTGTCTGTTCCCACCTGTGCCTGCATCTGGATCTGGCCTCCTGCTCCTGTCAGTAGATCGGTCGTTTCCAGTACGACCGCAGCCGCCCCCGAAACTCATCGCTTGCGTCCACAACCAGTTGTACAGGTTCGACCGGGGTCGAAGTCAAGCGCGTGTGATCGACCTCTCAGTCGAGGCGATCCGGGAGCCCGAAGCGCTCGTAGGCGCGGCGCAGCTTCTCGTAGTCGGCCGGCTGCTCGGGCGTCCGGGCCTGCACCTCGGGATCCGGGTCCTGCGAGCCGCGCACGATGAAGGCGTCGACCTCCTTGATCTTCTCGCCCTCGAAGGTGAGGACGTTGACCGCGAAGGGCACCCGTGCCTGCTGCTCCTCGTCCCAGCTGTAGAAGGCGAGCGCCGCCTGGCCGTTCGCCGTGACCGGGACCGAGCGCCAGCCCCAGTCGGGCAGCATCGACCACTGCTCGAGGAAGCCGCGAATGCCGTCGCCCTGGAACCAGCGCGACATCGGCGGCATCGTGAACGCCGCGTCCTCGGCGAGCATCGAGACGACGGTCTCCACGTCGTTGCGCTCCCAGGCGTCGGCGTACTGCTCCACCAGCTCGCGGATCTTCTCGTCGCCCAGGGTGCGGAGCGTCTCCTGCTGGCTCTGCTCCGGCAGCCGCTTCTCGATCGTCGCCCGCGAGCGCTGGAGCGCGCTGTTGACGGACGCGACGCTGGTCTCGAGCGCTTCGGCGGTCTCCTGCGCCGAGAAGCCGAGCACCTCGCGCAGGATCAGGACCGCGCGCTGGTTGGCGGGCAGCAGCTGCAGCGCCGCGACGAAGGCGAGCTCGACCGACTCCCGCTGCTCGTAGCGGGCGTCGGGCGAGGCGTAGCCGTCCTCGATCCCCAGCGTCTCGTCGGGGAAGGGCTCGATCCAGACCGACTCGACCAGCGGCTCGCCGACACCGCCGTGAGGGTCGGCGGGGGGCCCGTAGTCGATCGGCAGGATCCGCTTCGGGCGCTTCTCGATCGCGTCGAGGGAGGTGTTGGTGGCGATCCGGTAGAGCCAGGAGCGCAGCGAGCTGCGGCCCTCGAACTTCGGGAGGCCCTTCCAGGCGCGGACCAGCGCCTCCTGCAGGGCGTCCTCGGCGTCCTGGACGGAGCCGAGCATCCGGTAGCAATGGGCCTGCAGCTCCGAGCGGTAGGGCTCGACCAGCCTGCCGTAGGCGTCCTCGCTGCCCTTGCGGGCGGTCTCGAGCAGCTCCCTCTGTTCGATCGTGATCTCCGGAGTACTCATCTCTTCTGGGGAGACTAGACCGGAGCGCCTCTGGAAACTCATCGACGGGACCGATGAATTTCGGGCGCGGTCCCGGTCTCTTTGGCAGGGATGAAGCGCAAGCCTCCCAACTCGGTGGTCCACTTGGAGCTCCACACCGGCGACCTGCCGGGAGCGGTCGCCTTCTACAGCGAGCTGCTCGGCTGGCGCTCGGAGCGCATCCACGCCGGCAACGGCTCCTACCTCTCCATGGCGATGGGCGAGCGACTCGGCGGGGGGGTGGTCGAGTGCCCGGAGGCTGGCGAGCACCCGCTCTGGTTGCCATACGTCGAGGTGTCCGACATCGTCGGGACTATCGATCGTGCGGAGGAGCTCGGCGGAGAGGTGATGCTGGGACCCCGGGAGGGCCGCGAGGGCTGGCGGGGCGTCGTCTCGACGCCGAGGGGAGGCGAGGTGGCCTTCTGGCAGGCGAAGAACGGGCGGCGGTAAGCTCGGTTCGTGCCTGGTTGACGTTAGAACCGCGCCACTTCAACTGGCTTTCCGATCGACGTCGCGAGGTCGCGCGTCGGCCCTGCCTGGCTCGGCGGCGGCGCGCGAGCCCCTCCTGCGATCAGCACCTAACGCCGTCGCCGCGAACATCCTGGGCGTATCGTCGAGTACTCCCGATGCCGACGTGCAGCCACCTCGACACGATTCAGGTCACGCATCTCCCCGAGTCGGTCGACGGCTGCGAGGAATGCCTGAAGAATGGCGACCCCTGGTTGCATCTGCGCATCTGCCTCGAGTGCGGCAAGGTCGGGTGCTGCGACGACTCCCCAAACCGCCACGCCAGCGCACACGCTCGAAGTGACGGGCACCCGTTGATCCGCTCGCTCGAGCCCGGCGAGGAGTGGTCCTGGTGCTTCGTCGACGACTTCGCGATGATCATTCCCGAGGTTCAGGGCGAAACCCGGATTCCGCCATCGCCCTTGGGCGGTTGACCTAATCCCCTTCAGCGGCGCTCCACAGGGGCTGCGGCGGTGCTGAGCCGAACGCCCGTCGCAGCAGCCTCAGCAATTCGCGACGCTCTGTGGCGGTGAGGCCGCGAAGCACTTCGTCCTCTGCCTCAAAGGCCACCTTCCGGGCTCGCCGGAGGAGCCGGCGGCCCTTTGGGGTGATTGAGATCTGGCGGGCGCGGCGATCTCGTGGATGGGGCCGGCGCTTGGCCAAGCCCGCGCTCTCGAGCTCGTCGATCAGCGAGACCATCGTGCTCGGGTCGATGCCCATCGCCGAGCCCAGCTCCTGCTGGATTGCCCCCTCGCGAGCTCCGAGAACGTTGAGCACCCCGAAGAGCGCCGGAGTAAGGCCGATCGACTGCAGCGCTTCGGCCACGCGCGTATGCGAGGCCCGCCAGAGCCGGAAGAAGAGCTGACCGGCGAACTCGCCGATCTCGATGTCGGTGGCAGTGCCGCTCTCCATTTCCTGATCTTCGCACGATTACTGCGCCGCGTCAATAATTTGTGCTACAAACTATATCTCGAACCTTCAACCAGGCAATAGGAGTGGCCAAATGGCTCAGAGCACAACTGCAAAGAAAGGCACGCGGAAGTCCGCCAAGAAGACCGCAAGCAAGGCGTCCAAGGGATTCACGGCCGAGGAACGAGCCGCGATGAGGGAGCGCGCCCGCGAACTGAAGGCGGCCGCGAGCAAGGCGGACGGGGAACGCGACGTGCTCGCGAAGATCGCCAAGATGCCGAAACCGGATCGCGCGATCGCCGAGCGACTCCATGCGATCGTCAAGGCCAACGCGCCGGACCTCTCGCCGAGAACCTGGTACGGGATGCCCGCGTACGCCAAGGACGGCAAGGTCGTCTGCTACTTCCGCGACGCCGGGAAGTTCAAGGACAGGTACGCGACGTTCGGCTTCAACGACCGGGCGAGCCTCGACGACGGCCGCATGTGGCCGATCGCCTTCGCACTGACGGAGTTGACCTCCGCCGAAGAGAAGAAGATCGGCGCGCTCGTGAAGAAAGCGGTGAGCTGATGGCGACCGTCCTCCGTCTCCGCGTAGGATCCACCGCATGAGCGACGAGAGCATCGCCGCGCAGATCGATCGGCTCGTCGCCGAGGAGAAGGACCTGCGTGGCCGCGAGCAGAAGGATCGCGAAGACGAGGACGCTCTGGAGCAGGACCGGGAGAGGTTGCGCGCCGTGGAGGTCGAGCTCGACCGCTGCTGGGATCTGCTGCGCCAGCGCCGGGCGCGCGAGCAGTTCGGCCAAGACCCGGACGATGCCGAGGCGCGCAGCGCGGGCACGGTCGAGAACTACAAGCAGTAACCCGCCCTGAGCTAGTAGGCGGCGAGTCGGTCGTGGACCAGGCGGACGGCCATCGACCCCTCGCCGACCGCAGAGGCGACGCGCTTGATCGATCCGGAGCGGACGTCGCCGACGGCGAAGATCCCGGGACGGCTGGTCTCAAGGAAATATGGGGCATGGCCGTTGTGCTCCGCCAGGGACCAGTCCTGGACGTCTCGGCCGGTGAGCAGAAATCCGGCGTCGTCGGTGGCCAGCTGGTCCTCCAGCCAGCCGGTGTGGGGCGAAGCGCCGATGAAGACGAAGAGAGCCTTGGCGGGGACCGTCGTGCGTTCTCCGGAGCGGGAGTCGGCGATCGTCACAGTTTCGAGCTCGCGATCGCCGCCGAGCTCGACCACCTCCGAGTGGAGGCAGACCTGAACCAAGTCGTTGCGCTCGACCTGATCGACGAGATACCGCGACATCGACTTCCCGAGATCACCGCCCCGAATCAGGAGCCGGCATTGAGAGGCGCGCTGCGACATAAACATCGCTGCCTGGCCGGCTGAGTTTCCGCCGCCGACGATGAGAACAGGATCGCCGGCGCAGAGCTGCGCCTCCGCCTGGGTGGCGGCGTAGTAGACCCCGCCCATTTCGAACTCCTCGAGCCGCGGCACGTCAAGGCGGCGGTATTGGGCCCCGGTGGCGATCACCACGGCGCGGCCGGTCGCCGTCTCGCCGTTCGAGAGCTCGATCTCGTGTCGGCGTGGTTCGCTGGTCAACCGGACGGCTCCGGCCGGCACAGCCAGGCGGGAGCCGAACTTGAGCGCCTGGACACCGGCACGCTGAGTCAGCTCGCTGCCCGAAACACCGGCTGGGAAACCGAGGTAGTTCTCGATTCTCGCCGACGTCCCGGCCTGTCCGCCGGTGGCGACCGCCTCCACTGTCTGAACGTCGAGTCCCTCTGAAGCCGCATACAGGGCCGCCGCCAGCCCGGCCGGCCCGGCGCCAACGACCACGAGGTCGCAAAGCGCCGGGGTCGCGCCCTTTGACCCGAGACCGATCGCCCTGCCCAGCTCCTCATTGGTCGGGTTCCGCAGGACCTCGCCCCCGCCTGCGATCACGACCGGGGTCTGATCCGGCTCGACAGCGAGTTCATCAAGCAGGGCCTCCGCGTCGTCTTCCTCTTCGAGATCGATCCATTGGTGGGGCATGCGGTTGCGGGCAAGGAACTCCCGCAGCCGGCGCGAGTCGGGCGAGAACCGGGAGCCGATCAGCTTGATTCCCGTTTCGGCGTCGATCAGGAACGCGCGCCGGGCGATGAAGGCGCCGAGGATGATGTCGCTCAGAGCCTTGTCCTCGTCGACGATCTCGCGCAGCTTCTTCACGGGTACCTTGATCACCTCTCCGCCGTCGCTGACCACCCCGCTCAGATAGAGCCGCTGGCCGGTGAGGATGGTGAGCTCGCCCAGGAACTGGTGTCGGCCGAAGACGGCGATCACCCTGTTCTCCCTGCCATATCCCTGGACGATCGCCACGGACCCCGATTCGATGACGTAGAAGTCGGCGCCCATGTCGCCCTCGGCAAAGAGGACATCACCGTGTGCCACCGTGCGGCTGCGGCCGAGCCCCCGGAATCGCGCCATCTGCGCCTCGTCGAAGCGCGGGGAGGTTCCGTCCTCGTCGGGGGTCTCGGAGAGCCCTGCGGGGATTTGCGGGTCCATCGCGATAAGCCTCTCAGAAGCCGCCATCGCAGCCGACCTGAGCGGCTAGGTTGCCGTTGGTGGTTGAGATGAATCCCGAGGCCGAGCTGACCGTCAAGCAACTGCTCGATCAGGCGCGGGCGAAGCTTGATCGCCTGACGCCCGCTCAGGCGAACGCCGCGCTTGACGACGGCGCGATCCTGGTTGACATCCGCTCCGAGCTGCAGCGATCCACGGACGGCGAGCTGCCGGGCGCCAAGTGCTTTGCGCGCAATGTGCTCGAGTGGCGCCTCGATCCGAGCTCTCCCGATCGCGATCCGGAGGTCGCGCGCCGCGACGTCCAGCTGATCGTGGTCTGCAGCGAGGGCTATCAGTCGAGCCTCGCAGCTGCGACATTGCAGCGGTTCGGCCTGCAGGCAACCGATGTCATCGGAGGGTTCCAGGCTTGGCGCGACGCCGGTCTGCCGGTGGCCCGGAGCGGGCACGACGCGTAGCTCTAATCAGGTCGCCTTCGCAGATGGAGGTAGAGGAACTGCTGATCCTTCCC
Source organism: uncultured Solirubrobacterales bacterium (assembly GCA_963725475.1). Taxonomy (GTDB): domain Bacteria; phylum Actinomycetota; class Thermoleophilia; order Solirubrobacterales; family 70-9; genus DASUPK01. Next base: position 181,074 of record CAVRYR010000006.1, on the reverse strand, counting down.
TGAGGGCGTCCGGTGCAAGGCCAACTGCGAGGAGATCAACGCGAAATCCTCGCCGACTGCCTCCAGCATCTCGGTTTCGTCGTAGCGATGCACCGGCAGGCCGCTGCATCGGCTTGGGCCGTCCGGGCCGAAGGTTGCGACGATCAGGTGCCCACCCGGACGCAGCGAGCCTTCAGGATCTGGGCCACCAGGGTCGGGTCGTTCGGAATCCAGTTCCCCATCACGATCCTGCCACCGGGCTTTGTCACCCGAACCATCTCCTTGGCCACATCGAACGGTTTGGGAGCGAACATCGCCCCGAAGATGCTGACAACTAGGTCGAACTGCTCGTCCTTGAGGGCGAGCTGGACGAGCGGATCTCAGGGGATGCCGAGCTGAACAAACGATCGAGGAGGAGCAAGTGAACGCGAACAAGGCATTGTGGGAGAAGGGCGATTTCACTCGGATCGCTGAACATGGGCGCCGCCCGCGGGCTCCCGCGCGTCGCCGCAGGCGGGTATCGCCGTCTATGTGGGGGGTGAGGGCGGCAAGCTCGCCGCGGCTCGCATCTATGACGACGCGGAACCGCCGGTCGGCGCTCCGGGTTAGGGCCTCTCCGTGCAGTCCGGGACCCGTTTCGGGTTCTTCTTGTCCCAGCCGTGGAAGGAATCGAGGTCGCCCGAATCCCAGGCCTCGCGAAGCCCAGGCTTGCTCAGGTCATAGTCCGGGCGGATCTCGGCCGTCACCTCGCGCAGGTCGTGCCAGAGGTCGATGACCGAGGGCCGCCCCCAAAACCAGTAGCCGTTGTAGATCTTGTGGACGATGAGCCCGGGCTTGAGCACGAGGGTGTGCGGGATCATCGGGTCGTTGTCGGGGTCGGTGTACTCCTGGATGTCGAGATCCTTCTGGACGGTGCGTTCCGGGTCGGAAAGGAAGGGCCACTGAGCACCGACCGAGTTCCGGAACTCCTGGAGCGTGTGGTGGTCGTCGGTCGCGATCGTGGCGACCTTGGTGTACGCCACGTTGATCTTCGGATGGAAGGCTGCGAGCTCAAGGTGCTGCTGGTGCTCCTTCGGGCAGTAGTGGCCGCGCGCGAGCGTGAGGATCAGCGGGTCCCGGCCCTGGAGCTCGCTCAGTTTGCGGGGAGTGTTCTCGTGATCGGGCAGCTCGAAGTCGGGAAAGGTGGCACCCGGCTTGATGTCGGGACGCATCGTGACTCCTTTCAGGTCGGAGGCGGCACAATCGTGCAACTCCCTTGCGCGCTCGTGACGAGCGGCTGTTCGGCAAGATTTCCGAGACGGCGGTAGGCGAAGTCGATGCCGCCCGCCTCGACGGACCGTGCCTCGGTGGTCTTGTGAGTGGCCTCGGCGCTCACGGCATTCATCGGCTCCTCCTGAGGACGGTGACTATTGGACGAGCGCCTGGCCGCCATCGATGTCGTACGTCGCTCCAGTCACGGCCGTATTGGCCATCAGGTGGACGGCGAGCGCGGCGATGTCCTCCGGGCCGACGACGCGGCCGATCGGGTTCGTGGTCCGGAGCTCCTCGCGCCGCCCGTCGAGCTGATCCCCGAGGAGCGACGCCGACAACGGCGTGTCGACGAAACCCGGCGCGATCAGGTTGACGCGGACCGGTGCGATCTCGAGGGCCAGGCTCGCGATAAGTGCCGGGAGGGCATTGGTGATGGCCGAGCCGATCGTGAGGTTTACCCCAGGGCGGCGGGCGCCGGTCCCGCCGATGAAGAGCAGGGTTCCCCCGGGCCGCACCTTGCCCTTCGTGTAGCGGGCCACCTGCAGCGGCAGCAACAGGTGCTCGCTGGCCCAGCGACCGGCCTCGTCGAAGTCCATCTCCTCCAGGGGCCCGTAGTACGGGCCTCCAGCAGTAACCAGCACGTGGTCGATCGGGTCGGGGAGCTCCTTGAAGAACTGCTCGAGGCGAGCCGGGTCGTGTGCATCGAATGCGGTGCTCAGCGCGTTGACCTCCTCCGCCGCCTGCTGCAGGCGCTCCGGATTGCGCCCGGTCAGGACAACGTGCGCGCCCTCGGCCCGCGCCAGCCGAGCGGTCTCGAGGCCGATGCCGGCGCTGCCCCCGATCACGACGACGGTCAGGTCCTGTAGTTGTGGCTCGCGTTGCGTCGGCGCGGCAGCGATGTCGGTGGTGTTCATGACTCCTTCCCTGCTCCCGCCTTCGCGGGATTGGTCGTCCCGGTGATCTCGCCCCAGAGCTCGTGAAGAGCCAGCACGAAGATCTCCGAGAAGGTCGGGAATGGTTGGATCGTGTCGCGCATCACCGCGACCCGGACCTGGGCCCGGATCGCCAGCGTCGCCTGCTGCAGCCACTCGCCGGCCTCGGGCCCGAGCGCGTACGCGCCGGTCAGCCTCTCGCCGTCGCTGAGGAGCGTTATGAAGCCCTTCGACTCCTCATAGGCGTGCGTGTAGGTGGCGGTCTTGGGTACATCGGCGACGCGTGCGGTTCCGCTGAACTCGCCCTCCGACTCGCCGACCGCAGCCGCCTGCGGGTCCGTGTAGGTCACCCTCGGAACGGCGTCGTAGTTCGCGACTCGATCCTCGCCCAGGATGTTCGAGGCAATCACCTCGCCCTCGTACTTGCCGACGTGCGTCAGCGGCCAGATGCCGTTGACGTCGCCCATCGCCCAGAGCCGCTCGCCGGCGCGCAGGTGATCGTCGACCTTGATTCCCTTTGGGTTCGGCTCGACCCCCACGGTCTCCAGCCCGATGCCCTCAACGCGAGGCCGCCGGCCCGTCGCGACGAGGATCCTGTCGCCTCGCAGCTCCCGGCCGTCGTCGAGCTCAAGGACGTAGTCCTCGCCATCCTGCCGCGCCGCGGTCGCCTGTACGCCGAGGGCGAGCTCGATGCCCTCCTGCTCGAGGCTGTCGCCAAGCGCCTTGCCGAGCGGTTCGGGGTCGCGGGCGAGGACGTGCTCGGCGTTGTCGAGCACCACCGCCTCGCCGCCCAGCCTCCTCACAACCTGGGCCAACTCGACCCCGGCCGGCCCGGCGCCGATCACCAGCAACCGTCGCGGGACCGCCTTCATGCTCGTCGCCTCACGCGTACCCCAGACCCCCTCGAGCTCGCGCAGTCCCGGAACGGGGGGCACGAACGGATCTGCCCCATTCGCGATGACGATGTGGTCGGCCGTGTGCCGCCTGCCCTCGACCTCGACCACGCCGGGTCCGGCTAGGCGGCCCGCGCCGCGCAGCAGGTCGATGCCGTGGTCCGCCAGCCACTTCTCCTGGCCGCCGTCGGAATAGCCGGAGACCATGAAGTCGCGATAGGCGAGAACCTCCCTGACGTCAACCTCAGCGGTAGCGGCGGCCTCGCGAGCGCCCTCGACGGCCTCGCCCGGCCGCAGCAGGGTCTTGGACGGAATGCAGGCGTAGTAGGAGCACTCGCCCCCGACCAGCTCGCGCTCGACGAGGGCGACCCGCAGGCCGCCCTCCGCGAGCGCACCGGCGCAATGCTCGCCCGGCGAGCCTCCGCCCATGACGATGACGTCGTAGTCGTGACTCACGCGTCGGCGCCCTGTTTGGAGAGCTGGCCGTCCATGTAGGCCCTCGCATCCGCGTCCGCTTCGTCCGGAGCGCGGCCCTCCTCACGGGCGACGATGTAGGCGGCGTAGAAGCCGGACCAGTGGTGCTTCGGTGCGGTCGCCTCGTAGGGGCCATGGTGCTGCTCCGCCTCCTTCAGCAGGCCGGTCAGTGTCTCAACGTCCATCGTCCAGTCCTTTCCTCCGTGGTTTCCGGTCCGATCAGCGTCCCGGCAGGCGCTCGGTGATCCCCTGGAGGACCCAGGTGTTGCCGTCCGGGTCCTTGAAAGACGCGCGCGAGAAGTAGCTCCGGCCCTCCGGGTCGGGCCCGCTCACCACCTCGCCATTCTCGTCACGATGGTTGATCTCGCTCACGTCCGCACCGCGCTCGATCAGCTGAGCTCGGGCTGCCTCGATGTCGGTCACGACCAGGAATATCCCCTGAGCCGAGCCGGGCTCGGCCGAGGTGCCGCCGATCCCGAACTGGATCGAGCAGGGCGAACCCGGAGGCGTCAGCTGGACGCCTCGCAAGCCGGGGCCCGGCTCGAAGTCGATGTCCATGCGCCAACCGAGGCCCTCATAGAACGCCTTCGCCCGATCGACATCGGCGACCGGCAAAGTCACGACCTCGAGCCACATCTCACCCGGCTTCACCGGAGGAGCTCCGGCTGCCGTCTCACTGCTCACGTCGGTGCTGCTCATCTGGACCTCCGTAGATAGGCGTTGAGAGCTGCCGCCCGGTAGACCGGCGTCGAAGCGGTTGACCCCAGTGGCGTTGCGATCGAGCGATCTGCACGAGCCCCCTCGGCGCTGCTCCTCGTCTTTGCTCCTCTGGACGGCGGCCGAGCGGGTGGCGGGTCAGCTTCGGCTCGTCAGCGAGTCCAGCAACCGTTCCGCGGGCACCCTATGAAGCCTTCCCCACTTGGTCAAGGTGTCGTCACCTCCGGCGACCGCTGATGATGTCCGAGGACGCGAAGTTCGCGCTCGGGTACTACCCGCGGCGCGGGCGGCGGAAAGACCGCGAGATGCAGGCGAAGTGGCCCGTAAGGGGTTCCGCTTCCGGATCTCAGTGCGGCGCAGGCAATGGCCGTACGATCGCTTGGACCGCCCACGACGATGAGTCTTCGTCTCCGATCAGTCACCAGCTGTAGTTCCTAACCAGGTTGTTCCTGGAGCTCGGCGAGCCGAGATCCGGGCGGCCGGTGGCCGAGGGAGCCGTGTCGTCTGCGGAAGTTGTAGTGGTCGAGCCAGAGGGGCAAGGCTTTCCCTCGCTCCGCTGAGCTTGCGAACAACCTCCCATAGGCCCATTCACGCAACATCGTCTGGATGAAGCGCTCGGCCTTGCCGTTGGTCTGGGGCCGGTAGGGGCGGGTGCGAAGGTGCCTGAGCCCGAGCTCGCGGCAGGTCTCCGCGTGGATCGCCGAGACGTAGGGCGAGCCGTTGTCGGTCATCACCCGCTCGACCGTGACGCCCCGCGCCACGAACCAGGCGACCGCGCGGCGCAGGAAGCCCGCCGCGGTCTCGCCCCGCTCGTCGGCGAGGACCTCGACGTAGGCCAGGCGGGTGGCGTCGTCGATCGCCACGTGGCAGCACTCCCAGCCGTAGCCGCGGCTCGCATGCCGGTCGCCAACGACGCGCTTGCCGGCGACCCCGAAGCGCCCCAGCCTCTTGACGTCGACGTGGATCAGCTCGCCCGGGCCTCTGACCGCTCGTAGCGGTTGGGCGGCTCGGGCGGCTCCAGGCGCGAGCGCTTGCCGAGCCCGATCCGCCGCAGCCAAAGCGAGACGGTGGATAGGGCCATGCCGAGGAGCTCCGCGATCTCTGCTGCGGTCATGCGCAGCCTGCGCAGGCGCTCGATCGCCTCGATCCTTTGCGCGGGAGTTCTCGAGGGCACCCGCCTGGGAGCCGAGGAGCGGTCGCCCATCGACTCGCCGCGGCGTCGGCGAGCTACCCACTTGGCGACGGTCCTGGTGCTCACCCCGGCGGCCTCGGCGGCCTGGGAGTAGGTCCAGCTCTGCTCGATCACCCTCCTTGCGAGCAGCTCGCGAGAGTTCGGGCAGGTCCTGGCGTTAGCGTGCAGGTTCATCCGGTGTCCTCCTTGGTGCTGGTGGTTTCGACACCTCCCAGCCTCCAAGGAGGCCCGGATGAACAACGTTGTTAGGAGCTACAACTAGCTAGTGGCAGAGCAGACTGCAGAAGGCAGGAGAGCCCGATCTCAAGCTCAATGGTGAACGCCATCACGATCATCGTCCGTCGCTCCGGTGCGACGAGCTTGAAGCCATGCTGATCTACTCGATGAGCGTCTCGGTGGACGGCTTTATCGCCGACCGCGAGGGCGCGTTCTCCTGGTCGGTTCCCAACGAGGACCAGTTTGCGTTCCCACGTCACGCAGACACGCGAGCTTGGGGGCTTTCTGTTGGGCCGCAGGCTCTACGAGACGATGCTGGTGTGGGAGACGGATCCGTCGATGCGCGACAGCGAGCTCGGGCCGCGTTCGCCGACGTCTGGTGCGCGATCCCGAAGGTCGTCTTCAGCCGCACGCTCGACAGCGTCCAGGGCAACGCCCGGCTCGCCGAGGCGTCGCTGGCGGAGGAGGCCGCTGCGGCGCTCGACGCGACCGACAAGGATGTCGGGATCGGCGGCGCCGGCCTGGCCGCGGCGGCGATCGAGCTCGGCCTCGTCGACGAGCTGCGCATGTTCCGCTATCCGGTCGTCGTCGGTGGCGGCACGCCGTTCCTGCCGCCGGTCACCGAAGACGTCCCGCTGGACCTGATCGAGACCAGGACGTTCGGCTCGCGCGTGATCTACGAGCGCTACGGGCGCGCCCGCGATGAGTCGGACTGACACCGCCGTCCGAGTCATCAGCGCCTCGCGGGAGTTCGACGCACGGTTGGACGCACGGTTTCATGGGCGGCTCACTTGGTCGGCCCATCGGGTAGCGCATTCGGCTGGGAGCCGAAAGGTCGCTGGTTCAAATCCAGTCGCCCCGATCTCAATCTTGTCGGTCGCGATTGTCGTGCGCAGTCACGTCGATGAAGACCTCCCCGATCTCGGGCAGCTCAGCGCGCAATCGCAAATCGATCTGTCCATCGCCGCGGCGAGTTCGTCCGCGTCCATGCCCGTGACCGGGTGCACCTTCGCCGCGAGAAGCACTTCCTGAGGTGCGACGTGAACTGCGTAGAGCTGGCGGATCTCATCCACCGCACCGTTTGATCCGGCTGGCGCCCCGAGGGCACCAAGGTCGCGGCGCTCGGGCCCATTGCCTGGTGGCCGTGCCCCAGCATCATTCACTTGAGCCGATCGTGGTGCCTGCTGCCACGGCGGGCGTCCCGTGCCGATCGGCGACCCGGAGCGGCGCGGGGATCAGAGCCGCGCCTGCAATGACGAGACCGAACGCCATCATCCGTCCGGTGATAGCCACCGCTCCCGTCCCGATCGAATCCCGGAAGATCAGGACGCCGCCGACGATCGCGACCAGGTTGGCCGCCACCGAGGTGAGCGCGATGACTTCGACGCCCGGGCCGATCTGCAGGCTGCGGGCCGAGGTATAGAAGGCGATCACCGAGGCGGCCAGCGCCGCGACAGCCCACGGGCTGATCAGCTCGAGCACCCCGCCTCCAACGGCATGGGTGAGGAACTTGAGCGCGATGTCGGAAATACCGAACAGCGCGCCGGCGGCTGCGCCGAGGAGCAGGCCCTCCCTTGCCCGCAGGACGCGCAGGCGGCCGGCCATTACGGCAATTCCCGTGGCGACTAGGAGGACACTGCCCTCGATGGTGATCAAGGCGGCCAGTGCGTAGCCCGGAGGGTGGGTGGGCTGTGACCCTTGGGTAATCCCGATGACCGCGAGCCCTGCCGCCGTGATGACCAGGCCGATCCACTGCCGGCGACCGAGGTGAAAGCCGAAGAACCGCTCGGCGAGCACGGCGAGGAAGACCAAACCAGCCGAGAGGACGGCCTGTACGACCGAAAGCGGTGCGAGCGCGAGGGCGCCGACGTGAAGCGCCCAGGCTCCGACCGCCACCAGCCAGCCCACCGCGAACCACCTGGAGCGGAAGAGGTCGGCGGCGCTTCGCAGCGGGTGCCGAACGCGCACGGGCGGCGCCGAGACCGCGCCGCGCTGCTTGAGCAGAAAGGAGACGCTCGTCGCGAGCGCGCAGGCCAGGGCGAGCGCCAGTCCGAAGGTCACTAGCGGACCAGAACCCCCAGCAGATCGCCCACCTCATGCTCCTCGGCAATGGGGTGGCGGAGCGGCAGCTTGGTCTTGACCTGGTAACGGTTCCTTCGCCCCTGCCGCTCACGCACCACGTAGCCCTCGTCGACCAGCTCGGAGACGATTCGGTGGGCGGCGCGCTCGGTGATCCCGACGGCGGCGGCAATGTCGCGGAGCCGGATGCCAGGGTCACGAGCCACGCAGACCAGGACGTGCGCGTGGTTGGTCAGAAAGTCCCAGCGGGGGGTGGGTTGCTGCGAGTCCTGCGCTGCCATGCCAGAAAAGTATTTCATGAATTGGTGATAATGTGTCTATATGACCACGGAACTCACCAAGATTCCTCCGGCGTCGCCGATGCCAGCCGCGTCACCGATCCCATCGGCTTCGCCAATCCCGCCCCCATCAACAGTGCCGGCGGGGATCCCACGACTGGAGGCAAGACAATGACCAACGCCACCGTCAACGAGCCGGTCTCCGGCTACGAAAGCCTCAAGACCAAGGAAGTGATCGCATCGCTCTCCAGCCGTTCCCAGGTGGAGCTCGCGGAGATCGAGAGCTACGAGCACACTCACCAGAATCGGTTGAGCGTGTTCGACAAGCTTCGCTGGCTGCGCCAGGATGAGCCGCTTCCGGGCTATGACGCTCTCAGCAGCGACGAGGTCGTGGTCGCGCTCGAGGCGGCCGATGTCGCGGCGCTCAAACGGGTGCGTGGCTACGAGCGTAAGTTCCGCGCCCGTCGCGAGGTTCTAGAGGAAGTGGACCGCCTCCATCGAGAGCGCCGGGTCCCGCTCGTCCCTCGCGACGCTAACCGCTAAGGAAGGAAAACTTGTGCCCACGATCATCGTCCAGAGCAACGAGAGCATCGACCGGGAATCCGCCGTGGTGCTCTCGGAGAACATCCAACCGGAGCACTTGGCCAGCAAGCATCACGCGGCCCAGTTGATTGAGCGCGTGGGATGGGCGGTTACTGACGCCAAGGAAGCCGAGGAGATCGGGCCCACCTAGTGACCGCTCCGCGCCGCTTGGACGAGCTCAGGGTCGATGCCCGGTACCACCGTGAACGCCGTGATCTCTACCGGGCAAAGATGCATGGCCCGCGGCCGACGAGTCCTGGCCGGCTGAGAGAGTTGGAGCGGGCTTGCGCCTTGTCCGACTCGCGTCTCCGGAGGGCCGAACAAGAACACGAACCGGGGATTCCCTTCTAGGGGCTGCCCCCGACCCACTCCAAGAGCTGATCCGCTGTGTGGTGCTGCCAGCTGCGGCCCTGACGCGACCACGCGTAAAGCCACAGCGCGGCGCGCTCCTGATCCTCCAAGCCGGGGATCTCGTCGATCCGCTCCTCGATTGAGTCGAACGCCACTCGGGAACGAATCAGCCAACTCACGTCGCGTTGCGCCTGCTTAAGGCCCATAGTCTCCCCCTTTCTAGTTGGAGCCATGTGCCGGACCGCAAACGTTCCCACCGAATCGGCTCAGCTGCGGCCGACCCTGGTCACCGTCACCGCAATATGCGCGGAATCCCGCTCAGTCCGAGATGGGCTCGAGCACGAAGAGCTCCACCGCGAGGTCGGGGCCCTGGCGCTTGGCGCTCAGGAAGGCCGCGACCTTGAGAGCGAGCGGACCCTGTTCGAGGCCGGCAGGTGGTACGAGGTCCGCACCGCCCGGCAGATCTGGCAGGACAGCATGCAGAACCTCTCAGTTCGGCCGGAAGTCGTGAGTTGGGTGCGCGGCCCGGTGCGCGCGCTCCGCGAAAACGGAAGAGGCGTCAGACGAAATAGCGCGGGAGCTCAGTCGTACGGTCCGCCGGCCCTTGTGCCGAAGGTCAACGCAGCGACATCGGCGGCCGCGAGTTCAAGTTCGAAGTGAGCGATCTCGCGTAGGGCCTCCGGTGGATGCAGCTCGTCGGCGCCGGACCGCTCGAAGACAGTGGCCAGCCGGTCGGCCGCCACTTCGAGGATCTCAGCGATCTCCAGGATCTCTTCCGGGCGCCGCATCGGCTCACCCGAAGGTCTGGCGCGTCGCCGTGACGGGGTTCGACCGCAGGCATGCGAATCGCAGTCCGGGCGCAGGAGCTGCAACGGCATTCCGCCACATGCTCTCCGGTGTGGACGCAAATCTGGGGATTTGCCTCTTCGACGAAACCGCGCTCTCCCGCGGGATGAAGCTCGAATGTGGGTGTGTGTCGCGCCATCCTCAGTTCCTCTTTGTTTGACCCGGAGTGGCGGGCCCCGGCTCTACGGCCGGGGCCCTCGAACTCCGAGGTGCCTGTTCAGAAAACGATCAGCGAGACCGTCTTGCCGTCGACGAGGGCGGCATCGCCGTTGTTCCAGACGTTGAGATTCACCTTGCCCTGAGCGTCGACCTTGCTCGCCGCCGTGACGATGTTCGCCGCCCCGCCGCCAACGTTGGCGCTCGAGGAGATCGCGACGCCCGAGTCAAGGCCGGCGAGGGTGAGCGTGTACCGCCCAGTGGCGATCCGGTGGATCGTCACCGCATCAGCGGCCTTGCTGGAGCAGTCGAACGCTCCGGGAACGGTTGCGTCCGGCGTCGCGTCCGACAGGGTCGAGGTGTCAACCACGATCGAGGCCTTGAGCCAGCCGGTCTGACACTCGCCCGGCGCGGCCCCACCGAGCCTGGCGGCGTTCATCGCGTTCGTTGCGTTGACCGCGTTCGTCGCGCTCGGCGCGACGGCGTCCGGCGCCAGCTTCGGAGTGGTGACGGCGCCGTCGGCGATCTTGCCTGTGGTCACCGCCGCGTGACTGAGGTTCCGCGTCTTGACGCTGTTCGCCTTCATCTTCACCGCCGCGTAGCCAAAGCCGCTCATCGCCGCGAACAGGGCGATTGAGGCCACGACCAGCGCGGGGCTGACTCGAAAGCGTCGTCGTCGTGAATCCGTCTTCCTGGTTCTCATCTGTGTGCTCCTTGGGTTGGGTGCGCAGCGTCTCCAGGGTCGGTGCGCGAGCGCGCGAACGCATCGGCGAATTCGCCAGTCCGAGCTGCCGGTCTGATCCCTTCATGAGGTCTAGGATCGGTCCATGGGGACGCCCGAGCCCGCGGCGCTTTCCGGCGCGTTGGTTGGTCGTGAGCGTGAGTGCACCGCGATCGATCAGCTGCTCGAGGCATCGGCGCGTGGAGAGAGCACCTCGCTGGTCCTGCGGGGCGAGGCCGGGATCGGCAAGACCGCTCTGCTCAGCTATGCCGCGGAGCGGTGCGGGGAGCGAACGGTGCTCCGGATCGCGGGCGTCGAGGCGGAGTCGGATCTGGCCTTCGCCGGTCTGGAAGGACTCCTGCGGCCGATCACCGGCAAGCTCGATGAGCTGCCCGAGGCCCAGGCGGACGCGCTTTCGGCGGCACTCGGATTCGCGCCGTCAGGCGGCTCAGATCGCTTGCTGGTCTCCGCCGCTGCGCTCAGCCTGCTTGCCGCTGCGGCCGAGGACCAGCCGGTTCTATGCCTGGTCGACGACGTGCAGTTCCTGGACGTCGCCTCGGTGGAAGCGCTTCTCTTCAGCGCGCGCAGACTTGGAGCCGAGCCGGTGGCGATGCTCTTCGTCGTGCGGGAGGGAGCAGGACGGGAGGTCGCTACGCCCGGACTGCCTGAGGTCATGCTCGAGAGCCTTGGCGCCGCCGCCGCCGCGCGGCTGCTCGAGGCAAGCGCTCCCGCCGCGGCGGGGCACGTGCGCGAGTGGCTGCTCGCGCACGCCGCCGGGAACCCTCTCGCTCTGCTGGAATTGCCAAGGGGCCTGAGCGCGCAGCAGCTGCAGGGTCGCGCGGCCCTTCCCGAGACGACCCGCTTGACGTCCGGATTACGGGCGGCCTTCGTGCAGCGCGTGGAACGGCTGCCCGACGAGACGCAGGCCGCTCTGCTGATCGCGGCGCTCGACGACCGAGACGAGGTTGCAACGGTGATGCGGGCATCGGGCGAAGCAGGCCTGCCGGCCGACGCATTGGATGCCGCCGAGCGCGATGGGCTCCTCCGGGTCGCGGACGGCGCGGTCGAGTTTCGGCATCCGCTCGTGCGCTCCGCCCTGCTCGAGTCGTCGACGCACAGCCAGCGCCGGGCCGGGCATGCGGCGCTGGCAGCGGCGCTGAGCGCCGACCACCACACTGATCGCCGCGTCTGGCATCAGGCGCTCGCGAGCGTCAGCGCCGACGAAGAGGTCGCTGCCGCGCTCGACGCTTCCGCGCATCGATACGAGTCGCGCGCGGGGCACGCCTCGGCCGCAACTGCGTTCGCGCGTGCGGCTGAGCTGTCGAGCAACGACGGCAGCCGGATGCGCAGGCTCGCGGCTGCGGCCCGGGCGGCCTGGGCGGCCGGACAGCCGGACCAGGCCCGGGACTTGATCGCCCGGGTCCTCCCGCTCGCGCCGGATGGGCTCCGCACGCAGCTCCTCTATCTGCGCGGCGTGATCGAGGCGAGAACGGGCGATCTTCGGGGCGCCTACGCCGTCCTGGTCGAGGCCGCCGAGACCAGCGAGAGCCCATCGTTCCAGCTCGACGCCTTGAGCGAGGCGCATGAGGCGGCTGTGTTCGCGGGAGAATCCGCGGTGAGCGTTGACATCGGCGCCCGCGCCGGCGCGATCGAGCCACGCGACGAACTCGACCGCTTCCGCGTCTCCCTGCTGACCGGGATGGCGGCGGAGCTGGCCGGCGACCATGAACGAGCCGAGAGGCTCGTGCGGGAGGCAATCCAGCGCGGCGAGCGGCTCGAGGATCCGGGCGCTCTGGTCTCGGCGTCGCTGCTGGCGACCATGGGTCTCACCGGGGGCAACTTCGGAGATGGTCTTCCGCACTCGAGTCGTGCGGTCGCCATTGCGCGGGAGCGCGGACTCCTCAGCATGCTCCCGCTGGCGCTCTGGGCGCAGGCGAACGCGTTGGTCGGGCTCGGGCGCTTCAATCTCGCGCGATCCGCCGCGGAGGAGGGGATCAGGCTCGCGAGCGACTTCGGACACCGCTCGGGCGCGGGTTGGAACCTGACCGTAACCGCCCTGCTTGACGCCGTACAGGGGGAGGAGTCGGCGGCGCGCAGCCATGTCGACGAGGCGGTCCAGCTGGCCGCGATCGGAGGCGGAACCCTGATCCTGGCCCACGCCGGCTGGATGCTCGGGTTGCTCGACCTCACGCTGGGAAGGCCCGACGAGGCGACCGAGCGCCTTCTGCCCCTGACGGCAATCGAGCGGCCCGAATTCAACCCACTGATCGGGCTTTGGTCGGTCCCTGACCTGATCGAGGCGGCGGCGCGGTCCGGGCGGCTCGAGGAAACGGCGGAACGGCTCGACCGTTACGCGAGCTGGGTGCAGTGTTCGCCCTCAGCGCCTCGCCGGTCCGTGCTGGCGCGCTGCCGGGCGCTGGTCGGGGATGGGGACGTGCGGGAACAATTCGAGGAGGCGCTGGCGCCGGACGGCTTCGTCTCGCCATTCCTGATAGCGCGCACCGAGCTCCTCTACGGCGAGTGGCTCCGACGCCAGCGCCAGCGGCGCGAGGCGCGTCCGCATCTGCGAAGAGCGACGGATCTCTTCCGTCAGGTCGGCACCACCCCCTGGGAGGAGCGCGCCGAAGGGGAGCTCCGTGCGACCGGGGAAAAGGCAAGGGAGCGGGACCCCTCGACGCTCGACCAGCTCACGCCTCAGGAGCTGCAGATTGCCGGTCTGGTCGCCTCCGGGATGACCAACCGCGAGATCGCCGCCCAGCTCTATTTGAGCCCTCGCACCATCGATTACCACCTGCGCAAGGTCTTCAGCAAGCTCGGCGTCGCCTCGCGGACCGAGCTCGTCCAAATGGGAGTGCCGCAGCAGGAACCCGCGTAGCCCGGCAGGGCTTGCGCTCGCGAACCGGCGACCACCACCGGCGAAGTCGCTGATGCGTTCCGGTGCTGATCGCCGGATCCTGGTCACACATCCCAATCCCACCGTGGGGGATCGGCGTACCCGGTGCAAACGGGAGAACAGCAAAGACCAGGAAGGAATCGACATGCCCGCCGACAAAACGACCGCACAGGGCACGGCTGGATCGAGATATGCAAGGCGCAGATCGGGCCTTGCAGCCCCATTTGCGGCGCTGCTCGCCGCGGCCGCAATCGCGGCCGCAGGGTGCGGCGGAGGATCTGGCGGAAGCTCGCCTGCCGCGAGCTCGTCGGCCGGCATCCCGCAGAACAATCCGCAGGCGTTCGGATGGCTTCGGGCGTCGCCCGCACCTCACGCTTGGCAAACCACCCGGCTGCCCAACGCGGAAGCGAGCCTGGCATTCCCCTCTGGCTGGCGCTCGATCAGGTCCGACCCAGGAACCGTCTCGGCAGCGCGAAAGGGATCCGACGGAGACATCCTCGGCTACCTCAACGCGACGCCCCGGCAGGGGACTGAGTCGCTCGAGAACTGGGCGAGCTTCCGCCCTGACCACAATCGCGACGAGGGCGACGTCGATCTGAGGCCGATCGCGGCCGCGACGGATCTGCCGTTCAGGTCCGGTCACGGCTCCTGCCTGATCGACGACTACCGGACCTCGAGCGGGCAGGCGTATCGGGAGATCGCCTGCATCGTCGACGGATCCAACGCGACGACCGTCGTCATCGGCGCGGCGCCTCCCGACCGCTGGGACCGGCAGGGCCCCGTGATCGAGCGCGCCATCTCCAGCTTCCTCACATGAACCAAACGAACGAAAGGAACCAGACCATGCTCTCCACAGCAAAGGTGAGAATCGCCGCGATTCTCGCGGTACTCGGCATCGTCGGCGGCGCGGCAGTGCCGGCCGCCGTCGCCGGCCACCACCACCATCACCACCACAGCGGCATCCCCCAGAACAACGGCGGAGACCACGACGCCGACAACAACGGCGGCCCGAGCGATGGCGACGGCCTCATCTAGTCGCCAGGCGCTGGCGATCGCCGCCGCGCTCGCCAGCGCGGCGGCGTCCCCAGCCCCAGGCCGACAAGGAAGGACTGACCAATGAAGGGTCCACAGGTGACATTGACAAACGGGCGCTACGAGTTCCGCGTGCCCACCGGGGGCAACCTGGTTCTGGCCGACCCGCCGGAGGCGGGCTGGCTGCTGGAGAACCCGGTCGCGCAGAAGGTGGGGCGGCCGCTCGCCCCGCCGGAACGGGATCGCCGCCCGGCCTGCGATCGAGTCACGCTCGGGAGAGGAGCGCGGCGATGAACAGCCAGCCGCAGGCGGAGCTGTGTACCGCCGACCGCTCCTTCTTTCAGGCGCTGCTCGACCGCGATGTCGCCGCCCTCGAGACGCTGCTCGCCGCCGACTTCCTGATCGTCGACGTGGCGAGCGGGATCGTCCACCGTCGGGATTCGTTCCTCGAGGCCGTCGCCGGCGGAGTGGTGATCTTCCAGAAGATCGAGACCTTTCCCGATGAGACGAGCGTTCGCGACAGCGGCGCCGGGGCCGGGATCGTGGTTGGCCGCACCGCAATGTCCCTCGTCGGCCCAGACGGAGTTTCATCGGACATCGCGAGTCGCTACACGCACGTGTTCTTCCGGGCCAACGGACGAGGCTGGCAGCTGGTCTCGGCGCAGGGCACCCCGATCCGCGGCCACTCCATGCCGGAGGAGGGACTCGAACCCCCGACACGCGGATTATGATGACGGCGAGGAGGGGTCGTCTGAGGCTGGGTAGGCACGGCTCAGGTGTCGCTGAGGTGCGCTCAGTTCGCTTCGAAGTCGGGAGTTGGACGCACAGTTGGACGCACGGTTTGGATGCTCAGATGTCGGCCACCTTCGAGGCGCCCAGCCTTGACGGCGCTCGCGAAGTCCGCGTAGTCCCGGTCGTTCGGGTCGGCGTAGGCCTTTGCGGAGTCACAGATCGCGCGGTCGAACCCGTTGCCCTTGCCGAGATAGGCGGCGACCGCAATGCGGTGCCCCGAGCGCCCATGGGCGCGGGCGAGCGTCCAGCCGCAGACCTCCCCTAGAGCGCCATCGTCCTGGGAGTCATCCTCGCTTAGGCTCGGCGATCCAGAGCAACTACCCCGGCAGCTCAGCCGCGAGGGCATCGCGTTCAGGGCAGGTTTAAACGCCCTTGCACGAGCGCCCGGCGGCCGAATAGGATCGATGTGGAACTTGGCGGTCCAAGCCGCCATTGGCGGCGCCACACTGATCCGGCCCATCCCGAGTAGCCACAGGAGGCCACGGCATGGCTGATCTGTACATCCGGTGGAGCAAGGCGAATCCGAAGGACGACACCACCGGCACGCAGCAGCGTCCGCTGAACCCCTGCTGGCCCCCCAATGCGTTCTGGACCAACGCCTCGATCTGGATGAGCTACCCCCCCAATCATCCGGACCCGGCCAAGCGCGGCGAGACCGCGTACCAGGCGCAAATCGACGAGGAGGTGCTGATCAACGTCGATTGCTACAGCAGCGGTGCGACCTTCCCCGTCCCCTTCCCGCCCACCGGCGACCGGGCCCCCGTGACGTGCCAGATCTGGGCCTGTACGGGGGCGAACGGCGTCGGTCCGATCAGCGCCCTCCCGTCATCCTTGGACACGAACGGGAACGCCTTGGAGGGCATCGCGCTCGGCGAGCTCGCTCCACCGGATTTCTATGGCACCGCCAGTGTGCTCTGGACGCCGCGGTCCACCGACGGTCTCAGCTTCAACG
Organism: uncultured Solirubrobacterales bacterium; assembly: GCA_963725475.1. Lineage (GTDB taxonomy): Bacteria > Actinomycetota > Thermoleophilia > Solirubrobacterales > 70-9 > DASUPK01. The sequence continues at coordinate 164,738 of CAVRYR010000006.1, read as the reverse complement.
CCGACGGCGCGGCGCACGTCTGTCTGGCGGCGAACCTGCGCTACGTCCCTCCATCGAACGGGGCCGGGGCCCCTTCCAGCCAGGGCCAGCGCCTCCCGCAGTTCACCCCCGTGGGCGGCCAGCCGGTGCGGACCATCTTTCCGTGCGGAGACGGACCCATCGACCCTCGGAGCGGCGTGCCGATCGGCCGCTTCCACGGTCAGAAGAACATTTGGGTATTGAGCACAGCGCCGGGATTCACGCTCGTCAGCGTGATCCTGATCTTCGGCTGGGGCGCCGGGGCGCAGCTCCGCGTCCTCGAGCTGACGGAGCGCACCGGCTGGACCGAGCTCCCCGCCGTGATTCGCGAACATCTCCTGGCGCTTCCCTTCGTCGACCTCGATGGGGGGCGCGAGCGCCGCCAGCGCACGCGCAAGATCACGCCCGAGCTGTTCGAGTTCCTCTTGCCGCAGTTCGGCGAGGAGCTCCTTCGGGCGGGTCCGCTGCCGCTCGAGCCGCGGGAGCGCACCAGGCTCGCCGGCGGCGGCGAGCTCGTCCTGGCTGAGAAGGATGTTCCGCTGGAGGCCGCGAAGCGACCGCTCGAGGAGATTGCGATCGAGGGACCATCGGGCAAGACGGGGGACGTCCTCGAGGTCGATGTGGGCCCGAAGGAGCCGGAACGAGCCGTCATCGACCTTCGGGCAGCGGAGAAGGACCCTCCGGGCACCGTCCGGCTCTTCGACCTCGCGGAGCGCGATGCTGAAGGCGCGTTCGTCGGTGGCACCACGTTCATCACGGTCGCCGTGTGAGGGCAGGCCGGCGCTCGTTCCCGTCCCTATTCCCACAGCAGCACCGACGGGAGTACCTCCGGATGCTCGACGCGGAGCAGCTGGTAGCCAATGCCGGACGTACCCATGAAGAATCCTGGCATGTGGACGCGGTGGGAGAGGGTCGTGTGGAGAGAGAATCCGCCGGCGGCCCGAGCGCGGCGGGCGACGCGGTCGACTCCCACGCCCGCGGCGTCGACTAGGTCGGGCCGGTCGAGATGACGCCCGGCGACGAGCAGGAGGTCGGCGCGGCCGAGATTTCCGCAGCAGAGGTGGTCGGGACCCTGCTGGTCCATACGCAGCGTGGTGCGGATGGCGGCTTCAACGTCCCGGCGTACGCGACCGTTGTCCAGGATCGGGAGGCCCCCGAGCCTGGCGAGACCGATCCCGGGAGCGCCGTGGCACCAGCTGGCCTTGTAGGCGGGCTGTGCCTCCTCGCGGAGATCGCGCCAGTTATCCGCGTCACGGTCGAATAGGCGGTTCTCGTACGCAATCGCACGCTCGGCGGCCGCCGCGAAGGCGGGGTCGCCGGTCGCCGCGGCGAGCCGCAGCAGGGCGTAGGCGATTCCCGCCGCGCCGTGGGAGAAGCCGGTAAGCCGCCGGTCCTTGAACGTGATCCACGCCGCTCCGTACCCGCCCCCGTCCGACTGGGTGGCGAGCAGGCGCCTTCCACACGCCGTAGCCCGCTCCAGCACGGCCGCGTCCGGCGCGGCATCGTGGAGGGCGAGCAAGCCGAGGACCTCGCCGGCAAGTCCCTCGAAGACGTCGACCGGCGCGCTGCCAATGCGATCCTGAGTGAGCAGCGCCGCCGCTGCCGCGGCATCGCTCAAGAGATTCGGCTCGCCGATCAGCAGCGAGATGCTGGTGAGCGCGTAGACGACCGAGCCGATGCCGGTCGCGCCGCCGGCCCCAAGGACCCCGGCGAGGGTATCCCTGTCGCCGTCGAGCGCGTCGCGAAGCGGCCGCAGCGCGTCAAGAATCAGCTCCCTGTATCCCGCACCGCCGGTGGTGTTCTCGACGGCGGCCAGGAAGAGCGCCATCCCACAAGCCCCGCTGTGAAGGTCGTAGCCGACCGGTTGAAGCTGGTAGCGCTCGACCCGCGGCAAATACTGCGGGGCGATCCATGTCACCCCGCCCTCGGCGCGGATCGCCCGGGCCGCGACCTCGACGGCAATCTCATACGCGAGCTCGGTGAGCGACTGGGGCGCGGCGGCGTCGGTAACCCGCCGGCGAACCGGGCGGCTCGGCGCCGGATCCGGGGTCGTATGGCGAGCGGTACTCGAGTGGAGCGAACCTGCGATGAAGCCCAGCTGGCGCTCGAGGTCGTCCGGCCCGAGCGCCCGGATGCGGCTCATGACGAGCTCGGCGCTCGGTTCGCGCAGGCAACCGCTGAGCTCGGTCCCGGGTGCCACCTCAAGCGTGAGACTGTCGGCACGGGCGGCAAAGAGCGGGACGTCGAGCTCCTCCATCGCGTCGCGTTCGGCTTCGAAGAGCTTCCACCAGTCTGGCGCCTGAGCGGCGTTACCTCCGGTCGGCCTGTACACGGCGCGGGCGAGCCGCTCGAGCCGGATGCTCCGGTCGGCGCCGTTGCGGAGGTAGGCCGGGTCACAGAGCTCGTAATGGAGCGACCCATAAACCCGCGTATTTCGGTAAACGAAGCGCACCCGCTGACGGGCGAGCTCGTGCAGCGGGCTGCCAGGCGTCGAGGATCTCCGCTTGCCGCTCCAGTAGGTAGCGATAGAAGCGCTCGAAGCCCACGAGCAGCTCGTCGGCGTGGTCCTCGAGCCGCACCGGCTCGCCAGGGAGCAGGGGCTGGCTCTTCGGCAGCGGGATTCTTGCTGGACCGAAGCCGAGCGCCATGGTGTCGCTGTTGATGCGGTCCCACCGCGGCGCATCGACGATTAGCTCCTTCTCATCAGCGGTATGGAGCCCACTGATATCGGAGACTTGCTTGCCTCCCGGATCGTCGTTGACCTGCCAGCTGGGCAGCAGGCCGGTGCCGAGGACGCCCGTGGCCAGCTCATCGCGGGCCGCCTGCCTCAGCCCCATCTCCCGGCCCTCCAAAGAGGGCCGAGGATGCATGAGCGACTCGGCGTCGATCAGGACCAGATGCTCGCCTGCGGCGATCAAGTTGTCGCGGTGACAATCGGTGCCCGCGAGCGCGTAGACAAGGCAGAGAAGCATGCCGGCGCGCTCGTAGAAGCGGACGACCTCATTCGCCTCCCGACACGCCTCGTGATCCACCCATTCGACCCAGCCGTATCCGGGACGCGCCACGAGCGTGAGCACGCGGAAGCCAAGTGGGACGTCGTGCTCGTTGAACCACGCGAGGAGGTGGTTATAGGCGCGCTCCGTGCCGAGATCCTTCGGCTTGTAGACGACCTTCACGCCGGAGGAGAAGGCCACGCCGGCGACCATTCGGCCTCCGCGGTGCGGATCCGAGAGGCCCGGCTCCACGGACACGACTGGGCCGAGCTCGTTGGCGCCACCGAAGGCGCGTTCTAGGTCGCCGCGATCCCGCTCGAGTCGCTCCACGAACTCGGCGGTCGCCTCGACCCACCGGTCGGTCGCCTGGGACATCAGTCGCGCCAGGACGGGGTACTCGCGGAACAGTCCGACGAGGCCACCGGGGCCACGCATCTGCTCGATGAACGAGTGGTAGAGCCGTGTAGGGGGAACCTCGGCTGCCCCGCGCGAGGAGTCGCCCGAGCGATGTCGTCTTTCCGGCGCGGTGGGCCGCGAAGGCCACGTAGATGGTGCGCGTGGAGAGCGACGTGACGCGCCCCAGGAGGAGCCGCTCGAGTTGTGACATTGCTCTTGCGGAGAGCACGTCGGGGTCGAGCGGACCAATCCGTCTGGCGAGCCGGTCCCTCCCGGCCAACACGAACGGAACGGCCAGTTCCTCAAACGGCATGGGCTCGCCCGGGTCGCAGAATGGATACTCGGTCCGGGTTCCGTCCTCACGGGACGCGGTGGCCAGCGCCAACCGCAACGTGCCAAGCCAGGACGGGAGGGAGTCAGGGTCGCGGAGGCGCACCGGGCCGAGCAGCCGCATGGCATCACCGAGGGCGCGGCCGTCGCGCGCCAGTCGCCGCACAAAGATCTCGTCGTCCCCGCCGGCGACGGCCTCGCGCCATGCGTCGATGCGCGCGGCATCGTCGCCCTCGTTGGCGTGGTCCCGCCTTTCCTGGACCGCTCCGGCCAGCCGCTCCGGCAGCGTGGTCGCGCCAGCCGCGATATTCGCGAGATCCGCGTCGCTGAGATGCGTCATGCCGGCGCGCTCGTCGAGCGCCCGGCCGGTTACCGGCCTAGCACGACTGAAGCGTCGAGAGAGTCTGCGCCGTTGAAGCCCCGCACGTGCAGCAGCCCGCGACGTCCTCGCGCATCATCTCCAGGACTGTGTCGTCCAGCGCTCGTCGGGCAGGTTCTCGAACCTGCGCAGGCGTCCCGGCACGACGAGGTGGACCACTTCGTCGGTCTCCTCGTGGACCTGGATGGTGACCCCCTCTGGGACCTTGGCGCCGAATTCACGCTCCAACGTAAGCTGCCGGATCGCGGATCAGAGCCTGCCTGAACTCCTCGTCACGTGCCGCGCGAGCGGCGATCTTGAGCTCGGCATCCTGCGATTGCATACTCATGGTCAACCTCCCTTTCGAACGGTTTCCGTGGGGAAATACGCACTCTCACCCAGTGGGGCCGACTATCCCACATGGGGGCAAGGATGTGCAACCCCCCGCGACTGCGCGTGGTCTTGCCGGAAGGCGATCTTGCCCCTTTGAACTTGGATCCGTGAGCGATGCAAGAGGCCACTCTGAGAACTCAGGATTTAGCAGGGCTTTTCCGAATGCCGGAGGAGGGACTCGAACCCCCGACACGCGGATTATGATCGGCTGGACGCAGGGGCCTGAGGGGTCAGACAAATCCTCTCAGGCACGAAAAGATGACCTCAGTTCGCGCCGGAAGTCGCGAGTTGGGTGCGAAATCGGGTGCGAAATCCCGGCGGAAGCGGAAGCGTCGCCGACCGCCGGCTCCGTAGTTCTCCTCCTCATCCCGGACCCGGAAGCCAGCCCAACGGTGGGCAAGCGCTACTTCAGCCGGAAGCCTGCTCCGCCGGCCGATGAGCTTGGCCTCGGCCGCACCGGCGACCTCCACCCGAAGCTTTCGGTTCGCTAGGCCTACCGGAGTGACTCGGTGCTTCTGAGCCAGTGGATCGCCACGCTGGTCCCGATGGCACCAAGGAGAAGGGCGCCAATCAGAACCACCGGCAGCACAATGATCTCGAGAGATTCCATCGTGTATCCGACGATGGAGGGAGGTGCTAAGGAGGAGATCAAGGAGCGCTCTCGGGGTCTAAGTGCCTTCTAATTGCCGCCTTAGCCTGTCTTGGTCGATCGAGCCTAGGGTGACTCGAATGGGCGGTCTGCGGCGGCCTGGCTCCGGCCCTGTCCTGAATGACCCGCCGGATGCGGCAGGCTCAGCGTCCGGCTCGGCCCCGCTGGCCGAAATTGCGGCGCGCCGAGATCAGAGGCGACAAGCTGAGGCCGCCATACGGAGCCGGCGACGCCGGCGAATCTTGGCCGTGGCTGTCCTCGTCCTGCTGTCGCCGGCGATCTATTCCTATGCGACATGGATGCTGCGGCCTTCGAGCACGCCGTTCTTTGCGAATAGCGTCGAGTGGGTACGGGCCGACGTTCCCCTCGGCAATCAGGTCGTTGACGAGATCGAGCACGTCTACTACACCTGGAACGCGCCGTCGAAGGGCGGCCCCCAGCTGACGAGCCTGCCGTAGACCGGTCAGGGCGCTCAGGGGCAGCCAAAGACCGCTGCCTGGCCGCCGCCGATCAAGCCTGTCTTCCGCCACCGGCTGCCGGGTGAGGGCGTCTGGAAGCCGACCGGGCCACCGGTGCGCGGCGGGCCGCCGGTGCTGGTGACGAGCTTCCGGCCGGAGACCGACTATCCGCGGAACGTCGCCTACCTCGCCTGGTTCGATCACACCCGCACCGACCTCGCCTACTACCCGGGCCGCTACGAGCCGCCGAGCGCCGCGGTGCGCGGTCCGGCAATGATCCCCGAGAGCCAACGCCGCCGGCTGCTCTCGGCCTTCAACGCGGGCTTCATCTACCGGGACGTGAACAACGGCTCAACCGACAACGGCCGCGTCAACGAGCCGCTCGCTCAGGGCAACGCCACGCTGCTCGGATACCGCAACGGCAAGATCGCGATCAAGATCTGGCACGGCGGGCCGAATCCCGGGCCCGACGTCGCCTGGTCCCGCCAGAGCCTGCCGCCGATCGTCTGGCACGGGCGCCTCAACCCCAACCTGAACGACAGCTCGCAGTGGGGCTTCACGGTCGGCAATGCCGTCCGCGTCTGGCGGACCGGCGTCGGCATCGACCGCCGCGGCAACCTGATCTTCGCAGCCGCGGACAACATGACCGTGACCTCGCTGGCCGAGGTCCTGCAGCGCGCCGGCGCGGTCAACGCGATGCAGTTCGACATCAATGCCGACTGGCACAGCCTGATCACCTACACCCACGACCACGGCCTCCGCGCGACCCAGGTCGGGCCGTCGAACCAGCCCGCCGCCCGCTACCTCAGCCCCGACGACCGCGACTTCTTCGCGGTCTACCGGCGTCTGCCGGGGCCGGTCAGCGTCCCCTTCAATTAGGGCTCGAGCGCTGACGCCTCGAAGCGCAAAGGGCGTCGTGTCGAATACTGCGCACCGCTTCAACGGGTCCGTCAGATGACTTCCCCGCAGCCCAACCTCCCCGATCGGTTGCGGCAGCGCCGCCGGCTCGAGCGCCGGCGGCTCGAGCGCCGGCGCCGTTTTCGGCGGCGCCGCATAACCGCAGCTCTGACCGTGTTGGTCCCGATCGGCGTATTCGTGGTCCTGCCCTCGAGCGGAACCCACCCCGGACAAGGCCCGGCTTCCGACAGCCGCGCCCTCACACGTCCAAGGTCCAACCCATCGGTCCTGCCGGGCGACGTCCTGATCGCCGATCGCGGTAACAACCGGCTACTCGAGCTGGATCCCGCGGGCCATGTTGTCTGGCAGTTCCCTCGACCCGGTGATCTGCGCCCGGGCCAGACGTTCAAGTCCCCTGACGACGCCTTCTTCGACGCCAGTGGACAGTTCGTGGTCGCCACCCAGGAGGACGACTTCGTGATCAGCGTCATCGACGTCCGCCGCCACAGAATCGTCTACCGCTACGGGCGTCCGGGAGTTCCCGGAGCGACGCCGAACCGGCTCGACAATCCCGACGACGCGATCCCGATGGGAGGCGGCACGATCCTGAGCGCCGACATCAAGAACTGCCGCTTGATCATTCTCCACCCGCCCTCCCATGCTCCGCTACGCCAGCTCGGATCGACCGGGTTGTGCCTCCATGACCCGCCGCTGTCCTTCGCCAGCCCGAACGGGGCCTTCCCAACTTCCGACGGCGGGACAGTCGTCACCGAAATCACCGGAAACTGGATCGACCTGCTGGCACCCTCTGGGAAGCTGATCAGCGCCGCTCACCCACCGGGCTTCAGCTACCCCTCGGACACGAACGAGGTCAAGCCTGGTCTCTTCCTGAGCGCCGACTACGTCCATCCGGGCGCCATCGAAATGTTCGATCTCCATGGCCGCCTGAAGTGGCGATATGCCCCCAAGGGCAGACACGCACTCGATAAACCCTCGCTCGCCGTGCCGCTCCCTAACGGGGACATCCTTGCCAACGACGATGACAACAACCGGGTCATCGTGGTCAACCCGCGGACCAAACGGATCGTCTGGCAATACGGCCACACAGGTCGACCCGGCCGGGGCCCGGGATATCTAAGTGATCCCGATGGCCTTGATCTGGCTCCGCCCCATTCGCTACTTCGACAATTCCCCAGCGCACGACCGCCGGATTGATCCGCAGCGGCGCCGTTCTTGTCGGAGCACGAGGAAGAGGAGGTGAACGCATCCAGTCCCGGAGGGCACCTCATCTGAAGCGGAGAGTGGCGGCGACAGTCGTGGTTCTTGCGCTGCTCGGCGGCGGCTTTGCGATCGCGACGCTCGGCACGGGAAGCTCGAGGCGCGCTCCAGCGCGGGCGCAGGATGGCGCACGTTCGCAGTCCACGGTTGCAGCGGCCCCTGCAGCGCCCCCTCGCCCCCCGTTCGCGGTTGGCCTGCGCGTCCTACGCCTCGTTGACCACTCGCGCCACATCACGCTGCCGAGCGGCGCCAGCTCACCGCGGAGACTAGTGACCTACGTCCGGTATCCGGCGCTCGGTCCGGCATCGGCGAAGGAGCGGCGTAATGCGCCTCCCCAACGCGCCGCCGAGCCGTTCCCGCTCGTGGTCTTCGGCCACGGCTTCACGCTGACGCCGGCGCCCTACTCCAAGCTGCTGGAGGCCTGGGCGCGCGCGGCTACGTCGTGGCCGCGCCGCGCTTCCCACTCGAGAACGCCAAGGCGCCAGGAGGGCCAGACGAGTCTGACCTCATAAACCAGCCTGCCGACATGAGCTTCGTGATCTCGAAGTTGCTCTCCGCAAGCAGCAGGCCGGGGGGCCAGCTCCAAGGCCTGATCGATCCGCAGAGGATCGCGGTATCCGGCCACTCCGACGGCGGCGAGACGGCGCTCGCCGTCGCCTATGACCGCCGGTTTCGCGATCCGCGGGTGGGCGCTGCGGCGATCCTCTCGGGGGCAAGGATCCCGGGCGGCACTGGGTTCAGCTTCCCTCCGGGCACCCCACCGCTCCTCGCCACACAGGGCACAGCCGACACGATCAACCCTCCGAGATTCACGCGGAGCTTCTACGACGCAGCTTCGCCGCCCAAGTTCCTCCTTACCCTCTTCGGCGCGTCACACTTGTCTCCCTACACAGACGAACGGCCTCAGCTTCACATCGTCGAGCGCGTGACGATCGCATTCTTCGACCGCTATCTGAAGCAGAAGGCCGGGCCCTTGAGCCGCCTGGTCCGCCTGGGAACCGTTCGCGGGATCGCCTCGCTCGCGGCGCAGCCCTAACTCCCGCGGCGAAGCGTCGGGTGAACGCTTTGACGATCTCCACGTTCTCCTGCGACACCGCCTGCGCGTGTCTCGGGAAGACCGCTGCATTCCATGCAATGCAGCGGTGTTGCTTTTCGTCCAAAGGAGTAGTCAGAGATCCCGGCGACGTCTAGGGGGTCAGGGCCCGGACGAGCTGCCGCGGCGGGACGCACCTCGGTGATCGTCCCCACCTTCGCGCCGGCGTAGAGCGGCGACGAATCAACGAGGGCGCTCGGGCCGCCCGCGAGCGGCGGCAGCCACCCGAGAAATGGCCACGAAGCACGCGGGCGGTGCAAGGTGCGGACGGCAAGGTCCTCCGGCATCGCGCGGATCGAGTGGCGTGAGCGCCCGGTTCGCTACCCGGATCCATCCGGGGCCTCGTTCCGAGTCGCGCAACCACCGCCTGGTGGCGGCGTTCTGGATCACGCGCTCCGGGGCATCCGACCAGCCGAGGCCAAAGAGCTCGGTGAGGCACCGTCTCCGACGCCTCCAGGCAGCGGCGCTTGTACTCGGGGTGAGCCCGGCTCTCGTCGCTCAGTAAGAAGCGCGTTCCCGAGAGGGCCGCGATTGCTCCCGCATCGAGCGCGGCCTCGACCCCGCTCGCATCGACGATTCCCCCAGGCAGCGATCACCGGCACATCGACGGCGGCGATCGTTTGCTCCAGGAGCTCGAACGCCGGAAGGCCGCCGCGGACGCGACCTCCTGCCTCCACGCCCTGTGCTATCACCGCGTCTGCGCCAGCTGCAGCCGCAGCCTTCGCCTCCTCAACGGAGCCGCATTGGTGGATCCAGGTCGAGCGTGCAAGGCGCCGCGGTCGCCCCCAGAACGTGACGATCGCATCGGCCTCGGCCGCGGCCTCCGCGTCTCCGGGACGGATGAACGGAAGCAGCAGGTTGACTGCGACCGGCGCGCCGGTGAGCTCTCCTGGCAGCGGCAAGCTCCGCAGCGATCGCGCCTAACACTCCGCCGATCGTTCCGAGGCCGCCTGCCTCGGACACGGCGGCGGCCAGTTCGTGTCCGGCGATACTCCCCATTGCGGCCTGGAGGACCGGAGCCTCGAGGCGGCGCAGGTCCAAGGTGGCGCTCATAGGTCTCCCCGGTCCGTGCTCATCGGACTGGCGAACTATCTCCGCGGTCTCCCCCGACATACCCGCCCGGCAGTATCGCGCCTGGGACAGCTGCTTCCATGCAAAGCGCCTATCCCGCTGTGGCCGTTGCTGGCGGTTGGCGGTTGCGGCCGACTTCCGCTAGCGAAAGGCCCAGCCGAGTGCTGCCGTGGTTGCGATAAAGACGACAGCCGCGGCCAAGGCGGCAAGCTGCCCGCCGACCGCAAAGTCGAACACGAGGTAGGTGATCAGCCCCGTCATTATGGCGAGCGCGATCGCGCCGAGCAACCTGATCGCGCCCTCCACTCTCACCGGCACGATGGTCTCCTTCCAGTGTCAGGCCAGACCGCAGTGTTCAGCCGGAGCCGCTTCTCGAGCATCAGTGCGATGAAGAAAGCTGTCCCGCGAGGCGCCGAATGTCGGCAAGGTGGCTAGTTTCGAGCTCCGCCTACGGCGCGAGGTCCGAGGATCTCCCCGACCCGCCGATATAGATGGAAGTCCTCGGCACGGGTCGGATATGGCTTGCGTCGCTGCTCTACACGGTGCTCGGAGATGGCCTTTGCGATTGCCACCAATTTGCGCTCCGCGACGTTGCGCTCGGAGATAAGTGTGTGGGTTCCTGAATCCATTCCTTCTCCCGGTGTTGACTAGCCCCATCACCGCAGGCCGTGGTTAACGCCCCATAAGGCGAGCGGTAGAGCTCTCTTAGCTGACGAATCGACAAGCTCAGTCAGGTAGCACGCGAGTAGTGCTTTTCATGCAAAGGAGCAGGTTCTGGCGCGGCGGATCTCGAAGTTCGGGTGGGCGGCCCCCGGGCACTAAGACACTTCTAATCAGATGCTCATCGTGCCGTGAGACGCGGGTGGTTGGCTGGCCCGAGATGTCCTCCACTCCCATAGTCATGGACCGACCGATGCCACCCCCTGTCTAGGAGGCTTCAAGTGCATGGGCGACCGATCTGGGGGCTAAGCGCATGGAGCGGATTTATCTGCGCGCTGTTCGCCTTCAGCTCGCTCGTGCACGGTGAGCTTTCGGTGGGCGTCCTGATGATGTTGGGGGCGCTTCTCCTGTTCGGATGGGCGATTCTGTTGGACCGCGGCCAACAGTGAGGGCGGTGCCTATCTCGCGGCAAAGTGCTGCTTTCCATGCAAAGCAGCACTCCGAAAGGTCACACCTTCTTGGCAGTGAAGAGGGCCAGGCTAGGTCAGAGGTCGCCCGCGGATCCGGTTTTCGCCTTAGCCTGATCCGACCCGCAAGGCTCCTCGATGCTCCTCAGTGCCCAATACCTACTCGTCAGCTATGGCGTGCTCGGCATCGGAGTGATCCTCTTCCTCGAAACCGGACTGCTGTTCGGGGTCATCCTTCCGGGTGAGACGCTGACGGTTCTCGCGGGCGCCTATAGCCACGTCAGCGGACCGGCCGGGACGCACCCCAACCTCGCGCTGGTGATTGCGGCAGCCGGCTTCGGGGCCATCGCCGGCGGACAGCTGGGGTATCTGCTCGGCCGACGTGCTGGCCCGCGGCTCTTCGCCCGGCCGGACGGAGTCCTATTCAGCCGCAGTCGTCTTGACCGGACGCGTGAGTACTTCCGCCGCTACGGCGTCAACGCGATCGTGATTGGGCGATTCGTGCCCTTCCTCAGGACGCTGGTCAGCCCGGCCGCCGGCGTTGGTGGAATGCCCGCCAGGCAATTCGTCCCCTTCAACGCATTGGGCGGAGCCATTTGGGCCGTTGCGATCGCGGCGATCGGATACGCGATCGGCGGACTGATCTCCGTCGACCGCTACGCCCTCCTGGTCACGATCGGAATCGCCGCCGTCTCCCTGATCCCACTCGCACTCGAGATTCGGGCGATCCGCGCGCAGGACCGGGCCGGCGCGGCCTAAGGCCGGGCCGCGTCCCCTCGGTATGGAAGCTCGAGCGATTCATTTCCCACGAGGTGCGCGACAGCGCACCATCCTGCTGATCGCGCTGCCCGCGGTGTTGATCCTCCTCGGGGCGCTGATGCGGACACCGGTGCTGCTCGAGTACCAGGGACCGCCGAACGCCCACCTCCTGAACGTCGACCTGATGGCCCATGTGGGCGGCTACTCAGACATCTCCCACCTCTTCTTCCGCGACCACCTCGGCCAGCATCCAACGCCCTACCTCGACTTCCGCTTCGAGTATCCGGTCCTCACCGGCCTGTTCGTCTGGATGGCGAGCTTGGTTCACACCAGCGTCGCCGCCTACTTCCTGACCTCGACCGGCCTCCTTCTGATTCTGGCTCTGATTGCAACCTGGGGGATCAGCCGGATCAGCGGCGCCAACCCGTGGCTATTCGCGGCCGCGCCGGCGCTGGCTCTCTGGGGGACGCTGAACTGGGATCTGCTGGGGATCTGCCTGTTGGTCATCGCTCTGCTGCTCTTCCAGGGCCGCAGGGACGGGCTCGCGGCGGCCGTTTTGGCTCTTGCCACCTGGGCCAAGTTCTTTCCGATCGTGGTACTCCCGATCGTCGTCGCCCTGCGGGTGGCCGAGGGAAGAAGACGTTCGGCCGCCTTGGTCGCGGCTGTCTTCACAGCGACCACGTTGGCCGTCAACATCCCGTTCGCGCTCACCTGGACGGGGTCGATCCGTGCGAACTGGTCCTACTTCTTCACCTACACGGACCAACGGCCACCACGCGGGACGATCTGGCATCCCCTGCTCGGTCATGCAGCGGACTTGGTCGCGGTTCCGCTGTTCGCCGCCGGCCTAGCCCTGATCGTGATCCTGGCGGTCGGCGCCAGGGCCCGCCGGGGCGGCGCGCTGATCCCCGCATCCGCCGCCGCGCTGCTCTGGGTGTTCGCGACGGCCAAGGTCTACAGCCCGCAGTACTCGCTCTGGATCTTTGCCGTGTTGGCGATCGAGGGGGCGCCAGTGGGGCTTGCTGTGGCCTTCGCGGCGTTGGACGTGCTGATCTTCGCCTCGACCTTCGGACCGCTTCATCCGGCCGGCCCGATCGCCTCGGACTTCCCCCTCGCCATCCAATGGGGCGCTTACGGAGTACGTCAGCTGTTCACGGCCTGGCTCGCGATCTGGGTGATCAGGCGGAAGCTCAGCCCGAGTGCAACGGAACCTGTGCTGGCGCGGTGGGAGTCGACGAGCCCTGCCAGATGACGTCCGCTTGAGATCTGCGCACGGCGGGTTGGAGTTCGGCGAGAGAATCGCTGCGGTCCCATCGGCCTGTAGCGCCAGACGAGAAAGCGTCCATCGAAGTCACGGGCGACCAAGCGAAGGTGCGGCATCGAAGACGGCAGCATCGGCTTGGGAGTGCTGCTTCCCTGCCGCGGCAAGGCGAGTACGTCCACCTCCCTGACCGGTTCGCCGCTTGAGAGCGATTGGCTCCCAGGCAGGTAGAACTGCAGCGGCTTGCGAGCGAAGCTGCCTGGGGTCGCGATCACAACTCGGTCGACGCGCGGTGGCCCCAAATCACTGGCAGCAGCCCGCCAGTCCTCGCTGTGGTACTTCGGCTCCCAGGCCGTAAGCAGCACGACCGCAAGCGAGGCCAGGCAGAGGCCAACGGCCGCCGCCTGCCCAAGTCGCGGCGTCGCCGGGGCGGCGAAACCCATCGAGAGCAGGACGAGGCCGGGGACCAGGGCGACGATCAGGTTGCGCGGGTCCAGATAGTCGAGTCCAAGCAAGGCGAGACCGAGCGGGAAAAGGAAGGTGGCGACGAGCATCGCCGCCACCAGCCTTGGCCCGGGACCGCCGGAGAGTCTGGACGCGGCCAGCCGCGCCAAGCCGACGAGCGCCGCCGCAATCACGATGACCGCCACCGGCAGAGCCGCCGAGGTGAGATCGAAGCCGACAAGGAAGTCGAACGGCGTGATCGCTAGTCGGCCGACTATCGGTGCGTTGCTGATCCATGAGGCGTGGCCCATCGACCTCTGTTGCAGCGCGAGGGGCAGGAGGAATGCCCCGGCCACCACGACGAGGCCGATCGCCGGCGCCACCACCCGCCGTCTGGGTGCCGAGCGCAGCAGGATCACCGCCTCCGGTACGACCAGGAAGAGGGCGAAGTAGTGCGTGGCGAGCGCGAGCCCCGAGGCCACAGCCCAGGCTGCATAGAGACGGCCGCTGGGCCGCTTGATCGCGCAGACCGCGAACAGAAGCGCGACCGCGCTTAGCAGGGCGAGCAGTGAATAGGCGCGGGCCTCCTGCGAGTACCAGACCAGGAAGGGATTGCAGGCAACCAGCGCCGCGGAGATGGTCGCTACCCGCGCGCCGGCGAGCTCGCGTCCGATCCAGTAGGTCACCGCGACGAGGGCGACGCCGAAGAGCGCCGGCAGCGCTCGTATGCCCACCTCTGTGCTGGGGACGATCTGGACCCAGAGCCAGGAGATCACGTAATACAGCGGCGGGGTCGACTCCAGGTTCCCGATCCCGGTGAGCATGTGCCCGAGCGAGCGGTGGACCAGGTCCACGGTGCTGAGCTCGTCGCCCCAGAAGCTCTTGGCCCCCAGGGTGCCGAACCGAAGTATCGACGCGAGCAGGATCAGGCCCACGATGGCGCGTGATGCCGGGTACCGGGTTGAAGGGGATGCCGAAGATGAAGCCATCACGATCGCCTATCGGGAGCGGCCCGAATTCTAGGTCGCTGCTTTCCATGCACAGCGGCCCTTTTCGAGAGCCGCCAAACCCATCCGAAACCCATCCGAAACACCCATCCGCCATCCGGATGGGGTGGCGCCCGCCGCGCCCCATTGCCATGGTCTGTTACGAACGCGAGTAAGCGGGCTCGGTTCCCGCGCGCTTGCGCCGGTCCGTGGACTCGGCTCTCCTTCTTCGGCTCGCCTGCTCGGCTCCAGGAGCTTGGGGCCCGCGAGGCTCCGCCCGCAGACGGTACGGGAGCAGCATTGCGGCCGACAGGAGAACGAGCAGTCCCGCACCCAGAACCACGTTCAGTACGACTATCAGTCCCATTGACACCTTGATCGCCTCCTTCCTTGTGACCTTGGATGGCCTTTGTTCGGGACGACGGTATTTGGCTGCGCACTAAGCACCGGAGAGCCCCGCGTTAAGAGTTGTCAAGGGATCCGAGGAGCGAGGACGGCGCACGAATCGCGTCTCCTTCGCGTGGTGCCGAACTCCTCGGGCTATCCCTTGGATTCACCCGTCGGCGAGGAACACGGCTGGATGCCTACTGCGTATTTCTTGGCGAAACGAGCGCCAGAGGAGCCCACACCGTCATCCTTTGAGCGCGCGCAGCGCATTCAGGATCACGGCCACGTCGATTCCCTCCTGAAGCAGCGCGCCCACCACCGGCGGGATGAAGCCGAAGGCGGCGAATCCCATCGCGATGAAACTCAGGCCGAGGCCGGCGGCCACGCTCTGGCGCGCGATCGTCAGGGAGCGTCGACCGATCCGGATCGCATCCGCGACGCGATCCACCCTGTCAATGGCGATCACCGCGTCCGCGGTTTCCGAGGATACGGTAGCCCCGACGCCGCCCATCGCGATGCCAACGTCGGCAAGTGCGAGGGCCGGCGCATCGTTGACCCCGTCACCGACCATGACGACGGTACCCCCGTCGGAACGCTCCCGTGCTCGGCGCACGACCTCGGTCTTCTCATCGGGCGAGCACTCGGTGAAGACCTGATCGACGCCCACCGCCTCGCCGACCGCCTCCCCGACCGCCCGCTGGTCGCCAGTGACGAGCACGACTTTCTCCACACCGGCGCCTCGGAGCTCTTTTGTCAGATCGCCTGCGTCATCACGGAGGTGATCTGCCATCAACACGGCGCCGGCAAGCCCGCCGTCGACGCCAACGAGAACCCTGGCCCAACCGGGCTCGGCGGAGCCGTCCAAGAGCCGCTCAGCCGCGTCCGCTCCGGAGTAGCCGCGCTGGCGCAGCCATGCGTCGCTGCCCACAGCCACGCGATGCCCGCCGACCTCCCCCTCGATCCCTTGGCCGGGTTCCTCGACCACCGCCTCGGGAAACTCGAGCTCGAGCCCACGCCCTTCGGCCCCGTGAACGAGTGCCTCGGCCAGAACGTGGGCTGAGAGCTGGTCCACCGAGGCGGCCAACCGCAGCAACTCCTCCGGCGCCAGTCCGTCGGTGCTCTTCACCTGCTCGATTTCAGGTCTCCCGTGGGTGAGCGTCCCGGTCTTGTCGAGCAGCACCGTCCTGGCCTCGCCGAGCTTCTCAATCGTGCCTCCGCCCTTTGCGATCACCCCGTCATGGGCGGCCCGTGAGACGCCCGAGAGCAAGGCAACCGGTGCAGCGAGGATCAGAGGGCAGGGGGTGGCAACGACAAGTACCGCCAGCGCACGGACGGGATCGCCGCTGAGCGCCCATGCCGCACCGGCGATGACGAGCGTCACCGGCAAGAGGATCGCGGCGTAGCGATCGGCCATCCGGACGAACGGAGCCCTTTGCTGCTCCGCGTCCTTCACCAGCGCGACGATGCCGGCGTAGGCGCTCTCGGATGAGCTTCTCGTCGCGCGCATGTCGAAGACGTCGCCCGCATTGAGCGTGCCGCTTAAGACGGTCGAGCCCCGGCCGTGCGTGACCGGGAGTGGCTCCCCCGTCAGCGTCGACTCGTCGATCACGGCGCGCTCGCTCTGTACCGCTCCATCGACCGGGACGACCTCGCCGGCGCGGACCACGATCCGGTCTCCGACCGCGATCTCCCCGACCGGGACTTCCTCGATCTTCTCGCCCTGGCGGCGGTGGGCGATCCGCGGAGCGCGCTCGAGCAGCGCCGTGAGCTCGCGTCGGGCGCGCCGGCCGGCGGCGGCCTCGAGGGCATTGCCACCGCTCAGCATCAAGGCGATCACCGCGCCGGCCAGGTATTCGCCGAGTGCCAGCGCACCGACCATGGCCACCAGTGCGATCGCGTCGACGCCCACGTCTCCGTGCATCAGGGTCCGCAGCACCGACCAGGTCAGCGGGATCAGCGTCAAGACGATCGCCGCAGCCCAAATCAGGTCGCCCGACCGACCCGGCTCGAAGATGTGGACGATGCCGCCGATCGCGAGGGCAAAGAGGATCAGGCCGACGAGGACGTACGGCTCCGATACCCCGACTGCGGTAGCGGCAGAGCGAAAGGTTCCGAACCTCCGCGGCGAGTCTGGCTGCGATGTTCCTGGAGTCAAGGCACCCCGAACTGTAGGAGCGCTCGCTCTTGCCAGCTTGGGCTACCGCCGCCTGGACACTGGCGTGCGAAACGGAGCCCCTTTCGTGCAGAGCGACTCCTTCAGACGCTGAGGCTCGCACCTCCGCTCGCGTGAAGGGGGGAGCACCGGCCACAAACGCCGAGAGGAAGGGTGGGGCCACCACCCAAAGTCGTTCGACGCACAGTTCGACGCACAGTCTGCGATCGGCCGAGTTCGCGAAGCGACCCGACCTCAAATGACCGGAGCGAACTCAGCCGACCTCAGCCCATGAATCGCCGCAACACGCGGATTCTTGACGCGGACTCAGAATCCGCGTGTTCGCACGTTGCGGAAAGTTTCGTTTTGCAGGGACTTCATGCCGGAGGAGGGACTCGAACCCCCGACACGCGGATTATGATTCCGCTGCTCTAACCGACTGAGCTACTCCGGCGGGGCGGTCAATCGTAGCGACGGGTCGGTGGTCATCTAGGGTCCTCGCGATGAGCGATCTCGACCGAGCCGTGCGCGCTGTCGTCCGCGATTGCATGGGCGTGAAGGAGGGCGAGAACGTCCTGGTGGTGGCGAATCCCGCCGCCCAGAACCTCGGCGAGCGGCTCCGGGACGAGGCCGCGGAGGCCGGCGGGGATGCGGTGCTCGCGCTGATGTCCGAGCGCGCATCGCACGCCGCCGAGCCGCCGCCCACCGTGGCGGAGGCGATGCGGGTCGCGGACGTACTGCTCGCCGCGACGATCCAGTCGCTCTCCCACACCGCCGCCCGCAAGCGGGCCAGCGAGAACGGGGCGCGAGCGGCGACACTCCCGGGTGTCACCGAGGAGATCCTCGCCCGCGTGATGAGCGCCGACATGGAAGGCCTGCACCGCAAGAGTCACGCCGTCGCGGACGCCCTCGACCGGGCCGAGGAGGCGCACATCACCGGCGCGAACGGGACGGACCTTCGCCTCGACCTGTCCGGGCGGCGGGCGATCCCCGACGCCGGCGAGCTCACCGAGCCCGGCGCCTTCGGCAACCTGCCCTGTGGGGAGGGCTTCATCTCGCCCGCGGGCGGCAATGGCACGCTGGTCGTCGACGGGTCAATCGCGGCCATCGGCAAGGTCGACGAGCCCGTCGAGCTGGTGGTCGAGGGCGGGCACCTGACCGCGGCGCGGGGCGGCCAGGGGATGGCGTTCATGGAGCTGCTCACTGCGCACGGCGAGGAGGGGACCAACATCGCCGAGCTCGGCATCGGCACGAACGAGATGGCGACGCTGATCGGCGAGGTGATCGAGGACGAGAAGATTCTCGGCACCTGCCACGTCGCCTTCGGCGCCTCGGCCGGGATCGGCGGCACCGTGCAGGTCCCGATCCACCTCGACTGCGTGGTGATGAAGCCGACCGTGGAGCTCGACGGCGAGGCGATCGTCCGCGAGGGCGAGCTGCTCGTCCCGTGAACCGGGAGCTGCCGCTGGTCGGCGTCCCCAACTTCTCGGAGGGCCGCAACGAGAGGGTGATGGGGGCGCTCGAGGCGACGCTCGGCTCGCACGCCCGGATCCTCAACCGGCACCACGACGCCCAGCACAACCGCTGCGTCTTCACGATCGCCGCGCCGCCCGACGAGATGGTGGAGGCGCTGCTCGCGGGGGCTGCGGCATGCGCTCGAGCTGATCGACCTGCGCGAGCACCAGGGGCTCCATCCGCACATCGGGGCGATCGACGTCGCCCCGGTCGTCTGGCAGGTCCCGGAGCGACACGACGATGCGGCCGCAGAAGCGCGGCGGGTGGCGGAGGCGATCGCCGAGCTCGGCATCCCCGTTTTCTTCTACGGCGAGCTGGCGAGTTCCCCGGAGCGGGTCGAGCGGGCCTACTTCCGCCAGGGCGGCCCGGCCGAGCTGGCGCGTCGGATGGGCTCGGCGAGCTGGTCCCGGACCTCGGCCCCGGCGAGCCTCACCCGACCGCCGGCGCGACGCTGGTGACCGCCCGCGAGCCGCTGGTCGCCTTCAACGTCGAGCTCGACACCTCGAACCCGGAGATCGCCCGCGAGATCGCGGCGGAGCTGCGGGAGGCGGGTGGCGGCCTGCCAGGCGTGCGGGCTCTGGGCCTGCCGCGCGAGGGCGGGCGCACCCAGATTTCGATGAACGTCCACGACCCGCGGGACGTGCCCCTTGCGCGGGTGGTCGAGGAGATCACGCGGCTCGCCGATCGGCACGGGGTCAAGCCGATCGAGGCCGAGCTGGTCGGCCTGGCTCCGGAGGTTGCGCTCGTCGGCTACCCCGACGAGCCGCCGATCCGCGACTTCGACCCGAAGCGCGACGTGATCGAGAACGTCCTCGGCTAGATTTGACCTCGCATGGCGCAGACGAAGAGGAAGCGGCGCCGCAAGCACCGCGGCACCCAGGGGGGCCGGATCGACACCCGGCCCGCCCGCGGGCGTGCCCGCAGCCGGGCCGAGGCGCAGGCTCGGGCCCGCTCCCGGAAGAAGAAGCCGGGAGAGCGAGTGCCCCAGCCGCCGAGCTGGTCGAGTGCGCTGAAGAAGGGAGCGGTCGCCGCCGTGCTCTTCGTCGGGCTGCTGGCCCTCTTCGGGCAGAACCCGGCCGTCTCGCTCGCGGTCGGGGTCCTGATGCTCGGCTTCTACGTCCCGATGGCCTTCCTGCTCGACCGCTTCATGTATCAGCGCTACCTGCGCAAGGAGGCCCAGAAGCGGGCCGAGCGCGAGGCGCAGCGCAAGGCGCCCGTCAGGCGGAGGGCTGAGCCCGTGGACGTGCGCATGTTCACGGTCGGCCAGATCGCCGAGAACTGCTTCCTGTTCCGCAAACAGGGCGCGGAGGGCGCCCTGATCGTCGACCCCGGCGACGAGGCCGACCGCATCCTGCACGCCGCCGACGAGCTCGGGCGTGACCAGTCGAGGGGATCCTGCTCACCCACACCCACTTCGACCACATCGGCGCCGTCGCCCCGATCGCGAAGGCGACCGGCGCCCCGGTCTGGTGTCCCGAGATCGAGGTCCCGGTGCTTGCCGACATCAACTCGTTCGTGCCCTGGCCCGGCTTCGGCCCCTACGAGAGCTACGACGCCGACCACACGGTGAGCGGCGGCGAGAAGCTGGAGCTGGCGGGCATGGAGATCGACGTGCTCTTCACCCCGGGTCACTCTCCCGGCCACGTCACCTACTCGGTCCCCGGCGAGGCGGCGATCTTCTCCGGCGACGTGCTGTTCCAGGGCTCGGTGGGCCGCACCGACCTTCCGGGCGGCGACTGGGCGACCCTGCTCGAGTCGATCCGGGGGCTGGTCGAGTCGCTGCCGCCCGAGACCACGGTGTATCCCGGGCACATGGGCATCACCACACTCGGCGCTGAGCAGGCGACCAACCCGTTCCTGACTGAGCTCGCCCGGTAGCGACGTTAGGCTCGGCTCGCGATGGCTGAGAAGTTCAAGGCCCCGCGGGGCACCTTCGACGTGCTGCCGGAGCAGGAGGCGACCCGGCGGCGGATCGCCGAGGTGGCCCGCGAGCGGCTCGAGGCCGCGGGCTACGGGCGGATCGACGTCCCGGCCTTCGAGGAGACCGACCTGTTCGCGCGCGGGGTCGGGGAATCCACGGACATCGTCCAGAAGCAGATGTTCACCTTCGAGGACCAGGGGGGCCGCTCGCTCACGCTTCGACCCGAGGCCACCGCCCCGGTCTGCCGCTCCTACCTCGAGCACGGCATGCAGAAGCTCGCGCAGCCGGTGAAGCTCTGGACCGACGGCCCCTTCTTCCGCCATGAGCGCCCCCAGGCCGGCCGTTACCGGCAGTTCACGCAGATCGACGCGGAGTCGATCGGCTCGGACTCGCCGCTCGTCGACGCCGAGCTGATCGTGCTCGCACACGACATCCTCAGCGAGCTGGGCGTCCCTGACGTGCGGCTGCTGCTCGGCAGCCTGGGGACGCCGGCCGCCCGCGCCGCCTACCTCGACGAGCTACGGGCGTACCTGCGCTCGCGCGAGTCGGAGCTCTCCGACGAGGTGCGGGACCGGATCGACGCCAACCCACTGCGCGCGTTCGACGCCTCTGATCGTGGGACGCGGGTGGTGATGGAGGAGGCGCCGACGCTGCTCGACCGTCTCGACCCGGCCGACGCGGAGCATTTCGCGGAGGTCCGCCGCCAGCTCGACCGCAACGGCGTCGCCTACGAGCTCGACCCGACCCTGGTCCGCGGCCTCGACTACTACACCCGGACCGTGTTCGAGTTCGAGTGTGAGCGGCTCGGCGCCCAGTCCGGGATCGGGGGCGGCGGGCGCTACGACGGCCTGATCGAGCAGCTCGGCGGGCAGCCGACGCCAGGCTGTGGCTGGGCGCTCGGGGTGGACCGGATCGCACTGGCGCTCGAGGCTTCAGAAGGAAAGGGGGCGGAGGCGGAGCGCGAGGGCGTCTTCGTGGTCGCCGACCAGGACCGAGATGCAGCGCTCGCCCTGGTGACCGAGCTGCGGCGCGCCGGTATTACGGCCGACCTCGACCTCGCAGGCCGCGCCGTCAAGGGCCAGATGAAGCAGGCCGACCGGGTGGGGGCCCGCTACGCGCTGATCCTCTCGGGCGACGGCAAGGCGACCCTGCGCGACATGGGCTCGGGCGATGAGCGGGAGGTCGATCCCGCGACCCTGGTTGAGACACTCTCGTCGCCATGAGCGGCGAATTCCCGGCTCTGAGGCCGAACGGCTACCGCGACGCCTGGTGCGGGCAGGTCCTGCCCGACCGGGTCGACTCCGAGGTCCGCGTGGCGGGCTGGGTCCATCGCCGCCGGGACCACGGTGGCCTCGTCTTCATCGACCTCCGGGACCGGACCGGCCTGGTCCAGCTTGTCCTCAATCCGGATGAACTTGGGGAGGCATTCAAGCTCGGGCACGAGCTGCGCTCGGAGGACGTGCTGAGCGCGAAGGGCAAGGTCGTGAGGCGCTCGCCCGAGACCGTCAACCCCGAGCTGCCGACCGGCGAGGTCGAGGTCCGCGTGACCGACGCCGAGCTGCTCGCGGACGCGGAGACGCCGCCCTTCGAGATCGAGTCGTTCTCGGGCGAGGTGAGCGAGGAGACCCGGCTGCGCTACCGCTACCTCGATCTGCGGCGAGACCGGATGCGCAGGGCGATCGAGCTCCGCCACAAGGTCGCCCAGCTGATGCGCGAGTTCCTCTCCGGCGAGGGCTTCCTGGAGATCGAGACGCCGATCCTGACCCGCTCGACGCCCGAGGGCGCCCGCGACTTCCTCGTCCCGAGCCGGCTCCAGCGCGGCTCCTTCTACGCGCTGCCGCAATCGCCCCAGCTCTTCAAGCAGCTGCTCATGATCGGGGGCTTCGAGCGGTATTTTCAGATTGCGCGCTGCTTCCGGGATGAGGATCTGCGCGCGGACAGGCAACCGGACTTCACGCAGCTGGACATCGAGATGTCCTTCGTCGAGACCGACGACGTGATCGACCTCAACGAGCGCCTCCTGGCGCACGTGCTGGGCGGGTGCGGCGTCGAGGTCGAGCTGCCGATGAGACGCATTCCCTACGACGAGGCGATCGACCGCTACGGGTCCGACAAACCCGACCTCCGTTTCGGCCTCGAGCTCCGCGACCTCACCGAGGTCTTCCGCGGCTCCGAGTTCAACGCCTTCCGCCAGGCGATCGAGGGGGGCTCGCTGGTGCGAGGCCTGAACGCCGGCGCCCACGAGATGTCGCGCGCGGACCTCGACGGGCTGGTCGCGGAGGCGACCGAGCTCGGTGCGAAGGGCCTGGTCTGGGCGGTGGTCGAGCCGGGCGGCTGGCGCTCACCGGTCGCGAAGTTCCTCTCCGACGGCGAGATCTCCTCCGCGAACGAGGCGCTCGGCGCCTCGGAGGGCGAAGTCGTGCTGCTGGTCGCCGACGAGCCGCTGCTTTCCGCCGAGGTGCTGGGCGAGCTGCGCCGCCGGCTGGGCGGGCGGCTCGGCCTGATCGATCCGGAGGCGAACGAACTCGCCTGGATCGTCGACTGGCCGCTGCTCGGCTGGGCGGCCGACGAGGAGCGCTGGGACCCCCACAACCACCCCTTCACCTCGCCCGACGGCGACTTCGATCCCGCCGATCCGGGGGCCGCCAGGGCAAAGGCCTATGACGTCGTCTGGAACGGATGGGAAATTGGTGGGGGCTCGATCCGCATCAGCGACCCCGAGGTCCAGCGCAAGGTGTTCGAGACGATCGGAATCGATCAGCAGCAGGCCGAGGAGCGCTTCGGCTTCCTGCTCGACGCGCTGCGCTACGGTGCGCCGCCGCATGGCGGCATCGCCTACGGCCTCGACCGGGTCACCGCGCTTCTGTACCGGACGGAGTCGATCCGCGACGTGATCGCCTTCCCGAAGACGGCCTCCGGTGGCGATCCGATGACCGGCGCCCCGGCCCCGGTCGACGAGCGCCAGCTGCGGGAGCTGGGGATCTCCCTCCGAAGCGGGGGTGGAAGGGGCTAGGCCTATGGAAGGGCGGCGGCCTCCGCAAGGAGACGAGGGGTTCGAGTGGGAGGACTCGCGCGGCCGCCCCGCCGACCCGAGCGAGCCGGTGCCTCCGGCGGCTGAGCCAGCGACCGGCGAGCGCCCCGCCCGCCGCGAGACCGGTTCGTTCCGCGCCGTGCGAGAGGGCGTCGCCGAGCGGCGGCGTATCCGGGGCGACACCGGTGAGTTCGAGCGGAGCGGCCGACGGCCGCCGCCCGGGCGCCGGTCCCGGCGGCGCGATCTGCCCGCCAGAGTGCGCCGTCGCCAGGATCTGATGGTCGGGGCGGGCGTGGTCGCACTGATCGTCCTGCTGATCGTGTTGATCTCGGGCGGCGGCGGGGGCGGCGAGCAGCCGATTCCGCTGAAGCGGCTTGTGGGACAGGAGATCGTCGCGAAGCTCAGCGGCAAGGGATCGGACCAGGCCCTGCTCCAGGCCGCCAGGAAGGGCCAGATCGGCGCGGTGATCAGCTTCCAGAGCGACCCGCAGAGGCTGAAGGCCGACGTCGCGCAGCTGCAGGACGCCGCCAAAGCCGGCGGGAATCCGCCGCTGCTGGTGATGGTGGACCAGGAGGGCGGCTCGGTGAAGCGCCTCAAGGACGGGCCGCCGACGGTCGCGCCGGCGGATCTCGGCAAGAGCGGTGACGAAGGCCAGGCAAAGGATCAGGGCCAGCAGACGGGCTCCTACCTGCGCGGCCTCGGCGTCAACGTCGACCTCGCCCCGGTCCTGGACGTGGCAACGCCGCTGACCGCCGACTCGATCAAGAGCCGCACCTTCGGCTCGGACCCCGCGACCGTTGCCAAGGTCGGCGTCGCCTTCGCGCAGGGGCTCAACGACGGCGGGGCCGTGGCGACGGCGAAGCACTTCCCCGGCCTCGGCCGCGCCACCGTCAGCACCGACGACCGTGCGGTGACGATCGCCGCCACCACGGAGCAGTTGCAGAGCGATCTGCTCCCATTCAAGGCCGCCGTCGAGGCCGGCGTGCCGATGGTGATGGTCTCTACCGCGAGCTATCCCACCCTGGGGGCGAAGAAGCAGGCGGCGTTCTCGCCGACGATCGTCAAGTCGCTCCTCCGTGGCCAGCTCGGTTTTGACGGTGTCGTGATCACCGACGACCTCGAGTCGCCGGCGGTCACCGGCACCCTGCCACCGGTGGTCGCGGCTCGGAGCGCGCTCGAGGCCGGTGACGACCTGCTGCTCTACGCGACGTCCACCAAGGCTTCGTCGGACGTCTTCGGCGACCTGGTCAAGGCGGTGAAGAGCGGCCAGCTCGACCGCTCCGTCGTCCAGTCCGCCTACGACCGCATCACGTCTCTGAAGGAAAGTCCCACGGGATAGGGTGCTCCGCTCGCACCGGTCCACTCTCGGAACCAAAGGAGACCGATGAACGATTCGTTCAAACCAGACGACACACGCGATGCGCTGCGCAAGTCGGCGGGCTTCTGCTCGGTCTCGCGGCTGCGATGATCTACATCCGCAAGGGTGCGTTCCTGAGCGTCAATCCCGACCAATGGGCCAGCTTCCCGATGTTCCTGGTGCTCGCCATCCCTGCGGTCTATCTGTACGGAGCGATCCTCGCCAGGCCCCAGACGGGCGAGCTGCGGCCCTGGATGGTGGTGCACAGCGTCTTCGGCCTGATCTTCGTGCCGCTTGCGCTCGGGCAGTTCGTCGACATGATCGGCGGCAATCCGAACGCGGCCCTCAACGTCTTCTGGATCTTCCTGGTGACGGCCGGGCTTGCCTTCTATGCCGCCACGGTCGCGGGTGTGCGGTTCCAACTGCTGCTCGGCTCGATCGCGCTGATCATCTCCTGGACGGCCCTCTGGGACAAGATCCTCTCCGGGGGGATCGGCGCACATTGGGGCGTCTATCGCGGGCTGCTCGGCATCCTCGCCATCGGCCTGCTCGCCGGCGCGCTCCATATGTGGCGCAACAACCCCGGCGGCGACGAGGTCGCCGCCAGCGCGACGGCGCCTTCGGGCGACCTCGGCCTCTGGAAGGCGTCGGAGCTGCTCACCGGCGCCGGCATCGCCGCGGTGATCGCCTGCGCGCTCGGCATCACCGCCGTCGGCAACCTGAACCCGTTCAGCAGCAGCACGCCCCCGATCCAGACGAGCAACTTCTGGGACATCATGCTGCTGCTCGTCTCGCTCGGGCTGGTCGCGATCGGCTCCCAGATCGGGCCGCGAGGGCCGGTGTACGTGGGAGGCATCGGCCTCGTCCTCTTCCTGCTGATCGCCGGCCTGGACCTCAACAACAACCCGCCGCACCCGTTCAAGTTCGGCGCCTGGCCGTGGGTGTTGCTGGCCGGCGGCCTGATCGGCATCGGGCTCAGCTTCAGCCGCGAGGCGAGCCTGGGCGATCAGCCGCGGCGGTTCATCGAGAACCTACGCGGCAGATAGCTGGCAACGAGGGACCCAGAGGAGCTCGCTCGCCGCTTCCTGGCCGCACTGAGCGACTGCGACCGGGAGGCGGTGGGCGAGCTCGTCCA
Organism: uncultured Solirubrobacterales bacterium; assembly: GCA_963725475.1. Taxonomy (GTDB): domain Bacteria; phylum Actinomycetota; class Thermoleophilia; order Solirubrobacterales; family 70-9; genus DASUPK01. The sequence continues at coordinate 138,729 of CAVRYR010000006.1, read as the reverse complement.
TCCGGAGGTCCAGATCCGCACCGAGCGAACGGTCCACCGCGGCCGCGACGCGGCCGTCAAGTGGGCGGGGAAGGCCTTCGACCACCTGATCCGCCGCTACGTCCCGGTCGAGATCGAGCGGACCGAGAGCGGCGTTCTCGTCCACGCCGAGCTCCAGTACGTCTGGCGGGAGAGCGGCGAGGTCGGGGACAGCTCGCGGGTTGCGATCGAGCTCGGCATCCGCGACGGGCTGATCTCGTCCTGGTATCTGATCGACGAGCCGGGGTAGCTCGAGGCCGCTGCTAGGGTTGAACGAGGCCCGAGCCTGTACGCGAACCGCTCCATACGTTGACCCAACACAACTGGCTTGGGGGTCGATTTCCGGAGATCCCTCGGGGTCCTCGGTAGACCACCACCTGTGCGACACGGGTTACCAAGCCGGGGCGGAAAACGGCAGGTTGGAGCCTCCTATATCCGGCCGCGGTGTTTGTGGCGGCCGTAATGACGAAGCGATGAACAGGGACCTCCTCGAGCAGTACATCGCCGACGACTCGCGGCGCGGCCCCGCTCTTGAAGGCGGCTTCGACGGCTCCGCCGGCGGCGCCCCATGCGGCGACCTGGTGCGGATTTCCCTCGCCGCCGCCGACGGCCTGATCGAGCGCACGAGCTTCGACAACGAGGGCTGCGCCGCCACCGCGGCCGCCGCGGCGGCGACCGCGGAGCTGGTCGACGGCGTCCAGGTCCTCGAGGCCGCCCGGATCGGGCCGGACGAGATCGAGGCCGAGCTGGGTGGGCTGGCTCCCAGCCACCGCCACGCCGCGATCCTCGCCGCCGACGCCCTGCATCGCGCGCTTGCGGGGCTCGCCGGCTCCGGCGAGCCCATGGCCGCGCCCCCCGTGGGCGGCGAGCGCGTCCTGGTAGCCCTCAGCGGCGGAGTCGACTCCGCGGTCGCCGCCCTGCGAGAGCGCGAGGCGGGCCGGGAGGTCGTCGCGGTCACGCTCAAGCTCTGGGCCGACCAGCGGACCGATGGGGAGCGGAGCTGCTGCTCGCCGGAGGCGGTGCTGGGTGCCCGGCGTCTTGCGCACTCGCTCGGCATCCCCCATCTGACGCTCGACCTCGAGGAGGAGTTCCGCGCCGGTGTCGTCGGCCCGTTCCTGCGGGGCTACGCCGAGGGCCGCACGCCGAATCCGTGCGTGCTCTGCAACGGCGAGCTGCGGATCGACGCGATGATCGCCCTCGCCGACCGCCTCGGCGCGCCCAGGCTCGTCACCGGGCACTACGCGCGGATCGCCGACGACGGCGCGGGCCCCCTGCTCGCCGCCGCCGCCGACCCGGCCAAGGACCAGACCTACATGCTCTCGGCGCTCTCCACCGGGTCCCTGGCACGGCTGCGGTTCCCGCTGGGCGACCTCACCAAGCCGCAGGTCCGCGCGATCGCCTCGGATGCCGGCCTCGAGGTTGCCGGTCGGGCCGAGAGCCAGGACCTCTGCTTCCTGGCCGGCCAGGGGAAGCGCGAGTTCCTGCGCCGCCACGCCGGCCTCGAGGACCGACCCGGTGACGTCGTCGACCGTGCCGGCCGCCGTACGTCGGCCGGCACCGCGGCCACCACAACTTCACTGTCGGCCAGCGCCGCGGCCTCGGCGTCGGCGGGGGCGAGCCGCTCTTCGTGCTGGGCACCGACGCCTCGGCCAACCGGGTGATCGCGGGGCGCCGCGATGAGCTCGCCACCCGCGAGGTCCGCCTGCGCGGCGCCCGCTGCACCGCGCCGGCGGAGCGCGTCGACGGGGTTCGCCTCCGCTACCACTCGCCCAGGCGCGACTGCCGCCTCGAGGTCAACGGTGACCGAGCGAGGCGGTGGTCGCACTGGCCGAGCCGGTCGACGGCGCCGCTCCCGGGCAGGTCGCCTGCCTGCTCGACGGTGACCTGGTCGTCGGCCACGGGACGATCGTCTAGGCCCTTCCATTCCGCCCCCGTTCGGGATAGGTTCTCTCTCCGCAATTTCATCGGGACTGGAGGGAGAACATGCGACTCGACTCACGGATCAAGGCGCTGCTCGGCGCCGCCTCGGCGATCGGCCTGCTGGTCGCCCTGACGGCCGGCGGCAGCGCGACGGCGACGACCAAGAGCGCCGGCGGCTGTACACCCGCCGACCAACATCGAGGCGATCATCGACGATTCGGGCTCGATGGACTTCACCGACCCGAGCAAGTTCCGGACGACCCTGCTCGACGCCTTCGCGGCCCTGCAGCAGAACCAGGGCAAGACCCTGGGCGGCGTGGAGTTCGGCGACACGGCGGACGTGCTGTTCGCCCCGGCGGCGATCCCGGGCGTGATTCCGGCGATGGACGCATCCTTCGCCTGGTCAACGCCGACAACGGCTCGACGGACTACAACCTCGCGTTCCAGACGGCTGCTGCCGCCAACCCGAGCGCGACCGGCGAGGATCTTCCTCAGCGACGGCGAGCACAACGTCGGCACCGTACGCCAACGGCCACGCCAGCCCGCCGGTCAAGACCGACACGGTCGGCTTCGGGGCCACCGACCCGACGCTGCTCAACAAGATCGCGGCCGACACCGGCGGCGTCGCGTTCAACCTGAACAGCTCGAGCCAGGTGCCGTCAGTCGCAGCCGGGATCACGGCGGACCTGAACTGCAAGGCGCCGCCGATCACGTTCACGGACAATTTCAGCAACCAGGGCCAGTCGTTTACCCACGCCTTCAAGGCGACGGGCAAGTCGGCTGACATCCTGGAGACCTGGACCAACCCGGCCTCGATCCTCGACGTACTGCTGGTCGCGAGCGGGGGGCCCACAAGGGCTCGGCATCGGCCAGCTCGGTCGCTCACGTCTCCGCCAAGGCGACGAAGAAGAGGGGCAAGGGATTCTCACGGTCCACCTGAAGGGCCTCAAGAAGGGCACGAAGTACAAGTTCAAGGTGAAGGCGAAGACGCTGGCGGGTGCAACGACCGGCACCGCGTCAGTGATCCGCTAACCCGAATAGGCGCAGCAACCCGAGCGGCCGGCGGGGCAGACCCCGCCGGCCGCTCGTGCGTTCCTAGACTGGGCGCATGAAGGTCGATCAGATCCGCAAGACCTACCTCTCGTTCTTCGAGGAGCGGGGGCATCGGATCGTGCCCTCGGCCTCGCTGGTGCCGTCGGTTCATGACCCATCGGTGCTGCTGACGACTGCGGGCATGCAGCCGTTCAAGCCCTACTTCCGCGGTGAGGAGGAGCCGCCGGCCCCTCGCCTCGCCGACGTCCAGCGCTGCTTCCGCACCGTCGACATCGACGAGGTGGGCAACACCGCGCGGCACCTGACCTTCTTCGAGATGCTCGGCAACTGGAGCTTCGGCGACTACTTCAAGGAGCAGTCGATCGCCTGGGGCTGGGAGCTCTCGACCGAGGGCTTCGGCCTCGACCCCGAGCTGATCTGGGTCAGCGTCTTCGAGGGGGACGAGGAGCTCGGGCTCGGCCCCGACCAGGAGGCGATCGAGATCTGGCGCTCGATCGGCGTCCCCGAGGAGCGGATCGTCGCCCTTCCGCGATCCGAGAACTTCTGGCAGGCGGGCGACACGGGCCCCTGCGGCCCCTGCTCGGAGATGTACCTGGACCGCGGCGAGGCGTTCGGCCGCCCCGGCGACCTCCCCGGCGACGACACCGACCGCTTCATCGAGTACTGGAACCACGTCTTCATGACCTACGAGCTCGCACGCGGACGGCGGCCTCAGCGAGCTGCCGATGAAGAGCATCGACACCGGCATGGGCCTGGAGCGGATGGCGGCGGTCCTCCAGGGGGTCGAGTCGGTCTTCGACACCGACTCGCTGCAGCCCGCTGGTCCAGCTCGCCGAGGAGCTCTCGGGCCGCTCCTACACCCAGGACTTCGCGACCACGCGCGCCATGCGCATCCTCGCCGACCACTCGCGCGGGGCCGCGGCGATGATCGCCGACGGCGTCGTCCCCTCGAACGAGGAGCGCGGCTACGTGCTGCGCCGGATCCTGCGGCGGGCGATCCACCGCGGCCGGTCGCTGGGCCTGGAGGCGCCGTTCATGGAGCGGTTCGCGGGCAGGGCCCTCGAGATCCTCGGGCCCGCCTATCCCGGAGCTCGAGGCCGAGCGGGACACGGTGATGCGCTGGGTCAACGACGAGGAGGAGAGCTTCGGCCGGACCCTCGATCGCGGCATGCAGATGCTGAAGGACCTGATCCGGCACGCGCACGAGGACCGAACCTCCTGGATCGACGCCGAGGAGGCCTTCCGGCTCCACGACACCTACGGCTTCCCGTACGACCTGACCAAGGAGCTGCTCGCCGAGGCAGGGCCTCTCGGTCGATGACGAGGGCTTCGAGGAGCTGATGGAGGAGCAGCGCTCGCGCGCCCGGATGGGCATCGCGACCGCGCACGGCTCCGAGGATCACCACGGCGCGGTGCTCAGCTTCGCCTCGGCGGCGCCGCCCTCGCGGTTCGTCGGCTACGAGAAGCTCCGCGCCGAGACCAGCCTGCTCGCGGTCCAGGGCGATAACGGCCGAGCGCTGGTCAAGCTCGAGGAGAGCCCCTTCTACGCCGAGGGCGGCGGCCAGGTCGCCGACTCCGGCGAGGTCCGCTGGGAGGGCGGCAGCGCGCGGGTCGCCGACGTCTACCGGATCGGCGACGACCAGGCGGTGGAGCTCGAGAGCCCGAGCGACGGGCTCGCGGCCGGCGCGCGCGTCGAGGCCGAGGTCGACCACGTCTCCCGCTTCGCCACGATGCGGAACCACACCGCGACCCATCTCCTGCACGCGGCGCTCCGGGAGCGCCTCGGGACGCACGTCCGCCAGGCGGGCTCCTCGGTGCGCCCCGACAAGCTGCGCTTCGACTTCACGCACGGCGCCCCGCTCACGAACGAGGAGCTGCGGGACGTCGGCGACCGGTCAACGACTGGATCAAGGAGAGCCACTCGGTCCGCGCCCTCGAGATGTCGCGCATGGAGGCCGAGCGGCTCGGCGCGATGGCCCTGTTCGGCGAGAAGTACGGCGACTGGGTCCGGGTGGTCGAGGTCGAGGACGTCTCCCGCGAGCTCTGCGGCGGGACCCACGTCCAGAACACGGCGGCGATCGGCATCTTCGCGATCGCCTCCGAGGGATCGAGCGCCGCGAACGTGCGCCGCATCGAGGCCCTCACCGGCCCGGCGGCGATCGACTGGTTCCGCCGGCGCTCCCGCGAGCTCAGCGAGGTCGGGCAGGATCCTCGGCTCCGAGCAGGATCCGGTCGGCGGGCGCCCGCAGGCTCGCCGAGCGCCTCGAGCGAGCTCGAGGAGCAGGCCAAGAAGGCGGGCTCGGCGGATCTCTCCAAGAAGGCGGAGGAGATCGCGGCCACCGGTCACAAGATCGGCGGGGATCACCGTGTTCGTCGGGCGAGGGCGAGGACGCGGACCAGCGCTCCCTGCTCGACCTGGCGGACCGGATCAAGTCGCGGGCGGGCGAGGCGGCGGTCGTGCTCGGCGGAGCGGCGGACGGCAAGGTCGCGCTGGTGGCCAGCTTCAGCAACGCGGTCGTCGAGCGCGGGCTCTCGGCGGCGGAGGTGATCAGCGAAGCCGCCCAGGTCGTCGGCGGCGGGGGCGGCGGGCGCGACAACGTCGCCCAGGCGGGCGGCCGCGACGCCTCCAAGCTGGACGAGGCGCTCTCGCGCACGCGCGGCAGGCCATTGAGGCCAAGCTTTCCGGCCTGACTTCGGCCACTTCGGCGAACTGGCCGGAAGTCGTGCTTGACGCTCGCCATTTACAGGTATATGACTCCTGAGGGATCACTCGGGGAGACGGACTACAAGGAGGAACTCAGGGTGAGCAAGCTTGGAAGGCTGCTTCTGCTGGGAATCATGACCGCGCTGGCGGGCCTTGGATTGGCCGCATGCGGCGGCGGAAGCAGTGGTGGAGGAGGCACGAGCGGCGGCACGGCCACCGTGCTGATGGGCACGGCGCCGGACTATCTGGATCCTCAGGAGGAGTACACGACCCAGGGCGCCGAGCCCGACTGGATCAGCTACACGCCGCTGGTCACCTACAAGCACGAGAACGCGCCGGGCGGCAACGAGCTCATCCCGGGTCTCGCCACCGCGCTGCCGCAGATCTCGCAGGACCAGAAGACCTACACCCTGACCCTGCGCAAGGGCCTCGTCTTCTCGAACGGCCAGCCGGTCAAGGCGAGCGACTTCAAGTGCACGGTCGAGCGCATGATCAAGGTGAACTGGGGCGGCAAGAGCTTCGTCACCGACAACGTCGCCGGCGCGACCGACTTCGACAAGGGCAAGGCGAACGACATCTCGGGGATCACGACCGACGATGCCACGCGGCAAGATCACGATCCAGCTCGACCAGCCGTACGGCGCCTTCACGAACGTGCTGGCGTTCCCCGAGCTGGGCCTGGTCCCGTGCGGGACGCCGGACCACACGCTGACCAGACCCCTGCCGCCGGGCGTCGGCGCCGTACATGATCACCGACATCGTCCCGAACAAGTCGTTCAGCCTGGTCAAGAACCCGAAGTTCGCGGCGCTGAACATCCCGGACATCCCGACGGGCCACCTCGACCGGATCAACGTGACGATCGAGTCGAACACCCAGACGGAGGCGCAGAAGGTCCTCAACAACCAGGCGGACAACTTCGACGCCGGCGACACGCTGCCGCCGTCGCTGGTGCCGCAGATCCAGTCACAGGCGAGCGACCGATTCGAGCCGGTGACGATCCCGTCGACGTTCTATTTCTTCATGAACGACGCAGATCCCGCCGTTCAACAACGAGCTGGCGCGGCAGGCGGTCAACGTCGCGATCGACCGGCCCGCGCTGCAGCGGCTGGCGAGCGGGTTCCTGAAGCCGGAGTGCTTCTTCCTCCCCGAGGGGATCGTCGGGCACCCGGACAGCGCCTGCCCCTACGGCGCGGCTGACGGCCACGGCGACATCGCCAAGGCCCAGCAGCTCGTGCAGCAGTCGGGCACGGCCGGCCAGTCGATCACCGTCTGGGGCGAGCAGCGCGCGCCGCGGACGCAGTACGTCGAGTACTACGCCGACCTGCTGAACAAGATCGGGTACAAGGCCACTCCGAAGCTGATCTCGGACACGACCTACTTCCCGACGATCGGGAACGCGAAGACCGCACCGCAGACCGGCTTTGCCGACTGGATTCAGGACTTCCCGAACCCGGCCGACTTCTATCTGCTGCTCGATGCGAACGTCGATCCAGCCCGTCAACAACGAGAATTTCGGCAACGTCAACGACCCGTACATCCAGCAGCAGCTCGCCGAAGCTGGAGAACGTGCCGTCGACGCAGCTGGACTCGGTGGCGAGCCAGTGGCAGGCGCTCGACGAGTACGCGGCCAAGAAGGCGTATGTGGTGGTGTACGGCTCGGAGCAGGTGCCGAAGTTCTTCAGCGACCGGATCGACTTCGATGCGGCGCAGGTGCACCCGACGTACCTGAACGACTGGAGCACCTGGCAGCTGAAGTAAGACCGAAACCGGATAAAGGAAATTGGGGCGTGCCAGGGCGCCCCAGATGAGATGGCAGTAGACCCGACCGCTCCAAGCCCGGGGGTTCCGGCCGCGCTAGAGCCGGAGGTGCCCCTGGGCGCGAGCGAGATCCAGGGCGAGGGAGGCGTCGGCCCCTACAAGCTGGCGCTGCGCCGCCTGCGCCGCAACAAGACCGCGCTCGCCTTCGGCGCGATGTTCCTGCTGATCGTCGTGATGTGCCTGTGCGCGCCGCTCTACGCGAAGCACGTCGCGCACACCACGCCCTCGGCCAACCACATCACCGACCAGATCAACGTCCGCGGCGAGACCAGGGACGTGGTCTCGCCGGGCGGTATCCCGACCGGCCCCACCTGGACGGAGCAAGTTCTTCCTGGGGCCGACTCCAACGGCCGCGACGTCGCGGTCCGGCTGCTCTACGGCGGTCGCAACTCGCTGGAGATCGGCTTCATCGCCACCTTCATCAGCTGCTTCTTCGCGACCGGTCGATCGCGCTGGTGGCCGGCTACTACCGCGGCATCACCGACGGGGTCCTCTCGCGGACCATGGACCTGATCTGGGCCTATCCCGGTGATCCTGCTCGGGATCGCGCTCGGCACGGCGCTGGCGGTCGGCGGGCCTCGACTTCGGCTTATTCACGGTCAGCGGGACCTCGCTCTGGATCCCGGCGATCATCATCGGCGTCGTCTACGTGCCCTACATGGCGAAGCCGCTGCGCGGCCAGGTGCTCAGCCTGCGGGAGAAGGAGTTCGTCGAGGCGGCCCGCGCCGCAGGGCGCGGGGAACCTCCGGATCATGTTCCGCGAGATCCTCCCCAACATCGCCTCGAGCATCATCGTCTTCATCCCGCTGATGATCGCCAACGCGATCCTGCTGGAGGCGGCGCTCTCCTTCCTCGGCGCCGGCGTCCAGCCGCCCAATCCCTCCTGGGGCACGATGATCGGCGACGGCATCCGCCTGATCCCGAGCGCCATGCACCTCACCCTGATCCCGGGCGGGATGCTGGTCCTGGCGGTGCTCGGAATCAACGTCTTCGGTGACGGCGTCCGCGACGCCCTCGACCCGCGCGCCAGGTGCGCATCGAGCACTGATGGCGCGCTTCCTCGTCCGCCGGCTGTTCGCGATGATCGGGGTGCTGTTCGCGATCTCGATCCTCACCTTCCTGATCTTCCAGGCGATCCCGAACGGCGATCCGGCGGTGCGGCTCGGCGGCCGCACCTCGACCCCGGAGACGCGCGAGGCGATCCGCAAGGACTGGGGCTTCGACAAGCCGATCTACGAGCAGTACGGGATCACGATGGGGAAGATCTTCGACGGCTCGGTCGTCTCCTACTCGCAGCAGATCAACGTCGAGGACGAGATCAAGCGCGACCTGCCGGCGACCCTCTCGCTGGCGATCGGCGCCGGGATGATCTGGCTCGGCTTCGGGATCCTCTTCGGGGTGATCAGCGCGGTGAAGGCCGGGAAGTTCACCGACACGAGCCTCACGGTGCTCTCGCTGATCGGGGTCTCGACGCCGGTCTTCCTGCTCGGCGCGCTGGTCCTCTGGGCTTTCGCCTACAAGATCCAGATCTTCCCGGCCGGGGGCTACGTGCCGTTAACCCAGGACCCGTGGGGGTGGTTCACGCACCTGATCGCTGCCCTGGTTCGTGCTCTCGGTGCTCTTCATCGGCTTCTATTCGCAGCGTGCTGCGCTCGAACATCCTCGACACGATCAACGAGGACTACGTGCGCACCGCGCGCGCCAAGGGCCTGAGCGAGCGCCGGATCCTGATCCACCACGTGCTCCGCAACTCGCTGATCCCGGTCGTCTCCCTGTTCGGGCTCGACTTCGCGGCGGTGATCGGCGGCGGGGCGATCCTCACGGAGACCGTCTTCAACCTGCAGGGGGTGGGGCAGTACGCGGCCAACTCGATCCAGCAGCTGGACGTGCCGCCGGTGCTGGTGATCACGATGTTCGGAGCCTTCTTCGTGGTCGTCCTCAGCGCCGTCGTCGACATCATCTACGCGGTCCTCGACCCGAGGATCAGGTTGAGCGCCTAGGAGACCGATGGCGGGGCCACTGCTCGAGATCGAGCGACCTGAAGGTCGACTTCGCCACCGATGAGGGCACCGTGCACGCAGTCGACGGCGTCTCCTTCTCGCTGGAGGCCGGCGAGGTGCTCAGCATCGTCGGCGAGTCGGGCTGCGGCAAGTCCGTGACCGCGATGACGATCCTCGGCCTCACCCGCGGGCCCGAACGCGCGGATCTCGGGCTCGGTCCGCTACCAGGGCAAGGAGCTGACCACGGCCAGCGACGACGAGCTCGAGACGGTCCGCGGCGACCGGATCGCGATGGTCTTCCAGGACCCGATGTCGTCCTTCAACCCGGTGCACCGGATCGGCGACCAGATCGTCGAGGCGATCCTCGCCCACCGCGAGATGCCGAAGGGCGAGGCGCAGCGCCGGGCGGTCGAGGCCCTGCGCTCCGTCGGGATCCCCGACCCCGAGACGCCGCGCCCGGCACTACCCGTTCGAGTTCTCCGGCGGGATGCGCCAGCGCGCGATGATCGCGATGGCGCTGGCGCTCGAGCCGGCGATCCTGATCGCGGACGAGCCCTCGACCGCGCTCGACGTCACGATCCAGGCGCAGATCCTCGAGCTGCTCCAGGACCTCAACCAGGAGCGCGGCCTCTCGGTGATCCTGATCACCCATGACCTCGGCGTAGTCGCGGAGATCGCCGACCGGGTGATGGTCATGTACGCGGGCCAGATCGTCGAGCAGGGGACGCTCGACGAGATCTTCTACGACCCCCAGCATCCCTACACCTGGGGCCTGATGGGCTCGCTCACCCGGCTCGATGAGGAGCGGCCGGAGCGCCTGCCGCAGATCTCGGGTCAGCCGCCCTCGCTGCTGGCGCCGCCGCACGGGTTGCCGCTTCCGGCCGCGCTGCCCGCACGCCTTCGAGAAGTGCGGTGAGCTGCCCGCGCTCGAGTAGCGGGTGCCCAGGCCGAAGGGCCACGCGGACCGCTGCTGGCTCGACCCGCAGGACAAGAAGAAGCTGCGCGAGGTCGAGGGCCGGATCGGGCTGGAAGTCCCGAGGTGCCCGCCTGATCATGGCCGAGGGCGATCCCTGCTCGAGGTCGAGCACCTCGTCAAGCACTTCCCGATCAAGTCGGGGATCTTCTTCGACCGCGAGGTGGCGAGCGTCAAGGCAGTCGATGACGTCAGCTTCACCCTGCACGAGGGCGAGACGCTCGGGCTGGTCGGCGAGTCCGGCTGCGGCAAGTCGACCCTCTGCCGCACGGTCATCCAGCTGCTCGAGCCGACCTCCGGCTCGGTCAAGTACCGCGGGCAGGAGCTGGTCGGGCTCTCGCGCAAGCAGCTGCGCCCGGTGCGGCGCGAGATCCAGATGATCTTCCAGGACCCGTACGCCTCGCTCAACCCGCGCAAGCGGGTCGGGCAGATCATCGGCGACCCGATCCAGCTGCACGGGCTCGCCACGGGCAACCAGCTGCGCCGCGAGGTCCAGCAGCTGATGGAGCGCGTCGGGCTCCAGCCCGAGCACTACAACCGCTATCCGCACGAGTTCTCCGGCGGCCAGCGGCAGCGGATCGGGATCGCCAGGGCGCTGGCGCTGCGCCCGAAGCTGATCATCGCCGACGAGCCGGTCTCCGCCCTCGACGTCTCGATCCAGGCCCAGATCATCAACCTGCTCGAGGACCTCCAGGACGAGTTCGGCCTCTCCTACATCTTCGTCGCCCACGACCTCGGCGTCGTCCGCCACGTCTCCGACCGGATCGCGGTCATGTACCTGGGCAAGATCGTCGAGCGCTCGCCGGCGGCGGTGCTCTACGAGCGGCCGATCCATCCGTACTCGGTGGCGCTGCTCTCGGCGGTGCCGATCCCGGACCCGAAGGCGAACGCCGAGCGCACAGCCGGTCGTGCTGGAGGGCGACGTGCCCAGCCCGGTCGACCCGCCGTCGGCCTGCCGCTTCCACACCCGCTGCCCCTGGGCGACCGAGGTCTGCTCGCAGGACGAGCCGCCCCTGGCCGAGTACGGCGAGGGCCAGGCCGCCGCCTGCCACCACCCGCGCAACGTCGACGCGCAGCAGATCGCGGGCACCGAGGTCGCCCCCGACAGCCCCGAGTCAGCCAGCGAGCGCCTGCCCGCCGCCGAGCAGACGGCCGCGGCTACTCGATAGCTTCTTGCGGGTGCTCGCACTCGATTACGGCACCGCCCGCTGCGGCTGCGCGGTCTCGGACCCGACCGGGACGCTGGTGCGTCCGCTGGAGGCGGTCGAGCCGCCGGACCCCGCCGCGATCGCGGAGCTGATCGTCGAGAGGGAGGATGCGGCGCTGCGTGGTCGTCGGTTTGCCCCGGACCCTGGCCGGGGAGGAGGGCGAGCAGGCCGAGCTGAGCAGGGCATTCGCCGCGGAGCTGGATGAGCTGCTGGACGTCCCCGTGCGGACATACGACGAGCGCCTGACGACCCGCCTGGCGGAGCGCAGCGCCCGCGAGGGAGCCCGCGCGCACCCGGACTCGCTGGCGGCCGCGCACCTGCTGGAGTCTTACCTCGCGTCACACGGGGAGCACTAGGTGGCTGACGAACAGGACTGGTTCGCGGACACCGAGGGCAACCTGACCGGCCCCGGCGACGGCGTCAAGCCGCCCACCGACGAGTTCGGCCGCGATGACCCGGCCTCTATCGAGCGCGAGCGCAGGCGCCGCGAGCGCGAGCAGCGCCGCGGCAAGTCGAGAGAAGGCGCCTCCCGCCGCGAAGCCGAAGCAGGCGCGAAGCCGAAGCAGGCAGCGAAGCCGCACAGCAAGATGGCGAAGTCGAGCGCGGCGCAGGCGACGAAGCCCCGGCGCCGGGTTCGCCGGCAGCCCCCGCCGCCTCAACAGCGCGCGGCCGGGGGCGACGGTGACGATCCGGGCGTCCGGTCAAGCGGCCGCGCGGCGCCTTCCAACGCCGCCGGGTCATCGCGCTCGTGCTGCTGCTGGTCGGCGCGCTCTTCGTCTGGTTCCTGGTCGCCTTCTTCCAGCCCCCGCCCTTCGACCCCGGCAACGGGAACGGCAGCAGGAGATCGTCACCGTTCCGGCGGGCGCGAACGCCGGTGACGTCGCGGACGTGTTGACATCGCATCACGTGGTCTCGAACGGGACCCTGTTCCAGTGGCGGCTGAAGCTCGCGGGCGACGAGGACAAGATCCTGCCCGGCCGATACGTCCTGGCGCAGGACATGAGCTACGGAGCAGCGATAGACAAGCTGACCAGCTCCGGAGGTCAGGTGACCGTGACTATCCCCGAGGGAGAGGACCGGACCCAGATCGCCGCCACTGTCAAGGACGTAGGGCTGACCGGCGACTATCTCGCCGCGAGCAAGAGCTTCAAGGGCTTCGACCCGAACAAGTACGGCGCGCAAGACCCGAAGTCGCTCGAGGGCTTCCTGTTCCCGGCGACCTACCAGCTCGATCCGGGGGCGGACGTGAGCCAGCTCGTCTCCGAGCAGCTCCAGGCCTTCCGGCAGAACATCGCCGGCGTGAACATGTCCTACGCGAAGTCGAAGAACCTGACGGTCTACGACGTGCTCACGATCGCGTCGATGATCGACAAGGAGGTGCAGGTCGCCTCCGAGCGCCCGCTGGTCGCCGCCGTGATCTACAACCGGCTGAGCCGTGGGATGCCGCTCGGGATCGACGCGACGACGCGCTTCGAGTTCCACAACTACACCGGCGCCATCACCGAGTCGCAGCTGCAAACACGCTCGCCATACAACACCCGGATCAACGCGGGGCTGACGCCGACCCCGATCGGCAACCCGGGCCTCGCCGCGATCCAGGCGGCGGCCCACCCGGCCAAGGTCAACTACCTCTACTACGTCCTCGAGGCGAACGGCGGAGGGCACCACTGCTTCACGGCAGAGCGAGGCCGAGTTCAACCAGCTCGTCGCCGCCGCCAACGCCGGGCCACGCAGCCCGCGAACTGCCGCCATTGAGCCGGCTGGCGGTGCTCGGCCATCCGGTGGCGCACTCGCGCTCGCCGGCGATGCAGAACGCCGCCCTGGAGGCGCTCGGCCTGGACGATTGGAGCTACGAGGCGATCGATGTAGAGCTCGCCGAGTTCGACCGGCGCGTCCGGCAGCTGCCCGGGGAGGGCTTCGCCGGCGTCAACGTGACCCTCCCCCACAAGGAGGCGGCGCTCGCCGTCGCCGACGATTCGTCTGAGGCGGCGCTCGAGATCGGGGCCGCAAACACCCTCAGCTTCGGCGACGAGGGAATCCGGGCGGACAACACCGACGCCACCGGCCTGCTCGCCGCTCTGCCGATTCCGCCGGAGGGCAAGAGCGCCCTCGTCCTGGGCGCGGGCGGCTCGGCCCGGGCCGCGGTCTGGGCGCTGGCGGGACAGGGCGCCTCGGTCTCCGTCTGGAACCGGACGCGCGAGCGGGCGGACGAGCTGGTGCGCGCATTGGCGACCGCGGGTCGCGGCACCCCGGCCGAGGGCCGTCTCAGGCCGGTCACGGGCAAGCAGGCCCGCGGGAACGACTATGACGTGATCGTCAACTGCACCGCGGTCGGGATGAGCGACGAGGACCCCTTTGCGGATCTGCCGCTCGACCCCGAGCGCTTCGACGCCGGGATCGCCCTGGTCGACCTGGTCTACGCCGGCCGGGAGAGCCGGCTCGTGCGCGCGGCGCGCGAGCGCAAGGCGACGGCGGTCGACGGCCTCGAGGTGCTGGTCCGGCAGGGAGCCGAGTCGCTGCGCATCTGGACTGGTATGGAGCCGCCCCTGGACGTGATGAGAGCGGCCGCGAAGGAAGGAGGGGCGTGATGCCGGAGGAGGAGCTGAGGTTGACCGGCAGCGAGACGGTCACGATCCGAAGGAGCAACCCGGAGATGCTCGAGGTGGAGGGGAGCTGGGGACCGGGGGGCAAGCCGCCGCCGGCGCACTACCACCCGACCCAGGACGAGCATTTCGATGTGCTGGAGGGGCGGTTGAAGGTGAAGGTCGAAGGCGAGGAACACGAGCTCGACCAAGGCGCCGGCGTCGACATCCCCAGCGGCACGCCACACCAGATGTGGAACCCGTTCGGAGCTCCGGCCCGCGCGACCTGGAGAACGCGGCCGGCCCTCCGGACCGAGGAGTGGTTTCGCGCGATCGATCGCCTGCACCGCGAGGGGCGTGTCGGCAAGAACGGCATGCCGGGGCCGCTCGCGTTCGGAGTGCTGCTCACCGAGTATCGCGATGTCTTTCGCCTGGCGAGCCCACCGGACGTCGTGGCTCGTCCGCTGCTCGGCATACTTGGACTGCTCGGCGTGATGCGCGGCTATCGGGCGCGGATCTGAGCGCGTCGTGCTAACTTTTAGTTAGTGCCGAACCTCAAGCTCATCTCCGGAGGCTTGAAGACGATCTCGGACGGGGTCGCCAACGGCGTGCAGGCCGCGCGCGGCGATCAGCTGCCGGATGCCGACGCCTTCGACGCGTACTCCCGCACCGTCTCCGGCGTCGCCGAGCGGCTGACGCCCTCCGTCGCCCACCTCGCCGTCTCCCGGCGCACCCGCCGCGGGCGGGCCGAGGGCGCCGGCAGCGGCGTCGCGATCTCCTCCGACGGCTACATGCTCACCTCCGCGCACGTCGTGGACGGGGGCCACCGGGCTGGCCGCGTCCTTCTCCGACGGCCGAGAGGTCGGCGCCGAGGTCGTCGGCGCGGACCCGCTCTCCGACCTGGCCGTGGTTCGCGCGGACGCGCGGGACCTGACCCCCTCGAACCTCGGCGACGCCGACGATCTGCGCGTCGGCCAGCTCGTCGTCGCGATCGGCAGCCCGATGGGGCTGGCCGGCACGGTTACCGCGGGCGTCGTCTCGGCGCTCGGCCGCTCCCTCCCGACCCGCGCCGGATCGGCCGGGCGGCTGGTGGAGAACGTGATCCAGACCGACGCGGCGCTCAACCCCGGCAACTCGGGCGGGGCGCTCTCGGACGGGCTCAGCCGGGTGGTGGGCATCAACACGGCCGTCGCGGGCATCGGCCTCGGTCTGGCCGTGCCGATCAACGACGCGACCCGCAAGATCATCTCCGCGCTGATGAAGGAGGGCCGCGTCCGCCGCGCCTACATCGGCATCGTCGGCGGCTCGCGGCCGCTGCCGCCCCGGATCGCCTCTCAACTGGAGCGCGAGAAGGGGATCGAGGTGGTCGAGGTGGTCGACGGCAGTCCCGCCGCGAGGGCGGGCCTTCGCCCCGAGGACCTGATCGTCGCCGTCGACGGTGAGCCGATGGGCGACGTGGGTGACCTCCAGCGCCTGATGGTGGCCGAGCGCATCGGCCAGGGGATCGAGGTCGACGTGTTCCGGGACGGCAGCTTCCTGAAGCTGGACCTGATCCCGCGCGAGCTCGAGACCTAGGCGCTCTTCTTCACCCCCTTCGCCTTCGTCTTCCTCGGCGAGACGACGCGGATCTGCGCGGCGACCTTGCCCGACGGCTCGAACAGGATCCCGAACGTGCCGGGCTGGTCGGCGATCAGCTCGAAGATGGCCGGGGCCTGCTTCGTCGCGAAGCCGACGAGGCCGAAGGCCGGGATCGAGAGCTGGGTGGGGAAGCGCGAGCGAACATGCAGGCTGATCTGGTCGCCGACCTGGAGCGGAGACACCACCGGGAAGGCGACCTTCTTGCCGCCCACGGTGATCCTGGTCGGTGGGAGGTAGCTCGCCGACGGGACGCTGACGGTCGTCGTCGGCACCGGCGTCGTGGTGGTCGTGGAAGTGGTCGCGTTCGGCGAGCGCAGGGCGTGCTGGGGGACCAGCGCCGCCGCCAGGGTCGAGATCCCAAGCAGGACCAGCATCACGATCAGCAGACGTCGGGCAGCCATCAGGGGGAGAGCTCGCTGGTCAAGGCCCTCTCAACGATATGGCCGCCGCCCTGCTCGACGCGTCGCTCGTCGTCGTGCTCTGTACGGTCGCGGTCGCCGATCTGCGCACGCGGCTGATCCCGGACGCTCCGCTGCTCGCCGGGCTGGGGGCAGCGCTCGCGCTCGGCGCGCTCGCCGACCCAGGGTCGTTGCCGGCAAGGCTCGTCGCCGGGATCGCGGCGGGTGGCTTCCTGCTCGCCGCCGCCCTGATCCGGCCCGACGGCATGGGCCTGGGCGACGTCAAGCTGGCCGCGGTGCTCGGCGCCTACCTGGGCTCCCGAGTGGTGGAGGCGCTGCTGGTGGCGTTCGCCGCCGGCTCGGTCGCCGGGCTGATCCTGGTCGCCCGGCAGGGCTGGTCGGCGCGCTCGACGACGATCCCGTTCGCTCCCTTCCTGGCACTCGGCGCGCTGGTCGCGATGGCGCCGCAACCCTGAGACCGTGGCGGCCAGGCGCCGCCATCTACGCTCCCCCGCGTGACCCTCAAGTTCGTAACAGCGGGCGAATCGCACGGGCCGGGCCTGGTGGCGATCGTGGAGGGCCTCCCCGCGGGGCTCGAGCTCGACCGTGCCGCGCTCGACCGCGACATGGCGCGGCGCCAGCTCGGCCATGGCCGCGGCGGCCGGATGAAGATCGAGAGCGACGCCGTGGAGATCCGCTCCGGCGTCCGCCACGGGCGCACGCTCGGCAGCCCGGTCGCCGTCCTGGTGGCCAACCGCGACTACCCGAATTGGGAGGAGCGGATGAACCCCTGGCCTGTTGACGCCGAGGTCGAGGAGTCGCACCTGCCGCGCCCCGGCCACGCCGACCTGGCGGGTGCGCTCAAGTTCGGGCACTCGGACGTCCGCAACGTCCTGGAGCGGGCCAGCGCCAGGGAGACGGCCGCGCGCGTCGCCGCCGGCTCGCTCGCCAAGGTCTTCCTCGGGGCGGTCGGCGTCTCCATCCACAGCCACGTGATCCAGATCGCCTCGGTGAGCGCCCCCGAGCGTGACGACCTGACGGCGGAGGATTTCGAGGGCGTCGACGACTCGCCGGTCCGCTGTCTCGACGAGGCGACCTCGCAGGCGATGGTCGAGGAGATCGACCGGCTCCGGAAGGAGAACGAGTCACTCGGCGGCAAGTTCGAGGTGCGGGCCTTCGGCCTCGTGCCCGGCGTCGGCTCGCACGTCTCCTGGAGCGAGAAGCTCGACGGGCGCCTCGCCCAGGCGATCTGCTCCATCCAGTCGGTCAAGGGCGTCTCGCTCGGCGAGGCCTGGGAGGTGGCGGGCAAGCCGGGCTCCGAGGCCCACGACGAGATCTTCTGGGACGACGAGCGCGGCTGGTACCGGGAGACCAACCGCGCCGGCGGGCTCGAGGGCGGCATGACCAACGGCGAGCCACTCGTGGTCCAGGCGGCGATCAAGCCGATCTCGACGATGACCCAGCCCCTCCGCTCGGTCGACACCGAGACAAAGGAGCCCGCGCAGGCGATGCGGGAGCGCACCGACTCGACGGTGGTGCCCGCGGCGGCCGTGGTCGCGGAGGCGATGGTCGCGCTGGTGGTGGCCGCCGCCTACCGCGAGAAGTTCGGCGGCGATCACATCGACGACGTGCGGAAGTCAATCGCGGCCTACGTGGAGCGCATCGGATGGCGGAGGTGATGCGAGCCGGGTCGCACCGCGGCATCGTCTTCATCGGGTTCATGGCGGCGGGCAAGACGCGCGCCGCCCAGGCGGTCGCCGAGCGCCTCGGCCTCGGAGTGATCGACACCGACGCGCTGCTCGAGAAGGAGCTGGGCGAGCCGATCTCCTCGTTCTTCGAGCGCGCGGGGGAGGAGGAGTTCCGCCGGCGGGAGGAGCGCCTGGTCGTCACGGTGCTCGACGCGCTCTCCGGTCAGGTTGGCGGCGCCTCGTCGGTGGTGGCTCTGGGCGGCGGCGCGGTCGAGCGGCTGGCGGTCCAGAGGGCGCTGGAGGCGCACATGCCGGTCTGGTGCGACGTCGACGAGCAGGTCGCCTGGGAGCGTGCCGAGGACTCGGGCAGGCCGCTCGCGGCGAGCCGCGAGGGGTTCTCCGAGCGGTTCGAGCGGCGCCGGCCGGTGTACGAGTCGCTTGCCCGGGCGATCCTGCCCTCCGACGCGCGCGAGGCGGCGGGGGCGGCGGCGCCGTGGCTGGCGGCGCTACAGGGAACGACGCACGTGCGGATGGTCTGGGCCGAGTCGGAGAGCGGCTCCTACCCGGCCGCTGTCGGCGAGGGCGCGATCGGCCTCCTCGACGACGCGCGCGAAGTCACGCCCGAGGACCTGCCCGTCCGCACCTTCTGCGTGGCCGACGACGAGGCTCTCCGCCACCACCGCGCCCTGCTGCCGCGCTGCGAGACGACGATTGGGGTCCAGGGCGCCGAGTCGTCCAAGACGATTGCCGAGGCCGAGCGGATCCTGGGCGAGCTCGCGTCGGCGGGCGCGCATCGCGACGACTGCGTCCTCGCCTTCGGCGGCGGGGTGGTCGGCGATCTCGCCGGTTTCTGCGCCGCCACGTACCAACGAGGGATCCCCCTGGTCCAGGCGCCGACCACGCTGGTCGCCCAGGTCGACTCCGCCTACGGCGGCAAGACGGGCGTGGACCTACCGGCCGGGAAGAACTACGTCGGTGCCTATCACCAGCCGATCGCCGTGCTCGCCGACCCGAGCACGCTCCGGACCCTGCCCGACGCGGAGCTCGCCGCCGGCTTCGTCGAGGTGGTGAAGACCGGCCTGATCGCGGGCGGTTCGCTCTGGGAGCGGGTCAGGGGAATCGAGCGGCTCGACCCGGCGAGCCTCGAGGACGTGATCTTCGAGTGCGCGAGGACGAAGATCGCGGTCGTCGCGACGGACGAGCGCGATTCGGGTCGCCGCATGGTGCTCAACCTCGGCCATACCGTCGGGCACGCGATTGAGGCGGCCACCGGCTACCGGCGCTACCGGCACGGTGAGGCGGTCGGCCTGGGGCTGCTCGGCTCCCTGCGCCTTTCGGGTGCGGATCAGCTCCGGAATGAGGTCGAGGGGCTGCTCGCCTCACACGGCCTGCCGGTCTCGCTCGATCCCTCGGTTCAGGTGGACGCCGTGATCGAGGCGATGGAACGCGACAAGAAGACGACCGCAGAGGGGCTCGGCTTTGTGCTGCTGGAGGAGCCGGGCCAGCCGCGCTGGGGAGAGCGGGTGGAGCCGGATAGGGTCCGCGCGGCGGTCGAGGAGCTGAGGTGATGGTGAGCACGCGCAACCGGGTCGAGGTGATGCACGGGGTCAACTTCGACATGCTCGGCAGACGGGACAAGGACGTCTACGGCGACTTCACCCTCCCCGAGCTCGAGGTGAGGATCAAGCGCTTCGCAAGGGAGCTGGATCTCGAGGCCGCCTTCTTCCAGACCAACTCCGAGGGCGAGTTCGTGGAGCACCTGCACCGGCTGCCCGACCGGGCCGACGCGGCGATCGTCAACGCAGGCGCGTGGACCCACTATTCCTGGGCGATCCGGGACGCGCTCGACCTGACCGCCATCCCGACGGTGGAGGTACACCTCTCCGACATCTCACGGAGGGAAGAATGGCGACGGCATTCCGTCTTCGAGGGACTCGACCTGGTCATCGCCCAGATCTACGGGAAGGGACCGGACGGCTACCGGGAGGCGCTGGAGCTGATCGCCGACCGGCTCGAAGTATGAGCAGAGGCGAGCGCCTCGCCGCGCTGGTCGCCGAGCGCGAGCTCGACCAGCTCTTCGTCTCGGACTTGGTGAATGTCGGCTATCTGACCGGCTTCACCGGCACCAACGGTGCTTGCCTGGTCAGCTCTGAAGAGCTGATCTTCTTCACCGACTTCCGCTACACCGAGCGCGCCGCGCATGAGGTCGGGCCCGAGTGGGAGCGGCCCGAGGCCGAGCGCGAGCTCGTCCCGCAGATCGTCGGGCGGATGTCGGGCCGTGTCGGCTTCGAGGACTCCAAGCTGAGCGTTCGCCAGCTTGCCCGGCTGGAGGCCGCGGCGGGCGAGGGCGTCGAGCTCGTTCCCGCCGGTGACCTGGTCGAGCAGCTTCGCGCTGTGAAGGAGCCCGAGGAGCTCGAGCGGATCGCCGCCGCCGCCGAGCTCACCGACGACGTCTACCGCTGGGCGCTCGAGCGCGGCCTCGCCGGGCGCACCGAGCGCGATGTGGCCACTGCCTCCGAGGCCCGGCTCCGCGAGCTCGGCGCCGAGCCGTCCTTCCCGCCGATCGTCGCAGCCGGCGCCAACGGGGCGCTTCCTCACGCCGAGCCTGGAGAGCGAGAGATCGGCAAGGGCGAACTGGTCGTCTTCGACATGGGCGCGCTGCTCGACGGCTACTGCTCGGACTGCACCCGGACCTTTGCCGACCGGCGACCCCGGCGACGAGGCTCGCGAGGTCTACGAGCTCGTCCGGCGAGCGCAGGCCGCGGGGCTCGAGGCCGTACGTCCCGGCGCGGACGGCAAGGAGGTCGACGCTGTCGCCAGGGAGATGATCTCCGAGGCGGGGCACGGCGACCGCTTCGGCCACGGCCTGGGCCACGGCGTCGGGCTCGAGGTCCACGAGGGGCCGAGGCTTGCGACCACCTCCGAGGACGAGCTGGCGGAGGGCAATGTGGTCACCGTCGAACCCGGGGTCTATCTACCCGGCCGCTTCGGCGTGCGCATCGAGGACCTCGTCGTGGTCACGGCTGACGGTCACCGCAACCTGAGCGGCCTGCCGAAAGACCTTCAGGTCCTTAGTTAGGACCTTGCGTTTGACCCTCTGGGCGTGAAGTGAAAGGATCGCCTCCCTTCAACGGAGAGGTGGTCCCTCGATGTCTTGGAACCTCAAGGGAAATTACGTCGAAACGTGCTCATGCGAGCTGATGTGCCCGTGCAACCTGTCCTTCGACCACGGCGCCACCTATGACTTCTGTCGCGCGACGCTCGTCTTCGACATCGGCGAGGGGGAGATCGAAGGTACGGAGATCGGCGCTCTGCCCGTGGCTGTGATCATCGACACGCCGAAGGTAATGACCGAGGGAAACTGGCGCGTCGGCCTCTTCATCGATGCGCAGGCGACAGACGAGCAGGCCGAGAAGCTCGGCCAGGTCTTCAGCGGACAACTCGGGGGACCGATGGCGAATCTTGCTCCGCTGATCGGAGAGGTGCTCGGCATGGAGCGAGCGCAGATCGAGGTGCACCATGACGGCCTGCAGCACAGCGTCCGCATCGGGGAAGCGATCGACTTCGAGGTCAAGGACATCGTGCCGTTCGGCGTCGAGACGGGCGAGCCGGTCCGCTTCTCCGGCATGGGCCACCCAGCGGGGTCGGACCTGACCATGGCGGAGGCGCAGCGCTCGCAGATCAACGCCTTCGGCATCGAGTACGAGGGCAAGACCGGGCTCTCGAGCTCCGAGTTCTCCTGGGCCGCTTGAGCGGTGAAAGGGCGGCCCGGCTAGGCAGTGGCGGGCGCCTCGATCGGCCCCCCCGCCGGCTCGCCGCCCCGCCTCAGCCGCGCGCCGAGCAGCGGGAAGATCGTCGTCGAGACGATCGCCGCGCCGACCAGGCCGGCCGCGGTGGAGGTGGTCATGTGGCCGGCCTCGATCGCGAGCGTCGTGATCGCGACGACGAGCGGCAGCTCGGTCGCGCAGTAGACGCCCAGCGCGAATCGGTCGCGGAGGCCGAGCTCCTTGCGGTAGAGCAGCGAGCGCAGGTGCGCCGCGGACGATCAGGAAGAGCGCCGACGAACATCGGCACCTTGAGCAGCGCCGTGGTGCTGGAGGTGAGCGCGTCGAGATCGAATGACATCCCGCTGCTGACGAAGAAGAAGGGGATCAGGAGGCCGTAGCCCACCGCCGTCAGCTTCGAGTCGAAGACCGTGACCTCGCGCCCGCGCAGCGCGATCCTGGTGATCATCCCGGCGACGAAGCCCCCGAGCAGCAGGTCGAGACCGAGCTGTGCGGCGAGGGCCACGAGGCTGAAGACGAGCACGACGGCAAGCCGGACCGCGAGCTGGCTCGAGGTCTCGAAGGTCTTCTCGACCAGGGGCCAGCCCCGCCAGGCCGAGCGCACCGCGAGGATCCCGGTCAGCACGGCGAGGGCGACGAAGACGACCAGGATCACGGCCTCGTGGAGCGGGTGCCCGGTCGAGAGGATCAGCGTGACCAGCAGGATCGGCCCGAACTCGCCGACCGCTCCGGCGCCGAGCAGGTAGGTGCCGAAGCTCGTCTCCATCTCACCGGCGTCGCTCAGGATCGGGATCAGCGTTCCGATCGCCGTGGTCGCCATCGCCGAGCCCGTGTAGAGGAAGGAGAGGATGATCCCGGCGCTCGCCAGGGCTCCTCCGATGCCGTAGGCGAGCGCCAGGGAGATGCCCCAGCCGATCGCGGCGAGCTCGAGCGGGCGACCCTTGATCCGGTCGAAGTCGATCTCGTAGCCGGCGAAGAAGAAGAGCATCCCCAACCCGAGGTCCCCGAGCAGCGTGGTGGTCGGGTCGAGCCGGGCGATGTCCAGCCCCTGCGGGCCGATCAGGATGCCGAGCAGCAGCTCCAGAACGACGACCGGGATCGTCAGCCGCGGGGACACCGCCAGGGCGATGATCGCGGCCGTCGCCGCCGCGATCACCATCACGAGGGCGGAGGTCTCGTCGACTCCGGCGGCGACCGTGCCGAGCGGGAGCGGAGGCATCGCGGAGACTCTAAGCACGCCACCGGCGCTACCTGCGCCGGAGGACAGGGGGTAGGGTCGCCCGGATGGCGACACGGATTGTCGTGCTAGGAGCGGGATTCGGCGGCCTGGAGCTGGCCACGATCCTTTCGGAGGAGCTCGGCGAAGACGCCGACGTGATCCTGATCGACAAGGGCGATGCCTTCGTCTTCGGGTTCTCGAAGCTCGACGTGATGTTCGGCCGGCAGACCCTGGAGGCGGTCCGCCTCCCGTACAGCGGCTTCACCAAACCCGGCGTCCGGTTTGCAAACGAGGCGATCACCGCGATCGACCCGGAGCGGCGGGGAGTGAGGACCGACGCCGGCGAGTACGAGGCCGACATCCTGGTGGTGGCGCTCGGCGCCGACTACGACCTCGAGGCCACCCCGGGGCTGGCCGAGGCGGGCAACGAGTTCTACTCGGTCGGCGGCGCGGAGCGCATGCGGGAGGTCCTGCCGGACTTCTCCGAGGGGCGGGCCGTCGTCGGCGTCTGCGGGGCGCCATTCAAGTGCCCGCCGGCGCCCAGCGAGGCGGCCCTGCTGCTTCACGATGATCTCTCGGCCCGTGGTGTCCGCGAGCGGTGCGAGATCACCTTCCTGATGCCGCTGCCGAGCCCGGTACCTCCGTCCCCGGCAACCTCCGAGGCCCTCCTCGAGGCTTTCGCCGAGCGGAACATCGAGTTCGTCCCGGACGCGCGCATCGCTTCCCTGGCCGAGGACCGCAATGTGGCGGTGCTCAAGGACGGGCGAGAGTTCGCCTACGACCTCTTCATGGGGGTCCCGAAGCACCATGCCCCCGACGTCGTTCTGGAATCCGGGATGGCGGACGAGGGGTACGTCCCGGTGGAGTCGAGCACGCTCAGGACCCGCTTCCCGGGCGTCTATGCGCTGGGGGACGTCGCGACGGTGGGCGTCCCCAAGGCAGGTGTGTTCGCCGAGGGCGCCGCGCGCGTCGCCGCCGCAGAGATACTCGCGGAGATTCGCGGAGGAGAGGAGCCCGCGAGCTACGACGGACGGGGCTCCTGCTACATCGAATTCGGCGGGGGGAAGGTCGGCCGGGTGGACGTGGACTTCCTCTCGGGCCCCAGGCCGACTGGGGAATTCCAGGCGCCTTCCAGCGCCCTCGTGGCGGAGAAGAAGGACTTCGGCTCGAGCAGGCGCGCCCGCTGGTTCGCTTAAAGGTCCGTCACCGCCTCCAGGCGGCCACCCTTGACGGCTTTCGCGAACTCCTTGTAGTCCCGCTCGTTCTGATCCGCATACGCCTCGGCGAAGTCGCAGATCGCCCGGTCGAAGCTGTCGCCCTTGCCGAGATAGGCGGCGATTGCGATGCGGTCACCGGAGCGGGCGTGGGCCCGGGCGAGCGTCCCGCCGCAGAGCTGCCCGTACAGCGCCATCGTCTTGGCGGTCATCCTCTCGACCTCCGCCGAACCCTTGCCGTCCCAGAGCTGGCGGACGTAGAAATCGCGCTTCTTCCCATCAGGTCCCAACGCAGTGGTCCAGCCGAGGAAGATGTCGCTGGCGGCCTGCATCAGGCGCTGCCCCTCGACCACTCGGCGACCCTGTTGCTTGAACTCGCTCGCCTGGGTGTACGGCTCGAGCACGGAGGCCTGGGCTTCCTTGGCCTGAAGGAAGAGCGGGTCCTGCCTGTCGCGCCCGAGCAGAAGCATGATCCATGCCCGGGTTCCCACGCTTCCGACCCCGACGACCTTGTGGGCGGTGTCCACGTGTCGATAGCCCTCGACGAGGTGGCGGACGTCGCGGTCGAGAGAGCGGGTGTAGGCCGCAAACACCTCCCCCAGACGCTGCTCGATGAGCGCCGGGTCCAGGCCGAGGAACTGATCGATCGGGACGATCAGGGGCGGATCGCTGACGATGCGGATCTCTCCGTTGTCGGATCGGGTGAGCTTGTCGAACGCCCGCAGGCTGTTCTTGCTCTCCGCCTTGGCGACGGTCTTGTCGAAGCTCTTCGCCTCGCTGTGGCTGATTTCCGACCGGTATTGCTCAAGTACGCTGATGTCGAGGCGCTCGTACCAGACGTCGATCGTTCGCATCGAGGCCAACTGGCGCATCTCCTCGCGGTACCTGCGAACCGATTCGGCCACGGCCGCGCGCCCCTCGCCCTTCTTGAGACCGATCGCCTGGGCCCCGATCGCGAAACTCGCCGCCAGCCGCTTCAGATCCCATTCGAACGGGCCCGGATGCGTCTCGTCGAAGTCGTTGATATCGAAGATCAGCCGCCGGTCGGGGGCGGCGAAGCCCCCGAAGTTGGACAGATGCGCGTCGCCGCAGAGCTGAACCCGCAACCCGGAGCTTGGAGTCATCGCGAGATCCGCGGCCATGATCGCCGCTCCGCCTCTGTAGAAGGTGAATGCAGAGGCAAGCATGCGCCCGTGGCGGATCGGCACGAGCTCTGGAACCCGGGTCTTGTCCTGACGCACGAGGGTGTCGACCGGATCGGGCCGGCCCGTCCCGCCATCCCAATGGGCGTGGCTGGACCGCGGCGTCTTCGCCCTCGCGGCCTTGCCGACCGCCTCGCGCTCGGCGGGTGTCAGGACCTTGGCCACTCGCCCACTGTTGCACCTGGTTCGTCCGGAAGCAATCCGGCCGTACGGGCCTGATCGACAGCCTCCGCGCGGGAGGACGCGTCCAGCTTCCGGTAGATCGCCTGAGCCTGAGTCTTCACCGTGTTCGGCGAAACGAAGCTCCGCTCCGCGATCTCGCGAAACGAAAGGTGACTGGGGAGGAAGTGAAGCGTCCTCAGTTCGGCGGGGGTGAGCACATCGTGGCCCTTTCCCGCCGACGCCGAGGAAGCCCTTGCCCGTGTCTGTGAAAGCCAGCGCTGAAGAGTCGGGGACTCCGGAACACGGGCGGCAAAGTCCTCCGCCTGATCGAGCTGCTCGGTTCCTGTGACGGGATCGTCGAGCTGTAGGCAGGAGCGGCCCAGGACTATCCGGGTCTCCGCCTCGTACCAATCCGGGAAGGCCACGATCCCGTCGAGTAGATCCCGGGCGTGTTTGTTGTCGGCGACTGCCTCGTCGGTTCGGCCGGCGAGCGAGCTGACGAGGGCCGAGGCGGCGAAGAAAGTCGCCAACAACGGGTAATCAGCCACCTGGGCTCGGACGGCCTGCTCGCGCCCGTGGCCAGTGGCTCGCATGGCGCCGTCCAGGTCTTCCTGGTCCAGATGGACAAGGGCCAGCTGGCCGAGGCAAAGGATCTGGACGAGCGGGGCGGTCGCAGCCCCGCGGCGCGCCCCGTCCTCGAGCAGCTCGCGGGCCTCATCCAGATCGCCTGTCAGACGTTTGGAGATTCCCGCGTACAGGGAGCAAATGGACCGCCACGGGCTCTCCGGCGGATGCAGCTCCGCCCCACGAAGAGCGTCCCGGCCCATCGTTTCGATGCCGTCTTGCGGCAGCGTGGCCCTGAGCACGAGACGGTCGCCCAGCAAGACTGGGTCGTCATCCAGCGATTCGTCATCGAGTCCCTTCTGGGCGACAGACGACCAGTGCAGCGCGAACGCGCCGTCACCGAGCGCCAGATATAGGTGGGACATCGCCAAGGCAAGCTCTGGGCGCCGGGCGACCTCACGCTCGTCGAACTGGCGCAGCCAGCGCTGAACGGTCTCACGGTCACCGCGGGCGAGGGCGGCCGCGGCGCGCGCCCAGATCAGGTCCCCTGCACGCTTCCCGTCGCCTGCGGCGACCGCATGCGCTACGGCTTCCTCGTACCTCTCGCGCTCTGCATACCAGTCGCTCGCCCGACGATGCAACCCGGCTTCAGCGTTGGGCTCCCGGCGGTGTAGCTCCGCTGCGAGCGCCTGCTTGAAGAGCGGGTGGTACCGATAGGAGCCGTCGCTGTGGTCGAGAGGATCGAGAGGCAGGCTCGACCGGGCGAGCTCGCGCAGGACCCGCGCCGACCCGGATCGCTGGAGGACCTCGTCGCAGATTTGTCCCGCAAGGTCCTCGAGCACCGATGAGCGCATCAGGAACCTGAGCCGGGCGGGCGAGGTCCGCGCCAGGAGCTCGTCCATGAAATAGTCGGAGACGAACCGATCGTCGCCCGAAAATTCGGCGACGATCGAGGGCGGTGACGGGCTCCTGTGCCAGGAAGAGCCCCGCCAGGTACAGAGCGGCCGGCCAGCCCTCGATTCGCTCGTGGAGCACGTCGATCTCTTTCGGGCTGAGGTCGAGTCCGAGCTGCTCGAGGACCGCGGCGCTCTCGGTTCGGCTCATCGCGAGGTCTCGCCGGGTCAACTCGAAGATCTCACGCTGCGCACGCATCCGACCCAGCGGCAGGCGGGGTTCCTTGCGCGAGGCAAGCGCTACCTGGCCGTCGGGGCGAAGGCTCGAAATCAGGATGGCCAGGGCATCGGAGGCGCCCTTGGACCTGACCATGTCGGCGTTGTCCACCACGAGCACGAAGGGCCTTCCCTTGAGGCTTACGCCGTCGACGGCCTCGACAAGACGATTCAGCAATCGGGTTGCGTTGTTGTCCCTTGAATCGAGGCTCACCCAGGCGAAGGGCCGGCCGTCCTGCTCGGCCCATTCGGCGAGCACGCTGGTCTTCGCATATCCCGCGGGCGCACTGACGAGCACAAGCGGGTGATCGCGGGCCTCACGAAGTCGCGAGATGAGATCCGGGCGGCGAACGTAGCCGTCGTAGAGGGTTGGAACTGCTGCCGGGTTCCCGAATCCGAGCGGATCTGACGACGGACGCTTTTGCTTGGCTTGGGCCATTGGCCACACGAATCCCAGCTGGTCACCGGACTTGGCGCCCAGTCGTGGCGTCGCTGCGATGCACGCTACACCCTCCCTGAGCGAGTCCACAACGCGGGAATGCACTGAGGCAGTCTCAGTAGGGAATACGCACGACCTGGTCGAGATGACAATCACCCCTTTCGGGCGATGCGACGCCGGCCGCCGAACTAGCTTTTCGCCCTGACTAGCTACCGGGGTAGTCATGGGCGACATCTACGTCTTTGCGTTCACGGCGGCACTCAACCCGACGCTGCTCGGCGCGACGACCGTGATGCTGCTGCTCGACCACCCGAAGCGCTTGCTGCTGGGCTACCTGCTGGGGGCGATGCTGACGAGCGTGACCCTCGGTCTGCTGATCGTCTTCTCGCTGGATGGGTCATCGGGTGCCACCACCACCACGCAGAACACGCTCAGTCCCGCGGCGAATTTCGCCCTCGCGGGGATCCTGCTGGTGGTTGCCTACGTGATTCGGCCGGGCCGTGTGCCGCGGGAGGAAGGGCGTCTGGCCGACCGACGCCGAAGGCGCCAGGAGGGCAAGAAGGAGAAGGGACCGCCGCGCTGGCAGACCGCCCTCAGCAAGGGCACGGCGCGGACGACGTTCGTCGTGGGAGCGCTCCTGACGTTACCCGGCGGTTCCTACCTGATCGGCCTCAGCCACATCGCCGACCAGAATGCGAGCACCGCCGGGACGATCGGCCTGGTGCTCAGCTTCAACCTGATCATGCTGATGCTGTTGGAGCTGCCCCTGATCGGCTACACGTTTGCGCCCGAGTGGACCGAGAGGACCATCCACCGGTTCAGGGCCTGGTTCAACCGCAATTCCAAGACGCTCGGCTTCCGGCTCGTTGTGGGCCTCGCGATGCTGCTGATCATCCGCGGGGTGGCCGAGCTGATCTGAGAGAGATGAAATCCAGAGCTCGGTTGCTGGCTGTGGCGAAGATGAGGCCGCAGAGCGAGCCCGCGATCACGTCGAGTGGGTAGTGCACGCCGGTGTGGACGCGCGAATATGCGACCAGGGTCGCCAGGGCGCTCAGCGGTGGCATCGTCCAGGGAAGTGCTTGCCCCGCGCCGGTAGCAAAGGCGAATGCGGCCGCGGAGTGGCCTGAGGGGAAGGAGTGCGAGCCGGGCATTCTGACCTCCCGGCCCTGAGGTATCGCCCTCGCCTCTCGGTCGGGACGGCGGCGTCGCATGAGGGGCTTGAATACCGCGTTCACGATCGTCGCCGTGACGGCCACGGCGACCATGCCCCTGGCGGCGGCCCGGCGACCGCCCGGCCCTCCGGCGACGGCGAGGGCGGTCGCGCTCGCAAGCGAGAGCCGTGAGTAGTCCGCCGCCCGCGACAGCCGGCTGAGAGCGCTGTCGAGGACGGGCGTCGGCGTCGCGGCGATCGCCTCGTAGACCGCGACGTCGAGGCGTCTCACCTCCTCCAGCGCACGCGAAGGAGGCCGCCAGCTCACGCGGCGACGGCAGCCGGGGATCGGCCAGCAGCCACCCCGACCAGGGCACGGACGCCGTCCCAGAGGCGCTCCGGAATCGCAGCGGAGGGCGAGGCGCCCGGGTGGGCGTGGGCGATCCGCACCCTGAGCACCCCGGGCCGGATCGTGAAGCGAAGCGGGGGCTGGAACGTCATCGCCTCGCCGTCCACGCCGGCGGGCACGGGACGGTTTGAGTCGACCTCGAACTCCGGGGCCGACCACTCTCGCCACGGCCGCTGCGCACGGCCATGCGATCCGTCCCCGCTCGGAGCGGACGCAACGGTGACCCCCAGGAGCCCGTCATCGATCCGCGGACGGGTGCCGGAGCCGACGGCCCTGCCGAGCCGGTAGCGGTTGTTCGAGACGAGCAGGACCACGCCGGAGTGGTGCTCGCGACCTCCCGGCCCTGTCCAGGCGAGGTCGAGCCCGGCGCTATTGGGGCCGATCACGTCGGGAACGGTGTCGAGCAGGGTGCGCAGCTTCGCCTCGCGATAGCCGGGACGCTCGACGGCCTCCGCATAGAGGCCGAGCGAGACGTTGTTGACGAAGACCTGGCCGTTGACCTCCGCCAGGTCCACCCTGCGCTCGCCGCCGTCGACGAATGCGTCGAGGGCGCCGACGACGTCGTCGCGATCGACGCCCAGGTCAAGCGCGAAGTGGTTCCGCGTGCCGGCCGGCACGCATGCGTACGGGAGGTCCAGCTCGGAGGCGATTGCGGCGACGACGGCCTGGGACCCGTCGCCGCCGGCCATCGCGAGAGCGTCGGCACCGTCGGCGACCGCGTCCCGTACCAGCTGCTCGAGGTCGGCCCCGCGCGTCAACTCCACCGGGGTGATCCCGCGGCTGCGCGCCTCATCCGCCAGGGAGAACCGCTCGGCCTTGCCGCCACCCGACTTCGGGTTGTAGAGCAGCACCGGGTGCGTGGGCGCCGGTGCGGAGGGCAGGGGAACCCGCAGCCGGAAGGCCGCCTTCGCCGAGGCTGCCGTGGCGCCTACGCCAACGACGACCAGAACGGCTTCGGCGAAGTGGTCGCCGTTCGCGATCAGAATCACGGTCGCTGCCGCCAGGCCCGCGAGCGCGAGGACCAGCCCGAGCACGCGGGCCGCACCGCGGCGCAGCAGGCCATACCAGGCCGCCACGAACGCGACGCCCACACACCCGAGCACGATCAGGTTGCCGGGGAAGCTCTGCGCGACGACGTAGGCAGTCAGGATCAGAACAGCGACCAGCAGCACCAAGGCCGTGATCGCCGATAACCGCTGGCCGGTTGAGGGGGACATCGTCAGTCCCGGACCCTCCTCTCGGAAGGTTCAGCCCTGTCGGGCGGCTTCGGCGCCGGCCTCGACGAGATCACGGGGGTGAACCCAGGTGTCCACGAGGACATCGCCGCCGGCACGCTCGATCGCGTCCCGCAGCGGGATCGCCCAGCGATGGGCGAGCAGGGCGATGCCGGCCGAGGTTCCTGGCGGGATCGCATCGGCCACGTACCAGA
The DNA here is from genome assembly GCA_963725475.1 of uncultured Solirubrobacterales bacterium. Lineage (GTDB taxonomy): Bacteria > Actinomycetota > Thermoleophilia > Solirubrobacterales > 70-9 > DASUPK01. Next base: position 107,986 of record CAVRYR010000006.1, on the reverse strand, counting down.
CGTCGTCCGGATCCATGACCGAGCCCCTCTCCTGGACGGCGGCCGCGCCCTCCACGGCGCCGGCCTCCGCTCCCTCCTCTCCGGCGGCTCCCATGCCGATCAGGGCACCGGCAAGCGCCCCGAACGCCTCGGCCTCGTCCTCTGGAGAGGTCGCTGTGCTCGATCGCCTCGATCTCGCCGCTCTCGTCCTTGGTGACGAACAGCAGATCGACCAGTCGCACGATGTCGTGCTCCCGAAGGCGGCGGAGCTCGGCGAGTATCTCCCCCGAGAACTTGCCGTTCTCGAAGCCGACAACCAGCATCTGAACGGGTCCGAATTCCATTTAGATCAGCTTCTCCTTCTCGGCCTCGAATTGCTCGTCGGTCAGGACCCCCGAGTCGTGCAGCTCGCCGAGTTTCTTGAGTGCATCGATCCGATCCATCTCCGACATCCCTCCGCCTCCGCTCTGCGCCGCCCCCGGGTCCTGCGTCTGCTCAGCTGGGGCGGCCCCCTGGGCCTCCTGCCGCTGAGCGCGGCGCTTGCCGGCGGCGTAACCGGCGCCTCCCACCATCGCGGCCCTCAACAGCGGCCTTCTCCTAACCAAGGGCATGATCTTCCTTTCATTCCGAATCCTGCGGACTTCCGATGCAACCGCACCGTCACCGCAACCGCATCACTCAAACAGGGTGAAATCGCCTCAGCCGAGGGCTCCGCTGATCTCTCCGATCGCCTGCCGCTCATCCTCGCTTACCCGCTCGCCGCTCAGGCCCATGAACCCCTCCTTGCGGGCCTCTGCGACCCGCTGCGCCAGCCCGAGGATGAACTTCTTGTATTCATCGACCTCTTCGGCGGTGGCCTTCGACTGGAGCAGCGCCACGGCGTCGGTGACGTGCTTGAGGCAGGCCTGCTTGAGCTCCTCCGGAGTCTTGTAGCGAGTGTGGTCCACCTCCGGCTTCGCCGAGGCGATCTCGTCGAGCAGCTCGCTTTCGCCGTGCTCCTTGCGGGCCTCTGTGTAGGCCTTTGCCATCGAGAAGCTCTCCCGTATCGACCCACCGCGATCGGCGGTGATCACCAGCAGGCCGGCGCTGGGCGGCCCCTCGAGCACGGTCTTCCATTCCTCATCTGTGAAATCGGCCTTTCCGGTCAATTCTTCCTCCGTCGTAAGTTCGGGATCGTGGTCGAAAGCATGCACGCTCTTCGGGTTCTCCCCATCACCCTGATCGGATGATCTCGCGCTGGTGTTGCCGGAACGGAAATATCACCCGGATCGGGGGATGCAGGGGCGAAGCTCCGCTGAGATCTTGCCAGCCGAGGCGCGCGAGTCTCGATGCGCTGGCCTCTGATACGGCCGCCGACGGCGGCGGCCGGCGAAAAGGAGGAAATGCCTAAATGAGAGGTGCAGGTCGCGTCGTATTCGTCGCCATCTTGCTGCTGATCGTGGGGACCCTGAACATCATCTACGGCATCGGCGCACTTGCCGATGCGAACTTCTATGTCAATGACACCAGGTACGTCTTCACGAACCTGCACACGATGGGCTGGGTGCTGATCATCCTCGGCGTGATCCAGCTGACCGGAGGCTTCTCGCTGATGGCCGGCAACGTCTACGGCCGGGTGATCGGAATCATCGCCGGCAGCCTCGGCGCAATCGGAGCCCTGTTTTCGATGGGCGACCATCACCCGTTCTGGGAGCTGGCCATCTTCGCTCTCTGCGTCTGGATCGTCTACGGAATCATCGTCTTCGGCACCGAGGAGCCGTCGGAGGTCGGACCGGGCCCAAGAACCTGACCGAGCGCGGGAGCTCGGCCAGCATGACCGGGCTCCCGCGGCCCTCGGGCTGATCGGCCATTACCCCGGAACATCACTGAGCAGATGACCCCAGAAACAAAGCCAGGCAGCCGACCCTCGGAGGACCGGGCGGCGGGAGAGCCGAAGCATCGCCACCGCGCCCTCGTCTGGTCCCTCGTCGTGCTCGCGTCGCTGGTGCTGCTCGTCTCGATGATCGCGAACTGGGTTCAGACCGAGGTCCTCGACACCAAGCAGTTCTCCAATAACACCAACGAGATCCTCAAGAACAAGGACGTCCAGGAGCAGCTCAGCATCTTTGCGGTCGACCAGCTCTACGCCAACGTCGACGTCCAGGCCCAAATCGAGCAGAAGCTGCCGCCTCCCGCCCAGCCGCTTGCCGCTCCGGTCACGGCGGCGACGAGACAACTCGCCACAAACGTGGCGGAGACGGCGCTCGCCTCGCCTCAAGTCCAGGACATCGTTGCCACCGCGATCAATGGCGCGCAGCAGCGGTTCGTCAACCTGATCGAGAACAAGGGCCAGTTCGTCTCGAGCGCGGGCGGCGTCGTCACATTCGAATACGGGAGCTTCGTCGCCGAGCTTGCCAGCCGCCTCGGGGTGGACCCCGCGACGATCTCCCAGATCCAGGGCTTCATCCAGCAGTACTCGACTGAGCTCAAGCAGCGCCTGACGACGGCCCAGAGCAAGATCAAGTCGACGCAAGCGACCCTCTCCCAGGCGCAGGCGGGCACGCTCAGCCCCGAGGTGCAACAGAACCTCACGACTCTCCAAACGGATGCCGCCCAGCTCCAGGCGACGGTCGCGAGCCTCGAGCAGAAGCTCAACGGCATCCAGCCGAAGGCCCCCGCCCAGCTCCAGAGCAAGCTGTCCGATCTCCAGGGCCGGCTGGCCCAGCTCGACACGCGGCTGACCGGAGTGCAGCGACAGGCCGCCGCGGTGCTCAAGGATCCGAGCCAGGCGAACATCCTCAAACTCCAGCCCACGCTCGCCTCGCTCGAGACGCGCGTCACCAACTTGCTCAACCGTCAGGCGGTTCAGCACCCCGGCGAGCTCGTCTTGATGAAGTCCAGCCAGCTGAACGGGCTCCAGGATCTCGTCAGCGCACTGCGCAATCTCGGCTTCGTGCTGCCGCTGCTGGCGCTCCTCTTGTACCTGGCCGCCCTCTACCTGGCGAAGGGATGGCGGCGAGAGACGTTGATCGCAGCCGGGGGCGGGATCCTGGGGGCCACGCTGCTCGTCCTGCTGGTGAGGCACCTGCTCGGCAGCGCGATCGACAACTCGACGGCGAGCTCCGACGCGGTCAAGCCCGCCATCTCCGCCGTCTGGAACATCATCTCCGCCGGGCTGCGCCAGCGGGCGCTGTTCGTACTCGTGATCGGGCTGGCGTTCATCGGTGGGGGCCTCCTCGCAGGGCCCGGCCGCCACGAGGTCGCGGTGCGACGCTTCCTGGCGCCGTACCTGCGCGACCGCCCGGTTGCCGTCTACGCGGTTCTCGCCTTTGTCTTCCTGATCTGGCTGTCGTTCCTTCCCACGATCAACAACCTCGGGCAGGTCCTCGTGATCCTCCTACTGGCCGCGCTGGCCGTGGTCGGCGTCGAGATCCTGCGCCGGCAGACGGCACGGGAGTTTCCGAACGCCTCAACGACTCCTGACCGAACGCCCGTACGCCGGCCATAGAGCAGGCTGAGCAGGCCGATGGAGTGGTCGCTTGCGATCGTGGCCGCGGCGGTGCTTGCGGTGGCGTCCGTATCCGGGCGGATCGCCGGCACCCCAGTGACGCCGGCGATCCTGTTCGTCGCGATCGGCGTGCTGGTCGGTCCGAGGGTGCTCGACGAGGTCGATCTCTCGAGCTCCGGCTCGACGGTGCGAACGCTCGCCGAGGCAACCCTGGCGCTGGTGCTCTTCTCCGATGCCTCGCGGATCAACCTGACAGGTCTGCGACGCGACGCGAACGTCCCCGTCCGGCTGTTGGGAATCGGGTTGCCTCTGACGATTGCCCTCGGCGCCTTGGCGGCCGCGAGCATCTTCGGGCAGATCAGCGCCGAGGAGGCGGTGATCCTCGGGGTGGTGTTGGCGCCGACCGATGCCGCACTCGGCCAGGCGGTCGTCACCAACCCGCGAGTGCCTGCGCGAATCAGGCAGGGGCTGAATGTGGAGAGCGGCCTCAATGACGGGATCTGCGTGCCGTTGCTGTTCATCGCGGTGGCGGCCGCCGATGTTCACTCCGGGCTGACCGGCGGCCGGTCCGCCTCGACGCTTCTGCTGGAGGAGATCGGCTACGGGATCCTCGGAGGGGTGGGCGCGGGGCTGCTGGTCGCGGCGATCATTCGCTTCGCCGCACCCCGGAATCTGATCACCGGGGCCTGGCTTCAGGTGATCCCCGCCGCAGGTGCGGTACTCGCCTACGGGCTTGCCGTCGGACTCGACGGATCCGGTTTCATCGCGGCCTTCGTTGCCGGAGGAGTCTTCGGCGGGGTTCTCGGTCGCGACCCCGCCGAGGTGAATCGCCTGGTCGATGAGGTGGGCGGCGTGCTCAACGGCATCACCTTCCTGATCTTCGGCGCGGTCCTGCTGGGGCCCGCGCTCGGTCACCTGGACTGGAAGCTCGCCCTCTACGCGGTCCTCAGCCTCACCGTCGTGCGGATGCTGCCGGTTGCCATCGCGATGGTGGGGACTCGAGCACGCCCGCCCACCGTCGGATTCCTGGGGTGGTTCGGTCCCCGCGGGCTCGCATCGATCGTCTTCGCCGTGATCGTGCTCGAGGGATCTCAGCTGCCGCACGAGCAGACGATCCTGCTGGCGATCTACCTGACCGTCGGACTGTCGATTCTCCTTCACGGCCTCACGGCGGCGCCACTGGCCGACCGGTACGGGCGCTGGCATGAGTCTCAACGCCGTGGGGTTCGGCCGTCCCTGGAAGGCGCCCCGGCGGTGGTGACGCGAACGCGGGGAGGAACGCAGCCAGATCTCACCCCAACCGGGTGATGCGGCCGGCGCCTCTATCCGCCAGCCTGCGGACTCGACGGCCAAAACGATCGAGAGCGGGGCAATCGAGGATCAAGGAGGAATTTGAAGATGCCACTAGGACGAGACAGACGCCAGCGGAGACGACGCGCCGCCGCGCTCGGCGGGGCTGCAGTGGCCGCCAAGAAGCACCATGACGCCAAGCAGGCCCAGCAGGAAGAGGAGACCGCAGCCTCACAGCAGGCTGGGCCGGGCGAGCCGGGCCAGGCCGCCGAGCCCGCCCCGGCGGGCGGACTGACCCCCGAGGTGATGGAACAGCTCAAGCAGCTTGGTGAGCTGCATGAGCAGAACGTGCTCTCGGACGAGGAGTTCGAGCGCGAGAAGGCGAAGCTGCTGGGTTCCAGCTGATGCGTAGACCCCACCCCCAAGACTAGGTTGGCCTTGTGCGTGGTGATTCCGACCTGATCGGCATTCCAGTTGCACTCGGCGCGATCTTGGCGTTTCTCGGCGTCCTGGCCGCCTTCTTCTTCGTCGGTCCGGTCCTTGGGATCGTCCTGTTGATCGCGCTGGTGATCCTGGCGATCGTCCTGGTGGTCCGTGTGGTCAGGGCGAACGAGTTGAACTAGGTGCGCCGGGAATAGTCGCGTCCCGGGGTTCGTTCAGTGGCTGACGCTGGTCTTGACCTTCGCGCGCTCGGCTGGGGAGACCGGGCCCTTTTCTTCCAGGGTCTTGACCGCCCCGGCGATGTCCTCCACCAGCCGGTCCACGAGTGAGCGGCTCAGGTTGACCTTGACCAGCGCGCGCATCATCTTCACGTCCTGCGCGTTCGGGGGCATGGTGTAGGCGGGCACCATCCAGCCCCGCTCAGCCGAGAGCTGGAAGGCGATGTCGAACTCGTCGTACGGCTGCTCGCCCGCGAGGTTGAAGGCCACCAGCGGAAGTGTCTCCTCACCCTCGCCGATGATCTGAAACGGGCCGATGCCGGCGATGTCGGCGGCGAGCGCCTCGGCGTTCTTCTGCATGATCTCCATGATCAGCCGGTAGCCGGCCTTGCCGAAGCGGACGAAGTTGTAGTACTGGGCGAGCACCATCGCCGAGCCGGTCGAGAAGTTGAGGGTGAAGGTCGCGTCGGTCTTGCCGAGGTAGTTCTCGTAGAAGACGAGGTCCTCGGCCAGATCGGATTTCTCGCGGAAGATCAGCCAGCCGATTCCCGGGTACACCAGGCCGAACTTGTGCCCGGACGCGTTGATCGAGCGCACCTGCTCGAGCCTGAAGTCCCACTTGGAGTCCGGGTAGAGGAACGGCCAGACGAAGGCGCCGCTGGCGCCATCGATGTGCAGGGGGATGTCCAGCCCCTTGTCGTCGCGGTAGGTGACAAGCAGCTCGTTGATTCCGACGACGTCATCCGCATGACCCGTGAACGTGGTCCCAATTACGGCCGCGACGCCGATCGTATTCTCGTCCAGGTGAGGCTCGACATCCTCGGGTCCGACCGTGTACTTGCCGGGCTGCAGGGGAACGATCCGCGGCTCGACGTCGAAGTAACGGCAGAACTTCTCCCAGACCACGTGCACGTCGCCGCCGAAGACCAGGTTCGGCTTGTCGGTGGGCTTGCCGGCAGCCTCTCGTCGCTTTCGCCACTTCCACTTCAGCGAAAGGGCGCCGAGCATGATCGCCTCAGACGACCCCTGCGTGCGAGCGCCGGTCGTCTCTCCGGGGGCGTGGAAGACCTCCGCGAGCATCTTGATGCAGCGCTGCTCGATCTCGGCGGTCATCGGGTACTCGGCGTGGTCAATGAAGTTCCGATGCAGGTTCTCGTCGATCACCACGCGGGCCTCCGGCTCCATCCAGGTGGTGACGAAGGTGGCCAGGTTGCGCTCCGGGATTCCCTCCACCGCGAGCTCATTGGTGACCAGTCGCATTGCGGCGATCGGGTTCATCGCGTTCTCGGGGATCGAGTCCTGGGGCGCGTCCGTCGTCAGCCAGCTCCCCGCCTCGGCGACTTTGAGGCCGCTATCGAGCTCTTTGTTCACGGTCGTCGCAGTCTCCAAGATTGCCCTCGACTCGCCCGGGATCCAATCTGACCGGGCGGGTCCCGTCGTCATCACGATCGGGTGAAATCCGAGACGCTCAAGAGGTTTCACCCCCATCGGGTGATGTGCCCGACTCGGTCCGGGTGTTGGATTCGCCCCCCCGCCAGCAGTGTTTGGAGGAAGTCGATGAGCCAGCCTGATCGAAGCAAGCTCCCGATCCGCATGCCGCCCTTCGGCGGTGTGACGCAGCGGACGCTCGACGGATCGCAGCCGGACTGGGAAGCGATCGGCCACGTTGAGGCTCCCGATGGAGCTCCCAACGTCCTCGTTGTGCTGATCGACGACGCGGGCTTCGGCAATCCCGCGACTTTCGGCGGCCCGATCGACACGCCCAACTACTCGCGGATGGCGGCTGAGGGTGTCCGCTACAACCGCTTCCACGTCCCAGCGCTCTGCTCACCCACGCGAGCGGCGCTGCTCACCGGCCGCAACAGCCACGCGGTGGGGTTCGGCTCGGTAGGTGAATTCTCGACCGGGTTCCCCGGCTATACCGCTTTCGTCCCGGACGACTGCGTACCGTTCCCGAGGATCCTCCGCGACAACGGGTACAGCACAGCCGCGTTCGGCAAGTGGCACCTGACGCCGGACGGCCAGCAGGGCCCGGCCGGGCCATTCAATCGCTGGCCCACAGGTTGGGGGTTCGACTACTTCTACGGCTTCCTGGGCGGGGGCTCGGGCCAGTGGGATCCATGTCTGGCAGAGAACCAGAAGATCATCGGCACTCCCGACGCGTACTACGACGGGGAGGACCCCTACTACCTGCCCGACGACATGGCGGACAAGACGATCGAATGGCTGCACGCGATCCGGGCGCAGGACGCCACCAAGCCGTTCTTCACCTACTTCTCCACCGGTTGCAGCCATGCGCCACATCACGTGGCCGAGGAATGGGCGGCGAAGTACGAGGGAAAGTTCGACCAAGGCTGGGACAAGCTGCGCGAGGAGACCTTCGCGAGGCAGAAGGAGCTCGGGGTCATCCCTCCGGACGCGGAGCTCACCGAACGGGACGATGCGTTCCCGGCCTGGGAAGACGTGCCGGACAAGCTGAAGGCGTTCTACGCGCGCCAGATGGAGGTGTACGCCGGCTACTCGGAGAACGCCGACCACAACGTCGGCCGGGTGCTCGGCGCGATCGACGAGCTGGGCGAGCTCGAGAACACGCTCGTCTTCTGGATCTGGGGCGACAACGGCGCCAGCATGGAGGGCACGATCACCGGCTCCTTCAACGAGCTGACCATGCAGAACGGGATCCCGCTGACCGACGAGATGCAGCTGCAGCTCTCCGAGCGCTATGGCGGGGTCGAGGCATGGGGAAACCAGATGATGGCGCCCCACTACTCGGCGGCCTGGGCATGGGCGGGCAACACGCCCTTCAAGTGGGGTAAGCAGGTCGGCTCTCACCTCGGTGGCACCCGCAACCCGCTGGTCGTTCACTGGCCCGAGAGGGTCCGAGAGAGCGGAGCGCTCCGAAGCCACTTCACCCACGTGATCGACATCGGCCCCACGATCCTCGACATCACCGGGGTCCCGATGCCGACCCATATCGACGGGATCGAGCAGCAGCCGATGCACGGCGAGACGTTCGCCGACTCGTTCACCGATGCCGACGCCCCCGAGCGACACACCCAGCAGTACTTCGAGACGATCGGCAACCGGGCGATGTACAAGGACGGCTGGTGGCTGGCAATGAGGACCGAGCGCATCCCCTGGGTGATCACCCCGGAGGCCCTGAAGCCGTACACGCCGGGCACCTGGGACCCCGACCAGGACCCGGTCGAGCTCTACTACCTGCCCGACGACTTCTCGCAGGCCAACGACCTGGCCGCGGACAACCCCGACAAGGTGAAGGAGCTGAAGGAGCTCTTTTGGGAGGAGGCCGAGAAGTACAACGTGACGCCTCTGTTGTCCGCCCTGACCTCGTTCTTCGGCATCGTGCCGCCGCTGCCGGAGGTCGCCAAGTACGAGTTCCGCGGCGACGTCCAGAACGTCCTCTCGGGCATGATCCCGAGGATCTACAACCACTCCTACTCGATCAGCGCGGACCTGGTGATTCCCAAGGGAGGTGCCGAGGGAGTGATCGTCGCCGAGGCCGACCACCTGGGCGGGTTCTCGTTCTTCGTCGACAAGGACAAGCTCACCCACACCTACTCGATGATGGGCGTCTTCGTCTTCCGCCAGGTGGCCGAGGAGGAGCTGCCCGAGGGCGAGGTGTCGGTGCGGATGGAGTTCGCCGCCGATGAGGCCAAGCCGGCCACCGGGGGCGAGGTGACGCTCTTCATCGGCGACAAGGCAGTGGGCAAGGGCCGCATGGATCACACGGTCCCGATCCGCTTCTCCGGCTACGCGGGCATGGACATCGGGCGGGACAACGGCGGTGTGGTCGACCAGGCGTACGAGGACCGCAAGCCGTTCGAGTTCACCGGGACGATCGAGAAGGTCACGTTCGAGATCAAGCCTCAGCCCTCGAAGGAGGAGGCGCATGAGCTGCACACGGCCCACCACCACGGGCACACCGCGCACGCCCTCTCGGCCTGACCCTCAACCGGAGCGATGAGGTTCCGATGAAACTCCATGACACGATCGACGTCCTGATCGGCGGCTACATGTCGAAGGACGCGGCCGAGGAGGACTATCGGGTGGTCCACGAGAGCGGCGCCCACCTGCAGGGAATGGCGCTGGTCGCAAAGGACCTCGAGGGGAACCTCTCGGTCGAGGAGACGGATCACATCGTTCGCGAGGGTGCGGCGGGCCTGGGCGCCGTCGGGTTGGCGGTCGGGCTGGTCGCACCACCCCTGCTGCTGTCGACCGCGATCGGCGCGGCTCTGGGCGCCGGGGCCGGCGAGCTCGTGCATCACAAGGCCGCCGACAAGATCGGGGAGCAGGCGGGCGAGACGATCCCACTCGGCGGCGCCGGCCTGATCGTCGTGTACTCGAAGTCGGAGGCCGAGAAGATCGAGGCTGCCGTGACCCGCACCGTCAAGCAGGTGAAAGGGGAGGCCGAAGGGCGCCACGTCCAGGCCGTGAAGAATGCGCTCGCGGACGCTCAGCAGAAGATGGCCGAAGAGAGTGGCTGATCCGCAGATAGAGGGGGAGCCCGATGATCCCTGATGGGAGGCCCGATCGGGAGACCTGCTCGAACCGCTGATCGACTCAGATGAGAGAAGCCCAGGATCGCGGTTTCGTGCGAGCTCCCTCCGCATGGAAGCTGGCCGAGGGCAAGGGCCCAGGTCCGTTTACGAGTCGGGTCAGATGGCGCCTCGCCGGCGAGGGGGATGTGGTCTGGGAGTCCCGGCGCGCGCGTAAGCGCGGCACGATTGCCCTCAGGGCCGGCGGGGAGGGAGAGGGGAAGGCCCTGCTTGCCTCGGCGGCCCTCGTCCGGCGGTTGCGCCGGATCAATTGGGTGGCAGCGGGGGCCTTCACCGTCGGTGGCTCACTGTTCGCCCTGGGGGCAGCCGTGGCGCAGCTCGGCTCCGGCGATGCGGCCTCAGCCGGGTCGATCTACCTCGTCGGCGGGGTCTTCTTCAGCACGGGGGCGTACGCCTCGCTGCTCGGGGCAATCAACGCACCACGGACCGTGGATACCGAGGGCGCGCTTGCCGCGGAGCCGTGGCGCTGGTGGTCGTATGAGCCCACACGAATCGATTGGCTGAGCACCTTCGTCCTCTTCGCCGGGACGCTCGCATTCGGCATCAGCCTGCTCGACTCGTTCATCGACGGCCTCAGCACCCATGGAGTCAATCGGCTGATCTGGAGGCCCGAGGTCGCCGGATGTGTCTTGTTCCTGATCTCCGGACACCTGGCGATGGCCGAGGTCTGCCACCGGACTCGCCCCTGCCTCAGGCGGCGCGATCTCGGCTGGGCGATCGTCGCGATCAACCAGATCGGCTCGATCCTGTTCATGATCTCGGCGCTCGCGGCCTTCACACGACCCGAGACCATGAACGCGGTCAATGTCGACATCGCCAACTGGGGCACCCTGACGGGTGCGCTCTGCTTCGCAATCGGCGGAGTCATGCAGGCGTTTGATCGGCCGGCCGGTGGGCAGGAGGATTGACCCGCAACCGCCCGGCATTTCGCGCTCCGCCGCGGAAGAGGCTGCTCGAGAGCGCTCCCCGGGTCAGCGCCCGGCTCCCCGGCTACCGACCGCCCGCGGCACGACCGGGTCCGCTCAGCCGTCGCGGGCGCAGCGAAAGCCGGTGTTGCCGGTCGAGCTGTCCGGTGAGTTGCCCTGCCGGGCGGCCACCCTGTAGCGCCGGCAGTAGGAGTCGTGGCAGAGGTATGAGCCGCCCTTCTGGATCTTGAGAGTGCCTGTCGAAGGACCGCGAGGATCGTGGCTCCGGTCTTGCCGGCGGAATTCTGGATCGAACCAGTCTGCGGCCCATTCCCAGACGTTGCCGGTCACGTTGTGCAGCCCATAGGCGTTGGGAGGGAAGGCGTCGACGGGGCAAGTCCCGTAGTAGCCGTCGGCCTCGGTGTTCCTGGTCGGGAAGGCTCCCTGCCAGACGTTCATCAGGTGCTCGCCGCCCGGCTCGCGGTCGTCCCCCCAGGGGAAGGCCTTGCCGTCGCAGCCCCCCGCGGGCCGCGATACTCCCACTCGGCTTCGGTGGGCAGGCGCCTTCCCGCCCAGGTGCAGTACGCCTGGGCGTCGTTCCAGGAGACATGTAAGGCCGGGTGATCGAGGCGGCCGTCGAGCGATGACTGCGGGCCCTCGGGGTGTCGCCAGTCCGCTCCCTCGACTTTGCGCCACCACGGGGCCTCGATCACCGCCTGGGTGGGCGGGAAGTCGTCGGGCAGGAGCCCGGCGAAGACGAATGACCAGCCGAATCGCTCGGCCTCGGTCCCGTATCCGGTCGCCTCGACGAACGAGGCGAACGCCTCGTTCGTGACGGCCACCGGGTCGATCCGGAACGAGTCGAGCGAGACCTCGCGGGCAGGGCCCTCGCCGTCGGCAGGGTAGGCCCACCGGTCATCGCTACCCATCAGGAAGGAGCCGTCCCCGAGGAAAACCATGCTGTCGGGCTCACCGGCCTCGGACCTGGGCGTGATCGCCACGGCCGGCTCGGCCGGCCCCTCGTGTTGCGCGTCCGGGGCGCAGCATGGGGACCTCATCGAGGCCGCCTCATCGGCGCTGGCGGAAGCATCCTCGATCATGAAACCCAACCATGGCGCTCGCACAATGCCCGGACCTCACCCATAACGGGTGAAATGAAGCTCGGAATGCGCCCGCACTCCATCCGTGCCCCAGGAGGAACGGTCGCCGGTCAACCGTTCGGTATCGCCGCCGGCTCTGACTTTCCGGCACTGCTGGTTCCATCCTGCGGTGACTTCGCGGAGCCGTCAGGGCCGGGGAGAGCCTGCACGGTCAGGTAAGCCACCACCACCCCGACTATGACCAGGGGCCCCGAACCGACGCCTGCGCTGACCGTGAAGACCGTGGCCAGGACAACGGCTGCCAGCGGCAATCGCAGCACCGCAACGACGGATGCGCCAATGCCCACGGCGACCGCGGGTGTCAGCTCGAATCCGGGCAGCTGGGCCGCCATCAGGCCGGCCGCCGCGCCGAGGAACATCGCCGGGAAGGTCGGGCCGCCGCGGAAGGTGCCGAGGGAGACACCGTAGGCGAGGCCCTTGAACGCGATCAGCAGCGCGAGCGCCGACAGGGACCAGGCGCCCGGGTTGGCGACGAGCGGCCCGAGCGCGTCCTGACCCGAGAACAGAACCTGGTTGACGCCGTGGTCGGTCGTCTGGGAGAAGGCGATGCCGAGGCCGGCGACGAGCAATCCGGCCAGCGGGAGGAGGATGAAGGGTCGCGGCGTCGCGATGCGCTGGGCCTCTCGGGCAAGGCGGAAGATCGCGAAGGTGACCACGGCGATCGCCGCCGCGAACGGGATCGTCCAGAGGAAGTCGACGAAATCAGGTCGCGCAAAGGCGGGCAGGTGCAGGGGGCTGAGCGAGATGTCGGCGGTGCTGAGCCCGGTCACGGCTCCCATTCCGATCGAGACCAGCGACCCAATCCCGGCGGCGAGGAGGCCCGGAATCAGGACCAGCGGCATACGGGACCCTCCCAGCCCCGCCGCCTCGATCAGGATCACGGCCGCGATGATCGGCGATCCGAACAGGAACGAGACCGCAGCGAAGGTGCCTGAACTGGCGAGCAGGATGCCCAACTGCGCTGGCGCGTCCGGGCGGATCGATCTGACCATGAGAAACCCGAGACCGCCGCCCAGCGCGATCAGGGGCGCCTCCGGCCCGACCACGAGGCCGAGGCCGATCGAGGCGATTGCCGCGAGCAGCACGCCCGGAAGGTCGACCGGCTGGGTGGGGGAGGCGGCGAGCCCCTCGGCGGGAACGTGGCCCCCGCGGCCCGGAAGGCGCGCGATCGCGAAGGCGGTCACCAATCCGGCAAAGGCGAGCACCGGCAGGTACCACCAGAGCGGGGGGCCGTGATCGAAGCCGAGATCCTTGGGGATGTCGGTGAACACCCACCTCTGCATGTAGAAGATCAACTCCAGGAAGCACCACGCCGCCAAGGAGGCGATCACGCCGACCACGGAGGCGAGGAGGAGCACGGCTACGAACGCCCTGCTGCGGAGCGTGGACTCGGGATCGGGGGAGGTTGGCGCCTCGGGCACGTCGACCTAGCTCAGCTCGTTCGCCCGGATCACGCGAACCACCAGGTGGATCGCCAGTCAGCGGCCACGGTCGGAAACGTAGTCCGGCGGCTGCGGTCTGCGCATCGCCCGATAAGGGTGAAGCGGGAGTTCGGCTGTCCCCGCCCAATAGCCGAGCCCACGGCGCGGCGGCTAGCCTTCCCCGTTCGTGATCTCGACGAACCAGTTCAAGAACGGGACCCATATCGAGGTCGACGGCACGATCTTCCGGATCGTCGAGTTCCAGCACGTCAAGCCCGGCAAGGGCGGCGCCTTCGTGCGCTCGAAGCTGAAGCGGGTCGACGACGGCGCCGTGATCGATAAGACCTTCAAGGCCGGCGAGAAGTTCCGGCCGGTCCGGACCGAGAGCCGCAAGATGCAGTTCCTCTACGACTCGGGCGACTCGGCTGTCTTCATGGACAACCAGAGCTACGACCAGGTCGAGATCCCGAAGTCGGTGGTAGGGGACGCGCTGCGGTGGGTTCCGCCGAACTCGGACGTGGATCTGCTCTTCGTCGACGAGCGCCCCGCCGGTGCCTCGCCGCCCAGCGCCGTCGATCTCGCGGTCACCAAGACCGACCCCGGCCTGAAGGGCGACACCGCCTCCGGCGGCGGCACCAAGCCGGCGACTCTGGAGACCGGCGAGATCGTTCAGGTGCCCCTCTTCATCGAGGAGGGGGAGAGGGTCCGGGTGGACACGCGCAGCGGCGAGTACGTCAGCCGGGCGTAGTCTCCGGTTCATGAGGCGGTCCGATCAACGGCGAGACGCGGTCTTCGCCCTCTACCAGCACGACATCACCGGGCGCCCGGTGGAGGAGCTGCTCGAGGGCGCCAAGCCGTTCACCCGCGAGCTCGCCGAGGAGGTCGAGGCCAACCAGGCTGAGCTCGACGACCTGATCGCCCGCCACTCGAAGGGCTGGGCGCTGGAGCGGATCGCGCCGCTCGAGCGCAACATCATGCGCACAGCCCTGTACGAGGCGCTCCACCGCGACGACGTGCCGGTCGAGGTGGCGATCGACGAGGCGGTAGAGCTCAGCAAGGAGTACTGCGGCGCCGACGCTCCCGGCTTCGTCAACGGGATCCTCGGCGCGGCCCTGGCGGAGCGGGGCGCCGCCGGCTGATGGCCGCCCCTCGAGGGCGTCGAGGGCCTCCTCCTCGACCTCAGCGGGGTCGTCTACGTGCAGGACGAGGCGGTGCCGGGCGCCGCGGAGGCGCTCGCCGAGCTTGCGCGAGCGGGGGCATCCCGATCCGCCTGGTCACCAACACGACCATGCGCCCGCGGCGGTCGATCCTGGAGCGCCTCGAGCGGCTCGGCATCGAGGCCGACCCCTCCGAGCTGATCACCCCGGCGACGCTGGCGAAGCGCCGCTGCGCCGAGGCCGGCTAGAAGTCCGTGGCGCTGGTCGTCCTCGACGAGCTCCTCGAGGATCTCGAGGGGCTCGAGGAACACGGCGACTCCGTCGACGCGGTGATCGTCGGCGACCTCGGCGATGCCTGGGACTACGAGGTCCTCAACCGGGCCTTCCGCCGCCTCATGGACGGCGCCGCGCTGGTCGCCCTGCAGAGGAACCGGTACTGGGAGACCGCCGAGGGGCTCTCGCTCGACGCCGGGCCCTTCGTCTCCGCGCTCGAGTACGCCACGGGACGCGAGGCGGAGGTGATCGGCAAACCCTCGACCGGCCTTCTTCGAGCTCGCCCTCGGCGACCTCGGCGTTCGCGGCCGAGCGGGCCGCGATGGTCGGCGACGACGTCGAGGCCGACGTCGGCGGCGCTATGGAGGCAGGGCTCGCCGGGATCCTGGTCCGGACCGGCAAGTACCGGGAGGATCTGGTCGAGGAGACGGGGATCCAACCCACCGCCACGGTCGACTCGATCGCGGACGTCCCCGATCTGATCGCCAGCTAGCATCGCGCCGATGGAGGCCGGCGAATCCACCGGTGGCGGCGCCGAGGAGCTCGAGCGCATCACGGCGAGGCTGGAGCAGCTCGCCACGCAGCTCGAGGGCGACGTCGACGACGAGCACGCCGCCCAGCTGGTCCGCGAGGCCTCCGAGCTCGCCTCGCAGGCGGGGCGGGCCGTGGAGGGGGCGCTGCGCGGCGCCTCCGGCTCCCCCGAGGAGTGAGCCGCCCATGAGCGAGTACCCCGACGACCTTCGCGAGATGGTCGAGCGGTATCTGGAGGACCTGCGCTTCTCGCAGGCGTCCGCGACGACCGGCCTCGACGAGGCGATGCGCTACTCGCTGCTCGCGGGGGGCAAGCGGATCCGGCCGGTGCTGGCTCTGGCGACGGCGCGCGCGGTCGGCCTCGACCCCGAGCGCGTCCTGCCCGCGGCGGCCGCGATCGAGCTGATCCATACCTACTCCCTGATCCACGACGACCTGCCCGCGATGGACGACGACGAGCTCCGCCGCGGGATGCCCACCTCGCACGTCAAGTTCGGGGAGAACGTGGCGATCCTGGCGGGCGACGGGCTCTTCGCCGAGGCGATGCGCCTGTTCAGCGGGCGGCAGGAGGGGGATCCGGCGGCGGTGCTCGCCGCCCTCCGGGAGCTGGTCTCGGCCACCGGCGTGGGGGGGATGGTCGGCGGCCAGTACGTGGACGTGACCGAGTTCGATCAGGGGCACCCGGGCGAGGGGGGGCGAGTCGATCCGGACCGCCTGCGCGAGATGCATTCGCTGAAGACCGGCCGGCTGATCGCCTCGAGCGTGGGCGTCGTATTGAGATTGGGTGATGTTCCGGAAGGTGAGACAATCCCTTACCGCCGTTTCGCCGATGAGCTCGGCGTCCTGTTCCAGATCGTCGACGACATCCTCGACGTGACGGGATCGGATGAGGAGCTCGGCAAGCCGAGCGGCAGCGACGAGAGGCACGGCAAGCTCACCTACGTGAGCGCATATGGCCTCGAACAGGCCCGCGAGCTAGCCTCCCTGTCGCACCGCAAGGCCCGGGAAGCGCTCGCCGAGACCAACGCCAAGACCGACGACCTCGCCCGGATAACCGACTTCATCCACACCCGACACACCTGATGACGAAGGACACAAACGACGGCAAGCCTGTCGAGGCGCGGCTGCTCGACTCGATTGAGTCGCCCGCCGACCTGACCGAGCTCTCCGACGACCAGCTCCAGCAGGTCGCTCAGGAGGTGCGCGAGCTGATCATCGACGTGATCGGGGAGATCGGCGGCCACTTCGGCGCCAACCTCGGCACCTGCGAGCTCGCCGTGGCGCTGCACAGCCTGCTCGACTCGCCGCGCGACAAGATCCTCTGGGACGTCGGGCACCAGGCCTATCCGCACAAGGTGCTGACCGGGCGCCGGGACCGGCTCGACACGATCCGCCAGTACAAGGGGCTCGCGCCGTTCTGCTCGGTGTTCGAATCCGAGCACGACATCATGGGCGCCGGGCACGCCTCGACCTCGATCGGCTACGCGGTCGGGCTGAAGGAGGCGATGCGCAAGGGGATCGGCGAAGACGGCAAGGTCGTCGCCGTGATCGGCGACGGCGCCCTCACCGGGGGCGTCGCCTACGAGGCCCTCCATCACGCGGGCGGCCTGCAGACGCCGATGGTGATCGTCCTCAACGACAACGGCATGTCGATCTCGCCGAACGTCGGGGCGATCTCCCGCTACTTCCAGCGCGTCCGCCTCAACCCGCGCCTCTACCAGGCGCGCTCCTCGACCGAGGAGCGCCTCACCCAGCTGCCGCTCGGCCTCGGCCGCCGCATCGAGCGGCTCGGCCCCGAGGTGAAGGCGGCGATCAAGGCCTACTGGGCGCCCGGCCTCTTCTTCGAGGAGCTCGACCTCGCCTACATGGGCGTGATCGACGGCCACGACGTCGCCGCGCTGCGCCTCGCGCTGCGTAAGGCGCTCGAGGCCGACCGCCCCGTCGTCGTCCACATCCACACCGTCAAGGGCAAGGGCTTCGAGCCCGCCGAGGAGGGCGGCCTCGAGGGGATGGAGAAGTGGCACGCGGCCAAGCCGGGGTCCATCGTTGATCGCAGGCCCGCTCCGAAGAAGGAACCCAAGCCGGTTCCGGTCAGCGAGAGCGATTCCCCGGAGAAGATCGAGAAGCTCGAGAAGCCGCCGCCCAAGGCGCCGCCGCAGTACACCGCCGTCTTCGCCGACGCCCTGGTCGAGGAGGCGCGGCGCGACCCACGCGTGATCGGCATCACCGCGGCGATGGCGGGGGGGACGGGGCTCAACAAGCTCTGCGAGGCGCTGCCCGAGCAGTACTACGACGTCGGCATCGCCGAGCAGGACGCCGTCCTGTTCGCCTCCGGGCTCGCCCTCCAGGGAGCGAAGCCCGTCTGCGCGATCTACTCGACCTTCCTGCAGAGGGCCTTCGACCAGTTGGTCCACGACGTCTGCCTGCAGAAGCTGAACGTGGTCTTCGCCATGGACCGGGCGGGTCTCGTCGGCGACGACGGCCCGACCCACCACGGCTTCATCGACATCTCCTACTTCCGCCAGCTGCCCAACGTCGTCGTGATGGCGCCGCGGGACGAGGCGATGCTCGTCCACATGCTGCGCACCGCGCTCGCCTACGACGACGGGCCGATCGCCTTCCGCTACCCGCGCGGCGCCGCCGAGGGCGCGCCGATGCCGGACGCGCCGAAGGAGATCGAGATCGGCAAGGGCGAGTTCCTGCTGCCCGGCGAGCGGGTCGCGCTGCTCGGCTACGGATACGGCGTCCAGGTCGGCCTTCGCGCCGCGGAGATCCTGCGCGAGAACGGGCTCGAGCCGACGGTCGCCGACGCCCGCTTCGCCAAGCCGCTCGACGGCGAGCTGATCGAGAAGCTGGCGGCCGAGCACGACCTGCTGGTGACGATCGAGGAGAACGTGCTGGCGGGCGGCTTCGGCTCCGGCGTGCTCGAGCACGTCGAGGACGCCTTCGCCGACGGCTCGCGAGCGGGCCCGCGTCATGCGGGTCGGCCTTCCCGACCGCTACGTGACCCACGGCAAGCCGGCGCTGCTCCGCGAGGAGGTCGGCTTCACCGGCGAGGCCGTCGCCGAGAAGGTCCTCGCCTCGCTCGGCACGCGCGAGACGGTCCTCGGCTAGCTCAGGCGCTTCCGGGGTTGCGCGAGACCCCCGACTGGTATAGGGTCGGACGGTCAACTGCTAATCGGCCGGCGCTAGGGGCGACCTTGGAGCGCCTGCCGATGGGGAGGAGACGATCTGCATGAGAGACGCGACGAATCGTCTTGATCCTGACCGCGACGCTGTCGCGGTCTCGTGACGGGGCTGACGACGATGGCCGTGGCCGGCGCAGCGATGCGCCACCGCGGCCAAGAAGAAGAAGAAGAAGTGCCCGGCCGGGACGCACAAGTCGTCATCAAGAAGAAGAACGGCAAGAAGAAGAAGAAGTGCGTGCCTAACCCGCAGCCTGGCACCCCCGGGAGCGGCACTGGCACCGGGACTGCGACTGGGACGGGGGCACTGACCCTTACACCCGCCACGCAGGACTTCGGGAGCTGCGCAGCACGGCGGACTGGCCTCCGAGCTCCGAGGGACTTCACCGTCACCAACACTGGAACTGCGGCGAGCGGAGTTCCCGCAGCCTCGATCACCGAAGTGCACAACCCTGAGATCGGCGGACCACCCGGCTTTTCGATTACCGGGAACACCTGCACGGTTGCCTTGCCTTCGGGAGGGGCTGCACGGTCACCGTGAAGTTCGCACCCAACAGCAACGCGGGGGACGAGACGTATACGTCGACCCTCGACGTGTCCGCCACGCCGGGCGGCGCGGTGCAGGCGACAATGACTGGCATGGCTCAGTAAGTGTCCTTGGCACCGGGGCCACGGCCACCCGCCGCGGCCCCGGTGTTCGTTTCACATCGCACTTACAGCGCTCAACTGCCCGCGCTGCGCGCGGCGCGGCTAGCCGTCGAGCTCGAACGCGTGCCGAAGCTGCGGGGCGCCGCCGCGGCCTCGGTGCTGGGCCGCCAGCCGGGGCAGCCGGTCCAGCAGGCCGAGTAGCCGTGGAGCCAGGGCGATCGCAGCGATGTCGAAGAGCACGTAGACGCTGGCGATGCCGCTCGGCGGATTGCCCTCGCCGAGTGGCGTGCCTGGAGTGGTGGATGCCCAGTGCCAGGCCCCGATCGACGTCCCGTAGAGCTCGAGGAAGGCGACCATCAGGAAGACGCCCGCGTACAGGGTCGGCGTCCGGCCGCGCAGCAGGACGTAGACGAGCAGGGCGCCGGTGATGGCGCCGAGCTCATCGGTGCGCCCGAGCAGCACCAGGCCGGCGGCGCCCCAGCCGGCGACCGCCGCGATCACGGCGCCGACGAAGGCGCGGGGATGCCGCCGGACCGGGCCCGACCGGCTGATGCTCAGCCCCGCCAGGTAGACCAGCCCGTGGCCGGGCGGGACGAAGGCGGGCAGGTTCTCGAGCCGGTAGGTGTAGGCGCCCAGCACGATCGAGCCGAGCACCTCGGCGCAGGTCGCCACCAGGACGACCAGCAGCGCCCGGGCGCGGTCCTCGCGCGAGAGCGGGGCGCAGGAGGCGATCAGGATCGCCCAGGTCGCGGCGCCGAGCAGCAGCTGCTCGCCAGCCGTCGCGAAGTGGTCGAGGGCGAGGAAGCCCGCGATCACGCAGAGCACCAGCCCCGCGAACGGCAGCGGCGCGGACAGCGGGTGATTGGCGGCTTCTCTCCCCATAAGCGCGGCGTCCCGCCGCTGGTGGGTCCCTGCGCGGGCGCGGCGCGATTGGATCACCCCAGCGGGCGCGGTGTCAAATGCAAGACTGCGGCCCGGCATGAAGCCGATCGACCGAGGGACCTGGCTCGCCCTGATCGCGATGGGGATTGCGGTCTTCGTGATCGCCAACGACTTCTCCGCGATCAACGTAGCGATCCCCCAGATCGAGCACGACTTCAAGACCAGCGTCACGACCGCCCAGTGGGTGGTGAACGCCTACGCCCTCACGTTCGGCGTGCTGATCGTCACCGGCGGCCGGCTCGCCGACCTGTTCGGGCGCCGACGGGCCTTCTTCATCGGCACCGCGATCTTCGCCACCTTCTCGGTGCTGGGCGGCGCCGCGCAGAGCGAGGCCTGGCTGATCGCGATGCGCGTGTTGATGGGGATCGGCGGGGCGCTGATGTGGCCGGCGATCCTCGGTATGACCTACGCCGCGCTGCCGGAGGAGCGCGCCGGCCTCGCCGGCGGGTTCATCCTCGGGGCGGCCGGCATCGGCAACGCCGCCGGGCCGCTGATCGGCGGCGCGCTCACCGACCTGCTCAGCTGGCGCTGGATCTTCTTCCTCAACCTGCCGGTCTCGGCGTTTGCGGTCTTCGTCACCCTGCGCGAGATCAAGGCGGACCATCCCGAGGTCGAGGACACGCGGATCGACTACGCCGGGATTGTGACCGTCTCGGTGGGCCTGGTCTCCCTGCTGCTCGCCTTCGACCAGGTGGTCGACTGGGGCTGGGACGACCCGCGCATCATCGCCCTGCTGGCCCTGTTCGTCGCCCTGATCGGCGGCTTCGTCTTCGTGGAGCGGCGGGCCGGCGCCCACGCCCTGGTCCCACGGGACGTGATCAGCAACCGCGACTTCGCCTACACCTGCGCGGCGATCCTGCTGATGTCGGCGGTCTTCTTCGCGTCCATGCTCTATCTGCCGCAGCTGATGATCAACGTGCTCGGCTACTCGCCGATCGGCGCCGGCGCCGGAATGCTGCCGATGATGGCGACCTTCGCGGCCGTCTCCTTCCTCGCCGGCAACCTCTACGAGCGCTTCGGGGGCAAACCGCTGTTGATCCTCGGCTCGGCCTGCATCGCGATCGGCCCCGCCCTGATCGCCCTGCTGGCGGACCAGGAGAGCTTCGGCGCGCTGATCCCCGGCCTGATGGTGCTCGGCCTCGGGATCGGTCTCTTCTACCCGACCGCCACCACCGCGGGCGTCACCGCCGTCGAGGAGTCCCGGCGCAGCCTCGCCGGCGCGATCATCTACATGTTCCAGATCGCCGGAGGCTCGGTCGGCCTGGGCCTGACGACGACGGTCTTCATCGGCGCCAGCGACCGCGCGACGAGCGGGAGCGGCTTCATCGACGGGATCCAGACCGCCTTCGCGATGGACGCCGCGATCGCCGTCGGGGGCTTCCTGATCGCCACCTTCCTGATCGAGGGACGCTGGTCGCCGCACCTGCGGCGCCTCGTGCTGGCGGGCCACTCACCGCGCGGGCACGGCCCCTAGCCGGCCGGCTCAGGCCACGATCTTCGCCTTCGCCCGCTCGAACTCCTCGTCGGAGAGCTTCTTCTCGTCGTGCAGCTTGGAGAGCTTGGTGAGCTCGTCCGCCGCGGATCCACCGCCCGCCGTCTGGCGGACATAGGTGTCGAACTGCTTCTGCGCCTCCTGCTGCTGCGCCAGCGCACGCTCACGCATCCCGTGGCCCCGAGCGATCAGGTAGATCAGTGCTCCCAGGAACGGCAGGAAGATCAGGAAGACGATCCAGGCGGCCTTTCCCCAACCGGACATGCCGTGGTCGCGGAACAGGTCGCTGATGATCGTGAACAGGACCATCAGCCAGGCGGCGAAGACGAAGATCTCCAGGACCGTGAGCAGGGCCTGGCCGAAGGTGAAGTCCGCTAGGACCATTTGGTTCCCTCCTGTGTCGAGGCGGATTGCCGCCAGGGACACTACGCCACAAGCCCGGCGGCTTCGAGGGCTTCCTGGCGACGCTCGAACCACTCAGCCCGGGCGACCATCCCGTCGCGGAAGGCAAGGACGACCCAATAGTCGTATTCGACCTCGATGTCGCTGGACTTGCCGCGCAGCTCTCGGCGC
This sequence comes from uncultured Solirubrobacterales bacterium, assembly GCA_963725475.1. GTDB lineage: Bacteria > Actinomycetota > Thermoleophilia > Solirubrobacterales > 70-9 > DASUPK01. The sequence continues at coordinate 85,707 of CAVRYR010000006.1, read as the reverse complement.
ATGCGAGCGGCGAGCTGGTCACCGCCGTCGATCACCTCGTCCAGCTCATAGGCGCCCGGCTCCCACGGCTCCTCGACGCCCACGAAGAAGGCCCAGACCGCCTCGCGTCCCCGGATGTGTCCCTCCGGCCAATCGCCTATTGGCACGACCTCGATATCGGGGTGGAAGAGCGCGCGCCAGGTGCCTTTCTCGCCGCGCTCGAAGGCGGCGAAGGCCTGACGCATCCGCTCGACGTTCTGCTCCGACCTCGCCGACGCAGTATCTCGCGGGTATTCGAAGCGTGCAGCGAAGCCGCCGGACCCCGACGTCTGAACGCGTTGGAACCGGGTACACGGGACATAGCGTTGTTCGGCTGCGCGGAGCCTGGGCAGGGATCCGCTGCGCGGGGCAGCGCCTCCGCCCCGAACGGCATGGATCGCCATTCGTGGGCGGACAGTGGAGCTGCCGAACGGGATTAGGGCCGAGAGCGGCGAGACCGCTGCTTCTCGTCCAAACCGGCAGCTCTATGGGATTGCGTTAGAGTGGGCGGCTCTGCAGGGGAACCAGTGGAGGGAGAGGGACAATGCGTTTGAGGAGTCTTGGTGTTGCATCGATCGTGGCTGCTGTCGCCGCGGTGGTTGTGGCGGTGCCTGCGCTGGCGTTTGATTGCACTGTCGCGAAGAAACCGACCGGTGCTGGATCCGCGGCGACGGTCTCGACAAGCACCGGCAGTGTGATCCCCAATAAGCCGAACCCCGGCACCCAGGAGCAGATCCACGGTGGTTTCGTCACCCTCGATTTCGGCGGCGGGGTTCAGGCCGACACGTTCGTGCACGCGCACCAGGGAGTGCTTCCTCCGGTCCAAGAGGGAGGTTCCCAGCACAACTGCGACGGCAAGGGCCTCGACTCGATCGAGGTTTGTCTCGGCGGCTAGGGTCCGACTAGCGGTTGAATGGGCGGCGCGTTAGGGCTCGAATCTCACGGGCTAGGTGTCTCTGAGGCGGGGTGCATCGCTAACCAGCGGACCGCCGCTTCTCGTCCAAAGCGGTACCAGGTGCCCCTCGCCGCGTACGAGCAACGGCTAGAGGCTGTGCGCGAGCGGCCCGAGTCGCGGCTGCTGGCGAGCAGGGCCTAGGACCCTAGAGACCCCCCGGAAGCCGCCAGTCGGCCCCCTGGCGGCCCAGTCGGCCCGACACTCCCTGCGGGCTACTGCTTTGCATGGAAAGCGGCACTCCATCGCGAGATACTGCCGGGCGATCTCTACTTCGCGAGGTCGCTTTCCCGGACCCGCGTTCGCGCCCCCGCGATGAAAAGGGGCGCCAGTCTCGTCAACCGAATAGAGGTACAGCATGGGATCAATCTCCGAGCGGGAGAACAGGCAGATCGAGGCAGCGAATGCCTCCGGCAATACCCCAGTCGTCTTCATCCACGGCCTCTGGCTGTTGCCGAGCAGCTGGGACAACTGGGCAGACTTCTTCGGGAAGGCCGGCTACGCGCCGCTGACCCCGGACTGGCCGGACGATCCCGAGACCGTCGATGAGGCGCGCGCGAACCCGGACGTCCTCGCCAAGAAGACGCTTGGGCAGGTCGCTGACCACACCATCGAGGTGATCGATGCGCTGGAGAACAAGCCGGCGGTGATGGGGCACTCGACCGGCGGCCTGCTGGCGCAGATACTCGCGGGCCGGGGCCTCTCGGCCGCGACGGTGGCGATCGATCCCGGGCCGTTCAGGGGTGTCCTGCCCCTGCCAGTCTCCACACTGCGCGCCTCGCTCCCCGTCCTGAAGAACCCCCTCAACCGGGGGCGCGCGATCACGCTGACCTACGACCAGTTCAAGTACGGCTGGGCGAACGCGCTCGACGAGAAGCAGGCGAGGGAGCTCTACGAGATCTACCACGTGGCGGCACCGGGGGTGGCGCTGATGCAGATGGCGAACGCGAACATCAATCCCTGGACCGAGGCGAAGGTCGACACGAAGAATCCCGATCGCGGCCCGCTGTTGATCATCGAAGGCGAGAAGGACCACACCGTTGCCCCGGCGATCGCGAAGGCCGCGTACAAGCGCGAGAGGCGCAACCCGGGCGTGACCGAGATCGCGACGGTCCCGAACCGGGGCCACGCGCTCACCATCGACCACGGCTGGCAGGAGGTCGCGCAGACCGCGCTCGACTTCGTCAAGCGGTTCGTCTAATTCCCGACAACCACTGCTTTGGACGAGAGCAGTAGTTCTTAGGCTCGCGCGCTCGACTCACTCTGCGACTGCGCCTGCCAAAAACGTTGAGTACATTGCGTTCCGTTGATGGCGGCGGCGGCAACACTGGTCATGTGGTTCTCTCTGCGCTCGCCCGAGCTGGCCGAGGACTTTGAGCGTCTGATGGCCAGCGATCGGGACATCGTCCGTGGCTCGCTGGACACGATGTCGGATTGGCGATTGACGCGGCCGATGGATGTGCCCGGACAAGCGGGTGGGGGTGAAGCAGCCGATTATGTGCTGATGGCGGAGATCGTCAACATCGAGAACTGGAAGCAACAGGCCGAGGAACGGACTCAGGAGTTGGCTGATGACTTGGCGCATCTGGTCTCCAGTCGGAAGATGCTCGTCCTCGAACGCGTCCTTTGAAACAAGTTTCAGCTCTGACGCCGCTTCTGCTTTGGACGAAAAGCGGCGGTTCTGCTCCTCGATCCGCAGGTGGCGTTCATCGTTCGCAAGCCCTTCCCCGAACCCGTTGAGGCTGTCGGACCTGACGCAGTTGTCGGATATATGAGCGACTTCCTCGAACAATGGGATCGCCTCACAATCGAGGCCGAGCTTTTCCGGCCGGTGGGGGACACCGTCCTGGTCCGCGCGGTCCAACGCGGAGCCGCGAGGGCGAGTAGCTGCTTCTGGTCCAAACCAGCTACTGCGAAAGCCCGGCGGCCTCGAGGGCTTCGGCTTCGCCCAGGATGCTTTCAATCCGCACTATCTTCCCGCCGCGAAACGTGAAGAGTTGGAAGTAGCGGACCTCGCCTGCTGGCAGGGAAAGCGGCACCTTCGCTACTTCTTCGCTCTCCGCTCGAAGGCCCCGATATCGGGCTTCTTGTCGCGCTTGACGCCGCGCTGATCGCAGCGAGGGGATCATGATCGTGCGCTGCTTTGGCCTGCGGAGCCAAGCAGAGCACACATATTTGTCACTGCGTCCGCCATGGCCGATTCAGCGGCGCGACCCCACGAGCGCGGGTCGTAGCCGGCCTTCTCTCCGACGCCCCCATCCACCTTCAGCACACCCGCATAGTGAGTGAGCACGTGGTCGGCGACGGCGCGGGTGAATGCGTACTGCATGTCGGAGTCGACGTTGACCTTCACGACCCCGTAGCTGACCGCGTCGCGGAGGTCCCCCTCGCTTGAGCCGCTGCTGCCGTGGAAGACGTACTGGAAGCGCGCGCCAGGATGAGCCGCGGCGAGGGCTTCTTGGCCCTCACGGAGGATCTCTGGCCGCAGTTGGACCCCGCTCGGCGAGTACAGGCCGTGCACGTTGCCGAAGGTGGCGGCGAGCAGGTAGCGCCCGCGCTCGCCGGTGCCGAGTGCCTCGGCCACTCGCAGCAGGTCCTCCGTCGTCGTGTAGAGCCTGTCGCGCTCGACCGCCTCGCCGCTCACATCGTCCTCAGCGCCGCCTACCACTCCGCACTCGACTTCGAGCACGACACCTGCCCGCGCGCACTCGTCCAAGAGCCCCGAGGAGATGCGCAGGTTCTCCTCAAGGGACAGCGCGGACCCGTCGAACATGTGCGAGTTGAACAGAGGCGGCTTCTGGCGCTCGCGCCGCCGCAGCGACTCTGCGAGCAGCGGGCGGATGAAGGCGTCGAGCTGGTCTGGCGGACAGTGATCGGTGTGGAGGGCAACGAAGACGCCGGACTCGCGGGCCACTTCGTGCGCGAAGCTCGCGAGCGCTCTCGCTCCGACCTCGCCGCGGGCGACCGCTGTGCCCGAGGTGTACGCCGCGCCTCCCGTTGTCAGCTCGACGATGCCGTCGGACTCGGCCTCCGCGAAGCCGCGCAGCGCGGCGTTCAGGGTCTCGGAAGAGCTCACGTTGACCGCCGGATACGCGTAGCCGCGTTTCGCCGCGGCGTCGAGCATGTGCTCGTATTGCTCGGAGTCCGGGATGCTCACTCGGAGAGTGTCGCTCAGCGAGGGGTGTCGTGGTGTGGGGTTAGCGATACACCCTTCGGGCCACTGCGCACTGGGGCGGTTCTGGGCCTCGGCGCAAGTAGCCGCTTTGGACTGCTGGGGCCTCCTTCTGCCGCTCCTGTCACCAGACGACACAAGAGGCCCCCTCAATGTTGCACGCCGGATGATCTCACGAAAGCCTCGACGTCTGCCTGCTCGGCGATGACGGGAGCACTAGATCAGCTCGCCGTCGCCCCCGACCGACTCGCTGCGGAGTCGCTCGCCGATAGAGGAGTCCACCGCCAGCCGGTCTGCGCGGTGATCGAATCGATGACCGGCGCCAGGATCGTCCACGACACCCTCGAGCGGGAGGGTTGGTCGGTGGAGATCGCCGACGCCAGAAGGTGAAGGGCCTGGCGCCGCTCGCCTGCAAGACCGACCGGATCGACTCGGGTGCTGGCCGGCTCTCCCAGCGCGATCTGGTGCCGGCGATCTGGCTGCCCGACCCGAGCGTGAGGAGCGCGAGCTCGCCCGCTTTCGCCTCCACCTGGTCAAGCACAAATCGGCGCTCAAGAACCGGATCCACTCGACCCTGATCAACTTCGGCCGCCCCTGCCCGGTCACCGATCTGTTCGGGGTCGAGAGCCGGAGCTGCTCGCGCACCTCGAGGTCCCCGAGCCGTGGCGGGAAACGTGGCCGCCTCGCTCGCCCTGATCGACGACCTCGAGGCCCAGATCGCGGAGGTCAACCGGCGCCTCCGGGAGGGCCACGCCGAGCACCCCTACATCCCGCTCTTGATGAGCGCCCCGGGGATCGGCTGGGTGCTCGCCTTCACGATCGCCGCCGAGATCGGCGAGATCTCTCGCTTCCCCTCGCCCGAGAAGCTGACCGGCTACACCGGGCCTTTGCCCGCGGGTGGTGCAGTCGGGCGAGTCCGATCGCCGCGGCCCACTCTCAAAGCACGGGCCCACCTACCTGCGCTGGGCGCTGATCGAGGCGACCATGCACGCGCTCAAGCACCCGGCCTACGCCGAGCGCTACCAGCGCACCAAGCGCCGGCTGGGAAAGCAGCGCGGGGCCAAGGTCGCCCAGATCGAGATCGCCCGCCGGCTCGCCCAAGCGATCTGGCACATGCTCACTCGCAATGAGGAGTTCGCTCCGAGAGGCGCCGCTTCTCGTCTGGCGGCCTGACCGCCCTTTTGGACTTGCGCCCGAGAGCGAAGCATCCGATTTCGCCTGATCCTCCCGTCGAGGAGGCCATAGAGACATGAGCACCGCTCCCAACCCCCGAACGACGAGAGGACCCTGACCCCACAACCGACCACCACTTGACAGTCGGCCCTTCTTCATAGAGACGAGAAGCAGCACCGCTGCTTTCCATGGAGAGCAGCGGTCTTCGCGAGATACTGCGTGGGCGATGTCGGAGGAGAAGGTCGAGATCGTGCGCCAGGCCGTGGATGCCTTCAATGCGCGAGATAGGGAGCGCCGATTTGACTTGATGGACCCCGAGATCGAGTTCCGATCGGTGCTCGAGCGAAAGACCTACCCTCGAAGCCGCCGGGCTTGCGGAGTAGCGATGTCGGAGGAGAACGTAGAGATCATCGTGCCGGGGGACGACTCGCAGAGTGTGCTGCTGGAGTTGCTAGGAGCGCCAGCAACCTCGGGAAAGTCCACTTGAGCGGGCCCGCGCTCGCCCTCGCTGGCCCCCGCGGGCGAGTTCCCCTCACTCGACGAGATCTGTTACATGAACACGGCCTCGATCGGTCTGATGTCGCGGAGCGCCCTGGCCGAGGAGGAGAAGTTCCAGCGCCAGCTCGGCCTGTATGGCACCACTTGGTTCGATGAGCCGACCGAGGTGGGCGCCCTCGAGCAGGCGCGCCGCGAGGGCGCCGCGCTGCTCGGCGCACCCGCCGAACAGGTCGCGGTGACGACAAGCGTCACTGAGGCGCTCTCGCAGATCGCTTGGTCGCTGCGTCCAGAGAGCGGCAGCAATGTGGTCTCAATCGACCTCGAGTTCCCCACCGTCACCTATCCCTGGATGAGGGTCGCGCGAGACACCGGGGCGGAGGTTCGCCTGGTCCCAGCGGCCGGGGACCCGGCCAAGCTCTCGTTTGAGGGGCTCGCTGAGGCCGTCGACCAGCGAACCGCAGCAATCAGCGTCAGCCACGTCCAGTACTCGACCGGCTTTCGCTACCAGCTCGAGGAGCTCTCCGAGTTGGCCGAGACCAACGGCGCCCTGCTGGTCGTCGATGCCTCGCAGTCGCTGGGGGCGGTTCCGATTGATCTCTCCAGCGTGAGAATCGACGCGCTGCTCTGCGCGGGCTACAAGTGGCTCTGCGGGCCCTTCGGCGCGGCGCTCTGCTACGTCGGCGAGCGGCTGATCGAGCGGCTCGACCCTCCCTTCGTCGGATGGAAGAGTGCGGTCGACCCCTGGTCGCTGCACGCCTCTTCGCTCAGGCTGGCCTCGTCGGTGGTCGAGCGACTCGAGTACGCGACCATGGCCTACGCCGCCGGCGTTGCGCTGGCGGCCGCGATCAGGCAGATCTCGGTGATCGGCGCCGATCGGATCCTCGAGCACAACCTGAAACTGGCTTCGACGCTCACCGAGGGGCTCGAACACCTGGGAGCCGAGGTGATCACGCCACGCGAGGACGAGCGGCGAAGTGGCATCGTCACCGCCCGTTTCCCCGAGCGCGACGGCGAGCAGGTGGCTGCGTGGATGAATCAATCGGGAGTGATTGTCTCCCCGCGCTTCGGATCGACGAGGTTCTCGATTCACTTCTTTAACAGTTCGGACGATGTCTCGTTCGCTCTCGACACGCTCGAACGCGTGCTCGCCACGGGCGGGCCGGTGGCGAGGGACCGCCACACCAGGTGAAGGCGAGCGCCGATTCGGTTCGCCTGCTGCGCCGGGCCGACGTGCTCGCCTGTCTCGAGCCCGTGGAGGTGATCGAGGCGGTTCGCGGCGCCACCGAGGCGATGGCACGAGGTGATGCGCCGGCGGCCCTTTGACTCAGTGTTGCCCTTCTGGGATCAGGAGGAGGGGGCGATCGAGCCGAAGTCGAGGTCGAGCAGGCGGACGGTCCCGCTGCTGGCGGTGCTGCGCGACCACCTGGACCAGCATCTGATGCGGGTGGGCCGACAGGGCGAGGAGCTGGTCTTCGGCCGGACCCCGGCCGAGCCGTTCGTGCCCTCGACCCTCGACAACCACGCGCAGGAGTGCTGGGCGGCCATGGAGTTCGATCTGCTGACGATGCATGAGGCGCGGCACACCTTCGCCTCGCTGCTGATCGACTCGGGCGCGAACCCCAAGGCGGTCCAGGAGTTCATGGGCCACGCCAACATCCAGAGACGTTCGACACCTACGGGCACGTGTTCCCCGGCTCCCACGACGAGGTCCGGGAGCGGATGGACGCCTACCTGTTGGACGCTCCCGAGGTCGCCATCGAAGCCTCCGAGGATGCAGCGTGAGTGTCTGACTGGCACACCTGGCACCAGCGGCCTCTCGGAGTTTCCGGGGGCCGCTCTCGCTAGGGGCGAAATCCCTGCAAACCCGCGCAAAAGAAACGGCCCTCCGAAGAGGGCCGTTCTCTGGGGTACTACAGGGAGGAGAGATATGTGTGTGTTGTCTGTGGGAGGTAGCCGGTCTCAGGCTCCGAGTGGACGACTGAACCGCGTTGAGGCGGTCAGCGCCATGTGGGCGGAGCCGAACCCGACCAAAAAGACTGTTGCGACGTAGTCGCCCTGCGATCCCCGCCATCACCCCGGCCGCGATGGTCGCGCCGGCCAGTGTGTAGTCGAGTCCGGCGTGGGCACTCAGCGGCACATTCCCCCGAGTGCTCTCGCCGTAGACGGAGGTCGCGAGACCGATCAGCAGGACGCCGAGCGCGATGCTCAGGGCGCCCGCCAGGTAGCCGAAGCCCAGCGCGAAGGGCGCCACGATCAGCAGCGGGGCCGCGGCCACCTCGAGGGCGGCGTGGACGTTGATCGGTATTGCTCTGAACAGACTCATCGCGAAAACCAGGGTACGAACGTATGTGCGATTCGTGTGTGAGGGCGATCACAGTCGAAGCTGCGACCGGACTCCCGCTCGGCGCGAGCGGCCCTTGTACGGTTCGCCGCGTGACCCGTCGTCGCGCCGACACGCTGCTCGCCGAGCGCGGCCTCGCGCCGTCGCGCACCGCCGCCGCCGCCACCGTCCGCGCCGGGCGGGTGCGCCTCGGGAAGGACGGATCCACGATCGAGAAGCCGAGCGAGCTGGTCCCGGAGGACGCCGAGCTCGTGGTCGAGGAGGGCGAGGAGTTCGTCTCCCGAGGCGGGATCAAGCTCAACAACGCCCTCGACGAGCTCGCCGTCGAGGTCGAGGATCGCCTGGCGCCTCGACGTCGGCGCGTCGACCGGGGGCTTCACCGATTGCCTGCTACAGCGCGGCGCGCGGATGGTGATCGCGGTCGACGTCGGCTACGGGCAGCTCGACTGGCGCCTGCGCCAGGACTCCCGCGTTCTCGTCATGGAGCGGCTCAACGCCAGGTACCTGGGCGATTCGTTCCTGCCCTTTCGGCCCGAGCTGATCACGGTGGACGTCTCCTTCATCTCGCTGGCGATGCTGATGCCCTCGATCGTCGCCACCGCGGCCGAGGAGTTCGACCTGCTCGGCCTGGTGAAGCCGCAGTTCGAGCTCGGCAAGGAGAAGGTGGGGAAGGGGGGCGTCGTCCGCGATGCCGGCGACCGCCGCGACGCGATCCGCCGGGTGGCCGAGGCCGCGCAGGAGGAGGGGCTGGTCGTCCGCGGCCTGGCCTCCTCCGGGCTGCCGGGCCCGAAGGGGAACCGCGAGACCTTCGTCTGGGCCGCGCGAGCGGGGAGCCGATCGACCTCGACGCCGCGCTTGAGGAGGTCGAGCCATGACCGGAAGCGCGCGATGCTGATCACCCCCGCGCATCCGGAGACGCGCCGCGGACGCGGTCGCCACCGCCGCCGAGGCGGCCCGGGAGCGCCGGCGTGCAGCTGGTCTCCACCCCCGACGAGCACGAGAAGCACGTCGAGGCGGCGACGCACATCGAGCGCGTCGCCGACGGCGAGCGCCCGGACGTCTGCCTCGTGCTCGGCGGAGACGGCAGCATCCTCTACGCGCTCCGCCACTTCGCCCACACCGGCGTGCCGGTCTTCGGCATCAACTTCGGCACGATCGGCTTCCTGGCGGCGGTCGAGCGCGACGATCTGGCCGAGCGGCCTCGAGCGCGCCTTCAGCGGCGACTTCGAGGTGATGGACCTGCCGGCGCTGAAGGTCGACCTGCCGGTCGACGCATCCGGTGGCGCTCAACGACGTCAGCTTCGTGCGCCAGCCGCATGGCCGGGTCGCGGAGCTCTCCTACACGATCGGCGACGAGGAGGTGGGCAGCGTCCGCTGCGACGGGCTGGTCGCCGCGACCCCGGCCGGATCCACGGGCTACAACCTCGCCAACGACGGCCCGATCCTGGCGTGGGGCGTGAAGGGCTACGTGGTCAGCTTCATCGCTCCTCACACGCTCGCCGCGCGGGCGCTCGTGGTCGCGCCGGACGACGCGCTCATGGTGCGCAACGCGGCCGGCCGCGAGCCGGTCGAGATCTCGCTCGACGGCGCGGCCGCCGGCGAGCTCGAGCCGGGCGCGGAGCTCGAGATGCGCTTCGAGGAATCGGTCAGCAAGCTCGCCCAGCTGCCGGGCGCGAACTTCTACCACCGCATCCGCGAGAAGTTCGGGAAGCTCGCCTAGCGTGTCAGACTCCGGGCTAATGGAACGTAAGTGGTGGAGCCTGCTCGCGGTCTGCCTGGCGACGTTCATGTTGCTGCTCGACATCACCGTCGTCAACGTCGCGCTGCCCGACATCCAGAAGGACCTCAACACCGACCTCACCGGGCTGCAGTGGGTGGTCGACGCCTACACGCTGACTGCTCGCCGCCTTCACGCTGACCATGGGCACGCTCGCCGACCGCTTCGGCCGGCGGCGGCTGTTCGTGATCGGGGTCGGGCTGTTCACGCTCGCGTCGCTGCTCTGCGGGCTGGCGACCAGCGCGACCTTCCTGCACCTCGCGCGGGGCCTGCAGGGCATCGGCGGCGCGGCGATGTTCGCGACCTCGCTGGCGCTGATCGCCCAGGAGTTCCAGGGCCCCGAGCGCGGCACCGCGATCGCCGCCTGGGGCGCGACGATCGGCGGCGCGGTCGCGGTCGGGCCGCTGGTCGGCGGGGCGCTCACCGACGGGTTCGGCTGGGAGTGGATCTTCTTCGTCAACGTCCCGATCGGGATCGGCACCGTGATCCTCGCCGAGACCCAGGCCGGCGAGTCGCGCGATCCCGAGGCCAAGCGCCTCGACTGGGCGGGCCTGATCACCTTCTCGCTCGGGCTCTTCGCGCTGATCTTCGGCCTGCTGCGCGGCAACGCCGAGGGCTGGGGCAGCGCGCTGATCGTCGGCGCGCTGATCGCCGCGGCCGTCCTGCTCGTGGCGTTCGTGCTCTTCGAATGGCGCCAGGAGCATGCGATGTTCGACCTCAGCCTGTTCCGCAAGCCCGCGTTCTCGGGCGTCTCCTACGGCACCTTCGCGATCGGCGCCGGGATGTTCGCGATGTTCCTCTACATCACGATCTACATGCAGAGCGTGATCGGGATGACGCCGCTCGAGGCCGGCGTCCGCTTCCTGCCGCTGACCCTGTTCGCGTTCATCGTGCCGCTCGCCACCCGCAACCTGGTCGCGAGGATCCCGGCGCGGGTGCCGCTGACGATCGGGCTGACGCTGGTCGGCGTCGGGTTGCTGCTGATGCGCGGCGCCAAGCCCGACTCGGAGTGGACGACCCTGCTCGCCGGGTTCATCGTCAGCGGCATCGGCATCGGGCTCTCCAACCCGTCGATCGCCTCGACCGCGCTCGGGGTCGTGCCCGCGGCGCGGTCGGGCATGGCCTCGGGGATCAACAACACGATGCGGATCGCCGGCGTCGCGACCGGGATCGCCGCCCTCGGCGCGGTGTTCCAGAGCAAGATCTCCGACGAGCTCGACACGCTGCTGCCCCAGGCGCCGAGCGGGTTCGCCGACGGGGTCGCCGCGAGCGGCACCCAGGCGGCGAGCCAGGCGCCGCCCCAGCTCCACGACCAGGCCGTCCATGCGGCGGGCGTCGCGTTCACCGACGCCTTCAACGACATCCTCCTGATCGGGGCGCTGATCCTGTTCAGCGGCGCGCTCGCCGTCCTCGCCCTGGTGCGCCAGAGCGACTTCGTCCCGCACGGCCCGCCGGAGCAGGCCGCGACGGAGGCGAAGGAGCCCGTCGCAGCGTAGGGGCGAATCCGTCGGCCGCCCCTCGTTAGAACGGGGGCCGATGCTGCTCGAGCTCCGGATCGAGAACCTGCTGCTGATCGAGCGCGCCGAGCTGCGCCTCGGCCCGGGCCTGAACGCGATCACCGGGGAGACTGGGCGCCGGCAAGACGATCCTGGCCCACTCCTTCGACCTGCTGATGGGCGGCAAGGCGCGGCCGCAGATCGTCCGGCCGGGTGCGAGCGAGGCCTACGTCGAGGGGGTCTTCGAGCTGCCCGACGGCCTGCTCGACGACCCCGAGCTGGCGGAGATCGCCGAGCGGCTGCCGGAGGGGAGCACCGAGCTCGCCGTCGGCAGGCGGGTCTCGGCATCGGGCCGGACGAGCGCCTTCCTCGGCGGTCGCTCCGCCTCGGCGCCGGACCTGCAGGCGCTCGGCTCCCGGCTGCTCGCCTTCTACGGCCAGCACGAGCACCGCAAGCTGACCCTCTCGAGCGCCCAGCTCGAGACGCTCGACGGGTTCGCCGGGCCGGAGCACCTCGAGCGTCGGCGACGCGTACCGGGAGGCCCACGCCGAGGTCGTTCGCGATCGAGCGCGAGCTGGCGCGGATCCGGGAGCGGGAGGGCGCGCGGGAGCGCGATCTGGACCTCCTGCGCTACGAGCTCGAGGAGATCGAGGCCGCGCGAGCCCGACCCGGCCGAGGAGGCCGAGCTGGCGCCCGAGCGCGAGCGGCTGCGCCACGCGGAGGCGCTGCGGGGGGCCGCCGCCGAGGCGCTCGCGGCCGCGGTCAACGGCGACGAACGGTGGAGCGGCCGAGGCGATGGGCGGCGCGGAGGCTGCGCTCGCCGCGCAGGACGGCGTCGACCCCGAGCTCGACAGGCTGGCGGAGTCGGCACGCGGCCTGCGGGTCGAGCTGCAGGAGCTCGCCGCGCGAGCTGCGCGGCTACGCCGAGGGGATCGAGGCCGAGCCTGGGCGCGCTGGAGCAGGTCGAGGAGCGGCTCGACGCGCTCGACCGGCTGAAGCGCAAGCACGGCGGCTCGATCGAGTCGGTGCTGGCGCACGCCGAGCACTGCCGCGCGGAGATCGAGGCGATCGAGGGCGCCGGCGAGACGACCGAGCGGCTCGAGGCCGAGCTGGCGAAGGCGCTCGAGAGCGCGCACCGATCTCGGCGCGCAGCTCAGCGAGGTCCGGGCCAAGTCGGCGCGCCGCCTCGAGAAGCGGATCGCGGACGAGCTCGACCAGCTGGCGATGAGCGGGGCCAAGCTCGAGGTCTCCCTCGAGCCACATCCGGAGGGCTTCGGCTCGCTCGGCCAGGAGCGGGTCACTTTCCGGGTCGCCGACCAACCCGGGGATGCCGCGTCGCCCGCTGCGGGACGCCGCCTCCGGCGGCGAGCTCTCGCGGCTGATGCTTGCGCTGGCGGGCCAGGGTGCGCCCGGTGGCGCCGCGACCTACGTCTTCGACGAGATCGACGCCGGGATCGGCGGCAACACCGCGAGGGCGGTGGGGGAGAGGCTGCGCCTCGCTCGGCGAGGAGCGGCAGGTGCTCTGCATCACCCACCTGCCCGCAGGTCGCCTCGATGGCCCAGTCCCACTTCCGGATCGAGAAGAGCGTCGAGGGCGGGCAGGCGACGGCGAGCGTGGAGCGGGTCGACGGCGACGAGCTGGTCGCGCGAGATCGTCCGGATGCTGGGCGGCGAGCGACGGCGACGAGGCCGCCGACCGCCACGCGCGCGAACTGCTGCAGGCCGCCTGAGCGCTCCTGTTCATAGGCTCTGCCGATGGCGATCGCCATCGCCCAGCGTCATCAGCGGGACCGCCCGGGTGGGCCGCCGCACGAAGGAGCTGGTCAAGCGCCTCGCGCCCGGCGATATCGCGGTGATCGACCACCGCAACTTGGATCGGATCGCGGCCGAGGAGCTGATCGCGGCGGTCCGCGCGCGCCGTCCTCAACGCCTCGCCGTCCTCGGACGGCGCCTATCCCGAATACCGGCCCGCTCGTCCTGTCAGGGCCGGGATCCCCCTGATCGACGCCGACTCGACTGTTCGATCTGATCGCTGACGGCGACCGGCTCGAGATCGAGGGCGGCACGGATCTCGGTCGATGGGGCAGCGGTTGCCGAGGCCAGGCTGCTCGAGGCCGACGAGCTGATGCGCGCGGCCTCGATGAGGGGCGCGCTGCGGGCCGGACGCGCCCTTCGCGACTTCACCGAGAACACGCTCGCCCATCTGCGTACGAGGCGGACGAGTTCCTGCTCTCCGAGTGATCGACCTTGCCCGAGACCCGCACGCGCTTCCGCGGGCGCGACGCGTCTGATCGTGGCGCGCGGGGACCGATCACGTCCGCGACCTCGAGGCGCTGCGGGCCTACGTCGAGGCGCGATCCGGTCCTGGTCGGCGTGGATGGCGGGGCCGACGCGCTGATCGACGAGGGCTGGTTCCCGACCTGATCGTCGGCGACATGGATTCGGCCAGCGAGGCCGCCCTGCGGAGCGGCGCGGAGCTGATCGTCCACGCTTATCCGGACGGGAGGCGCCCCGGCGCGGCGCGTCTGGCAGCGCTGGTGTTGCCTCACACGATCGTCGCGGCGCCGGGACGAGCCAGGACGTCGCGATGCTGCTCGCATACGAGAACGGGGCGGAGCTCCTGTGTGAGCGTCGGCGCCCACTTCAATCGCTGGTCGAGTTCCTGGGCAAGGCGCAGAGCCGGGATGTCGTCCACATTCCTCGCCCGGCTGCGGATCGGCGAGCGCTCGTCGACGCCAGCGGCGTCAGCCACCTCATTGGACGAGTCCGCCTAGCGTGCCCAGCCGCCCCAACTACCGCGGCCGGCCGGTCGCCTTCCCGCTCGGAGCGCTGCTGCTGCCCGCCGGCGTCGCCCTGGCGCTCATCTGGCCCTGGCCGGCCGGGTCGGTTCCCTGGCTGGTCTTCCTGGCCGGCGTCGGCGCGCTCGGCCTGATCGACGACTGCCTTCGGCGGCTCGCCGCGCGGCTGGCGGGGCCACGGCCGGGCCCTTGCCTCCGGAGAGCCCTCCACCGGCGCGCTCAAGGCGCTGGGCACGGCGACGCTCGCGGCCTGGGCGGCCGCGGGCCTCGATCTCGAGTGGCGCCGAGTTACGTCGCGGCCGTCGGCGTCCTCGCCCTCGCCGCGCATCTCGGCAACCTGCTCGACACGCGCCCTGGGCGTACCGAGAAGGCGCTGGCGTTGGCGCTCGCCCTGCTCTGCCTGGGGTCCTGAGCGCTCGCGCCGCTGCGGCCGATCGCGCCCTTCCTGATCCCCGTCGTGGCCGGCGCCTGGCTCACCCTGCGGGAGCGGGCGATGCTCGGGGACAGCGGCGCCAGCCTGATCGGGGCGACGCTTGGTGTGTCCGTCGTCTCCACCTGTCCGGCCCCGGACCCTGTTCGCGGCGCTCGCCGCCCTGATCGCGATCTCCCTCTATGGGGAATTTCGCTCGATCTCCGCGGCGATCGGCCGGGTTCCGCTCCTCGCGCGACTAGACTCGCTCGGCAGAGTCAATTGAGCCAACCGAAGCCAGGCGACACCCGATTTCTCTTCGTGACCGGCGGTGTCGTCTCGTCCCTCGGCAAGGGAATCGCCTCAGCCTCCCTCGGTCGCCTCCTCGTTTCCCGCGGCTTCCGCGTCCAGCTGCAGAAGCTCGACCCCTACATCAACGTCGACCCGGGGACGATGAGCCCGTTCCAGCACGGCGAGGTATTCGTCACCGAGGACGGCGCCGAGACCGACCTCGACCTCGGCCACTACGAGCGCTTCACCGACGAGAACACCTCCCGGGCCTCCAACTTCACCGCCGGCGGCGTGTACAACAGCGTGATCCGGCGCGAGCGCCGCGGCGACTACCTCGGCGCGACCGTCCAGGTGATCCCGCACATCACCGACGAGATCAAGAACCGGGTCCTGATCGTCGCCGAGTCGCAGGCGGTCGACTTCGTGATCACCGAGATCGGCGGGACCGTCGGCGACATCGAGTCGCTGCCCTTCCTCGAGGCGATCCGCCAGCTCTACACCGACATGGGCCCGAAGCGCTGCATGTTCGTCCACCTCACCCTGGTGCCCTACGTAGGGCACGCGGGGGAGATGAAGACGAAGCCGACCCAGCACTCGGTCAACGAGCTGCGCCGGATCGGGATCCAGCCGCACGCGCTGCTCTGCCGCTCCGAGCAGGGGCTCGACCGCGACATCCGCCGGAAGATCGCGCTCTTCGCGAGCCTCCCGGAGGACGCCGTGATCTCCGCTCGCGACGTCGACAACGTCTACAAGGTGCCGCTCGTCCTCCGCGCCGAGGGCATGGACGACCAGATCCTCGACCACTTCGGGATGGAGGCGCCGCCGCCCGACCTGACCGAGTGGGAGGAGCTGATCAAGCGGGCCGACGCCTCGCGCGAGCGCAAGGTGAAGATCGCCCTGGTCGGCAAGTACGTCCAGCTCGAGGACGCCTACAAGTCCGTGATCGAGGCGCTCACCCACGGCGGCTGGCAGCACGGCGTCGAGGTCGAGACCGAGCTCGTCTCGGCGGAGGACATCGAGGAGTCCGAGCTCGACGACGTCGACGGGATCCTGATCCCCGGCGGCTTCGGCGAGCGCGGGATCGAGGGCAAGGTCGAGGCCGCGCGGATCGCGCGCGAGAAGGGGATCCCCTATCTCGGCATCTGCCTCGGCATGCAGATCGCGGTGGTCGAGTTCGCCCGCCACGTCTGCGGGATGGACGGCGCCAACTCCGCCGAGTTCGATCCCGAGACGCCGTACCCGGTCGTCGACCTGCTGCCCGAGCAGAAGGAGGTCTCCGACCTCGGCGGGACCATGCGGCTCGGCGCAGACCCGGTGAAGCTGCACGAGGACACCCGGGCGCGCGAGATCTTCGGCGAGGCCGTGATCTACAAGCGCCACCGCCACCGCTATGAGGTCAACAACATGCTCCGCCGCCGGCTCGAGGACGAGGGCCTGGTCGCCAGCGGCACGTCGCCGGACGACCGCCTGGTCGAGATGATCGAGCTCCCCGACCACCCGTTCTTCGTCGCCTCCCAGTTCCACCCCGAGTTCAACTCGCGCCCGACTCGGCCCGAGCCTCTCTTCCGGGACTTCGTCGGCGCCGCGGCCAGGCGCGCCGCGGAGCGGCCGGCGGCCCCGGCTCCCGCCGCCGAGGAGGAGGCGGCCGCGGAGGCCTCCGAGGACGTCAGCGTCCGCCGCTCGGCCTAGGTCTCGACGGTCGCCAGCACCACCAGCGCGACCAAGAACACACCGGTGGCCACGCACAGCGCGCCGACCTTGATTCGCCAGCGGCGGCTGATCCCGGCGACCCCGAAGAGGAAAAGTGAGGTCGCGAGGATCACCTCGGCGAGCGTGTAGTTCGCTGCCCTTTCCTGATGGTTCTCGGCGGATTCGTTGGCGCTCACCGCCCTGAGCTCGAACGCGCGTCCCGCCGGGGTGCGCACGCCGGCTCCGATGGCGAGCACGATGCTGTGGGTGGCACTGTGGAAGTCGACCTCCGCCGAATGCTCCTGGCGCTCGTTCAGGTAGACCGCGCCGGCCGTGACGATCGCGGCGAGGCCGAGCGCGACCGCGATGATGATCTCGAGCCTCCCCTCCCAGAGGCTCGAGGGAGCGTCCGAGACGTGAGTCTGCGGGTACTCGTGCTGGGCCGGCCTCCGTGCCACAGGCGTTCTTGTATCAACGCCGTGGCCAGTCCGGCGCTACGGCATCTGCTGATCGTTCATCGAGCCGCCGCCGTTCATCGAGCCGCCGCCGTTCATCGAGTCCTGCCCTGTCGTGCATCGACCCGCCGCCGGTCGAGGAGTCGTGCATGCCCATCGAATCCATCGCCCGGCAGCCTCGGGTGAGTTCGGGAGGGTCAGTCCCGGAACCTGGGCCGGGACGAATGCCACGGCGAGGCCGAGCACGACCAGCATGAGGGCGATGCCCCGGTTCGCTGCCGCCTTCCAGGGGAGCAGCTTCTCGATCGCGATCAGGGCGGCGATGAAGACCATCCAGCCGATGCTCATCACGCCGAGGGCGAAGAGCGCCGCCATCAGACCCCAGCAGCAGCCGACGCACCAGCCGCCGTGCTCGAGGCCCATGCGAAGCGCGCCGAGGCGCCCGGGCTTCCAGGCGGTCAGCAGGAACATCATCGGGCTGCGGCAGCGGCGCAGGCAGGCGTCCTTGAGCGGGGTGAGCTGGTAGATCGCGGCGGCAACGATCACTCCGCCGGCGACATAGGGGCCGGCGTTGTCCCAGGCTAGGAATCCAGCGACAGGTCCTGGCCGAGCTTGATGATCGCGTAGCCGATCAGGCCGGCGAGCGGCCCAGGTGATCAGGTAGCCGCAGACGAACAGGGTCGTGGTCCCTGCCTCGGTCTCCTTCCCCTGCCGGCGCTTCCCCTCCTCGATCCGCGCCTGCATCACGACCATCGGCGCGATCGAGGGGAACATCATCGCCGCCATCATCACCACCCAGGCGGTGACCCAGAAGCCCAGGGTCCCCGTGTCGGTGCCGGGTCCGGCGTCCATGCCGGACATGCGGTCGCCGGTCATCGCCCAGGCGATCGCGGCGAGCAGCAGCAGGCCGAAGATCAGCCCGAGCTGGATCACGCTCGGTAGGGGAGGAACGCGACGGAGGGTTGCGGACTCCATCGGACTGGCGTCGGCTGAGGCCTCGCCGCTAGCCGCGACCCACGGCTGCGCCCTCGGCCTGCTCGCTGGCGAACTCGTAATCGGCCGTCTCCCCGTAGATCGCGTCGAACTCGATCCCCAGGTTGCTCATCTTCCCAGGCGCACGACCTACGCGGTACTCCGGGGCGAAGCCGAAGGCGGCGTTCTTCACCGTCGTGTGCGTGCCGCTCCCCTCCGGTCCGTCCATCGCCTCGAAGGCCATCTTGCTGTCACCGATCGAGGCGGAGGGGCGGTCCCCGTCCGAGAAGGTGACGGCGGCGCGTTCCATACCGAGCCACTCGTCGGTCAAGGCGGCAAATTCCGCGAAGGGGCCGCCCACGTCGCCCTTGAAGATGCTCTCGAGGGCGCTCGCCTGCTCATCGGAGGCGCCATCGTCGACGACGATGCCCAGCTTCCATCCGCCGGCCGTCAGATTCGAGGGGAAGAGATTGACCAGGCCGACATCGACCCCAGAGAGGTCGGTGTCGTCGAGATTGCCGTCGGCGATATGGAAAACGAGGTGACCGTGGCACTGACCATCCGGGCCCGTCGGCGGGCCATCGACCGGACACGGACACATGACGTTGCAGGAGCAGTTCGCCAGGTAAGTCCCTGAGATCTTCCAAGCCATTTCAGTCCTCCTCCTCCGGGTTGGTGAGGTCAATCTATGCCCGCAAAGAGCGCAAAGTCAAGGACCCGGCGGGACCTCGGAGCGTGCCGCCTCGATCTGCGCGCGCTTGCCGGCGAGCAGCCCGAGGTTGGAGACGATGAACGGGACGCAGTAGTTGAGGCCGGCCTTCACCCAGGTCAGGGTGGTGGCATCGCCCTTCAGGATCACGTCGGCCTGGTTGATGATCGTGAGGATCGTCCCGACGACCAGGGCGATCTTGACTGTGCGGCGAAGGTGCTCGTGCCGGAAGCAGATTTCTCAGGGCCTGCCGGAATGACACGGCCCGATCCTCTCAGAGCACCTGGTCGCGTTTCTCGGCGTAGGCTGTCGGCCTCTTGGCCAACGACGAGCGCATGCTGGAACGCTTCGCCCGACTCTGCCAGATCGCGAGCCCGACCGGGGAGGAGCGCGAGGTCGCCGACGCGGTGCTCGACGAGTTGCGCGGCCTCGGCGTCGACGTTGCCGAGGATGCCTCCGCCACGCCGGCGCAGGCCGGAGCGGGGAACCTGATCGCGCGGGTGCCGGGAACCGGCGAGGGCTGGCTCTCCTTCTTCTCCCACCTCGACACGGTTCCGCACGACGGCCCGATCGAGGTCGTGCGGGAGAACGGCCT
Source organism: uncultured Solirubrobacterales bacterium (assembly GCA_963725475.1). Taxonomy (GTDB): domain Bacteria; phylum Actinomycetota; class Thermoleophilia; order Solirubrobacterales; family 70-9; genus DASUPK01. The sequence goes on along the minus strand of CAVRYR010000006.1, from coordinate 66,362 downwards.
CTTCCGCAGCAGGGGGGACACGATCCTCGGCGCCGACAACAAGGCCGCCGTCACCGTGCTGATGGAGCTGGCGGCGCGCCACGTCGCCGACCCGGCGCCGCTCGGGCTCGAGCTTGTCTTCACGGTCGCTGAGGAGGACGGGCTGCGCGGAGCGACGGAGCTCGACGTCTCATCGCTTCGCGCGCCGTTCGGGTTCGTCCTCGACCATGCGACACCGATCGGCGAGGTGATTGTCGCCGCGCCGACCTACAAGCGGCTGATCGCCGAGTTCACCGGGCGCGAGGCCCACGCCGGCATCAATCCCCAGGACGGCAACAGCGCGATCGCCGCAGCGGCGCGGGCGGTCGCGCAGATGAAGCTCGGCCGACTGGATGAGGAGACCACCGCGAACGTCGGGATGATCGAGGGCGGCACCGCCTCCAACGTGGTCGCCGGCCACTGCCGCATCCTCGGGGAGGCGCGCAGCGTCGACGGGGAGCGGGCAGCCGCAACGATCGGCGAGATGGTCGACGCCTGCACCTGGGCGGCGGGCGAGGAGGGCTGCGATGTCGACGCGCAGGTGATCGAGATGTTCCGCGGCTACCGGCTCGAGCCTAAGTCCGAGGCCGTGGGGGTCGCCTCGGAGGCGCTACGCCGAACGGGCCACGAGCCAGAGCTGGTCGCGACCGGTGGTGGCAGCGACGCGAACGCGCTGGTGGCGATGGATTACGACGCGGTTCTGCTCGCCAACGGAACCGAGGCGAACCACACGCCCGACGAGCTGGTTAGCGAGGCTGCGATCATGGAGATGCTCGAGGTGTGCGAAGCGGCGATCGAGGAGGCATCGCGGTTGAGTCCGGCAGAGGCGAGTGAGGGCTAGGCGTTGCTGAAGCTCCGACGGGGGGTCGTCGCGGAGGTGGATCCGCTCAAGGTGCGGGTCGGCGGCGAGGAGCGCAGGGCTTGGGCCGACGAGGGGCTCGTCGGCGAGATGCGCCAGGGCGACGAGGTGATCGTCAACACGGAGGCGCTCGACCTCGGGCTCGGCTCCGGAGGCTTCGACGTCGTCCACGTCAACCTGACCCGCGGGCTGGACGCGCCGGGGGCCGAGGAGGCCCTGGCGATGAAGCTCAACTACACCTCGCTCCAGCACGCCGTGGAGCCAGTCGAGGCCCGCTCCGCCTGGGGAGAGCCGGCCGAAGGTGACAACGGTGCGTATGCCGAGGGCGAGGCGGCCGAGGTGCGGACGATCCCGGTGCTCGTCATCTCGCTGCACGGGCAGCTCGCCCCTGCCGCCTGGGCGGCCTGCCGGGCGGCGCCCGGGATCCGCGTCGGCTACGTGCAGACGACCGGCGGAGCGGTGCCCGGATCACTCTCCGAGGACGTTGCCGAGCTCCGCAACGCCGGGCTGCTCTGCGGGCACGTGACCGCCGGCGCGGCCTTCGGCGGAGAGGACGAGGCCATGACTGTGATCGGCGCGCTCCAGGCCGCGGCCGGGTCGCTCGGCTGGGACGCGGTGATCGCCGGCCCGGGCCCTGGGATCTCCGGCTCCGGCTCCGCCCTCGGCCACGGCGGACTGGTGGCGCTCGACACCGCCCATGCCTCGCTGATCCTCGGCTTCGAGACGCTGCTCGCCCCCCGGATGTCGAGCTGCGACGCGCGGCCCCGTCACCGCGGGCTGAGCCACCACACCGAGACGGTGCTGCGGCTGCTGCTAGGCAACGTGCGCGTGCCCGCGCCTGCGGCTGAGCCGTCGCCCTGGCCGCGGATTGGCGGCGGCGATCCGCCGCTGGTGGCGCTGCGCCGGGCGTGCAACGACCGGCACGAGGTCTGGGTGCGCGAGGCGCCGGTCAGCGAATATGCCGCCAGCGGCCTGCAGTCCACCCACATGGGCCGGCCGCTGGCCGACGATCGCCTCTTCTTCGCCGCGGCGCTCGCCGCCGGCGACGGGCTGGCGGCCGCGGCCCTGGTGGAACGCGTGCCGTGACCGACGAGCGGCTGCGGAAGGTCGGGGGCAAGCTCGTTCATCGGGGCCCGATCGCCTCGGTGAGGATGGAGACCTTCCAGTACTCGGACGGCAGCCGGGCGACCCGGCAAGTGGTCGTCCATCCCGGCGCGGTTTGCGTGATCCCGCACGACAGCCGGGTCCTCTACATGGTCGAGCAGCCACGCGAGGCCGTCGAGGAGCCCGCTTTGCTAGAGCTGCCGGCGGGCAAGCTCGACGTGCCGGGGGAGACGCCGCTCGAGTGCGCTCAGCGCGAGCTGGTCGAGGAGATCGGCAAGTCCGCGGGGGACTGGCGGGAGCTGAAGACCTTCTACACCAGCCCCGGCTTTGCGACCGAGCGCGTCTGGCTCTTCCTCGCGACGGAGCTCTACGACGTTCCGAGTGAGCCCTCGACTGAGGAGCGGATCGAAGTGGTCGAGTTCTCCCTCGATCGGATCGACGACGCGATCCGCCGCTGCGAGGACGCCAAGTCGCTGATCGGCCTGCTGATGCTGAAGGAGTTGACCTAGATAAACCGGGTTGCTCCTGCGGAGCACCCTCGCATAAAGGACCCGGGGGGTGGCCGCGGAAGTAATTCGCATGGCCACGATCGCGCCCGAACCGCACGGCCGAGGTGCAACCCTCGGAGCGCTACGAGGCGCTCGTGCTCGACTTTCTCGCCCACCTCGAGTTCGAGCGGGGGCTCTCCCGGAACACGCTCGCCGCCTACCGCACCGACCTGCTCCAGTTCGGCCGCTTCCTCGCCGAGCGGGGACGGGACGCGACCACCGCCGAGGCGAACGACCTCTCGGACTTCCTGGCGGACCTGGCACAGGGCGACGGCAACGGGCGCGCGCCCTGCTCGACGGCGACCGTCCATCGCAAGGCGGCCTGCCTCCGCTCCTTCTACCGGCACCTGCGCCGCGAGGAGGCGGTCGACGACGATCCGGCCGCCCGGCTGGAGACGCCGCGGCGGGGCAAGAAGCTCCCCGAGGTCCTGAGCTACGCCGAGGTACAGCGGCTGCTCGCCCAGCCCCGCGGCGATGATCCCGTCACCGTGCGGGACCGGGCGCTACTCGAGCTCATGTACGCGTCTGGCCTTCGGGCCTCGGAGACGATCTCGCTCGAGGCCTCGGACGTGGACCTCGAGCACGGCATCGTCCGGGCGCGAGGGAAGGGATCGAAGGAGCGCCTCGTCCCGGTGGGAGGCAAGGCGGTCGTCGGCCGTGCGCGTCTACCTGCGGGCCGGGCGCCCCAAGCTGGTCCGAACTCCCGAGGAGCGCAAGCTCTTCCTCAACTTCCGCGGCGGCCCGCTGACCCGGCAGGGCCTCTACAAGATCGTGCTGCGCCACGCCGAGACCGCCGGCCTTGGCGGACCGGATGAGCCCGCACACGCTGCGGCACTCCTTCGCCACTCACCTGCTCACCGGCGGCTGCGACCTGCGCTCGGTCCAGGAGATGCTCGGCCACGCCGACCTCTCGACCACCCAGCTCTACACCCACCTCTCGGGTGAGGAGCTCAAGGAGGCCTACTTCAAGGCACACCCGAGGGCGCACCTGCCTCACTAGCTATCGGGCGCATGCCCGAGCTGCCCGAGGTCGAGACAGTCCGCCGCCAGCTCGAGCCGGAGCTGGCCGGCAAGCGGATCGTGTCCGCCGCGGTGCTCGACGAGCGCCTCACCCGTCCGGAGCCGCCGGCGTCGGTCGAGAAGGCGGTCAGCGGGCGGGAGGTCGACGGCCGTGGCCCGCCGTGGCAAGTACCTGCTGATCGGGCTCGAGGGAGGGCGGACGCTCGCGCTGCACCTGCGGATGACGGGCAACCTGCTGCTCAGGGACTCCGACCACGGCGAGACCGCCGACCTGATGAAGAGCAGGCCGCTCGGCGGCCCGCGCCTGTACGAGTCGGCACCCGAGCCGAGCCACGTCCGGGCGCGCTTCGAGCTCGACGACGGCCGCAGCCTGCTGTTCACGGACGTGCGCCGCTTCGGCCAGGCGGTCGTGCTCGACCAGGGGGATGACCTCGAGGACTACTTCGCCTCCCGGCTCGGCGTCGAGCCGCTGTCGGGGGAGCTCACGCCGGAGCGGCTGCTCGAGCTGAGCCGCGGCCGAACGGCGCCGCTCAAGTCGTTCCTGCTCACCCAGTCGCGGGTCGCGGGGATCGGCAACATCTACGCGGACGAGGCCCTCTGGCGGGCGAGGCTGCACCCGCTCTCGCCGGCCGGGTCGATGAAGCTGGAGCACGCGCAGCGGCTGGTCGAGGGGATCGTCGGGGCGCTGGAGGCCGGCCTCGACCACGGCGGCGCGAGCATCGACGATTACCGCGATGCCCGCGGGGAGCTGGGGTCGATGCAGGACGAGTTCCTGGTCCACACGAGGGAGGGGGAGCCGTGCCCGCGCGGCGACGGAGAGATCCAGCGGATCGTGGTTACGGGCCGCTCGACCTACTTCTGCCCGGCCTGCCAGGAGCGGCTGCGGCGGCGGCCGCGCAGGAGGGCACGGCGCGGCGTCGCCCGGAAGGCGAAGACGGGGTGAGCGAACCGCATCCGCTGCCGGAGGGCTTCGCGGTGGGGCACTGGTCCGACCGGGAGGGAGGAACCGGTTGCACGGTCGTGCTGGCACCGCCCGAGACGCGCGGTGGCGTCTGCGTGCATGGCGGTGGCCCCGGTACGCGGGAGACCGACACGCTCCGGCCTCTCGCGAATGCGACGGAGGCCAACGCGATCCTGATCACCGGCGGCAGCGCCTTTGGGCTGGCCGCCGCCGACGGGGTCGTGCGATGGCTGGAGGAGCACGAGCGCGGCTACCTGACGCCGTACGGCCGGGTGCCGCTGGTCCCCGCCGCCGTGATCTACGACCTGCCCTCGGGCGAGGGCACCGCGCGGCCAGGGCCGGAGGAGGGCTATACGGCCTGCGATGCCGCCGCCGCCGGCGTGCCGGAGCGGGGCGTAGTCGGCGCGGGGACGGGCGCGACCGTCGGCAAGCTGCTCGGGCGCGAGCGGGCGCGGCAGGGCGGGGTCGGCTACGCGGCGCTCGTCACCGGCACCGGCCACACGGTCGCGGCCCTCGCCACGGTGAACGCCGCCGGGGACGTGATCGGCGAGGACGGCTCGGTGCTGGCCGGGCCGCGCGGCGAGGAGGATGAGGAGGTGCGGGGCGCGGAGCTGATCGCCGCGATGGAGCATCCGCCGGAGTTCCGGGTCCCGGAGGGGAACTCGACGCCGGTGGTGATCTGCACCGACGCCCCGCTCGACAAGCGGGGATGCTCGATCGTCGCCCGCGCGGCGACCGCCGGCATGGGCCGTGCGATCGACCCGGTGTTCACGCCGGTGGATGGCGACGTCGTCTTCTGCCTCGCCTCGGGCGGGGGCGAGCCGGATCTGTTCGCGCCGTTCCAGATCGGCGCGGCCGCGGCCACGGTCACCGCCGCCGCGATCCGGGACGCGGTGCGGCAGGCCGGCTGACCCGCGATACTCGGCTCGCGGTGTCATCCAATCTGGATCTCGTCAAGTCGATCTACGCCGACTGGGAGCGCGGTGACTGGACCTCGGCCGAGTGGGCCGACCCCGAGATCGAGTTCGGGATGGTCGGAGGCCTGGTGGAGGGAAGCTGGACCGGCGTCGCCGAGATGGGCAATGCCTGGGCAACGATGCTCGACGCCTGGGAGGACCTCACGGCGAATCCGGAGGAATTCCGCGAGCTCGATAGCGGGCGGGTGCTGGTCTTCCTCACCAACGAGGGCCGCGGCAAGGGCAGCGGGATTGAGATCGGCGGGATATCGACGAAGGCTGCAAACGTCTTCGAGGTCCAGAACGGGAGGGTGACGAGATTGACCCTCTACTGGGACCGCAATCGGGCGATCGAGGAACTGGGTCTGACGGGCTTCGAGTGTTAGGTTCAAGGCAGGAGCGTCCGGGGGGTGCGGCAACGTTCATCGGCCATGCCCGGAAGCTTCAAGACGGAGGCGGTCGTGCTGCGCAGCATCCGCTACGGCGAAGCCGACCGCGTCGTCCATCTGTACTCGGCGACGGGGGGGCGGATCGGGGCGATCGCCAAGGGGTCGCGGCGGCCGAAGTCGCGCTTCGGCGGGCGGCTCGAGCCGTTCTTCCGGCTCGACCTGGTCCTCTATGAGGGGAGAGGGGACCTGTTCACGGTGACCGGGGCCTCGACCGTCGACGGGCACGCCAGGCTGCGCTCGGACGGGCCGGCGCTGGGCGCGGCCGGCCGGGCCTGCGACGCGGTGCTGCGGCTGCTCGACTCCGGCGAGCCGAACGGGGCCGCCTACCACCTGCTCTGCAACTACCTTGGACTGCTCGATGCCGATCCCGCCGCGGCGAGCGCCCCTGGCGCGGCGCTCGCCTTCCGCCTCAAGTTGGCGCTGGCGGCCGGCTTCTCACCCGAGCTGGCGAGCTGCGCGAGCTGCGGCGAGGCCGACCACCTGGCAGCCTTCTCGGGCGCCGCGGGCGGGGTGGTCTGCGCGAGCTGCGAGGGGGGTGGCTTCCCGCTCACCGAGGAGGCGCACCGCTTCATGGTCGATGCGCTCGCCAGGCCGCTGTCGGAGGCGCCGTCCGCGGAGCGCGGGGTGGCGGCGCAGGCGGACCGGGCGATCACCGAGACGCTCGAGCACCACGCCCACGTGCGGCTGCGCGCGGCGGCCTAGGAATCGGGCTGGCCCACCCTCGCCGAGTGCGGCGTAGGGGTATCGCCCGAATCCAGGACCGCGGTTTGGCCCCGGGCTAGTCGCGGGGGCGGTACATGCGCTCGGCCACGCGCAGCTTGACGCCCTTCGGCGCGTGGCTGGCGCGCATGAACCAGGGGAAGAAGCGGCCGGTGACGGTTGAGCGGCTGCCGCGGTCGTAGGCGCGCAGGGCGTCCTTGACGCACCGCTCGGCGGTGATCATCCCAGGCGGTATCGGCGTTTTCTCGTCGTAGCCGGCGACCCCCTGCCACTCGGTCTTCACCGGGCCGGGATTGACGACGAGACACTTGACCCCCCTGTCGCGCATCTCCATCCAGAGGGCCTCCATGAGCGAGATCGTGAACGCCTTGCTGGCGCCGTAGGTGATCTCGTAGGGGAGCGGCTGCATTCCGGCGGTTGAGGCCACGGTGATCACGCCGCCTCGCCCACGCTCGACCATGCCGGGGAGGAAGGCGTGAGTCAGGGTGACGACCGCCTCGCAGTTGACCCGCACCATCTCGGCCTCCCGCTTCGGATCGAGGTCAAGGAAGTGGCCGCGGAGGCCGAAGCCGGCGTTGTTGACCAGCAGGTCCACCTGCAGCCGGCGCCGCTCCACCTCCGCGGGCAGCTTGTCCGCCTCGGTGACGAGGTCGCAGCCGATCACGGTCACCTTGGTGGAAAGCTCCTCCGCGAGCTCCTTCATGCGGTCCTCACGGCGGGCGACCAGGATCAGCTCGTAGCCCCGCTCGGCGAGCTGGCGGGCGAACTCTTCGCCGATTCCGGAGGAGGCTCCTGTGATCAGTGCCGTCTCTGCCACGGTGGAAACCCTAATTGCATACGCGGGGCGGACGCGCCGCCGGGGGTGCGAAGATCGGAAGGTGACCATCCGCACCGAAACACTGGAGGACCGCGTCCGCGCCTGGGAGGCGGAGTACCTCTGGGAGCGGGCCGTGCCCTCGTATCCGGCGAGCAGGCGCGAGCCCGAGCCGGATAGCCCGGTCAGGACGCCCTTCCAGCGCGACCGGGACCGGATCGTGCACTCGAAGGCGTTCCGGCGGCTCAAGCACAAGACCCAGGTGTTCGTGGCGCCGGAGGGGGATCACTACCGGACCCGGCTCACCCACACGCTCGAGGCCTGCTTCATCTCGCGGACGGTGGCGAGGGCGCTCGGGCTGAACGAGGACCTGACCGAGGCGATCGGGTTGGGGCACGACCTCGGGCATCCGCCGTTTGGGCACATCGGCGAGGAGGTGCTCGACGAGGCGCTGCGGGAGCACGGCATGCGCTTCCGCCACAACGAGCACTCGCTGCGGGTGGTCGACCGGCTGGCGCGGGACGGGCGCGGGCTCAACCTGACCGAGCCGGTTCGGGACGGCATCCTGAACCACACCGGTCCGAACAGGCCGGCGACTCTCGAGGGCGGCGTCGTACGGGTCGTGGACCGGGTCGCGTACATCAACCACGACATCGACGACGCGGTGCGGGCGGGGATCATCTCGGAGGGGGATCTGCCGGCCGAGGAGATCGAGCTGCTCGGCGAAACCGGCGCGCGGAGGATCGACCTGCTCGTCCAGGACATGGTGGAGCGCTCCCGGGCGGAGGGCGAGATCGCGCAGAGCGAGGAGGTCGGGGGAGCGATGCTGCGGCTGCGGAAGTTCATGTTCGAGCGGGTCTACCTCGGGGCGGAGGCACGCGCGGAGCAGGAGAGGGCGCGGACGGCGCTGCGGGCGCTGTTCGATCACTACCTGGAGCACCTCGACGAGGTCCCGGGGACCGATCCGGAGGCAGGTCCGGTCCAGCGGGTGACCGATTACATCGCCGGAATGACCGACAGATTCTGCCTCGGCGCCTACGAGAAGCTGGCGGCCGGGAATAGATTGGACTGATGGCTCGCTTCACCCGCGACAGCGTCGACCGCGTCAAGGACGCGGCGGACATCCTCGAGATCGTCTCCGCTCACACCGACCTGCAGCAGCGCGGGCAGGACTACTGGGGCGTGTGCCCCTTTCACGACGAGCGGACCCCGTCGTTCAAGGTCAACCCGCGGGACAAGCTCTACTACTGCTTCGGCTGCGAGGCGAGCGGGGACGTGTTCCGCTTCGTTGAGGAGAAGGAGGGGCTGGACTTCGCCTCGGCGGTCGAGTCGCTGGCCGAGCGCTACGGGGTGGAGCTGGAGCGGGAGAACGAGGACCCGCGTGCCGAGGAGCGGCGCCGGCGGAAGGCACGCCTCTGGGAGCTGCTCGAGAGGACCGCGAAGTTCTACGAGCGGTACCTCTGGGAGGCGCCGAAGGCGGAGAGGGCGAGGAAATACCTGGAGGGGCGCGGGCTGGGGGAGGAGGTGTTGCGCCGCTTCGGGGTTGGGATGGCACCGAGCGCGTGGGACCAGGTCCTGACCGGCAGCCAGCGGACGGGGTTCAAGCTCGATGAGCTGCAGGCCGCGGGGCTGATCCAGAAGGGGCGACAGGGCGGCCACTACGACCGCTTCCGGTCCAGGATCACGTTCCCGATCCGCGACCAGCGAGGCCGGGTGCTCGGCTTCGGCGCGCGGGCGCTGAGCGCCGACTCCAAGCCCAAGTACCTGAACTCTCCGGAGGGGGAGCTCTACCGGAAGAGCCACACCCTGTACGGGATCGATCGCGCGCGCGGTCCGATCGCGAAGGCGCGGCGTGCGATCGTCGCGGAGGGCTACACGGACGTGCTGGCCCTGCACCAGGCCGGCATCGAGGAGGCGGTGGCGATCATGGGGACGGCGATCACGCCGGAGCAGATCACGATGCTGGCCGGGCTGACCGAGTCGGTGGTGCTGGCGCTCGACGCGGATCGGGCCGGGGCGGACGCGATGATTCGCGCGCAGAAGGTCGCGGGGGGGAAGAGCCTGGAGCTCAAGGTGGCGGCGATGCCGGAGGGGGAGGACCCGGCGGACATGCTGCAGGGGGCATCCGCCGGGCGGTTCGAGGAGCTGGTCGAGGGGGCGGTGGATCTGCCGAGCTTCCGCGTGGACATCGCGCTCGGGCGGGGAGAGCTGGGGTCGCTCGCCGGGAGGGAGAGGGTGCTGGACGAGGTGGGGCCGGTGCTGAAAGCGATGGGGGAGACGGCGCTCGGCTTCGACGAGCTGGTCCGCATGGTGGCCGATCGGCTCGACACCGACGCGAGCCTGGTGCTGGCGCGGGTGCGCTCGGCGCCCGAGCCGGGGTCCGAGCCGCAGGAGAACGGCGGGGCGAAGGCGCCGCGGCCGGTGGTGGTGTCCCTGACGCCGCGGGAGACGCGGGAGCGGGCGCTGCTGGCGATGTGCATCTCGGATCCGGAGGTGGGGAGGAAGTTCGTCGAGCAGCTCACCGACGAGCACCTGTCGCCGTCCGGGCAGCCGGCGCTCGCCTGGCTGCGGGAGCACCTCGATGATCCGATGGCCGGCCTGCCGCGGGAGGACGCGGCGCTCACCTCCCTGATTACGGAGCTGGTCATGCGGTCGGAGAGCGAGCCGGCGTCGGAGGGGGCGATGCAGCTCAACTTCGACCTGCTCGAGCTGCAACGGCTGGAGGACGGGATCTCGGCGGCGCAGCAGGCGGGCGACTACGAGGTCTCGAGCCGCCTCTCCCGCGAGCGGGCGCAGCTCACCGAGCGGATCGCGCACGCGGGCGTGGTGGGCTGAGATCCGGCGCCGCCACGGTCGCGGATTTCACACACTCGGCACACTCGCGCGCGCACTCCGCATAAAAAAGTGCTCGATTTGCAGGGATTTTCAGCCGAATCCGTCCGAAGGGAGCTGGAAAATGCCCGCAAATGACCAAGGAAGAACTCGAGAGCTATCTGGCAGAAGGGCTGTCGCTCGAGCAGATCGGCAAGCGCGTCGGCCGCAACCCGTCGACGATCAGCTACCACCTCAAGAAACACGGCCTGAAGCCGGTGAATCAGGGCAAGCACTCCGCGCGGGGTCCGATCCCTGAGCTGAGGCTGCGGACGCTCGTTGCGACCGGCGCGCCGTTGAGGTGGATTGCGAAGGAGCTTGACCGAAGCTACTCGACGGTCCGCTACTGGGTCGAGAAGTATGAGATCGAATACCACGGGATCAAGGGCAACCGCGAGAAGGCGCTGGCCGCTCGGGCCAGGGGGGAGACGGTGATCGAGCTGCGCTGCCGTCATCACGGGATCACCGATTTCTATGTCGGGCCGAACGGCGACTACAAGTGCAAGCGGTGCCGGAAGGAGAGGGTGGCGCAATGGCGACGGGAGGCAAAGGACGAGCTCGTGCGCGCCGCTGGTGGACGGTGCGCTCTATGCGGATACGACAACTGCCTCGGCGCTCTTCAGTTCCATCATCTGGACCCGAGCACCAAGTCGTTCGGCCTGGCAATGCGGGGGCAGACGAAATCGATCGAGAAGCTCCTAGCCGAGGCCCGAAAATGCATCCTCCTCTGCGCCAACTGCCACGCGGAGGTCGAAAGAGGCGTGACGACGATCCCGGACAACGTCCTCCATGGTGCCTGGCGCGATGACGGTAACCTGAGGCACCGGGCTGCGTAGAAAGTCACTCACTTGGTTAGCCCGGTTTGTGATCCGGGGTGGCCGACAGGTAAGGCAGCGCCCTGTTAAGGCGTTCAATGTGGGTTCGAATCCCACCCCCGGAGTAGCCGCAAGATTTACCGACGAGCCGGCGAAAGCCGGCTCGTCGCGGTTCGGGCGGCGTGCTCGGCTAGGTCAGCGGCCGTCTCAGCGCCGTCGTGTCTCTCCGACCAGGCGGCGATCTCCCGCGCGCGCTCGGCGAACCGGCGCTCGGCGAGCAGCTCCCGCGTCGCCAGCCGGATCGCCTGCCGCGAGAGCAGTCGGCGCGGGATCGAGAGCCCCGTGCCGGACCAGACGACCCTGGCCGCGTTCTCACCCATGTCCCCGACCGAAGGGCAGACCAACAGCGGCTTGCCGGCGGCCAGCGCCCTCGCCACCGTCCCGTGCCCGCCGTGGCAGATCACCACGTCGGCCAGCTCCATCGCCTGCGAATAGAGCATCCACTCGACCACCTTCGCGTTCCGCCGGCACCACGATCGGCCGCGACGGCCGGTGCCGGTTGGTCGTCGCCAGCACCCGCACCGGCTCATCGGCGAGGGCATCGAGCGTCCCCCGCAGCAGCTCGCACTCCGGATCCTGCGACGTGCTCGGCGCCACCAGCACCAGCGGCCCGTCGCCGGCCGGCGGCTCGACCAGCTCTCCCGGCAGCTCGAAGAACAGCGGCCCCGTGACCCGCACGTGCTCCGGCCACTCCCGCGGATACTCCAGCTGGGGGAAGGTCGCGACGATCGCCAGCAACTCGCTGATCCCACCGTGGAAGCGATCGAGTGGCCCCAGCCCCAGGCGCGCCCTGGTCTCATTCAGCTCGTCCCGGCCCCGGCGCAGTCCCATCGCCAGCAACGGCCCCGTCGCCCGCCACCCGAGCCGGCCCAGCGGCGTCCGCGGCGGCCGCAGCCCCAGCGAGTAGAGCGGCATCCCTGGTTGCTGCACCGGATAGACGTGGGGGATCAGCGTCGCGTGCGGCACGCCCGCGACCTCCGCGGCGAGCGTCGGCGCCAGCGTGAGGATGTCGCTCACCACCAGATCCGGCTCGAACCCCTCCATCAACCTCGCGAGGGCCCTCGCCGCCGCGGCGGCCGTCTGCCCATCGGTCGTGTCCGGGCCGGGCGGGGGATAGACGGTGTACTCCTGCGCCCCGGTGAACCCCAGCCCCTCGGACTCGACCGCCTCGCCCCACCGCTCCCAGGTCTCGACCAGCACCTCGTGACCCCGCCTCCCCAGCTCGCGCGCGAGTGCGATGGCGGGAAACGCATGCCCGGGATCGCCGAACGCCGCGACGAGCAGGCGCATGGATCCATCTGGGCGGCCCATTGCGCGGACCCTAGGGGGTTGGCGCTATCCCTTGATCGATGACAAGGAGGCGCAACAACGCCGAGCGGCTCCGCAACGCGGTCTACGCGATGCCCTCCCGAACCAAGGAGGCGATGCTCCGCGGCATCCGCTCCAACCGGGTGATCGTCGGCGCCTACGTCGACAAGCGCGGCGGCGTCTGCCCGATGCTCGCCGCACATCGCAACGGCGGCCGGACCAACTTCGGCACCTTCGCCCGCGCCTGGGACGCCTTCACCGGCGCCAACCTGCGCAAGCCCCGGCGCGCCTCCCGCCGCGAGGTCCGCGTGCTGGAGGGCTATCTCGAGATGGCCCTCCTGCGGGAGGACATCCACAGCGGCCAGCCCCTGCCCGAGCGCCCCCTCGCCGAGGAGGTCCGCGATGTGCAGGCCACCCGCCGCCGCCTCGCGGCGGCCGAGGCGAGCCAGACCTCCGAGATCACCGTGGAGGACGTCCTCGCGACCGCGTACGCGGAGCACGTCCGCGATCGGGACACCCGGCTCGAGTCGGCCGACGACTGGACCGCTCAGCTCCAGCACGCCGATTCCTAGCCACCCGGGCTAACTTCCGCCCGTGAATCGGGGGCCCGCCAAGCCATTGGTCTCGGTGATCGTCCCCGTCCGGGACGGCGAGCCCATCATCGCCGACTGCCTCGACTCGATCCTCGCCACCGACTACCCGGCCGACCGCCGCGAGATCCTCGTCGTGGACAACGGCTCCAGCGACGGCACCGCAGCCCTGATCCGAGCCCGTCCCGTCCGATACCTGAACGAGCCGCGCCGCGGCGTCTCCAACGCCCGCAACCGCGGCATCGCCGAGAGCGAGGGAGAAATCCTCGCCTTCGTCGATGCCGACTGCCTGGTCGAGCCCCAGTGGCTTGGCGAGCTGGTCCGGGCCTTCCAGGACCCCGGAGTCGGCGCCGTCGCCGGCGATCTCCAGCACGCTCCGCCCAGCACGCCGGCGGCGCGGCAGGCGGCGCGCTTGCTCGGCAACTGGCAGCGGTTCGCCTTCAACTCCAGCCCGGCCTACCCGATCACCGCGAACGCCGCGTACCGCCGGGACGTGATCGACCTGATCGGCCCGTTCGACCCTCACATGACGCGGGCGCAGGACGTCGAGCTCGGCCTCCGCTTCCAGCAGCACAGCGACCTCCGGCTCGCCTACGCCGATCACGCCACCGCCCGGCACCGCAACCGCACCACCTGGCTCGGTTTCTTCCGCCAGCAGCTCGGCTGGGCCTACGGCGCCGGCCTGGTCGGGGCGAAGTACGAGGCGATGGGCGGCGACCCGGTCAGGCCACCGCGCGTCCGTGAGATCAGCCGGACCGCCCGCGGCCTCGCAGTCGTGCTCGCCGCGGGACTCCGCGGCCGCGGCCAGGCGAGCTGGATCGAGGACGCCTGGTTCGACTTGCTCCGCCAGCTCGCCTGGTGGGCCGGCGCCCGCGTCGGACTGCGGAAGGGTGCGCGGATCTGGCGGACGTCGCGAGCTGGCGAAGAGTCCTAGCCCAGGTCCGGCGTATCGATCGTGTCCCCGGGGCGCAGGAACATGATCTCGGGGACCAGGCAGTTGGGCGAGGTGCGGAGCAGGAACCGAACGGCCTCGGCGATGTCCTCGGGCCTGATCATCGCCTCGGCGGCGACCTGCTGCTTTGCGAACTCGGTCATCGGCGTGTCCACGAAGGCCGGCGCGAACGCCGTCACCTGAATCCCCTTTCCAGCGATCTCCTTCTGCGTCGCCTGCGAGAAGCCGATCACCGCAGCCTTGGTCGCCGAGTACACGCTCAGCCAGGGCTGGCCGGCCTTACCCGAGATCGAGGCGGTGTTGACGATCAGCGCCTTGCCGTGCTCGGCGCCCGCCTCCTGCAGCAACGGCACGCACTCCCTCGTCATCAGGATCACGGCGCGCAGATTCACCCCCAGCTGCATGTCGACGTACTTGGTGGTGAGCGAGTCCATCGCCTCGCCGATCCCCACGCCGGCGTTGTTGATCAGCACGTCGAGCCGCCCGTACTTCTCCCTGTGGCTCGCGACCAGGTCCTTCAGGTTCTCCTCGTCGGCCATGTTGGCCGGCACGCTCTCGACTTCGAGCCCCGCAGAGCGCAGATCCTCGACCGCCGCCTCGAGCTTGTCCGGCCGCCGCGCGGAGACCGTCAGCCGGTAGCCGTCCTCCCCAAGTGCACGGGCGATCGCCAGCCCGATCCCGCTCGAACCGCCTGTGATCAGGGCCGCCTTCTCCGCCACGCACTCCTCCTTTCAATCTGAAACGGGTTGTGCCTCCGCTAGACGGGTCGCGCCTGGCGGCGCGCCCTCGCGCAACACCCTCGCTTTAACCGCGGGCGGCACCCTATCGGGGCCGTGGCTACGATGGCCTGGTGCGCGGGGCGGGACAAATCCTCCGGCGGCCACGCGCCGTATCGGGAGAGATGAGCGGACGTCTGCGCAGATTCGCACCGCCGCTGGCGGCCCTCGCGCTCGTGGCCGCCCTGGTCGCCGGCTGCGGCGGCTCGGACAACGGCACCGGCAGCCGCAGCCGCCCAGCGCCCCCGGCGTCCGACTTCCCCTCAGCGCAGGGCAAGACCCTCCGGCAGGTCGTCCTCTCGGCCAAGGGCGGGCAGGGCCCGATTGCCTCGCCGGCCGCCCGCTACTTCCACCTGGGAACCAACCGCTTCCCCTTCGGCGTCTTCACCCTCGGCCGTCAGCAGATCACCAACGCTCAGGTCGCCGTCTACGCGGCGCCGGGCAGAGGGGTGGACGGCCCCGCCATCGGACCGTTCCCCGCGCGGATCGAGGACCTGACGACCGAGCCCTCCTTCCAGGCCAAGACGACCGCGGACGACCCGAGCGCCGCGCAGGTCGCGTACGTGTCGGACATCCCCCTGGACAAGCCCGGGCCCTGGGCATTCGCCGCGCTGATCAAGCAGGGCAGCTCCTACCAGTACAGCCTGATGCCGACCCCCAGCCCGGTCGGCGACTACCCGATGCCCCGAGTCGGTCAGCGGCCCCCGGCGATACACACCCTGACCGCGGGCGAGGTCTCCGACATCTCCCAGATCGACACGCGCGTCCCGCCGGACGACATGCACTCGGACGACTTCGCGAACGTGCTCGGGAAGAAGCCGGTGGTCCTCCTGTTCGCAACACCTGCGCTCTGCCAGAGCCGGGTCTGTGGGCCGGTCACTGACATCGCCGAGCAGGTCAAGCAGAAGTTCGGCGACAGGGTCGCCTTCATCCATCAGGAGGTCTACAACAACAACCAGATCAACGATGGGCCTCGGCCCCAGCTGCAGGCGTTCCACCTCCAGACCGAGCCTTGGGCGTACGTGATCGACCGCAGCGGCAGGGTCAGCAGCGTCCTGCAGGGCCCCTACAGCGTTCAGGAGCTCGAGGAGGCCGTCCAGAAGGTGGCCGGCTAGCCCCGCTCCCGGCCGAGGAGGGTAGAACTAACCCTGTGGCCGACGACGAACTCCTCACGATGCTGGCCGCGGAGGCCGAGCGCCGCAGTCCGACGATCATCGCCGGCGTGGAGGCCCTCGCCGCAACCGACGAGAAGGACCCCGACCGGATCGAGGAGCTCCGCGTCGAGGCACACGGTCTGAAGGGTGCCGCGCTCGTTGTCGGCCAGGAGCGGCTGGCGGACCTGGCGCGGAAGATGGAGCTGTTCCTCGCCGGCTGCGCCAAGGTGGGGCATATCAAGCCCGGACCAGCGGCCGCGGTGATCGCGGCGGCCAGCGCCTTCAACGAGGGCGCTCAGGCGGCGGCGGAAGGAGTCAAGGAGCCCTCCTCGGTCGGCGACTCACTCCAGGCTCTCGACTGATCAGTCGGCGTGGTGGAGGGCGAATGAGATCGCCCCGAGCACCATCGCGCCCATCACCAGCCAGGCGGGGATCAGCCAGCTGCCGATCTCGGCGACCTTGAGCGAGGGCCGCCGGTACCCCGGCAGGATCAGCGCGACCATGCAGGCGACGAAGACCATCGTCGCGTCGATGATCACCGGCGCAGCGATCAGGGTCCGGGCGGGTGCGTCGACCTCGTTGTCGAGGGAGCCGCCGACATGCGAGTTGAGCACCGCCACCAGCAGCACGATCACCAGCGAGCTGTAGACCGCGCCCAGCAGCGGCATGGTGAAGGTCTGCGGCTCCTCCTCGGGATCCCGCCTCGCCATGGCGCGAATCTACCCCGACCCGTATCCGCGGGTGAACGCCATCGGCCGCCATACACTGGGCCTCGTCCGGGCCGGTAGCTCAGCTGGTCAGAGCGGCGGACTCATAATCGTTCGAGGAAAGGGCGGCGAGAGTCGCCCTTTCTGCTTTCTGATGCGAGATCGGCCGTCTTCGAGACGCCGTGGGCGGCCATTAGATTCAGTCGGATTCAGTGCGATTTCGCCGGATTTGGGCAGCCAGAGGCCCTCTGCTGCCCATTCCGCCTTACGTGGGAGTGGGCGAGGCAGGCACCCCGGCGAGAAGTGCTGCTTTGCATGGAAAGCAGCACTCCTCAGGGAGGCGCCTGCTTTTCACGCAAACCAGCAGCACCGAGGACGAGGGTAAACTTCTCGTTCAGCCGCTAGGGGGGAAGGAGAAGGACCGGATGTCTCGACGAATAATCGTCGCCATGATCGCGACCTCGCTGCTGCTCACGGTGGGACTGGGTGAGGCCAGCGCCAAGAAGCGGAAGATCGCCCGCCAGACCACGATCGTCTTCGAGGACCTGCCGGGTTCGAGCGGCGATCGGATCTCGGGGCAGGTCGCACTCGGGTCCCCGCCCGAGGAGCCTTTCGGCGGGGAACCGCTTGCCGCCGCGGCGGGTGGCGGCGCGGCCAGGTGCCTGGCGGGGCAGAAGGTGCTGGTGAGGGACCTCATCTTCGCCGCGGCATTTCAGCCGCTGACGCGGGCGACAACGAGCCAAGGCACGGACCGTGGAAACCTGGTTGCGACGGCGACGACCGACGCCTCAGGGTTCTGGCAGACGACGAGCTTCGAGGCAAGCGCGGGGAACCAGGGCCTGTTCGACAAGATCAGTGTGGAGGTCGTCAAGAAGCCGCTGAAGTCGAATAACCCGAGCAAGCAGACCGTCTGCCTGGGCGCCTTCGCGAACCAGACCGTCTTTTCTTACTGAGAGTGGTCGGCAGAGACAAGCGGGCCGGCGTCCACTCGGGGGCCGGCCGCTAGACGTACCCGCGCGTCCGCGAGGCTGCGGAGGAGCACCGATGCCTTCGTGGATCCGGACGCCTCCCTTCGCGTGAAAGCAGGAGTCTCAGGCGAGTCGGCAGAGATCAGTCTGAGAGTGCCGCTTTGGACGAAAAGCGGCTATCCGCCTTGCACGGAAAGGAGCTGCTCTCCGACCCTGGCGCTCGCTTCGCGAGCGAAGGAGCGGCTAGACTCGTTCCTCGGGTCGAGCATCCGTTCGATCAAAGCAGTGCCCCGCGTTTTCGCAGTCGTTGCCTCCGGGCACCCTCCGCGTTCGCAGTGCACCCACACGGAGGGACCGAGATGGCCACAGGAACAGTGAAGTGGTTCAGCGATGACAAGGGCTTCGGATTCATCACGCCGGATGACGCCGGCAAGGACGTGTTCGTGCACCACAGCGCGATCCAGGGCGACGGCTTCAAGTCGCTGGCCGAGGGCGCAAAGGTGAGCTACGACGTCGAGCAGGGCGCCAAGGGTCCGGCGGCCGCGAACGTCCAGGCGCTTTAGGGAGAAGAGGCATGGCCTCAGGCGGCAAGCGGAAGACCACGATGGCGAAGCTCAACCGTGAACGCAGGGTCCGCGAGCGTCGGCTTGAGAAGCAGGCCAAGAAGGCTGCGCGGAAGCAGGCGGCTGCAGACGCCCGGGCCGACTCCACGCCTACCTAAATCAGCAACGTCCGGCTAGCAAGTCCCACCTCTCTCCCGCCTTCGTGTGAATGCAGCAGACTTAGTCGCTCGGGGACTTAGCCGTCAGATAGCCGCTTTTGGACGAGAAGCAGCTACCCGCTGCTCGTTGAGCGGCAACCGTAGGCGGGATTCAGCTGACTCAGCCCGGCCCAGACTTGATCGGCTGGCAGGCCAGTCGTAGGGTTGGTCGACCGAAGTCTCGACTCAGCACCGGGAGGTGACTGCCATGGCTGGTGTAGAAGCGCTCAATTTCGATTCGCCGGACGAGAGCCGGACTCCAGATAAGACGCGCGTAGATGTCGTCCACACGGGGGACACAACCGCTGCGCGCTTTGCTTTCGAACCCGGTTGGAAATGGTCCGAGTGCGTGAAGCCGGTGGTTGGCACGGACAGCTGCCAGGTTCGACACGTTGGCGTTGTTCAGTCAGGTCGGATGCATGTGGTGCACGACGACGGCACAGAGCTCGAGCTCGGACCCGGTGAGGCCTACGTGATCGAGCCTGGTCACGACGCATGGGTGCTCGGCGATGAGGGATTCGTCGGCTTCGAGTTCGAGCCGCGAGCCGCGGAGGAGTACGCGCGCTCGTAAGAGGCTGTCTCAAATAGCTGCTTTGGACGAAAAGCAGCGGTTCTGCTTTGCATGGAAAGCAGCACTTCGCCGCGAGATACTGAGCGGCAATGTCGGATGAGAACGTTGAGAAGCGCGGCGCTCCGGCTAGCTTTGTTCCATGATCGTCGATCGCATCGATCGCGCCGTTGGTAGAGCGACGGAACGAGCAATTCGCTCACACCACCAGCGCCGCCTCCGTAAGGCTGGGTGGGAACACGCACTCGGGGCTGCCGGGTCCGATCGATGGTGCGCTGGAGATCCGCCACCCCGTGCAGGATGTTCTCTCGAGGTCCTGATCGACGGCGAGACAGCGCTGCCGGCGATTGCTGATGCGATCTCAGGCGCCAGCTCATCGGTCCACATCGCCGGCTGGTTCGCCAGCCCGCACTTCGAGCTCAAGCGAGGAATCGAGGCGAACCCTTTGCGGGATCTGCTGGCCGATGTCGCCGAGCGGATCCCGGTCCGCGTGCTGCTCTGGGCGGGATCGCCGGCACCGGTCTTCTCGCCTACGCGCAAGACGGTCCGAGCTGCACGGAGCCAGCTTTGCAGCGGCAACCGGATTCGTTGTGAACTGGATCGCCGTGAGCACCCGATTCACTGCCACCACGAGAAGCTCGTTGTCGTTGACGACGAAATTGCCTTCGTCGGCGGCATCGATCTGACCGAGCTCGGTGGAGACCGGTTCGATCACTCACACCATCCCCAGCGCGGCGAGCTCGGCTGGCACGACATTTCCTCAAGTCTGCGCGGGCCGGTCGTCTCTGATGTCGCGAACCACTTCGCCATGCGCTGGCGGGAGGTCACGGGCGAACCGCTCGAATCGACCTCGTCGGCGAAGCTCTCGCCAGCGGGCGACACGACCGTACAGCTCGTTCGCACGGTCCCGCAGGGCGTCTACGAGAGTGTGCCGCGGGGCGACTACCGGATCCTCGAGGCGTATGTGCGGGCACTGCGCTCTGCCAAGCGCCTGATCTACATCGAGAACCAGTTCCTATGGTCGTCGGAGGTCATCGAAATCCTCTCGGCCAAGCTTGCAGACCCGCCTTCGGACGAGTTTCGCCTTGTCGTGTTGCTTCCGGTAAGGCCGAATAACGGCGCCGACGTGACCCGTGGCCAAGCCGGCGAGCTTGCTCGCGTGGACGACGGGGCCGGGCGCTTCGTCGCCTCCTCGATCCACGCACAAGAGGAAGCAGAAGAGGCGACACCCGTGTATGTGCACAGCAAGATCTGCATCGTCGACGACGAGTGGCTGACACTAGGCTCAGCGAACCTGAACGAGCGCTCCCTTTTCAACGACTCTGAGGTGAACATCTGTACGGACGACGCCGCGCTCGCGACCGCCGTCCGCGAGCGACTCTGGTCCGAGCACCTGGAGCTCCCAATCGATGAGGTGGCGAGCCGCGAGCCGGCAGATCTCGTTGACACGGTCTGGCGCCCAGTCGCCGCCGAGCAGGCCCGGCGTCAAGAGTCAGGTCAGCCCTTGACCCATCGTCTTGTCCGGCTGCCCGGCGTCTCGCGGCACTCGCGCCGGCTCTTGGGTCCGCTTGATTCGTTCTTCGTCGACGGATAGGTCGGTCGCCCGACATCTTCGCGTCACTTTCGCAAGCAGGGCGCGTCCCGAGTGTCCCCTTCGTTCTCGCGGCGAATTTGTCCGCTCCCTGGAGTGCTGCTTTGCATGGAAAGCACCGGTCTCTGCGTCGCCCTGAGGGAGATCTCACGTTTGTGGACAGCATGCCCCTCGCTCCAACCTGTTCGAGGTTAAGAAGTAGGACCCACGGGTAGGGCTTTGTGCCCCAAAACGGACCAGAAGGGAGGGAACCCCGTGTCCATCGTTGGCATCCTCGTTGTCATCATCCTGATCCTCTTGGTGCTGTACCTCGTCCGGCGTGTCGTCTAGGTCGCGCTCAGAACGCCGAGCGTAAAGCCGGTGGTACGGCCGGGGAGGACTACTGCTTCGCATGGAAAGCAGCGGCCCAATGAGAAGCGATGGGCTGCCCCCAACTAAGGGCCGGAAGCGCGCCCGACAGGATTCGAGCCTGTGACCTTCGGTTTTTGTACCCGGAGGCACGGGTTGCGCTGACCCCTCTCAGGCGTCCTCACGCACGGACTCTTGCCCTGACTTGCGCTCCAGATTGATTCCCGAATTTGGTGCCCGCTTACGTCAGTTGCCGAAAACGGTTCCAAAGTGAAGTGACCAGGCGAGGCGGGAGCAGAGTGACGATGGACATCCCGACCTCATTCCAACTGGGGTCACGAGTCCCGGTTGCCGCCTTCTTCGTAAGGAGGACGAGTCGATCACGTTCCTTGGAGTCGAGGTTCCAGGGGCGACCTCGCCGCTTCCGAACGATGCCTGCGAAATCCCGGCGCTCCTTCTCGGTGAGGTTCTGGTTCACCCGGTCACGCGAGTTGAACCAGAGGGACCTGCCCACCTCCCAGACCACAGCCCACGGGACGGCTCGCCCTCGTGTCCAAAGCTTGCTCACTGAAGACACACCTTCCCGTTCGCCCCCCTAGTCACGCTTCCTCCTTCACCAGCGGTTTGACCGGGACCGTCGTCCTCAAGACCGAACACAGCCCGTCATCTGCCATTGAGGGGCGGCGAGGCATGCTTCACGTAAGCCCAGCGGCGCGATCTTCGAGGGCCCTAAGCAGGCCCTCGAGACCGCCGGGCTGCGGGAGTAGTCCAGCATTACCGCTTTGGACGAAAAGCAGCGGTTCTGCTTTGCATGGAAAGCGGCGGTTTTGTCCTCTCGCAAGGCTGCATGGGCTGACCGCCCTTCGTCGCAGGGAGGGCCTAGCTGGCGGGCCAGAGAATCGTGGCGAGGGTTCGTCCCGTAGCTACTCGGAGCCGGTCTTGCGCTCGCGCTCACGCGCGTAGCGCTCTTCGTAACCACGTTCGCGCTTCGCCTCCGCACCCCGTTGTTCGGCGGCGCCCTTTGCGGACTCACGTTCGCGCTCTGCTTCCTTGCGCTCACGATCGCGCTTCCCCTTGTACTGGAAGTAGCTGCCCCGACCGCGCGATTGGGTCGCTTGCTTCAGCTTGTCCCAAAGACCCATTGTTTGCTACCGCGTGCTGCCGCGCTCCCGCTCGCGCCGCTGTGCCTCGCCCCTTCGACGTCCTCGCATCGCCGCCGTCACGAACAGGACCACAAGCACGACCGCAACAGCCACCACGATCACAACGACGCCGGTGCCAACGGCGAGCACGATCATGAGTCTTCTTCCGCCATGTAGAAAAGGCTACTTGCTGGGCGGAACGGTGAGGATCGCCACAAGTCGGATCGGCCACCTCGGACCCGCGCGCCGTCTTCAGCGCTTTTGGCGGACAAAAAGGTGTTCACGACTAGCGGCCACCGGCTGGTGCTTGGCTGGCTAGACCAGCGGTAGCGTCGGAACGTAAGTACGGCTGGCTTCCAGGCTGACGCGGTCGGACATGGTCGCCTTTCCATGTCGGCGAGATTGCTGCTGTGGACGAGAGCGGCTATCCGCTTTGCATGGAAAGCGACAGCCTCTAAGACCCGCCGCCGTCGGGGCCTCAACACCGCGAGGGCCGAGGGCTTGGCCGCACGCCCTAAGGGCGGCGTTGCGTCCGCTGAGCCATCCCGTCGTCGGTCGCTTTCTGTTGTCGATCGTCAGGATCCTCCGCGCCCTTCGACTCGGCCGACTCGTCGGGAATGGGATCATCGCGCTGGGGCTCATACGGTTCGCTCGGCGGCTCGCCGTTGCCGGTGGGCTCGTCGGGATGCGTCTCTTCTACTTCACGCTCTTCAGACTCCACGTTGTCTCCTTACTACGGCGCGTTCATTACTGGCCTTGCGCGGCGCGGCGCGGCTCCGAGAGGACCACGCCATAGAGCAGGTGGTCGGCGGCAAGCGTCAGGCGGTCGACTGGGCGCAGGCGCTTTGACTGGCTGAGGCCCAGGGCCGGCGCTAGCCCCAACTCAAAGCCCAACCAGACGGCAAGCCCGTAGATCGGCCCAGCCCAGCGGCGACGGCGTACAGTGCGCGGCAGGACTCCGAACGCGGCGCCGCCACCGGCACCGAAAGCCCAGTGGGCGGCCTCAACCAGCCCCGTTCGCTGCCTGCGCGGCGCCCGTCGCAGGAGAGCGCGCAATCCGCGAGCGCGCTGGCGACTGACGGCCTCCGGCGGAGTCTGTTCCAACAGCCCGAGCTCGGTCGTCATCACGCGCATTCCGGTCATGGCCATCGCGCCGACCGCCCCGCGAGCGGCTCCATGAAGGACGTCGCCAACGCGGAAGCCTTGGTCCAACCCTGGCGCTTCAGCTGAGTCCTGGGCTGGCTGCACTCCCACCGGACAAGCCTACTCCCGCGTCATTTGAGTGGGCCGAATCGGCGGCCACCGCCTTGGACGAGAAGCGACGGTCCGAGGAAATGGGCCGCCGCTAGACCCAGAACCGCTGCCCGATCAAGGCTCACCCCGGGACTTGCGCCCGGCCGAGAGGGGGGAGAAGATGGGCCGAGTCGTGATGAAGGCCCGAATCGCCCTCGCATCCGTGATCGTGATCGCCGCGCTCGGACTCGCCGTGCCCTCGGCCGGCGCCTCGGTGACCCTCACCCCCGCGAGCGCCGATTTCGGCAGCCTGAACGTCGGGACCACCAGCGTGCCGCAGGCCTTCACCCTCACCAACACTTGCGACGCGCCGAGCGGCATCAATCCGAACATGTGCATATCGGTCAACGCCGTCAGTTCAGCCGTAAGTACGACCGGCGATTTCGGCCAGACCAATGACTGCCCCGCGACCTTGTTCACGTTCAACTATCCCTCAAGCACCTCCTGCACGATCAATGTGACCTTCGCGCCGACCACAGCCGGCTCGCTGGCGGGGACGCTGAGCGCCGGCGGCATGAGCAGGCCTCTCTCCGGGACAGGGGTGGCGCTTCCGATTCAGTCCACTGTTCAGTCCACTGCTGAGCCCACAGGTGAGCGAGCCGCCGCGCTCAAGAAGTGCAAGAAGAAGCGCACCAAGGCCGCCCGCAAGAGGTGCCGCAAGAACGCCCAGCTGCTCCCGGTCTAGCTAGAAGTCCGAGCAGACCGCTGCTTTGGACGAAAGCAGCGGTCTAGCCGCTCTGAGATTTCCGGAACAAACGCCGCCTTTGCCGCGGGATACTGCGTGGGCGATGTCGGAGGCGAACGTCGAGATTGTTCGGCGTGGCTTCGGGGCCTTCAACAAGCGCACGCGATAATCCAATGACAGGGCCGGTAGCTCAGCTGGTCAGACCGGCGGACTCATAATCGTTCGAGGAAAGGGCGGCGAGAGTCGCCCTTTCTGCTTTCTGATGCGAGATCGGCCGTCTTCGAGACGCCGTGGGCGGCCATTAGATTCAGTCGGATCCAGTGCGATTTCGCCGGATTTGGGCAGCCAGAGGCCCTCTGCTGCCCATTCCGCCTTTACGTGGGAGTGGACGAGGCAGGCACCCCGGCGAGAAGTGCCGCTTTGCATGGAAAGGAGCGCTCTTCGGCCTGACGCTCGCTTCTCGCGCATAGGGGGCACCAGAAGCGGAGACGATCTGCTTCCCCTTCTCGTCCTGAGCAGGGCTGTGGTCCAGCCACGCCTAAGCGCTCGCTCGCGCCGCAAAGCAGCAGCGGAGCGACCTAAGCGATCGAGCGGTCACCCTTGAGGATCAGGTCGCGCCAAAGCTGCAGTTAGCTGGCTGGACTTCAGAGTCGCTGCGCGGGTACCCCGCGGGCCGTGCGGAAGGCACCCGCTACTTCGCGGGTCGCTTCCTCGTCGCCGAGCGGGTAGATGTGCAGAGCGTCGACGCCGGGCGTGTCCGCCAGCTCCGTCGCCAGTCGGGTCGCGAGAGCGACACCGCCCCCCGCGCTGATTTGCCGGTACGCATCGTCAGGGACCAGACACCCCGGCAACCGCCGAGCATGGTCGACCATCCGCCGGCTGCGCAACAGGGCAACTCCCACGTAGAAGCGAGCCCCAGCGAGCAGGTCCGCCGCCCGCTCGATGAAACCGCGCAGGGCATCGAGGTCGAAGACCATCTGCGATTGGACGAAGTTGGCCCCGGCATCGAGCTTGCGCTTCAGCAGACGCAGCTCACGGTCCAGGTCAGTCGCGAACGGATTGACGACGGCGCCGACCGCGATTTCGTGCGGAGCCGCCCACTCCTTCGCGGCGGCGATCAGCGATGTCGCGCTGAGATCCTTGACTCGTGGGATTCCCTCGACGGGATCGCCATAGATGCACAAGACGCCCTCGGACCCGAGCGCGGTGGCGCCGACGACCTGCGACTGGAGCGCCAACCGGTTGCGGTCGCGGCAAGAGATGTGAACTACGGTCCGTACGCCCTGTTCTCTTGCGAGCGCGACCGCTGCGAGCGGCGACATGCGTGGCTGTCCGGCGTGGTTGTCGGTCAGCCCCACCAGGTCCACGGTGTCAGCCAGGGTCGCGATTCTCTCCTGTACCCGAGCGGCGTCAGCGGTGCTTGGAAGCGAGATCTCCGCGGAAGTGAGGGCTGTCGCGGGCATTGCGGCAGGTTAACGCTGGACCACAGCCCCTAGCTTCGGTCGCGATTCGCAGACGCCTGCGTTGCCGCGATGGGAGGTGTCGCGGAGCTCGCTGACAAGACTGACGAGTTGGACGAGGAGCAGTAGCGACGGCTGCTCGTGAGCTGACGACTCTCTACGCGTGAATGCAGCAGGCTGAACCGCTCGGAGAGGTGGCCATCAGGTAGCCGCTTTGGACGAAAAGCAGCGGTTCTGCTTTGCATGGAAAGGGGGTGTCCGGTTAGCTGCCCCTGATGGGCCTGGTTTCGCCGCCGTGAAGGCTGCGCCCTTGCAGTCGTGGCGCGAGTGCCGTTCAGCCGCTGCTTTTTCTCGCGCATAGGGGACGAGCCCTGCGCCTAGGGCACGGGCCATGGTCCTTTGTGATGCAAGGCCACCGCTTCACGCATAGCCGCTCAAGCGGTCAACCTGGCGGTCGTGCGCTAGGGAATTGTCGCAGCAGCGAATGGGGCGGAGCGAGATCAAGGCCATCGGGATCGTTTAGGTAGCCGGGCCCCGGCCGGGTCGACCTGTGTGGCCGTATTGCCAGACGATCTGGTTGGTCCGCGGGTTGACCACGATGACCCGGTTGTTGTCATCGTCGTTGGCAAGGACGTCCCCGTTGGGGAGCGGCACGGCGAGCGAGGGCTTATCGAGTGTGTGTCTGCCCTTGGGGCATATCGCCACCTCAGGCGGCCACGGAGATCGAACATTTCGATGGCGCCCGGATGGACGTAGTCGGCGCTCAGAAAGAGACCCGGCTTGACCTCGTTCGTGTCCGAGGGGTAGCTGAAGCCCGGCGGGTGAGTGGCGCTGATCAGCTTCCCTGAGGGGGCCAGCAGGTCGATCCAGTTTCCGCTGATCTCGGTGACGACTGTCGCGCCGCTGGAAGTTGGGAAGGCCCCGTTGGGGCTGGCGAAGGACAGCGGTGGGTTATGGAGGCACAGTCCCGTCGATCCGAGCTGGCGCAGCGGAGCATGGGAGGGCGGGCGGAGAATGATCAAGCGGCAGTTCTTGATGTCGGCGCTGAGGATCGTGCCGCCCCCCATCGGGATCGCGTCGTCGGGATTGTTGAGCCGGTTCGGCGTCGCCCCGGGAACTCCCGGACGCCCGTAGCGGTAGACAATTCTGTGCCGGCGAACGTCGATGACGCTGATCACGAAGTCGTCCTCTTGGGTGGCGACCACGAACTGTCCACTGGGATCGAAGAAGGCGTCGTCAGGGGACTTGAACGTCTGGCCGGGACGCAGATCACCGGGTCGAGGGAACTGCCGACAACATGGCCGGCGGGATCCAGCTCGAGTAGCCGGTTGTTACCGCGATCGGCGATCAGGAGGTCGCCCGGCAGGACCGATGGGTTGGACCTTGGACGCGTGAGGGCGCGGCTGTCGGAAGCCGGACCCTGTCCCTGGTGGGTTCCGCTCGAGGGCAGGACCACGCAAAGGCCGATCGGGACTAACACGATCAGAGCTGCGGTTATGCGGCGCCGCCGAAAACGGCGTCGGCGCTCGAGCTGCCGACGCTCAAGCCGCCGACGCTGCCGCAACCGATCGGGAAGGTTGGGCTGCGGGGAGGTCACTTTCTACAACTGCGGCGAGCGCGGGCCTTGCATCCGTGGTGAACACCGACTCGCCGAAGATGGCACGGGTGGAGCAGTGCGCACGATTCGACGCGACGCCCTTCGCACTTCGAGGCGTCCGGCGCTCGAAACCGACGCTTCACATGGAAAGCGCCGCTTCTCGTCCAGAGCAGTCTTTCGAGAGCGCCGGGACGAGAGATGCTCTTCCCGGAGCGCCCTGGTGCTCCTGAGCCAGTGGGCCAGAACGTTGGTCCAGATGGCACCGAGGAGGAGGGCGCCGATGAGAACGACCGGCAGCACAGTGATCTCGAGGGATTCCATCGTGTGGTCCAGTATGGAGGGAGGTCCTAAGCGGGAGATCAAGGAGGGAGCTTGCCCGCGCTGGTTTCCATGCAAAGCGGATAGCTGCTTTTCGTCCAAAGCAGCTACTCCGATAGTCCGCGGTAGTCGGAGCTACTCCGACAGCCCGGCGGCTTCGAGGGCTTGTGCTCGTTCGGGAAAGTTCTCGATCCGGATCACCTTGCGACCGCGAAAGGACCAGAGCGTGAAGTAATGCGCTTCAGTCGGAACACTGCTGATCCGTGCGACGCCCCGCTGGCGCACACTTACGAGCACCGTGTCTCCAGCCGCGATCAGCTCCTCCGCGTCCATCGTGAGATCTGCCCAGGTCTCAAACAAGCGCCGCGTCGCCGTCGCGACCGCTTCGACCCCGACATAATCCTCGGCTTCGGGAGCGTCCGGCATCATCAAATAGAGGACATGCCGGTCGAACAGACCGACGCTGGCACGAAAGTCGCCCTGGCTGAATCGCTCATAGATCGCCCGCACGGCCTCGACGTTGTCCTCCTCGACATCGCCCGCCCAGTATCCCGCGGGCTTAGCGAAAGCGCCGCTTCTCGTCCAAAGCAGCTACTCCGACAACCCGGCGGCTTCGAGGGAGCCTGTTCGTTCAGAAGACCTAGACGAATTTGCGATGAAGCCCACGGCCAAGCGGGCCAAGTGGCCCGCGCCGGCCGGCGCAAGCGAAAGCCTCGCATGAAGCGGCAGCCACGAGGCTGCGGCGCACCGCACCTAGCCGGTGGGAGATACCGTTCGACCGCGTGACGGACGGAACGCTGAGACAGCAACCGAGTAGCTTCGATGAGGCCGCAGACGCGACCCGGCGCACTCATCTCGCCAACGAGCGGACCTACCTAGCCTGGTGGCGTACCGGGCTGACCTGCCTAGTGGTCAGCCTCGGCGCAGGCAAGCTGGTGCCGAGCATCAGCGACCAGGGCTCGCTGGCCGTATGAGACGCTGGGAGCCGGATTTGCGGTGCTCGGCCTGGCCTTCATCGCGTATGGGATGCGCCGTCAGCGCGAGATTCGCGACGCCGTTGCTCGCGCCGAGTTCGAGCACCCGGACGATCGCGTGCTTGCAGCGATGACCGCCTTCGGCTTGGTCCTGGGCGTGCTCCTGCTCGTCCTCGTTGTGATCCAGACCTAGGAGCTCGCGCCGCCCGGTTGAAGGCGTCCAAGCCGCGGCAAAGCCTCCACGTTCTCCCGCGACATCGCCCGCGCAGTATCCCGCCATGAGTGCTGCTTTCCATGCAAAGCAGTACTCGCAAACGCTCCGAAGCGGCTTTGATCCGCTAGTCGTCAGGTGCAACGGTCAGCGGCGGCAGGGCGAGCTCGAGCGAAAACGGGCGAACGCCTGAAAGGCCGGGCACTACTGCTTTGCATGGAATGGGAGTATCCGGTTAGCTGCCCCAGATTCCGCCGGGTCCAATGCTCCTGCTTCCCGCGCAGCAGGCCGCGGCCGCGACTGCCGCCTCTTTGGCGCCCAAGACTCGGCCCAGTGCAAGGCGACCACGGAGTCGAGGGGATTCCCGGCCCTCCCCAGGCCACCGACCAGGAAGGCGCGGCCGAGATAGCTGGCGGCGGCGCCGTCGTAGATCGGCCGGGCAGGTGGCCGGCGGGTAGCGCGACGTTATGTTCGGGGTCAAAACGGTAGATCCGCTCGCTCGCTGCCCCCCGAATGCGGCCGCCGAGCAGGTAGATGACGCCATCGAGCGTCACCGCCGAAGCCTCCGAGAGGGGCTCCGGCAAGTGTCCGGCGATCACCGACCGCTGGCTCGCCCTGTCGTATTCCTGGATTTCGTTGCTCGCACCGCCGTTGGCGAGTCTGCCGCCGAACACGTAGATCTTGTCGGGGAGTGCCGCCACCGCGGCTTCCCGCACGACCGTGGGGAGGCGGGCGATTCGAACGAAGGCACGCCCGTCGGTCGTCTCGAGGATGCCGGCACTCGTCCTCTCTCCGTTGACTCCGCCGACGAGGTAGACGGCTCCGCCGAGGTTGACTGCCGAGGGATCCGAAATGGCGGAGGGCAGGTGCGCGACGGTCTGTGCGGCGGCTCCCGGGACCAAGGACTGCACCAGACCGAGCGTCGATGCGCCACGGCCGCCGAGCACCAGCGTCTCGTCAAAGAGGTTGACGGCGGCGGCCTCCCGGAGAGGTTGAGCGAGGGTTCCGACTGGGTCAGCCTGGCGCCGTCTGCCTGCAGCCGATCGACCTGGCCGGTTGGGGAACCGGCCCGAGTCGCGCCGCCGATCACCAGCGGACCCCCGGGGGTCGTTGTGAGGGTCAGGTCGTGGAGTGGGACCGGCAGCCGAGCTGCAGCCAGTACCGACTTCAGCTTGTCCGGCGCGGGTCCGCTCACTCGCTTCCAGGCGGGTCCCGCCCCGGCTTCAGGACGGACCAGGCTCGAGGCCAGGGGCAAGAGCCCGGCGAGCGATCCCAGGAGGATCGCCAGCCGGACCGATCCCCGGCCCCGCTCGGGGCTATCGATGGACGGGCCGTGGCGGCGAGGCATTCGCGCTAGCCCCAGAAGCCGGCCGAGCGGCCCGGATCGCGCCGACCCGAGGACTGCCCGACCGGGGTGGTCGCAGAGCGCTCACTCGGTGGCGCAGCGCGCGCAGCTCGCGGGCCTGGGCCGCTACCAGAGCGCCCAGCAGCAGAACCCCAAGGAAGGAGCACAGCCCTGCGATCGCGTTGAGGTCGTTCAGGAGGCTGTCTGAGCTGCCCATTTCGAGCGCGGCATCGTCGAGCGCATTGCTTAAGCGGCGATAAGCCGGCGTGTCGCGATTTCCGAACTCTTCGTGGTTTCAAGTCGACTGTCGGCGCAACCTCTGGCGCGACCGGTTGTCGCGCAAAGGAGCCGTGATGACGCTGCACGAACGAGGTCGCCACCTTGCACGGGTGCTTCGCAGTCTTCGGGGCGCTGATGGCCATCACCAGCGGGCTGTTCGCCCTCTCTGTCAAGACCCCTTAGGGCGAAGCCCTAAGGGGTCAAATGCGGCGCGAGGGGGATTCGCACCCGGAATGCGGCCCCTCCACCGTTCGGAATGGCGTCGACGTCGCCGCCCACCGCGCGTGCTAGCCGGCGGGAGAGCGCCAGGCCTACCCCTGCACCGTGAGTGGCCGTCATGGAGGCCCGCCCCGCCCCGCACTCCCGGCTCGAAGATCCGGTCTCGGTCCGCTCTTCATAAATCGTTCAGGTCACGGGAGGAATGTGCTCCTAGCCTTCGCACCCGCCCGGCGCTGACGCCGGATAACCCTTATGGCCGCACACGCCATTCAGGCTCGCCGAGGTGCGCGACCGCGCACCGCCCTTCTGATTGCGCTGCCCGCCGCATTGATCCTCCTCGGGGCACTGATGCGGGCGCCGGTCCTGCTCGCCTATCAGGGACCGTTGACCGCCCACGCCCTCAACGTGGACCTGATGGCACATGTGGGCGCCTATTCGGACATCTCGCATCTCTTCCTGCGTGACCACCTCGGGCAGCATCCGATGCCGTACTTCGACTTCCGTTTCGAGTACCCGGTCCTAACCGGCCTATTCGTCTGGGTGGCGAGCTTTGCCCACACCAGCGTCGCCGCGTACTTCCTGAGCTCCACCGGCCTCCTCCTCTGTCTGGCCCTGGTGACGGTCTGGGCGATCAGCCGGATCGACGGGGCCAACCCGTGGCTGTTCGCAGCCGCGCCGGCGCTCGCCCTCTACGGGACACTGAACTGGGACCTGCTGGGGATCTGCCTGCTCGCCATCGCGCTGCTTCTCTTCGAGCGGGGCAGGGACGGATTCGCCGCGGCGGGCCTCGCTCTCGCTACGTGGGCCAAGCTCTTCCCGATCGTGGTTCTCCCGGTCGTCGTCGCCCTCCGCTTGGCCGAGCGGCGACGGCGTTCGGCCGCCCTGGTCGTGGGCGTCTTCACAGCGACCACGTTGGCCGTCAACCTCCCGTTCGCGCTCACCGGGGCAGGATCGATCCGCGCCAACTGGTCCTACTTCTTCACCTACACGGACCAACGGCCCCCGCGCGGGACGATCTGGCACCCCCTGCTCGGCCATGCAGCGGACTTGGTGGCGGTGCCGCTGTTCGCCGCCGGCCTGGCCCTGATCGTGATCCTGGCGGTCGGCGCCCGGAATCGACCGGGTGGCGCTCTGATCCCCGCATCCTCTGCCGGGCTGTTGTGGGTGTTCGCGACGGCCAAGGTCTACAGCGTCCAGTACTCGCTCTGGATATTCGCCGCACTTGCGATCGACGGGGCGCCCGTGGGCCTAGCGGTGGCCTTTGCCCTGCTGGACATGCTGATCTTCGCCTCCACCTTCGGACCGCTTTATCCGGCCGGCCCGATCGCCTCCGACTTCCCGCTCGCCATCCAATGGGGTGCCTACGGACTGCGCCAGCTGTTCACCGCCTGGCTCGCGATCTGGTTGGTCCGGCGAAGACTCAGCCCCGATGCAGTGGCGCCTGAGCCACGACCGGTGGCGCTGACGAGCCCTGCCAAATGACGTCAGCCCGGGATCTGCTGACCAGGGGCTCGAGCTGTGCAATGGAGTGGGCAGCTAACCGGATACCCCACTTTGGACGAGAAGGAGCTGCTAGTTCGAAGAGTGCTGCTTTCCATGCAAAGCAGTACTCCCGCAGCCCCCTTGACAGCCTGTTTCGTGCCTAGCCGTAAAGAACCGTTCCTTCGTTTACGCCAATCCGGCTCGCCCAACGGTTATGGACGCGTGGTGGCTGCGGATCTATCGGCCCGGCCCTGACCGTGGATAGTTCTGACTAGGTAATACGTTCAGCTCCCGACTCGAACGCCGCCACGGGCCAGCGAGTCGACATCTGGGAGCAATTGCACGAGGTCGGCCTCGGTGATGATGTTGAGTGCCTGGCCGCCCGCTTGAAGCTCCTCCGCGTGGCGGAGCTTGTTGCTCTTGGTCTGTCCCGCCGCGAGATAGGTCAAGTCCTGGTAGCCGGTCACCAGGATCTCCGTTTCCTTCGTGACTCCGCGCGTCACCCGGGCACCGCGATCGACCACCGCCTGCGGTGCGGCACGGCGGGGAATCGCCAGCGCTCCTGTGAAGCAGACAGACTTGCCGTACAGGGGATGCTCAGTGCGAATATCGGAGCCCGGTGTCGGCTCAGTCGGTAGTGGTGCCGCACCCTCGCCATGGCATCCGCGCCAACTATCCGCCGCCACAGTGCCGATCGTGAGGTGCATTTGATCGAGCAGTTCGGTGGTCCGAGCGGGAACGCAGTTGAGCGAGATGCTGGCCGAGAAGAAGATTCGCAAGCGACTGGGCTGCCGAAGCCGCCTAGGAGCCACAGCCCACCGAGCCGGAGCAGCGCGGAAAATTCCTGATCCGCAGATAAATGGAGGAACCGAATGATCGGCAACGCTGAATTCGCCCGCGCTTTCAATGAGCTGCAGGAGATGCGACGCATATACCCCGACGAGGATCGTTGGGCGGAAGTGAACGGCATTGACCCCGCCGCCTTCGATGCCTTTGCAGACAAACTTGCCGGCTTCTTGCGACAGGTACTGGACGTTGAATCTGACGCTGCCGCGGTGGACGCAATCGAGTCCTTGGTGGGGACGATGCTGAAGACGGGCTTTCAATTTGGCTGGCGTTGCGCGCAGATCGCGGCCGAGCAAGAGGGCTCGTGACGCCGGGTTGTGGCAACCCTCCCAGCGTCGAGGGATCTGATGGCCGAGGGCTTCAGCGGCGACGACCTGGCGAGGGAGGTAGTCCGGCGCGGCACCGCCACCGACGAGGGAGACGCCCGCTTCATGATCGGGATTACAAACGGCGGTGGCTGTATCCGCCGTCAGCCTGCTCGGCACAGACGTAGGCGTCAGACCCAGAGCTAGGACCTCTGTCGCGGAGCGCCTCGAAGCCCGCCGTAAGCGCAGAAGTGGGAAGGCTGAGGGTGATCCCTGAAGCGCCGAAGCACTTAGGTCGCGTCATTCCGAGGGGAGTTCAACCACCCCATTTCTCCGGATGAGCCTCCTTTTCAGGTCCTCCGGCTTTGGAGAGGGGGTGACTCCGGTGGGGATGCCCAGGCTGCCGCTAAATTCGCGTCACTAGTTTTTTGGCGAGATACTGCGCTCCCACCTTCCACAACCAAAGGGGGTAGAGGCATGCAGGTCCAAGGCATCACCTGGCATGGC
This sequence comes from uncultured Solirubrobacterales bacterium, assembly GCA_963725475.1. Lineage (GTDB taxonomy): Bacteria > Actinomycetota > Thermoleophilia > Solirubrobacterales > 70-9 > DASUPK01. The sequence continues at coordinate 32,782 of CAVRYR010000006.1, read as the reverse complement.
GTGACTCTCGAGCCCGACCAGTTCACCTCGATGAAGAAGCTGTGTGGCGAGGTTTTCGGTCTCACGCCCATGATCGAAAAGGATGGCTGGACCATGTTCGCGATGCCGAACGGCACCGTGCTCGACCTCTTTGAGCCGGATCGGACATGGTTCCGACCTACGGCTTGAACGACGGCATCGTGTTCGGCTTCCGTGTCGACGACATCGAAGCGGCGTCCGCCGAACTCCAAGCGGCAGGCTTAGAGCTCTTGTGCGACATCCATCGCATCCCTGAGATGAACTATGCGTTCTGCCACTTCAGGGGCCCTGACGGACGCGTCTACGGCATCAACGAGCAGAACTAGATCCGGCAAGCAGGTCAGGGGTGTTAGCGAGCACGCTCAGGACGCCGGGGCTGACGGAGTCGCGCTTTGGACGAAAAGCAGCACCGCTGCTTTGCATGGAAAGCGCAACTGAGCCAGACGATTGCTTCGGCGAGAGGTCCCGCGCTAGTGCTGGCCGCGGTGCAGCAGGACCGCCCATCCGAACAGGAGAAGCGCCGCCAACATCATCACAACGCCCACCGAGAGCTCACCGTGCACGATCAAACTGAAGGCGAACAGCGCGCAGACAAAACCGGTCCATGCGCTCAGCCCCCAGATCGGTCGCCCATGCACTTGAAGCCTCCTAGGCTGGTGGCTCGGGTCGGTCGCATGTTCGGCCTCGAAGATGAAGCCAACATGAATCCGTCTCCCCAACCATCCGAAACCCGCTTGACGAACCTAGCTCGCACTGACTCGCCAGAGCTCGCGATTGACGACCGGGTCGTCCCGGACTAGGGTCGCCCTGTACGAGCGTCAATGATGCGCATCAGGAGGCAACGAAAGGACGGGTTCGATGGCTACCTACGTGATCACCCATGAAGTGGACGATGTCGAGCACTGGCTGAGCTCGCCGAAGCGCGAGGAGGTCTTCGGGCCGATGGGCGTCACGGTGCGGACCTTTCGCGACCCGGAGGGCTCCAACAAGGTCGCGCTCATCGCCGAGATCCCCGACATGGATGCCTTCCAGGAGTTCATGCAGAGCGACTCCGCCGCCGACGCTGAGAAGTACGACGGCGTCAAGTCGGAGACGATCCTCGTTCTGAGCGAAGGTTCCTAGCGGAGAAGACTCCCCGGGCTTGTTCGGCGTGTGACCGGACGCAGCTAGTTCGGGAAGAGAACGCGCTTGTCGGTGGTCTCCTCGCCGTCTGGGTCCAGTAGGACGGCCTCGACGTAGCCGGTGCCGAGGTTCGGGGCCTCTCGGAGCCTGACGGTCCTGTTGATCCCCTTCCTCTCGGTGCGGAAGTCGTCTAGCTGCTCGAGCTGAGCGGGGGTGAGGGTGATGCCGTCTTCGGAAGTCATCGCCTCTCGCGCAGAACCTACCGTCATCTCGGCGGCTGGCGGTAGCCGCTTTGCATGGAAAGCAGCGGTCTTCAACCCTTCGCCCGCTTCTTGCGCGAAGCGAAAGGCGACCTATCAAAGCTTCTTCAGCTTCACCTTGACCGTTTGTGTGTTCGGCTTCCCGCCGGTTGGCGTGTACGTCACGGCGACACTCAGCTTGACCTTGCCGGTTTCGTTTAGCTTCGCTTCTTCTTCCCCATCGCCTTGATCAGCAGCTTCGCTGGGCCCGCGCCGACCGCCTTGCTGATCACTGCCCGGCCGGCGGAAGCGGCGCTTACGCCGTTGCCGGAGGCGGTCAGGTGGCCGGGGAAGGGGAGGGTGAGGTTGAGCGTCGCGGTGCCCTTCTTCTTGTTGTACTGCGTAGCGCCGAGGCTGAAGGCATTCAAGGGGATCACAGTCACGGTTGCGGGGAGCGAGTCGGCTTTGACCGTCGTCGGGGGAGGCAGCGGCCCGATGTCCGGGCTCACCTGCTGGGTGGCGGTCGCAGTGACGATATTGGTGACCGACCGTGGAGCCGCGCCGGTCATCACCTCCGGGTAGCTGCAGGTAATGGGAGTCCCCGGGTAAATGTTGGGAAACCCCGGAAGGGGGTGAGGAAACGGGCCGCAGAAGTTCGCGGTGTCCCCGAAGACGCTGTCGGTCAGCGCCGTGACGCTGTAGCCGATCGTGGCCACGTTCGGGCAGCACGGCGACATGTCCGTAACCGAAACGGTGTAGGTCACCGTTTCACCTTCGCGCACCGAGGTCGCGCTGGGAGTCACCGACACCGTTAGCACCGCGGATGCACTCTGGGCAATCCCGAGCGAAACGAAACCGGCTATGCCCACCCAGATCACCGCCCAGCGGCGGCGACACTTGTTCCCCATCCCTACCTCCTGTTGCGCTTCAACTTGCGCTCGCCAGCCACGTGACCGATGCCCCAAAGTTGGATTCCAGAACCACGCTAATCGGCCCCGAAAACGTCGGCATCGTGGCAAAGTACTGATCATGTGAAGCTCGGCTGCTGAAGCTGTCCCCGATAGCTGCTTTGGACGAAAAGCAGCACCCGTCCGAGAGATACTGCGTGGGCGATGTCCGGGGAAGACCTCAGGCAGTTCCTGCTCAGCGGATACGCGGCCATGAACCGGGTGCTCCCCGAGCCTTCCGGCGAGGAACTGCGGGCCTGGGTGGAGACCTATTACCACCGAGATGCCGTCTACGTCAATCCACCCGATGCTCCCGAGCCCGGCGAGCATCGGGGCGCCGAGGGCATCTGGCGGCAGATACGCCGGTGGGTCGAGCCCTATCCCGACCTGCAGATCGAACCGCTTGAGATCCAGACGAATGGCGATCGAGCCTTCGTTTGGGTCCGCTTCTCTGGGCACGGGGCCGGCAGCGATGTGCCGATCGAGATGGAGGTGGCGCAGGTCATCACGGTGGAGGACGGCAAAATCAGGCGCGCCGAGGCCTATACCGACCGCGGGGAGGCCCTCGAAGTCGCTGGCCTGTCGGAGTAGCGCTTTGGACGAGAAGCGTCGATTTGCACCGGAGAGTCGATGTCCGATTAGCTGCGCTTGACACCCCGGCCCTGACCTGAGAGGTTCGCACGGCGTCGGCCCGTTCCCTATCCGAGGAGGTAGCGATGGCAGTCGTGCTGGTTCATCAGGGCCCGAGCCTTACCCAGGAGAAGTACGAAGAGATCGTCCGCAAGGTCAGTGACGGCAAGAGCCGCATGGAGTCGCCATCCGATTGGCCTGTCGCGGGGCTTCTGGTCCACGCTGCGGGGCAAGGAGAGAGCGGCTTCCGCGTCGTGGACGTCTGGGAGTCAGAAGAGGCGTGCAACCAGTTCGGCGAGATCCTGGCGCCGATTTTGAAGGAGGTCGGTGTCGACGTGCCGCCGGAGCTCTATCAGGCGCACACATTTGTCTCGGCTTGAGCGGTAGAGGGGCCTAATTGCGGAGTAGCTGCTTTGGACGAAAAGCAGCACTGCTGCTTTGCATGGAAAGCAATAGTCAGGGCCGTCGCAGCAGAGCCATCGCCAGCCCTGCCATCCACAGAAGCCACGAACCATAGGAAACACGTTCGACGAGTCCCATTCCCCTTGTGCGGCCGTCTTTCGCGATGTCGGCTGACATCGCCCCGGTTACGCCACCCGAGACCAGCGTTGTGAAGCCCATCGCAATCGAGAAAAGGCGGAACCGCTTACCCAGCCCCGCTGCGCTGAACCCGAGCTCGGCGAGAATCATGAAGATCGAGAGGGCAGTCAGGGCGAGGTGTCCGAGGTCGTTGGCACCGCCCTCTCCCTTGACCATCTCCTCGCGCGAGGTCATCGGGAAGAGCAGCCAGACTGGAAAGACGAACCCCTGCGCGACCAGCACGTTTCCGGTCATTCGCAGCGGCTTGTTCTCGCCAGCGGCCTGCCGGACCCCCAGGCCGAATCCGATCACCAGCAAGACGAAGATCGGCATCATCGCGTTGAGGAACGCGCGAGAGGGAGCCTTCGTGGCTGACAGCTCACTGATGGCCTGGTCGGTTCGGCTGTATCCGTGGTAGGTCCTCGCGGCCACCACATCATTCGCGACGACGTAAGCCAGCGGGTACGCGAGACCACAGGCAAGCAACGCTTTCGGGACGGCAGATGGCAGAGCGTGCCAGCGGTGGGATTTCAGTCGATCCGCCGCGCGACGCCATATGCCCATCAGTCGATCCGAGGTAGCGCGAGTCGCAATCATCTCCGTTCCCAGCCGCTACTCCCCGGCCGGCCACTGCCGTGATGTTCTCAGCGATTCTGCCCGTTCCTTCACGCCGAGGAGCATGCGGCGGGTCATGATGAACGACACTGGCTCCATGATGCGCATCCCGAGCCACCAGAGCAGCGTCTCCGGGACACGTTCCGTGCCACGCGTGACAAACCGCGTTCGTTGATCCTCCAGCGGATACAGGCCGAACTGCCACACCCACGTGAAGTCACCGGCCTCGTAGCTCAGGGCAAGGGAGCGACGCGGTTCCAGAAGACCCACTGTCAGCTCTGTGCCTGTGCGTCCCCAGGGGACCTTGTCGCCCACGGCAAGTTGCTGAAACTCGGGGAGGATGCGGGTCGCGCTCGGACGATCCAGAAAGCCGAAGAGTCGGTCAAGCCAGTCGTAGCTGTACAACCCGCCGCGCCGATAGCCGATCTGCACCAACCACGGCCAGATGTCCTCCGGAGCCCCACCCACGGTGACCGCCTGCATCGACATCTCCGTCCCATCGGGGATCAGCACATCGCCCGGCATCGCACGCGCGAACTCCTCGGGGGTCGTACCCCATCGGCTGAACCAACGTCTGACCGGAAACCAGTAGATTGCGGTTGCTAGAGCTGCGATGGGAAGGAGAAGTCTTCTTGCCACGGGAGGCATTGGTCGCCAGATTGGTTTCTACACAGAGCCCCCTTGGCCTAACGACTCTAGAACGCTCCGCATCGGCGCCATTGCATTTTTCTGGACAAGAACTGCTGCTTTGGACGAGAAGCGGTATCCGGTCAGCTGCCCGTGATCGCTTGTGGATCGGCTAGCCCGTCGGCTGAAGCGACGAGTCCGGGCACTCGGCGGGCCACGCTACTTACGAGGCGTAAGTTTGGTGAGGACACGTTCCTGCCAAGGAGGAGACGCCGATGAAAGCCGTCGTGATGCACGAGACCGGAGGCCCGGATGTGCTGCGCTACGAGGACACCGAGCGACCCGAGCCCGGCGACGGCGAGGTTCTGATCAGCGTCCGCGCCGCGTCGGTCAACCCAGTCGACTGGAAGTACCGGCGCGGATTCGTCGATAAGCCGTTGCCCGCGGTGCTGGGCAACGACGTGTCCGGGATAGTCGACGTGTCGCGCGCCCAGGGATTCGCAGAAGGAGACGAGGTCTTCGGCCTCGCCCCGAGCGGCGGCTACGCGGAGTTCGCAACCGCCCCATCCGCCCTGGTCGCGAAGAAGCCCGCTTCAATCAGCCACGAGCAGGCTGCGGCGATACCGGTGGCCGGGCTCACCGCCTGGCAGGCGCTGTTCGACAGCGGCGGTCTTCAAAGCGGACAGACTGTGCTGATCGCGGGGGCGGCGGGCGGCGTCGGCCACTTCGGCGTGCAGTTCGCGAAGCACGGCGGCGCCCGGACGATCGGGACCGGGTCGTCGCGCAACCGCGACTTCGTGCTCGGCCTCGGCGCCGAGGAGTACGTCGACTACACGGAGCAGGACGTCGCCGAGGCGGTGAGTGGCGTCGACGTCGCGATCGACACGGTGGGTGGCGAGACGACCGGGTCGCTGCTGCCCACCCTGCGCGAGGGAGGCATCCTCGTCACGATCGCCGGCGCTCCGCCCGAGGAGGCGGCACGAGAGCGCGGCGTGCGCGCGGACCTGCTCGTGATGAGCCCAACCTCGGAGCAGCTGGCCCGCGTCGCCGAGCTGGTTGCCGCCGGCGATGTACGCGTGGCGATCGCGGAGGTCTTTCCGCTCGCCGAGGTCCAGCGCGCACACGAGCTCAGCGAGTCCGGGCACACCCGCGGGAAGATCATCCTGATGGTCGGGACCTAACTGTGCCGCTGCCTTCCGCCGCCAGGCAATGGCAGGCCGATTCGAGGGCAACTAACCGGATAGCCCCCGCTGCTTTGCATGGAAAGCGGCGGTCTCGGGCTGACGCTCGGCTCACGCGAAACGGGCGTCCGGCCGACGTCCGATCCGCGCCTTAGACGGCGATCACGATCTTTCCTTGGGAGTGGCCTTCTCCCTGGTATCGGAGGGCTTCGGGAACCTCGCTCAGCTGGTAGCGCCGATCGATGACCGGCGTGACGTTTCCCGCCTCGACGAGTTGCTTCAAAACGACCAGATCATCCCTGGTGTGCCTAGTGAGGAAGATGCGCATCCGCTGGCGCACAAAAGGTGACGACGAGAGCACCTTGATCTGGCGAGCGAGTCCGAGCCAACGGCCCATATGCGATACCCCAACCAGGACGTACGTCCCCTCGGGGGTCAGCGACCGGCGGCAGTCCGACAACGAGCGGCTCCCAACCAGATCGAGCATGACGTCATATCGCTGTTGATCCTGGGTGAAGTCCTCCTGGGTGTAGTCGATGACCTGGTCGGCGCCGATGGATCGGACCATGTCCACATTCCTCGTGCTGCACACCCCGGTCACGTCCGCCCCGAACGATTTGGCGATCTGGACGGCGAAGGTGCCAACGCCTCCCGACGCGCCGTTGATCGCCACTTTCTGCCCCGGCTGGACCTTCCCTTGATCGCGAACGGCATTGAGGGCCGTGAAAGCCGAGTCTCCAACGGCCGCGGATTGCTCAAAGGTGAGGTTGTCCGGCTTGGCCAGAAGGTTGTCCTCTTCAGCACACGCGTATTCGGCAAAAGCGCCGTCGCACCAGCCGAAGACCTGATCACCTGGCTGAAACTGCTTCACGCTCGGGCCGACCGCTTCAACCTGCCCGGCCAGATCGAGTCCCGGTATCTCGTGCTTAGGCTTGAACAGCCCAACGGCCGGACGCATGGCGTAAGGGATGCCCCTGAGGAGGTGCCAGTTGCCGATATTGACGGCCGCGGCGCGAACTCGTACCAGCACCTCGCTTTCTTCCGCAACCGGCTTGTCGATGTCCTTGAGCTCAAGGACATCGGGTGAGCCGTACTTGTCTTGGATGATCGCCTTGATCACGTCCTCCTGAGCCACCGCCGGTTTTCCTGGTCCGAAGCCGCCCGGCTTCTCATTCGCTCGTCGTCTGGAGTCGCGGGAGATTACGACCGAACCTCGGATATTGGGAGTGGCAGCCCATCTTGTCGCGCTCTGCCTTCGCGTGGGAGCAACAGCTTGGCTGTCAGCTGCGCGGCTGACCGAGATAGCCGCTTTGGACGAAAAGCAGCACCGCTGCTTTGCATGGAAAGCAGGACTCCGCCGCGAGATACTGCGTGGGCGATGTCGCAGTAGACAGTCGAGGTGACTTCGACCGTTTGACTGGCCGATCGGCCCAAGGTACGGTTGCCGGCGACCGAAGGGAGTGGGGACTCGATGATCGATTGGCGCCTGAGGGTGCTCGGTCTGTTGGCGGCGACGCTCGCGCTTGCAGTTCCCGCCTCGGCCTCGGGCGCGGTGACGATCGGCAGCGGGCTGGTCGCGTCGGGGCTGGGCGCTGGCTACGTTTGCCCCAACTCGGCGACCACCTGCACGTTTGCCTTGTCGGCCCTTCCATCTCCGCAGGTGTCCACCGCGCCGATGGATGGCGTGATCGTGGCCTGGCAAGCGCGGGCGACCGCCACCGCAGCGGCGACGTTGCCGACGACCATGTTCCTGACGGTCGTGCATCCGGTGCCCAATGGGTTCACCCGGCGCCGGCGAGACTCCGGGCGCGTTTACCAGCCCCAGCCCGACGATCTACTCGTTCAACGACGCGCATCTTCCCATTAGTGCGGGAGATGAGATCGGGCTCACGGGTCCCTTGGATAAGTGGTACACAAACAGATCGGGGTGTCAGCGGTGCGACCACCGACCGGTTTGGTCCTGCTCTCGTCGATGGCGCTCCCGGTCGCTCGCCGGACGTAACGCAAACCAGCTCGGAGCTGCTGATCAACGCCACATCGAGCCCGACGCCGACTGCGACGGCCTCGGGGACGAGACCCAGGACTCGAACCTCTCCACCTGCGGCGCAGGTACAGGTCCAGCCCCAACCCTGCCTGGCGGAGCGCGGCTACCTGCAAGGGCAAGCCAGCGACGATCCTCGGTACGGGCGGCAACGACGTGCGCACCGGTTCGCAGGGTCCGGATGTGATCGTCGGCCTGGGTGGGAACGACACGCTCTCCGGCCTCGCCGATAACGACGTGATTTGCGGCGGGCCCGGCAAAGACAAGCTCACGGGCGGCGCCGACCAGGACACCCTGCTCGGTCAGAAGGGCAAGGACAAGCTCAGGGGGGGTGGGGGCGCAGACCTCTGCAAGGGCGGCAAGGGCAAGGACACCGCCTCCAAGTGCGAGGTCGAGAAGTCGATCTGAGCTAGCAGCGCCCTCGAAGCGGCCGGGCTGTCCGAATAGCTGCTTTGGACGAAAAGCAGCACCGCTGCTTTGCATGGAAAGCAGTACTCCGCCGAGAGATACTGCGTGGGCGATGTCGGAGGAGAACGTGGAGATCGCCGCAAGGATGCGGCGGGGCTACGACGCCTACAGCCGGGGCGATTTGGACACGGTGATGCAATGGATCCATCCCGAAATCGAGCTTCTCCCGGCCGGTGGTCAACCGCCAGTCAGGGGAGCGGCGGATTACCGCGCCTGGATGGAGCCGGACGCGTTCGAGTCTCAGGTGCTCGAACTCCTTGAGCTGCGTCTCAACGGAAACAAGGTCCTGACCCACCAACGCTCGACGATCCGGGGCGCAGGTAGCGGCATCGAGGCGGATTTCCTTACGTGGACGGTCTGGACCTTCGACGAGGAGGGACTCGCGAGGGGACAGGAGATCTACCTCGACCACGAGGAAGCCGAGGCCCTCGAAGCGGCCGGGCTGCGGGAGTAGTCGATGTCGGAGGAGAACGTCGAGATCGTGCGTCGGATCCTTGACTCCTGGGCTGAGGGGGACTTCCGCGAGGGGGTCAAAGACCTCGCCCCGTACGTGACCTTCATCGTTCGCCCTCCCTTGGCGGAACCCGCCGCATGCGTCGGCCCGGAGGGGATCCGCAACTACATGCGTGACTTCCTGAGGCAGTGGGTGGGTTATGTGATCGAGGCGAAGGAACTGAAGCGAATCGGCGACACAGTCCTCGCCTCCGCGGTTTGGCGAGCGGCTGGTCGTTCGACCGGCATTCAGACGGAAGCCTCGTTCTTCATCCTCTTCACATTTCGTGGCCGAAAGATCGTGCGGATGGAGTACATCATGGACGAAGACGACGCCCTCGAAGCCGCCGGGCTGCGGGAGTAGTGCTTTGGACGAAAAGCAGCACCGCTGCTTTGCATGGAAAGCAGTGGTCTGATCTTGCACTCCTGCTTCTCGCGCATTGCGGGTGCGGCCGCGGTCTTGCGGCACACCCCCGCCGCCCGACGATGAGTTTTCGTCTCGCGATCGGTCACTACCTAGTGGCGGAGCAAACTGCAGAAGGAAGGGGAGCCCGATGTCAAGCTCAAGCTTGAAGCCATGCTGATCTACTCGATGGGCGTCTCGGTGGACGGCTTTATCGCCGACCGCGAGGGCGCGTTCTCCTGGTCGGTTCCCAACGAGGAGCAGTTTCGTTCCCACGTCACGCAGACACGCGAGCTTGGGGGCTTTCTGTTGGGCCGCAGGCTCTACGAGACGATGCTGGTGTGGGAGACGGATCCGTCGATGCGCGACAGCGAGCTCGACGCCGCGTTCGCCGACGCCTGGTGCGCGATCCCGAAGATCGTCTTCAGCCGCACGCTCGACAGCGTCCAGGGCAACGCCCGGCTCGCCGAGGCGTCGCTGGCGGAGGAGGCCGCTGCGGCGCTCGACGCGACCGACAAGGATGTCGGGATCGGCGGCGCCGGCCTGGCCGCGGAGGCGATCGAGCTCGGCCTCGTCGACGAGCTGCGCATGTTCCGCTATCCGGTCGTCGTCGGTGGCGGCACGCCGTTCCTGCCGCCGGTCACCGAAGACGTCCCGCTGGACCTGATCGAGATCAGGACGTTCGGTTCGCGCGTGATCTACGAGCGGTACGGGCGGGCGCGCGACGAGTCGAACTGACGCCGCAGTCCGAGTCATCGGCGCCTCGCCGAGGCTTTCGCCGCGGACGAAGCGCAGACGTCCGACTGACTGGATCAGCGAACGAGTCACTCCGCACTCGCTGCGGCGCACCTACGCGAGCCTTCGGGCCGCCTCTGGGGATGACCCCGTGTACATCGCGGAACAGCTCGGCCACGAGGACCCGAACTTCTCAGTGCGGGTTTACGCGAAGGCCGTGAAGCGCCGCGACAGGCTCGAGGGCAAGTACCTCGAGGCGTTCGACCGGGCTCTGAGCTGGGCCGGTTTGGGCAGCGAATGGGCAGCGAGCCCATTACTTCACCGAGTGAAGCACCCTCGGCCGATCAGCCCGTGGCGAGGAACCGCATGGGCAAGCGATAATCAGCGACCAGGGCCGGTAGCTCAGCTGGTCAGAGCAGCGGACTCATAATCCGTAGGTCGGAGGTTCGAGTCCTCCCCGGCCCATGAATATCGTGCCTGCGACCCTCGTGGCAGGGCTCGCTTCGTGGCGGTTACCACCACCTGCACGCGCTGGGCTTCGGGTCCGAGTAATCGGTATTGCGCCCTGCGCAGACTCGATATAGGTTGGCCGTCGTGGGAGGTTGTGGGTGATCGCGCTGGGGGGAAGGATCATCCTCGCGGTGGTATTCGTGGTCGCCGCCGCCGGAAAGCTCGTCAACCGCAAGCGCACCTCCCAAACTCTGGTTGAGTTCGGCGTTCCGGCCAGGTTGGTGACTTCGTTGGCTTGGGTGCTGCCGCTCGCCGAGCTGGCGATCGCCGCCGCCCTGCTGCCCGCCGCAACCGCGGCCTGGGCGGCTCTTGCCGCCGTGCTGCTGCTCGCAGCCTTCACCAGCGCGGTCTTGCGGGTCCTTGCTCGCGGCGAGGCCGTGGACTGCAACTGCTTCGGGACCCTGGGGCCGAGCCGCATCACTCGCTGGACCGCGGCCAGAAACCTCCTCCTGTTGGCGATCGCCGCGGGCGTCGCCGCCCTCGAACTCAGCGACCCGGGGCCAAGCGCCCTGGCCTGGATCGGCGGCCTCGACACCGCTGAGGCAGCGGCGCTCGGCGCGGCCGTCGCAATCGCCCTCGGTGCCCTCAACTTCGTCTTCTCGTTCCAGCTGATGCGCCAGAACGGGCGGCTGCTGGCCGAGCTGCAGACCCTCAAGGAGGGATCGGCGCACCGGCACAGCCCCCAGCCGGGCGAAGTCGCAGCCGACTTCGAGCTGCCCGCACTCGGCGGCGGAAGCCTCTCGCTTGAACAGCTGCTCAGCGCCGACCGCGGCCTCGCGATCTTCGTGACCGACCCCAATTGCGCCGCCTGCGACCCACTGCTTCCCGAGGTGGGGCGGCTTCAGCGCGATCCGGCGACGCGGATGCCGCTGGTGCTGATCAGCCGCGGTGATCTCGGCGACAACGCTGCGAAGGCGGGCGAGCACGGCCTCGAGCCGCTGCTGATCGAGGACGAATACGAGGTCTCGCGCGCGCTCGGCGTAAACGGATCCCCGGGGCTGGTCCTGCTGGATCCCGACGGCCAGTACATAGACAAACCGGCGATGGGGGCCGAGCGGGTCAGCCAGGCGCTCACAGGCCTCGGGTCGAGGGATCCTGCCACTACCGTCCTCGCCGTCCACAAGGGAGGCAGCTGATGGCTGCAGACGCGGGCGCGCAGCAGATCCTCAACCTGCTCAACCAGCCGTCCGATCTGCTCCAGCAGAACTTGGTCGCACTTGCCCAAGCGCAGCGTAAGCAAGTCCAGGAGCCCTACGGCGTTCTTCCTCAATACGGCGTCGATGCGCTCGCCCAGATACGTAGCTTCTACCGCGACCTGCGCGCACAAATCGACGTGATCGAGACCGTCGATGTGAACTCCAAGGCCAGCGTGCTCGAGGCGCTCGACAACCTCGACCGCTGCTTCGGGGCATACGAGCGCAGCCTCGACTTTGGTATCAGCCGACCCGCCGTCCCAAAGGCAAGCAAGGCCGACAAGAAGGCTGATGAGGCCAAGAAGGGCATCCGCGGGGCCATCAGGGCGCTATCCCAATGAGCCACTGGTTCGACCGCCTCGCGTCCTGGAGCGCAGCGGACAGCGATGCTGGGGAGGAGCTCCGGCTGACCCGGCGCCAGGCGGTCACTGGGGCGGCAGCGGGCGCAGGCGCGATCGGCTTGCTCGGCTCGCCGCTGCTCGGGCAGGCCTTCGGGCTCGCCGGAGGAAACAGTGGTGCGTGCCGATGCTGGGACAAAGCAATCCACATCAACAACGTGGCCAACCGAGGCCTGATCGATGCTTTCGCCAAGGAAGGGGCGATAATTCCCGGCGTCGGGATAATTCTCGTCGGTGGGTTGATTGGGACCTCAGCGGCATTTCTCGGCCAGGTGGTCCACTGCGGGTTGTGCAAGGACGACCCCCCACTGAAGCCGCCACCGTCCAACCACCAGCCCTGCACCGCACGGGGCGGAGCACGGAAGGCCGACGACCAGTGCGGAGGCGGGGGCGTAACCACGCCACCGGGCGGATCCGGTTGCGGTCCGGGCACCCATGACTGCGCTGACGGAAGCGGCCTCTGCTGCTTCGGCGACGACCTCTGCTGCGGCTGCAACTGCTGCGTCGCCGCGGTCGGCTGCACCTGCTGTGGCTGAGTAGGCCCCTGCGTTGCCCGGTGGCGGCCGTGATCTGTGGTGATCAGCGGTGAAGAGCGAGAAGCCATCAGGTAGCCCCCCTCCCGCTCCATCGCGGCGAAATCGATCTGGACGGCGAAGCCGTTACAGAGGCCTCAGGCGCTCCCGAGGTGATCGCGGCGCTGTCGGAGTAGCCGCTTTGGACGAGAAGCAGCTATCCGCTTTGCATGGAAAACGACGCTTTGCGGAGGATGTCTCCATCTCGCGCAACCCAGGCGCCACTGTGAACCTGGTCCCATTTCTCCTTCTCGTCCCAACCCAGCAGCGGGTTGCGGCGCTGCGTGCGCTCGAGGCGCAGCAGTCGCTCGTTCCCGAGTCGAGTGACGAGGCGAAGGAAGCGGGTGCACCCTACGCCCAGGATGATCTATGCCCGCCCGACCGCCAGCAGCACCAGGTTCGAGAACGTGACCGTGCCGTCGTCCGAGGCCGTCTCCTTGACCGCCCCGAGGATTGCGTCCCACGCCCTGTCGGGGTCATCCGGCGCGTGCTTCGCGATCAGCGCGACCAGCGGTGCGACTGTGTCCTTGACCATCGCGACGAACTCGTCGGCGGACTCCCACTCGAAGCTGACCTCGGTTTCCTCGATCTCGACGTCGGAGAACCCGCCGCCCTTGAGCAGTCCCCCCAGCGCCTCCGGTGTCGGGCGCGAGAGCGGGCCGGGCGTCCCCGGCGGGGGCGGATCGACGCCGAGCGTGCGCATCGCCACACCCATCGGAATCGCGATGTAGGGCACCCGCTCCGGCGGTCCCCACGAGCTGATCACCATCCTCGACCCTGGGACCAGGAAGCCCCGCACCCGGGCGGCCGCGGCTTCCGCCTCGGGCTCGAAGATGATCCCGAAGCGCGATAGCGCCGCATCGAAGCTCTCGGGCGGGAAGTCCAGACTGGCCGCCTCGGACTCGAGGAACTCGAGGTTCTCGAGGCCGGCCGCCGCCGCGCGCTCGCGGCCGTAGGCCAGCATCTCGGCAGAGATGTCGGCGGCCACGACCTTGCCCTCGGCTCCGGCCACAGCCGCCGCCGTGAGCGACGGCTCGCCGTAGCCCGCGGCCACGTCAAGCACCCGGCTCCCCGGCTCGACGCCAGCGAGCTCCACCATGCGCTTGCTGACGTCAGCGGTCGCGGCATCGATGAAATCCGACCGCTTGCGCCAGCCGTCGGCGGCCTTCTTCCACTGCTGCCGTTGCCCGTCGCGGAACTCAACTGCATCCACTGTCTGCGACTCCATATCTCACCTTCGGATTGGGCCGGTGCCAACCATATGCGATGCCGTCCGGGCGTTACAGACCACACTCTGAGTGGAGGGAACGAGTGCTCGCAGGTACTCGTCAACCTCCTCGGCGGACACCGCCACGCAGTCTAGGACGGCTGGCCGCTGGCGCGGTACCAGCGATTCTGTTCCTCAACGGATCGGCAGATCGGCGGTGGACGGGGTGGGCAAAGCGGCCATGCCCTCGTAGCGCGTCAGGATGAGCTCGCTGAAGAGTGAGTTGGGCCAGCCGAACTGCTTTCGCCTATAGACCTTCGGATCGTTTGCATCGAACGACTCGGGCAGCGGACGATCGCCTGGATCGCTCGCCAGGATCTCGTGGAGGACGTGGCGGCCTTCACTGGGACTGGCCGAGGTCAACGCCTGAACGACGAGGGCCATCGGCCAGATCTGTCCGCGCGTGGTGTGGGAGCTGCCGATACCGGAACCGATGCGGCCGCTGTAGTAGTAGGGGTTGCGTCCGGAGAGAACGAGCCGTCGCGTGTCCTGATAAACGGGGTCGCTGGTGCTCCCGTACCCAAGGTAAGGGGCGGAGAGCAGACTCGGAACGTTGGCGTCATCCATCAGCTTGTACCGCCCGAGCCCATCGACCTCGTACGCATAAACGTCTCCGAATCTCCGTGTATCAACGATGCCGTAGGTCTGAATGCCCGCATTGACCTGTGTTCGCAGCTGGTCAGCCATGCTGGCGGCGCCCGTGTCGCCGAATGCGCCTTCCATCTCTGTCAGCGCCCCAAGCGCCTGGACTGCCATCAGCTCGCTGGCGATCGGGTAGTTGTACGTCGAAGCGTCGTCGGAGGGGCGAAATCCGCTCCAGATCATGCCCGTAGGACCAACTGGCCTTCCTTGGCCAGAGTCCGGCAATCTCTTGTCTCGATAGCTCGACTGTGTCGGATGCTGCTGTTCCGTCAGCATCGTGTCGAGAACGACCCGGAGCGCGGCATGCAGGCTCGGCGTGAATATGGAGTTGTCGCCCGTGACCTTCCAGTACGTCCACGCGAGCAGAACGGGGTAGCACAGGGAATCAAGCTGGAACTTGTGTCTTACGGCGAGATACCCAGGCGAGAATGCGTTCGCGTATGGGTCGATTTGGATGTAACTGGCCTGCCTCGCTATGACTCCCCTGATGAATTCCCTTACCGCCGAATCGGTGACGAAGAAGAGGTAGGGGCGCACTTGTGCGCTGGAATCGCGCAACCACTCCAGATGGATGTCCCCGGTCCGGACATAGACGGTGCCGTCACCGGTAAGAGCGGCATCCCGCAGCGAGTTCAGGAGAGCGCGCCGGAAGAGCCGTGCAATCCGGGGATCCCTCGGGTTCTTGTAGCTCGTGGCCGCCTGGTTGACCGCCGGCAGCGCGATACCTCTCGGGCTGGCCACGGCCGGTTGGAGGAGGAGGGCAAGTGCTCCGCCCACCAGCGTGGTGCACGCTAGGCGTCTAAGTCCGGTCAACGCATCGCAGCTGCTCAGGACTTAACCGCGTAGCCCTTTCCTTGCTTCTTGATCGAGCCGCGATCGCGCAGGCGCTTGGCAATGCCGTGGCCCTGCTGGGGCGAGATGCCAATCTTCTTGGCCACTTCACTTACCCGGGCCCCGGGCTCCTTCTTCAAGGCAGCGATGAACTGATCCGATCGGTGCCTACGCCGGCCCGAGCTGCGCCCCGTCGGCCGGCGGCCCTTCGCTCGAGAGCGGCGACCGCTCGGGAGGCCGTCGCCAAGTGCGGCCAAGGCCTTTTCGACCTTGCTTGCTTCGCCGCGTAACTCCTTCAGTCGCTGGTGGAGTGCCGAGCGGGCCTGTTCCAGGGCATCTGCTGCCATTTGGTACCCCTCTCTCCAGAGTTGTTCAACCTCAGGATATGCCTCGATCACGGCGCCTTTCGAAGCGGGAAGGCTTTCACCCCTCCCCCTGAAAGCCGGAGGATCCGAGAATGAGGCTCATCCGGAAAAGAAGGGTGGTGCAAACCGTCGTTTACATCTGGGCACGGATCGGGACCGTGGTATGGGACCCCACCCAAAGTCGGAGCCGCTGAAAAGGAGGCTCACACGCAGAAAGACGGCGGTTGAACCCCTCCCGGAACCTCGCAATCTGCTCCCGTGCGGTGCCCGGTCGCCTTCCCAATAGGACTACTGCTTTGCATGGAAAGCAGTGCTTTCGACCTGGCGCTCGCTTCTCGCGCAGAGAAGGCACCAGCTAGGTAGCCGAGGGTCGTGCTAGCCGAGGCGAATCTAGCCGGACGGCAGTAGGAGAGCGGCGAGGCTGTCCGCGAGCCAGGCGCGGTAGCGCGAGCGACTCCAGCCACGGACGCGGGCGAGGAGCTGGTGGAGCTCCGGGCTCGTGAGCGCCCATATCGTCTCGAGCGCCTCCTTCTCCGGGAGCCGGAGCGGGCCATTGCTCAGGAGCGAGTCCACCACCACCCGCAGGTTCCTGAGCCGCTCGCCGTGAAGGCGGTCGAGCAGCTCCGCGAGCTCCGGCTCCGCCCTCGCCGCGCCGACGACCGCGACAAGCGGCGCGGCACGCTCGAGCCGCTCCGCGATGTCCGCCGCGAAGAGACGCAGCTGCTCGCGCTGGTCGCTCGCGGCGGCGAGCGAACGCGGCCCGGCCTGCTCAGGCACCGGGCGAGGGTCGGCGCCGCGGACGGCCCGCGCAACGAGCTCGCCGAGCAGTGCGCGCTTGCTTCCGAAGCGCGCGTAGATCGTCTCCTCCGAGACGCCGGCCGCGGCGGCGATCGCGGCGATGCTCGCGCCCTCATACCCCCGCTCCTCGAAGAGAGCTTCGGCCGCGTTCAGCACCTTCACGCGCGTCTCCTCCGCCTGCTCGCGCCGCCGCTCCGAGCGGTACGGGCGGCGCTTGACATCGCTTTCCATCTCTGGCACAGTATCACCTTATTAAATACAGTAATGCTTTATTGAAAAGGAGGAACGGTCATGACTCAGACACCAGAGGCACTCGCCCGCCGCCTGATCGAGGAAGGGTTCAACAAAGGGAACGTCGACGTCGCCGACGAGCTGATCGCCGACGAGCTCATTGAGCACCAGTGGTACGGCCCGAACCACGCACCCGGACCCGCGGGCGTGAAGGCGGTCATGCGGTCGCTGCGCGACGCCTTCTCCGACTTCCGTCTCGAGATCGAGGACGTCACGGTGGCAGACGACACCGTCTGGCTCCGCATGACGGGCATCGGGACAAACGACGGCCCGTACATGGGCAACGAGCCGACCGGCCGGACGATACGCACTCCGGTCTTCGACTCCCTCCGGGTGAAAGACGGCAAGATCGTCGAGCACTGGGGCGTCCCCGACCGCCTCTACGCGATGATCCAACTCGGCCTGCTCCAGCCGCCCGCACCGCGCGTCGCGGCCTGACCGCAAGCCGTCCGGCGGGG
Organism: uncultured Solirubrobacterales bacterium; assembly: GCA_963725475.1. Lineage (GTDB taxonomy): Bacteria > Actinomycetota > Thermoleophilia > Solirubrobacterales > 70-9 > DASUPK01. Next base: position 15,360 of record CAVRYR010000006.1, on the reverse strand, counting down.
GCGGCGAGAGCCGCCCCCGCCGGACGCAGCGGTCTTGCGCGAGTTCTCCCACCTCAAGTACGGACTGCTTCCAGTAGTCGCCGCCACCGCTTACCGACCCGCTCACTGAAACCGCCGCCTTGCCGTCGCGTTCGGGGTTCGCGGCGAGAAAGCGACCTACCTCGATGCCTGCGAGAACGGCGAGGAAGCCCTCGAAGCTGCCGGTCTGTCCGAGTAGTGCCTTGGACGAAAAGCGGCTATCCGCTTTGCATGGAAAGCAGCAGTTGCGCCGTCGCGAGCGGAGTGGATAGGCTCGCCTCAGGATTGGGAAGGAGAACACTCGCTGGATCCTCAGGCCTCCACCCAGAAAAAGCGCGCGGGTGCCCTGGCGCTGCTCCTCGCGACCCTCGCCTGCACCGGGCTGATCGCACTGGGCGCCCAAGGCGCGGCCGCGGCGCCGTCTTCTCGACCGGGAACCCGGACGGCAAGATGGCGATGGCTTCTCGACCGGGACCGGCGAGCGGGGTCGATCAGGAAACGGAGGCGGCTGACGACTTCGTCCTGAGTGCCCCAACAACCTTTGCGTCGGCGACCTTCGTCGGGCTGCTTCGCCAAGCACTCGCTGCAGAGCATCCAGGAGGTGCGAGTCGAGATCTATCGGGTCTTTCCCAAGGACTCGAACGCTGGGCGGACCCCCAACGTCCCCACACGCAACAACTCGCCCTCCGACGTGGAGTTCGACGATCGAGACAGCACCGGAGGCACGCTGACATTCTCGGCGACGTTGCTGAACGCGAGCTTCACCGTGCTGAACCGGTGGACACCGGGATCCACCCGAGCCCCAACCAGACCACGGCGGCGATGGACCCGTCAGCGGCGAGGAGGTCGCCTTCGACGCCTCGTTTCCGACCCCGTTCAGCCTGCCCGCCGACCACTATTTCTTCGTCCCCCAGGTGCTGCTGGCCACCTCCGGGCACTTCCTTTGGCTGTCAGCCCCCAATCCGATCACCGCGGGCACCCCGTTCACTCCCGACCTTCAGGCATGGATCCGTAACGCCAGCCTGGATCCCGACTGGCTGCGCGTCGGCACCGACGTCGTCGGAGGGGGTACGCCCCCGACCTTTAACGCCGCCTTCTCGTTGTCGGCGTCGGCGGCAACGACGATGACGCCGCCGCCGCACGCCCACGCCCACGCCCCCGGCCTCGTCGATGCCGGCTAACCCCTGCAAGGGCAAGCCCGCGACCATCGTCGGCACCGAGGGCGCCGACAAGCTCTCCGGCACCCCGGCTGCTGACGTGATCGCGGCGCTGGGCGGAAACGACAAGGTCTCCGGCCTGGCTGGCAACGACACGATCTGCGGCGGCCCCGGCAAGGACACCCTCAACGGCGGCAAGGGCAACGACAAGCTATTCGGCGAGGCCGGCAAGGACACCCTGAAAGGGGGTCCGGGCGAGGACAAGCTGAAGGGCGGGGCTGGCAAGGACAAGCAGATCCAGTAGCCCAGCCGGCGGCTGCGGGAGTAACGGCTGGGTATCGCTTTGGACGAAAAGCAGCGTTCTGCTTTGCATGGAAAGCGGCCATTCGGATACGGTCGGCCCATGGCACATGAGCAGGCGCTGGAGGAGGCGCTTGAGCGATACCACGACGCCGCAGCTGAGTTCGTCAAGGGGAACGTCGAGCCATACAAGGCGGTCTTCTCGCAGACGGAGACCGTCAGTCTCGGGAACCCCTTCAACCCTGTCGCTCGCGGTTGGCCGGATGCCTCAGCGACGATGGAACGCGCCTGCGCGCTGTATGCGGACGGCGAAGTCGTCGGTTTCGAGCGCGTGGCCGACTATGCGACTCCAGAGTTGGCCTACATCATGGAGATCGAGCGCTACCGAGCGAAGATCGGCGGAAGCGACGAGTTGACGCCGGTGGAGCTTCGGGTCACGAGCATCCTGCGACCCGAGGACGGCACCTGGAAGGTATTGCACAGGCACGCCGATCCGATCACGAGCGCGCGGGACGCCTCCTCAGTCGTTCAGGAGTAGTTCGAGCCCCGGCCATGAGACCGTCCGGATGCGGACCGCTGCTTTGGACGAGAAGCAGCTATCCGCTCTGCATGGAAAGCGGCACCTTTTGGCAAGGTACTGCGCTCCCCACCTTCCACGACCAAGGGGGTAGAGGCATGCAGGTTCAAGGCATCACCTGGCATGGCGTCACTCTCGAGCCCGACCAGTTCACCTCGATGAAGAAGCTGTGTGGCGAGGTTTTCGGTCTCACGCCCATGATCGAACAGGATGGCTGGACCATGTTCGCGATGCCGAACGGCACCGTGCTCGACCTCTTTGAGCCCGACTCGGACATGGTTCCGACCTACGGCTTGAACGACGGCATCGTGTTCGGCTTCCGTGTCGACGACATCGAAGCCGCGTCCGGCGAACTCCAAACGGCAGGCTTCGAGCTCTTGTGCGACATCCATCGCATCCCTGAGATGAACTATGCGTTCTGCCACTTCAGGGGCCCTGACGGACGCGTCTACGGCATCAACGAGCAGAACTAGATCCGGCAAGCAGGTCAGGGGTGTTAGCGAGCATGCTCAGGACGCCGGGGCTGCCGGAGTAGCGCTTTGACGAGAAGCAGCTACCGAGCGGCGATTCAGTCGGTCTTGGTAGGCGTCAACACGATTACTGGAATCAGGCGCTTGATCCGCTTCTGGTACTCAGCGAATTGTGGGACACGCTCGGCCTGTATGCGGAAGAGGCGCTCACGTTCCTCGCCGGTCGCCTCGCTTGCAACGACATCGATCGTGTCGGTCCCGACCTCGATCGTTGCGTTGGGCTGGGCCTTGAGGTTGTGGTACCAGTCAGGATTCGTCGGCGCTCCGCCCTTCGAGGCGAACACGATGTAGCGCTCGCCGTCGCTCAGGTAGGCGAGCGGATTGATGCGGCCGTTGCCCGACCTCGCACCGGTGTGGTGCAACAACAGCAGTGGGTTCCCCTCGAAACTGCCGCCGACGCGACCTTCATTGGCGCGGAACTCCTCGATGATCCGTTCGTTGAAGTCCGCGGGCGACGTAGACATCGTGCTCCTGAGTGTAAGGACGGGAAGCTGCTGTCAGCCTAGTTCGGGTCCCCGCTGCGAACTAGCAGAGCGACTTCGGAGTGCCGCACCATAAGAGGGTCTGCCCGTGAAGTCGCCGTTACTTGCCAACTGCTGGGGCTCGGGCAAGAGCGCCGCTTCCCATGCAAAGCGGATAGCCGCTTCTCATCCAAAGCGCCTACTTCGACAGCCCGGCGACTTCGAGCGCACCGCCTTGAGGCTAGATATCAGCCGCTACGCGCCCCGGGCCTCGGGATGGGCACCAGCGTTGCGCGAGCGCACGTGACCCGTCCTGCCGTCGCCGAGGGTGTCGGCGTAGAGTAGGCGTCGGAAGACGTCCTCGGGCTGTAGTCCGTGGGGGAAGCGAGCAGTAACGAGAGAGTGACCGAGCAGACAAGGAATCAAGTTGAGCATGTACGCAGTCGTTAACCCGGCCACCGGCGAGAAGCTCGAGGAGTACCCAGAGATCTCAGACGGCGAGCTCGACGCCGCCATCGCCAGGGCTTGGGAGGCACGTGAAGCGCTCACCTCGCTCTCTGCGGCCGAGCGCGCCGAGAAGATCAAGCGCCTCGGCGAGCTCCACCTCGAGCGACGTGAGACGCTTGCCGCAACCGCGGTGAAGGAGATGGGCAAGCCGATGGAGCAGGCCCTCGGCGAGGTCGACTTCTGCGGCGACATCTACGGCTACTACGCGGAGCGCGCGGAGGACTTCCTCAAGGACGAGCCGATCGAGCTGCTTGCGGGCGAGGGCACGGCGGTGATCCGCCGCTCGGCGATGGGGCCGCTGCTCGGAATCATGCCCTGGAACTTCCCCTACTACCAGGTGGCCCGCTTCGCGGGACCGAACCTGATCGTCGGCAACCCGATCCTGCTGAAGCCAGCACCCCAGTGCCCGGAGTCGGCCGAGGCGATCCAGAAGATGTCCGACGACGTCGGCCTCCCGGAGGGCGCGTACCAGACGATCCTCGCGACCCACGAGCAGATCGCCGAGAAGGTGATCCCCGACCCGCGCGTACGCGGTGTCTCGGTCACCGGCTCCGAGCGAGCGGGCGCCGCCGTCGCCGAGGTCGCCGGACGGAACCTGAAGAAGGTGGTCCTCGAGATGGGAGGCTCCGACCCGTTCATCGTGCTCGCGACCCAGAACCTCGATGAGGTCGTCGACGCCGCGGTGGAGGCGCGCCTCGACAACACGGGCCAGTCGTGTAACGCCGCGAAGCGGTTCATCGTCGTCGACGAGCTCTACGATGACTTCCTCGCGAAGTTCACGGAGAAGATGAAGGAGGTGGAGCCCGGGAATCCGGCCCAGGACTCGGCGATCGGGCCACTCTCGTCGTCGACCGCGGCGGAGCGCCTTCAGGACCAGATCGACCGCGCGAAGGCCCAGGGCGCCGAGGCCGTTCTCGACGGCGACCGGAAGGACAACTTCTTCGGCACGACGGTCCTCACCGGTATCAGCCCCGAGAGCGACGCCTACCGGGAGGAGTTCTTCGGGCCCGTCGCGAGCGTCTACAGGGTCTCGTCCGAGGAGGAGGCGATCCGGGTCGCCAACGACACGCCGTTCGGCCTCGGCTCCTACGTCTTCACGACCGACCCCGAGCAGGGCGACCGCGTCGCCAACGACATCGAGGCCGGCATGGTCTTCGTGAACGGCGTCGGCCTTGATGGCGCCGAGTTGCCGTTTGGGGGCGTCAAGCGTTCCGGCTTCGGACGCGAGCTAGGCCCGTACGGGATGGACGAGTTCGTCAACAAGAAGTTGATCCGCGTCGTGAAGTAGCGCGTCGGTCAGTGGGCTCCGCTCGGGGCGGAGCGAAACGGCGACGGGTTCCGGTTGGGAGCGACGGGGAGGTTGAATCCGGAGCAGGACTCATCACGAGCCGGGTCAGCCTCGGGTCGCAATCGCTGCTGAGGCTTACTCCCGCAGCCCGGCGGCTTCGCGGGGACCGGGTCGCCCGCGGCCCGACTGCCCTAGCGCAGCTCGGCGATCGCCTCGGCAGCGGTCAGGACCCGGCCGAATTCCGGGTCGAGGTTCGCCGCCGTGACCCGAGCGAGCTCGTCGGCGGCGATCGTGCCCCCCTCGTGGTCGTCGAGGTCGAAGGTGTGCGTCGCGTCGATCGCGAAGCTCATCTCGAAGCCGAGGTTGGCGCCCACCCGAGCCGTCGTCTCGCAGCACATGTTCGTCTGGATGCCGCAGACAACGATGCCCTCGATCCCCTTGTCGGTGAGCCAGCGCTCGAGCTCCGGGTCGCCGTGGAAGGCCGAGTGAACCCGCTTCGAGACCAGCAGGTCCGGCTCGCCCGCAATCAGATCCTTGAATGCGTTGCCGGCCTCATCCGGTCGCAGCGGCGACACCTCCTCGTCCGAGTCGTGCCGGACGAACACCACCGGCTGTGCCTGGTCGCGCCAGGACTCGATCAGGTCCGCCACGTTGCCCTCGCACTCGGGGTTGTTGCGACGGCCCCAATAGCTGGCGTCGTCGAATGCCTTCTGCATGTCCACGACGACCAGAGCCGTGCGAGCGGCCATGGCCTGAGACTAGCGGCTGCTGCCGAGCACGGCGCTGAACCATCTCCACGTTCTCCCGCGACATCGCCTACTCCTGAAGCCCGGCGGCCGCGAGGGCCTCGGCACGATCCACGAAATACTGGCCGCGGCCGAACTTTCCCTGGCGGATGGTGAAAACGCCCCAGTAGTCGAATTCGACCCCTGCGCCGCTCCCCTTTCCACTGATGCGAAATCGGTAATGCGACACGACTTTGTCGGCCCCGGCATCAATGATGTCGGCGTCGTCTACGGGGAACCGCTCGAAGGCGTCCATGATCCTCAGGTAGTCGTCCCAGACAACCTCGGCACCGCGCACGCCGGGCTCCGGCCAGTTGCGGTCAGGTTCGAGTTCGACGTCTTCATCGACGAGCGCGAGACAGGTGGCCCGGTCGCGCCGCGCAACCGCTTCATTCGCTTGCCGCAAGGTTTCGACGTTCTCCCGTGACATACCCCGTCACGAGTATCTCCGCTGGCGCATGTGGGGACAAGGGCAGTCGGACTAGTGCTTTCCATGCAAAGCGCTGCTTGTCGTCCAAAGCGATAGCGAGCCGCTACCCCCGCAGCCACGACCGCACGGGCGACGCCGGGGCGACGGGCGCACCGGTCTGGTAGAGCGCCGATCGGTCCAGAGCAGCGACCGACGTTTGGCCGGTCAGCCCGAGCGCGGTGTCGATGTCGGCTTTCATAACCTCGAGCACGTGGCGCACGCCGGCTTCGCCGCGCGCCGCGACGGCCCATGCCCAGGGGCGTCCCACGAGGACTGCCCTTGCGCCCATCGCGACCATCTTGACGACGTCCAGCCCCGTGCGCACGCCACCGTCGACGAGCACCTCGACCTGATCGCCAACCGCATCGACGACCTCGGGCAGCGCGCGTGCGGTTGACCGCACGCCGTCGAGCTGCCGGCCGCCGTGGTTGGACACGACCACGCCGTCGACGCCGACCTCCGCGGCGCGCCGGGCGTCTTCGGGATCTAGCACGCCCTTGACCACCAGGCGACCGCGCCATTTCTCGCGCACCCAGGCAATGTCTTCCCAGGTCACGCTCGGGTCGAACTGCGCGTCTACCCACTCCTTGAATGCCGCCGGCGAGCGGCCACCGGGAACCGCGTTCTCCAGGTTGCCGAAGGTCAGCGGCCGCCCGCCGAGCGCCACAGTCGCGATCCAGCGCGGATGGGCCGCGAGGTCCAGCCCGCGACGCACCTTCGCCCACGCGCTCGGCTGGCCGACCACCGCGTTGCGCGTATCGCGATGACGCGCCCCGACCACGGCTAGATCGATGGTCAGTATCAGCACGGGCGAGCCAACAGCCTGCGCCCGCGCCATCAGGTCCTCCGCGTAGCCGCGGTCGCGCATCACATACAGCTGGAACCACGCCGGAGTGGTGATCGCGTCCGCCACCTCCTCGACGCTGCAGATCGAGACGGTCGACTCGATGAACGGCACACCCAGTGCCTCGGCTGCTCGCGCGGCCTGTACCTCCGCGCGTCGCGCGAACATCCCCGCAAGCCCGACCGGCGCCAGCACGATCGGGAGTCCCAACCGCTGCCCTAGCACCTCGACAGTGGGATCGCGGACACTGACGTCACGCATCACGATCTGGCGCAGAATCACGCCTTCGAGGTCAGCCACGTTCGCGCGCATCGTGGTCTCCTCGTAGGCGCCCCCGTCGATGTAGTCGAACAGCTGACGTGGCAGCCGCCGCCGTGCCAGCTCCCGGTAGTCGAGCACCGTCGCAGGGGCGACGCCAAGCGGGCGATCAGCCGCGTAGCGCATCAGCGTGAAGGTTGTCCAGATCGCCCCGGACGCGGCTCGTCATGAGGCCGATACTCGCATACCCGTCCGGCACAAGTGGGGGGGGGGGGGGGGGGGCTCCAGGTGCGCGTTCGCCAGTCGCTTCCCAGGGAAAGGCGCCCACCGCGTCCGCGGAGCCGCCTCACAGACGGCCAAGGTGAAGCTGAAGCGCTAAACCGAGAGCTGCTGCTTTCCATGCAAAGCAGCAGTCCTGCGGTCATCCCTGGACCTGAGCCGGGGGCGCGAAACGCCCGACGAAAAGCTATCGGTCGGCGGCGATCACTTGTTGGAGCCGCACTTCTTGCCCTTGCTGTTGGGCGCTGGCTTCTTGGCCCCCTTGCCCTTGCTCGGACAGTTCTTCCCGTGCGGGTTGTGGGGAACGCCGCCTGAGTCGGCAACGGAGCTCGCGACCGGGAAGGAAAGGGATAGCGCCGAACCGGTCACCAGCACCGCGAGCTTGCGCATCATGCGTGTCTTCATTCTCACCTCTCTGGCCATAAGTTGGTGTCCACCCCTGGATATACGGGGGCGACCCGGTGCCCGGATTGACGTTCGGACGGTGTGTCGTCTGCGCCCTCGCCCTCGGCGAACCGTAGGTGGGAAGCCCTATGAAGGTGAAGCATGTTCAGGATGAACACGATCGTTCTGGCTCTGGACGGCCCAAGCGGGCAATCCCCTTCGCCCGCGGGCTCGCGCGAAAGAGCAAATCGACAAATCGTGATCGCCCACGCACCCCTACGGTCGGCCTGATCCTCTCGCTCGAGCAGGAGGAGTTCCACTAAGCCCGAGCACCCCCGCGACCGTGCGGGCGGCGAGCTCCTCGTCGTAGGGCGCCTGTCCCGCAAGGGCGATCACGACGCCTTCGAGCGCTCCCCAGTACGCCTGTGCGGTCTCCTTGGCGGGCGGGCCGAGGGGGATCGATCCGTCCTTGCGGCCCGCCTCGATCAAGTTGGCGCACCGCTTGATCAGCTGCCTCGAAGCCCGCTTGATCTCCCGGCCGACAGGGTGGTCCTGGTCACTGAATTCGACCCTGAGCGCCATCATCACCCGAGCGACGTCCCGCCGGCAGTAGATGGCGTGACCGCGCGCGAGCGCGATCAGCGACGCGAGCGGATCGGCCTCTCGATCTGCCGGGTCACCGACCTCGCGGCCCCAGGTCTCGTTGACCCACCCGAGCACCGCCAGGGCCAGATCCGTCTTGTCCTTGAACTGGTGATAGAGCGCGCCCCGCGAGTACCCAGCCTCGCGCGCGACCTCCTCGAGGCGCAGGTGACCGTAGCCGTACCGGGATAGCCCTCTGGCGGCGGACTCGAGCAGGGCGATGCGGGAGCGCGCCCTGCGCTCGGCTTGAGTCGGGCGCTCCCGGCGCGCAGCGCGTTGGGCGGTGGGGCTAGACATTGCTCAAACATTGATGCAGACATGTTGTCTTGCCCGCCCCGTTCGGCCCGATCAACCCGGTGATGCCGCCCGCCACCACAGCAAGATCGACGCCCCGCAACACGTCGAGGCCGTAAAAGGCGCGGCGGAAATTTTTGAGTTCGAGAAGAGGGCTGCTCGCCATGCGAGGCTACCTCTCGTGTTCCTCTCCCCCGCTAGGGGGAGAGGCTAGGTGAGGGGAAGCGACGGGCGTAGCCCCCTCACCCGACCTCTCCCCCTAGCGGCAGGGCTGTCCGGGGAACAATTCACTATGACGCGGGTGCATGCCCGGCCGGAGCTGGTTGGACCAGCTACTTTCTGGTTGTCGAGACACAGAAAGGACCGAGCATGCGCTACAGCGATAGCATTCTGGGTAATCTTCTCAAGCCGATCTCGCGGCGCTGGTTCGAGGCGCTTGTGGATCGTCACGCCGGCAATGCCTACGACAAGAAGTTCGGCAGTTGGGATCATCTGGTGGCGCTGGTCTATGCGCAGCTTGGCCGGGTCGAGAGCCTGCGCGCCTTGAGGCGGCGTGGAACGCCAACGCCCACCACCACTACCATCTCGGGGTTGGCCCGCTGGCGCGCTCGACCTTGGCCGACGCCAACGCCCGCCGGCCCTGGCGATCTTCGCTGAGACCTTCGCCAAGCTGTCGGGACTGGCCGACCGCCTGGTGCGACGGGAAGGCGAGGAGATGCTGCGGCTGATCGATTCCACCCCCATCCCGCTCGGCAAACTGGTCGATGGGCCAAGCGGAATGGCCGTATCCGGGGCCTGAAGATGCACGTCGTCTACGATCCGGTGCGCGACAATCCGACCTTCGTCGACATCACCGATGCCAACGTCAACGACATCGAAGTCGGCAGGACGGTGCCGATCGAGGCCGGCTGCACCTACGTCTTTGACAAGGGCTATTGCCGCTACGACTGGTGGGCCAGCATCGATGCCGCCAGCGCCTCTTCGTGACCCGCATGAAGAAGAGCGCCGCTTTCGTGCCCACAGCTGGCGGACGGTCCGCAGACCAGGGGACGGCTTCACCATCCTCGACGATGCCGAGGTCAAACTGACCAGCAAAGGCGATTCCAAGCTCGCCATCCCGATGCGCCGCATTCGCCTCAGGCGCGACGATGGAACCAAGATCGCTCTCTGACCAACGATCTCGAGCGCTCCGCCGTCGAATCGGCCCCTCTACAAGAGGCGCTGGCAGATCGAGCTGCTGTTCCGATGGATCAAGCAGCATCTCAAGATCAGGACCTTCCTCGGCCACAACCCAAACGCCATCCGACTGCAACTCCTCGCCGCCATGATCGCCTACTGCTGCTGCGCATCGCCGCCAGACACTGCTTCCTCAAGATGCCGGCCATCCGCTTCGCCGAACTCGTCGGCGCCCGCCTGTTCACCCGAACTGCCATCGCCCACATCGACAAGCCAAACCGATCCAACCCCTCCACGGCCGCCCCGATATTCTTCCAACCAGTTGCCTTCCAATATGCTTAAACTTTCCCCGGACAGCCCTGCCCTAGCGGGGGAGAGGAGGAAGACGGTAGGAACGGAGTTGTTCGCATCGCTAAAGCCGATTGTAGCTCTTGAACCACTCGACAAACAGCGGGATGCCCTCTTCCACCGGGACTTTGGGCGTCCAGCCGAAATCCCGCGTGGTGTCGGAGATGTCGGCGGCGGTTTCCTGCATGTCGAACGGATCGCCGGGCCGGAGCTCGATCTTGGCCTCACGACCCAGCGCCTTTTCGAACAGCGCGATCACGGCCACGATGTCCTCGCTGTGGGCGGCGCCGAGATTGTAGACGCGGTGGCTGGCCGCCTCGGCAGGCTTGTCGAGCACGGCCAGCGTGCCGGCCACGATGTCGTCGATGTAGCTGTAGTCGCGCTTCACGAAGCCCGGTGATTGAGCTCGATGGTGCGGCCCTCGTGGATCGCCTTGGCGAAGATGTGCGGCGACATGTCGGGGCGGCCCCATGGCCCGTAGACCGTGAAATAGCGCAGGCCGGTAGCGCGCAGGCCGAACAGATGGACGTAGGTCTCGCTCAAGAGCTCGTCGGCCCGCTTGGTGGCGGCGTAGAGCGACACCGGGTGGTCGACCCGATCGGCCGTCGCGAAGGGCAGCTTGCGGTTGCCGCCATAGACCGACGAGGACGAGGCATAGACGAAGTGCTTTAGCCCGGGCACGAGCCTGCCAGTTCCAGCATCACCAGATGGCCCATCATGTTGGTCTGGACGTAGACATAGGGGTCGACCAGCGAATGGCGCACGCCGGGCTGGGCCGCCAGGTGAACGATGCGGTCGAGATCGCGGTGCCGGTCGGCCAGCGCCAGCATCGCCTCGCGGTCCGAGATGTCGGCTTCGAGGAAGGTGAAGGCCTTGTCGTCGCGCAGCGGTTTCAGCCGGGCGAACTTCAGGACCGGGTCGTAGTAGTCGCTGAAATTGTCGACCCCGACCACCGCCTCCCCGCGCGCCAGCAAGGCGCGCGCGACGTGCGATCCGATGAACCCGGCGGCACCGGTGACGAGGACTGACATGGCAAAGGGCTGCGTATTGGAAATACGTTGCAGAAAATCGAGGGGCCGCACGCTTACAACGTTTCGTTCCGGGACGGAACCTTGAAACGGGGCGATCGGCCGGCACGGCGCGGCAGTGGGAAAGCGTCTTTTTACGTCCGCCGCACGTTCCAAGATTGCAAGCGGCAACATTCTGTCGCTACCGTGCCTATATGAGTGTCAGGGAGGGTGCCATGCTGCCTTGCCGCTCGCGGCGACCCTGGACGACAAGTACCTGCTGGAGAGCGGACGCGTCTACCTGACCGGCACGCAGGCGCTGGTGCGCCTGCCGCTGATGCAGCGCCAGCGCGACCTCGCCGCGGCCTCAACACCGCGGGCTTCATCTCCGGCTACCGCGGCTCGCCGCTCGGCGGCTTCGACCAGGCGCTGTGGCAGGCCAAGCGCTGCTCAAGAAGCGCCACGTCGATTCCAGCCCGGCGTCAACGAGGACCTGGCGGCGACCGCGATGTGGGGCACGCAGCAGATCCAGCTGACCCGGCGCGCAGCTACGACGGCGTGTTCGGCATGTGGTACGGCAAGGGCCCGGGCGTCGACCGCTCGCGGCGACGCGCTCAAGCACGGCAACTAGCCGGCGCGTCCCCGCACGGCGGCGTGCTGGCGCTGGCCGGCGACGACCACGGCCGGTCGTCGACGATGGCGCACCAGAGCGAGCCGCCTTCATCGCCTCGGCATGCCGGTGCTCCACGCCGCCAATGTGCAGGAGTACCTCGACTCGGCCTGTACGGCTTGGCGCTGTCGCGCTTTCCGGGCTGTGGGTCGGCTTCAAGGTGCCTGAGCGACACCGTCGACTCCGCGGCCTCGGTCGATGTCGATCCGCACCGCGTCGTGGTCCGCACCCGACCGTTTCGTGCTGCCGCCGGCGGCCTGCACATCCGCTGGCCCGACGACTGGCTGGGCCAGGAGCGGCGGCCGTCACGTTGCAAGCATCCCCGCGGCGCAGGCGTTCGTGCGCGCCAACGGGCTCGACCGCCTCGATGTGGTCCGCCCCGGCGCGCGCCTCGGCATCGTGACCGTCGGCAAGGCGTACCTCGACGTCCGCCAGGCGCTCGACGGCTCGGCATCGACGACGCCGAGCCGCCGCGCCTGGGCCTCGCCATCTACAAGGTCGGCATGGCGTGGCCGCTCGAGCCCGAGGGCGCGACCGCCTTCGCCGAGGGCCTCGCGAGATGCTCGTCGTCGAGGAGAAGCGGCCGCTCGTCGAGGACCAGCTCAAGGAGCGCTCTTCAACTGCGCCGGCCGACCGCCGCCCGCGTGTCGTCGGCAAGACCGACGAGCGCGGCGCAGGCCTGCTCGTCCGACGGCGAGCTCGACGCCCTTCGAGCATCGTCGGCGCATCGTCGCGCGCTCGTCGGCCCCGCTGGCTCGGCGCCCGCACCAGCGCAGCGCTCGCGACGCTGCAGCGCCGCGCCGGCCGGCGGTGCGCAACGAGGCCGGGCTCGCGCCGCGTGCCCTACTTCTGCTCCGGCTGCCCGCACAACACCTCGACCAAGGTGCCCGACGGCTCGTCGCGCTCGGCGGCATCGGCTGCCACTCGCTGGCGCGTCGGATGGAGCGCCGCACCACGACCTTCACCCAGATGGGCGGCGAGGGCGCGACTGGGTCGGCGCCAGCCGTTTCACCGACATGCCGCACGTGTTCCAGAACATGGGCGACGGCACCTACTTCCACTCGGGCTACCTCGCGATCCGCCAGGCGTCGCCGCCAACGTCAACATCACCTACAAGATCCTCTAAACGACGCCGTCGCGATGACCGGCGGCCAGCCGCTCGACGGCACGTCGCGTGCCGCGGACGATCGCCAGCAGGTCGAGGCCGAGGGCGTGAGCCGCATCGCGTCGTGAGCGACGATCCCGACAAGTACCCGGTCGGCGCGAATTCCCGCCCGGCGTGACCTTCCACCACCGCGACGAGCTCGACGCCGTGCAGCGGAGCTGCGCGAGTGCCGGGCGTCACCGTGCTGATCTACGACCAGACCTGCGCCGCCGAGAAGCGCCGCCGGCGCAAGCGCGGCAACTTCCCCGAGCCGGCGCAAGCGCGTGTTCATCAACGAGGCGGTGTGCGAGGGCTGCGGCGACTGCACGGCGCAGTCGAACTGCGTCTCGTCGTGCCGGTCGAGACCGAGTTCGGGCGCAAGCGCGCGATCGACCAGTCCTCCTGCAACAAGGACTTCTCCTGCCTCAACGGCTTCTGCCCGAGCTTCGTCACCGTCGACGGCGGCGGCGTGCGCAAGGGCAAGGCCGGCAGCTAGTCGGCCGTCGCCGACGGCCGAGCCGCCGCTGCCGCGCCGCCCCGTCCTGCCCGACCGTGGCCGACAAGCCCTCGACCTGCTCGTCACCGGCATCGGCGGCACCGGCGTCGTCACCGTCGGCGCCTCATCGGCATGGCCGCGCACCTCGAGGGCAAGGGCGTCACCGTGCTCGACCATGCCGGCTCGCGCAGAAGGGCGGCGCGGTGCTCAGCCACGTGCGCATCGGCGCGACGCCCGAGGCGCTGCACGCCGTGCGGCTCGGCGCCGGCGGCGCCGACCTGCTGATCGGCTGCGACCTCGTCGTGGGCGCCAGCGCCGAGGCGCTGGCCAGGCTCGAGCCCGGCAGCACGCGCGCGGTCGTCAACAGCACCAGACCATCACCGGCGACTTCACGCGGCAGCCCGACCTCGCCTTCCCCGCCGACGCGCTGAAGCTCGCGATCGAGGCGGCGGCGCGGCGCCGAGGCCGTGCGACTTCGTCGACGCGACCGGCTCGCCACCGCGCTGCTGGGCGATTCGATCGCCACCAACATGTTCATGCTCGGCTACGCCTGCCAGAAGGGCCTGGTGCCGCTCGGCCACGAGGCGCTCGAGCGCGCGATCGAGCTGAACGGCGTCGCCGTCGCGAGGAACACGGCGGCCTTCCGCTGGGGCCGCCGCGCCGCCGCACGACCGCGCCGCGGTCGAGCGGCTGCGGCGCCGGCCGACGCACGTCGTGCCGTTCGCGGCATGCTCGCGCACGCTCGACGAGATCGTGGCGTCGCGCGTCAAGCATCCTGACCGGCTACCAGAACGCGGCGCTAGGCCGAGCGCTACCGGCGCTGGTCGAGCAGGTCCGCGCAGCCGAGCAGAACGACCCGGCAAGACGCGGCCTCGCCGCGCCGTCGCCCGCAACTACGCCAAGCTGCTGGCCTACAAGGACGAGTACGAGGTCGCGCGGCTTCTACACCGACGCCGCCTTCCAGCCGCAGCTCGAGCGGCAGTTCGAGGGCGACTTCAAGCTGAACTTCCATCTCGCCCCGCCGCTGTTCGCCAGCCGCGATCCCAGGACCGGCCAGCCGAAGCAGGCGTTCGGCCCGTGGATGCTGCCGGCCTTCAGGTTGCTGGCGCAGCTGAAGTGCCTGCGCGGCACCGCCTTCGACCCTTCGGCCACACCGCGGAGCGCCAGATCGAGCGGGCCCTGATCGGCGAATACGAGGCGCGGGTCGCCGAGCTTCTGGCCAGCCTCACGCCCGCCAACCACGCGCTGGCCGTCAGGCTCGCCTCGGTGCCCGACGACATCAACGGCTACGGCCACGTCAAGGACGCCCATCTCGAATAAAGGCGAAGCGCAAGCAAGCCGAGCTTCTCAATCAATGGCGCAATCCGCAGGCGATGAAGATCGCCGCGGAGTGAGCCCGACCGCACGCAAGAAAAGGCCGGGAGGGAATACCCGGCCGGTCTCACGCTAACTCCTTAGACGAAATCCTAGCGACCCAGCGGCTTGATGCTGCCGTTGCCGCTGGCGCCGCTGTTGACGCCGATGCCGGGCTGCTGGGCCTGGTTGACGTCGACAGAAGGCTGCGAGACGGAGCCGTTCCGCCACCCACACGCCCGCGCCGGTCGAGGCCGGCGGCGTTACGGCTCCGCCGCCGGTGATGCCGGTCGAGCCGCTCACGCCGCTACCCGCCGCGCCGGCGCCGACCGACGCACCCGCGCCAGCCGAGCCCGACGTCTGGGCCTGGGCC
>CAVRYR010000005.1:0-189403 GCA_963725475.1 uncultured Solirubrobacterales bacterium | reverse complement strand
GCGGTGACTCGCGATTCGGCCGCGCTAGCCGATCAGTCGGAACCGGGTCTTGGCAGTTGAGGACGTTCCCGTATCCGTCCGTGGCCGTAGCGGTGACGACCACCTTCCACGGCGCACCATTGGCGATCTCCGCCTTGATCCTCTTGCGCGCCGCTTTCGAGAACCTGAGCTTGATCTTCGTCCTGACCTTTGGCTTGAGCGAGCGGCCTGGACCGCTTGGCGTCCCAGTGCCTTCGAGGTAGCTCGCGAAGCTGCACGGAGGGGCTCGCCTTTCTTCGCGGCCTATCACCTTCGCCCGAAGCTGAATCGTGGCCGGCCTTGTCGAGGGTTTCGCTGACCGCGGCCTTCGCGAGCGTCTGCTTATTCTTCGCCCTCAGCCTCTGGAACGGGTTGGGTTGCTGTTCGACTCGAAAGTTGCCCCTCATGAACGGATGTATCCGGCAGAAGTACGTGTAAGTGCCCGCTCGGCAGATCCTGGGGGGTCTTCCACGTATCGCGGTTGGCGGCAGGTACATTCCCGGATGGCCGCCGCCGTTTCCGTTGAAGCCGAGGCCTCGCCGGAGTCGAAGGTCACCGGCCCGTTGGCGATCGGGTAGGCGATGCCGGTCCTGGCGGTCCACGGGTCCTTGCAGGCCGTGATCGTGTGGAAGGCATTGACGCTCGGGACCGCGTCGTAGGTTCTGGAACGTGAGCGTCTGGCCCGGCTGGATGGTGGGCTAGCAAAGACCGGCACTCAGATCTGCCTGGTACGTGAACGACTGGATACCGATCGTGCGGTTCGACACCGGAGCGCTCGGCAGCGAGAACGGGTCCGCGGCGCCCGTCGGGCTCCCCGCCGTGGTTGTCGTTCTTTTTTCAGATGCCCATGGGTCAGGACCTCTGACCTGCGGGATATCCGAAGCCTGCGCGTCCTTACCACCGACGTCGGTCCCGTCGTAGACCGCCACGGGCATGATCCCCATCACCTCGTACCAGTCGGCTCTTCGGGTGTCATAGGTCGCGTGCACGCTCACTTTGTCGCCGGCATTCACGCGCACGCGCCACGTCATCCGGCGTCGCCCCCCATCGCGACGTCCCATGAGACCTCTCCCGCCGGCTCGTAGTAGTGGGCGTCGGACGTGAAGAGTGTGTTGGTCGACGCCACCCGCGGGTGTCTCGCAGCTGCATGTCGAGGCCGCCCGGGTGCAGGTGTCCGGCGGTGGCAATCAGGGTCTCGTTTTGGCTCGGGGTCCAGCTCTGCGCGGCTCCGAGACAACCGTGGCTTTCGGGAGGCCGCCCGTCCGGCCCGCAGGGATGGAGGTCCGCCGCCGGCGCCTGATCGGGGAACGTGTAGAGTGCCGTTGTGGCCGTCTCGATCGCGCGTCATAGAAGACCGGGTAGAAGGCTCGGGTTCCCCCGCGACGTCAAGCCACCTGGTATGCACCGGGCGGTATGGAGGCGGCGTCGGGCGAGCCGACAGGAACGAAGTCCACTCGCCAAACGACGTAGACCTGGGCCGGCTGGGCGATGAGGTCGTGCAGCATGTGGTTGAGAAAGACGGAATCACCGGGGTGGGCTCGAGCCAGCCGATCCGGTTGGCATTTGCTGGATCGTCTTCTCCTCCCCCACAGCGAACTGCGGCGCTGCCGTTGACTCCCCAGACAGCGTGGTGCAGGTCGAGCATGAGGGGGACCCTCGGGACCGTTCCATTGGTATAGATCCAGTTCGGGGTCGATCGCGTGATGTAGCCGTTCTTCCTGGGGCCAGAGCTTCGTCCCATTGCCATCGATCGCCGGTCGGAGCCGGATGATGTTCTGGCCCGGGGTGATGGTGATCGGCCCGTAGCAGTAGGTCAGGTGCTGGACACCCGTGTAGTTGACGTGAGCTATGGCACCGGGCTTGTCGGCAATCGGCGGGCACCAGGCTAGTTCACTCCCGCCCTGGCTGCGGGAGAGATCACAAGCAGCGCCGCCAGCGCACAGGCGAATGCGGCCAGCCAGAGACGGACCCCGGGGCGAAATGAAGCTTCCATGCTCTTATCCCTCTCCGAGGAAGCTATCAGCGGGGTGTGGCTGAGTTCGGGGCGCAGGAAGTCCCTGCCATAGCGGGACGTCTTCCGATAGTTTCGGCGGCCTGGTGGAAGGCACGGAAAAGCCCCGCATCTTCCTGGGCTCTTCGGGAAAGCAGGAGAAGCTTCTCCAGGCACTGACGCGTGGACTCGACAAGCGTTGCGGATGTGGAGCCCTGGACGACTTCGTTCAATCCGGGGACGACGACATTGCAGCGGCTGATCGACCTCACGCGTGAGGTCGATTTCGCGGCGTTCGTGTTCGCACAGGACGACTGGACGACCGAGAGCGACCCCACCTCCGACCCGGCGGAGCAAGGCCAGGCCTCGCCGCGCGACAACGTGGTCTTCGAGGCCGGTCTTTTCGGCAGTGCCCTCGGAATGCGCCGCACGTTCATCCTCCACGCGAACGGCGCGAAACTCCCCAGCGATCTCCTCGGCCTCACCAGCGTGCGCTACGACCAGATAACGACCGCCGCCGAGATGAGAAGCGTCAACGACAAGCTCCGGAAGGCGATCGAGAGCGAGGGCCGCATCTCCCGGATCGAGGGCGCCTGGTGGCAGTTCTCCATCACCGAGCGCAGCTCGGAGGAACCTTCGGCTGTGAGCCTCTTGCGGATCTCGCGAGGCCATGACGGGACATTGGGCGTGTCCGGCCGCTCATGGCAAGAGGACGGCACGCTGTCGGCGCGGTATTGGAGCGAAGCGTCGAAAGAGAGGTCAGACCCTGTGGGTGTCTTCTACTACTGGAATGGGGAACGGCCTCGGGACCCCAACGCGCCTCAGCTCGACGGGACGGGCGAGATCCTGATCGAGACACCGGATCGCGCGGCCGGGCACTGGACAACTCGATCCGAGACTTCGCCGGAACTCAACGTACGAACGTCCGGTGAATATGTGCGCGCCGATCCTGAGGACGTGAACATCCTCGACGGGGACGACGATCGGCAGCGTGCCGAGCTCATCGCGGACGGCTCAAACGCTGGAAGTCGGTCGCGAGCTCCTGAATCGGGTTTCAGGTCAAGAAGTAGGATCGGACCGACGGCAAGCGAGGAGGTATCGCAATGGCAGCCAGCACGGTCCGTGACGCCATGCACGAGGGCGCTGAGTGCATCGGCGAGAACCAGACGTTGCTCGACGCGGGGAAGCGCATGGCGGAGCTCGACGTCGGCGTGTTGCCGATCTGCGGCGATGACGATCGCCTGAAGGGCATGCTCACCGATCGCGACATCGTCGTGAAGGCGCTCGCCCAGGGCCGCGACCCGGCCACCACCATGTGCGGCGAGTTCGCCCAGGGCACGGTGCGCTGGATCGCCGCGGACGCGTCGTTCGACGAGGCGCTCGGCATGATGCGCGAGCACGCCGTCAAGCGCCTGTGCGTCCTGGACGACGACAAGAAGCTGAGCGGCATCATCACCGAGGCCGACATCGCCACCCACGCCTCAGTTGACAAGACCGGCGAGCTGGTCGAGGCGATCGCCGCCAAGCCGCCCCAGCACTTCTAACGGACCGCGCACCGTCGTGGCTGGCTCAGCCAGCTAATCCTGGTGCTACTTGTTCGCGAGCCGGCAGATCAAGACGGGAGTATCGGCATGGTGGGCCACCGCGGTGGCGACGCTCCCCATCGCGACGTAGCTGACTCCACTTCGCCCATGCGAGCCGATCACGATCACCCCGGCTCCACGGTCCTTCGCCACCTCGATGATCCGCTTCCAAACCGGGCTGCCTTCGATCACGAACGCCTCGGCCTCAAAGCCGGCCTCCCTGGCCAAGGCTGTGCCTTCGGCGGCGATCTCGCTTGCCCGCTGCTTGGCCTCCTCGGCGAAGCCGGCGGGCACCCTCGCATATGCGACTCCCCAGAAGGGAAGCGCCTCCAAAGGCTCGAAGACCGAAAGGACGACCGCGGCTCGCGGCATGTGGAGCAGCCGGCCGGCCTGCGCTATCGCCGCCTTGGCGTAGTCGGAGCCGTCATAGGCAATCAGGACCGGCGTGTCGGATCTGGGTTCTTGGGCCATGAAGTCCTCTCCGAGACGGTTACCAGGTCAGCTCGATCTCCAGCTCGCGCTCGTCGGTCTCCAGCTCGAGCTCGACCTTCACGTGAATCTCGTCCGGAACGTGGACCTTCATGTGCATCCCGCCGCGCTCGAATTCGATGTCGTTGTTGCGGGCGAGTGTGTCAGCGAAGGCGCGCAGCCGGGCGGCCGCCTCCTCGCGAGACATCGTCTCCTTCGTCTCGATCTCCAGAATCTCCATCACTCCTCCTTCGTTTTCGTTTCTAAGTCCGCCTCGCTGCGGTCCTGCCCGTCCGACCGGAGCATCTGCTCGATCAGCTGCATGTACTGGGCCAGATGCCGGGTTCCGAGGAACGAGTGGCGAACCCGCTCGTGCGCGCTCGCGCCGATCGCCTGGGCTCCGTTCGGATTCGTCCAGGAGCCGGTTGATCGCCTCTCCCGTCGCGCCAGATCCGTGGGATCGTCGATCAGCACTCCCGATTCCCCATCGACGATCTGGTCCTGGATCCCGCCCACACGGGTGGCGACGACCGGCTTCGACTTCCACATCGCCTCCGCCACCGTCAGGCCGAAGCCCTCGGCAAGGCTCTTCTGCACGATTACGTCCGCGCGCCGCTGGATCGCGTTCACCATGGCCGCGTTCTCCTGCACGTCGTCCATCGGCAGGCAGGCGAGGTGGACCCTATTTTCCGCACCTCGGCGGGCAGCTGCTCGAGAACATCGCGAACCTCGGCCAGCACCTCAGCACCCTCCGGATCGTCCGCCACCCCCGCCACCGAGGGACCGGCGAGGAGCAGGTGCGCCGCCGGATTCTCGACGTGCTCCGCGAAGCAGCGGAGCACGCCGACCGGATCCTTGAGCCGATCCCAGCGGGAGACCTGGGCGATCAGCGGACATCGTCGGGGATCGGCCCCTCCTGGTCGAGCCGGCCGCGCGATCGACGCGCGCCGTGTGCCGTCCTCGCGCTCGAAGATCGCCTCGGAAGTGGTCGCTCTTCCCCAGCCCGATCACGTTGAGGATCGAGCGGACCGCCCGCGGGTCGAGCCCTCGTTCTTGGGAGAGAAGGCGTCGATCGAGGGCGGCACCAGCCAGAGCCGCTCCGATTCGAGTCCCTCCCAGACGAACTCCCGGCGGGAGAACACCAGGGCATCGGCCTCGTCGACGTAGGGCCGCAGGAAGTCCCAGGCCTGTCGCGCCAGTTCGTCGGGGCGATCGACGCCGACGTGACAGCGCCAGACGATCTCGGTGCCCGCGCTCTCACGTGCGGGATCAGGCCGGCGGGCTGGGGGTCGTGGATGTAGACGATGTCCCCGCGCGACGAGCTCGACGAGCTCACGGCGGCCTCGAGCAGCGTGCTTTCGTAGATCTTGCGTCCGCCGGCCCGAGTTCCCGCCGTCGCCGTCGGACCCATGCAGCTGGTTGTGGATCCGCTTGGTGACGCGAAGAAGTCCGGATTGCCCCCGATCGTGAGCCAGCGCACGTCGACCCCGGCCCCTCGCGCGTAGGCGAGCAGCGAGTGCAGCATCTCGGCCACCCCTCCTCCACGGGCGGTCGAGTTGACATGCCAGATGACCCGACCCGCGAGCAACTGCTCCGCTGTCCTCGTCGCCTGCTCGACGGCGGCGTAGTCCTCTCCCACGAGCGCCCGGAACCGCTCGGGCGACGCGGGTGCGACGGGAACCTGGGTGAGCGCGGGCACCGCTCGCGGGACACTAGAGGCTGGGATCATGCTCGCCGATGCTCACCGTGGTCGCGCTCGGCACTGCGACGGCGCTGGCCACCGGCCTTGGCGCGATTCCCGTGTTCCTGCTGCGGCCCCGCACCATGGGTTGGGAGCCCGCTCTGTGGGGCGTGACCGCGGGCGTGATGTCCGTCGCCTCGATCGTCGGCCTGCTGCGACCGGCGATCCACCGGGGGTCCGCTGCCGCCGTCGCGGGTGGGCTGGTCGCCGGTGTGGCGTTCCTCGTCCTCACCCACGTCCTCCTCCGGCGGCGCGACGTCCACGTCGGACGGCTCAGGGGAGCGGACGTCCGGACGGCGGTCCTCGTCTTCGCCGTCCTCTTCGCGCACAGCCTGCCCGAGGGCCTCGCGGTCGGCACGGCCTATGCGTCCGGCACCGCGGCACTCGGGACCTTCGTCATCCTCGCGATCGCCCTCCAGAACATCCCCGAGGGCACGAGCGTGGCGATCCCGATGGCGGAGGCCGGATTCAGCCGGACCCAGCAGTTCTGGGCCGCCGTCCTCACCAGCTCCCCTCAGCCCGTGGGGGCTGCGATCGCCTACGCGCTGGTGGAGACGGTCGAATCGCTACTTCGCCGTCTCGTTCGCGTTCGCGGCCGGCGCCATGCTGGCGCTCGTGGCCTGGGAACTCCTGCCGCGCACGCTCTCGCCGCTCGGCTGGAGCGGCCCGCTGGGATTGGTCGCGGGCAGCCTCGTGATGCTCGCGCTGAGCGCAGCGCTCGGCGTCAGCTGACCCCGGGCCTCTCGACCTTCGGGGCTCCAGGGGGTCGATCGCCATCGGCTCCTCGTGCCATTCCTGGGGCAGCGCCACCTCGACGTCCAGGGACCGGCGTGGCGGCTCCGGGTCCTCGCGCGGCCTCGGCGTGATAGAGGAGTGGCGCGAGATAGCGGGCGCTGATCTTCTGCGGCGGCCACCAGAGCGCGTCCAGGGAGGCCTCTCCCTCGCCGCCGCCGCCCGCCACGTCGGCCCTCAGGCTGACCGACTCCTCGCCCGCCAGGACCTTGCCGCGCAGGACCGGCCGGAACGGCTCCGCGGCCGGCGCCGGCGCCGATGCGATGCGCGATGTCCTCGGCGGCGGCGTCGGCCTGCTGCGTCGCCAGGCCACCCTGCTTGATCGGGAAGTTCGTCCCGTCGCCCGGCCGCGTAGACGCCGTCGACGCCTTTCACACGCGAGTGATCGTCGATCGGGATGAAGCCACCCTCGTCGGCGGGCAGGCCATCGATCGCGGGGCCCTCCATCACCGGCAACGCGACAGCCTCCGCCGGACCGAGCGCTCGGTCCCCGGGGGTCAGCCGGATTCCGTCCTCGCCGACCTCGCGCACGCTCGAGCTCGCGATCATCTCGATCCCCCTCGCCGCGAAGCAGATCGGCTATCGCCGCGCTGGCGGCCGGGCCGAAGATCGCCAGCGGGCGGATTCCGGCGTGACGATCGCGATCTTCACGTCCACGCCCCTCTCCACGGCACGTCGCTGGGTCATCAGTGCGATCTCGTAGAGCGGCAGCGACCAGGTCACGCCCGGGCGGGACGATGAAGACCAGGCGGTATGCGCGCTCTCGGCCCGGTCGAGGAGCGCATCGACGCCGAAGGGCTCCGCCCGGATGGGAAAGGTGGTCGCACCCTCGACGGCGGGCACGAATCGGCCTCCGGCGCAGAAGACGAGGTAGTCGTAGTCGAGCGCCGAGCCATCGTCGAGCTCGACCGCGTGATCCTGCGGCCGCACGGCCCTGACCGCGCGCTGAACGAAGGCGGCGCCCCTCTCCCGCGCCAGGGGCTCGAGCTCATAGCGGGCTCGCCGGGCCGAGGTCGAACGGCTCCTCGACCAGCAGCGGCTTGTAGAGGAAGTCCGGCTCGGGGCGACAAGCGTCTGCGCCGCCCGATCGCCGGCCAGGTCGGCGAGGGCGAGGAGCGCCTCGATGCCCGCCACGCCGCCACCGACGATGACTATGCGAGTCCGCGTTGCCCAGTCAGTGTCCTTGGCCACGCCCGGGCGCTTATGACTCTGGCGTGGGAACCATCGGTGCGCGGCACCGGGCGACCTACGTAGTTCGCCACACCCCGCAAGACCGGTGTGCCGCGCGGATGAACAGGCACGCGCCGGGCGTAGCTTCGACGCAACGAGACCCGAACACGGAGGGGATCTCGCAGATGACCGTTTCAACCGCTCTGCTCCGCCGCTTCGAGGACCTCTCCAAGCAAGACGTCGACTACGCCGGCGGCAAGGGCGCCAACCTCGGCGAGATGACCGCGGCCGGCCTGCCCGTCCCCCCCGGCTTCGTCGTCGGCGCCTCCTCCTACGCGCTCTTCTGCGACGCCGGCGGGCTGCGCGACCGGATCGAGGAGCGCCTCTCCGCCGTGGACGTCGACGACACCGCGGCGCTCGACCTCGCCACCAAGGAGGTCCGCGTGATGGTCGAGGAGGAGCCCGTCCCCGACGAGGTCGCCAGGAGATCCGCGACGCGTACCTCGAGCTCGCCGGCGACCGCGACAACCCGCCGGTGGCCGTCCGCTCGTCCGCGACCGCCGAGGACACCGAGGCCGCCTCCTTCGCCGGCATGAACGAGACCTTCCTGAACGTCCGCGGCCCCGATGAGGTCGTCGACGCCGTCCGCCGCTGCTGGTCCTCGCTGTTCGGCGCCCGGACCGTCTTCTACCGCGCCAAGCAGGGCTTCGGCCAGGCGGACATGGACATCGCCGTGGTCGTCCAGATCCAGATCCTCTCCACCCGCGCGGGCGTCATGTTCACCATCGACCCGGCCTCGGGCGACCGCGATCGCCTCGTGATCGAGGGCTCCCTCGGCCTCGGCGAGTCGGTCGTCTCGGGCCAGGTCTCCCCCGACCGCTACGTGGTCGACAAGGAGACCCTCCACATCCTCAAGCGCGACGTGAAGCGCAAGGAGCTGGTGATCGAGCCGCTCCCCGACGGAGGCACCCGCACCCGCGAGCTCTCGGGCGACGAGTCGACGCAAGCCCGTGCTCAGCGACGAGGAGGTCCGCAAGGTGGCGAAGCTCGGGATCCGCGACGAGGACCACTACGGCACCCCGCAGGACACCGAGTGGGCCTTCGACGAGGAGGGCCTCGCCTGGATGCTGCAGTCCCGCCCGGTGACCGCCTCCGGCGGCGACAAGAGCGACCGAGCTCGCCGAGCACGAGGGCGAGGCCCTCGTCCGCGGCCTCGGCGCCGCCCCGGGCGTCGGCCACGGCGAGGTGAAGATCATCTCCGAGCTCAGCCGGGGCAACGACCTGAAGGAGGGCGACGTCCTCGTCACCCACATGACCGCCCCGGACTGGGTGCCGCTGATGCGGCGCTCGGCCGCGATCATCACCGACTCCGGCGGCATGACCTGCCACGCCGCGATCGTCTCGCGCGAGCTCGGCATCCCCTGCGTCGTCGGCGCCGCCGACGCGACCACGAAGCTGCGCGACGGCGAGCTCGTCACCGTCGACGCGACCCACGGCACCGTCTACGAGGGCGAGGTCGCCCTGGTTGGCGAGGACGGACCGATCAGGGGCCCGCCCCCTAGGGGGTGGGGCACCCGTCACCGCCACCCAGCTCCTGGTCAACCTCTCCGAGCCCTCCCAGATCGAGCGCGCGGCGAAGCTCCACGTCGACGGCTGTCGGCCTGCTGCGCGCCGAGCTGATGGTGATCGAGGCGCTCGAGGGCCGCCACCCCCGCCTGCTGATCGAGCAGGGCAAGGGCGACGAGTTCGTCGACCGGATGGGCGAGGCCCTGACCAAGTTCGCCGAGGGCTTCTCGCCCAGGCCGATCACCTACCGGACGATCGACTTCCGCTCGAACGAGTTCAAGGGCCTCGAGGGCGGCGATCGCTTCGAGCCCGAGGAGTCGAACCCGATGATCGGCTACCGCGGCGCCCTGCGCTACATGCGCGAGCCCGACCTCTTCGCGCCTCGAGCTGGCCGCGATCCGCAAGGTCTGGGACGCGGGGCACACGAACTTCCACGTGATGCTGCCCTTCGTCCGCACCCCGCGCGAGCTGACCGCCTGCCGGAACCATGATGCGCGACGCCGGCCTGCTCGACCGGCCCGGGTTCGAGCTCTGGGTGATGGCCGAGGTCCCCTCGGTCTACTTCCACCTGGAGCGCTACGCGGAGCTCGGCGTGAAGGGCATCTCGATCGGCTCCAACGACCTGACCCAGCTGATGCTGGGCGCGGACCGCGACTCCGAGGCGGTCGCCGAGCTCTTCGACGAGCGCGACCCCGCCGTCGCCGACTACCTGCGGCTGCTGATCCCGAAGGCCAAGGAGCTCGGCCTCGCCACCTCGATCTGCGGCCAGGCGCCCTCGGTGCACCGCGAGTACGCCCAGCTGCTGGTCGAGGCCGGCATCGACGCGATCTCGGTCAACATCGATGCGGTCGACCGGGCGCGGCGGCTGATCGCCGCGGCCGAGCGCCGGGTGCTGCTCGACGCCGCGCGGTCGGGGAGTTAGGTCGGGCCGATGGGGGAGCAGCTCAGCGCCCTCGACGCGACCTTCCTCGAGCTCGAGGAGGTCGATCAGAGCGCCCACATGCACATCGGCGGCGTCATGGTGCTGGAGCCCCAGCCCGGCGGTGGGGCCCCTCCCCTCGATCAGATCCGCCAGGACGTCATCGATCCGCCTGCCCGGACCTGCCGCGCTACACCCAGCGGCTCTCCGAGCCCAGGACGGGCGGCCTGCACTGGCCCACCTGGGAGGAGGACAGCCGACTTCCAGGTCGAGCGTCACGTCTTCCCCGCCGGGCTGCACGCTCCCGGCGGGCGCGACGAGCTCATGGAGTGGGCGGGCGAGTACTACTCGCAGCGGCTCGACCGGACCAAGCCGCTCTGGGAGATCGCCGTCCTCGAGCTCGCAGATGGCCGCTGGGCGCTCGTCACCAAGACCCACCACTGCATGATCGATGGGGTCGGCTCCGTCGACTGGCGACCATCCTGCTGGACACCGAGCGCGAGAGACCGGAGCGCGCGTCAACGGCAACTCGAACGGCGGGGCTCGCTCGCGGCACAACGCCAGATACGAGACGGTCGCCGAGCCTGAGCCCACGGCCTTGCAACGCGGCGTCGCCCTTCTGGCTCGTCCAGCCCTGCGGCTGTCGGACACGCCGCCGTGCGCGACGGCCCAGGCCGGGCTGCACGCCGCAGAGTCCGCGGTCGGGGTCGCGTCCCACCCGTCCCGCGCCCGGGACGCATTCCGGCGCTCCAAGGCCTTCGCCGAGCTGATCATCCGCGACGAGCTGGTCGCAGCGCCTCGCACGAGCCTCAACGAGCCGATCGGCGCGAAGCGCACGCTCGCGGTGCTCACCGTCGAGCTGGACGAGCTGAAGCAGATCAAGCGCGCGCTCGGCGGGCACCGTCAACGACGTCGTCCTCGCCTCGGCCGCGGGCGGTCTGCGCCGGCTGCTCGAGCATCGCGGCGAGGAGCCGCCCGACCAGGTCTGCGCGCGATGGTGCCGATGAACGTGCGCACCGCCGGAGAGCGCCTGGCGATGGGAAATCGGATCTCCTCGCTCTTCGTCCACCTGCCGGTCGGCCGCCGCCGACCCAGCCGAGCGCTACCGGCTGCAGGTCGAGGAGGCCGAGACCCTGAAGGCGGGCACGCAGCACGAGGGCTCGAGCCTGCTGCTCGACCTCGGCAACCACATGCCGCCCGTCCTGCACAGCTTCGTCGCGCGCTCGCTGTTCGCGACCCGCCTGTTCAACGTCACGGTCACCAACGTCCCCGGGCCGCAGGTGCCCCTCTACTACTTCGGCTCCAAGATCGAGGAGATCTGGCCGCTGGTCCCGATCGCCGCCTCGCACGCCATCGGTCTGGCGGTCTTCAGCTACGACGGGACCCTCTACTTCTGCCTCAACGTCGACCGCGATTCCTGTCGCGACGTCGATGTCCTCACACGTCGGAATCGAAGAGCTCGCTCGCGGAGCTGCGCGAGCTGGCCGCCGCGGCGACGGGCCTGAGATGTTCCAGGTGCGGATCCACGGACGAGGCGGCCAGGGAGTCGTCACCGCGGCGGAGATGCTCTCGATCGCGGCCTTCGAGGACGGCCAGCACGCGCAGGCCTTTCCGACCTTCGGCTCGGAGCGGACCGGCGCCCCCGTCACCTCCTTCTGCCGGATCGACGACAAGGCGATCCGCGTGCGCGAGCCGATCTCGGAGCCCGACGCGCTGATCATCCAGGACCCCACGCTGCTCCATCAGGTGAAGGTCTTCAGCGGCCTCAGCGAAGGCGGCTACGTGCTGATCAACACCTCGCGCAGCTTCGATGAGCTCGGGCTGGGCGAGTTCGCCGCCGGCTTTGCCCCCGGGCGGCTGCTCACCGTGCCGGCGAGCGAGATCGCCAACCGCCAGCTGCGCCGCCCGATGCCGAACACGGCGCTGCTCGGCGGGTTTGCCGCGATGACCGGCGCGGTCTCGCTGCAGGCGGTGGTCCGGGCGATCGCCCAGAAGTTCTCGGGCGAGGTCGCCGACCGCAACATGCTCGCCGCCGACGTCGCCTACGAGTTCGTGCAGCACGAGATCAGGGAGCTCACCCGTGCTTAGGCAGGAGGAGGGATCCCGGGCCGTCGCCGAGGCGGTGGCGCTCTGCCGCCCCGAGGTGATCAGCGCCTATCCGATCTCGCCGCAGACCCACATCGTCGAGCACCTCTCCGACCTGGTCAGGACCGGCGATCTCGATCCCGTGCGAGTACCTGATGGTCGAGTCCGAGTTCGGGGCGCTCTCCGCCGCGATCGGGGCATCGGCCACCGGCGCCCGCACCTACACCGCGACGGCCTCCCAGGGCATCCTCTTCATGGCCGAGGCGCTCTACAACGCGTCCGGCCTCGGCCTGCCGATCGTGATGACGATCGCCAACCGGGCGATCGGCGCCCCGATCAACATCTGGAACGACCACTCCGACTCCATGTCGATGCGCGACTCGGGCTGGATCCAGCTCTATGCCGAGTCCAACCAGGAGGCGCTCGACATGCACATCCAGGCCTTCCGGATCGCCGAGCAGCTCTCGCTGCCGGTGATGGTCTGCATGGACGGCTTCATCCTCACCCACGCCTACGACGAGGTCGACATCCCCGACCAGGAGAAGGTCGATGCGTTCGTGCCTCCCTTCGAGCCCCAGCAGCTGCTCGACCCCGCCGACCCCATGACGATCGGGGCGATGGTCGGTCCCGAGGCCTTCTTCGAGGTCAAGTACCTCGCCCACGCACAAGCAGATGCAGGCCCTCGACGTGATCCCCGAGGTCGCCCAGCGCTTCGCGATCGACTTCGGCCGCCCCTCCGGCGGCCTGGTGCGCCGCTACCGGACCGAGGGCGCCGAGACGATCATCGTCGCGCTCGGCTCCGTGCTGGGGACGATCGAGGAGGTCGTCGACGAAATGCGCGACGCCGGGCGTCAGGGTGGGCGCTCTCGGCATCAAGTCATTCCGGCCCGTTCCCCCTCGAAGAGGTCCGCGATGCGCTGTCCGGGGCCTGCCGCGTGGTGGTTCTCGAGAAGGCCCTGGCCGCCGGCCGCGGCGGGATCGTCTCCACCGACGTCCACGAGGCGATGGTGGGCGGCCACGCGCGCTGCAGCACCGTGATCGCCGGCCTCGGCGGGAGGGCGATCACCCGCGAGTCGCTTCAGGGGCTTCTCGAGCAGGCCGGGCGCGACGAGCTCGAGCCGCTCAACTTCCTCGACCTGGACATCGAATCTGGTCGAGCGCGAGCTGGACCGCGAGCGCAACGGCCAGCCCCCCGGCCCGCACGCGGAGAACATGCTCCGCGACCTCGGCGTGGTCGCGGCGGAGCCCCACTGATGCCCTACCAGGACGTCAAGCTCTACCAGACGGGCACCTACGCGGTCGGCGGCCGGCTGCTCGATCCGGACAAGCGCGCGGTGCAGGCGCGGATGGAGCGCTCCAACACGCTCACCTGCGGGCACCGCGCCTGCCAGGGATGCGGCGAGGCGCTCGGCGCACGGTTCGCGCTCGACTCCGCCATGCGGGCCACGAAGGGCAAGCTGATCGCGGCCAACGCCACGGGCTGCCTCGAGGTCTTCTCCACCCCCTATCCGGAGAGCTCCTGGCAGCTGCCCTGGATCCATTCGCTGTTCGGCAACGCACCGGCGGTCAGCACCGGGATCGCCGCGGCGCTGAAGGCGAAGGGCCGCGAGGACATCCGCGTCGTCGGGCAGGGCGGCGACGGCGGCACCCTCGACATCGGCTTCGGCTGCCTCTCGGGGATGTTCGAGCGAAACGACGACGTGCTGTTCATCTGTTACGACAACGAGGCCTACATGAACACCGGCGTGCAGCGCTCGGGCGCGACCCCGCCCGCCGCGCGCACGGCGAACACCAAGCCCGTCGGCGACGAGCCGGGCAACGTCTTCGGCCAGGGCAAGAACGCGCCGCTGATCGCGATGGCGCACGAGATCCCGTACGTGGCGACGGCGACCGTGGCCGAGCTGCGCGACCTCGAGTACAAGGTCGAGAAGGCGATGGAGTTCAGGGGCGCCCGCTACCTGCACGTCTTCGTCCCCTGCCCGCTGGGCTGGGGCTCCGCCTCCGCCGACACGGTCAAGATCGCGCGCCTCGCCAAGGAGACCGGGATCTTCCCCGTCTTCGAGGCCGAGGACGGCGAGGTCGTCGGCGTCTCGAAGATCCGCCAGCAGGTCCCGGTCACCGAGTACCTGAAGCTGCAGAAGCGCTACGCGCACCTCTTCAAGGACCCGCCCCGCACCGACGTGATCGACGCGATCCAGGCCCGCGCCGACGCCAACATCAGGCGCTTCGGCCTGAACGGCGGCTATGGAGCGCTGCCCGATCTGCTCCACGAGGGGCGACCGGACCTGCTCGCCGACACCCCGCACGGACCGCAGTGATGGCCTCGCATCCCTTCGCCATCACGCTCGACGTCGGCTCCAGCCTCGCCAACAAGACCGGCAGCTGGCGGACCGAGCGCGCCCAGTACGTCGACCGCCTGCCCCCGTGCAACCATGCCTGCCCCGCCGGCGAGAACTGCCAGGCCTGGCTGTACGAGGCCGAGGAGGGCGGCGAGGGCTACGAGCGCGCCTGGCGCAAGATCGTCGAGGACAACCCGTTCCCGGCGATCATGGGTCGCGTCTGTTACCACCCGTGCGAGACCTCCTGCAACCGCGCCGAGCTCGACGAGGCGGTCGGCATCCACTCGGTCGAGCGCTTCATCGGCGACGAGGCGATCAAGCAGGGCTGGTCGTTCGATCCGCCCGCCGAGTCCATCGGGCAAGCGGGTGCTGGTCGTCGGCGCCGGGCCCTCCGGCCTTTCCGCCGCCTACCACCTGCGCCGCCTCGGCCACGAGGTGACGATCCGCGAGGCCGGCCCGATGGCCGGCGGCATGATGCGCTTCGGCATCCCCACCTACCGGCTGCCGCGCGACGTGCTCGACGCCGAGGTGCAGCGGATCCTCGACCTGGGCGTCGAGCTCGAGCTGAACAGCAAGGTCACCAACATCGAGGAGGCGATGACAGAGGGCGGCTTCGACGCGGCCTTCCTCGCCGTCGGTGCCCACATCGGCAAGCACGCCGACATCCCTGCCGGCGAGGCCGCGCGCATCCTCGACGCCGTCTCCGTCCTCGAGTCGATGGAGGGCGAGGAGAAGCCGCTGCTCGGCCGCAAGGTCGTCGTCTACGGCGGCGGCAACACGGCGATGGACGCGGCTCGGACCGCCAAGCGGCTCGGCGCCACCGACGCGGTCGTCGTCTACCGCCGCAACCGCGACCGGATGCCCGCCCACGAGTTCGAGGTCGCCGAGGCCGAGGAGGAGGGCGTGATGATGCGCTGGCTCGAGACCATCAAGCAGGTCGACGGCCACAAGATCACCGTCGAGAAGATGGAGCTCGACGAGACCGGCTTCCCCCAGCCCACCGGCGAGTTCGACGAGCTCGAGGCCGACTCGGTGATCCTCGCGCTCGGCCAGGAGGCCGACCTCTCGCTGCTCGAGGGCGTCTCCGGGATCGAGGTCGAGGACGGCGTCGTGCAGGTCGGGCCGAACATGATGACCGGGCACCGCGGGAGTCTTCGCTGGCGGCGACATGGTCCCCGCCGAGCGGACGGTCACGGTCGGCGTCGGCCACGGCAAGAAGGCCGCCCGCAACATCGACGGCTGGCTGCGCGGCCAGAGCTATCGAGCCGGCCCCGAAGCACGAGATCATCACCTTCGATCAGCTCAACACCTGGTACTACGCGGACGCGCCGCGGGCCCTCCAGCCGGAGCTCGAGATCGCGCGCCGGAGCTCCACCTTCGACGAGGTCGTCGGCGGGCTCAACGAGTCGAACGCGCTGTATGAGGCGCGCCGCTGCATGTCCTGCGGCAACTGCTTCTCCTGCGACAACTGCTATGGCGTTTGCCCCGACAACGCCGTGATCAAGCTCGGCCGAAGCCGGGCGAGCTCTACGAGATCGACCTCGACTTCTGCAAGGGCTGCGGCCTCTGCGTCCAGGAGTGCCCCTGCGGGGCGATCGAGATGGTTCCCGAGAAGATCTGAGGGGAGCCCACCATCAAGACAAAGGTCCTGATCGGCTATGACGGCTCTCCCGAGGGAGAGGACGCCCTCGGTCTCGGCCGCTCCCTCAGCGAGGTGCTCGACGCCAACCCGATCGTCACCACGATCATCTCCCACCCGCGCGATGGCGTCGACGAGGGCGAGTTCGATGAGGCCGTCAGCAGGTTCTGCCAGCCGCTCTTCGCCAACGCCCGGAAGCTCATGGGCGGCCGCGATCTGACGGGGAAACCAGTCGTCTACAAGTCCGTCGCCGGCGGCATCTACCAGCTGGCCGACTGGGAGAAGCCGAGTGTGATCGTGATCGGATCGACCCGCCACGGCAAGGGCGGCCGTGTCCAGGTTGGCACGGTCGGCGGCGCACTGCTCTCCGGGGTCCACTCCAGCGTCGCCGTCGCCCCTCGTGGCTATGCGGATGGTGGGTCCGGCCTTGATCGGATCGGCGTGGCCGTGGACGGCTCATCGGAGTCCTGGCGGGCGCTTTTCGCCGCCGCCCACCTGGCCGAGCGCGCGAAGGCGCCGCTTCGGATCCTTAGCGTGATGGGACAGCCGCACTACGTTCTGGGGGGCCTGCTCTCGCCGCTCGGGCCCGAGGAGTACCGCGAGTTCAAGGAGAAGGAGTGGGAACGGGTTTACCGGAACGCCGTCGATCGCATCCCCGACGACGTCGCCACCGAGCCGGCGCTGCTCCACGGCGAGGCCGGGGAGGCATTGACGGAGGCCGGGAGCGACCTCGACCTGCTGGTGCTCGGCTCCCGCGGCTACGGCCCGGTGAAGGGCACGCTCCTCGGCGCCGTATCCACCCGCGTCATGGCCGCGGCCCCCTGTCCCGTCATGGTGGTCCCCAGGGGCGCCGGCTCGACACCGCTGGCGGCGTAGCGCCGCAGGCCGAGGGCGGGCTACCTTCCGCGGCCTGGCCCGAGCTGCGGCCGGTTGATGTCGATCGCGGCGGCGAGGATCAGCGTCGCCGTCCAGCCGTTCACCGGATCGAGCTTGAGCGGTTCGTCGCCGCCGATCAGGTTGCACACGAACCAGATGACGAGCCAGGCGATGAGCATGGCCCGATGATCACACCCCGAGCGGCGGCTACCCAGCGGAAGCCTTGAGGGAGCGGATCCGCTCGCCGAACACCCGCCAGCGACGCTCGTTCTCGTGCACGAGCGGGGCGGAGCGAGCGTAGAGGTCGGCGGCGGCGTCGAGCAGCTCGCTGGCCGTGTAGAGGTAGGGCGGGCTCCGGCGCGGGCCGGCCATGTCCTCGCGGATCGCCGCCGGCGTGAAGTCCACCTGGCCCAGCACCTCCAGTGCGCGCCGTAGGTAGCGGGCAAGCAGCGCGCTCATTGAGGCCGCCTGCCAGTCGGCGGCGATGATCCGGTGGCGCTCGCCGAGCAGGTCGATCAGGTCCTCGAACTGGACAAGCGAGCCCGCGATCCCCCACGACTGCTCCATTGCCTTCCCCAGCCATTCGCCGGTCTGCTCGGAGTCGGCAGCCTTCTCCTCGATCACGCGCTTCATCTGCGCGATCTCGGCGGGCTCTCCCTCGCCCTCCATGAAGAGGATGCCGCTCTCGCCCACCAGCCCCGGCGCATTGATGTCTTCGGCACCTGCGTACGGATTCGGTGCGGGGCGCTCGCTGGGCTCCGCTTCGCTCCACCGGTCGGCAAGGGCCTGCAGCGCCCGCGAGGCCGCCTGGAGTTCCCGCGCGCTCTGGAGTGGAGCCTGCGAGTAGAACTTCTCGTGCTGGCGGTGAAAGCGCGAGAGATTCTCGATTCCCTCGAGCAGCTGCGGCGGCACGTCCCGGTGCTCAGGCATGGCAGGCCCAGCAAATCACACTCTGCAATGTTGTCGGCCTGAACTCCGTGTCCCGAGCAGGAGCCGCCTATCCGGCCGAGCGCGAGGCCGACGTAGCCCTCCGCGACGGCTCCACCGTCCATGTCCGCCCGGTCAAGCCGGAGGACGAGGATTCCCTGTTCGCCTTCCTCGAAGGGCTCGATCCGAGCTCGCGGATGTTTCGGTTTTTCTCGCTGGGGGTCGATCTGCGGGCCGCCGCCCGCTCCATGGCGGATGTCGACTACGCTCAGCGTTACGGCCTGATCGCGCTCCGCGAGGGGGTGGTCGTCGGCCAGGGCATCTACATCGGCGACGGAAGCGATGACGCGGAGGTCGCCTTCGCCGTGGCGGACCAGCTGCAGGGCAGGGGCCTGGCGACGCTGCTGCTCGCGCACCTTGCCGAGGTCGCGGTCGACAACGGCATCTCGGTCTTCCACGCTGAGGTGATGCCCGAGAACCACCGGATGATGGACGTGTTCCGGGAGAGCGGCTTCCCGGTTGAGGTCGGCTCGATGCCCGGGGCGATCCAGGTGGTGTTCCCCACCTCGTTCGAGGACGAGGCCGTGCGCCGATTCGCCGATCGCGACCGAATCGCCGCCGAGGCTGCGCTTCGGTCGTTTCTGGAGCCGAGCGCGATCGCCGTGATCGGTGCCTCGCGCGATCGTGCCACCGTCGGCGGCCAGCTCTTCCACAACATCCTCGAGTCGGGGTTCGAGGGCGTCGCCTACCCGGTCAACCCGAACGCCGAGGTGGTCCAGTCCGTCCACGCCTACGCCAGGGTCGACGAGCTCCCGGAGGATGTCGAGCTGGCGGTCGATCGTCGTGCCGGCCTCGGCGGTGGTCGACGCGGCTCGCGAGTGCGCGGCGCGTGGCGTCCGCGCGCTGGTCGTGATCTCGGCCGGCTTCGCCGAGACCGGGCCCGAGGGAGCGGCGCGCGAGCGCGAGCTCGTCGCGGTCTGCCGGGAGGCCGGGCTCAGGCTGATCGGGCCCAACTGCCTCGGCATCCTCAATACGACCGAGGGCCATCGCTTCAACGCCACCTTCGCGCCCGGCGGGCCTCCGCCGGGGAACGTCGGCTTCGTCACCCAGAGCGGCGCGCTCGGACTCGCCCTGATCGACCTGGCGACCGATCGGAGCCTGGGCGTCTCCTCCTTCGCCTCGATCGGCAACCGGGCCGACATCACCGCGAACGACCTGCTCGAGTACTGGGAGACCGACGAGGCGACCGAGGTCGCGCTGCTCTACATCGAGTCCTTCAGCGATCCGCGCCGCTTCTCGCGGATCGCCCGCCGGGTGGGCCGCCGGATGCCGATCGTCGCGGTGAAGAGCGGGCGCTCCGCCGCGGGGCAGCGGGCCACGAGCTCCCACACAGGCGCCCTGATCGCCGCATCCGACCTCACGGTCGACGCGCTCTTCGAGCAGGTGGGCGTGATCCGAACCGAGACGCTCGCCGAGCTGCTCGACGTCGCCTCGCTGCTCGCCACCCAGCCGATGCCGGAGGGCAACCGGGTCGGGATCGTCACCAACGCCGGTGGCCCCGGGGTGATGTGCGCCGACGCCTGCGAGGGCGCCGGCCTCGAGGTCCCCGAGCTGCCGGATGAGGTGCGCGCCTCGCTCGCCGAGGTCCTTCCCGCGGAGGCCGGGCTCGGCAATCCCGTCGACATGATCGCCACCGCCACCGCGGATGACTACCGCGAGACCATCCGCCGGGTCTCCGCATGCGATCAGATCGACGCGCTGATCGTGATCTTCATCAAGCCGCTGCTCACCCGGCCCGAGGACGTGGCCGGCGCGGTCCATGAGGCGGTGGCAGAGATGCCGCGAAAGATCCCTGTGCAGGCGGTCTTCATGTCGGAGAGGGACCACGCCGCCGCGCGAGGGGTGGGGGCGATGCCGGTCCATCTCTACCCCGAGGACGCGGCCCACGCGCTCGGCCGGGTGATGCGCCACCTCCGCTGGCGACGCACGCCGTCCGAGGAGCCGCCGGATTTCGCCGAGGTCAACGCCGAGCGGGCCGCGGGAGGGATTGCCGAGGCGCTTGGCTCCGGGCGCGAGTGGATGGACATGGAGCAAGCCGCACTGCTGCTCGGTTGCTACGGGATCGCGATTCCGCGCTGGCAGGCCGCTGACGACCCGGAGGGCGCCGGCGCGGCCGCCGACGAGCTCGGCGGCGAGGTCGCCCTGAAGGCCCAGGGCGAGGGGATCCTCCACAAGTCGGAGATGGGAGCGGTCCGACTCGGGCTGAGTGGAGCCGAGCGGGTGGCAGCCGCGGCTCGCGAGATGGACGAGGCCGTGACGCGGGCGGGCGCCGAGCGCGAGAAGTTCATCGTCCAGGAGATGGCACCCGAGGGGCCCGAGCTACTGATCGGGGTGGCCGACGACCCCACCTTCGGGCCGGTGCTCGCCTGTGGGGCCGGCGGGACCCGGGCGGAGCTGCTGCGCGACGTCTCGATCCGCGTCAGCCCGATCACCCGGACGGACGCGGAGCAGATGATCCGCTCGCTCGCGACCTTCCCGCTGCTCACCGGCTTCCGCGGTGCGCCGCCCGCGGACGTTGCCGCGATTGAGGACATGCTGCTGCGGGTGAGCGCGATGGTCGAGGCTCACAAGGAGGTCGCGGAGCTCGATCTCAACCCGGTGGTCGGACGTCCCGACGGCGCCGTCGCCGTCGACTTCCGGATTAGGTTGCGGTCGCGCCCGCCACAGCGCTCCTGGCCCCGGACCTGGAAGTGAGTGCGCTACTTCAGTGCTCGGATCAGCAATGCGATCAGGGCGGCGACCAGGACCAGTACCGCGAGGCGAGGCTGGTGGAGTGGCTTGAACCGGGCCTGGCCGTCGCGGATCTCGATGTGACCGAGCGGCCAGACGAGGCTTCCTCCCCCACCGCCTGAGCCCTCACGGCCGCTCAGTTCACCGCCACCGCCGCCGAACGCCCAGAACGACCTGGCCACCGGGATCACCGTCACCCCGTCGCGCTCGACAGGCTCTCCGTAGGCGGTGGACGCCTTTGCCGTCCGCCGACCGCTTTCGCCAAGCGCTCTGCGAAGTCGCCGTTGGTCATGGGTACAGGCGACCACCGAGGTGAGGCTGGGAAAGGTGCTTCCTCCTTCGGTGCATGTCAGGAGCCTCCCATCTGCGGCGCCTCCTGTGGGACCTGCACCACGTAGAACCGGGATCTCTTCAGCTCCTCGTCACCGCTTCGAATGACCACGGCATGGGGTCCGGCGGCTTCAAAGGTGGCCCCGACATTGAACGCGATCACCATCCGTTGCTCCTGGCCAGGCGGGAGCCCCGGCGGCCTCCCGGCTTCAATTTCCATCGATAGATCTTCGCCCAGCTCCGTGCCATCCGGATCCTGGATCACCACCTCGAGTGCCTGCCGTCGATTGGTCTCGTCCCATGCGACGTCGATGCCAAGCCCAACCGTGAACCGCCACTCCTGCGGGAGCTCCGGGAACCTCAGGACGTTCCAGCCCGCGCCCAGCGTGTAGAGCTTGCCATTGAGCGATTCGGCGTAGTCGGTGAGGATGAGGAACGCGATCTCCATCTAGCCCCTCCCGGGTTGGCTCACGTCGTTCGACAGGAGGCCCGCCGCGTCGTGAGCGTCCCTCCTGTTCCAGAAGAGCTGCGCCCTGGAGACTTTGCCGTCCCGCAGCCAGAAGACGTACCAGGCCCGGGCCTTGAACTTGGAGCCGGTGGACGCCCTGAAGGTCCCCAGCACGCAGAGCAGGACCCGTGAGCCGCTCGCCTGGGTGAGGTTCTCCACCTCGATGTCGAGGACCTCTCCGCCGACGCTCCTGAACGCATCCCACCACTTCCGCACACCGTCGCGGCCCCGGTACATCCGCCGGACGCCGGGCCAGCCCTCGCGGTCGTCCCATTCGACGTCGCGGGTGAGGAGCGCTATGAACGCATCCCTGTCGCCGCGCGCGACGGTGTCGAGCAGCTGACGGATGACGTCGACGTCACCGGCCATCAGGGGGCTCCCGACCCGGGCTCGTCGATCACCTCGGGCTCATCCCCGCCGAACTCCTCGTGGAGCTCGCCGACCAGCCTGTTGACCGTCTCCGCGACCGCCGGCGAGAGTCCCTCTCCGGTCTCGAAGCTCTCGCCCTCGATGCCATAGACGGCGATCCGCTGCGGCAGCCGATCGAGCTCGCGGGCGAGCTCGATCGCGTCGGCGACGCCGAGCGCGTGAGTGGAGGCGCGGAACACCTCGGCCGGCAGGGGCTCGTGGGTGGCGTCGAAGCGGTGCAGCGTCCCGGGCTCGGCGCCCGTGCTGACGGCGTCGATCACCAGCACTTCCTTCACCAGCGCGAATCCCTCGATCAGCGTCCCGGGCTCGCCCTCCTCCTCCAGGATGCGAATGCCGGGCGGGTGCATCTGGCGGACCCGATGCGCCACCTCGAGCCCGGCCGCGTCGTCGTGGCGGAAGCGGTTGCCGACGCCGATCAGCGCCAGCCAGGCCCGGTAGCCCGACTCGGGCGCGTGGGCGAGCGAGATGCCGAGGCCGTGCGCCTCGCCTGCGGGCGAGCTCGATGTCGCGCTGGAGGTGATCGCGCTCGCGCTGCATCAGCCGCAGTGACTCGCGCTGCTCGTCAAGGAACTTGCGCTCCTCGCGCAGGAAGGCCGGGTCGCTCGGCTTGTGCTCGCGGTGGATGAAGTGCTTGGTGGAGACCAACGCTCAACCCCGGTCGACCTCGAGCTTCAGGAAGTGGGTCGAGCAGCTGATACAGGGGTCGTAGTTGCGGATCGCCTGCTCGCACTCCCACTGCAGGCGATCGTCCGGCAGCTCGACGCGCGGCCGGACGAACTCGAGCAGGTCCTGCTCGATCCGCGCCTGGTTCTGGGAGGTGGGGGGGACGATGCGCGCCTCGGCGATCGAGCCGTCGTCCTCCAGCCGGTAGCGGTGCCAGAGCATTCCGCGCGGGGCCTCGCTCCAGCCGCAGCCGGTCGCCGCGCGACCGGTGATCTCGACCGCCGGCGGGTCGGGCGGCTCGTAGGCCTCGATCAGCCGCAGCGCCTCGTCGAAGGCGTAGAGGATCTCGACCGCCCGCACGACGATCGACTTGAACGGGTTGCGGCACTCCGGACCCAGCCCGGCCGCCTCGGCGGCTTCGCGCGCGACATCCGAGAGCTGGGCCGAGTTGAGCGAGTAGCGCGCCATCGGCCCGAGGAAGTAGGTGCCGCCGTCGCTCATCCGCGACTGCAGCGCGGTCGAGTGCGGCACCTGCATCTCGGTGAAGTGCTCCTCGTACTCGCCCGGGCCCGATGTCGAGGCCGGAGCTCGAGACCAGCCGCCCATCCTCGATCGCGTAGTGGTCCGGATGGCGCAGGGCGCAGAACTCGTAGTCCTGCTCGAAGTCCGGGAAGTCGAGCTCCGACAACCCACGCCACCGAACCGCGGGCGAGCTCGCGTGCCTCCTCCAGCGCGGGAACGAGCGCCTCGAGGTCCGCCTGCCCGGGCGCCTTGTAGAAGCCGCCGACCCGCGTGTTGATCGGGTGGATCGCGCGGCCGCCGATCGTCCGCAGCAGGTCGTTGCCGGTCGCCTTGATCTTGCAGGCCGCCCTCGACCACCTCGCGGTGGTCGCTGGCCATCGCCCAGGCCGACTCGAAGCCGAGGAAGTCGGGCGCGTGCAGCAGGAAGACGTGGAGCGCGTGGGACTCGATCCACTCGCCGCAATAGGCCAGCCGCCGCAGCGTCCGGATCCCCTCGGAGACCTCGACGTCGAGCGCGTCCTCCATCGCGTTGAAGGCGCTGGTTATGTAGGCGATCGGGCAGATGCCGCAGATCCGCGCGGTGATGTCGGGCGCCTCTGTGAAGTCGCGGCCACGCAGGAAGGCCTCGAAGAAGCGCGGCGGCTCGTAGATCTGCAGCTCGACGTTCTCGACCTCGCCGCCGCGGATGCGGACCTGCATCGCGCCCTCGCCCTCGACACGGGCGAGCGCCTCGGTGCGGATCGTGCGGGTCCCGTCAGCCATCGGCCTCCAGCCGCTCGCTCTCGGACTTCCACGGCTCGCGCGCGGTGTGGAAGGTCCGGTAGATGCGGATCACGTCGAGCTCCTCCATCCCAAGCCCCTCGAACCAGCCGGAGAGCGAGGGCGCGTTCGGCGACTCCATCGGGCCGAAGCAGCCGTAGCAGCCGCGGTCGTAGCTCGGGCAGAGCGCGCCGCAGCCGGCGTGGGTGACGGGCCCGAGGCAGGGCGTGCCGTGGGCGACCATCACGCAGACGTTGCCGGCCCGCTTGCACTCGATGCAGACCGAGTAATTGGGGATCGCCGGCTGGCGCTCGTTGAGGAAGGCGCTGATCACCTCGAGCAGCTGGTGGCGATTGACCGGACAGCCCTGCAGCTCGAAGTCGACGTGGACGTTGGCCGAGATCGGGGTCGAGGTCTCGAGCGTCGAGATGTACTCCGGCGAGGCGTAGACGACCGACATGAAGTCCTCGACGTCGGCGAAGTTCCGCAGCGCCTGGATCCCGCCGGAGGTCGCGCAGGCCCCGATCGTCACCAGTCGCCGCGACTTGGCGCGCACCTCCTTGATCCGCTCGGCGTCATGCGGCGTGGTGATCGAGCCCTCGACCAGGGAGAGGTCGTAGGGACCCTCGACCTCGCCGCGGGTCGCCTCGAGGAAGTAGGCGACCTCGATCTGCTCGGGCAGCGACACCAGCTCGCGCTCGAAGTCGAGCAGCGAGAGCTGGCAGCCGTCGCAGGAGGCGAACTTCCAGACCGCCAGCTTCGGGCGCTCGGCGCTCACAGCTCCCTCACCCCGAGCAGCGTCCCGATCCGCCCGACCGGGAACACCGGGCCGTCCTTGCAGACGAAGCGGTGCGCGAGCTGGCAGTGGCCGCAGTGGCCGATCGCGCACTTCATGTTCCGCTCCAGCGAGACGCAGATCCGCTCGTCCGGCACGCCGCGGTCCGCGAGCGCCTGCGCGACGAAGCGCATCATCACCTCCGGGCCGCAGATCATCGCCGTGGTCCGGGAGCCCTCGAAGCCGGTGATCGGGATCAGCTTGGTCACCAGGCCGACGCGTCCATCCCACTCCCCGATCGCGGTATCGACGGTGTACTTGACGTCGATCCCGGCCTCGCGCCATCGCTGGAGCTCCGAGAAGTAGAGCATCTCGTCCGGTGAGCGTGCCCCGTAGAGGAGGGCGACCGCGCGGTAGCTGTCGCGGTTTGCGATCAGCTGCTCGACCGCGAGCCGCAGAGGCGCCAGGCCGATGCCGCCCGCGACCACGACGACGTCCCCGCCCTCGGCCTGATCCAGCGGCCAGCTGTTCCCGAACGGGCCGCGGACGCCGAGCTGTTCGCCGGGCTGCGTGTCGCAGATCGACCTCGTCGCGGCGCCGACCGCCCGGACGGTGTGGCCGAGGCGGCCGCCCGCCTCACCTCCGCCGCTCAGTGAGATCGGCACCTCGCCCGCACCGAACGCGTAAAGCATCGAGAACTGGCCCGGACGGAACGCCTCGACGCCGTCGCCCCCGGTGGGCTCGAGCTCGAGTGTCCACGTGTCGCCGAGCTCCTGCCGCTTGTCGGCGACGACGTAGGAGATGGGAAGCATGGGGTCGACGACGGGAGCCATCAGCCGCTCGCCGCGTGTCCATAGACGTCGAGCATGCGAACCCGGGTCGCCTGGAGCCGCTCGACGATGATCGGGATGAAGCGTTTCATCAGCTCGTAGCCGAGCACCGGATCCTGGTCGGCCTTGCCGCGCAGGCAGACAGCGTCGAAGGCCACGCTGTGGACGGTCCCGACCGCTCTGGCGTCGAGGTGGCACCGATACGGCGGCACCAGCCAGGACCAGCCGAGCAGATCCCCCTCGTCGATCGTCTCGATCATCACCGGGCCGCGCTGTGGCACGAAGATCTCCATCGCCACCTGCCCGGTACGTATCGCGTAGAAGCTGTCCGCGTCGTCTCCCTCGCGCATCAGGTACTCGCCCTGTTCGAAGACCTTGTTCTGCGCGCATCCGGCGATCAAGGCGAGGTGCTCCTCCGACATCCCGTTGAACGCCTTGGCCTCGGCGAGCAGCTGCTCAATGGTCTGCACTGATCCCCCTCTCTCCCTCGGGGGCGGGGCCGAGGTCGGTCGCGCGGATCGCCGCCGCCTCCTCGGTGATGTCGATCGCGACCGGGCACCAAGTGATGCAGCGGCCACAGCCGACGCAGCCCGAGGTCCCGAACTGGTCGATCCAGGTGGCGAGCTTGTGGGTCATCCACTGGCGGTAGCGAGATGGCGGCGAGTTGCGGACGCTGCCCCCGTGGATGTAGGAGTGGTCGAGGGTGAAGCAGGAGTCCCAGCGCCGCACTCTCTCAGCCTCCTCGCCGGCGAGGTCGCTCATGTCCTCGACCGTGTGGCAGAAGCAGGTGGGGCAGACCAGCGTGCAGTTGCCGCAGGTGAGGCAGCGCTCGGAGACCTCGTCCCAGCGTGGGTGCTCCATGTTGCGGTAGAGCAGCTCCTTGATCCCGTCGGTGTCGAGCTCGCGGCCCATCTGCGAGGCGCACTCGTCGGAGACCGACGAAGCGGCTGCCTCGTCGGCCTCGGACGCCTCCCGTGCCCCAAGCTCGCTCAGAATCTCGCTGCCGCGCTCGGACCCGGCCTCGACCAGGAAGCGGTGCTCGCCGTCGAGCAGCTCGGTCAGCGCCAGGTCGTAGCCGGACTCGGCCCGCGGGCCGGTGTCCATCGAGACACAGAAGCACGTGTTGCCCGCCTTGGAGCAGTTGACGGCGACGATGAAGGCGTCGCGGCGACGGGCCTCGTAGTCGGCGTCCGTGTACGAGTCGCCGATGAAGACCTTGTCCTGGATCCCGATCGCCGCGAGGTCGCAGGAGCGCACCCCGATGAAGGCGTAGCGCGGGCGCTCCTCCGCCTGCTCCTCGTAGGTAATCGCGCCGTCCTCGGCCCGCTTCGCCTTCCAGAGCGTCAGGTTCGGGGGGAAGAGCTGATGCTTCCAGGAGTTCGGCCCGTTGTTGAAGCCGAACAGGGCGTTGTCCTCGCGCTCATGGAGCCGGTAGGTGCCGCCCTCCT
This sequence comes from uncultured Solirubrobacterales bacterium, assembly GCA_963725475.1. Classification (GTDB taxonomy): domain Bacteria; phylum Actinomycetota; class Thermoleophilia; order Solirubrobacterales; family 70-9; genus DASUPK01. The sequence goes on along the minus strand of CAVRYR010000005.1, from coordinate 162,236 downwards.
GCTCGTCGGTCACCCCCTCCGGGAGATCGGCAGTGGACGAGATCTCCTCGTAGAGGATCGCGCCGTCGCGGACCATCGGCCCGATCGGCGTGTAGCCACGCTCGGCGAGGGCCGCGATCAGCCCGTCCAGCCCGGTGCGGTCGATGACCCGCGTTGACAGCTGATCAGACAAGGTGAGCGAAGACTAAGCGCTCGCCCGAGCCGAGCGGCCGACGGCTAGCTGTAGTTACCCACCACGTTGTTCCAGCTCGGCGAGCTGAGCTGCGGGCGGCCTCTTGGCGAGGGAGCCGTGTTGTCTGCGGAAGTTGTAGTGGGAAAGCCAGCCGGGCAAGGCTCTCGTCCGCTCGGCTGAGGTCCCGTAGATCGCTCCATAGGCCCATTTATCGGTCAGGGTCTGGATGAAGCGCTCGGCCTTGCCGTTGGTCCGCGGCCGGTAGGGCCGGGTGAACAAATGCCGGATCCCCAGCTCGGCGCAGGCGGCGGCGTGGGCGCCGGAGCGATAGCAGGCCCCGTTGTCGCTCATCACCGCCTCGAGCGTGACCCCCATCGAGGCGAACCAGGCCGCGGCCCGGCGCAGGAAGCCCGCCGCGGTGGCGCCGCGCTCGTCGGGCAGCACCTCGGCGAAGGCGAGGCGGGTGGCGTCGTCGACGCAGACGTGGACGAACTCCCAGCCGGTGGCCCCGAGCCGTTTGGGCCCGACCTTGAACTGACTGCGCTTGTTGCCCGTGATTCGATGCCCGGCACCCCTCGCGCTGATCCGCCCGAGCTTCTTGACGTCGAGGTGGACGAGCTCGCCGGGCCGGGAGCGCTCGTAGCGGTTCGGCGGCTCGGGAGGCTCGAGGCGCGAGCGCTTGCCGAGGCCGATCCTCCGAAGCCAACGAGAGACCGTCGAGATCGCCATGCGAAGAATCTCGGCGATCTCGGCGGCGGTCATTCGCAGCCGCCTCAAGGTCTCGATCGCCTCGATTGTTTGCTTCGGCGTCCTCGAGGGCACCCGCCTCGGCGCCGAGGAGCGGTCGCTCATCGGCTCTCCGGCTCGGTAGCGGGCGACCCACTTGGCGACCGTCCGGGCGGAGACGCCGGCGGCTCTCGCCGCCCGCTGGTGGCTCCAGCTTTGCTCGATCACCCGCCTGGCGAGCAGCTCGCGGGAATTCGGGCAGGTCCTGGCGTTAGCGTGAATGTTCATCCGGTGCTCTCCTTGGGTCTGGAGGTCTCGACACCCCCAGCCTCCAAGGAGGCCCGGATGAACAACCTTCTGAGGAACTACAGCTAGCATTCGCCTTGGACCGTGCTAGGCGGGGAATTAGCGGTGCCCTGTAATCCGCAACCCGCTCAAGCGGAGCTGAATTCCCTTACGAGGGACCGGCCCTCGGGGCCGGGCCGCCGCAGGCGGCGTTGACGGCCAGGTCCTGCGCAGTGTCGGCCTGCGAACCAGGTCAGGTCCGGAAGGAAGCAGCCTTAAGCGGTAGCCGACATGTGATGCAGGCAAGCCTGGCCCGAGCCAAATACGGCGGACACGCCCGGGAGCCTGTCTCGAGGACGGGTGCACGGTCCATACTTACGCTCGTGCGAGCAGGTAGGTTGATCGCGATGCGCAAGGGGAGCCTCGTTTTGATCGCGGCGCTGGCGATCTCGCTGATCGTCCCGGCCGCCGTCCGCGCCATTCGCAAGCCGACGACGAAGGAGAAGGCCCAGATCGCCTCGGTCGTCCACCTGCCGGTGAGCTGCGCGAGGGTGCGGGTTTCGACGGTCACCAAGAAACCGAAGTGGGGGACGGTCTCCTTCAACTTGGGCCCGGCGACCTGCGAGCCACTGGCCAGCGACGGCGTCACGGTGGTCCGCAGGGCCAGCGGCCGCTGGCACTTCGTGACCGCCGGCTCGAGCTTCACCTGCTCCGAGCTCTACGCCCAGGTCCCCGAGCCGATCGCCAGGGATCTGAAGATCGGCTGCACCACCGCCGCTACTTAGCCGGTAGGGACGCGGCGAAGTCTGCGCCGGCCTCGACCCACTCCACAAGCCCCTCGTCGTCCGAGGTTCGTTCCGGCGAGACATACACGATGCCCTTCATCGGCTTGCCCGTGAAGTCGAATGGCCGGACGCCGTCTTCCTCGAGCGCTTTCTCACTCTCGTCTCGGTCGAGCCGCACGATCAGATCCTCGCCGAGCACGCCGCAGGCCATGTTTCCGGCGACCATGAACGCGATGCCGCCGAACATCTTCCGCTCGGAGATATCCGCCCGGGCGGAGATCAGCTCCCTCACCCGATCGGCGAGAGCTTCGTCGTACGCCATGGGGCCAGCCTAGTCGGCGGATAGACTCGATTCGCTGACGAGTGCCGCAAACCGCGCTCCTATGCCAAATCCGCTGGCTATGCGCCAGCAGATGCGCCAGTCAGCGCGGGGATAGCTGCTTTTCGTCCAAAGCAGCTACTCCGACAGCCCGGCGGCTTCGAGAGCTTCCTCGGGAGTCACGTACATGCGTGCTCCCGTGATCAACCCCTCTTGCACCGTGTAGACGATGCCGTAATGCATTTCGATCCACGAGTCGCTGTCGCGCAGCATGCCACGTTGGTGAAACAGGACCAGAACGCGGTTCTCTCCCGCGTCATGGAACTTCTCCGCCTCGTACTCCCACTCGTCATACGGCTCCATCCACCCGGCTCGGAATTCGATGAACTGATCGACGTTAAGCGCCCCTCCCATGGGCTCAGGCAGAACAATGGTCCCCTCCGGCGCGTAGAGCTCCTTCAGTCGGCCGGGCTCAGCGAGGCCCTCATCCACTTCGATGAATGTGGCGAGGAACTGCCGTACCACCTCGACGTTCTCCTGCGACATCGTCCCCGCAGTATCTCGTGGCTACTGCTTTCCATGCAAAGCAGCGGTGCTGCTTTTCGTCTAAAGCGACTATCTCGCTTCGCATGCAGGCGATAAGCCCTCTAGAGGGTGGAGAAGGCAGCCCCCGCTTGCAGAGCTCATCGAACTAGATCAAGTGGATGACGGCGAGCGCGGCCCGACTTACCTGGGCGGGGCTCACGCAGCGGATCAGACCCCTGGGCCTGCCCCCCGGCCCCGGTCGGCGTACCGGTCGCAGCCTGTACGGATCGGCGAGCCCCACAACTAGGCCCTATTGGCCGTGTTATTAGGTTCAGCGACAGGAGGCAAGTCCATGGCTGACGGCGCTCCAATCGGGTGGTCCGTCAGGGAATTGCCACAAGGAAAAGGAGTGGTATGCGCAAGCGCAAGTATCTGATTGGAGCGTCACTTGGCGTGATCGGGGCCCTTGTCGTCGCGAGCACCGCATTCGCGGGCGTTCCGACGGGTCAGACCCTGAGTGCGACGGCTTCGCCGTCGAAGAACGTCAAGAACACGCCGGGGACGATTCACAACATCATCGCGACGACGTACAGCGACTTCGTCGCCTCGCCGTCGGCGAAGGAGACGGTCTTCCATCTCGCCAAGGGCCTCTCGCTGAACAATGGCAGCAGGCCCGCCTGTGCGACGGCGGTCCTTCAGGCCGCCACCAGCACCGCCGCGATTCAGGCACAGTGCCACCGCAGCGTTGTTGGTCAGGGGACCGCCACGGTCAACGACGGCACCACGGCCCTGTTCCCGGGCACCAACCCGGTGCTGCTGGTCAAGGGTACTGGGGCCACGCTGTTCGTCTGGGTCCGCATCGGCGGAGCCCAGACGCTGGTCCTGAACGGTGCGTACGCTAAGGGTCCGAACACCCTCGACGTGACGGGTCTGCCGAACGTCGCAGGCGTGGATCTGACCAACTTCGACACCACGTTCTTCAAGCAGGGCAAGAACTCCTACGTGAAGGTGAGCTGCCCGAAGGGCAAGTGGAACAGCAGTGAGACGACGACCTACTACAACGGTCAGTCGATCACCGCTACGTCGAAGCAGAAGTGCAAGGCGAAGAAGTAGGCGCCTTCTCTTCTGGTTGAAGTTCATGCCCATGGACCCGCGAAAGGGGCGGCCTGCGGGCCGCCCCTTCTTCCTATCATCCCCGTTTGAGCACGAGTATCGCTTTCCATGCAAAGCGGATAGCCGCTTCTCGTCCAAAGCGGCTATTCCTGCAGCCCGGCGGCTGCGAGGGCTGTGTCACCGACTAGGCTCGCCTGACCCAAGAGAAGGAGACCACATGGCATACCTGTTGACGCATTTCTGGCCGGGCGCAACCGTGGATGAGTACAAGGCAACCATTGCGGCGGTGCACCCTCCGGGAGGTCTGCCCGAGGGACAGACCTACCACGCCGCTGGGCCGACAGACGGAGGCATCCTCATCGCCGCCGTGTGGGAGTCCAAGGAGCAATCCGACCGCTTCGTCCAAGACAAGCTGCTGCCGAGCATGCCCGTCGAGGGGGGCTTTACGGGCCAGCCGGAGGAGCGCGCGGCCGAGATCGTGAGTCACGGCATACACCAATAGAACCCGCGTGGCGCTACTTCCGGCTGGCGTCCCTTCCCGCCACCACCCCGACCGGCCGGACGGCCGCATCGCGCAGAAGGGGGGTTAGCCGATAGGCGCTCCTTTCCATGCAAAGCAGCTGCCTTTTCGTCCAAAGCGGCTATCTGACGGCTAAGTCCCCGAGCGACTCAGTCTGCTGCATTCACACGAAGGCGGAGAGAGCTGGGACTGACTAGCCGGACGTTGCTGATTTAGCTAGGCGTGGAGTCGGCCCGGGCGTCTGCAGCCGCCTGCTTCCGCGCAGCCTTCTTGGCCTGCTTCTCAAGCCGACGCTCGCGGACCCTGCGTTCACGGTTGAGCTTCGCCATCGTGGTCTTCCGCTTGCCGCCTGAGGCCATGCCTCTTCTCCCTAAAGCGCCTGGACGTTCGCGGCCGCCGGACCCTTGGCGCCCTGCTCGACGTCGTAACTCACCTTTGCGCCCTCGGCCAGCGACTTGAAGCCGTCGCCCTGGATCGCGCTGTGGTGCACGAACACGTCCTTGCCGGCGTCATCCGGCGTGATGAATCCGAAGCCCTTGTCATCGCTGAACCACTTCACTGTTCCTGTGGCCATCTCGGTCCCTCCGTGTGGGTGCACTGCGAACGCGGAGGGTGCCCGGAGGCAACGACTGCGAAAACGCGGGGCACTGCTTTGATCGAACGGATGCTCGACCCGAGGAACGAGTCTAGCCGCTCCTTCGCTCGCGAAGCGAGCGCCAGGGTCGGAGAGCAGCTCCTTTCCGTGCAAAGCGGAACCGCTGCTTTTCGTCCAAAGCAGCACCCGTTCCGGCGGCGTATCTGCTTGATTTGATCGGAATGCGACTGATCGATCGCGTCGCGCGCGCAGCCGTCCGGGTCGGCCTGGGTCGTCGCAGCACGGCTCTGATCGAAACGACCGGACGCAGGAGCGGCAAATCACGCGTCACGCCGGTGACGAACGGTCTCGACGGCGACGTCTTTTGGATTGTGACCGAGCACGGTCACAAGGCGAACTACGTGCGCAACATCGAGGCCGACCCCCGGGTCCGGGTGAATGCCGGTCGAGGCTGGCGGACAGGCACGGCTCGAATCGTGGACGATGATCCGGAGGCGCGGCTTGCGCAGATCGTCGCGCTTAACCCGCGAGCACGTGCGAATGCAGACATCGTTCGCAACACTGGCACCGAGAACCTCGTCATCCGCATCGACCTAGCCGAATAGCGGACCTAGACGAGTAGCGCTTCCCATGCAAAGCAGCGGTCTGCGGGCGCCCGATTTGCCAGGCCGCGTGCGCCAGTGATGCGCCAGTATGCGCCAGTGCCAGGCGTGGTCCAGCGGCCTCCAGCGGGGCGTGTTCCGCTTGGCTACGCGAAGTCGCGCCTGAGGCGCGGATAGACTCGATTCGTGGCCGAATCAGCGTCCCTCTACCGCCGTCACCGGCCCCAGAGCTTCGGGGAGGTGGTGGGCCAGGAGCACATCGTCCGCACCCTCTCCAACGCGGTCGAGAAGGGCCGGGTCCATCACGCCTACCTGTTCGTCGGCTCGCGCGGCACGGGCAAGACCTCGATGGCGAAGATCCTCGCCCGCTCCCTCAACTGCGTGCACGGGCCGACCCTGACCCCGTGCGGGGAGTGCGAGCCCTGCCGGACGATCGCGGCCGGCACCTCGCTCGACGTGATCGAGATGGACGCCGCCTCGAACCGCTCGGTCGACGACATCCGCGAGCTCCGCGAGCGGGTCGGCTTCGCGCCCGCCGCCGGCCGCTGGAAGGTCTACATCCTCGACGAGGCCCACATGCTCACCAAGGAGGCCTGGAACGCCTTCCTCAAGACCCTGGAGGAGCCGCCGCCCAACACCGTCTTCGTGCTGGCGACGACCGAGCCCCAGAAGGTGATGGCGACGATCGTCGACCGCTGCCAGCGCTTCGACTTCCAGCGCCCCTCCCTGGAGCAGATCGCCGAGGTGGTCAGACGCGTCGCCGCTACCGAGTCGATCGAGATCGAGGACGGCGCCGTCGTGTTGATTGCGCGGTCGGCGACTGGAAGCTTCAGGGACGCCCTCGGCACCCTTGATCAGCTGGTCGCCTTCGGCGGCGACAGGGTGACCACCGACGAGGTCGTCGAGGTCCTGGGCGCCGCGGACGCCGAGCTGCTCTTCGACACGACCGACGCGCTCGCCGGCGGCGACGCCCGCTCCGCGCTCGAGGCGGTGGAGCGCCTGGCCCGCTCGGGCCGCGACCCCGGCCAATTCGCCCGCGACCTGATCGCCCACCTCCGCCAGCTGCTCGTCGCCCGAGCGACCGGGGAAGTCCCCGAGTCCTTCACGGTCACCGTCGCTCAACCCGAGCGGCTCAGCGAACAGGCCAAGTCCATCGATGACGCCAAACTCGTTGGAGCAATTGACTCGCTCAGCGCGGCAGTCGCAGCGATGCGAGAGGGCGACGATCCTCGCCTGACCTTCGAGGTGGCCTTGCTCAAGGTGGCGACGCCCTCACTGGACTCGTCGCGCGAGGCGCTGCTCCGCCGCATCGAGGCTCTTGAAGCTCGGGCAGGGGAGGCGGGTCCGCGGGCGACGTCCTCAGAAGGCAGGGCCCGCGATGAATCCGACGCCGAGGGCTCACAGCGCAGATGAGCGGGCCATCGAACGTCCGGAGCCTTCTGAGTCCGCCCCCGGACCCCCCTTCAATGCCTGATGTCCAGGCCTCCGCCGAGACGGAGGCGGAGGCCAGCGTGACCACGGCGACCGTCGAGATCGAGCGGGTCGTCGAGGCGTGGCCCGCGGTCGTCGGACACTGCGGGAGTCGGGCTCCGCGATGCTCTCGACGCCTGTTCGATGAGGCGAGGCCCATTGCGATCGAGGAGGACAGGGACGTCCTGCGGGTGGGGTTCCCGGAGTCCGCCAAGTTCCAAAAGAAGAAGGCCGAGTCGAGCGCGAACATCGAGCGCATGACCGACGCGATCACCGCGATCGTCGGCCAGCGCCTGCGGCCGGCCTACGAGCTGCATCGATGAGCAGGGCCATGCGTCAGCCCCCGAAGTCCTCGGCCGAGATGAGCGAGGATGATCTGGTCGAGATGATCAAGGACAACTTCGATGCAAGCGAGGTCCCGCCCGACGACGCTCGCGAGAGCGAGGCAGGCTGATGCCCCAGGGACCCAACCTCAACCAGCTGCTCAAGCAGGCGCAGCAGATGCAGGCCGAGATGGCCAAGGCCCAGGAGCAGCTCAAGGACGAGACCGTCGAGGCCAGCGCCGGCGGCGGCATGGTCAAGGTGAAGATGACCGGCGACATGCAGCTGCGGGAGATCACGATCTCGCCCGAGGCGATCGACCCCGAGGACCCCGAGCTCCTCCAGGACATGGTCACTGCTGCCGTCAACGAGGCGCTCCGCTCGGCCCAGGAGCTGGCCACGAGCAAGATGGGCGGGATTGCCGGCCTCGGTGGCGGCGGGCTTCCGGGCCTGCCCGGTATGTAGGGCGCGGTCCCTACGCTTCAGCCATGTACGCGGGACCGATCAGCCGCCTGATCGCCGAGCTCTCCAAGCTGCCCGGGATCGGCCAGCGCACTGCGCAGCGCCTCGCCTTCCACATCCTGCGCGCCGATGAGCAGGACGCCCTCGCGCTCGCCGACTCGATCCGGGAGGTCAAGGAGAAGGTCGGCCTCTGCGAGGTCTGCTTCAACCTCTCCGAGGGGCCTCGCTGCCGGATCTGCGAGGACGCCCGCCGCGACCAGTCGCTGATCTGCGTGGTCGAGGAGCCGGCAGACGTGATCCCGATCGAGCGGACCGGCGAGTACCGCGGCGTCTACCACGTGCTCGGCGGCGCGCTCTCCCCGATCGACGGGATCGATCCCGAGGATCTGCGCATCGCGGAGCTACTCGACCGAGTCAACGGTGAGGTCAAGGAGGTCGTGCTCGCGACCAATCCCACCACCACCGGCGAGGCCACCGCCCTCCACATCGCCGAGGCCCTGCGCGACCGCGTCACGGTCACCCGACTGGCGAGCGGGCTGCCGGTGGGCGCGGACCTCGAGCACGCCGACGAGGTCACGCTCGGCAAGGCGCTGGCGGGCAGGCACTCGCTCGGCTAGGCGCGGCCGGTGGCCGACCTGCTGCTCTACACCATCCCCGGCTCGCACGCCTGTCGTTCGGCGATGCTGATGCTCGAGCACAAGGGCATCCCCTGGAGGGTGCGGGAGATGCCGCCGGGGATCCAGACCACGACGATGCGCGCCCGCGGCTTCCCGGGCCGCACCGTGCCCGCGATCAAGCTGGACGGCACCCGGGTGCAGACCAACCGCAAGATCGCCCGCTTCCTGGACGAGCTCCGACCCGATCCGCCGCTGGTCCCGCCCGAGCGAGCGAATCAGATCGAGAGCGCCGAGCGCTTCAACGACGCGGTCCTCCAGACCCTGACCAGGCGCCTGCTGCTGGCCGCCGGCCGGCGCGATCCCTCGTGTGGGGATGACGGCAGGCTCGGGCCGATGCTCGCCTACAGCAGGTGGCGCCGTCGCCTGGCGGCGACGATGGCGTCCCGCTACTTCGGCGTCACCGACGAGATCGAGCGGCTCGACCTGATCGCCCTTCCCGGCGTCCTCGACCACGTCGACTCGCTGGTCGCGTGCGGGCACCCTCGAACGGCCCCGAGCTGACCGCCGCCGACTTCGAGATCGCGCCCTCCCTCGCGCTCGGCTCCTACCGCCTCGACGTGCGGGAGCAGTTCACCTCCCGCCCCTCCTGGGCCCTGGTCGAGCGGCTGCTGCCCGAGCCTCGCTAGCTGGCGAAGACGCTTCACGATCCCTTTGCCTGCGATAGCCTCGCCCCGTTCCACGGAAACCAACGCGAGGGAGAGGGACGATGCGAACAAGGATGGGTCTTGTGGGGCTGGCCGTGCTGGCCCTGACGATCACCTCGATCGCCGCCGGCGGGGCGAGCGCCTCCGATCCGGTAGCGCAGACGGCCGGGCTCAAGAAGTGCCTGAAGAAGGCGAAGCGGATCCAGGATCCGGTCAAGCGGAAGAAGGCGAAGAAGAAGTGCAAGAAGAAGTTCGGTAGCGGCGGAACCGACCGGGACCACCGGCAGCCCGTTGGTGCGGGCGACGCTGAGCTGGTCGAGTGGCGGCAGCAACACCGACTACGACCTCTACGTATTCGACGGCGCCGACCACCGCGAGCACGAGGTCGGCCTCGAACCCGATCGCGAACACGACGTTCTCTGGGAACGCAAAGGGCTCGTCGGGTACGGAGACCTTCACCGACCTGATCTTCAAGGTCCCGGGTCGCAACTTCCAGTTCGGGGTCTGCAAGCAGGATGGAGGGAACGACGGGAGCTCGTACAACATCGACTACGTCACGGCGGACGGGGTGCACCACACCGATACGCAGTCAGGTCACGGCGACGGCTACGCCGCCAAGTACAGCGGCGGTGCGCCGATCGCCCCCAACGGTTTCGCCCCCTGCCCGGCGCCCTAGCCGGATAGATCGTCCCGCCCGCCGCCTCGCGAGCGCTCCCGCGCTCTAGAGGCGGCGGGTGGGGTCGTCATAGCCGCTGCGCGGCGGGCGCTCGTCGCGATCGTGGCCGCCCTGCTGCATCACCTCGTAGAGCAGCGAGATCGCCAGGCCGGCGCCGCCGGCGATCATCAGGATCAGGCCGACGGTCGGTATGTTGATCACGTCCGAGTTGACGTTGATGCGTAGCGCAGGATCGCCCCGGCCGCGATCAGGAAGATCGATGTGGCAATCGACACGGCGGCCAGGATACCCGCGGCCCTGGGCGCCGCCGGAGCTCAGCTTGCGGCGCTGGGTGCCTCGGCGCCACCCTCGCTCAGGCCGAACCGTTCATGCAGGCGGCGCAGCGGGCGCGGTGCCCACCAGTTCCACTTGCCGAGGAGCTCCATCAGCGACGGGACCAGCAGAGCGCGGATCAGGCTGGCGTCGATCAGCACGGCCAGGGCGGTGCCGACCCCGTTCTCCTTGATGAAGATGATCTGCGAGGTGGCGAAGGCGCCGATGGCGATCGCGAACAGCAGCGCGGCGGCGGTCACGATCCGGCCGGTGCGCTCCAGGCCGATGGCAACGCACTCCGAGTCGCTCGCGCCGTTGTCACGGGCCTCCTTGATCCGGGAGAGCAGGAAGACGCCGTAGTCGGTCGAGAGCCCGAAGACGACCGCGAACAGCAGAATCGGCATCGTCTGCTCGAGCGCCCCCTGTCTCGCGGTAGTCGAGCAACCCCTCGAGGCGCGCCGTCCTGGAAGATGAAGACCAGGATCCCGAAGGTGGCGCTCAGGTTGAGCGCGTTCATCAGCAGCTGCTTCACGGGCAGGATCACCGACCCGGTCATCAGGAAGAGCACGATCAGGGTCGCCACGATCACGATCGCGAGCGCGATCGGAGCGTGCGAGGCCGAGGCTCGACTGCAGGTCGACGAAATGCGCGGATGCTCCCGTGACCAGCACCTGCGAGCCGTCCGGAGACGGGCAGGGCGCGGATCTTCTTGACCGCGTTCCGGCTCGTGTCGGAGATGTAGCTCTCCTTCGAGAAGGCCTGGATCACCGCGTCGCCGTTGCCGAGCTGCCGGGGCGGCTGGACCTCGGCGATTCCGTTGACATGGGAGATCTCCCGCTGCAGCGCCGCTGAGCGATCCCGTGTTCGCGTTCTCGACCAGCAACAGGTTCGGGGTGTCGTGGAAGGGCGGGAAGTCGGCTCGCATCACGTTGTCGACCTGCCTGGCGCTGGCGCTCTCCGGTAGCACCTGGGCGTCCACCGAGGTGAACTTGAGCGAGTAGAAGGGGATACCGAGCACCAGCAGCAGGAGCGCGGTGACGGTGGCGATCCCGACCGGCCGGCGCATGACGAAGCGCGAGAGCCGGTACCAGAACCCGATCCTGGGTGTGGGTGGCGTCGCGCTCGGCACGTCGCTGGAGGAACGTTGGCGCCAGCGCGTTCACCCGGTTGCCGAGCAGGGCCAGCACCGCGGGCAGCACGGTCAGCGCGATGGTGGCGGCGAGCACCGCGACCAGCGAGCCGCCCAGCCCCATCGAGTAGAGGAACCGCTGCGGGAAGACCATCAGCGAGGCGAGCGCCACCGCCACCGTGATCGAGGAGAAGAGCACCGTGCGTCCGGCAGTGTTCAGCGTCCGGCGCATCGCAGCGAGGCCGGGTCCGGATTTGGCGATCTCCTCCCGGTAGCGGGATACCACGAACAGGCTGTAATCGATCGCCAGACCGAGGCCGAGCCCCGTGGTCAGGTTGAGGGCGAAGATCGAAACATAGACGAACTCGTTCGCGAGCCGCAGGAGGAGGAAGGTGCCGACGATCGCCAGGCCGCCGATCATCAGCGGCAACAGAGCCGCCACGCGCGCTGCGGAAGAAGAGCAGTGAGAGCAGGAAGAGAATCGGGAAGGCGAGCATCTCGGCCATTCGCAGGTCCTTCTCGACCTGCTTGTTGACCTGCTCCTGCGCGAGAGCGATGCCGCCGACGGAGACACCAGGCTGGCCCTCCAGGTCGTCCGCGATCGCCTTGCAGCGTCCTGCTGGTCCTTGTCGTCGGTGGGCTTGAGACTGACGGCGAGATAGGTCGGCGTCGCCGCTCCGGGAGAGGAAATCAGGGCTGCGGGTCTCGAGGTAGCCGGTGACCTCGGCCACGTCGCCATCGGGCCCCATGCAGTTCTGCTCGACGCGACGCGATCCGTGCCTGCCCCGCCTTCGAGCGTCGGGGTCGATTCCTGGACCAGCACGATCACGCTGGCCTCGCGAAAGCCGTCCTTCTGCGAGGCGATCGGTCGCCTTGACGCTCTCCGTCGCAGGGTCGTCCGCCCCGTAGGGCGCGAGCTTGCTCGCCACCCCGCCGCCGATCGCCCCCGCGAGGACGAAGAACACGGCGGCGACGATCACCATCGCGCCTGCCATTGCCCTGTGCCAGCGATGCGAGCCTGTCGAACATCTCTACCTCCCCCCGGCGGCGGGAATCGCCGCGGACGCGTTTCGTTCCAGTTCCTCGGCGGTCGCGCTCGAACCAGTCCGCCATCCATTCGCTCATCTCGATCCCGTAGCGGAGCACGGCGAACGAGCCTGCATCCGGTCTCGCCTCCGGCCCTTCCGGCCTTCCGGCTTGGTCGATCGTCTCCGCGATCGCGCGCAGCTGCTCGGCCTTCGCGCGCGACAACGTCGCCCGCTCGCGGGCGATCTCGGCGGCCCGCTTCGGGTCGATCGATCCGGCAGAAGAACAGCTCCAGGAAGCCCTCGTCCCGTGTCTCCAGGACCTCGGGCGGAAGGGCGATCCACTCGCGCGCCGCGCGCTTGCCGCTCGGCCGTGAGCCCGAAGACGGTGCGCTGCCGGCCACCCTGGGACGAGTCGTCGCCGGCGATCAGGCCCTGCTTCTCGAGCTTCTTGAGCTCCGGGTAGATCTGCCCGTAGCTGGCGGCCCAGAAGAAGCGCGCGGAGTTGTCCACCAGCTGCTTGATCTCGTAGCCGGAGCGCGGCCTGGCGGCCAACATCCCGAGGATCACCTTGCCAGTCGCGCTCAGCTCCATATGCACAGATATATCAATCCGATACATCCGTGAATGTGAACTGGATCACACGCTCGAAGCGGCTACGAAAGCTGCGCTGCTAAGCCGAGCGGCCCTGCGGCTCCCAGCGGAAGCGCTTGGTCGCTATCCGAAGGCCGGCAAGGCCCCAGAGCAGCAGCACGGCGACGTCGCCGGCGTTCAGCCCGATCCCTCCGGGGTTCTCCGAGACCGTGGTCTGCAGGCCCTGGGCGAGGTGGTAGAGCGGGAAGATCCTGCCAATCTCGGCGAGCCAGTTCGGCAGCGTGTCGATCGGGATGAAGATGCCGGAGACGAAGGAGAGCATCAGCACCGTGAAGGCGCCGATCGGCTGGGCGCTCTCCTCGTTCTTGGCGAGCGCGGTCGCGGCGATGCCGAGCGCCGAGAGGGCTGCGGTGCCGAGGAAGAGGTAGATGACGAACCCGGGCACCGTCTCGGCGGGCAGGTGGACGTCGTAGAAGACCAGCCCGATCGCGATCATGATCCCGCCGACCGTGAAGGCGAAGGCGACCGAGCGCAGCACCTGTGCCGCGACGAAGGTCCAGGCCGGAACGGGCATCCCGCGCTGGCGCTTGAGCTGGCCGCGCTCGCGCTGTCCGACCAGCGCCAGGAGCGGCGTGCTGAAGCAGGAGAGCGCGAGCGCGTAGGCGATCAGGCCGGCGGTGAAGTATGAGTGGATGCCGACGGTGTTGCCGGCGACCGTCGTCGTCTGGGGGCCGCCGTTGGTGAAGATCGAGTTGAAGAGCAGCAAGAAGAAGATCGGGAAGATCGCGCCGAAGACCATCGCCCGCGGCGTGCGCAGCGTCCCGAGGATCGCGTAGCGCGTCTGAATCAGGACGAGGCCGGCGTCGCTCATCGCTCGCCGCCCCCGTCGCCGGTCACCTCGAGGAAGACGTCCTCCAGGCTGGGCCTGCGCACCTCTAGGTCGGGCAGCTCGACCCCGTCCCGCTCGGCCCAGCCCAGCAGCCGGTAGAGGTCCGCCTGGGGATCGGTCGTCGCGACCGTGACCTGGTTGTCCGAGACCTGCGGCTTGCGGCCGATCGCCGCCGCGACCCGGTCGGCCGCGTCCTGGTCGGAGATCCGGAAGCGGATCGTCGTCTCCTGGCCGAGCTGGTCGCCCAGCGTGGCCGGCGGGCCCTCGGCCACGATCTCGCCCTCGCGCAGGATCACCACGCGGTCGGCGAGGTGCTGTGCCTCCTCCATGTAGTGGGTGGTGAGGACGATCGTGGTGCCGAGATCCTTGAGGCCCTCGATCATGTTCCAGGCGTCGCGCCGCGCGGTCGGGTCGAAGCCAGTGGTCGGCTCGTCAAGGAAGAGGAGCTCGGGGTTGCCGATGATGCCGACACCAACGTCGAGGCGGCGCCGCTGGCCGCCCGAGAGCGAGCCCACCCGGACCTTCGGCCGGTCGGCGAGGCCGATCAGTCGGAGGGTCTCGTCCACGGGGCGAGGCTTCGGGAAGAAGCTTGAGTAGAGGTGCATCGTCTCCCGCACGGTGAGCAGCGGGTTGAGCTCGCACTCCTGGAGCACCAACCCGATCCGCCGCCGCCACTCGCGGGTCGGGTGGCCCGGGTCGGTGCCGAGCACCTCGACCTCACCGGCGCTCCGCGGCCGGTATCCCTCGAGGATCTCGATCGTCGTCGTCTTGCCCGCGCCGTTCGGACCGAGGAAGCCGAAGACCTCGCCCCGCTTCACCTCGAAGTCGAGTCCGCGCACGGCCTTGGTCTCGCCGTAAGACTTCTGCAACCCCCGGACCTCGATCGCTGCCTCGCTCACGCCGCGACACCCTAGCCACCTATCCTCAATCGCCAGTGAACGCCACCCGCACAGACGGCATCGTCGTGATGAAGTTCGGCGGCACCTCGGTGGCCGGCACCGAGGAGCTCAAGCGCGCCGCAAGGCGGATCGTCGCCGCGCGCGAGCGGGGCCAGCGGGTCGTCGCGGTGCTCTCGGCCCGAGGCAAGACGACCGACCGCCTGCTCGAGGCGGCCCGCGAGATCTCGCCGCGGCCCGATCCGCGCGAGATGGACATGCTGCTCTCGATCGGGGAGCGCGAGTCATGCGCGCTCTGCGCGATGGCGATCAACGACCTCGGCCACCGGGCGATCTCGCTGACCGGCTCGCAGGCGGGGATCGTCACCGACTCCTCCCACACCAAGGCGCGGATCATCGACGTGCGGGCCGACCGCATCCGCAAGGCGCTCGAGGAGGACTCGATCGTCCTGGTCGCCGGCTTCCAGGGCGTCTCCACGGAGAGCCGCGACGTCACCACGCTCGGCCGGGGCGGCTCCGACACAACGGCTGTCGCGCTGGCGGCGGCCCTCGGCGCGGAGGAGTGCGAGATCTACACCGACGTCGCCGGCGTGTTCAGCGCCGACCCGCGGATCGTCTCGGACGCGCGCAAGCTGCCGATCGTCTCCTACGAGGAGATGCTGGAGATGGCGTCCTCCGGGGCCAAGGTGCTGCAGCTGCGCTCGGTCGAGTACGCGCGAAACCACGGGGTCCGCATCCACTGCCGCAGCTCCGCGGACGAGGGCACCGGTACCCTCGTCGTCTCGGAGCAGGAGACCATGGAACGACCGCTCGTAACCGCAGTCACCCACTCGACCGACGAGGCGCGCGTCACGCTCACCGGCGTGCCCGACGAGCCCGGCGTCGCGGGCCGGATCTTCGGCGCGCTCGCCGACGCCAACATCAACGTCGACATGATCATCCAGAACGAGCCGGTCTCCCATGATGGTGGGGCGGACCTCTCGTTCACCGTAGAGGCAGAGGACCTCGAGAAGGCGGTCGAGGTGATCCGAATCGAGGACTCCGAGATCGGGATCGAGCAGGACGAGGCGATGGGCAAGGTCTCGATCGTCGGCGCCGGGATGCGCAGCCATCCGGGCGTCGCCGCCAAGGTCTTCCGCGTGCTCGGCGAGAACAAGATCAACATCGAGATGATCTCCACCTCGCCGATCAAGATCTCCTGCGTGATCAGGGCCGACCAGGTGCCGCAGGCCGTCGAGGCCCTCCACGACGCCTTCGAGCTGGGCGAGGGCGCGATTCGCAAGGAGGAGCCGACCGGCACCGAGCACCGCCCGACGGTCTCGGGCTAGCGCGGCCACTCCGTACCCTTTCCGAGATGGCCGCGAAAGACGCATATCGGGTCGGGGTCCTCGGCGCCACCGGCGCCGTGGGCTCGACGATCCTCGAGGTGCTCGCCGAGCGGAAGTTCCCGGTCGGCGAGCTGGTGCCGCTCGCGTCGGCGCGCTCGGCGGGGAGTGAGGTCGAGTTCGCCGGGCTCGAAGCTCGAGGTGCAGGAGCTGAACGAGGACTCGATCCAGGGCCTCGACCTGGTGCTCTCCTCGGCGGGCGGCAAGGTGAGCGCCGAGTGGGCGCCCAGGCTGATCGAGGCAGGTGCCGTGGTGGTCGACAACACCAGCTACTGGCGCATGCACGAGGACGTCCCGCTGGTGGTCGCCGGGGTGAACGACGACGCCGCCGACGGCCACAACGGCCTGGTCGCCAACCCGAACTGCACGACGATGCAGCTGATGGTGGCGCTCAAGCCGATCCTCGACGCCGCGGGGATCGAGCGCCTGATCGTCTCCACCTACCAGTCGGTCTCCGGCACCGGCCGTCGCGCGATCGAGGAGCTCCGCAAGGAGTCGGAGGCGGTCCTCGCGGGCAAGCGGATCGACCCGCCCGAGGTCTATCCGCACCAGGTCGCCTTCAACGTGCTTCCGCAGGTGGAGACCTTCATGGACGGCGACGACTACACGACCGAGGAGCGCAAGGTGATGGCCGAGACCCGCAAGATCCTCGGGCTCTCCGAGCAGGTGGGCATCTCGGCGACCTGCGTGCGGGTGCCGGTGGTCACCGGCCACTCGGAGTCGGTGAACGTGCAGACCGTCAAGGACCTCTCGCCCGAGGACTGCCGCGAGCTGCTCTCCGCGGCGGACGGCCTCGTCGTCCTCGACGACCCCGGCGCCGGGATCTACCCGCTGCCGATCGCGGCGGCGGGCCGCGACGAGGTGCTGGTCGGCCGCATCCGCCGCGATCCCTCGCACGAGCGCTGCCTCAACCTCTGGGTGGTCGGCGACAACCTGCGCAAGGGCGCAGCCACGAACGCCGTGCAGGTCGCCGAGCTGCTGCACCAGCGCGACCTGGTCCGGGTCCCGGCCGGCGCGACGCTGAGCTGCATCCCTTTACAGGGAAGTGACGCACGCCCGGGACGGGGCGGATAATATTCGCCCGACTTGAGGGGTACGCGGAGAAAGTCCGGCGTGGCGTGGCGCCGCATGTCCGGCCGCACCCGGGCGCTGCTCGTTGGGCTCGCGTGGTGCTCGCCGGCCCGGTGGTCGTCGTCCCGGTCGTCGTGGTCGTCGTATCCGTGCTGGTGCCGGTCGACGTCGTATCGAGAAGAAGCACAAGAAGCACCACAAGCACCACTGAGCCGAACGCCAGCGGCTATAAGCCCTGAATGGACGTCGGCTTCGGCACGGCGCTGCTGATCAGCGGCGGATTGCTCGCGCTCGCCGCGGCGCTCTCGGGCGTCATGCGGGGAACCGTGCTCTCGATCTCGGTTCTGTCGGTCTCCGCGGGGCTGATCCTGGCCGAGGCCGGCGCCATAAACGTGGACGGGTCGGACGCGGCGGTCGTCAACCTCTTCCTGCTCGCCCTGATCGTCACCCTGTTCTCGGACGGGTTGCTCGTGGAGCGGGAGCTGCTCGTCATCCACTGGGGGCCAGTCGTGCGGGCGCTTCTGTTCGCCCTGCCGCTCACGCTGGCGCTGCTGGCGGTCGCCGCGAAGCTGCTGTTCACCCAGTTCAACTGGGCCGAGGCCTTCCTGCTTGGCGCGGTCCTCTCGTCGACGGACCCCGTGGTCACCTCGGCGGTGGTCACCTCCCAGCGCGTTCCCGCCTCGATCCGCCACGCGCTCAACCTCGAGTCGGGGCTGAACGACGGCCTGGCCCTGCCCTTCGTCCTCTTCTTCATCATTCTCGCCTCGCCCGGACCGACCCACCTGAGCGAGGCGGCGAACCTGGTCGGGGAGGCCGCCTTCGGGGCCGCGCTCGGCGCGGTGCTCGGTCAACTTGCCGGCCGACTCACCCATCACCTGCCTGGCGGCGGCATCGTCCGCCGCTACGAGGGCATCTACGCGCTCGGGATGGGCCTGCTCGCCTATGGCCTGGCCGACGTGACGATCGGCAACGGGCTGATCGCGGCCTTCGTCTGCGGGATCGCGCTCGGCGTCGCCGAGCATGACATCGCCGACGACTTCGTGGTCTTCAGCGAGAACGTCAGCTCGATTCTGCAGGTCCTGACGTTCTTCGTCTTCGGCGGCCTGATCGTCGCCACGGCCTTCCACGGCAGCGTTCCGGCCCTGATCGCTTTCATCGCCTTCGCGCTCCTGGTCGCGCGTCCGGCAGCGATCGAGCTGTCGTTCCTCCGTGTCGGTCTGCCCGCGCCGCACCGGGCCTTCATCGCCTGGTTCGGGCCGAAGGGGGTGGCAGGAATCCTGTTCGCCGAGCTAGTCCTCAAGTCGGACGCGGGCCACAACACCCTGATCTTCGAGACCGCGGCCTTCGTGATCCTGGCCTCGATCGTCATCCACGGCGCCACGGACACGCTCGGCACGGGCTGGATCGAGCGACGGATACAGGCCGATCCGGCTCTCGCGGATGAAGCGGATCCCGGCCTCACCGCCGGGACGGGCCCAATGCCCTAGCTGCGAGATCTGGGCTTGGGCTTTGCCTTCGGATCGGGGGCACCATTTCCAACCGCCGAGTCGGCCAGGATCCGCTTCTTCTCCCCCTGGAATTCGGCCGGGGTCAGGACGCCCTTCTCCTTCAGCTCGCCGAGCTTCTCCAGGCGCTCGAGCCTGGCGTCGTCGGGATGGCGGTCGTCGTCGGTCAGCTCACGGACCGCAGACCCGATGCGGCGGCCGGCCTCGGCGCTCGTACGGCGGGCGCGCTGGCGCATGGCGAGCATCCACTCGCCCTTCTTGGCGTCCGGGAATTCCTGCGCCGTCTTTCTCCTCAGCGCCTCGAGGCCGAAGCCGGCGAGCGCGATCAGCACGAGGCTGAGGACCAGCTGGCGGGTTCCCGCGGGCGGCCAGGCGATCAACACGATCAGGGCCGCCGCCGCGAACACCGACCAGACGATGCCCGGGCGATCGCGCAGGGTGGGGGCGAAGGCGCGGCGGATCCCAACCGCAGAGCCCGTAGGGGCGGCCAGGTAGGCCGCGAGGACGAAGAGGACGCCAAAGATGACGACGCTCGTCGCGATGCTCTGCAGGAGCGAGGTCCCGATGTCCCAGGCGTGCCGCGCCGGCACATTGGCAGCCTCGGTCTGCGACAGCGAGTCGACGAACAGGCCCTTCAGCGCGCTGCGAACCGCGATCGCCGCAAGCCCGGCCGCGACCAGGCCGAGGCCGTAGCCGAGCAACACGACCCAGCGGCGACCCCTCGCCAGATAGGCCGCCAGGCCGAACAGCACGAGGCTGCCGAACGTGAACAACCAGGCGAGCCCGACGATGATCTTGACCACCGTGCGCGCCGTGTCGAGCTGCTTCGAATCGGCCACCTGCAGCTGGCCGACGTCGGGAGGCAGCTTCTCGTTCAGCTGCTTCTTCAGCCCGATCCGGTCAGCGAGCTGAAGCACCAGGGGCCGCAGGTTGAGCACCACTTGCCCGTTCTGGGAGGAGACGACCTCGTTGTTCCCCTTCAGGATCGAGACCAGCTCGCGATGGGCGATCTGGTTCGCGTCCTTCCAGGCCTGCTGAACGCGCGGCGACTGGGTCGCCTGCTTGGCCGCCTGCGTGGCGACCTGGCGGATCCCGGCCGAGGCGGGAGCCGAGAACTGCTGCAGATCGTGGGGGAGGCGCTGCTTGATCACCGCCGCGACGTCGACGTTGGCGTAGAGCTGGTCGACGGCGTAGGTAGCGAGCGCGTCGGAGATCTCCTTGTCCTGGAGCAGCTTGCCGCTGGTGTCCACCCACTGGTTGGTGTCGAGCGCCTGGCGGTCGATCCAGCTCGTGAAGATCGCCAGGAAGGCCAGGATCGACGCGAGGATGACGAGAACCCGGACCTTGATCCGGTGCCGCATCTCGGGCGGCTGCGCCGGGGCCGGCTGACTCGAGGCGGCCATGGAGCCCGGACCCTACGCCTGCGCCCGGTCGATTGCCTCCTTCGCCTGCTCGAGGGAGGCCCCGGTGAGCTCCTGGTAGCGCTTGGTCGCCTGCACCTCATTGCCCTTGGCGAGCAGGTCCTGGATCTCCGGATCGTCGTTCGGGTCGAGCCCCTCGCCCTCGTGGTGGCCGCCGGCGCCGGCGCCTCCTCTCGGGGTGATGTTGAGGTGCTCGAAGAGCTGCTCGAGGCGGACCTCGATCAGCGCGATGCGCTTCTCGATCTCGCCGATTGATTCGGCCGCGGTGTTTGTGGCGGCCGTTGATGGCGAAGCCGGGTCACGCTTCCCGCTCAAGCGGGCACCGGCTCCAACCGCTCCTCGACCCACCTGGTCGAGGCGATGTGCTTCCTCATGCCGAGCTGCTTGGGCTCGAGGCCGAGCGCGAGGCCGACCAGCTGGGGGAGGTGCAGGATGGCCAGGCCGAGGTCACGGTTGACGGCCTTCGCGGCCTCCGGCTGCTGCATGTCGAGGTTGAGGTGACAGAGCGGGCAGGGCGTGACCAGGCAGTCGGCGCCGGCGTCGAGCGCGTCGCCGACGTGCGTGCCCGCCTGGCGCAGGGAGACGTCGCGGGCCATCGTGATGATCGGGAAGCCGCAGCACTTCCGGGCGCCGTCGTACTGGACCACCTCGCCGCCCAGTGCCTCGATCAGGCGGTCGAGGTAAAGGTCGCGCTCGGGGTATTCCTCGTAGTCGAGGCGGTGCTTCGGCCGCAGGATGTAGCAGCCGTAGAAGGGACCGACCCGCAGGCCGCCGAGCGGTCTGGTCACCTGTTCTTTCAGGCGATCGAGCCCGTAGTCCTCGACCAGCACCCAGAGGAAGTTCTTGTTCGAGAAGCCCTCCGGGTCATAGGAGAGCCCCTCCTCGGCGAGGGTCTCGTTGATGTGCGCGCGGTAGGAGGAATCGCGCAGACGCTGATGGCACTCGGACTGTGCGCCCTGGCAGGTCGAGCAGATGTTCATCATCGGCAGCCCGGTCTGCTGTGCGAGGGCGAAGGTGCGGGCATTGAGGGTGTCGGCGAGCTCCTGGTTGTGCTCGGCGATCACGCCGGCGCCGCAGCAGTTCGCGCGATCGAGCTCGACCAGCTCGATCCCGAGCCGCTCGGCGACCAGCGCCATCGAGCCGTGCAGCTCGGTGGTGAAGCCCCGCGAGACGCAGCCGGGCCAGTAAGCCATCTTCAGGTCGGTCACGTCGCCTCCGCCTCGTCAGGCTCCGGCTCGATCTCGGCCTCCGGCGCCTCCTGGTCGGCCTCCTCGCCGCGGATGTAGAGGTTGAGCTCGACCTGATGGTCCTCGGTGTGAGCGTAGATCCGCTTGACGTGGCTCTGCGCGTCGCCGGGGAGCTTCGGATGGACGCCGGGGATCAGCTTCGGCAGCGACCGCATCTTGCCGGTGCGGATGCCGCGGATCGCCGTCGGGATCGACTCGAGCATGCCCTTGACCGCGCCGTGCTTCGGCATCAGCTTGCCCTTGATGCCCGGGGCGTAGGAGTCCTGCAGCAGCAGCGCCTCGTCGAGCGTCCCCTTCTTCTCGATGATCTTGGTGAAGGCCTCCATGTGGTTGTGGCCGTGGTTCTGATCGTTGATGCCCTCGCGCTCGGCGGCGCGGCGGAGCCGCATGATCTGGTCCATCGGCGCGACGCCCTTGGGGCAGGCGTCGATGCACGAGAAGCAGTGAGTGCAGTCGTAGATGCCGTGTGGGTCCTGGGAGAGATCGTGGAGTCGCTCTTTGGTCTCGGCGTCGCGCGGGTCGCCCACGAAGCGGTAGGCCTTGGCGAGCGCGGCCGGTCCGATGAAGTCCGGGTCCGCCTCCATCGAGAGGCAGGAGGAGACGCAGGCGCCGCACTGGATGCAGGCCATCGACTGGGTCACGTCGATCATCGACTCGGGCGGGACTACGTACTCCTGCTCGGGCGGGTCTCCCTCCGGCAGCAGCCATGGGGTGACCCGGCGGATCTTGGTCCAATGGGTCGACTCCATGTCGGTGACCAGGTCCTTGATCACGGGCATGTTCCCCATCGGCTCGACCGTGATCGGCTCGCCCCCGCCGTTGTCCCGGTTGGCAAATTCCTGGGCCTCGCCGATCATCGTCTTGCAGGCGAGGGTGGACTGCCCGTTGATCTTCATCCCGCAGGAGCCGCAGATCGCGGCGCGGCAGGAGCAGCGGACCGCGAGCGAGCCATCCTCGCGGTCCTTGGCCTGCAGAATGCCGTCGAGCACCGAGAGCGTCGGGTCGAGCTCGACGTCGAAGGTCTCCCAGTAGGGACCCTCGCGCTCTTCCGGCTGGAAGCGCCGCACCTTGAGCGTGAACTCAGCCATGCGTACTCACCCTAGTAGGTCCGCTCCTGCGGCTCCCACTGTGTGATCGTCACCTCGGAGTAGCTGATCTCGGGGCCCCGTCGTCGGTACGCGCGCAGGTCGATGTGCTTGAGCCATTCCTCGTCGTTGCGCTCCGGGAAGTCGGTTCGGAACTGCGCACCGCGGCTCTCCGTCCGGTGGATCGCGGCCACGCAGGTGCACTCGGCCAGCTCGAGCATGTAGCCGAGCTCGATCGCGCCGAGCACGTCCTGGTTGAAGATCTCGCCCTTGTCGTCGACGTAGGCGCTCCTGCGCCTCCTCCCGGAGGCGCTTGATGGTCTCGAGCGCGGTGTTGAGGCCCTCGGCATCACGGAAGACCGCGACGTACTTGTCCATCGTCTCCCCCATCTCCTTGCGGATCTCGGAGATGCGGCGACCGGAGCCCTTCTCCCGGCCGAGGATCTCGGTGACCCGAGCCTCCTCGTCCTGGGCTTGGAGTGGGGGACGTGGGTCTGCTCGCGGCCCTTCGCCCGGGTGGCCGCGTCGACGCCGGAGCGGCGTCCGAAGATCAGCGTGTCGAGCAGAGAATTGGCGCCCAGCCGGTTGCCGCCGTGAACCGACACGCAGGCGACCTCGCCGGCGGCGTAGAGGCCGGGGACGTTGGTCCGGCCGTCGTTGTCGGTCTTGACCCCGCCCATCGTGTAGTGGTTGCCCGGCTTGATGTGGATCGGCTCCTTGGTGATGTCGACCCCCGCGAAGTCCCGGCCCACCAAGACGATCTCGCGCAGCGCCTCGTGGATCCGCTTGCGCGGCACCACGGTGATGTCGAGCGCGACGGTCCCGTCCGGGAAGCCGCGTCCCTCGTGTGATCTCGGTCTGCTCGGCGCGGGAGACCACGTCGCGGGACGCGAGCTCCATCTTGTTCGGCGCGTACTTCTCCATGAAGCGCTCGCCGTTGGCGTTGAGCAGGTGCGCGCCCTCCCCGCGGGCGCCCTCGGTGATCAGGAAGCCCTTGCCCGCCAGCGTGGTCGGGTGGTACTGGATCATCTCCATGTCCATCAGCTTCGCCCCGGCCTGGTATGCCTGGGCGATCCCATCGCCGGTGCAGATCAGGGCGTTGGTGGTGGGCTGCCAGACCTGGCCGTTGCCGCCCGTGGCCAGGATCACGGCCTTGGCGCCGAAGTGCTCCATCGAGCCGTCGCGGACGTTGCGGCAGATCGCGCCGATGCAGTTGCCCTCGTCGTCGAGCGCGAGGGCGCTGGTGAACCACTCCTCGTAGCGGGCGACCTCCTCGGAGTACTTCATGAGCTGCTCGTAGAGGACGTGCATGATCGCCTGGCCGGTGATGTCGGCGACGTAGTAGGTGCGGGCCGCCGAGGCGCCGCCGAACGCGCGCGTGCCGAGCTTGCCCTCATCGTTGCGGTGGAAGGTGACGCCGAGGTGCTCGAGATGGAGCAGCTCCTCCGGCGCGGCCTTGCACATGATCTCGACGGCGTCCTGGTCCGCCAGGTAGTCCGAGCCCTTGACCGTGTCGAAGGCGTGCGACTCCCAGGTGTCGTCCTCCTGGAGCGCCGCGTTGATCCCGCCCTGCGCCGCGTTCGAGTGGGAGCGGACGGGGTGGACCTTGCTGATGATCCCCACCGAGACGCCCTGCTCGGCAGCCGCAAGCGCAGCCCGCTGTCCCGCAAGGCCCGCCCCGATCACCAAGACGTCATGGTCCGGCATTGATCCGATCCTATTAAGACGGCTTCGCCAGAGCTGCGCCGGTGGCCTACAGGTTGGTGTCGGCGCTGCCGGGCGCCGCGGGCCGCAACGCCTTGCCGATCGCGTCGATCGTCAGGACCCCGCGGATGTGGCCGACCGCGTCGGTGACGATCAACGCGCCCAGCCGGCGGAGCGCCTCGTTGCCCAGCACCGACTCGAGCGGCTCGTCCTCCCGAACGGTGAGCGTGCCGCTGTCGCGGGCGAGCACGTCGCTGACCACGGTCGAGGTGCGCTCCACCGCGGGGACGTTGTCGGCCGCGCCCCGGTCGGCCAGGCCGATGAAGTGTCGGCCGGCGTCGACGACGGGAAACCAGGGAGAGCGATAGCGCAGGAAGTACTCGTCGAGGGCCTGCTCGATCGAGGCGCTCTCCGGGATCGCGACCGGGTCGCGATCCATCACGTCTCCCACCGAGATCCCCTCGATCCGGCTCGTCACCTCGGTCTGCGCGAGCGCCGCCTTCGCGGCACCCCGCAGGATGAAGCCGACGAAGGCGAGCCAGACGCCGCCGAAGAGGTCGCCCCTGTAGACGATGAAGTAGCCCAGGCCCGCGGCGATCAGGAAGAGGCCGAACCACTCGCCGAGAGTGGCGGCGAAGCGGGTTCCGCTGGTCGCGGCTGCCGGTCCGCCACCAGGCGATCGCCCGCGCGATCCGGCCGCCGTCCAGCGGGAAGGCCGGCACGAGGTTGAAGATCAGGACGAGCAGGTTGATGCTGCCCAGCCAGCTCACGAGGGCCGCGACCCCCGAGGTCCGCGTGCTGCCCTGGGCGAGGGCCGCATGGCGGAACTCATCGCTGCCGGCGAGCAGCAAACCCGCGACCAGGCAGGCGATCACGATCGCCGCGGTGACGATTGGGCCCGCGATCGCGATCTTGAACTCGGTTCCCGGCGAGTCGGAGTCCTTCTCCAGACGCGCGAAGCCGCCGAACATCCACAGGGTGATCCCGGAGACGCCGATCCCGTGGCGCCGCGCCACGAAGGCGTGTCCGAGCTCGTGCAGGAGGATCGAGGCGAAGAAGAGCGCCGCGCTGGCGACGGCGAGCAGGTACGGCCCGGAGGAGCCGCTCGGCTCATCGAGCACGTCGCGGTAGAAGCTCGAGAGCCAGAAGATGATCAGGAAGAGGACGATGAACCACGAGTAGTCCACCGCGACACGGATGCCACGTACGCGAAACATCGTGACGCCCGCGCCGTTCATGCCCCTGATGTTAGGGAGCAAGCTAGGTTTCCCCGATGGCGACGGAGGCTCCACCCGGAGCTGACGGCTGCTCCTGACAGGCCTGGATGCGGGAGCGGCTCGAGGAGGTCTGCGCGATCAAGCGCCCCTCCGCGTCACAAGGTGAGCGGAGCGCTGCGGAGTGGCTGGCCGGCACAGCTGCGCGATGCAGGCGCCCGCAAGGTCCGGATCGAGGAGGAACCCGGGCGAACGGCACCTTCTGGTGGCCGCTCGGGCTGCTCGCAGGCGCCGGGGCCGCTGGCAGGGCTTGCTGCTCGTCGTGGCGGCCGGCTCTCCAGGGCGCTCGCGGCCGCGACGGGAGCAGCCGCCGCCGCGCTCGCTCGCCGATGAGCTGCCCCCCGGCGGTCGGCGCTTTCGCCGGCTGTTGCCGACAGCACAGCCCATCACGTGATCGCGGAGATCGGGCCGGAGGACGCCGAGCGCACCATCGTCGTTGATGGGACACCACGACGCTCCGCACACCGCGTTCTTCTTCAACCCGGCGATCACACGAGACCGTCGGCGAGCACGCCCCCTGGATATTCGAGAACGCAGACACGAGCCCGCCGCTGATGTGGCCGGTGGTTGCGGGACCCGCGATCGTGGCGGCCGGCGCCGCACTTGGCAGTCGGCGCTTGACCGACCTCGGCACGATCGTCTCGGCCGGCACGGTCGCGTTCATGGCTCACATCGGCTCGGGCGAGGTGGTCCCAGGAGCCAACGACAACGCCACGTCCAACGTCGCCCAGATCGCGCTGGCCCGGATGCTCGCCGAACGTCCGCTCGAGAACACCCGGATCCTCTTCCTGTCGACCTCGGAGGAGGCTCTATGCGAAGGGATGGGACTGTTCATGGAGAGGCATGCGCATGAGCTGCCCCGCGAGAGCACGTTCTTTCTGTGCCACGAGATGCTCGGCTCGCCGAACCTGCTGGTGCTGCGCGGCGAGGGGATGCTGAAGATCCGCGAGTACCCCGCAGAGGCCCTCGGCTGCTCGACACGACGGCCGAGCAGCTCGGCATCGAGCTCTGGCCGAACCTGCGCACCATGAACGCGACCGACGCCATCTTTCCCCTGGCCGCGGGCTACCAGTGCGCGGCGATCTGCACATGCAACCAGTGGAAGAACCCTTCCCACTACCACTGGAAGACTGACACGCCGGAGAACGTCCACTACGGCTCGCTCAACGACGCGATCCGCCTCTCCGAGGCGGTCATCCGCAAGCTCGATCAGCGCTGGCTCACGGCGTAGTACTCCGAACCGGCGCACGGCTTGCGCTCACTTCGTCAGTGCCGTGATCGGCCCCCCGCCTACCATCGGCCCGTGAGCGAGTACCCCCGGACCGACCGCAGCCGCATCTACCGCAAGCCAGGCAGGGGCAGCCACGACCGCGACCTGGTCCACTCGATCCTCGACGAGGGGCTGATCTGCCACGTCGGCTTCGTCCAGGACGGGCAGCCCTTCGTGATCCCGACCATCCATGCCAGGCAGGGGGAGACCCTCTACCTGCACGGCGCTCGCGGGAACCGGATGCTCAAAGTGCTGGGCGACGGTGTCGAATGCTGCGTGACAGTCAGCCTGTTCGACGAGCTGGTTCTCGCCCGTTCGGCCCAGCATCACTCGCTCAACTACCGCTCTGCGATGCTCTTCGGCACGGCCCGCGAGGTCATTGACCGCGAGGAGAAGCAGCGGGCGCTGCGGGCGGTGATCGAGCACATCGCGCCGGGCCGGTCCGATCAGGTCCGCGGGCCGAACGAGACGGAGCTGCAGTCGACGAAGGTCCTCGCCGTCGGGATCGAGGAGGCGTCGGCCAAGGTCCGGACCGGGCACCCGGCCGACGAGGAAGCCGACCTTGGCCTGCCCTACTGGGCGGGCCTGCTACCCCTCACCCAGGTAGCCGGCGAGCCGATTCCGGCGCCCGATCTGAACGGAGACCTGCCGGTCCCCGAGCACGTCACCCGCTGGTCGCGCCCCCACTAACGAGTCGCGCCTGACGGCGCGCCCTCGCCTAAGCGAACCGGGCCTCGTAGCGGGCCCGCCGCTTGGCCGCCTCCTCCTCCCGGTTCTTGGGAGGGGCGTTGGTGACCAGCGCATCGAGCAGCCTCCGCGTCGAGGCCGAGATCTCGGCGACGGCGAGGTCGAACGCCTCGGCGTTCGCCTTCGAGGGCTTGGTCGTGCCGCTCACCTTGCGCACGAACTGCAGGGCAGCGTCGTGGACCTCCTCCTCGGATGCGGCGGGATCGAAGTTGTGGAGTTGCCTGATGTTTCTGCACATGGGCTCAGCGTACCGATGAGTTTGGGCCGCCCGGGGTCCAAATGCGTGCAACTGCGAACCGGGAGACCGAAATGAGCCATAACTTCTCCATTCACCCCAGCTACAGCGCCCACGACGCCCACCGGGCCGAGCAGCGCCGCCGCGCCGCCCGCACCCGCCTCGCGAGGATCGCCAAGCGCTCCCGCTACGGGGGCGGCCTGGTGTAGCTCCTAAGAACGTTGTTCATCCGGGCCTCCTTGGAGGCTGGGGGTGCGAACCAACCCAGACCCAAGGAGTGCACCGGATGAACCTGCACGCTAACGCCAGGACCTGCCCGAATTCCCGCGAGCTGCTCGCCAGGCGGGTGGTTGACCAAGGATGGAGCCCCCATCGAGCGGCGAAGGCCGCCGGGGTGAGCACCAGGACCGTCGCCAAGTGGGTTGCCCGCCATCGCGCCGGCGAGCCGATGACGGATCGCTCCTCGGCTCCCAGGAGAGTGCCCTCGAGGACGCCGGCCGAGCGGGTCGAGGCGATCGAGCGCCTGCGCCGGCTGCGGATGACCGCGGCGGAGATCGCCGAGATCCTCGGAATGGCCCTCTCGACCGTCTCGCTTTGGCTGCGGCGGATCGGGCTCGGCAAGCGCTCGCGCCTGGAGCCGCCCGAGCCGCCGAATCGCTACGAGCGATCGAGCGCCCGGGCGAGCTGATCCACGTCGACGTCAAGAAGCTCGGCCGCTTCGCGGTCGCCGGCAAGCGGGCGTTCGGCGATCGCCATGCGAGCCGGGGCTACGGCTGGGAGTGCTGCCACGTCGCGATCGACGACGCCACCCGCCTGGCCTACGTCGAGGTCCTCGCCGACGAGCGGGGCGAGACCGCGGTCGGGCTTCCTGCGCCGGGCGGTCGCCTGGTTCGCCGAGCGCGGGCATCCCGGTCGAGCGGGTGATGACCGACAACGGCTCGCCCTACGTCTCGGCCGTTCACGCCACGGCCTGCCGGGAGCTCGGCCTCCGCCACCTTCGGACCAGGCCCTATCGCCCGCGGACGAACGGCAAGGCCGAGCGCTTCATCCAGACGATGTTGCGTGAATGGGCCTATGGGAGGTCGTTCCAAGCTCAACGGAGCGAGGGAGAGCCTTGCCCCTCTGGCTCGACCACTACAACTTCCGCAGACGACACGGCTCTCTCGGCCACCGGCCGCCCGGATCTCGGCTCGCCGAGCTCCAGGAACAACCTGGTTAGGAACTACACCTAGGCCACCCTGTGCCTGTCGATGATCCGCGTGAAGTCGGTGCCGGCCGGCAGCGTGCCGAACGCCCGGCCCCAGTCGCCCGCAAGGCGCGAGGCGCAGAACGCATCCGCGACCGCCTCGTCACCGAAGCGCAGCAGGAGGGAACCCTGCAGCGCCAGCGCCATCCGCTCGACCAGCTGGCGGGCGCGAGACTCGATCCCGTTCATGTCGCCGAGGTCCCGCCTCAGGTCGGCGACGTAAGAGTCCAAGCGGGTCTCGCCCGCGCCCTCGGCCACCTCGGCGAAGAACGCGTCGACCGAAGCGGGGCTCTTCACGATCGCCCGGAGCACGTCCAGGCACTGCACGTTGCCCGAGCCCTCCCAGATCGAGGCCAGCGGGGCCTCGCGGTAGAGGCGCGGCATCCCCGACTCCTCGACGTAGCCGTTGCCGCCGAGACACTCGAGGCACTCGACGGCGTGGCTCGGGGCCCGCTTGGAGATCCAGTACTTGAGCACCGCGTTCGCGATCCGCTTGAAGGCCTGAGCCTCGTCGTCGCCCGCGATCGCCTCGTCGTAGGCTCGCGCAAGCCGCAGCGACGAGATCGTCGCCGCCTCGGACTCGACCGCCAGGTCGGCGAGCACGTTCTGCATCAGCGGCTGCTCGACCAGCACCGCGCCCGAAGGTCGAGCGGTGGTCGGCGTGGTTGATCGCCTGGGCGACGCCGTGTCGCATCCCGGTCGCGCTGCCGGTGGCGCAGTCGAGCCTGGTGTGGTTGACCATCTCGATGATCGTGCGGACGCCGGCGCCCTCCTCGCCGACCAGGCGGGTCCAGGCTCCGTCGAACTCGATCTCGGACGACGCGTTCGAGCGGTTGCCGAGCTTGTCCTTGAGCCGCTGCAGCCGGAAGCGGTTGAGCTCTCCGTCCGGCAGCCGCCGTGGCATCAGGAAGCAGCTGACGCCGCCCTCGGCCTGCGCCAGCACCAGGAACGCGTCGCACTGCGGCGCCGAGAAGAACCACTTGTGGCCCGTGATCTCGTACTCGGCGCCGGGGCCGCCCCCGTTCAGGGGCTTGCCGACGGTCGTGTTGGCGCGCACGTCGGAGCCGCCCTGCTTCTCGGTCATCCCCATACCGAAGAGCGAGCCCTCCTTCTCGGACGCCGGCAGCGGACGGGGGTCGTAGACGTCGGAGAGGATCCGCGGCTCCCACTCCTCGGCCAGCTCCGGCTGCTTGCGCAGCGCGGGGACGACGGAGTAGGTCATCGAGATCGGACAACCGACCCCCGCCTCGGCCTGCGAGAAGCACATGAACGCCGCGGCGCGCGCGACGTGGGCACCCGGCTGGGGCTCGCGCCAGGGCAGCGAGTGGAGCTCGTGCGAGATGCCGAGCCGCATCAGCTCGTGCCAGGAGGGATGGAACTCGGGGATGTCGACCCGGTTGCCGTAGCGGTCGTGGGTGCGCAGCTTGGGCGGGTTCTCGTTGGCGAGCCGGCCCAGCTCGATCACGTCGCCGCGGCCGGCGACCTCGCCGACCTCGGAGATCCTGTCGACCGCCCAGTCGGCGCCCTCGCGGTTGACCGCCTCGACCATGACGCGGTCCGACTTGAAGACGTTGTAGTCGACCAGGGGCGGGGCCTGGTTGGTGACCTCGTGGGTGCGGACGCCGATGTGTGGTCTTTGATGAAGCCTCAACGGTCGACATGAACGGGCTCCTCTCCGATTGCTCGAGTGCAGAAGTTGACCAGCGAGGCGATCAGCGCCTCCGGGTTCCCACCGTTGGCGGTGGGGGAGAGCGGGCCGAGCATCGACTCCCCGATCGCCCCGATCAGCGCGGCCGCGGTGACCTCGATGTCCTGCTCGGGGAGCTCCCCCGCCTCGATCCCGTCGCGGAGCACCTCGGCCATCAGGTCGCGGTAGCTGTGGCGGAACTCCAGGCGCTCGGCCTCGACGGCCGGGTCGACCGGCTCGGCGAGCAGGGCCCAGGCCAGGCGGCGGCCCCGCATGGCCCGGCGGGCGAAGACCTCGATCCCGGCGGCGATCCGCTCGGCGGCGGTGCCGGTCGTCGCCCTCGATCGCCGCCCGCATGGCGTCGACCTCGTGCTGCGAGGCCTCGCGAAAGACCTCGGCGAAGAGGTCCGACTTGGACGGGAAGTGCCGGTAGACGGTGCCGACCGCGACCCCGGCACGCGCCGCGACCGGCGCGACCTGGGCAGCGACGTAGCCGCCCTCGGCGGTCAGCTCGCGGGCGGCGGTGACGATGCGCTCCCGCGTCTCCGCGCGGCGGGCCTCGGTGCGCTCGGTGGTCCGGTAGGCCATCCACCAAGAAGTGAATCATCATTCACTTCTTTCGTCAAGGTTGACGGCGGGGATAAGCTCCGCGCCATGGCGGAAGTGGAGGAGACGCTCGGACGCGTCCCGCTGTTCTCGGGCGTGAAGCCCAAGGACCTGAAGAAGCTCGCGAAGCGGATGGGGGAGCGGAGCTTCTCCGAGGGAGACACGATCACCACCGAGGGCGAGAGCCGGCGTCGGCTTCTTCGTCATCGAGCAGGGCAACGCGACGGTCAGCCGCAAGGGGAACATCATCCGCACGCTCGGCCCCGGCGAGTACTTCGGCGAGATCGCGTTGATCGACAGCGGCCCGCGCTCGGCCACCGTCGTCGCGACCACCGACCTGCGCTGCCGCGGCATGTCGGCCTGGGAGTTCAAGCCGTTCGTCGAGGAGCACCCGGCGGTCGCCTGGTCGCTGCTCGCGAACCTCACCGGCCGCCTCCGGGAGGCCGAGGAGCGTTGATCCGGCCGCGGTGTTTGTGGCGGCCGTTGATGGCGAAGCCGTCAGTCAGCAGGTAAGGAAGCCCCCAGCCGCTCGAAGGTCTCCGCGGCTCGCTCGCGGGCCTCGCCGCCGAGCATGCACCCGCTGCGCGCCTCCTGGTAGGGGCACTCGAGCTCTGCGAAGAGCTCCATCGACTCGCGGATCTTCGCCTCGTCGCCGGTGTGGACTCCCTTGGCGCGCAGCAGGATGCCGAGGCCGTAGCGGTGCTCGCCGATGTTTCGCTCCGCGTACTCGATCGCCTCGGCGGCGTCGTCCCGGCCGACCCGCGCATAGACCTCGGCGCGACCGGCGAGGAACGGGGACCGGAACCAGCTGCTGCGGATCTCGTTCGCGAAGCGCTCGGCCGCCCGCTCGTACAGGCCCTGGTGGAGCTCGACGTCCGCCTCCATCACCAGCACGCCGGCCTTGTTCCCGCGTCGCCCCGGCCGAGAGCTCCTCGCGCGATCTCGAACCACTCCCGCGAACGCGGTCGTCGCCGCGGAAGCCGAGGATCGCCCCGGCGCAGGCGATCGATGTCGCGAACGCGCCCAGCGGCGGTCGCTCGGCCGCGACCCAGGCCTCGCGGACCCGCTGCGCCATCTCGAGCGCCTCGTCCCAGCGCCCGAGGAAGAAGGCGGGCAGCAGGCCGCGCTGCCAGGCGGAGTAGATGATCCCGCGGGAGAGGTCGAGGTCGCGTGCCTCCTTGGCGTAGCCTCGGCCTCGTGGAAGTCCCCGGTCTGGAGCAGCGATTCGATCATCATGTGGAGGGCGTCGCTGCGTTCGACGTCCAGGGCCGCTGTGCGGGGCGCCGAGCTGAGCAGCTCGAGCCGCTCCCTCGTGTGCTCGACCGCGGAACGGTGGCGGCCCTGACCCAGTCGTTTGCGGTCATGGCGTCCAGCGCGCTCTGCAGCACTGTGCAGGTCATCGGTCCGGCGGGCGAGCTCGAGCCCGGCCCGCGCCGGCTCCTCCATCTCTTGCATCTCGTCGTCTTTCCAGGCGATCCAGGCCTCGTCCAGCCGGAGACGCGCCTGGGTGACCAGGTCGTCCTCGGCGACGAGCTCACGGCCGCGGTCGAGCAGGGGGGCGAGCGCACTCGCTGGGTGGGCTGCCGCTGATCCCGCCCATCCTGGTGCCGACCTCGACCGCGCGGGCGTAGGCCGCCGCGGCGCGGGGGTCCCCGAGCCGCTCGGCCCGCTCGCCGGCCTCGCGGAAGAGCCGCATCGCGTGGTCCCCCCGCCAGCGGCGAAGAGCGACGTCCGCGGCGGCGAACAGGGCGTCCACCGCCTCGCCGCCCTCGGAGAGCTCGGCCGCCTGCTCGTAGAGCTCCTGGCCCCTGGCCGCCGCGCCGCGCCGGACGGCGCTCTCTGCCGCGTCGTGGATCGCCGCGACAGGCCGCCGCCCGCCGCTCGGGCGTCGACTGCATCTCGAGCGCGCGGTCGAGGTGGTAGGCGACCAGCTCGGCGCGCTCGGCGAACGGCTCACCCGCAAGTAGGGCAGCAGCCGCCTGCTCGTGCAAATTGGCACGGTCCCCGCGCGGCAGGGAGGAGTAGGCGACGTCGCGGATCAGTTGGTGGCGGAAGGCGTAAGCGCCGACGTCCGAGGCGGTCCGCTCACGACGAGCGCCTTGCGGCGCAGCGCCCAGAGCAGGTCCCCCGGCGCTTCGCCCAGCAGTGCACCGAGCACGCTCTGGTCGAAGGTGTGGCCGAGCACGGATGCATATTGGAGCGCCCGCTTCTCGTCGGGCGGCAGCTGGTCGGTGCGCGCCGCGATCGCCGCCTGCACCGAGTCCGGCAACCGCTCGGGCACGTCCTCGGCGTCCTCGCCGACGGCCCGCGAGACCTCCTCGGTGAAGAACGGGTTTCCGCCCGCCGCGTCGGCGATCCGGCCCGCCATCTCCTGCCGCTCGGCCGGCAGCAGCAGCTCCGCGAGCCGTGTCGCCTGGTCCGGTTCGAGGGGGAGCAGCTCCAGCTGCGTGTGGTTGCGCGCCGCCCGGCCGAAGTCCGGCCGGCGCTCGGCAAGCTCCGGGCGGCTTGTGCAGAGAATCAGCACGGGCGCGCTCTGCACCCCGAACGCCGCCTCCTCGAGCATGTTGAGCGTGCCCTCGTCCGCCCAGTGGGTGTCGTCGACGCCGATCGCGAGGGGGCGGTCGGCCGCCAGCAGAGCCACGAACCGCCGCCAGGCCCGCTTCAGCTCGTCCTCGGCATCGGTGCCCTCCTCCGCGCCGCGCATCGCCACGACCAGGGCCGCCGCCAGCTCGGCGGCGTCATCGGCCTGGACCTCCTCGAGCAGCCCTGGAGTGCCGGCTCCACCTGGTCCGCGCGGCGCGTCCGCCGACATCCGGGCGGCGTCGTGGAGGATCTCGCCGAGGGCCCAGAAGGCGATCCCGTGGCCGTAAGGCGGGCTGCGTCCGACCACGGTCCGCCAGCCATTCGTCGCGGAGCTCCTCGAAGAGCTCGGCGGCCAGGCGGGTCTTGCCGATGCCGGCCTCGCCGATCACCGTGACCAGCTGCGGCAGCTGCTCCCGGGCGGCGCGCCGCGCGATCAGGCGCAGCATGTCGAGGTCGTCCTCGCGGCCGACCAGCGGGACGGCCGAGAGCTCCTCCTCGTCGCAGATCGCGACCGCCCTGAAGGCGGGCAGCGGCTGCTCGATCCCCTTCGCGTCGACGCTGCCGTTGCGCTCGAGCTGGGCGCGGCGGCAGGCGCGCGCCGTGCGCTCGCCGACCAGCACCTCGCCGGCGGCGGCGGCCTGCTGCAGGCGGGCGGCGGCGTTGACCGCCTCGCCGGTCACGGTCAGATCGCCCGCCTGGGGCACGGCCAGCACCTCGCCGGTCTCGATCCCGACGCGAACGGCCAGCCCGCCGTCGAGCGACTCGACGCGGTCGACCACCGCCAGCGCGGCGGCGATCGCCCGGTCCGGGTCGTCGCCGTGCGAGACCGGGGCGCCGAAGACGGCCATCACGGCGTCGCCGATGTACTTCTCGACGGTGCCCCCATGCTGCTCGAGGGCGCCCCGGGCGGCCTGGAAGAAGGGCTCGAGCCGGCTCCGCAGATCCTCGGGATCGAGATTCGTGGCGAGCTCGGTGGAGCCGACCAGATCGGCGAACAACATCGTCGCGATCTTCCGCTCTCCTCCCAAGCTGCTCATGAATTGAAGATAACGACGCTCGGGGAGAACGTGGATTGCGTAGCATCGCGCTCCCCCCTGATCGTGGAGAAGATCAAGGTCAAGAACCCGATCGTCGAGCTCGACGGCGACGAGATGACCCGGATCCTCTGGGCCTTCATCAAGGAGCAGCTGATCCTGCCCTACCTCGACGTCGACCTGAAGTACTTCGACCTGGGCATCGAGAAGCGCGACGAGACCGAGGACCAGATCACGGTCGACGCCGCCAACGCGATCAAGAAGTACGGCGTGGGCGTCAAGTGCGCGACGATCACGCCCGACGAGGCGCGCGTCAAGGAGTTCGGCCTCAAGGAGATGTACCGCTCGCCCAACGGGACGATCCGGAACATCCTCGGCGGGGTCATCTTCCGCGAGCCGATCGTGATCTCGAACGTGCCGCGGCTGGTCCCCGGCTGGACCAAGCCGATCGTGATCGGCCGCCACGCCTTCGGCGACCAGTACCGGGCGACCGACATGGTCGTGCCCGGCGAGGGCGACCTGACCCTGACCTTCACGCCCAAGGACGGCGGCGAGCCGATGGAGCTCGACGTCTACGAGTTCCCGGGCGGCGGGGTGGCGCTCGCCATGTACAACCTCGACGACTCGATCCGGGACTTCGCCCGGGCCTCGTTCCGCTACGGCCTCGAGCGCGGCTATCCGGTCTACATGTCGACGAAGAACACGATCCTGAAGCGCTACGACGGCCGCTTCAAGGACATCTTCCAGGAGGTCTACGACTCCGAGTTCAAGGGCGAGTTCGAGAAAGCGGGCCTCACCTACGAGCACCGCCTGATCGACGACATGGTCGCGGCGGCGCTGAAGTGGGAGGGCGGCTACGTCTGGGCCTGCAAGAACTACGACGGCGACGTCCAGTCCGACACCGTCGCCCAGGGCTTCGGCTCGCTCGGCCTGATGACCAGCGTGCTGATGACGGCCGACGGCAAGACCGTCGAGGCCGAGGCGGCGCACGGCACCGTCACCCGGCACTACCGCCAGCACCAGCAGGGCAACCCGACCTCGACCAACCCGATCGCCTCGATCTTCGCCTGGACGCGCGGCCTGGCCGCCCGCGGCCGGATGGACGACACGCCGGAGGTCATCGAGTTCGCCGAGACCCTCGAGCGCGTCTGCGTCGAGACCGTGGAGAGCGGGAAGATGACGAAGGACCTCGCCCTGCTGATCGGCCCCGACCAGGAGTTCCTGACCACCCAGGAGTTCCTCTCAGCCATCGACGAGAACCTGCAAAAGGAGATGAATTGACCCCCGTCAACGTCACAGTCACCGGCGCCGCCGGACAGATCGGCTACGCGATCCTCTTCCGGATCGCCGCCGGGGAGATGCTCGGACCCGACACCGAGGTGAAGCTCCGCCTGCTCGAGATCCCGGATGCGGTCAAGGCCGCCGAGGGGACGGCGATGGAGCTCGACGACTGCGCCTTCCCGCTGCTGCGCGCCATCGACATCTCCGACGACCCGAAGGAGGCCTTCGACGGCGCGAACATCGCGCTGCTCGTCGGCGCCCGGCCCCGGTCGAAGGGGATGGAGCGCGCCGACCTGCTCGAGGCCAACGGCGGCATCTTCAAGCCTCAGGGTGAGGCGATCGCCGCCGGTGCAGCCGACGACGTCAAGGTCCTCGTCGTCGGCAACCCGGCCAACACCAACTGCCTGATCGCGATGTCGAACGCCGACGGCGTACCGCGCGAGCGCTTCACGGCGATGATGCGGCTCGACCACAACCGGGCGATCGCCCAGCTCGCCAACAAGCTGGAGCGCCCGGTCACCGACATCAAGCGGATGACCGTCTGGGGCAACCACTCGCCGACCCAGTACCCGGACCTGGTCAACGCGCTCGTGGACGGCAGCCCGGCCTGGCCGCAGGTCGATGACGAGGCCTGGATCGCCGACGAGTTCATCCCGACCGTCGGCAAGCGCGGCGCGGCGATCATCGAGGCGCGCGGCGCCTCGAGCGCCGCCTCCGCCGCGAACGCAGCGATCGACCACATGCACGACTGGGTTCTCGGCACCCCGAAGGCGGACTGGGTCTCGATGGCCGTCCCCTCGGACGGCTCCTACGGAGTCGAGGAGGGCCTGATCTCCGGCGCCCCCTGCGAGTGCTCGGGCGGCGAGTGGAAGCTGGTCGAGGGCCTCGAGATCACCGACTTCTCCCGCGAGCGAATCGACGCGAGCGTCGCCGAGCTCAAGGAGGAGCGCGACGCGGTCAAGGACCTCGGCCTTATCTAGCCGGCCTGGTAACCCTTGCCGCTGCGGTTGATGCGGCCTTCCTTCTCCAGGTCGGGGAGCACCCGGTAGAGGTAGTTCGGGTGGTTCAGCTTCATCTTGCGCCCGAGCTCGGAGACGGTGATCCCGGGATTCGCCTTGATGATCCGGACCGCCTGGTCGGCGCGGGTGGAGCCGCGGCGCGCGTCGCCGTCCGGCGCGGCGCGGGCGCCCGGGACCGCGCCTGGCGCTCTTGCCGAGGCCGGCGAGGGCCGCCTCGACCTGCTTGCGCTCGTCGTCGAGCTCGCGGAGCCGGCGCTCGAGTAGCGTCCTTGCTTGATCGACGGTGTTGGAGACCCTTGGCATCGTTTAACGGTTCCTCTCTTTGGACTGACAGTTACATCAAGGTAACGGTTACGTCTCACCGTGCACAATGAATGCAGATGACCAACTGGTGGTGATCGCCCGGGTCCTCCTCCCGGCAGGCCGCGATCGGCTGGCCGAGCGCTTCGAGCTCCGGGAGGGCGGCCTCGAGGCGAGCCGCTCCACTCTGCTGGAGATGGCGCCCGGGGCGGCCGCGCTGGTCGCCGACCCGAGCGTTCCGGTCGACTCCGAGGTGCTGGACGCTTGCGGCGAGGGGCCTGAAGCTGGTCGCCAACTTCGCGGTCGGCTACGACAACGTCGACCTGGAGGAGTGCCGACGCGCGGGGCGTGATCGTCACCAACACCCCCGACGTGCTCACGGAGGCGACGGCCGAGCTGGCGC
Organism: uncultured Solirubrobacterales bacterium; assembly: GCA_963725475.1. GTDB lineage: Bacteria > Actinomycetota > Thermoleophilia > Solirubrobacterales > 70-9 > DASUPK01. Next base: position 124,396 of record CAVRYR010000005.1, on the reverse strand, counting down.
TGGCGCTCACGCTGGCCGCGGCCCGGCGGATGAGCGACGCCGAGCGCGACCTGCGGGCCGGTCGCTGGCGCGGCTGGGATCCGGCCGCCTACCGCGGCATCGAGATCTGGGGGTCAACGGTCGGCGTCGTCGGCATGGGCCGGATCGGCCACCGCTACGCGCGGCTGGCGCGCGGCCTCGGCGCCGAGATCCTCTACGCGGGCCCCTCGGCGAAGCCCGAGGCCGAGAGCGAGCTCGGCGCCCGCCGGGTGGAGCTGGCCGAGTTGCTCGATGCGGCCGACGTGGTCAGCCTGCACGCCCCGTCGACGCCCGGAGACCCGCGGGCTGATCGGCGCCGCCGAGCTCGCGCTGATCGGCCCGCAGGGGGTGCTGGTCAACACCTCGCGCGGTCCCCTGGTCGACTCGGAGGCGGTTGCGGACGCGCTCGAGAGCGGGGCGCTCGGGGCGGCCGGCCTCGACGTCTACGAGAACGAGCCGGAGGTCTCGCCGCGGCTGCTCGAGGCGCCGCGCTGCGTGCTGCTGCCGCACATCGGCTCGGCGACGGTCCCGTCGCGCGACGGGATGGCGAACGCGGTCGCCGACAACGTGATCGCGGTGCTGGAGGGCGGCGAGCCGCCGAACCGCGTCGCTTAGGCGGAGGCGGTGGGCTCGCGCTCGGTCCGGTCGGGCGAGGCGGCCTGACGCCGCCTCGGCAGCGTCCCCATGATGGCGTCCCAGAGCGGGGAGGAGACGCCGAAGCCGTAGCGGTGGTCCTGGAAGTGGTGGCGCATGTGGTGGGCGCGCAGTCGCTTCCCGAACTTCGTTCTTCGGCACGTGATGGTGCAGGTGGTAGTGCATGTAGTCGTAGGTCAGGTAGCCGAGAATGAAGCCGGAGAAGGCGGGGAAGGCGTCCGGCGTCCCGAAGATCAGGACGTAGAGACCGAGGAAGAGCGCCGCCAGCGGGATGCTCACCGCCGGGGGCATGACCAGGCGCATTGCGTCGTTGGGGTGGTCGTGGTGGACGCCGTGGATGATGAAGTGGAGGCGGTCGCCGCCGGTGAACTTCGGCTCCCAGTGGAAGAGGAGGCGATGGAGCCAGTACTCGGTCAGGGTCCAGATCGCGAGGCCGGCGACGAACAGCAGGATGGTGGTACCGACGGCGAGGCCCTGGTCGATCCCGAGCCAGACGCCGACCACCACCACGGGGATGAAGACGATCGCCGGGATGGCCGGGTGGACCCGGGAGAAGAAGTCGAGGAATCGGCTCTCGAACATCGGCGGGGAGGCCGAGAGCTGGCTGGTCCGCTCGTGCGCCATCGGCGCGGATCTTAGCGGGCGGACTGCGCAGCCCTCGGCCTCTTAGGGTCGCCTAATGCTCTCGGCTGGTCAGCTGGTCAGCAGGTCTGCAGGCCGAATCCGGCGATCACCTGTATCCCGGCCCGCTCGGCCTTGTTGGTCTGGCCGATCAGCTTGAAGAACTTCCCGGTCTCGATCCGGCCGAGTGCGACGGCGGCCGACATGGCAAAGGCCTCGGCTTGCCTCCGGTCGCTCAGCCAGGTCCCCACGACCGCCTCATCGCCAGGCGCCGGTGTCACGGTGGCGATCTGCTCCGTGAGGCTGACGTGGACCTGATTGAAAGCACTCAGCGCAGTCGCGGTTTTCCGCGTCTGCTTGACCCACGCCTTCAGGGTTCCGTGGCCGGCCAGGTGCAACCAGAGCTTGAAGCTCCGGTTGTAGGCGGTCGCGGTCTGATTCAGCTGGGGCGCGAACGCCTGGCAGATCGGCGCCACCTGGCCGATGTAATCGCCCCGCGTCGCGGCGGCCCCGGCGGATGCTGGTGCAACGCATGCGGCGGCGAGAGCAGCCAATGAGATGGCGACGTACCTCTTCGTGAGTCTCGGCATGTCCACTCCCTTTCCTTGGTCAGGCCCATCGGTCGCGACGGGCACTCATCCACCAGGACGGGCGAGGGGCGCGCGATCTTCCAGCGATGGTTTGCGGTGTAAGCGGAACTCGTGATCAGACGGTGAAAAAAGAAGAGCGCCATTTGCGGAAACGCCCCTGACGGGAGGCGGCTCAAATGGCATGATCAAGCCAAGTCGCGGGGCAGACCCCGGGGCCGCAAGAGTAAGTCGGGGTCGGCACCCCGGGGAAATCAGACCAGAGAGAGGATCGGGGCGAACTTGGCCGAGGGTCGAGCACGCAATGCTGCGGTGAGCTGTGAGGACTGCTTCTTCCGGCGCCGCGGCCTCTGTGCCCTCGGCCTCGATTCCCCCTGTCCCACCTTCCGGCCCGACACGCCGGATGGCCTCGTCCCGCCGCGGCAGCCCGCCCTGCTGATGCGGGATCAGGGCGCCGGCCCGGCCGCGCAAGCTGGTCGCCCAGCGCGGCGTACAGCGCGCCATATTCGCTCTAGAGTCCCGGCGGGGCTATGGGGCTCACGCCTTGAAGATCACCGTGCTGGGCAAGTCGCCCTCCTGGCAGGACGCGGGAGGGGCCTGCAGCGGCTACCTGATCGAGACCGACCGGACCAAGGTCCTGCTCGACTGCGGCAACGGCGTCTTCGGCAAGCTCCGGGAGCGGGTCGATTACACGGAGCTCGACGGCGTGATCATCTCCCACCTCCACGCCGATCACTTCCTCGATCTCGTCCCCTTCTCCTACGCGCTGATCTACGCGCCGAAGCAGCAGCCGGTACCGGTCCACATCTGGGAAGGAACCGACAACCCGGCCCGGCCCCGGATGGTCGCCCCGCCCGGGGCGGTCGAGACCTTCCGCCGGGTCGTCGGCGCCTGGGGCAACGACGACCTGATCGAGAGCGCCTTCCGGATCGAGGAGTACTCGGCCGGCGACCGGGTCGAGATCGGCGACGTCTGGGCGAGCTTCCATCCCGTGCCCCACTTCGTCGAGACCTTCGCCGTCCGGATCGGTCGCGGGCGGCAGCGGAGAGATCGTCTACAGCGCGGACACCCGGCCGGGCTCGGAGATCGTGGACGCGGCCCGGGACGCCGAGCTGCTGATCATCGAGGGGACCCTCCCGCGCCCGGAGCGCACCGGGCTGCGCGGGCACCTCACCCCCGAGGAGGCCGGCCAGCACGCGAGGGAGGCGGGCGCCAAGCGGGTCGTGATCACCCACATCTCCGACGAGCTCGGGGACGACTGGGCCCGTGATGAGGGGGAGCGCGGCTTCGGCGCCCCCGTCGAGATCGCTCGCGAGGGGGCCGCCTATGAGGTCTAGCTACCCTGTTTCGAGATGACCAGCCAGCGCGACCCCTTTGCCGACTTCGCCCGGATGCGCCGCGAGATGGACGAGCTGCTCGGTGACTTCTGGGACCAGGCCGGCTACCGCCAGCGCCGTCAGGTGGCCGCCTTCGTGCCCCGGGTCGACGTCTACTACTGCGGCGAGGACGCCCCGCGGAAGGCCGTGGTCAAGGTGGAGCTGCCCGGGATCGAGCTCGAGGCGGTCAACCTAGAGGTCCGCGGCCGCACCCTGGTGATCAGCGGCGAGCGTCCGGTGCGCGACACCGAGGGCCGCACCTACCAGCAGGTCGAGCTTCCCTCCGGGCCCTTCAGGCGGGTCGTCGAGCTCTCCGTCGAAGTCGACGCCGACAGCGCCCAGGCCACCTACGAGGACGGCATCCTGCGCGTCGAGCTGCCCACGAAGGTGTCGCAGGCGGCCCGCCAGGTTCCGATCGAGCGCGCCGAGTAGCCGGCGCGCGCATGGGGAAGGCGCACTGACAGTGGCCGAGGTTGAGACTCCCCAGTTGGAGGTGGTGGAGCTCGACGACGTCGAGGAGGCTGCCCGGCAGGCCGAACCGCTGCCTGACGCGCTACCGATCCTGCCGCTGCGGGAGACCGTCACCTATCCGGACACTCTGACCCCGCTCGCCGTCGGGCAGGAGCGTTCCATCAACCTGGTGAACGACGTCCTCTCCGGCAACCGGATGCTGGCGATGGTCGCCTCCAAGGATCCCGAGAACGACGCGCCCGGCCCCGACGACCTCTACGACGTCGGCGTGGCCGGCACCGTCGCGCGGATGATGAAGGTCCCGGACGGGACCCTGCGGATCCTGGTCCAGGGCACGGTAGCGGATCCGGATCCTCGATTACGTCAGCGAGCAGCCCTATCTGGTCGCCCGGATCGAGGAGATGCCCGACGTGGTCGAGCAGTCCACCGAGCTCGAGGCGCTGACCCGCAACGTGCAGAGCACCTTCAGCGAGATCATCGAGGCGATCCCGTACCTGCCCGAGGAGCTGCAGCTCGCTGTCGCCAACCTCGACGAGCCATCGGCGCTCTCCCACCTGATCGCCGGCGCGCTGCGCATCTCCACCGAGGAGAAGCAGGAGCTGCTGGAGACGGTCGACGTGACCAAGCGGCTGCGGCGCCTGTCGGAGATCCTCGCCCGCGAGCTCGAGGTCGTCCAGCTCGGCTCCAAGATCCAGTCGCAGGTCGAGTCCGAGATCGACAAGGGCCAGCGCGAGTACTTCCTGCGCCAGCAGCTCAAGGCGATCCAGGAGGAGCTCGGCGAGGAGGACGAGCAGCAGGCGGAGCTCAACGAGCTGCGCCAGCGAATCGAGGAGGCCGGGTTGCCCGAGGAGGCGCAGAAGGCGGCCGAGCGCGAGCTCTCCCGGCTCGAGAAGCTGCCGCCGGTCGCCGCCGAGTACGGCGTGATCCGCACCTATCTCGAGTGGCTGGTCGACCTGCCCTGGTCGAAGGAGACCGAGGACAACCTCGACATCGGCCACGCGCGCGAGGTGCTCGACGAGGACCACTACGACCTCGAGGAGGTCAAGGACCGGATCCTCGAGTACCTCGCGGTCCGCAAGCTCAACCCGGAGTCGCCCGGGCCCGATCCTCTGCTTCGTCGGCCCGCCCGGCGTCGGCAAGACCAGCCTCGGCCGCTCGATCGCCAAGGCGCTCGGGCGCGAGTTCGAGCGCATCTCGGTCGGCGGCGTTCGTGACGAGGCCGAGATCCGCGGCCATCGCCGCACCTACATCGGCGCCCTCCCCGGCACGATCATCCGCGCGCTGCGCGACGCGGGCACCAGGAACCCCGTCTTCATGATCGACGAGATCGACAAGATGGGCGCGGACTTCCGCGGCGACCCCTCGAGCGCGATGCTCGAGGTGCTCGACCCGGCGCAGAACTCGACCTTCCGCGACCACTACCTCGACCTGCCCTTCGACCTCTCCGAGGTCCTGTTCATCGCGACGGCCAACATCCTCGACACGGTCCCGCCGGCGCTCCAGGATCGGATGGAGGTGATCCAGCTCGCCGGCTACACGATCGAGGAGAAGCTCCACATCGCCAAGCGCTACCTGGTGCCCCGCCAGCTCGCGGCGAATGGCCTGCAGGCCTCGCAGATCGAGTTCGCGGACGCGGCGCTGAAGGCGATCATCGAGGAGTACACCCGCGAGGCCGGGGTGCGGAACCTGGAGCGGCAGATCGGCACGATCTGCCGCAAGGTCGCCCGGCAGGTGGCCGAGGGCAAGGCCAAGGGCAAGGTCAGGGTCTCTGCCAGGCGCGCCCGCGAGCTGCTCGGCAAGCGCCGCTTCTTCTCCGAGCAGCGCCGCCGGACCAAGGATCCGGGAGTCGCCACCGGCCTGGCCTGGACCCCGGTCGGGGGCGAGGTCCTGTTCGTCGAGGCCACCGCCGTGCCCGGCTCGGGGAACCTGACGATCACCGGTCAGCTCGGCGACGTGATGCGCGAGTCCGCTCAGGCGGCGCTCACCTGGGTCCGGCGACACGCCGACGAGCTCAACCCGGATCTGCCCGACGACTGGTTCGCGACCCACGACATCCACGTCCACGTCCCCGCCGGGGCGGTGCCGAAGGACGGCCCCTCGGCCGGAGTAGCGATGACGACGGCGCTCGCCTCGCTGATCACCAACCGGCCGGTGCGGAACGACGTGGCGATGACCGGCGAGGTCACGCTGACCGGCCAGGTGCTGCCGATCGGCGGCCTGAAGGAGAAGTCGCTGGCGGCCCAGCGGGCCGGGATCAAGCAGGTGATCGTCCCCGACCGCAACGAGGGCGACGTGGAGGAGATCTCCGAGCAGGAGCGCGAGGGACTCGAGTTCGTCTACGCCGACGACATCGGAGATGTCCTGCAAACCGCGCTCGAGCAGGATGGAAAGGCGCCAGGGCGATAGAGTCCAGCTGCACCCTGGAAACGATCTGAGGAGACCCATGGGGGCACAAAGCAGAAGCGCGAGAGCCGGAGACGCAGCCAGGTCCGTCGCGTCCAACCCGTACGTGCGTCGGCTCATCGAGGATGAGGAGCTCCGCGAGAACATCCGCGTCGCCTTCGAGGCGGCCAAGGGCGCCTATGCCCGGATGTCCAACGGGAAGGGCCCGGCCAAGGCCCTGATGGACGACAAGAAGGTGCAGCGCGATCTCCGCACAGCGGCCGAGTCGCTTCGGGATGCCTCACAGCAGCTGCGCGGCCGGAGGACCGGTCGCCGGTTCGGCCTCGGCAAGGCCCTGCTGGTGGCGATCCTCGGCGCGGCCCTGGTGCTGATCCTGAGCGAGGACGCGCGCAAGATGGTGCTCGACAAGCTGTTCGGCGCCGAGGAGGAGTTCGAGTACACCTCGACCACCACCCCGGCTCCGGACACGGAGACCGTCCCCAGCGCCTGACCCGACCCATCACCGGTTCTTCGAGGGCGTCCTGCGGGGCGCCCTCATCGTTTGAGTAGGGTTGGTCCGAAGGTGCTCCGCAGGAGCAACCCGTCTTTATGCACAGCGTCCACGTCCTGCTTCCGGCCCAGCGCTACGTCTTCGCGGTCTCCAACGGCGAGGCCGAGGCGGCGACGATCGACAGCTCGGCGGAGGGGTTCCAGCGCTACAAGGCCCTCCAGACAGGGCGGGCGGACGGCGGGCATGGTCGCCTTCCCGAACACCCTGCTGATCCGCGGCGAGCGCGACTACCTGGTCGACCCCGGCCTGATCATGCAGGGCGCCCCGCTGATCGGGGCGCATGCAGGAGCTCGGCGTCGACCCCAACGAGGTCAAGGACGTGATCCTCACCCACCTGCACTTCGACCACGCCGAGGGGCTCGCCGGCTGGCCGATGCGCCGCACCTACGTGCACCGGATCGAGACCGAGGCGCCCTACGCGCAGATCGTCTCGGGCCAGCTCGAGATGGCGAACCTGGAGGTGCTCGACGGGGAGGAGGGCGAGATCGAGCCCGGCCTGCGCTGGATGCTCACTCCGGGGCACTCCGACGGGCTGATCTCGCTGCTCGTCGACACCGACGACGGGCTGGTCGTGATCGCCTCGCGACTGCGTCGGGCCGCTGCCCGAGTACTTCGAGGAGATGGACCTGCCCGAGGACTTCGGCCCCGAGCGGGAGGAGCTGCTGCGGCAGTGGCAGCGCATTCGCGACCTCGATCCCGCGGTCGTCATCCCCGGGCACAATCCGCCCGTAAGCCTGAAGTAGCGCGGGCGGCATGGCTGTGCCCCGAGTGACTCTCAAACTTAGTAGGCACTGCACTCAGTTTTTGGCGACCTCGAGCGAGGATTCGCCTCCCAGCTGTCCGGCCAGCCAAACGCCTAGAGTTGGGATCGATGGAGGCGACCAAGACACGGGAGCTGAGCGGCGAGAAGGCCCAGCGGATCGTCGAGGCGATGCGCTCCAGCGTCGCGCGCCGCGGCATCTCGGGCTCGACCTTCGAGCACGTCGCGCGCGAGGCCGGGCGTCAGCCGCGGCCTGCTCCACTACTACTTCGGCACCAAGGAGGCCCTGCTGGTCGAGGTCGTCCGCCGCGACACCGAGCACCGGATCGCCCGGCTGGACGAGCCTCTCGGCCAGGCCGAGGTCGGTCGACGAGCTGCTGGGCATCCTGGTCGCCGACCTCGAGGACTCGATCCAGAACGAGCCCGGGCTTCTGGGTCCTGCTCTTCGACCTCTTCACCGCCGGCCGACGCAACCCCGAGATCCAGCGCGAGGTCGCGGAGCTCTTCAACCGGACCCGCGCACACGTCGCCGACATCCTCGGCGCAAAGCAGGCCGAGGGCGTGATCTCGCCGCGCTTCGAGATCGACGCGGTCGTCGCCTTCCTGTTCGCGCTCGCCGACGGCATCGCCCTGCAGCTGCTCTCGGATCCGGAGCGGGATCACAGGGACGTGATCGAGGCCGGCACCGAGGCCGCGCGTCACCTGCTCGCTAGGTGAGGCACTGCACACTCGGGCGGCCGCTTCTACTGCAAGACTGGCACAGCCAGCTTCGGTGGAGAGGATGAGGGCCGTTGAGGTCGTTCATGGTCAGGTCTGTCCGGCTTTCTCACCCGACGGCGCTGGTGGGTCGTCGCCGCCTGGCTGGCCATCGTCGTGGTCGCGCGCCGATGGCCGCCAAGCAGACCGAGCACCTGAGCGGCGGCGGCTTCGACGTCCCCGGCAGCCAGTCACAGGCCGTCGAGACGGCGGTCACCAAGCACTTCGCCGCAGACCGAGGCCGGCCGGATCGCGCGTCGTCCTCCAGCCCGCTCCCGGCATGCACCCCGGAGCAGGCCGCGGCGGCGGTCCAGCGGGTCAGCTCGCAGGTCGCCGCGGCAGGCGACGGCGCGCGGATCGCGCCGCAGGCCGCGGCCGGCCGCCCAGGCGCAGCTCGCCGCCGGGCAAGCCGGCGATCGTGCCGATCCAGGCAACCGGCAACGCTGACGAGCTGGTCAACACCGCCGCCGACCTGCGCGACGAGCTCTCGCCGGGAGACGAGGTCGACGGCGTCACGCCTTACCTCGTCGGCCAGCCCGCGATGTGGGCGGCGCTCTCCGAGATCTCGAAGGAGGACCTGAAGACGGCCGAGGGTCAGGGCTTCCCGATCGTCGCCCTCATCCTGATCGCCGTCTTCGGCTCGCTGGCCGCCGCCGTGCTTCCTCTCGCCCTCGGCGCCGTCGCCGTCACCGTGACCGGGGCGATCATCTTCCTGCTCTCCCAGCAGATGGAGATGTCGGTCTTCGTCACCAACATGGCGTCGATGCTGGGGATCGGCGTCGCCGTCGACTACTCCCTCTTCATCCTCGCCCGCTTCCGCGAATCGGTCCGCGCCGGCAAGGGCGCCGCGCAGGCGCGGGCCGAGGCCCTCTCCACATCGGGCGTCGCCGTGACCTTCTCAGGGCTCGCCGTGATCATCTCGCTGGCGGGCCTCTGGATGGTCCACAACCAGGCCCTGCGGTCGATGGCGCTCGGCGCGATGATCGTCGTCGCGATCGCGATCCTGGTCGCGACCACGCTGCTGCCCGCGCTGATCCGGATCCTCGGCCACCGGGTCGAGGCCGGCGGCGATCGCCTGGAAGGTCTTCGCGGCAGGCCGCCGGCTCTGGCGCAAGACGCCGCCGCCCCGGCTCGACCAGGCCGGATCGCGAGACCTTCTGGCAGCACTGGACCTACGCCGTCATGCGCCGGCCGGTCGTCTCCGTGGTCGCGGTCAGCGCGGTCCTGCTGACGATGGCGATCCCGGTGCTCAGCATCAAGACCGGGAACGGCGCGATCAAGCAGTTCGACCCCGGCAGCGACGCGCGGGTCGGGCACCGAGATCGCCGCCACGGGTCAGCGGCGGCGGCGCCGATCCCGTCAAGGTCGTCGGCGACCTTCGACCACGGCACGGCCTCCGACGCCGGCGAACGCCAGGGCGATCCGCGACTTCTCGCGCCGTGCCGAGGCCGATCCGCAGGTCGGGGCGGTCGCGCCGCCGGTGATCAGACGGCAATCAGGCGCTGATCGACGTCGGCACCAAGGCCGAGGCCGCCGAGTCCCAGGAGTCGCTCGACCTGGTGAAGCGCCTGCGCACCTCGATCGTCCCGGCGTCCGCGCTGCCGGCTGTGGCGACCGTCGACGTCGGCGGCGAGCCGGCGCGCGTCGTCGACGCCCGCGACCAGATCAACGGCTCGATGTGGAAGATCATCGTCTTCGTCCTCGCGTTCTCGTTCCTCGTGCTGATGGTGATGCTGCGGTCGATCGTGCTGCCGCTGAAGGCGGTGCTGATGAACCTGCTCTCGATCGGCGCCGCCTACGGGGTGCTGATCGCCGTCTTCCAGTGGGGCTGGCTCGACGGCTTCCCGGCTTCCACAGCCTCGGCGCGCTCGACACGCTGACGCCGCCGCTGGTGCTCGCGGTCGTCTTCGGCCTCTCGATGGACTACGAGGTCTTCCTGCTCTCGCGGATCAAGGAGCGCTACGACGCGCACGGCGACAACAGGCGCGCGGTGGCCGAGGGTCTCGCCTCGAGCGCGTCGGTGATCACCTCGGCGGCGCTGATCATGGTCTGCGTCTTCTCGGTCTTCGTGCTCACCGGGGTTCCGTCGATCAAGCAGCTCGGCCTCGGCAACGCGGTGGCGATCGCCATCGACGCCACGCTGGTCCGCCTGATCCTGGTGCCGGCGGCGATGGAGCTGCTCGGCGATTGGAACTGGTGGCTGCCGAGCTGGCTCGACCGGCTGCTGCCGCACGTCGGCCTCGAGGGAGGTCCTCCCGAGCCGAAGGCACGCCAAGGGGCCCGCCGAAGTCGCCCGCGCCTAGTCTGCGGCGCATGATCTGGCAGGAGCCCGCCAAGGGCGGCTATCCCGACCGCTCCTTCCTTGCGCTGCCCGGCGAACGAGCGCATGGGCGCGGCCAGGCGCGGGCTGATCCCGCATTCGCCGATGGGCTATCTGACCGAGCTCGAGATGACCGAGGGCTCGCGCGGTCACTCCACCTTCTCGATGCCGGCCTCGCCCTGGTTCGCCAACTCGTCGGGCCTGATCCCGGCCGGGATGCTCGCCGTGATCGGCGACGCCGCCCTGGGCTCGGTGGTGCACTCGGACGTCGGACCCGGACAGGGGATGACGACGGCCGAGCTCTCGATGACCTTCCTGCGCCCGGTCGTGCCAAGGCCCGGCGCGACGGTCACCGGCTCCGGCCAGCTCATCCACCGCGGCCGGTCGCTGGGGATCTCCGAGGCCTTCCTGTTCGACTACGACGACCAGCTGATCTCCCACGGCACGACGCGCTGCACGGTCTTCCCGCCGGTCGACCCGATTCCCGACCCCCCCGATCCGGATGCCTCGCCGATCGAGATGCCGATCCCGGGCGACTCGCCGGACGATCCGCTTCGCCAGGAGGTCGAGGGGAGGTGCTGAGCCAGGAGGAGTTCGAGCGGAGCAGCGGCCTCGAGCTGCTGCGGGCGCTCGCGGACGGGGAGCTGCTGCGCCCGCCGATCCACCACCTCACCGGGCTCCGGCTCGCGGAGGTCGGCGACGGCGAGGCCGTCACGGTGCTGCCCTGCAGCAAGTGGCTCTCCACCTCCGCCGGCACGATCCAGGGCGGCTTCACCGCGATGCTGGCCGAGAGCGCGATGACATCCGCCGCGTTCAGCACCGCCCCCGCGGACACGGCGGTCGCGGCACTCGACTTCAAGGTCAACTACCTGCGCCCGGTGTTCCCGGACGGCCATGACCTGACCGCGCGCGGGCGCATCCTGCACCGCGGCCGCACCCTGGTGATCGCGGCCGCCGAGCTCACCAACGCAGAGGGCAAGCAGGTCGCGCTCGCCACCGGCTCCTCGATGTACCTGCCGGGCCGGCCGGCGAACCTGGTCGGGGTCGAGCTCGGCTCCGGCTCCTCGGACCCCGAAGACGATCCGGGCGCCTAGCTGGACCGCCCCTGCGAGCGGCGATACAGTCGCCGCGTGGGTCTCTTCGGCTTCCTGAGAAGAAAAGACGAAAAGGCGATTCCGGAGCCCGGGACGCCGGAGTTCGAGCAGGCCGTTCAGGGCTCGGCGCTCCCGACCTCCGAGGGCGGCCAGAGCGTCTCGATGGGTCAGGCGGGCTGGACCAATCCCTCGTCGGCAGACGAGGCGCTACGCCAGCTCGGCGTCGACCCGAGCAAGACCCAGGTCGAGGGCTCGACCGAGACTCTTGACCTGCGCGGCACCGACACGCGGGAGAAGATCGTCGAAGGCGCTGCGCGAGCAGCGGCATCGACCCGGACAAGCAGGGCCAGACGATCAACGCCGCGAGCGTGCCGGGCCTGCAGGAGAAGATCCTCTCCATCCTCGGCGGGGTGATGCCGATCCCGAACGCGGGCGGCTTCGGCGGCGGCATCTCGCCTCCCAAGCAGGACCCGCTCGATCAGGTCGCCCACCTCGACCAGCAGCGCGACGCCGGCAAGATCACCGACGCCGAGTTCGAGGCCCAGAAGCGCAAGCTCCTGGGAGAAGGGTCCGTAACTACTCCACCGGCTGCGGCCGCGGCGGGAAGATCTTCGGCATCCGCGCCAGCTGTCGCAGCGAGCCGCGCGGCTTGATCTTGCGGCGCAGCATCGCCCGGCGCGCGTCCTGGCCGCGCACCGAGACGTCGACCCAGTCGGCCCAGGTCGTCCGCAGGGTGACGTCTGCATCGTCCGCGAGGCCAGGGGCCGAGCTGGTCGAGCCGTTGTCGATGCGGACGTGCCAGGGCTCGGCGTCCTCGAACTTCCACTGGATCGTCACCGGTCGGTCGACGGCGTCGGTGCGGGCCGAGCGGGCCACGATGTCGAAGAGGATGTCCTCAACCTCGGGGTTCGACCTCCGGCTTGCCGTTGGGCTCGCCCATGACGCCGGCGCGCAGCAGCTTGATCTGGCGCTGAGCGCGCTCCTCGTGGGGCATCTCGGGGTCGAAGGGGTAGACGCCGGGCATCTCGTGCAGCGGGTATCCGGTCGCCTTCCACTTCATCTCCACCGACTTCATGCCGAAGGCGTAGATCTGCTCGAGGGTGAAGCCGTACTCGGTGGTGTAGCGCTCGTCCCAGCCGGGCGGGACGAACACGCCGGTGACCCAGGGCAGAACCTCGCGCAGCAGCTCGGAGGCTGCCTCCTTGCACTCCTCGGACTCGGCGAAGAGCTCGGAGAGCACCTTGACGCCGAAGCCGATGTGGCGCTGCTCGTCGCGGGAGACGCTTCTCCATGCCGGCGCTGAAGCCGGGCATCGTTCCGGCCTTGGCGAAGAAATCCTCGATGAAGTGCTGGCCGGGCTGGGCCATGGCCGCCTCGATCACCATGTGGTAGAGCGTGATCGCCTGGGCGAACTTGGGCAGCGAGCGGTCCTGGCTGGAGCTCCTCGACCATCCGCTCGAGACGGCCGAAGACGTTGCGATAGCCCCAGCCGAGCTGCGAGCGCGTGAAGTCGAGGCCGTCGGCGATGTCTCCCTCGACGCCGATCACCTCCTTGAAGAAGCGGTGGAAGAAGACGGCGTGGCGGGCCTCGTCGACCTGCTGGGTGGCGAGGAAGTACTTCTGCTCCTCCTTCGGGGCGGCCTCGATGTAGGGGGAGAGGCCGTCGGTGACCGCGTCCTCACCGTAGAAGAACATCGAGTAGATCCAGAGCGCTGACTTCCGCTGGATCTCGTTGAGCGACTCCCAGCCCTGCCGGTCCTGCGAGAAGTCGAGCTCGGTCGACTTCCAGTTGCCCTCCTCCCAGCGGCGGTAGAGGTCGTCGTAGGTGATCTGCCCGGCGATGCTCTTTTCCGCGACCGACATCGGTTCCTCCTTCGCTCTAGTGGCGGCCAGGCACACCGCCGCCGATCGAGCTCTATAGTAACTGACTGACCAGTCAGTTAATACGGTGACATCGATCACAAAGAAGAGGAGCGCGAGGGCGGCCACCCGTTCGCGGATGAGCGCCGCGGACCGGCGTGCGGCGATCCTCGACGCGGCCCGCGGCGCCTTTGCCGACACCGGCTACCACGAGACCTCGCTGGACTCGGTGGCCGAGCGGGCCGGAGTCTCCAAGGCGCTGCTCTACGAGCACTTCTCCTCCAAGCGTGAGCTCTACCTGGCGATGCTGGAGATGCACGTCGACGAGCTGATCGAGCGGATCAGCGGCGCCGTCGCGGGGGCGGAGCCCGGAGAGGCCGCGGATGCGCGCCGGGCTCGAGGCGTTCTTCGGCTTCGTCGAGGAGCGGCGCGGCGCCTGGCGGATCATGTTCCGGAACGCCGCCGATCCCGATGTGGCGGTGAGGCTCGATCGCCTGCGCGATCAGGTCGCCGCCGCGATCGCCCAGTTGATGAGCGAGGAGGCGGCGCGGCGGGGGCTCGACTTCCCGAAGCTGCCGCAGATGGTCGAGATGATCGCCCAGCAGATGGTCGGGCGCGATGCAGTCGCTCGCGGACTGGTGGGACCTGCACCGCAAGGTGCCGCGCGAGGAGGTCGATTCAGGCGGCGATGGACTTCGCCTGGGTCGGCCAGGAGCGGATCAGCCGGGGCGAGCGCTGGGCACCGGCGGACGCGCGTTGAGGAGCAGCGTGAGTGCGGTGAAGGCGGCGAGCGCCGCGAAGGCGAGCTCGGAGTCGCCAGGACGAAGACGCCGATGCTCGGCGCGCGTTCACGACTTGCCTTCTATCTCAAACGGGGGTACTCCTAGGCTGCGGCGCCGAGCTTGGGGCTCGTCCAGGGCTCGGCCAGGCGGCGCGTCAGCTCGCCGGCGAGCTCCGAGATCGCGATCCGGGACTGGTCGAGCGAGTCGCGGTCGCGCAGGGTGACGGTGTCGTCGTCCATGGTCTGGTGGTCGACCGTGACGCCCCAGGGCGTGCCGATCTCGTCCTGGCGCCGGTAGCGCTTGCCGATCGACCCGCCGGTGTCGTACTCGGCCGGCATCAGCCTGCGCAGCTCCTCGTAGACCTCCCGCGCCTTCTCGGGCTGGCCGTCCTTGTTGACCAACGGCAGGACGGCGACCTTGATCGGCGCGAGCTTCGGATGGAGACGCAGGACGGTGCGCTCGCGGCCCTCGACCTCCTCGGTCTCGTAGGCGTCGACAATGAAGGCGAGCATGGCGCGGTCGACGCCTGCCGCGGGCTCGATCACGTGGGGGACGTAGCGGTCGCCGGACGCCGAGTCGACGTACTCGAGCTTCTCGCCGGAGAACTTGGCGTGCTGGGTGAGGTCGAAGTCGCCGCGGTTGGCGATCCCCTCGAGCTCGGACCAGCCCATCGGGAAGAGGTACTCGATGTCGGAGGTCGCGCTGGAGTAGTGGGAGAGCTCGTCCGGGCCGTGGGCGCGCAGGCGGAGCTGGTCCGGGCGGATGCCGAGGTCGGTGTACCAGCGCATCCGCTCCTCCATCCAGCTCTCGTGCCACGCCGATGCCTCCGCCGGCGGCACGAAGAACTCCATCTCCATCTGCTCGAACTCGAGGGTCCGGAAGATGAAGTTGCCGGGGGTGATCTCGTTGCGGAACGACTTGCCGATCTGGGCGATCCCGAACGGTGGCTTCCTGCGGGAGAACTGCAGGACGTTCTTGAAGTTGATGAAGATCCCCTGTGCGGTTTCCGGGCGCAGGTATGCCTTGTTGGACTCGTCGTGCACGGGACCGACGTAGGTCTCGAACATCAGGTTGAACTGGCGCGGCTCGGAGAGCTCGCCGCCACACACCGGACAGCGGATCTCGCCCTCCGCGTCCTCGGCTCCGAGCTGCTCCTCGCGCAGGTCGTCCTCGCGAAAGCGACGCTTGCACTCGCCAAGACACTGGACCAGGGGGTCCGTGAAGCCGGCGAGGTGCCCGGACGCCTCCCAGACCTTCGGGTTCTGGATGATCGCGGAGTCGAGCGCGACGATGTCGTCGCGCTCCTGGATCATCGCCCGCCACCACTCGCCCTTCACGTTGTTCTTGAGCAGGACGCCGTAGTGCCCGTAGTCGTAGGTGTTGGCGAAGCCGCCGTAGATCTCCGACGCCGGAAAGATGAATCCGCGGCGCTTGCAGAGCGCGACGATCTCTTCGAGCTTGAGCTCGACCATGGCAGGAGCGTAAACGGACGCTCTCCTGCCGTGCCCGGCCCCGCCGCCCACTACCCTCTTGCCCCCGATGCCGATCTACGAGTACCGCTGCGAGAACGGGCACACCTTCGAGGTGGTGCAGAGGATGTCCGACGATCCCGTCGAGACCTGCGAGGCAGTGCGGCGCGCCGGTCGAGCGCGTCTTCCACCCGGTGGCGGTCCACTTCAAGGGATCGGGCTTCTACTCGACCGACTACGCCGGCAAGGCCGAATCGGGGCGCGGGCAAGGACGGGGATTCGTCGTCGAGCGACTCGGGGTCGGGCGACTCGGCGAACTCGAGCTCGAAGGGCTCGGACAAGGCGAAGAGCAGCTCCAGCTCGGACTGACGCACTGACAGAACCGCCGCTTCTCGTCCAAAGCGATGGCGAGCGGCTACTCACGCAGTCCGGCGGCTTCGAGGGCCTCTGCCCTGGCGCTGAACCCCAGGTAGGTTGAATGCGGTGCGACGCATCGCCTTGCTACTCCTCCTGATTCCGCTTGTCACGCCCAGCGGCTGCGGCGGGGGGTCCACCGAGACGGTGAGCCAAGTGGCGACTCAACAGAGCGGGCAGCCGCTCTCAAAGGCCGAGTTCATCGCCCAGGCCGACGTGATCTGTCACAACCACCAGTCCCGACGGGAAGACCTTGAAAGCCAGGCCAAGGAGTTGGGTCTCCTCAACTCGGAAAAGGCCCATCAAGTCGCTGGTCTTCTTCGCAAGGCGAGCGACAACCTGATGGCGGAGAAGCGGGAACTGCAGGCCCTCGACCCCCCCTCCACGGGGGTCGGCACGCTCAGGTCCATCGTGTCGATTGTCGCTGCTGAGGCGAGCGTGATTGACGAATGGGCCCAGGCCTACGACGATCTGGATGCCAGGGAGATTCGAAGGCTGCAACGACGCATCGGCGAAGTCACCGCAAAGGCGGAGGCCATCGCCCAGGGCTACGGCTTCGAGGTCTGCGGGCTGAACTGAGTGCTCGACCGTAGCTCGCCACATCCCAGGTGTAGACGGATAGATCCGCTGGCTGATACCTGCGCCGCTCAGGCTCCCGCGACCTTGTTCCCGACCGACCACGAGGACCATCTCCCCGCAGTCGACCATCCGCTCGACGTCGACTCCGTACTCCTCGAAGTTCTCAAGCCAGCGCTCGAAGGATTCGCGCACGCCCTCGTGCCCCCGGTAGACGCGCCTGTCGGCTCGCCGTGGATCCTCGACCCATTCGATCTCGGGATCGCAGGTTTGTGCGATCAACTCGGGCAGGCCCGGATAAGCGCCTGTTTGTCCATGTCGGTGGCGCCCGCGTACAGGCCACGCAGTATCTCGTGAAGACCGCTGCTTTCCATGCGAAGCAGCGGTCCCCGTAACACCCCCTATCGGTGGAAGGCCAGGCGCTGCCGTTTGGAAGGCGGTGGTTCCCCGCTACCAAGTTGGTAGCGGGGGCATGCGGTCATAAGCGGACGCACCGGGGTGGGGCTAGCCCGGCGAGCACTCCGGCGTGTGCGGAGGATCGCCGCCGAGCAGCTCCTTGACCGCGTCCTCGCACGCGCCCTGCGGGATGAACAGGCTGCCGCCGGGGCCGGAGGAGATCGCTCCCTTGTTCCCGCCGAGCACGTTGGTCTCGCCGCTGCCCCCGAGGATCGCCGCAATCGCGACCTGGGGGAGGGTGAAGCCGCCCATGTCGCTGATGAACGCCTTCGGGGCGTTCCAGCCGATCCAGGGCCCCTTGACGAAGTTGTAGGGGAAGCGGGTGATGCTGGTGAGGCGGCCCTTGATCCCGTTCAGGACCTCCTGCTGCCGGGCGGCCCGGTCGCGGTCGTCCTCGGAGGGGTCGCAGTTGTTGTGCCGGATCCGCGCGTAGGCGAGCGCCTTGTCGCCCTGCAGCGTCACCTCGCCGGGCGGCAGCTTCAGCGAGACGCCGCCCTGCTTCTTGCCGCCGTCGACGTCGCCGCAAACGACGGCGCTGTCGTCCTTGGGGCCGTTCGTGTCCGGCACGTCGATGGTCACCCCGCCGAGCGTGTTGATGAAGCTGGCGAAGCCGTCGAAGTCAACGATCACGATGTGGTTGATGTCGATGCCGAGGAAGTTCTCGACGGTCTTGATCGTCTCGGCGGGGTTGCCGTTGGTGCTGCGGGTGTTGCAGGCGAGGGAGGCGTTGATCTTCTGCTCGCCGCAGTTCGGGATCGCCGCGTAGCTGTCGCGGGGGATCGAGAGCTTCCGGAACGAGGTGAGCGAGGCGTGCAGAACCATGATCGTGTCCGCGCGCGGCGGCCCCTGGCCCTCGGTGCCGTTCGCGTTGTGCTGGGTCTTGCCGCGCCGGTCGCCGCCGAGGATGAGGATGTTCTGGCCGGCGAGCACGGCCGGTCCTCCCGACAGAGCGTCCTTGGCAGACTGCGGCAGCTTGCCCTTCTGGATCTGGGCGGAGATCGCGAAGGTGATGAAGCTGAGCAACAGCCAGCCGACCGCAAAGATCAGGATCCAGCGCAGCCACGGGCGCTTGCCGCCGGTGAGCCGGCCGAAGAAGCCGCGGATGCCGCCGCCGCCGCCCGCCGACTCGCGGCGGATGCTGTCCAGGCTCGGCTTGCGGAAGCGGTCGCGCAGGCTCGGCCGCGAGCGGTAGACCCGGTACGGCGGCCGCTCCCGCCCGCCTCCCGGCTTCTTCCCCTCGGGCTTCTTGCGCGCGGGCGGCTGGCGCTTCTGGCCGCTGCGGCCGCCGCGCCCGTAGACCGTGTACTCGGGCTTCCGCGACTTGCCTTTGGGCGTGCCCTTGCCCCCGGACCCGCCGGGCTGACTGGGCTCGTTGGGCTTCCCGCCGCCCTCGGAGCCCCCGGACCGCTTCGGCGGCCGATCATCTCCCTGCGGAGACATGGGATATCAATACTTACGCATGCCGCCGCCGGACCGCCATCGACGTTGAGCGCGCGCGAGTCGATCGGCGTCGACCTCGGCGGGACGAAGATGCTCGTCGGCGTCGTCGACTCCGAGCGCCAGGTCCGGTACGAGGGCAGGGAGTCGTCGGTGGGGTTGAGCGAGGACAGGCTGGTCGAGGATCTGGCACGGGAGCTGCAGGAGGCGAAGGACGCGAGGCCGGACGTGCTCGCCGCGGGGCTCGGCATCCCGGCGACGATCGACCACGACCGTGGACTCGCGGTACAGGCGGTCAATCTCGAGATCTCCGATGTGCCACTCCGGGATCTGATGCAGGAGCGGATCGGGCTGCCGGTCTTCGTCGACAACGACGCGAACGTGGCCGCGCTTGCGGAGCACCTGTACGGGGCCGGCCGCGGGGCACAGAACGTCGTGATGCTGACCATTGGGACCGGCATCGGCGGCGGGCTGATCCTGGGTGGCGAGGTCTACCGCGGCTCCACCGGGGCGGCCGCTGAGCTCGGCCACATCGTGATCGTGGAGGACGGGCTGCCCTGCCAGGGCAACTGCCCAAACCACGGCTGCGTCGAGACCTACGCGTCGGGCACGGCGCTCGCCCGGGAGGGCACGGCGGCGGCCCAGCGACAGCCCGACTCCGCGCTCGGCAAGGCGCTCGCCGCGGGGCCGATCGTCGGCAAGACCGTGACCGAGCTGGCGATGAACGGCGACCCGCTGGCGACGGAGGTCGTAGCGGGGGCGGGCCGTCACCTCGGCGTCGCGCTGGCGAGCCTCGCCAACATCTTCGACCCAGATGTGTTCGTGATCGGCGGCGGCGTCTCGGTGGTAGGCGATCTCATGCTCGATCCGGCGCGGGAGGAGCTCAGAGCGCGCGCCCTGCCGCCGCAGAACGAGAGGCCGGTGAAGCTGGCGGAGCTGGGGCCGGAGGCGGGCATGATCGGGGCGGCGGCGATGGCCCTGATCGAGCTCGACAGGAAGGGCTGAGCTGTGCCGGGCAAGCTGGTCGTCTGCCCCACCCCGATCGGCAACCTGGAGGACATCACCCTCCGGGCGCGCCGGGCCCTCTACGAGGCCGACGTGATCGCCTGTGAGGACACCCGCCGCACCGGCCTGCTGCTCGAGCGGCTCGAGATCCAGGCGCTCCGCCTGGTCTCCTACCACGAGGGCAACGAAGCCGAGCGCGCCCGCGAGCTGGCGCAGCGGATCGAGCGAGGCGACAACGTCGCGCTGGTCTCCGACGCAGGCACGCCCGCGATCTCTGATCCCGGCTTCCGCCTGATCCGAGCGTGCATCGACCGCGACCTCGACATCGAGGTGCTGCCAGGGCCGTCGTCGGTGATCACCGCGCTCGTCGCCTCGGGATTGCCCACTCATCGCTTCCGCTTCCAGGGCTTCCTGCCGAGACGGACGGGCGAGCTCGAGCGCGTGCTGCAGGCGACGGAGACGCTGATCGCCTTCGAGTCCCCGCGGCGGCTGCCGGAGTCGCTGCGGGCGCTCGCCCAGCTCGCCCCGGACCGCCCGGCGGCCGTCTGCCGCGAGCTCACCAAGCTCCACGAGGAGGTCGCCCGCGGCACGCTCGGCGAGCTCTCCCGGCGCTTCCGCGACGAGGCGCGTGGCGAGATCATCGTCGTGATCGGCCCCGCCGCGGAACGCGGCACCGCCGACATCGGCTTCGCGACCGACGCCCTCCGCGGGCTGATCCGCGCGGGCGCGCGGCCGCGAGCGGCGGCGAGCGTCGTCTCGGCGCTCACCGGGGTGCCGGCCAACGACCTGTACAAGGGGATCACCGGGCGGGAGCCGAGGCGCTAACCGGCGAGGTTGCGCGATCGCTTGACGAAGCCGTGCACGGCCCGGCCATGGGCGGGGTGCAGCGAGTAGATCGTGTTGACGCCCGTCAGGTAGAGGCGCCTCCCGTCCGAGATCACGGGGTTGTAGGCGCCGTCGCGCGACTGGAAGACGACCTTGCCGTCGCGGGCGCGCAGCCCCCAGGTCTGGGTCGTCTTCAGGTCGCCCGCGTAGAAGACGCCGCCGACCATGCTTCCCGCGCCCGAGACCGGCCCGTCGACGTAGCGGGTCCAGCGGGTGCTGCCGGAGCGGGCGTCGAGGGCGTAGACCGTGCCGTCGTAGGAGCCGAAGTAGACGGTCGGCGGGGTGCCGGGCACCTTCGCGGCGGTGGCGGCGCTGTAGACGTAGCCCCCGGTGGAGGTGCTCCAGTCCTGCGAGCCGCTCCCCTCGCTCCAGGCATGGAAGCCGCCGCTCAGATCGCCGGCGTAGACCTCGCCGAACGCGACTGCGGCGGTGCCGTAGATGCTGTCGCCCGCGCTCGCCGTCCAGACGACGGATCCGTTGCTCGCCCGCATTGCGGTCATCTGACCGCCGTAGTCGCCGACGAAGACCGTGCCGTGGTCAAAGGCAGGGGACGCCTTGACCGCCCCGCCAACGGCCGTGCTCCACAGCTCCACTCCGGTGCGAGCATTTAGGGCGTAGACCGAGCCGCACTCGCAGCCCACGATCACCTCACCTCCGACCAGCAGCGGGGTCGACTCGGTCCGTCCCGGAAGCGGATGCCGCCAGACGACCTTGCCGTTCTGTGCGTTCAGGGCCTGCACCTGGCCGGGCTCGAGGTTGGAGATGTAGAGCCGGCCGTCGCCGTAGGTAGGCGACGAGGCGTTAAGCGTGGCCACGTCGCGCCGCCAGCGCTGCTTGCCGCTGCGTGCGTTGAGCGCGAAGGCCTGGCCGTTGTTGTCGATCCCGTAGAGCGTCTGGCCGACGACGACGGGCGAGTACTCCATCAGGTGCTGCGCGTCGTAGGTCCAGGCGACCTTGTACGGCGGCTTCACCGCGTCGCTGGGCAGGTAGCGGGTCCGCTGCGGATTGAGGCCGTAGGTCGGCCAATTCGTGGTCTGGGGCGGCGCGGGGGCCTGGGCGGTGGTCGTGGTCTGGGCGGTCGGCTGAGAGGACCCGCCGGGATTGCGCAGCACAAGCCAGCCGGCGACGCCGACGATCGCGACGAAGCCGGCCAGGCCGGCGATCGCCGCCGCCCGGTGCTCGGTCCAGAACTGCATCGAAGACCGGTGTAATTCCCGCGTCTAAGCTGGAACTAACCGATGGCAAAGCGCGAGCCACGCATGGTGTCCCTCGGCTACGGGAAGTTCGCCCGCGCCGACCGGATCTATGCCCTGGTGCCGCTCGACCCCAAGGACCGCGGCGAGGGTCGGCGGACCTACGTGCACGTCGACGACCTGGCGGAGCCGATCGTCGCCTCGCGCTCGGAGCGGGCGATCCTGGCCGATGTCGAGGAGGCGCTCACCGAGGCGGCCGGCATCCCGCGGCGACGCCGCTCGAGCGGCGGGGCCAAGGGGCAGGAGAAGCTTCTCTAGGCTCCCCGGCCTGAGCTTCTACGTCACCACCCCGATCTACTACGTCAACGGCGAGCCGCATCTGGGGCACGCCTACTCGACGATCGCGGCGGACATCCTCGCCCGGCACCACCGCCAGCGCGGAGAGGACGTCTTCTTCCTGACCGGCACGGACGAGCACGGCGAGCCGGTCACCCAGCAGGCGGAGGCCGAGGGCACGACGCCGCGCGAGCTCGGCGACCGCCTCGCCCCGCGCTTCAAGGAGATGGCGGCGAAGATCAACGCGTCCAACGACTTCTTCATCCGGACGACGGACGAGGGCCACATGAAGCGGGTCCAGGAGATCGTCCAGCGGGTCTACGACAACGGGCACGTCTACGAGGGGGTGTACGAGGGCTGGTACTGCCCCCGCTGCGCCGACTTCAAGACCGAGTCGGAGCTCGGTCCCGGCAACACCTGCCCGATCCACAAGATCCCGCTGACCCGCGAGAAGCAGGACAACTGGTTCTTCGCCCTCTCCAAGTTCCAGGGCGACCTCGAGCGCCTCTACGAGGAGCGTCCCGACTTCGTCATCCCGGAGTTCCGGCGCAACGAGGCCGTCTCCTTCATCAAGCAGGGCCTCCAGGATGTCTCCCTCTCGCGACCGACGCTGAAGTGGGGCGTCCCGGTGCCATGGGACACCGACCAGGTGATCTACGTCTGGTTCGACGCCCTGCTCAACTACTACACGGCGCTCGGCTACGGGACCGGAAAGGACGTCACCGAGAAGTTCTGGCCGCCCTTCCACATCCTCGCCAAGGACATCCTCAAGTTCCACGCCGTCTACTGGCCCGCCTTCCTGATGGCCGCGGAGATCGAGGTACCGCAGCGGATGTTCATCCACGGCTACCTGCTGATGGAGGGCCACAAGATGTCGAAGTCCCTCGGCAACGTGCTCGACCCGGACGAGGTGATCGCCAAGTTCGGCGCCGACGCCCTGCGCTTCTACTGCTTCCGCGAGGTTTCCTTCGGCCAGGACGGGCAGATCTCCCCGGCGGGCTTCGAGTCCCGCTACGAGACCGAGCTCGCCGACCAGTACGGCAACCTCGCGAACCGCGTGCTCTCGATGATCGGGCGCTACCGCGACGGGAAGGTCCCCGAGGCGGAGGCCGAGGTGGAGCTTGCGCGCGACCTCGAGGGGGCGCCGGAGAAGGTTCGCGCTCTACTGGACGAGGCCGAGCTCACCCTGGCCCTGGATCAGATCTGGCGGCTGGTGCGCCGACTCAACCAGTACGTGGAAGAGCGACGACCGTGGGACTTGGCTAAGCGCGAAGCCCAAGCCGCCCCCGATAATGCGAGGGCGCGCGACAGCGCGACCCGTGATTTGCCGGAGGAAGCGGCGCTTGATGCGGTCCTCTACGGGCTGGCTGAGGGTCTGCGGGTTGCGACCCTCCTGTTGCACGCGTACATGCCCGAGACGACTGGCCGGCTGCTCGAGGCACTCGGCGAGCCCGGGCGCGAGCTGGCCGAGTTCGGCTCGCGCGAGGGCGGCCAAACGCTCGGTGAGCTCGCCCCGCTCTTCCCCAAGCTCGACAGCTAGGCGGTCCCGAGGGCAGTGGTAGGGTCGGTCCCGTAACCGTTCGCGAAAAGCAGGGAGGAATCGATGAGCAGGAAGCCTCGACTCGGCGGCATCGCGGCGACGCTGGCCGTAACCGGCGTGCTGCTGCTGCCGGCGTCCGGCGCGGTCGCCGGCAATGGCCCGGTCGCCCACAAGTCAGGGACGCTGATCAACTTCGTCACCACCGGCAAGCTCCGCGTCCAGCGCGTGCTCGATCCGCTTGCTGTCTGCACCGCGTCGTGCAACGTCACCGGGACGGCGGTCCTGAAGGGGCTCGGCGGCCACGCCAACTTCGCGGACTCAGGCGGGCCCTTCCCGGCGGACAGCAGTTCGGCCTGTTCATCACGCTGAAGAAGAAGGGCATCCTGCTCAAGCTGATGAACCAGTTCCCCGGACGCTTCCACCTGACCGAGACGCTGACCGCAACCGACGCGACCACCGGCGCCGTCGACTCGGTCACGATGGGCTTCAGATTCAAGCGCTAGCTCGTCTAGCCTGAGTCGCGATGCTGTCTCGACTCGCCAGGATCGGCGCCGCCCTGCTGTGCGCCGTCGGGCTGTTCGGCCTGCTCGCCGGGCCGGCCGCCGCGAGGGCGCCGCGCGCCCGCCCGAGCGTGATCGGCGGCAACGTCGCGACCCTGACCGACTGGGGGTTCACCGTCGCCGTGTTCACACCGAACTCGCTCTGCTCCGGCGTGGTGATCGCGCCCACCAAGGTGTTGACGGCCGCCCACTGCGTCGGCAATCCGGCGACGATGCTGGTCAGGGCCAACTCCACCGCCGCCTTCGCGGGCGGCGACGTTCTGACTGTGACCTCGGCGGCGCTCGCGCCGGGCTTCACGAACGGGTTCGTCAACGACCTCGCGGTGCTGACGCTGCGGAACGCGACCACCGCGGCGCCGATTGCGCTCGCGAGCGCGGCCGAGGACGCCTCCTTCACGCAGCCCGGCGCGCCTCTCCAGACGGCCGGCTTCGGCGACCGCAACCCGTTGATCGTCGGCAAGCCGCGCATCGGCCTGCTCACAGCCGCCGATGTCATCATCCGCCGCTGCGGGTTGCTCCCGCCGTCGACGCTCTGTGACGCGGGCAGCAGGGCGGGGAGGGTGACCCGTCGCCTGCGTGCGCACGTGTTGCGACGGAAGGTGAACAAGACGATCTGCGAGGGCGACAGTGGCGGCCCGCTGGTCGCGCGCACCCCGACGGGGCCCAAGCTGATCGGCATCACCGAGGCGAGCTCCTCGCCGACGAAGCGCGATCCGTTCTTCTTCGTCCGCTGTGGGCTTCACGGGTTCCCGTCGCTCCACACCCGGGTTGCAAGCTTCGTCAGCTTCATCCAGGGGAGCCTGGGGCCCTAGCCCCGGTGATCGATTCCCACGCTCACCTCGGGCTCTGCGAGCCGGCCGAGGCGGAGCTGGTCGACGCGGCCCATGGGTCGGGCGTGGGACGCATCCTCAACGTCGGCCTCGGGGAGGACTCGAACCCTGAGGCGGTCGCATCCGCTGAGCGCAACGATGATGTGTTTGCGTCGGTCGGGCGGCACCCCAACTCGGCTGGCGGCTTCGACGACGCCGCGGCGGCTGCGATCGAGGAGCTCTGCGCGCGTCCCGGTGTGGTGGCGGTGGGGGAGACCGGGCTCGACTTCTACCGAGACCGCTCCGACCCGGACGACCAGCGGCGGGCGTTCTCGGCGCAGATCGCGATCGCTCGGCGGACCGGCAAGCCGGTCGTCATCCACCTGCGCGACCGCGAGGGCTCCGAGCAGGCGGTCTCGGAGGCGTTCGAGACGCTGGCCGATCAGGGCGATGGGCTGGGCGTGATCCTCCACTGCTTCTCGGTGGGCCCGCGCTGGGCCGAGCGCGCCGCCGAGCGGGGCTGGTACTGCTCGTTCGCGGGCAACCTCACCTACCCGAAAGCCGGCTCGATCCGCGAGGCCGCCGCGCTGGTGCCCTCGGACCGCGTGCTGGTGGAGACGGACTCGCCGTTTCTCGCCCCTCAGCCGGTGCGGGGAAAGCCGAATCAGCCCGCGAATGTGGTCGCAACGGCGGAGCGGCTCGCCGAGGTCCGCGGCGTCCCGTACGGTGAGCTCGAACGCATCGTGGAGGCGAACGCCGCGAGAGTCTTCGGGTGGTGAGGGGCGGAAGGCCGCCGGACTCCTCGCCGCGCCGGCTGGGCCAGAACTTCCTCGCCGATCCCAACCTGCTCGATGCCATCGTCCGCGAGGCGGGCGTGTCGAAGCAGGACGTGGTCCTGGAGGTCGGCGGGGGCGGCGGCGCGCTCACCGAGCGCCTGGCACCCGCCGTCAAGCGGGTGCACGTGCTCGAGCTCGACCAGCGCCTGCGCGAGCAGCTCGAGCCGCTCGCCGACGAGCTCGGCAACGTGGACCTCACCTGGGAGGACGCGATGAAGGCCGACCTCACGGCGCTCGATCCCGCCCCCAACCGGATGGTCTCCAACCTGCCCTACTCGATCGCGACGCCGCTGCTGGTGCGGACGATCGCCGAGCTTCCGTCGCTGGACGAGTGGGTGGTGATGGTCCAGCGCGAGATCGGCGACCGGCTCCGCGCGGAGCCCGGCACGCGCGAGTACGGCTCGGCGAGCGTGCTCGTGCAGCTCGCCTGCGAGGTGACGATGCTGCGCACGGTGGACCCGGCGGTGTTCGTCCCCCGGCCAAGGGTTGGCTCGGCGCTGATGTGCCTGCGCCGGAAGGGAGCAGGCGCCGATCCGGAGCTCGCCGCGATCGTCCGCCTCGCCTTCGCCCACCGGCGCAAGTCCCTGGCCCGCTCGCTCGAGCTCAATCGGGCCGGCAGCCTGAAGCCGGCGCGTCGTGCCCTGGAGTCGATCGGCAAGCCGGCCAATGCAAGGGCGGAGGCGCTCTCACCGGATCAATTCGTGCGGCTGGCGGAGGCGCTGCAGCGGGAGGCCGGCGAGGGATGAGCCCGGACCTTCCCGGGACCGTGACGGCCCCGGCCAAGCTCAACCTCTGCCTCTACGTCGGTTCGCGCCGGGACGACGGCCTGCACGAGATCCGCTCGCTGTTCGAGCCGCTGCGGCTCGCGGACGAGCTGAGACTGGAGGCGGCGGACACCGACCAGGTGATCATCGAGGGCATCGAGGGGCCCGACCTCACGGCTCGGGCCCTGGCGGCGCTCCGGGAGCACGGCTGGGACGGGCCGAGGCTCCGCATCGAGGTGACCAAGCGGGTGCCGGTCGCCGCCGGGCTCGGCGGCGGCAGCGCCGATGCGGCCGCCGTGCTGCGCCTGGCGATGGGGGAGGTCGACGGTCTGCGGGCCATCGCCGCCGGGATCGGGGCCGACGTCCCGTCCCAGCTTCAGCCCCGCCCCTGCCTGGTCGCGGGCGCCGGTGAGGTGATCGAGCCGGCTCCTCCGCCGGCCGGGCACGGCGTCGTCCTGATCCCGCAGGCTGAGGGGCTCGCGACCGCCGACGTCTACGCGGAGGCCGACAGGCTCGGCACGCCGCGTGGGGATTCAGAGCTCGAGGCGATCCGCCGGCGCCTGCGCGACGCCGTCGACGAGGGCGGGTCGCCGCTCGACTACCGCGAGAACCTGGTCAACGACCTGCAGCCCGCGGCGATCTCGCTCCGCCCCGAGATCGAGGAGGCCCTCCGCGCGCTCGAGGAGGCGGGCGCCGGCCACGCGATGGTGACCGGTTCCGGCCCGACGGCCTTCGGCCTCTATTCGACCGAGGCAGACGCGGAAGCGGCAGCGGGCGAGCTGCGCGCGAGCTTCCCGGAGGTCACCGCCACGGGCCCACTGGGGCAGTGAAAGACCGGAGGATCAGCTGGAAGTGGGTGCGGCGCGGGCTGGTGCTGGCGGCCTTCATCGCCTTCCTGATCTTCCGGAATCACCTCCCGCACCTCGACCTCGAGAAGGTGATCCGTGACCTCTCGCAGGGGCTCGGCGCCTGGACCTACCTGCTCGTCGGCGGACTCGCCTTCCTCGAGACGGGGGCGTTCGTCGGGCTGATCGCGCCCGGCGAGTTCACGGTGATGCTCGGGGGGGCGGTCGCGCAACAGGGCGACATTTCGCTCCCCCTGATCCTCGGGATCACCTGGTTCTGCGCCTTCGCCGGCGACTCGGCCAGCTTCATGCTCGGCTCCAGGCTCGGCCGCAGCTTCCTCGTCCGGCACGGAAGGCGATTCCGGATCACCGAACAGCGGCTCAGGCAGGTGGAGGACTACTTCTCGCGGTACGGGGGCCGCACGATCCTGATCGGCCGCTTCATCGGCCTGGTGCGCGCCCTCGCCCCGTTCATCGCCGGCAGCAGCCGGATGCGGTATCGGGACTTCGCCCCGTTCAGCATCCTCGGGACCGGCCTCTGGTCCACGGGCCTGATCCTGGCCGGGTACTTCGCGGCCCAGAGCCTCGACGCCGTGACGAACGCGGTCGGCAAGGGGTTGCTGGTCTTCGGGATCGTCGTCGGGGTCGTCGTCGCCATCGTTGTGGTGTACCGGTTCCTCCGCGACCCGGACAACCGCCGGAAGATGGTTGGGGAGATGGAGAAGCGGCCCGCGCTGCGCCCGGTTGTGGCGCTGGGACGGCGGCTGCAGCCGCAGTTCGCCTTCCTCGGCCGGCGGCTGACGCCGGGCGGTCTCGGCCTCGAGCTCACCTCGCTCCTGGCTGCCCTCTCGGTCGGCCTCTTCGTCCTGATCGCCTACTGGTCGGTGATCTCAGGCGATCCGGGGCCGACGCCCGGCGACCAGACGGCGCTCAACGTCGCCAACGACCTGAACGCCGACTGGCTGGTTCATGTCGCCAAGGTCGTCACGGACCTCGGCTCGGGCTGGATCACCTGGCCGCTTGCGGCGATCGCGGCCGCGATCCTCGCGTGGCGGCGGCGCTGGATGGAGTTCTGGGCCCTCGTCGTCGGCATGGTGCTGATCATCCTGCTGGTTCACGGGATCAAGTCGTGGACCGACCGCCCACGCCCGCCCGACCCGCAGGTCTCGGCCAGCGGCTCGGCCTTCCCGAGCGGGCATGCCGCCTACTCGACGCTCTACGCCTGGCTGGCGATCACCCTCGCGATCAGACTGATGCCGAGCATCGCCAGGCGGACACTGCTGATCGCGGCAGGGATCGGGCTCGCCGGCCTGATCGGGTTGACTCGCGTCTACCTCCGCGTGCACTGGCTCAGCGACGTCAGCGCGGGATGGGCGCTCGGCGTCTCCTGCTTCTCGGCCACCGCCGCCGTGGTGCTGATCGTGAGCTACATCCGCGACAATCCCCGGCGTCATGAACGGGCCCCTCAGCTCGATCCTGGCGCCGGTGCTGGCGCTGGGCACTGAGTACTACCTCTTCGGCATCGCCGGGGTGCTCTCCGTGGCCGCCTTCGTCGGCCTCATCCTGGCGCCCGCCCTCGGCTCCTACGGGCGGGTCTGGGAGAAGGTGGTGGCGGGAATGCTCTCCCTCTTCGTCCTGGCCGCGCTGGTGCTGGTCGGGCTGGTGCTGGGCGTGGTGATCTTCCTCAACTGGGACAAGATCTCGGGATGGCTCTAGAGAAGAAGACGCGTGCCGAGCGCCGCGCCGATCCCGGCAGCCTCGAGGAGCTCTCGGCGGCGATCGAAGCCGGCGCAGGCATGCCGGCGGTCGCCCGGGCGGCCGGGCGCGCTCTCGACGCCAGCGTCGCGGTGATCGACCGGGCCAGCAACGTACTCGCGGTGGCCACGGCCTCGCCTGATGAGGAGCGCAAGCTGCTCGCGGGTGGTGCCGGGGTGGAAACTGTCGAGTTGCGCGTCGCCGACAGTTCGGTTGGCGAGCTGCGCTGGCGGCCTCGGGGCGACGACGAGCCCGACGCCGCTCTGCTGCGCATGGTCGGGACCCTGCTCGGGCTGGAGCTCGAGCGCTCCCGCTCGCCGGAGTGGGCGACCGAGGAGGCGGCCGGGGACTTCGTCCGGGCGCTCCTCAGCCGTGAGATCACCGACCGGGGTGACATCGAAGCTCGCGCGGCCGAGCTCGGCAGCGACCTGTCCGGCGGCACGGGCGTGGTGATCGCGCGCGCGGTCCCGCACGTCGCGCAGACGGGCGAATGGCGCGCGCGCGTGCTCGCGATCGGGCTGCGGGCGGTGCGCGCCGTGAGCGCGGGGGCCCTCGCGGCGGAGGGCGACCCGGAGGGCGAGCGGACCGAGGTGATCGCGGTCGTCCCGGCGGACGGCGACGAGCGCCTGGCGAGGGCGGCCGACTCGCTGGCCGGTGAGCTCGAGCAGGGGCTGAGCGGCTTCACCGTGAGCGTCGCGCGGAGCCGCGTCGCCGCCGACCCGGTCGACGTCTACCGCGCAGGCCAGGAGGCCCTGCTGGCGGCGAATGTCGGCGAGGCCGAGGGCACCCGGGTGCTCGCCTTCGAGGACACGGGCGCCTATCGCCTGCTGCTGCCGGCGATGAGCGAGGACCCCGCCGAGCTCGAGCGCTTCTACTCCGAGACCGTCGAGCCGCTGCTCGCCTACGACGAGCAGTACGAGACGGACCTGGTCGGCACGGTCGAGACCTACCTCGACAACGACGGCAACGTGGCCGCCACCGCCCAGCAGCTCTTCACCCACCGCCACACGATTCGCTACCGGCTCGAGCGCGCCCGCGAGCTCTGCGGTCACGACGTCACCTCGACGGAGGGCAGAGAGAAGCTCGGGCTCGGCCTGAAGGCGATGCGGGTGCTCGGCATCGCCTCGCCGGCCGGGCCCGCGCACGAGCCGGGCACAGAGGCCGGCCGGGTGCCGCCGGCCGAGTCGGACCAGGGCTAGCTGCCCGTCTGGTGGGAGATCATCTCGGTGAGGACAGCCGTGACCTCGCGGTCCGCCGAGTCGGCGCGGTCGTCCGAGATCACGTGGCTGACGGCGTTGATCAATGCCAGGTGGGTGAACGCCTGCGGGAAGTTGCCCCAGTGGCGGCCGGTCCTGGCGTCGAGCTCCTCGGAATAGAGGCCGAGCGGCCCGGCGATCGAGAGCAGCTTCTCGCACATCTCGCGCGCGGCCTGCGGCTCGCCGATCTCCGACAGCGCTGAGGCGAGCCAGAAGCTGCAGATCAGGAAGCTCGCCTCCTCGCCGTGGAGGCCGTCGTCGGTCTCGTCGACGCGGTAGCGCAGCACGAGGCCGTGCTCGGTGAGCTCCTCGCTGATCGCCTTCACCGTGTTCACCACCCGCTCGTCTTGAGGCGGGAGGAAGCGGACCAGGGGGACCAGCAGGGTGGAGGCATCGAGGGCGTCCGTCTCGTAGTGCTGGCGGAAGACGCCGCGGTCGGAGACTCCGTGTTCGAGGATGTCCTCGCGGATCTGCTGAGAGACCTCGGTCCACCGCTTCAACCGGTCCTCGTCCCCGATCCGGTCGGCGAGCCGGCAGCCTCGATCGACGGCGACCCAGCACATCAGCTTGGACGAGACGTAGTGCTTCGGATCGCCGCGCCCCTCCCAGATCCCCTGGTCGGGCTCCGGCCACGCCGTGATCGCGGCCTCCACCTGGCGGCAGAGCGACTCCCAGAGCTCATGGGGCAGGTGGTCCTGGACCTTGGCGTGGATGTAGACCGAGTCGAGCAACGCCCCGTAGACGTCGTTCTGACGCTGCTTGTAGGCGGCGTTGCCGATCCGGACCGGCTTGGCGTTCTCGTAGCCGCCCAGGTGGTCGAGCGTGGTCTCGGTCAGGTCCTTCTCGCCGCCGATCCCGTACATGATCTGCATCCCGTACTTGGCCTCCGCGACGTTCTCGCGGTAGATGTCGGCCATCCAGCCCATGAAGTCGGTGGCCTCGTAGTCGAGACCGAGTGTGTGGAGGGCCCAGAGGGTGAAGGTCGAGTCGCGGATCCAGGTGTAGCGGTAGTCCCAGTTGCGCTCGCCGCGCGGCGTCTCCGGGAGCGAGGTGGTGAGCGCGGCGATCAGCGCGCCCGTCGGGTTGTAGGTGAGCCCCTTGAGGACCAGGGCGGCGCGCTGTAGGTAGTCCCGCCACGGGTGGTCGGGGAAGCTGCCGCCCTCGAGCCAGCGGCGCCAAAAGTCGATCGTGCGCTGCAGGCGCCGCTCGCAGTCCTCGGCGGAGTCGGGAGGCAGGGGGGCGGCCCCCCAGCTCAGGGCGCTGTAGCGGACCTCGCCCTGCTTCATCCGATGTCTGGCCCTCGCGTCGGTGCCGTCGACGCCCATCGGCAGGTCGCCGGTGAGGATCAGGTGGATGTTTCCGTGCTCGACCTCGGCGCCGGTGCCGGCGTCGCCGCGGCGCTGCCAGTCGAGCCGTGTCGCCCCGTAGTCGAAGGCCGGCTGGCAGATCACCTCGATGTCCACCTCTCCCTGGAGGCACTCGATCTGGCGCACCAGGATGTGCTCGGCCTCGTCGTCGGGCGGGGGCCGGCGGTGCGGCTCGAAGTCGTTCTCCTGGCGCCAGTCGCCGAGAGTGAGGCCGTCGCGAATCACGACCCAGCCCGAGCCGGTCATCCAGGTGGTCTCCAGCACGTTGGTGCCCGGGACGTAGCGGCGGCTGACCGGGGCGACCAGGCCCGGGGGCCCGATCCGCCAGAAGCCGGCACTGCGGTCGAGGATCGAGCCGAAGACGCTGGCGGAGTCGAAGCGGGGCAGGCAGAGCCACTCGACTGCGCCCTGCGGGGAGACCAGCGCGCCGGTGTGGCAGTCGGACAGGAAGCCGTAAGAGGAGATGCGGGGGAACCGGGACTGGAGCGAGGGCATGCCTCGGGGAGACTATTTGGCGGCGGCTACATCAACGGCCGCCACGAAAACCGCGGCCGGATCTGGCGAACGGCTCGAGTCCCTCCTTCGCCCGGGCCGCGGACCAGTTGTGGTTCCAGCGGAAGATCGGGCGCAGGATCGGCGTCAGGTAGCGAAGCAGCGGCCGGTCGGCGTGGACGATCCAGTCGAACCGGACATGGATCTTGCCGTTCTCGTTCGGCGCCAGCGTCCACTTGCCGGTCCCGCTCAGGTCGCCATCGACCTCGACCTGGAAGTGGGTCGGCGGGTCGAAGCGGACGATCTTCGACGTCGTTCTCAGCGTGTAAGGAAGCTTGCCCTTGAAGTGCTGCCTGGTGGTGACGCCCGGGCCGGGCGGCTGGTCGCCCTCGACTTCGATGTAGACCGGCTTCCACCAGTCGGGGTAGGTGCGAGCGTCGGCGAGTGCCTCGAAGATCGCCTCCTGCGGCGCATCGACGTCCCACTCGTCCAGGAACACGTACTCCTCGGCCATCTCTCCTCCAGGGTCGGGGCGGTATCGGTGATTCGCTAATCGCGGCCGGCCAGATCATCCCGCGCATACACTCGTCTCTCTCCTGGGGAGTGGTCTAAAGGCAAGACTCCGGGTTTTGGTCCCGGCAATCCTGGTTCGATTCCAGGCTCCCCAGCCTCGGATGTGGCAGAAATCGTCCGCAATTGGTCATTGCGGACAGATCGCGATCGGGCCATGATTCCGGCATGCCATCGAGCAGGCAGCGTCGGATCGTTCTCCTCGCCTTCCCCGGGGTTCAGACGCTGGACCTGATCGGCCCCGCGGAGGTCTTCGCCGGCGCAGACGCGCTCGCGGGTGGCGGCGCCTACACGGTCGAGCTGGTCGCGAAGGAGCCCGGGCCGATTGCCACCCGGTCCGGCGCCTATGGCCTGGTGCCGAAGATGACCACGGACCGCTGTCGCGGCCCGATCGACACGCTGATCGTCGGCGGCGGGTTCGGGGTCGAGCGAGCGCGGCACGACCGGTCGCTGATCCGCTGGATTCGCAGCGCCTCCCGGCGCTCCCGCCGGGTGGCCTCGGTCTGCTCGGGCGCCTTCCTGCTCGCCCGGGCCGGGCTGCTGGAGGGGCGGACGGTCACAACCCACTGGGCCTCGACCGCCGAGCTGGCCCGCCGCCACCCCGAGCTCACCGTGGATCCCAACCCGATCTTCGTCCGGGACGGCAACGTCTGGACATCGGCGGGAGTCACCTCGGGGATGGACCTTTCACTCGCCCTGGTCGACGACGACCTCGGCCCGGAGATCGCGGTCGAGATCGCGCGCTGGCTCGTCCTCTTCCTGCAGCGACCCGGCGGCCAGGCCCAATTCTCGAGCCACCTCTCGGCCCAGCTCGCCGAGCGACGGCCGCTGCGCGAGCTCCAGTCCTGGATCGCGGACAACCTGGATGCCGACCTGCGCGTCGACGCCCTCGCCGAGCGTGCGTCGATGAGCCCGCGCAACTTCGCCCGCTTCTTCCGCCGAGAGACCGGGATGACACCGGCGGCGTACGTTGAGGAGCTGCGAGTCGAGCGGGCCCGGCAGCTGCTCGAGCAGAGCCGCGAGCCGATCGACTCTATCTCGGCAGGCTGCGGCTTCGGCACTCCGGAGACCATGCGGCGGGCCTTCGCTCGCCGGGTCGGGGTCCCTCCCGGCGAATACCGATCCCGGTTCGCCCGAGTGCCCGACGGCGCGACCATCACCACGACCTGAGAGGAGACAGCCATGCAGATCGCATACCTGCTCTACGACCGCTTCACCGCCCTCGACATCACCGGTCCGCACGACGTACTCAACTCCGTGCCCGGCAACGACTCGATCTTCGTCGCGGAGCAGACGGGGCCGGTCCGCAACGAGTCGGACACGCTCTCGCTGGTGGCCGATGCGTCGATCGACGAGGTGACGAGCCCGGACATCGTCGTCGTGCCGGGTGGCTTCGGCAACCGGACGTTGCTCGAGCACGAGCCGCTCCACGAGTGGATCCGGACCGTGCACGAGACCAGCACCTGGACGACGTCCGTCTGCACCGGCTCCCTGCTGCTCGCCGCGGCGGGCCTGCTCGACGGCGCACCGGCGACCACCCACTGGCTGGCGCGCGACCTCCTGGCCGAGTTCGGCGCGCGGCCGGTCACCGAGCGGGTTGTCCAGCATGGCAAGATCATCACCGCCGCGGGGGTGTCCGCCGGCATCGACATGGCGCTGAGGCTCGTGCAACAGATCAACGGTGACGAGGTGGCCCAGGCCGTTCAGCTCGGGATCGAGTACGACCCCGACCCGCCGCTGGACGCGGGTACGCCCGAGAAGGCGCCGCAGCCGATCGTCGAGCTGGTCACCGCCGCGTTTGCGGCTCAGGTGGGAGCGGGAAGCACGCAGCCGAGCTGACCATGCCCGAGCTGCCGTCCCTACCCCGCCGGGGCCTCGTAGTCCTCACCTGCCTGGACCACCGGGTCGATCCGATCGTGGGCCTGGGCCTCGACCTCGGTGATGCCGCCGTCATCCGCAATGCGGGCGGCCGCGTCACGCCGGCGTTCCTGCAAAACCTTGCGCTGCTCGGCCTGGTCGCAAGCAGCCGTGGAGGCGACCCCTCGAGCTTCGAGCTGATCCTGATGCAGCACACCAAGTGCGGCGTCGGCGGGCTGGAGGAGGAGCACGGGGTTGCGCTGGCCGACTACTTCGACGTGCCCGCCGACCAGGTCGCCGCAAAGTCGCCCGGCGACCCGTATGTGGGGGTCCGCGTCGACATCGAGGCCCTGGCCGCCAATCCCGCCGTGCCCGGCTTCCTCACGGTCGAGGGCCGGGTCTACGACGTGGACAGCGGCGAGACGGAGCTGGTCGAGCGCCGCGCGCCGCTTCGGGCGCCCTAGCCCGTCCCGGAAGCGCCCTGCATCTACGCTTCCGCTGTGAATACTCCGGCCCCAACGGCCCTGGTCATGGCTGCGGGAGAGGGCACCCGCATGCGCTCGGCCGTGCCCAAGGTCCTGCATGAGGTCTGCGGGCGACCGATGATTGCCTGGCCGGTGCTGGCCGCGCGCGAGGCGGGCGCCGGCCGGGTCTGCGTGATCATCTCGCCCGACCGCGACCTCGATTCCGCGTTGCCCGACGGGACGGAGGCGATCGTGCAGCCGGAGGCCGACGGCACGGGTGGTGCCATCCGCGCGGCCTCGGATGTAGTGCGGGACTCCGACACGGTCCTGGTGCTGTCCGGCGACCACCCGCTGGTCACCGCTGAGATCATCGGGGAGCTGATCTCGGCCCACCGCGGAGCCGATGCTTCGGCGACGGTGATGACCACCGAGATGGAAGACCCGGCCTCCTATGGCCGGATCGTGCGCGACGAGCGGGGCGACATCGAGCGCATCGTCGAAGCGAAGACGGCCGGGGACGCCACGCCCGAGGAGCTCGCGATCAAGGAGGTCAACGCGGGCACCTACGCCTTCTCCGCTGCCGCTCTCCTCGAGGCGCTCGCAGGGCTCACCAACGACAACGCCCAGGGCGAGTACTACCTCGGTGACGTGCTGCGGATTCTGCGCGACCGCGGGCTGCGTGTGGCCGCCTACCGCGCCCCTGACCCGGGCGTCAACCTCGGCATCAACGACCGGGCCGATCTGGCCCGGGTCGCTGACGAGGCCCGGCGGCGGATCATGCTCGCGCACATGCGGGCTGGCGTCACCATCGAGGACCCCGCGGCGACCTGGATCGACGCCGATGTCGAGATCGCACCCGACGTCACGCTGCTGCCCGGGACCTCTCTGCGGGGCCGGACCTCGATCGGCGCGGGCAGCACGATCGGCCCGATGGCGACCCTGATCGACTCGCGGATCGGCGAGCACGCCACCGTCATCCAGTCCTACCTGACCCAATGCGAGGTGTCCGACGAGGCGAAGGTCGGGCCCTTCGCCTATCTGCGGCCGAACGCTCACATCGGCGAGGGCGCCAAGGCCGGGACCTTCGTCGAGATCAAGAACTCGGAGATCGGCAAGGGCGCGAAGGTGCCGCACCTCTCCTACATCGGGGACGCCGACGTGGGGGAGGGGACCAACCTCGGGGCGACCACGGTGACCGCGAACTACGACGGGCGCAAAAAAAATCGCACCAAGATCGGGAAGAACGTTCACACCGGGGTTGACACCACCTTCGTCGCTCCCGTAGAAGTCGGCGACGAGGCATACACTGGGGCCGGATCGGTGATCACCGACGACGTTCCACCCGGGGCATTGGGAATCTCGCGGCCAGACCAGAAGAACGTCGAGGGCTACGCGGCGAAGAAGGCGAAGGAATCCAGCGAGGGAGAAGACTCGTGAGCACCATCGAGCAGACCCAGCCGATGAACGAGATCGTCCAGGACTACACCAAGCGCCTGATGGTCTTCGGCGGGCGCGCCTCCGGTGAGCTCGCCTCCCACATCGCCCGCCACCTCGACGTCGACCTCGGCGACGTCACCCTGAAGACCTTCTCCAACGGCGAGGTCTACTGCCGCTACGAGGAGTCGATCCGCGGCGCCGACGTCTTCATCGTCCAGTCGACGGCCGCCAACGAGCGCGAGGAGATGACCCCGAACGACGCGCTGATGGAGCTGCTCGCGATGATCGACGCGGCCCAGGGCGCCTCGGCCCACCGGATCATCGCAGTGATGCCCTGGTACGGCTACGCCCGCCAGGACAAGAAGTCCGCCCCGCGCGAGCCGATCTCCGCCCGGATCGTCGCCAAGTGCCTCGAGGGCGTCGGCGTCGACCGCGTCCTCACCATGGACCTGCACGCCGGTCAGGTTCAGGGCTTCTTCCACGTCCCCCTTGACCACATGACCGCGATGCCGATGCTCGCCCAGTACATCTCCGACCAGGGCTTCGACGAGGAGGTGGTGATCGTCTCGCCGGACGCCGGCCGCGTGAAGACGGCCCGCAACTTCGCCCGCAAGGTGGGCAGCCACTGGGCCGTGATGGAGAAGGAGCGCCCCGCCCAGCAGGTGGCAGAGATCGGCTACGTGGTCGGCGAGGTGAAGGGCAAGACCGCCGTCCTGGTCGACGACATGATCGACACCGCGGGGACGCTGACCGCCGCGGCGCGCACGGTCCTCGAGGAGGGGGCGGCGCGGGTGCTGGCAGTCGCCACCCACGGCGTCTTCTCAGGCCCGGCTTACGAGCGCCTCGCGCAGGAGAGCTCGGGGATCGAGCGGATCGTGGTCACCGACACGCTGCCCCAGCGCCCGGGGGCACCCGAGAACATCCAGGTGATCTCGGCCGCCCAGACGCTTGCAGACTCGATGCGACGGATCTTCACCGACGACTCGGTATCGGAGATCTTCGCGGGCGAGAACCAGCTCTTCTAGGGATAGCCGCATTCCAATGCGGTTTGCGGGCCGGATTGCAACCATTCTGCAACCCGGCGGGCACGAAAAGGCCGCCACGGTGGGCGGGCAGTCGTGCGCGCTCGCTCAGTCAAATAGCCGGACGCCGTCAGGATTCGATCATCGTCAGTCTTTCGTCATCGCCCCGCCTTCGTCTTCCCAGCGGGCTTCATGGTCTACCTGCCGCAGGGCATTGCTCGTTGTCCCGGTGGGGATCCAGGTCCCTTCGCCGAACGTGAGGTTGAGCAGCAGCACCAGGAGGGCGTTCTTCGCGCCCGACTCATCGAGCCGGGAGACTTCGGCGTGGAGGGCATCGCTTGCCTCCTGCTCTCCCTTGGACCGCGCTGTCTCGGTGGCGTCGTCGATGATGCGCGTCAGCCACGTTTGCACGGCAGGGACGACCTTCTCGGGATCGTTCGTGATGTGGCCCATTAGGTCTCCTCCTATGCCGCCAGCGCGGCCGCCACGCGCTCTGCGGCGATCTCGTCGGACTGCGGTAGAAGGTGGGCATAGGTCGCGAGCACGGTCTAGGGGGTGTCCCCGAGGCGCGCCGCGACGATGTGGACCGGAACGCCGGCGGTGAGCGCGAGCGTTGCGCTCGTATGCCGTAGGACGTGCAAGGACCCGGTCGGGATCCTGGCCGCCTTGCGGTGCTCGCGGAACCACTGGGTGAGCCGCTGCGGGTGGTAGGGCGCGCCGAGCTCGTCGCAGAAGACGAGGTCCTGGTCGTCGTAAGCATCGCCGGCGAGGTCTCGCTCGAGCAGTTGGGCGTCACGGTGGCGACGCAGCGCGTCGACCGTCTCTGAGTCAAGGGCGATCGTGCGCCGCGAACGGGCCGACTTCGGCGGGCCGAACGTGCAGCCGCCGCGAGTGGGGACGAGCTGCTGCTCAACTGAGAGCCGGGTCCCTTCCAAGTCTGTGCGGCGCCACGTGAGCCCTGCCAGCTCACCGCGGCGCATTCCGGTGGTGGCCGCCAGCCGCCACAGCGCGTAGAGCCGGTCGTCCGCGACGTGGCCAAGGAAACGACTCAACTCGCTGGCTGTCCAGGCCGTTGCCCGTGACTTCGCGGCGCGGGGTGGGTCGGCCAGCCGGGCGATATTGCGCGCGACGCGCCCCCACCGCTCCGCATCGCGCAGGGCGCGTCCGATCACGGCGTGGACGAGCTTTCGCGTCGAGACCGACAAGCCCTCTCGCTCCAAGTCGGTGTAGAGCGCTTGCATGGAAAGCAGCGAAGGCCCACCTACTCGGGCGGGCCTCCGCTGGGCCTATACCTGTGGGGCCGGATTCGCCGGGCGGGCGAAGGCACCAAAGATCCAGAGGATCGGAAAGAAGATCCCAAAGAAGAAAAGCCAGCCGTGTCCGTTCCGAAGCGTGGACAGGCCAAGCCACAGGAAGAGCACTACGTAAACCACTGCACCGAGCGTCCAGATCAACATTTCGAGTCCTTTCGTTGTGAGCCACCCCAACGTAGGTGAAGGGGGGCGCGATACGTCGGTGCTGAGCCCCGGTCTGCCCATCCGTAGAAACCCGGGGTTGCCCGACTAGCTGGGCAGCGCGTTGAGCTCCTTTTCAAGCTCCTTGGCATCGGCGTCAATCTGACGCTCGTCGCTCTTCTCCGCGCGGGTGAGCGCCTTGTCGAGCTGCTCCTGGACGCGTGACTTGCCGATCACGACCAACCCCGCCTGGCCCTCGTCGAGATACTCGCCGAGCTCCTTGGCGTCGCTTCGCGACATGCCGCCCATCGCGTGCCCGATTCCGCCGCCCGCGACCGCTCCGACGACCGCCGAACCGATTACCGCCGGCGGAAAGACGATCCCCACGAGCGCACCGACGGCGGCGCCGGTCCAGGCGCCGTGCTGGGTGGGCTTCTCGCGCTTGGTCACGTGGACCTTGTCGTCGTCGCCCTTGTAGACCAGCGCGACGTCGTAGGTCCCCACCAAATCGGCGGCGTGCAGGTCGAGCAGCGCGTCGTAATCAGCGTCCGCGCCGTCGCGATCCGCGTAGACCGCGGCATATACAAAGACTGAGTCATCGCTCATCGTCTATCTCCTCGTCGTAGGGCCAACGCTCGCGCGGCTCCGCAGAACTCCCAACGCCTGGCTCTGTCATTGGCTCATGCCATGACCCCATTGACTCATGTTGCGTGGCAATCGCGACCGGCACATCACCTGAAGAGGGTGAAACCAGTGGCGACCGAATGGCATTTCACCCGGTCGGGGTGATGGCAGCTGCGGTCGCGAGCCGTACGGTCTGCTGGCTTCCGGCAAACGAGAGGAAAAATGAGCGATCACCGCGTCTTCATGTCACGCCAGACGACCAGGCTGCTGTTCATCCCGGTGGTGCTGGCTGCCGCGGCCTTTGTGGCCGCCGGCTGTGGAGTAGCAGTAAGCCGGCCTACTGCTCGGACGTCACCAATCTGCAGAACTCGATCAACAGCCTCAAGAGCGTCCAGCTCCAAAGCGGTGCGGTCTCCACCCTGAAGACGGACGTTCAGAAGGTGCAGACCAACGCAAACGCGGTGGTGAGCTCGGCGAAGCAGGACTTCCCGAGCCAGACCAGCGCCCTGCAGTCATCCGTCTCGAGCCTCTCCACCTCGATTCAGGCACTGCCCGCGGCCCCGACGGCCCAGCAGCTGGTTCCGATCGCGGCTGAGATCGCCAGCACCGTCTCTGCTGCGGACAGCTTGAAGAGCGCCACCAGCTCGGCCTGCGACTGAGCCCCGTCATGCTGCGCCGGTGACGGATCGCTGGGACACAGGGCGGATCGAAGCCTTCAGCGATGGCGTCTTCTCGATTGCGGCCACACTGCTGGTGCTGGAGATCGCGGTCCCGGAGGCCGACTTCGATCATCTCTGGAAGGGGATCGCCGACCAGTGGCCTGCCTACCTGGGCTACGCGACCAGCTTTCTCACCATCGGCGCCATCTGGCTCATGCACCACGCCATCTTCCGGCGCCTGCGATTCGCTGACTTCAACGTAACCCGGCTCAACTTGTTGCTGCTGATGGCTGTCGCCTTCCTGCCCTTTCCCACCAAGCTGGTGGCCGAGGCGATCGAGTCGAGCAACGCCGAGCGCGCCGCGGTCCTCTTCTACGCAGCGAACGCTGCTGGTGATCTCCGTCTTGATCACGGTGATCGTTCGCTATGCGGGGTCGCGACCGGAGCTAATCGAGGAGGAGGGCCGCGACGAGGTTGTGGCGCTGGCGGCGCAGTCGAGTCCGAATCTCGCCTTCTATCTCGTCGTCTTGGCGCTGGCGTTCCTCGCGCCCAAGGTCGCGGCCTTCGGCTTCCTCGCGATCGCGCTGTTCGCGATCATGCGCGTCCGCGGGGAGCGCCAATGACGGTCTGAAAGCGCCGCTTTGGACGAAAAGCAGCGGTCTTCAGGGTTCTCACCTATCCGCGCGGAGCTGATCCCTAGGTCTGGCGTCCGGCGTGATAGGCGATGTACCAAGCGAGATGGCGCGCAGCGTTGAGTCCGACCGTGAGGGGCACCAGCAGCCTGTTCATGGAGTGCACGCTCGCGCATCCGAGAATATGTGCCATCGCCGCCCGGCACCGAATTGTTCTCCGGGTCAACCACTGACTCACGCTCTCCCTAGGACAAATCCCAGTGGCGACCACGGAGAAGACCGCTGGCATGCGAGCGTAGTGTCCACGTTGCCTTGGCAGGCCCCGCACCTATTCCGGGCTCAGCCCAATGGCGTCGCGGAGGAGTCCCCCGACCGGATCGGGGACTTCTTCGCGCTTGGCGCTTGGCGGCAGAGCGTCGTTCAGATAAACAGCAGCCGGCAGCGAGTCCGCTCTTGGACTACGTGACCCATAACTGCGGATTCGGACCGAGACCCGCCACTTTCATCACCTAACGAGCCCATTCGCGGTTGCGCTTTCGCGTGAATGCGGCAGCTGAGTCGCTCGGGGACTTAGCCGTCAGATAGCCGCTTTGGACGAAAAGCAGCTATCCCGCTTTGCATGGAAACCAGCGCGGGCAAGCTCCCTCCTTGATCTCCCGCTTAGGACCTCCCTCCACACTGGACCACACGATGGAATCCCTCGAGATCCACTGTGCTGCCGGTCGTTCTCATCGGCGCCCTCCTCCTCGCTGCCATCTGGACCAACGTTCTGGCTCACTGGCTCAGGAGCACCAGGGCGCTCCGGTAGAGCATCTCTCGTCCCGGCGCTCTCGAAAGACTGCTCTGGACGAGAAGCGGCGCTTTCCATGTGAAGCGTCGGTTTCGAGCGCCGGACGCCTCGAAGTGCGAAGGGCGTCGCGTCGAATCGTGCGCACTGCTCCACCCGTGCCATCTTCGGCGAGTCGGTGTTCACCACGCATGCAAGGCCCGCGCTCGCCGCAGTTGTACAAAGTACTGACCTCCCCGCAGCCCAACCTTCCCGATCGGTTGCGGCAGCGTCGGCGGCTTGAGCGTCGGCAGCTCGAGCGCCGACGCCGTTTTCGGCGGCGCCGCATAACCGCAGCTCTGATCGTGTTAGTCCCGATCGGCCTTTTGGTGGTCCTGCCCTCGAGCGGAACCCACCAGGGACAGATTCCGGCTTCCGACAGCCGCGCCCTCACGCGTCCAAGGTCCAACCCATCGGTCCTGCCGGGCGACCTCCTGATCGCCGATCGCGGTAACAACCGGCTACTCGAGCTGGATCCCGCCGGCCATGTTGTCTGGCAGTTCCCTCGACCCGGTGATCTGCGTCCCGGCCAGACGTTCAAGTCCCCTGACGACGCCTTCTTCGATTCCAGTGGACAGTTCGTGGTCGCCACCCAAGAGGACGACTTCGTGATCAGCGTCATCGACGTTCGCCGGCACAGAATTGTCTACCGCTACGGGCGTCCGGAGTTCCCGGGGCGACGCCGAACCGGCTCAACAATCCCGACGACGCGATCCCGATGGGGGGCGGCACGATCCTCAGCGCCGACATCAAGAACTGCCGCTTGATCATTCTCCGCCCACCCTCCCATGCTCCGGTGCGCCAGCTCGGATCGACGGGACTGTGCCTCCACAACCCACCGCTGTCCTTCGCCAGCCCCAACGGGGCCTTCCCAACTTCCAGCGGCGCGACAGTCGTCACCGAGATCAGCGGAAATTGGATCGACCTGCTGGCCCCCTCAGGGAAGCTGATCAGCGCCACTCACCCGCCGGGTTTCAGCTACCCCTCGTACACGAACGAGGTCAAGCCGGGTCTCTTTCTGAGCGCCGACTACGTCCATCCGGGCGCCATCGAAATGTTCGATCTCCGTGGCCGCCTGAGGTGGCGATATGCCCCCAAGGGCAGACACGCACTCGATAAGCCGTCGCTCGCCGTGCCGCTCCCCAACGGGGACGTCCTTGCCAACGACGATGACAACAACCGGGTCATCGTGGTCAACCCGCGGACCAACCAGATCGTCTGGCAATACGGCCACACAGGTCGACCCGGCCGAGGCTCTGGATACCTAAACGATCCCGATGGCCTTGATCTCGCTCCGCCCCATTCGCTGCTGCGACAATTCCCCAGCGCACGACCGCCAGGTTGACCGCTTGAGCGGCTATGCGTGAAGCGGTGGCCTTGCATCACAAAGGACCATGGCCCGTGCCCAAGGCGCAGGGCTCGTCCCCTACGCGCGAGAAAAAGCAGCGGCTGAACGGCAATCGCGCCACGACTGCAAGGGCGCAGCCTTCACGGCGGCGAAACCAGGCCCATCAGGGACAGCTAACCGGACACCCCCTTTCCATGCAAAGCAGAACCGCTGCTTTTCGTCCAAAGCAGCGCCCCATTGGCGACGCGCACAAACCACCTGGGTGGTTTCCCCGAGGAACCCCTATCCCTTCTTGCGCTTCGGCTTGCCCTTCTTGCGCGGCTTCGCTCCGGCCCTCCACAGCTCAGTGCCGTGGACGCCGTCACTGGCGCTGAAGAAGAGGGTCTTGCCACCGCAGCGAGGTTGAAATTCTGCGCTGCGCTCGCCGCGCCGGATGTCCCTGACCAACCGCGTCCCCCTGGGTGCCGTCGCTTTGCCAGAGCTCATTGCCGTGCTTCTGGTCGAAGCCCTCGAAGTAGAGGGTCTTGCCGACCGCGGTGAGCTGCCGGGGATCATGCCGCCCCGCAGCTCCCTCGTTCCGCTCGGAGTGCCATCCGTACGCAGAAGCGTCCCGTTAAAGCCGCCGCCGCTGCGGACGAAGTAGAGGATGCCGTCGACATCGGTGGCCTCCGGCCAGAGGCCGTCCCCTTGAGGGCTGGCGCCGACGGAGGTGATCGGGGTCGTCCCCGCCTCGTCCGTCGCTTCGCCACAGCCAGCTGTCGCTGTAGTCAGCGCGGTGAAGTAGAGGATGCTGCCGACCGCCGTTCGGCCGATCGCGCCCACTCCCTCCTTGACCAGCGTCGTCCCGGCCTCGGTGCCGTCGCTTCGCCAAAGCCCGATAATGGGTGCCGTCGTCGGCGGTGAAGAAGAGAGTGCCTGCCACGTTGGTGAGCCCAGCAGGGGTCGGTGCCACAGGGCGCTCTCTCCTTGAATCCCTTGACCAGCACCGTCCCGGATGCCGTGCCGTCCGCTTCGCCACAGCCCGCCGTTGCCGACGAAGTAGAGGGTTCTCCCGACGGCCGTGAGGTCGCTCGAGAACATCTCCTTCACCAGCGTTGTTCCCGCCGCGCTGCCGTCGCTTCGCCACAGGCCGCTGTGGGTCCCGTCGCTGGCGGTGAAGAAGAGCGTGCCGGCCACGTCGGTGGGTTGTCCGAGGCCCGCGGCGCCGGCCCCCGGATTCATGTCCTTGA
This sequence comes from uncultured Solirubrobacterales bacterium, assembly GCA_963725475.1. Classification (GTDB taxonomy): domain Bacteria; phylum Actinomycetota; class Thermoleophilia; order Solirubrobacterales; family 70-9; genus DASUPK01. The sequence continues at coordinate 80,027 of CAVRYR010000005.1, read as the reverse complement.
CCAACCTGGTCCCTCGCGCCGTGCCATCGCTTCGCCACAGCTCGCTGCCGTGGATGCCGTCGTCGGCGGTGAAGTAGAGGGTCCTGCCCACAGCGGTGAGCCCGGAGGGGTAGCTGGTAGCGCCTTGGCTGCGACAGGCGCCCTTGGAGGCGGCGCACGGGCGCGGGCCCGGGCGGATGTCTTTGACCATCCTCGTTCCCCTGCGGGTGCCATCGCTTCGCCACAGCTCGTTGCCGTGCCTGCGGTCCCCGGCGGCGAAGAAGAGGGTGCCGGCCACGTTGGTGAACACGCCGGGGGTCTCGCCGGTGGAGGAGCTCTTCCGGTTGCCGTATTCATGTCCTTGACGAGCACGGCCCCGCGCTTTGAGGCTGCCTGGGCCCCTGACGTCGAGAGCAGCATCGCCGAAAGCAGCAGCACGAGCGCCCACCCGAGCGTTGCTGTCTGGCGGATTGAGAGCTTCATGCAACAACCTCCATGGCCTGTATCACGCTAACCCGCCGCATCGCTCCTCGGATTGGTGTTTGCGGACTGGTCCCGCTCGGTGTGAGCCACTGAGCCCTGCTCGCCCTCTGGAGCTGGGCTGGCTTAACCGCCGCTTTCCATGCAAAGCGGTAGCGCCGGTGGGCCGCTTCCCGCGTTGACCTAGGCACTAGACGTGCGCCCCCTCGGGTGAGGGGCGCCGACCGCCGGTCCCAACTCTGCCGGGGCCGGCACTCCGCGGTGTGAGGCGCGGGTCGGGCCGATGCTCCCGGCCCGCGCCTCCCGCATCACTTCGATTCGAAAGGATCGAATTGGGACTCGGACACCGAGCGCGCAGGCCCGTACTCCGCGGGCCGGGGGTCTGCCCATGGGAGACGACCGGCGAGCGCCGTAGGCGTTTGGCCCGGGAGGCGTTGCAGGGGGGAACGGCGAGCCTCGAGGGCGGTGGCGAAGCGGTGGATGTCCAGCAGCTCTCGCAAGCCCTGCGAGACGTCTGCGACGACGACCAGGACGACCTGGACCAGGCTGCTTGAACACGGGCCACGGAGCCGGCGGACGGGGTCACTGCACCCCGATTGCAACCCAACGGGTGACAACTGGACGGTATGAGCCATCACGAAGCACCGTGCCACCGCGGTGTTTTCCCTGCTCGCGCGGATAGGGCGCTAAATGGCGTCACGCGCCGTCACGCGCCCACCAGAACCAGCTCTTCTAGGGATAGCCGCATTCCAATGCGGTTTGCGGCTCTAATGGTCACGAAGTGGTCACAAAGAAGCCCGCTGCGGTGGGGGACACGATCTTCACCGAGACATGACCGTGGCGTCTCGCGACGTCACTTCACGGCGAGTGCGGTGATCCCGCCGATCCGCTCGCCCAGCTCGCTCCAGCTCTCGCCGTCGTCGTCGCTTTCGAGCAGCGTGCCGTTGCCCAGACCGGCGAAAAGCTGGGCGCGTCCGGTCGCGAGCGCGTAGACGTGGGAGTCGAGCGGGCCCTCGATCGCCTGCCAGGGGCCGGAGCCCTCCCAGCGGTAGATCGCCGAGTCCGATGGGCGGCTCCCATGCGCCTCGAACGGGCCGGGGGCCGCCGAGACGAACCACCGGTCCGGATCGGCCGCGTCGACGGCTAGGGCCCAGGCGTAGCGGCGGTCTCGCCCGGCGTCCGCCTTGTCCCAGCTGCGGCCGCCGTCGCGGCTCCAGGCGGCGCCGTCGCCGCCGGCCTCGTAGGCGCGCTCCGGAGCGCTTGGATGCCACGCCAGGCAGTGCACGTCGCGGGCCGCCTGGGGTCGATGATCGCTGAACGAGGCGCCGCCGTCCCCGGTACGCATCAGCCCCCCGAGCTCGATGCCCACCAACACCACCTCGGGATCGTGCGGGCTCGGTGCGATCCAGCGCACGTGCGAGGTCCAGGGCCGGGGCGGAAAGCTCCAGTCCGGCCGCGACGGGATCTCCTGAAGCGCCACCAGCTCCTCCCAGGCCTCGCCGCCGTCGCGGCTGCGGAACAGCCGGCTGGGCTCTGTTCCCACGTAGACGGCGCCGTCCGCGCCGCTCACCGCGACGCTGAACACGTCCGGCTCCGGCAACGGCACGTCCTCGAAGGTGTCGCCGCCGTCTGCGCTGCGCTTCAGCCCGCTTCCCCGACACCCGACGTACACCGTGTCGCCGTCGAGCGCGAGGCACTGCGCTCCGGAACCTTGGAGGCGCGTGTGCGCACCGACCCTCACGAACGCGTCGCCGGTCGTCGCAAGCAGCTCCATCCCCACAGGATCGCGCGTCACCGCCGCGCGTGCACCCCGAGGAGTATTCCGCCCGGTCGTGCGCCACCGAGGGCAGCGGGTGCCCACGGCGAGCGGTGGGGCTCTCACGCTGACTCTTACTCGGGCGTGCTGGCTCTAGTCGGTGACGCCCTTGTCGCGGAGCTCCTCGCGCGCTGCGTCGGTCTTCGGGAGTCGGTCGATGCCCATCGCGCGAAGGACGGATGGCCCCTTGGTGAACTGGATGTCGCGGTAGTCGACGACCTGTATGTGGTTCCCCCATGGATCTAAGAAGTCGAGTGAGCCACTTACTTGCACGTCGACGCCGGCCTGCTGGAGCGCTGCGCGTACGCCTTCCTTGTCGTCGACGACGAGCCCGAAGTGCCGTGCCTGGTCCCAAGGTTGGGTTCGCCCTGCCGCGAGCGCGATGAACTGATCGCCCATGTCGACGAAGGCCATCCCGGCGCCAGCCCGGCCGCGCAGCTCGAACTCGAAGAAGCGTCCATACCAGACAAGGGCCTCCTCGACGTTGCCCACCGCGAGCGCAACGTGGTTGATCCCGACGAGCTGCGCCATCGCAACCGACCCTAGCGGGTCCCCCTCGTCCGTCGGTGGGCTACATGGCGAACCCGAATTGCCGCATTCCATGCAAAGCGGATAGCCGCTTAGACGAGAAGCGGCGGCTTTGGCCGCGGCGTCGCGGCATGCAAACCTCCCTAGAACGAGCGCCTGCGGGTGCCGACCAGCCGCGCGGTTGTAGGAACAGCTATCGGTCGGCGGCGATCACTTGTTGGAGCCGCACTTCTTGCCCTTGCTGTTGGGCGCTGGCTTCTTGGCCCCCTTGCCCTTGCTCGGGCAATGCTTGTTGTGCGGGTTGTTGGGAACCCCGCCTGGGTTGGCAACGGAGCTCGCGACGGGGAAGGAAAGGGCCATCACAGCGCCCGTCACCAGCACCGCAACCCTGTGCCTCGTTCGTGACTTCATTCTCACCTCTCTGGCCATAGCCGGCGGTCGATTACGTTTGGTCTCGCCCGCGCTCATCACGCACCAACTTCCATCCGAGCTCGGGCCGCTTCGAATCCGCTAAGGGCCAGCTGGTCCGCCTGAATCGCGATCAGCACTGGGCGTGGCTTCGGGCTGGGGTCCAGCTGGTGTTCGACTTGAACGCTCATCTTGCTTCTCGAGGTCGAAGACGCCACAGTCGCCAAGAAATTCCCACAGCCATCGAGAAGAGATGGGGCCCTGCGTATTGATCGTTTCGAGCCTCTCGGGCTTTGTGCGGTTGTCTGAGGGGTGCGCATGTGGTGTGTTTTCCGTCCTTGCTGTTCTCGCTATCGGAGCGGATACGGAGATCAGTCGCGGTGGGGATTGGGATCGTGACCAAGATCCGCTCAAAGGCGACAGGTACGCTGACGTCAAATAGCGGCCATCGGGCAACTAACAATCGGCGACGACGGTGAGCCCAGCGCGCTCTCCGCGCCTCGGCGCCTCCGCCCCGGTATTGCTCGGGGCGGGGGTGGCGGCAGCCGCGCTTGCGGGTGCTCTATACGCCTTCGGCACGCAGCACACCCCCGACTACACGACCTCGCTCTTCGGTCAGAGCGGGCCGGACACCTTCAAGCTCAAGTCGTGGCTCGCCACCGGCGTGCTCGCCTTTGCGGCCGTCCAGCTCGGTCTGGCGCTCTGGATGTACGGGCGGCTGCCCTGGATCGGCGTCGCCCCGCCGAGCGTAGGTCCCGTGCACCGGGCGATCGGCGCCCTCGCCATCCTGCTGACGATTCCGATCGCTTACCACTGCGTCTTCGCCTACGGGGTGCAGACGAAGCTCGACACCCGGGTCGCGGTGCACTCGATCGCGGGCTGCTTCCTCTACGGCGCCTTTGTGGCGAAGATCGTCCTGGTGCAGTCGCCGCGCTGGCGGGTGCCGGGTTGGGCGCTGCCGGTGGTCGGCGGAACCCTGGTCGTCGTGGTTGCGGTGCTCTGGTACACGAGCGCGCTCTGGTACTTCAACGACTTCCGACTTCCCTCACTCTGAGCTGTACCGCAGAAAGTCCTCTCCGGGTGAACCACGGAGCCAGTTGAGTGGCCACCCCCGACGCCGATGCCGCTGGCCCCGCGTACGGTTGCCACATGAAGGGCAAGTACCTCAACCTGACGAGCTTCAAGCGTGACGGTACCGGGGTGTCCACCCCCGTCTGGTTTGTGCAGGAGAACGGACGACTCTTCGTCAGAACCGACGGCGACTCGTACAAGGTGAGGCGAATCGCTCACAACCCGTCGGTGACGATCGCGGAATGCAATGCCTCTGGACGGCTTCGAGGCGAGCCGGTCGCTGCACGCGCCGAGATCCACAGGAATGCCGAAGCGGAACACGTGGACGAGCTGATGGCACGGAAGTACCGGCTCGACAAGATCCTGATCCTTCCGATCTATCGCGCCGTTCAGCGGATTCGCGGGCGACCCACCACCGCGACGGATCCTGTCGTCCTGGCGATCACGCCAGAGTAGGCCGTAGCCGCTTCTCGTCCAAAGCAGCTATTCGGACAACCCGAGCGCTTCGAGGGCCTCGTCGTGATCCCGGAAGTACTCAACCTCGCGGACCTTGCCCTTGCGGACGCTGTAGACGACCGTGTACTCCAAATCCGTCTGAGGGCCATGTCCGACGCCGTGCAAGGTGAGCCTGACGACGACTCGGTCGCCGGGGTCGAGGAGGCGGCGCCGCTTTTCGTCCAAAGCGGCTATTGCGAAGGAGCGTATTCGTGGGTGCTGCGGGACCAGCTCCCGGACGCGGAATCAGGCCGGCTGGGAAGCGGGCCGGTTCTGTGTGCGACGAGCTCCAGCTACGCCATTCTGATCTCAGCCGCTTCTCGCCCGAACCGAGCTCTTGCGGCGTGAGAATGAAGACGCCTGCTTGACCCCGGAGTGAGAGCGGCTCCGGCCGAGCGATTCTTCTCGGTCGGCACTTGGCGGTAGGCCTCCTCCGGTGGGCAGATCGAACGCTACCTCCACGGCACCTTGGCCCGCCCACCTGGCCTCGTAGGCCCCCGCCACCTTCTCGACCAGACGCCTGATCGCGTCGTTATCGGCATGGATCAGTCCGGTGAATCGGATGACGCCCACCTCGCGGGCGCGGATGACGAGCGCTTTAAGCAGCGCCGTTCCCAGGCCAATGCGCATCCACGAATCGCCGACGCCAACCGCGAACTCCGCGGTCTCGGGATGGTCGCCGTCGCGGATATAGCGGGCCGTGCCGAAGCTCTGCCCGGTCTCTGGATCGACCGCGATCAGCGCCTCGTGGCGAATGTGGTCGACCGCGGTCAAGTAGCCAAGCTCGCTACTCGAAAGCCGTGGCCGGGGAGCGAGGAAACGCATGAAGATCGACTCCGCAGTAGCGCTCTCAAAGCCTTCGTTCAGTCGTTTGCGGTCCCGTGGCCCGATTGGTCGAATCAACGCCCTGGTTCCGTCCCGGAGCTCGACGATTGAATTGCGGCTGAGATTCATCGATCGTCCTTCATGCCTTGTTCCCGCTGGATGTACGGGCCGGCGGTGCGACGGGATTGACCACCCATCATAGGTTGCGCCACCCCGAAATCATGGGCCTTGCTGGCGTCTGCTCAAAGAGCCGCGTCGCATGCAAAGCGCTGCTTTTCGTCCAGAGCGATACCGCGCCGCTACTCCGACAGCCCGGCGGCTTCGAGGGCTTCGCCGCGGTCGGTGTAAGTACGGAAGCGAGCGATCAGTCCACCGTGGAAGTGGGCGACCCACGCCGCAGATGTGTCGATGACGGCACCGCTGTCCTGTCCCCTGCCGCGGATGCGTCCCAAGGCAAGAGCGGCGTCTCCGACGTCGCGAACTTCCTCGATCTCCCAGCTGAGGGAGTCCCAGGTTTCATCGACAGCCGCGCAGTACTGGGAGCCAGCGTCGGCGCCCCGATAGACGGTCCCTTCCAAGGCCGCCCTCACCGGCACGATCTCTGCGCCGCGAGCGAGAAGTGCATCGAATGCCGCGCCATCCCGTCGATTGAAGGCGTCTGTTGCCTCACGCAGCAACTCGACTTTCTGGACCGACATCGCCCACCCAGTATCCCCCGGTGTAGTCGACACGCACTCCCCAGCAGGGATCGACTTTGGGGTAACTCACCTATGAGACGCGGGGCCGCTCCGATGAGACCCGAGGCCGCCAGTTGCAATGCCGATCGCACACTGCACTCCAATGATCAGAGCGAACCAACCGACAACGCCGATCACCGTGGCGAGCATTCCCCGAACTCCTCCCGGCCGATGAAAATTCCAACTCTCATCAATGAAGCGGTCTTGGTTGATCAGCCGAGCGAGACCGATCAGAAGCACACCGCCGCCGGCCACTGCGAGAAAGATCTCAACGTCAGACACCTTGGCTCCTCTGGCGGCCACCGTAACCGACGGTGCAGGCCACGACCGCGCAGGCGGATGGGGGGAGGGTTCGTAGGGACTTCCGCAAGGTCCGGAAAACCGCCGGGTGTGTCGCTGTACACGAACCCCGGAATGTCCGAATGACTAATTACAGGCAGTGTGAAAGGAAAGATGGCTAAACGAGAGCACCACGTCATGGTTGCCCTCGACGACGACGAGGTTGCCGTCCTGGACGAGCGTCGTGGTGGGGTTCCGAGGGCCGTCTACCTCCGCCAGATGCTCCATGGCCCGCCGCAGTCCGCTGAGATCGCCACCCGCAGCGAGGCGCTTCACCTACTCAGCGTCTCGGCCCGCGATGGCCGCGTTCAGGCCCAGGTCGCGCTGGCGCGCGAGCTCCGGGAGGGCGCCCAGGTTGACGAACTGAACTGGATCCTCGATGGGTGAGGTCATCAACCCAAACGGAATCCAGGACGTGTTCGGCCTGCAGCTGGCGCTGATCTGCGGGCCCGTCGAGGGCGATCCATACACCGAGCGCCAACTGGCGCGAGCTTGGAGCGTCTTCAAGGAGGAACTGCTGCAGGGGCATGGCTCGCCGGCGAGCCGCGGCTCGCGCTTGTGGGGTTACTGGCGCTTTGAACTCGGGATTGACCCCGACGCCACCACTCGGCTCGAGCGGGTACTGGCACTCGCAGAGCGCGGCCTGCTGACCGAGGAGGAGCGCGAGCGGGTCCGGGTCCAAGCCGAAGTGCCCGCAACCCGACCCGCACCTACCCCTGCGTCACGACCCCCCGGGAGGCGGCTGAGAGCATGGACCGCGCACGGGAGGCTGCGGAGCAGGAGGCGATCGAGATCGCCGAGGCGCTGAAATGAGTGAACGCCGCGAGCCTCGCTTCACCATGGACCCGCGTACCGGCCGCCTCCTCGAAAACGGGCTACGCAGTATCCCGCGGAGTACCGCTGCTTTCCAGTGCAAAGCGGCGGTGCTGCTTTTCGTCCAAAGCAGCGGCCGGATTGTCAGGAGCCGTCCATCAGCCCGAGCTGGGTGAGAAAGGCGACCTGGTCGTAGTAGGTGTGGTAAGAGGCGATCTTTCCGTCACTCACCCGGGAGAAGTCAGCGAAGCGCAGATCGACTGACTTGCCGGTCGGCTCGATGTCGCCATTGTCACCCGCCAAAGGACCCGTGTGGGTTCCGACGAACCGACCCTCGACCATCACCGTCTCGCCGGACTCGTACTGCTGCTCGATCACCGCGCGGGCGTCCGGCATCGCCCGCTTGAAGGTCTCCAGGTATTCGCGGAATGGCTCAATCCCGTGAACCGTTCCCATTCCCGGGTCGATGGTCTCCAGCTCCTCGGAGAAGGCCGCCACTGCGGCGTCGACTTCGTTGTTGTTGAAGTTCTCGTAGAAGCCGGCAACGAGGGCTCCAGTTTCCATGCGTACTCCTTGAGTCGAAGACTGCCTGCGGCCGCCATCCTATGACTGGCAGGCCTCCCTGGCCCAACCAAACCGCTGCCTTCCATGCAAAGCAGAACCGCTGCTTTTCGTCCAAAGCAGCTATTCGGACAGCCCGGCGGCTTCGAGGGCTCTGTCCCTGTCGCCGTAGTCGATGAAATGGGTGAGCAGCCCGTTACGAAACGTGGCCACAACCGTCCACGGCATCTCGGTCTCGACCCCGCTTTCCTTCCCGACGGCCCGGAGCGTGCCCAGCGCCAGCACCCGATCACCCAAATCACGGAAGTCGTCGCAGTCGATCCTCCAATGGTCAAAGCTCCGAGCGAGGTCCTCGTGCCAGGCTCGGACCGCGTCAACGCCGGTCAAGTCCCCTTCGAGATCAGCCAACCAGTGTTCCCACCTAATTTCGGGGTCCATCGGCATCCGAAGCATGCCCGGAATGTCCTTGCGGTTCCACCGCTCGATGCCCTCTCTAAGCAGATCGACGTTCTCCTCCGACATCGCCCGCCCAGTATCTCTCGACGGGGTGCTGCTTTCCATGCAAGGCAGGACTACTGCTTCTCGTCCAAAGCAGCTACTCCGACAGCCCGGCGGCTTCGAGGGCCTCCGCGGGCTCGCCGTACATCGTCATGCGGGCGATCTTGTCGCCCTTCACCTCGTAGATCAGCGCGTAACGCTCCTCCACCTCTACACCGCTTCCCTTGCCCCGCCCGTGCTGCACGGCGAGCACATACACCTGGGTACCACGGTCACGTATCTCCGCGATCTCCTCGCGCCATTCATCGAAGGTTCCCACCCACTCGCTGATCATCTTGTTGAGCTCGTCGCGACCGTGGCCGATCCCGCCTTCCAACCGACGGGACACATCGATCACCACGTCCGGGTCGAAGCAGGCCAACGCGCCGGCGGCATTGCCGCCGTGAAAGGCCTCGTACATCCGCCGCACGATCGCCACGTTCTCCTGCGACATCGCCCACGCAGTATCCCGCGGAGGCGATGACGGCTCCTGCAGCTACCTCCCTCAGATGGAGGGGGGCCCGCCGGGAGTGTCGGGCACCCGACGGCGCTCGCTGCTGGAGACGCGGCGCCGCATCACCCAGCCCGCCACGAGGAGAACGATGACAACGCCGATCAACGCGCTCAGGATGCCGCCCCAGTCGAACACGTCTTCGTCGCCGATCCCTAGTCCAGCCGTGAAGATCAGCCAACCGAGCGCAGCGCCGACCAGGCCCAGCACGATCGACACAAGCCAGGACTTCGGCCCTTTCATGCCCGCGAATACGTCGTTCGGGACGAGCGCCCGGCCAATGAACCCGGCAACCAATCCGAAGAGTAGTGCTCCGACCACTTCTCACCTCCTGTCAATGCATCCGCACAGGATGCACTCGTTACTCGGTTACGAACTCTACGAGCTGATGCCGTTGATCTCGCGCTCCACTGCTGCTTTCCATGCAAAGCAGAACCGCTGCTTTCGTCCAAAGCGACTACTCGCGTTCCATTCCTTGACGTAGCGAGCGCGAAAGACGGTCGCAGGACGATTACCTGAAACTTAGGAACCGTGCGCTAAGGTGCTTGAACTGGCTCCGAGGTAGCAAGGACGATCCAACCGGGGCCTTCGCATCACTCGCTCCGCGGGGTTTCCCCTCTTCCTTCCCTGCGACCCAATCCAGAGGGAACGCAATCCACTTCGATAGGAAGGAACAAGCTATGCCAGCGATCATCGTGCAGAGCAACGGCAGCACCCAGCAAGACACCAACGTCCTCCTCTACGAGGATGTTCAACCGGAGCACCTGGCCAGCGAACACCACGCGGCCCAACTGATCGAGCGCGTGGGATGGGCGGTTAGCGAGGCAAAGGACGCCGAGGAATCGGGTCCCAGTGAGGGCAAGGTCCCCGACCAATAAGTCGCGTCGAACGAGCGGCCCCTCCGGGGGCCGTTCGCTCTAGGCATGCCCGCTTCTCGTCCAAGGCGCTACTTCCTAAGCCGGTACGCCGCGACCCGGGCAATCTCCGCACTAGCCTGGTCCCGTATTACTGCCGGGAAGGAAATTGGGGACAAGGCAATCGAAGGAAAAGTGTGATGCACCTCAGACGTGGCTCCATACTCATGCTCCTCACTGTTCCTGTGCTCGCGATCGGCATCGCGGCGTGCGGAGGTAGCAGCAGCTCCTCGGGCAGCACCAGCTCCGCGGCCACTTCGACGGGGGCTGTCGCCGGCACGGTCTCGACGAAGTCGATCAGCGGCGTCGGCACCGTGCTCGTCGACGCGAAGGGCGACGTGCTCTACACCAACAACCAGGACAGCGGCTCCAAGATCGCCTGTACCGGCTCGTGCACCAGCATCTGGCCTCCGCTGGCCGCCCCCTCCGGCGGGCAGCCGACGTCCGCCAACGCATCTGTGCAGGCGAAGCTCGGCGTGGTCAAGGGCCCAGGCGGAACCAGCCAGGTCACATTCGGCGGCAAGCCCCTGTACACATTCGTGCAAGACAGCCCCGGCCAGGCGACGGGCAACGGAGCGATGGACAGCTTCGGCGGCACCAGCTTCACCTGGACCGCGGCGATGGCTCCCGGTGTAGCGGCGAGCCCCAGCACCACCAGCACCGGATCATCTGGCGGCGGTTATGGCTACTAGGGCGACCTTCGCGGGGAACGGGACGGTCAAATTGAGGAGAAGACTTCGTCTCGGCGCCCTTTTTCTGACGGCCGCCCTGGTCGCGGCGCCGGTTGTCATCGTCTCCGCGCACCCCACCCCGGGCCACGCAGTCGCGGCCAAGAAGTGCCACAAGAGGAAGCACCGGAAATGCAAACGGCAGAGGTCAGCCCCGACGTTCACGTTGACGATCCTGAAGACCGGTAGCGGCAGCGGCACTGTTTCCGACGGCACCGGCGCAATCAGCTGCGGCGCTGCCTGCACCGCCAGCTATCGCCAGAACACATCCGTCACATTGACCGCGACGCCAGCGACGGGCTCAGGCTTCCTTGGCTGGTCGGGCGGGGGCTGTTCGGGCACGGGCAGCTGCGTGACGACAGTGACCCAGGCTGAGAGCGTGACCGCACCCTTCACCCTCGGCGCTTACTAACCCGCGCGGCCGGGCCAGGCTTCCCCACCCGGACCCCGGCTGGTCGCGTCGCCGCAGGTGCGGAAAGCCCAGGCGCGACCCCTCGGGTTCGGGTTTCTTATGAAGATCGCAAACCGCTGCTTTCCATGCAAAGCAGTACTCCAGAGACCCGACCGAATTGCCGCGGGGACGACGGGGACGCTGGGGACGCGCGCCGCGGAGCTGATGAGTCGTAATCGGGGCGACTGGATTGAACCAGCGACCTTTCGGTCCCCAGCCGACAAGCGATGTGTCTAAGGGCGTCCCTTGTGTCCCCATCATCTATGTGTCTGGACGCCCCGCGACACCACAGACGACTCATGCGGCAACAAAGCCGTACCACCACGACCGCGGTCGAGATCTCAGCCGGGCCTGATACGGAATCGGTACTCAGCCACGCGCTCAACTCGGGTGCCTAGCTGCGCGCAGGCGCTGTTCAACCGCGCCGCGATCCACTCTGCGTCCATTTCACGCGCCACGCCCGTGTGGCAGAACTCGAGCTTCAGGCCCACCAGCTCCAGCTCCTCGTCGTTCCCCCCCGGACGCCAGATGGCGAGTACCCCAAGGTCGTTGCGCAGCACCGGATCGACGCGGTAGTCATCGAGGGCATCCCCGAGGTCGTACAGCACCACCCCGCCTTCGCTCCACGCGACCCCGTGGAACACGTGCGCCGAGTGCCCTGCGACGAGGCTGGCCCCGGCTTCCTGGAGGGCAGCGGCGGCCCGCCGCTGCCAGGAGGCTGGTGAAGGGCTCATGTTTGGGCCCCAGTGCGGGGAGACGATCATCAGCTCGCATCGCTCGGAAAGCTGTGCCAGCTCCTCAAGGAGCCAGTCCGGCACTCCGTGTCGCAGCTCGGCGTGAGCGATCCCGTACCTCCGTGGGCCCGCCGCATACTCATGGGGGTGATCCGCAACACAGAGGATTCCCACGCGCTGCCCACCTGCCTCAGCCACGACCGGACGGCGCGCGGCTTCAACCCCGGCTCCGGCGCCCGACGCGGCAACTCCGCCGCCCGCCAGCAGTTCGAGGGTGTCAGCAAGCGCCTCCTCCTCATAGTCGAGAGCGTGGTTGTTGGCGAGCGAGACCACGCCCACCCCGATCGCCCGCAGCGCCTCAGCCGCGGCGGGGGGCCCGCGGAAGAAGAACGGCTTGCCGGGGATCCGGCGAGTGCGCTCCCCGCGCTCCGAGACGGAGCACTCGAGGTTGCAGATCATCAGATCGAGAGAGGCGCAGAGCGAGCGCACCTCCTCGCTCCACAGCTCCGCCGCCGGTGCTTCTCGCAGGCGGTCTCCGACGGAGCGGCCGAGCATCACGTCACCCAATAGGCCGATCGCGGGCATGTTTGGATTGTGCACGCGCCAGCCGGAGCCCACCGCTTTAGTCGGGGCGACTGGTTCAAAGAGGTGCGCACTCACCTTCTCTAAGCCAGTTGCGGAGGGCTGCGCTACTCAAATGCTCCGGAGCTGAGACCGCTGCTTTTCGTTCAAAGCAGCTACTCCGACAGCCCGGCGGCTTCGAGGCGTCGGCGCGGTCCCTGAGCGCTACTGGGTGAGTCCGGGCGGGGTCGGGTCGGTCAAGTGCTCCGCCCCGCCCGGGCCGCGCACCTGTCTAGGCGTTGTGGCAGGGCGGGGGATCTCCGCCCACATGGGGGTTGTGCCCAGCCATCCCCCTGTCGGTGTTCGAGACGCCGGTGTTCGGCTGCTGGTCTGGGTTGTTCGCGGTCCCATGCCCAACAGCTTGGGAATCCGGATTCGAGCAGACAGCACCCGGCATACCCGTTGCGTCATGGATGGCGAGGGCGGGAGTGGCGGGCACAGCGAGCGCAGCCGCCACGATCGCCCCCGTGATCAGCTTCTTCATAGCTCCACCTCCTGTGAAGCGGATTCAGTGATTGAACCCTACGCCTTCTTGATAGCGCTGGCGCGATTGACCGCCGGGTAGCGGGCCTCACAAACACGGCGCTGCCCGTCGACGTCGGCGGCGCTCGAAGCCGAACGGGCACCTCTCTCTGCACGAGCTCGGCCGCTTGGTCGAGCGGTTCCCCGCTATCGACTGGTCGTCCGCGATCGAGGCGGCCGCGCAGGAGGAGCACCGCCCTGCTGCAGCCATCCGCTAAACGGACACGATCGGACACGAGACGTTTCGCTCCGGGGACGCCTGGCGCCGCGTGCGGAGCACCCTCGTACCGCGTTTCCCCTGCACTGACGGACAACCAGCGACTCCGCCTGCTTTTCGCTGCTACCCGCATGTGAGAACCAGCTCTTCTGATCACAGGCGTTGCGCGGCAATCGACCCTCGGTTAGGGTCGGCCCTGTGGAGATCGCGCCCGGCGTCTTCGTTTCCAGCATCTCGACGGATGAGGGGTGGGAGCCCGATCCTGACGTAGGCGGCGAGATGCACGAGTTGCACCACGAAGGGGTGTGGGCCGGACTTTCGCGATTCACAGACGCCGGCGATGAGGTGGTGAAATGGACCCTCGAAGAGCGTGAGACCGTGCTGGTTCTCGAGGGCGCGGCCATGATCGAGATCGAGGGAGGCCCGACGATTGAGGTCAAGGAGGGCGACCTCTTCTCGATTCCAAAGGGCGCCAGCACGACGTGGCACCTGGCCAGGCCGTTCAGGGAGTTCTGGGTCCTGGGATAAGCCGTCTACTCCGGCGACGCTGCGGATCTCGTCCAAAGCAGCCACTCCGACAGCCCGGCGGCTTCGAGGGGGCTTTCGGTAAGCGCGAAATACCCCATTCCGGCGATGTTCTGCGGTCTCCCGGCGGCGAGAATTACCCGGTCCAGCGGCAAGTAGAGGAACAGATATGCGTACAAGAATGGTCCTGGTAGCCATCACGGGATTGGTCGCCTGCCTGGCGATCGGCTCGACGACGGTGGCGACGGCGAAACTGAAGAAGAACACGGTCAAGACGACGATCAGCCTCTCGGCCACGGTCACGTCCCCAGGCCCAGGGGCAACCTTCTCCGGGCAGGTCTCGGCAAAGGGTCAAAGCGGATGTAGGGAAGGTCGCACTGTGACGGTCTCCCGCATCGGGCCGGTGGCGACGCAGTCCGGCGGGAGCTACAGCATCTCCTACCCGTACCAACCGGTCCCCGGCACTTACACGGCGTCGGTGGCCAAGAAGGTGATCAAGGACAAGAAGACGAACGAGGAGTTCATCTGCACCAAGGCCGTGTCGCCCCAGGTCGTGGTCCCGTAGACAGGACCCGCAGTATCTCTGGGGCTAGGGGACTGTCGCAGCCTGCGAGACGAGATCCCGCAGCCACGACGGCGGTTACCCGGGCACCGTGCCCCGCTCCGACGCCCGGCGCCCCCGAAGAAGGCTCATATCGGGGGCGTCTTTGTGATGGATCCAGGTGGGGATCAGTCCAGGCCTCGAACCCGCCGGAGCCAGGCGAGCAGGGCCTCAGGGTCGGTCCGATCCGCCTCGCTGGGCTCCTGGATGCGCGACTTCAGCGGCGACAGTTCTCGTAAGGTCAGCGCCGCCAGCTCGCGCTCGATGAAGAAACGCTCGCGCTCGATGCGCTTCATGTAAGTCTCCTGTTCGTGGCTCGGCCGGTCGCGATACGCCTTCCTGCGCAATGAGGATGGAAATTTGAACGCAGTCAGCGCCAGCACCCTCTTCAGTCGAGCACCCGACTCACGTACCCGATCGATGAAGTTGATGTCCGGCGGCCCGCCGCCCTCCTCCCATGTCCGCCAGCCTCCGATTCGCCGTCCCAGCTCGGCCCGGTGGACGATCGAGGTGGGCGGAAGCCAGATGCCCGACGGCAGGTCCGCGTCGGAGTACATACCCGAGAGAAAGCGGTACCGGCTTCCGGGCGGACCGAGGACCTCCGCGAGGCCGTAAGCGAAGTCGGCACCTGTGCTCTGGACGTGCGCGAGCATCGTCGCCAGATGTTTCGGATGCCAGACGTCGTCGTGTCCCTGATACGCGATGTACTGACCCCTGGCCAGATCGAGTCCAATGTTGTTCGGGGTCGCCTGACTCCCCGAGTTGGCCCCGAGGTTCTGCCAGCGCATGCGCTCGTCGCCGAAGGAGGCGACCACCTGCTCGGAGTTGTCTGTGCAGCCGTCGCCCATCACCAGCAGCTCGAGGTTGGGATACGTCTGCCACAGCACCGAGCGGACCGAGTGCCGCAGGACACTGCTCCAGTTGTAGGTCGCGAGCACGACGCTGACGAGTGGCTGCCCCTGGACGACCGGATCGATGCGCGCATTCCGGAGGATGCTTCGCGCTATCCCCTCGCGCCGACTGGGGCGGGCGCTCAAGCCCCCTACCGACCGCCGCTTCACGCTCAATGCATCGGGCTCAGAAGGAGTACGGGATCTGGTCGGAGCCCTTCGGCAGGGTCCACTTGTCGGGGTCCTCGTGGTTGTACGGCTTCGTCGGGCAGTTGACGAACACCGCGTCCGCCATGCCGACGTTCTTCATCGCGTGCCAGACGCCCGGCGGGATCACGAGATGAGCGCGATTGTGCTCCCCGAAGTGCAGCTCGTTCAGCATCCCGCGGGTGGAGAGCCTTCGCGGTCGTCGTAGAGCACGACCTTGACGGCGCCGAAGGAGAAGAAGAGCCGGTCGCTGTAGGTGCGGTGCAGGACGAACCCCTTCACCTGCTGGGGCCTGATCGTGATCTGGTAGACGTAGACGAGCGGCTCCTCGCTCAGCCCCCAGGCCGGGTTGTAGATCTCGCAGACGGTTCCGCGCTCGTCCGGCTGGGTGACCGCATTCCGGACGACGACCCCGTCGATCAGCGAATCGACGCGCTCTCCTTCTGTGGTGACCGTCTGCTCGAGCTTCGTGGCGGCATCGAGGCTGGGGACGCGGGGTACTCCGGCGTCCGCTCCGTTCGTGCGGCCCGTCTCCTTCGTGGCTCGCTCCATGACTACATCCTAAACCGCTGCTTTCGATGCAAAGCAGGACTCAAGTGACGACTGAAAATCGTGGTGTCGCCAGTTCGACTCCGGCCCTCGACATCGCATAGGGATGCGGAAACCGGCTCCCTCTCGCCCGCTTGCCTGCCTCTTCGGAGCACGGCGCCTCGGCCATCGGGCGGGAGTGCCCCGCTCAACTGCGACGGTGCTCGGTTTACTCCGGCAACGCTTCTGACGTCCGTCCCGGGGGCGGAGCTGGGCCCGATCAGGCGTGGCCCGTAGCCGGCCGGGGAGCGAGTCCGAGATGGTCTGGATCTCGCGAATTCCGTGCCCTCGGCTCACGCCCTGATCTCCCAGCTGCTCCCGGGACGGCGTAGACGTTGGAGTCCCTCACCGTCGCAGTTACCACTCCCGCCCGAGACAGTCATACCTGCAGCGCTCCCAGTTCTCCCCGAGGCCGGTGGAAGTTCCCTCGGTCACATCCGCGGAGGTCTCTGCCGAGCATGGACCGTCATCCTCTCCATGGAGACTGCCGGAAACACCTCCTCCCGCCGTTTCGAAAAGTCATGGGCGGCTGCGAGAACTCGGTCGGGGGGCCAGCGGGCTGCTTGCTGTGACCCGGATCGTCGTCACTCCACATGCTCCTCTGGCTGGTCTTGGTCCCAAGTGATGCAGTGGGCACCGAGTGAAGTATCCGAGGGACGGTGCAGCGGCGGATCTCAGGTGTGGCCGGGGCCGTCGCCGCCACCTGCGCCACCCGACTTCCCGGACCGCTGGACCTTGGATGCGATCCAAACGCCCATGGCGTTCTTGCGGGCGACGACCTCGATGTTCCCGGTGCCGACCTTGATCGCCCCGAACCCAGCGAGACCCTCGTACTTGGTGGAGGCGGTGACCTTGATCTTGAAGGTGCCGCCGCCCTGATCCTGCTTGAGGGTGAAGGTCCGGGCGCTCTTCTTCTTGGCGACCACGGTCCCCTGGAACTCTCGCCGCTTCGGCGGTGGGGGGCACGAGGGCGACGATCGCAATGGCCGAGACGGCGATCGCTGGGATCAGGCGTGCGGACATTTCTCCTCCCAACTTCCGGTTAGGTCTTGGTAAACGGTTGTACGTCACCTCAAGGCCGATGGATTGGCTGACACGGCACCCGCTTGATGCCCTGGTCGTCGAAAGCACTCCTTTCCATGCAAAGCAGTAAGGCTGGGAAAGGGTCGGGATGCCCAGGGACATCGGCCGATGGGACTCGCCGACCTACCAGGCCAAACGGCCGGCGAGCGATGTTTCACAATGCTCAGACGGATACAGACCTACGCGACGTAACTCACCGTCACGAGCGTCAGAGAACCAGCTCTCTAGAAGCCGGTCACCAGCCAGTGCCCGTCCTGGAGGGCGAAGGTGACCCTGAGCCGGATCGGGGTGCCGGACTCGGCGGTGGTCTGGACGGTGGCGACCGCATGACCCTCGGTCTCGTGCACGGCGACCAGCTTCAGCGTCCCTGCGGGGCCGCCCGAGGTCTGCTCCTCGACGAAGCGGGGGCAGCTCGCGCCGCCGAGCTGCTGCCGCATTCCCTGAGAGAGCAGTCGCAGACCGCGGCGAAGTCCCGGCCGTTGTGGGCCTCCACGTAGGCCTCCGCGGCCTGCCGGGCGCCTTGGTCGTCGGAGCCGCCGCCCCCGCCGCAGCCGGCGAGCGCGACCAGACAGGCCGCCGCGAGCGCGGCGGAGCGGATTCGGAGGCCATCTCATCGGGGCGGAGTCAATCACTCGGGCCAACTCTCTAGTGTGCGCCGCGATGGCCTACCGGAGAATCGGCCACAAGGGGGCCGACGCGATCGTGACCGGCAACACGCCGGAGAGCTTTGACGCCGCGGTTGAGCACGGCGTCGACATGGTCGAGCTCGACGTGCTGCGCGACAAGGATGGCCGGTTGATCGTCGCGCACGACTACGAGGACGCGATCAGGCGGCGGCCGATGGACCTGACCGAGTGCCTCGATCTGTTCAGCGCGGCGCCCCTGGACGAGGTCGAGATCGACTGCGACCTGAAGCTGCCCGGCCGTGAGGCCGAGCTTGCCGGGGCGATCGCCGGCCGCGGCCTGCTCGAGCGGGCGATGGTCTCGACCCAGGAGATCGAGAGCCTGCTGAAGCTGCGCCAGCTGGATCCGGACCTCCGGCTGGGCTGGACCTACCCCAGAACCAAGCGCGACTGGACGCAGTACGGCTGGGCCCAGCCGGCACTGCGGGCCGGCATCGCGACGTTGCGTCGCCGCTACCCGGGGCTCCTCGCGAAGCGTGGCCCCGAGCTCGGCGTTCAGGCCGTCTGGGTCTACCACCCCCTGATCACGCCCAAGGCCGTCGAGGTCGCGCACGAAATCGGTGTGGAGATCTTCGCCTGGACCGTCGACGACGTCGCGCAGCATGCAGGAGCTGATCGAGATCGGCGTCGACGGGATCTGTTCGAACGACCCCCGACTGTTCGAGGTTGCTGAGCGGAGCAGGCGCAGCAGAAGCCGAGAAGCCGAGGAGCCGAAGAGGCCAAGGCCACGAAGACCTCGGGCTAGACCCGCGTCGGGAAGACGGGCGTCTGGGCGATGCCGCGACGCTCGAAGTAGCGCCACTCCGCCTCGCCGAGGACCGTCGAGGGCGGGTCGGCGTAGACCCACTCGCGCATGATCCGGTGCCAGTTCGCCGTGGCGCGCAGCTGCGCGAGCACTGCGAGCAGCCCGGTCTCCATCCGCCTGCCCATCAGCTCGTCGGCCGGCAGGCTCTCCTTCCGGACCAGGTCGAAGAAGTCCGAGCGCGGGTCGGAGGTCACCTCGATCATCTTCATCACCCGCTTGGGGGTGATCCGCACCTCGCCGTCCTGCAGGTACCAGCCGCCGACCATCTTCACGTGCTCCATCAGGCGCTCGGCGTCGACCCGGCTCTTGTCGCTGACGAAGCCGAGATCGTGCAGCGCGTCACGCAGGCGCTCCGGGTCGTCGCGGCCGGCGGCGTCGACCGCTCGCTGCTCGAGCTGGATCTGCTGCGGCGTGAGCCGCTTGGTCATCCCGAAGTCGAGGAAGGCGACGCGCCCGTCGTCCATCAGCACGTAGTTGCCGGGGTGGGTGTCCGCGTTGAAGTGCTGCAGGTGGTAGATCGAGCCGAAGCAGAAGCGGAAGACGATCTCGCCGAAGATGTCCCGCTCGTCTTGCTCGAGCTCCTTGACCTCGTCGAAGCCGCGTCCCTGAACGTAGTCGGAGACCAGTACTCGCCGGCGGGAGAGCCGGGAGTGGACCTTCGGGACGAAGATGAATGGGTGCCCGTCGTAGGCGCGGGCGAAGGCGCGCTGATTCTGCGCCTCGAACTCGTAGTCGAGCTCCTCCAGGACGCGCTCGCGCAGCTCGGCCGCGACCGCCTTGGCGTCGAGGCCCGGGGCCAGCACCCGCGCCAGTCGCACCAGGATGCCGGCGTTGGCGACGTCGGACTCGAGCGCGTCGGCGATGCCGGGGTACTGGACCTTGACGGCGACCGGGGTGCCGTCCCGCAGGATCGCCCTATGCACCTGCCCGATCGACGCGGCGGCGAATGCCTCCTGCTCGATCGATGCGAAGACGCGCTCCGGGCTGTCCTCGTACTCCTCGGCCAGAACCTGCTCGACCTTCTCCCAAGGCATCGCGGGAGCGCTGGTGCGCAGCTTGGAGAGCTGCTCCTGATAGATCTCGCGGTACTCGGGCGGCAGGAAGTCGACGTCGATGAACGAGGCCATCTGGCCGATCTTCATCGCGGCGCCCTTCATCTCGCCAAGGACGGAGGCCATCCTCAGCGCGGTCTCGAAGTGGCGCGTCTCGAGGCGCTCCTGCGACTTCTCCTCCGAGCGCGCGACGTTGGCGGCGACCGTCCCCGCGTAGCGGGTGGCCTGGGTCCCGATCGCCGTGCCGAGCTTCGCCGAGCGGCCGACCCGGGTCTGCGGGATCTTGCGCTCCTGGCGCTCGGGCTCCGGCGGATCCTTGCGCGAGTCGCGGTCGCTCAGGTCGGCGCGCAGGATCCGCACGCCCCACGTTTCGCTCTCAGGCTCCGCGCCCTGGGCCTCGTCCCGTTGCTCCCGCTCGATGTCTCGATCGCCGCTCATGGCCTCCTGACATTTTCTATCCTGGCGCCCGAGCGTAGCCTGCCATGGCACAGGACCGAGCAACCCTCAAGGTTTCGCCCCGCGATGTCTTCGGCACGCGGGCCACGCGCCGCCTGCGCAAGGAGGGGTTCGTGCCCGGGATCGTCTACGGGCAGGGCGGCGAGGCCCGGCCGTTCCAGATCCCGGCCCGCGAGCTGCGGACGGTGCTCGGCGAGGGCCAGAACCTCTTCAACCTCGAGCTCGACGGATCGAAGGCCGTCCCGGTCGTGATCAAGGAGCAGCAGCACCATCCGGTCCGCGGTGACATCACCCACCTCGACTGCCTCGAGGTCCGCCTCGATGAGGAGATTCAGGCCGAGGTGCCGATCGAGCTGGAGGGAGCCGACAATGCCCCCGGCGTCCGCGAGGGCGGCGTGCTCGAGCACGTCACCCGCGAGGTCACGGTCGAGGCGCTGCCCACCGAGATCCCCGAGCGGATCACCGTCGACGTCTCCGAGATGGAGATCAACGACACCATCAACCTCGCCTCCGTCTCCGTCCCGAGTGGCGTCAAGCTGATGGCGGAGGAGCTCGAGGAGATCACGATCGCCACCCTGAGCCCGCCCCGCGTCGAGGAGGAGCCCGAGCCCGAGGTCGAGGAGGAGGCCGAGCTCGTGGGCGAGGGCGAGGAGGGCGCCGAGGGCGAGGAGGCCGCCGAGGGCGAGGCGAGGCCGAGGGCGAGCAGCCGGCCGAGGGCGAGGGCGACGGCGACGAGTCTGGCGGGGAGTAGCCGCTGTCCCTGTTTCGCCGCCGGTCGCGGCGCCGATCCGACGCCGGCGACCGGGACGCGCGAGCCGATGCTTTGATCGTCGGGCTCGGCAACCCGGGCGACCAGTACGCCGGTACGCGGCACAACCTCGGCTTCGAGGTCGCCGCGGAGCTCTCCCGCCGCTGGGAGCTTCCCAGGGCCCGCAAGCGCTACGGCGGCCTGATCACCGAGGGCCGCGCCGGGCCGGGCGGGCACCGCGTCGCGATCCTGCTTCCGCAGACCTTCATGAACGACTCCGGCTCCGCGGGCGGCCCGGCCCGCGGCGAGCTCGGGGTGCCCCTCGACCGCGTCATCGCACTGCACGACGAGATCGACCTGCCCTTCGGCGAGGTCCGCAGCAAGCTCGGCGGTGGGGTCGCGGGGCACAACGGCCTGAAGAGCCTCAGCCAGGGGTTGGGCGGCAAGGACTTCTGGCGCGTTCGCGCGGGCGTGGGGCGGCCGGACAGCACCGACCCGGAGGTCGTCTCCTCCTATGTCCTCTCTCGCTTCCGCGAGCCTGACCGACCAGGTCCGCGCCCTGATCAGCGCCGCCGCTGATGAGGCCGAGCGGCTCGTGGAGGGGCTGGACTGATGCCGCTCACCAGCTACTCGGTTGACGAGAAGCAGATCGCTCTGCTGCGGCTGGAGCGGGAGCAGGCCCGCAACGCGATCAACACCCAGATGCTCGATGAGATGCTGACTCACCTCGACCGTGCTAAGGGCGACAAGCGAGGCGCGGGTGCTGGTGATCTCCTCCAACGACCATCTCGGCCTCTCGGCGGGCGCCGACGTCAGGGAGGAGCTCGACGAGCAGGGGAGGGTCCACCGGATGGAGCTGTTCGCCCGGCTCTACGACGAGATCGTGTCGTTCCCCAAGCCGACCGTCGCCGCTTGCCACGGCTCCGTCGTCGGCGGCGGCGCCGAGGTCGCCGTCGCCTGCGACCTGCGCGTCGGTGGCTCGAACATGCGGATGCGCTTTCCTGGCGCCGAGCTCGGCGTGCCCGTCGGCCCGGCCCGCCTGGTCACGCTCTGCGGGCTCGCCACCGCGAAGTACCTGCTGCTCACCTCCCGGAGCGTGGGCGCCGACGAGGCCCTCCGCATGGGGCTCGTCCACCGCGTCGCACCGGCGGCCGCCACCGAGGAGGCCGCCCTCGAGCTGGCCGCGGAGGTCGCTGCGCATCCGCAGGAGGCAGTCGCGCGGCTCAAGCAGATGCTCCACCGCTGGGACGGCGTCGTCGAGCGGTCGGCCGACGAGGGCCGGGGCCAGGTCGAGTGGCAGCGCACCGGACCCGGCCTGCCCTACCGTGACCGCCGCTAGGGCCGGCTGACGCTCGTCGCTAAGCTCGGTTTACGCCGGGCCCGTGCCCGGACGAAAGACCCGAATCGCCGATTCGGGCCTTTGTCGTGCCCAGAACGAAACGGGTTGCGCCTGGCGCACCCTCGCATATGAGCCTGAGACCGCTACTCGAAATCGCAGAGGGAAATGAGCGCCTCCGGGCGCTGCGCGAGGCGCTGGGCGAATCCGGCGACACGATCGACGCGTACGTCTCGGGCTCCCTGCGGCCCTACCTGCTCGGCGCGCTGATCGACGGGGCCGACGCCGGCCCGGTGCTTGTGGTCGCGGCCGACGACCGCTCCGCTCGGGACCTGGCCGGCGACCTGAAGGCGTTCCTGGCGCCTCGCGCCGTCCACCTCTATCCCTCCCGGGGGACCACCTTCGAGTCCCACCTCGACCCGCCGCCGCACCTGGCCGGGCTGCGGATCGCCGCGATGAACGCGCTGGACGATCCCGCCGCGGTCGTGGTCGCGAGCGCGATCGCCCTCGCCGAGAAGGTCCCTGACCCGAAGCTGAGGCCGGAGAC
This sequence comes from uncultured Solirubrobacterales bacterium, assembly GCA_963725475.1. Classification (GTDB taxonomy): domain Bacteria; phylum Actinomycetota; class Thermoleophilia; order Solirubrobacterales; family 70-9; genus DASUPK01. Next base: position 57,219 of record CAVRYR010000005.1, on the reverse strand, counting down.
GCTCGCGCTGCACCGGGGAGAGAGCGTCGACCTCGACGACGTCACCATGCTGCTCGCCGACGCCGGTTACGACCGCGTCGACCAGGTCGAGGAGCGCGGGCAGTTCGCGGTGCGCGGGGGCATCCTCGACGTCTATCCGGCCACGGAGGAGCAGGCGATCCGGGTGGAGCTGTTCGGCGACGAGATCGAGTCGATGCGCCGCTTCTCCGTCTTCACGCAACGCTCGCTCGGCGATGCCGAGCGGGTCGAGCTGGCGCCCGCCGCCGAGCTCTCCGAGGAGCATCGCGGCGACGCCTTAATGCGAGGGCGCGCCGCAGCCGGAGGCGAGGCGCGACCCATTTGGTCGGACTTTCTCGCTCCGCTCGACCTTGTGCCGGAGCCGGCGCTGGTGGTGACCGCCGCGGCCGAGGAGATCCCGGGAGCCCTCCACGACCACTGGGAGGACGTCACGGCGTCGATGTTGGAGGAGGACGCTCGCCGGCTCTACGTGGACGTAGCCGGGCCGCTCAAGGCGCGGGCGGGGCTCTCACTCGGTGCGGACGCCGGACAGGAGCACTCCTTCCGCGCGCAGCGCGCCGAGTTCCCGTCGAGGACGCTGGGCGAGGCCGAGGGCGAGCTGGAAAAGCTGCTCCGCTCCGGCTACCGGACGGTCGTCGCCTTCGGAGGCCGCGGCGAGGCCGAGCGGACCCGGTTCAACCTCACCCGCCTCGATGTGCCTTTCCTGGGCGAGCGGGCCCCCGAGGAGCCAGGGGTCTGGTTCGCGGAGGCGAGGCTGCGCGACGGCTTTCTCTCGCCCGAGCTTCAGCTGGCCGTCGTCCCGCAGCGCCGCCTGGTCCACCGCCGCCGTGCGGCCGCCCCGGTCTCCGCCAGGGCGAGGCTGGCCGCCGCGATCGAGCTTCGGGTGGGCGACTACGTCGTGCATGAGGACCACGGTGTCGCCCGCTTCTCCGGCTTCGACACCAAGACCGCTGGCGGGGGTGACCCGCGACTACCTGGAGCTCGAGTACCGGGGCGGGGACCGCGTCTTCGCACCCACCGACCAGCTCGCCCGGATCAGCCGCTACGTCGGCGCCGACGGGGACGAGCCCCAGCTCAGCCCGCTGGGCGGCAAACGCTGGCAGAACCTGAAATCCCGCGCGCGGCGGGCGGCGAGCGCGATGGCCGGCGAGCTGATCAACCTCTATGCCGAGCGGCAGGTGCGCAAGGGCCACGCCTTCCCGCCGGACGGGGAGATGCAGCTCGAGTTCGAGGCCGCGTTCCCGTATCGCGAGACCGCCGACCAGATGGACGCGATCGACGCGGTCAAGGCCGATATGGAGTCGGAGCGGCCGATGGACCGCCTGATCTGCGGCGACGTCGGCTACGGCAAGACCGAAATCGCCCTGCGTGCCGCCCATAAGGCCGCGGCGGACGGCAAGCAGGTGATGATGCTGGTGCCGACCACGATCCTCGCCCAGCAGCACTTCGGCACCTTCCGAGAGCGCTTCGCCGACACGGCGTTCAACGTCGAGATGGTTTCCCGGCTCCGGAAGCCGGTCGAGATCAGGGAAGTCCTCGAGCGATTCAGCAGCGGGCGCGTCGACATCCTGATCGGCACCCACCGGCTGCTCTCGCGAGACGTGCGCGGCAAGGACCTCGGCCTGCTGATCGTCGACGAGGAGCAGCGCTTCGGCGTCAAGCAGAAGGAGCTGCTGCGCCAGCTCAAGCTCAAGGTCGACGTGCTGGCCCTCTCCGCTACGCCGATCCCGCGCACGTTGCAGATGTCGCTCGCGGGCCTTCGCGACATCTCGGTGATCGAGACGCCGCCCGAGGGGCGCCGTCCCGTCCGCACCCACGTCGGCCCCTACGACGAGGACCTGGTGAAGCGGGCGATCCTGCGCGAGAAGGAGCGCGGCGGCCAGGTCTTCTTCCTCCACAACCTGATCGACTCGCTGCACGAAACGGCCGAGCGCCTGCGCGCGCTCTGCCCCGGCGTTCGCTTTGCGGAGGCGCACGGCCGGATGGACGAGCTGGATCTCGAGGCGACGATGCTCGCCTTCGTCCGCGGCGAGCACGACTGCCTGGTGGCGACGACGATCATCGAGTCCGGGCTCGACATCCCAACGGCGAACACTCTGCTGGTCGAGCGGGCCGACCAGCTCGGCCTAGCGCAGGCGTACCAGATCCGCGGGCGGGTCGGACGGAGCCGGGAGCGTGCCTTCGCCTACCTGCTCTATCCCTCGGCGGAGTCGCTGACCCCGGTTGCGGCCGCGCGGCTGACGACGCTCTCCGACAACACCGAGCTCGGCTCGGGCTTCCGGGTGGCCATGCGGGACCTCGAGATTCGCGGTGCCGGCAACCTGCTCGGCGACGAGCAGTCCGGCCACGTCGCCGCGGTCGGCTTCGAGCTCTACTGCCAGATGCTCGAGGACGCCGCCGAGGCACTGCGGACGGGCGCCGAGGAGCTGCCGGAGGAGCCGAGGGAGCCGGTCCGGATCGACGTGGACGTCGACGCACACATACCCGCCGACTACGTGCCCTTCGAGGCGGCGAGGATCGACTTGCATCGGCGAGTGGCGGCGGCGCGCGAGCCGGGCGAGCTCAGGGCCCTGCGCGAGGAGCTCGAGGACCGCTTCGGCCCGCTGCCCGGGTCGGTCGCGAACCTGCTCGATCTGCAGCGTGCGCGGATCGCGCTGGGGGAGGCGGGGGCGCGCAACGTCGAGTTCCGCGCCGGGCGCCTTCGGGTCTCACCGGTTGAGCTCGACTCGGAGCAGGTCTCAGCGCTCAACGAGCGCGTTCCCGAGGCGATCTACCAGTGGCGCGAGCGCACGATCGCGGTCCCGTTCCCGAGGATCCGGGTGCCAGGCTGGGGGGGCTGCTGGCGCTGGTCGACGGCCTGGGGGCGGCAAGTCGCCGCCTTAGCGGCGACTTAAGCGTCCGGTTATGCTGCCGCCCCTGTGAACCGCGGATTCCTGTCAAAGCGGAACCTCGCAATCATCTTCGGGGCGACGCTCGTCCTGACGGTGGTGATCGTGGCCGCCGCAGTCGGTATCGGCCACCCGAGCGTCCCCTCCGACGACGTCGCGGTGATCGATGACCCGAGCGTCGACGTGCCCGGGCTCGCCCAGGACGGGCACATCAGCAAGGCCAACTTCAACCGTTTCCTGGTCCAGACCGCCAAGCAGAGCGGCCTGCAGTCGGTCCCGCAGCCGAGTGACCCGCAGTACAAGCAGCTCAAGGACCAGGCGATGCAGACCGCGCTTCAGATCGCCTGGATCGTCGGCGAGGCCCACAAGCAGGGGCTCACCTTCACCGACACGCAGATCAACCAATCGCTGCAGCAGATCAAGTCCCAATTCAAGACTGAGGCCGAATACATCAAGGCCCGCGACCAGGCCGGCCTGACCGAGGCCGACGTCCTCGAGCGCGCCAAGCTCCAGCTGATCCAGAGCAAGATCCAGGACGACGTCACCAGCAACGTCAGCGCCCCCTCGCAGAGCGACGCGCGGGACTACTACGAGGCGAACAAGAGCCAGTACACGCAGCCGGCCAAGCGCACCATCCGGATCATCCAGAACGCGGACGCGCACAAGATCGACCAGGCTTACCAGGCCCTGCGCGCCGACACCTCGGACGCGAACTGGAAGAAGGTCGCGGCCCAGTATTCGACCGATCCCACCTCGAAGGACAAGGGCGGCCTGCGCACCGACGTGATCCCGGGCTCCTTCCAGCAGCCGCTCGACGACGACATCTTCAAAGCGCCGCTTCACCAGCTGCAGGGCCCCGTCCATACCTCGACCGGCAACTACGTCTTCGAGGTCGAGTCGGCCACGCCTGAGCACGTCCAGGGGTTCGACGAGACGCAGACCAGCCTGAGCGGCGGCGCTCCGCAGAGATCGGCACCCAGATCGTCGCGCAGCTCAAGTCGCAGAAGCAGCAGGAGGCGTTGTCCGCGTTCAGCAACCACTTCCGCGACTACTGGACGAACCTGACCCAGTGCGCCAGCGACTACCTGGTCGAGGGCTGCGACAACTTCAACGGCGGCGGCCCGACGTGCGACCCGGCGAAGGTCGGACCGTCGCAGACTGGTGGCGGTGGCGGCCAGGGCTGTCCCGCCCCGGTGTTCGCCAGCTGCCAGGAGGCCGCCGGTGCCACCGGCGGATCCGCGGGACAGCTCCAGTGCACCGGCACGGGTCCGGCGCCCGGCGCGCCAGGGTCCTTCAAGCCCTTCGTCCCGGTCAGCGGCGGGGCCCCGCAGGGGCCGCATCCGGCCGGGTCGGGAACGGCTGCGCCGTCCCAGAGCCTCCCCAGCGGCCTCAGCCTCCCGGGCCGGCGGCTGACGGCCGACTACCTGGAAGCCCTGCAGCACCTCGACGAGGTCACCCGCCGCCTGCGACGGGAGTGCCCCTGGGACCGCGAGCAGGACGCGCGCTCGATCGTCCCGCACACGGTCGAGGAGGCCTACGAGCTGGCCGACGCGGCCCAGCGCGACGACACCGAGGCGATGGTCGACGAGCTCGGCGACGTCCTCTTCCAGGTGCTCTTCCTCTCGCTGCTGCTCGAGGAACGCGGAGAGGGGGATCTCGGCGCGGTGGCGGAGTCCTGCGCGGCCAAGCTGATCCGTCGCCACCCCCACGTCTACGGTGACCGCGAGCTGGAGACGGCCGGCCAGGTCCTCGCCCAGTGGGAGGAGATCAAGCGCGAGGTCGAGGGCGGTCAGGGCGCGAGCCGCACGCCGAGCTGCCGGAGAACCTGCCGGCGCTGCTCTACGCGCGCAAGGTCCTCCGCCGCGTGGATCGGAGGCCGAGGGTCTCCGAGGCGAAGCGAGGAGCAAGCCGGGCGGCCCGCAGGCCGACCCGGCCGAGCGCGCCGAGGCCGAACAGCTCGTGGGACCCTGCTGATGGAGGCGGTTGCCGCTTCGCGCCGCCTTGGCGTCGACCCGGAGCTCGCTTTGCGGGAGGCGACCCGCCGCCTCGTCGATTAGCTTTCCGCGGCCCGATGGCAGCGATCGAGAGCATCCACGGGCGGCAGGTGCTCGACTCGCGGGGAAACCCGACGGTCGAGGTCGAGGTTGCGCTCCACTCAGGCACACGCGGCGTCGCGGCGGTGCCGTCCGGGGCATCGACCGGCGAGTACGAGGCGGTCGAGCTGCGCGACGGCGGCGACGCGTACGGCGGCAAGGCCGTTGGAAGGCGGTCTCGCACGTGAACGGCGAGCTCGCGAAGGCGGTCAAGGGCGCCGACCCCGCCGACCAGGAGACGCTCGACCAGACGATGATCGATCTCGACGGCACGCCCAACAAGGGCCGGCTCGGGGCGAACGCGATCCTCGGCGTCTCGCTGGCGGCGACCAAGGCCGCGGCGGCCGACGCCGGCAAGCCTCTCTACGACCATTTCGCCGAGCTCTACGAGGCGACCGGAGCGAAGGACGCCGGCCCGGCCGAACTGCTCCCGGTGCCGATGATGAACGTGCTCAACGGCGGCGCTCACGCCGACAACGCGGTCGACTTCCAGGAGTTCATGGTGGTGCCCGCCGGGCGGAGAGCTTCGCCGACTGCCTGCGGGTCGGCGCGGAGGTCTACCACTCCCTCAAGGGCACGCTGAGCAAGAGGGGCCTCTCGACCGGCGGCGGGGACGAGGGCGGCTTCGCCCCCGACCTGGAGTCCAACAGGGCCGCGCTCGACTTCCTGATTGCGGCGATCGAGGAGGCCGGATACGCGCCCGGCGAGGACGTCTTCATCGCGCTGGACCCGGCTACGAGCGAGATCTTCGACCAAGGCAAGTACGTGCTCGAGCACGAGGGCCGCACCCTGACGCCGGAGGAGATGGCGGAGTACTGGCACGACATCCGCCGGCGCTTCCCGGTCGTCTCGATCGAGGACGGCATGGACGAAGAGGACTGGGACGGCTGGAAGGCCCTCACCGAGAAGATCGGCGACGTCTGCCAGCTCGTGGGGGACGACCTCTTCGTCACCAACCCGGAGCGCCTCGAGCGTGGTATCGAGCTCGGCGTCGCCAACTCGATCCTGATCAAGGTGAACCAGATCGGCACGCTCACGGAGACGCTGCGGGCGATCCAGATCGCCCGGGACGCCGGCTACACGACCGTGATCTCACACCGCTCGGGCGAGACCGAGGACACGACGATCGCCGACCTCGCCGTCGGCACAGGCGCCGGGCAGATCAAGACCGGCGCGCCCTCCCGCTCGGACCGCGTCGCCAAGTACAACCGCCTGCTCCGCATCGAGGAGGAGCTTGGGGACCGAGCCAGATTCCCGGGTGAGTCGGTCTTCGAGCGCTAGGGCCGGCAACAGCCCTTGCAGGCGAGCGAATGCGGCGGCGCGGCGAAGCGGTACGCATGAGCAGCCGAGCATATGCCGCACCGCGCCGCCGGGTGCGGCGCCGCGCGGGCCCGAGCCGGATCCGGTGGGACCGCGTCGGGCGGATCGCGCTCGTGCTCGTCCTCTTCGGGGTGATGGTCAGCTACCTGAACCCGCTGGTCAACCTGCTGCAGGCGTGGCAGGGCTCCAAGTCGAGCGATGCGCAGCTCGCGCAGCTCAAGCAGGAGAAGGTCGCGCTCACGCAGCAGTTGCGGGAGGTCTCGAGTCCCGCGACCCTCGAGCGGGAGGCCCGCCGTCTGGGCATGGTCCGGCCCGGCGAGCACGCCTACGTCGTGCACGGCCTCGGCGGCTGACCCAGACGAGAGGGTGCGCGACAGCGCAACCCGTTTTATGGGGCGCGGATATCATTCCGCGCCTCGCGCGCACGCCATCGGGCAGTGCGCGCTTTGTGCGAGGGGGCGCTTGCAGACTTGCCGAGGGCCCCGTCTGACTACGCATGAGTGCTTCCAGGTACGTAATCGGCGCGGCGGAGCTGACGGTGATCGCAGCCGCCCTCGGCGTGGGCGCGTACCACCTGCGCGCCCTCTTCACGCCCGCCTGGACCGGCTCTCTCGGTCGCCTGGCCGAGGTGGTCATTGGGCTGACCATGCTGGTCCTCGTCTCGGAGCTGCTCGGGGCGCTCGGGCTCTTCAAGGAGGTCCCGCTCCTGATCGGCTATCTCGCGGCCGGACTGGGCGCCGCGTACCTGGTGCGCCGCCGCGGCCTGTCCGATGCGCCGCAGGCTCCCGAGGCCCGCTCGAGCGGCCTGATGGTCGCGATCGGGATCGCGGCGGCCGCACTGGTCGTCGTCCACTGGGCGCACCCCACCGGCGAGGCGCTGAACCAGGGCATGTACTACCAGGACACCACCTGGTACCACATGTCCTTCTCGGCCCGGTTCTTCCAGACCGGGCACATCGGGCCGCTCCACTTCACCGACCCGCTCAAGCTCGCCGCCTGGTTCTACCCCCAGAATGCCGAGCTGCTCCACGGCGTCGGCATGGTCTTCCTCAGGAACGACTTCCTCTCCCCACTGATCAACCTGATGTGGGTCTCGCTCTGCCTGCTGGCGGCCTGGTGCGTCGGCCGTCCGTACGGGATCGGCGGCGTCACAGTGCTCGGCGCGGCGGTCGTGCTCGACTCGAACATGATGGTCGGCTCGCAGGCGGGCCAGGGACCCAACGACGTGGCCGGCCTCTTCTTCCTGATGGCGGCGCTCGCCTTCCTGGTCGACGGCGCCGCCAGCGCCCACGCTGCGCGCGAGGCGGCGTCAGCGCAGAGGAGGCAGGGCACGGTGACGGCCACGCCAGAAGGGGACCTCGAGCCCGGGGTGGTCGAAGACGTCCCGGTCCAGGGCGACCCGCGAGCGCTCGCCACGGTCGGTGCGGGCCCTCTCTTCATGGCGGGGCTCGCGGCCGGCCTCGGGATCGGGACGAAGATCACCCTGCTCGCAACGATCGGCGCCTTCACCATCGGCGTCGCGATCCTCGGTGGCCGTCGGCACTGGTTGCGCGCGCTGGGCGTCTGGCTGGGCGGTCTCGTGATCACCTGCGGGTTCTGGTACGGGCGCAACTTCGTCTACGCGCTCAACCCGTTCCCGCAGATACACAAGCTCGGCCCAATCCACCTGCCCGGTCCGGACCAGCTCGCGCTCTATCCGCGCCCGCCCCACAACCTGGCCGAGTACTACAACGACCCCTCGTCTGGACGCACAAGCTCACGCCGGTCCTGCATGAGCGGCTCGGCCCGCTCTGGCCGGTGATCCTCGCGGTGGTCGTGGTCGGCCTGATCGCTGCACTGATCTGGGGAGGAAGCGCCCTGATGCGAGTGCTGGCGGTGACCGGAATCGTCGCCGGGATCGCCTACGTCTTCACGCCGCTGACCGCATCGGGCGGCCCGTATGACGGGAGCGGCTTCGACGCCAACCTGCGCTACGTCGCGCCCGTCCTGATGGTCGGCTTCCTGCTCTTACCCCTGATTCCATGGGTGCGCCATGGGAGGCGACCTTGGATCCTGATTGGGCTCTTCACCGTCCTGCTGATCCAGGGCACCGTGATCCAGGCGAACTGGAAGTTCTCACACCACCTCGCCTCGATCGGCATGGCCTTCCTGATCGTCGGGGTGCCGGCGCTGATCACGGCCGGATTTCGCCGCCGGATCAACCCGGTGATGCTGGTCTCCTTCGGGCTGATCGCGCTGGTGGTGGCGATCGCGCTCGGCCGGGTCCGCGAGAACTACTACCTCGACCATCGCTATGTGAGCGCGGTCCGTCCGCCGCTGGGCGGGGGCTTCCGGGCGACGCCGCAGTGGCAGCCGCTCCAGGATTGGGGCACCTCCGAGAGCCACCAGCGAATCGGGGTCGTCGGCCGCGCCTCCGCGTTCGGCCAGTACTTCTTCTACGGCACCGACCTCTCCAACCACGTGCAGTACGTGGGCAAGCAGCTCAATCGCGGCACCTTCCGGCCGATCGACTCCTGCGCCCTCTGGCGTCAGGAGATCAACCAGGGTCACTACGGCTACATCGTCACCACGCCCAAGCTCGGCCAGGATGAGACGGTGGCGCCGCCCGAGAACCTCTGGACATCCACGGACAAGAACGTGAAAACCGTGATCCGGTCGGGCCCGGCGGCGGTCTACAAGATCACCGGGCCGCTCGATCCGGCGGCCTGCTCGAAGCTCGGGGACAAGGCCCACACATGAGCTTCGGCGACTACCTGCAGGGCTCGGTCGAGCTGATCGCGGTGGCCGTGGCACTGGGCTTCGCCGCGGTGGCACTTCGCGGCCGACTCCTCCCCGGCTGGTCGGGCGCGTCCGCCCGCCTCGCCGAGGTCGTCCTCGGCCTTTCGCTGCTGGTGGTGATCTGCGAGCTGGTCGGAGTGGTCGGCCTCTACCGGCCGGGCTGGGTGCTGCTCGCGACGGTGGGCGCGGGCCTCGCCATCGGCTTCGGCCTGCGGCGGCCGGCCGGGGGCGTGCCGCTGCCCGCCCCGCCGGTGGCGCCGATCGCCCTCGGGGTCGCGGTTGCCGCGGCCTTCCTGGTCGCTGCGCACTGGGCGATGCCGACCCAGACCGGGCTCGACATCGGCATGTACCTGCCCAACACCACTTGGCACAACGCGCCCTTCGCGGCCCGCTTCGTCCAGGACCACCAGGTCGGGGCGATCCACTACATCGACGTCCTCAACCTGACCGTCTGGTTCTATCCGCAGAACTCCGAGCTCCTGCACTCGGTCGGCGTCCTCTTCCTCGGCAACGACTTCCTCTCGCCACTGATCAACATCGGCTGGATGTCGCTCTGCCTGCTGGCGGCGTGGAGCTTCGCGCGGCCCTACGGCGGCGGCCCTGTCGCGGTGTTGGCTATGACCCTGGTTCTGGACGCAAACATGCTGCTGCTCTACCAGCCGGGCGACGCAAAGAACGACACGGCCGGCCTGTTCTTCCTGCTCGCCTCGGCAGCGATCCTGGTCAACGCAGATGCGCAACGACGTGGCGGGTCGGAGGGGACCGCCGGAGGGGGCCCGGCGGGCGGCCTGTCGGCGAGTGGCGAATCGGCTGTCCGCCATCCGCGAGCCGCCTCAGCCGGAGTTCCCGCCGGACCCCAATCCGGCGCCCCCCTCGCGACCGGCGCACTCATCGTTGCCGGCCTTGCCGCAGGATTGGCGCTGGGCACCAAGCTCAACCTCCTTGCTCCGTTTGGGCTCCTCACGCTGGGTGTGATCGCTGTGAGCGCCGGCTACCGGTGGAGGGCGACTTGGATCTGGATTGCAAGCTCACTCGTGACCGGTGGCTTTTGGTTCGCGAGAAACCTCGTGAACGCAGGCAATCCATTGCCCTGGATAAAGGCGGGCCCACTCGTCGGCCCTGACCAAGCCGACATCAACATCCGCGAGCCGCACAACGTCGCCCACTACCTCCTCCCGCCCGACGGCGGCGTGATCCGCCACCACCTCGTCCCCGGGCTGCACGAGAGCTTCGGCGACCTCTGGCCCCTCGTCCTGGTCGCGGTGATCGGCGGCTTCCTGCTGGCGATCTTCCGCGGCCGCACGCCGACGATCCGGATGCTGGGCATCGTCGCGCTGCTCAGCGGACTCGCTTACCTGGTCACGCCCCTCACCGCCGCCGGGCCCGAGGGCGATCCCACCGCCTTCACAACCAACCTGCGCTACGCCTCGCCTGCACTCGGTTTGGGGGCGATGCTGCTCGGTGTCCACGCCGGCCTGCTCAGGCCGCGCGTGGCACCCTGGCTGCTGGGCGCGCTCGTCGTCCTGCTGCTGGTGCAGGCCGTCCCGGTCTGGGACCTCCACGGCCACCTCTGGACACGCCACTTCCTGCTCGGGGCGATCGGCCTGGGGATCTTCGTGATCCTGGTGCCGGTCGGCCTGGCGGTGCTCGGCCAGCACGGCTGGGACCCGTGGACGCTCGGGGCCGGCGCCGTCGTCGCGCTCGCCCTCGTGGTGGCGATCGGCTGGCCGAACAGCGACGACTACGTCAAGCACCGCTATCAGGCCTCCACGGCACCGAAGGATTTCCCGGTCGGAATGCGCGCCGCCCTGGCCTGGTTCAATCGCGCCAACCCGCACGACGCGCGGATTGCCGTCGTTGGCGGCCGGCCCGGCTTCAAGCAGTACGTCTTCTACGGCGACGACCTCTCCAACCACGTCCAGTACGTCGCCCACCACGGCCCGCATGGGGCCTACCTCCCGATCTCGAGCGAGGCCGTCCAGCGACAGCCCGCGAATCCCGCAGCCGCCGCGCAATGCCGCGAGTGGATCAGCGCGCTCAACGACGGCGACTACGACTACGCCGTGATCGGCCCCGACCAGCGGACCCAGTCGGCGTTGCCCGTCGAGGCCGCCTGGACGACCATCGCCGGCGGCCAGAAGCTCGAGGAGAACGACAAGGTCTTCGTCTTCCAGCTGAACGGCCGGCTCGATCCCGCGGGCTGCGCAGTCGGGCAGCGCCAGTAAGTGAGCTTCGGCGACTATCTCCTCGGAGTCATCGGGGTCGCCGCGGTTGCGATCCCGATGGCGCTGGGGGCGGTCCGGCTCCGTCGCCGCCTGCTGCCGGGGTGGGAGGGCGCGCCCGCCCGGCTGGCCGAGGCGGTGTTGGCGGTGGCGCTCCTCACCGTGCTCCTCCAGGTGCTGGGCGCCTTCGGGATCCTCGTCCCGGCGGTGCTCGTCCCCGCCGCCCTCTTGGTGGGCCTCGCCCTCTACTACGGCTTCTGGGTCGACTACGACCGGGCCGACGCCGACGCGCCGCCCTCGCCCGAGATCCCGCTGCCGCAGACGCTGCTGGCCCTCGCCGCCGCCGCCTTCGTCGCCGCCCACTGGGCCACCGGGCTCCAGGACGTCTGGGCTCGCGGCATGCTCACCTTCGACACGCTCTGGTACCACGGACCTTTCGCGGCGCGGATCGCCGACACCGGCTCGGTCTGGGGGATGCACTTCGTTGACCCCCTCTACCTGAACTGGTTCTACCCGCAGAACTCCGAGCTGCTGCACGCGGCGGGGATCGTCCTGTTCAACCGGGACATCGCGAGCCCGCTGGTCAACTTCGGCTGGCTCGGCGTGACCTTCCTCGCTGCCTGGTGCATCGGCCGGCCCTACGGCGTTGCGCCGCTCTCGCTCACCGCCGTCGCGATCGCGATGGACACCGGGCCGATGGTCCCGCGCGAGGCGGGCACCCCGGCGACGGACACAGCGCCCGTCGCGCTGCTCCTCGCAGCCGCCGCGATTCTGATCAACGCGTGGGCGGCACGCGGAGATCGACCAGCGGCGGCGACGCCGGATGGGGGCCCCGAGGGAACTCCGGCTGAGCCGCGGAGCCAATCTCGGAGACCGACCCCGCCAATCGGCGACAGGCCGCCCTCGGGGCCCCCTCCGGCGGTGCAGCCACTGGGCGCCCTCCTCGTGGCCGGCCTCGCGATGGGAATCGCCCTAGGCACCAAGCTGACGATCAGCGGCGCGACCGCCGTCTTCGCGATCGGGGTCCTGTTCGTCGTTCCCCCGGGAGTGCGCCGCAAGGCGCTCGGTGTCTTCATCGCCGGGGTGGTGGCGACCGCCGGTTTCTGGTTCCTCCGCGACCTGATCCACTCGGGCAACCCGCTGCCGTGGATCCGGCACCTGGGGCCGATCGACCTGCCGGGGCCGAACCGCGGCCTCGAGGGACGCGACGACTTCACCGTCGCCCACTACATCTTCTCCAACCCGAGCACGGGCCTCTGGCGCGCCTACTTCCTCAACCCGATCGAGAATCTGCTCGGGCCCCTCTGGTTCCTGATCCTGGGTGGAGCGGCAGCCGGTGCGGTTATCGCCGTTTGGCGGCCGCGCTCGCCCGCCGTGCGGCTCGCCGGGGTGGTCACGATCGCGGCCGGGATCGCCTACCTGTTCACTCCGCTCACCGCCGCGGGCCCGGAGGGCCACCCGCTCGCCTTCGGCATCAACCTGCGCTACCTGACACCCGGCCTGGCGCTGGGCCTCGCGCTGCTGCCGCTCGAGCCGCGGCTCTCGCCGGCGCGCTGGCGGCTGCCCCTGATCGCGGGTGGGCTCGTCGCGCTCTTCCTCACGTCCCACTACTCGGACGCCAACGTCGCCTGGGAGGGCGACTTCGCCTCGATCCCCTGGGCGGCTCTGATCGGGATCGTGCTGGTGGGCGCGCCCGTCGGCCTCGCCGTGCTCGGACGGCGCAGCGCGCTGGCGGCCGGCTTGGCAGGCGCCGCGCTGGCGATCGCGATCGCGGCCGTCGGCTGGGAGCGGCACGACGACTACTTCGCCCACCGCTACGACCGCGCCGAGGACTTCCGCTTTCAGCTCGATGACGCCGTGCGCTGGGCCAAGCCGACCGACGGCCTCCGCATCGCCGTGGCGGGCACGAGCGGCGCGTACAACCAGTACGGCTTCTACGGCGACGACCTCTCCAACTACGTGCAGTACGTCGGCCGCCATCTGCCCGAGGCGGACTTCCGCCGCATCGAGCAATGCGGTGCCTTCCGCGAGGCCCTCAACGCCGGCGATTACGACTACCTGATCACCACCCCGGAGCTCGACCTGAACGACCCCTCAACGGCGAGCGTTTCGCCGGAGCGCGGCTGGGTGTCCGGCGATCGGGCCGTCCACGAGGTCGTCCATTCCGGACGCGTCTCGGTCTTCCGGATCGACGGGGACCTCGACCCCGCCGCCTGCGGTGCAGCGAACCGGCGCGGCGCGGCTGCCCAACCGGGAGGATCAGCCGCGAAGGCGAAGTGAGCGGGACGGGCGACTACATCCTCGGTGCGATCGGCCTGGTGGCCGTGGCCCTCTCGATGGCAATCGCCGGCCGGACCGCCCGGCGGGCCGCCCTGCCCGTCTGGACTGGCACGCCGGCGCTTCTGGCGGACGCGGTCCTTGCGGTCGGCATCCTGATCGTCGTCTCAGAGCTGCTGGGCCTGTTCGGCCTGCTCGACGGCGTGCTGCTGGTGGCCGCCTGCCTGATCGTCGGCGGAGGAGCGCTCCGGCTCGAGCCGATGCTGATCCGTGCCGGAGCGCGGGTCGCCCACTGGGGCAAGGCGAAGGAGCCGGACCTGCGGCCGGCGCCTCGACCCAGGCGCGTGGAGCTTGGCCTGGCGATCGCGATCGCGCTGGTGGTCGCCGCGCAGTGGGCCGGGCCGACCTTGCTCGCGCTCGACCGCGGGATCTACGGCGGCGACTCGCTCTGGTACCACATGCCGCTCGCCGCCCACATCGCCGACACCCACTCGGTCACGGGGCTGCTCTACACCGACCCGCTCTACCTGAACTGGTTCTACCCCCAGGTCTCGGAGCTGGTCCATGCCGGCGGGCTGCTCCTCTTCGGCAACGACTTCCTCTCGCCGCTGATCAATATGGCGTGGCTCGGGCTCGCGCTGTTCGCCGGCTACTGCATCGGCCGGCCCTACGGCTCGGGCCCAACGGCGACGGCGGCGGTCGCATCGGTGCTGGCGGCGAACCTGCTGGTCAGCCGCCAGCCCGGCAACGCGAACAACGACGTGGTGGCGATCGCGCTCTTCCTCTCCTCGGTGGCGCTGCTGCTCAACGCCCGCTGGCCTCGACCGCGCGAGGGAGGGCCGCCCTTCGGGACCCTGCTTGTGGCGGGTCTTGCATCGGGACTGGCGCTCGGAACGAAGCTCACGGTCGTCCCTCCCGTCTTGGCGCTGACCCTGGGTGTGATCTGGATCAGCGGCAAGGGCTACCGGCTGCGGGCCTCGGCCGAGTGGCTCGGCGCCATGGTCGTCGGCGGCGGCTACTGGTACGCCCGCAACCTGATCGTCTCCGGAAACCCATTCCCCTGGCAGTCGATCGGGCCGATCCATCACGCCGAGGCCCTGCAGGGCCGCCACCCGTACGCGATCGTCCACTACGCGACCGACACCAGCGTCTGGGGGCGCTACTTCACGCCGGCCCTGCACGAGCGCCTCGGCGAACTCTGGCCGGCCTACCTGGCCCTCGCCGTGATCGGCGTCCTCCTGGTGCTCTGGCGCGGCGGCCGGGTCGAGCGCATGCTCGCGTTCGTCGCCGTGATCGCCGCCGTCGCCTACCTGCTCACCCCGCTTGGGGCCTCCGGACCGGACGGCATGCCGGTCGGCTTCCGGCTCAACATCCGCTACCTGGCGCCGGGGCTCGTGCTGGCGCTCACCCTGCTGGCGATCCCGCCGCCCTTCGCTGGCGAGCAGCGTGTCTGGCGGCTCGGCACCCGCCGCAGCCTCTGGCGCCTGCTCATGCTGGGGCTCTTCGCCGTGCTTGTGGTGGTCAGCGCGGGGGCGATCGGAGCGATCGACACCGGCCGGGTCCCGGGGACCGCTGCGCTGGCGCTGACGGTGGTGGCGCTGCCGCTGCTCCTGCTGCTGCTCGCCCGGCGCGGTCTCGGCCCCGTTCCCCTCGCAGCCGTCGGCCTGGCGGCGGTGATCGCGTTGGGCGTCTTCGGCCGCTTCGCCCAAGACCACTACCTGGACGAGCGCTACTCCTCGGCCGCTCCGGACTACCCGAAGACCGAGCAGCCGGCGGTCGAGCTCGGCCAGGGGCTGGGCGCGGCCTACGACTGGGCCCGCGGCACCCATGACCTGCGGATCGCCCTGTCCGGCACCGAGGGCGCCCTCTTCCAGTACGGCCTCTGGGGAGGCGACTCGAGCAACCAGGTCACCTACATCGGCCAGAAGGGACGCCGCGGCTCATTCGAAGAGATCCCCGAGTGCCCGGAATGGATCGGGGCCCTCAACGATGGCGACTTCGATTACGTGATCACCACCCCGACCTACCACCAGGACAACCCGGCCGCCGACACGGCGCCCATGCAGCGCGACTGGATCTCGCGCGCCGGGAACATCCAGCGGGTCGCCGGCGCGAACCTGGTCGACGTCTGGAAGATCACCGGCCCGCTGGATCCGAATGCCTGCGCAGCGCCCCCCGGCAAGCCGCCGCCCCCTGCTACCAAATAGGGGATGCCCTATCCCCTAGACAACGCCCTCTTCCAATGGGAGGAGGGAGCGAGCCGGCTGCGCGAGCTCTCCAGCCGGCCGCGCGAGGCGCGGGCCGCGATGCGGGCGGTGGACGCGATCCGCGACGAGCTGCGCCGCCGGATCGGGCCGACCTTCTCGGCACAGGAGCTCGCCGAGCTCTACGGCCGTGGGACCGACTGGGCCCTGGAGGCCGCCCGCCGCGCCGCGCCGATGGAGGCCGTCGACCTCGACACCGAGGCGATCATCGACGGCGCCTTCTTCCAGTACCTGCGCGGCGCGTACGACTATTCGGGCGGCCGCGTGTTGCCGAACGAGCAGCGGGAGGTTTGAGGGCGCCTCAGTCGTCCGAGCGCTCGAGCACGATCCGCTCAGGCTCGATCGTGACCCGCAGTGCCTTGCGGCCCTCCCAGTACTCGGCGTATGTGGGGTCGTCCTTGATCGCCGGGTCGAGCCAGATCCCGTAGCCCTCTTCGTCGCCCTGGTCGAATGTGGCCTCGAGCGGCCTGCGACGGCCGCGACCGCGACGGCCGCGACGCCTGCGCCGCCGCCGGTGGCCACCGCGCTCCTCGCCGTCGCCGTTCTCCGTGGCGCCGTCGCCCTCGCCCTCGTCGGTCGCGCCCTCTTCCTCCTCTGGCTCGGGCTCGCCGAGCTCGGCCTCGATCTCCGCCTCGATCTCGTCGCGGAGGTCGACTTCGCTCTCGGGGTCCTCGCCTTCAGCCGTTAGGCCGTGCCTGTGCCGGAAGTCGCGCAGCTGCGATGCCGGCACGCCCACCTGGTGCGCGATCCAGGCATCGGTGCGCCCCTGGCGCACCCAGGCACGGATCTGATTGAGCTGCGGTCGCAGGGACTTCCGGGCCATCGGCGCCTGACTCTAGTTGATCAGCGATTAGTGCCTTGCACGCGCGGCAGAACCGTGTAGGCTACTCATTTCTGGGTAGCCGACGAGATCGGCGCCTGCGGGGGTAGGGCGACGATCTGAGGAGGAAAACGAGATGCTGGTGCTGACAAGGAAGCCGGGCCAGAGCATCATGATTGGCGATCGGGTAGAGGTTCAGGTTCTTTCCGTCGCTGGTGAAAAGGTGCGTCTGGGCATCACTGCACCGCGGGACGTTTCGATATTCCGCAATGAGGTCTACGACCGCATCGAGAGCGAGACCGGCGGCGGCGAGGAGGAGGGCGATGCCGCCAACACCGCCGTTGCGAACGCTCTCCAGCGTCTCACCCAGCGCTCGTAGGGACGGCTCCGCCACCAGATCGCGGCCGTAGCGGGCCGCCCACTCCATCAACGGGTCGCGCTAACGCGCGCCCTCGCACTATCCGGGCTTCGCCCTCCGCTCCAAAGTGGAGCGGCCTGACGGCCGCTAGCCCATCAGCCAGGCCAGCGTCTCGAACATCGAGACGACCACGGTGACGACCGTGATCGTCAGGCAGACCAGCAGGACGCTGAACCGGACCTTGCCGCGCGACTCGTTGCGGGAGATGCGGCGGGCGCGCGAGCGATTGACCGCGCGCTTCCGCAGCTGCTCGCGCCGGCGTCGCTCGAGCGCCATCTCCTGCTCGAACGCCAGCTCGATCTGAGCCATGCTCTGTCGCATCCGCATCTGAGCCATCGTCAACAGCCCCCCGGGGCGGCCGTGCAGGCTAGCAAGGGATCTTGCAAGAGCCAAGCCGCACAAGGTGCGCTTGGGCCCCACCGGGGCGTGACTTCGACTATAGAGGGCAGCTTCCCCATAACCCGCGTCCACGGACGCCCGCACGGGCAGCCAGGCGGGCGAAGAGCGGTGCGTAGGAGTCGTTGGGAGGGATGGTCAGCGTCCGGGCCAGGCCACGGCGGACGAGCTCGGCGTTCACGAACAGCGGCCGGCCGGCCGCCCCTGCGCCCGGCAGGAAGACGTAGGCGAGCAGACGCCCATAGACGTCGCGGCGCTCGGCGCCGAAGCGCAGCATCACCGTTTGCCCGTCGACCAGCCGCTCGTTCGCCTCGTGCGCCCGCGGGCCGAAGCACTGCACAGGCGTCCCGGGCTTGACGGTCTCAGGCGTGTCGATCCCGATGTAGCGGACGTCCTCGTCGCCACCCGGCAGGCGCGCGACGATCGTGTCGCCGTCGATCACTCGGCTGACGTGCGCGGTCAGCGAGCGGGCGGTGTCGGCGGGGGTGCCGCCACCGCCCTGGCCGCAGCGGGAGAGAGCCAGCGCGAGCAACACGACGACGATGAAGGCCGGAGCGCGTAGGGCGCCCCGGCGCAGCGCTGTGGCGGGGGTCACCCCCCGATGATGCTCAGCGAGCCGGAACTATTCGCTACGGAATGCGCCGCACGTTGGAGAGCAGCGTCTCCTTGATCTGGCCGATGATCTCCAGGGCCTGGCTCTTCTCGCGCTGCCAGACGTTGCGGCCGAAGATCACGCCGGAGCCGCCGGCCTCCATGATCGTGCGGGTGTGCGAGAGCACGGTCTCGTCGTCGGTCTTCGAGCCTCCGGAGAGCACGACCAGCGAGCGCCCGGCAGACTCGACGATCTGGCGCACCGCCTCCTCCGGCGTGACGTCCATCTCGTTGTACGGGGCAGGCTGGTCCTTGTCCTTCTCCGGGTCGAACTTCGGGAAGTTGAGCTTGACCACGTCGGCGCCCATCTCCATCGCCATGCGCGCCCCATAGTCGATCGCGTAGAAGCAGGTCTGCCCGCCCTTCTTCTCGATGTCGCGGCCGCGCGGATAGGCCCAGACGACCAGCGGCATGCCGTAGCGCTCGCAGTCCTGGCGGACACCCTTGAGCTGGTGAAGGTCCTGGTCCTGCCGCGGCGAGCCGACGTAGAGCGTGTAGCCGACCGCGTCGGCTCCCAGGCGGACCGCGTCCTCGACCGATGCGTTGGTGGTCGAGAGCGCGTCGTCCGAGGGGGGGATGTCGGTCTTGCCGTTGACCTTGAGGATCAGCGGCACCTGGCCTGCGTAGTCGGGGTAGTACCGGGTCGCCAGCCCGATCTGGCAGGCGATCGCGGAGTAACCGGCCTCGGCGGCCAGGCTGAACTGGTACTCCGGGTCCTTGGAGGCGCGGTTGGGGAAGAAGTCACGGGGGCCGTGCTCGATCCCCTGGTCGATCGGCAGCAGCATCAGCGTGCCGTTGCCGGGGCCGTAGTCGAAGAGCAGGCGGCGCAGCCGAGCGCGCTTGCCGGGCGAGAGCGTTGCGAGCAGCGACTTCTGCTCGGTGATCGACTTGACTTCCATCTGATCCGTTACCTCCGTGGTTGGGCCTTGAAGGCCAGTATTGCCGATCTACCGAGAAGCCTGCATCCGCGTTGAGCACGGATCCGGCCAGCCATCCCCCGCGGCTGTCATGGTGCGCCCGATGCTGGAACACAGCTTCGGCGGTACACCGTTCACGGTGGGCATCGAGGAGGAGCTGATGATCTGCGATGCCGAGACCCTCGAGCTGGCGCAGGCGATCGACCGGATCCTCGGCGATCTGCCCGGCGATCTGCCTGGTGAGGTGAAGCCGGAGTTGATGCAGTCGGTGCTCGAGGTGGCCACCCGGCCGTGCGGCGACGTGGCCGAGGCCGGCGAGCAGCTGCGCGCGCTCCGCCGAGGGGTGCGCGAGGTGGCGTCGCGGCACGGGCTCGCGATCGGGGCGGCCGGGACGCACCCGTCCGCGGACTACGAGGACCAGCTGATCGTCGACCGGCCCCGCTACAGGGAGCTCGCCGCCGAGCTCGGCTGGATCGCGGAGCAGGAGCTCATCTTCGGGACCCACGTCCACGTCGGCATCGACGACGCCGAGAAGGCGATCTACGTTGCCGACGGGATGCGCGGCTACCTGCCGCTGCTGCTCGGCATGTCCACCAACTCGCCACTCTGGCGCGGCAAGACGACGGGGATGATGTCGTCGCGGACGCCGGTCTTCCGCGCCTTCCCGCGGGTCGGCATCCCGCCCTACTACGGGAGCTGGGAGATCTATTCCCACCGGGTCGAGCAGATGATGCGGGGCGGGGCGATCCCGGACTACACCTACCTGTGGTGGGACGTCCGGCCCCATCCGAACCTCGGTACGGTCGAGCTGAGGGTCTTCGACCAGCAGACCCGTGTCGACCACACGATCGGATTCGCCGCCCTCTCCCAGGCGCTCGCCCACCGGCTGGCGACGGACTACGACGAAGGCGTACCGAGCATCGAGCACCCGCACGAGCTCATCGACGACAACAAGGTTCGCGCCGCACTGGTCGGCATCGAGGGGAAGCTGATCGACTTCGATCACGGCCACGAGGTCGAGGGAGCCCAGATGGCGCTCGGGGTGATCAACGACCTGCGCGAGCACGCGCAAGAGCTCGGTTGCGAGTCGGAGCTCGCCGGGCTCGCCGAGCTGGTCGAGCAGGGGACCGGGGCGCGGCGCCAGCTCGACTGGCTCTCGGACCACGGCGAGATCAGCGGCCTGATGCAGGAGATCGTCGCCGCCAGCGATCCGGACGACGGCTAGCGCAGAAGGCACGCTTTCGAACCTGTTCCGACACAACCGATACGATTTCCGTAGCGACTTACCATCTTTTTGTCGCACGTGATACGGATTCCGTACTAGATGGCCTCAACAAGACCGGTGGAAGCGGCCCTGGACCTGCTCGGCAGGCGCTGGGCCCTGCGGCTCGTCTGGGAGCTGAGGCGGAGCACCCTGTCCTTCTCCGAGCTGCGGCGGCGCACCAGGATCAGTCCGTCGGTGCTCTCCGCACGGCTCCGGGAGCTCGTCGAGGCCGGGGTGCTGGAGCAGGACGGCGGCCGGCGCTACCGCCTCAGCGGCCGGGGCCGGGAGCTGGCCCGGCTGCTCTACGAGATCAATCGATGGGCCGAGCAGGCGGGGGTATCCTCGCGGAGTGAGCTCGCCTGAGTTAAGCGTCGTCTGCCGGAGCTGCGGCGAGGAGGTCAGCCCCTACGTCACCGAGTGCCCTTACTGCGGCACGCGGCTCCGCAAGCGGGCACCGAAGCTCGAACTGCGCGGCGACGAACTCACCCCCCGGGAATCGCGGCGCGCACGGCGCCGGCTGGCGCGGGCGCGGGGGGCCGAGCGGATCGGCGAGCGCCCCTACGCCACGATCGCGGCGATCGCGATCCCGGCGGTGCTCCTCCTCGTCCGGGTGGCGAGTCCCGCCCTCGAGACCATCGACCTCGGCGGGTTGGTCGGCCCCGTGCAGGGAGACTGGTGGCGCTACCTGGCCGCCCCCTTCGTCTATCCGGACATGGGCTACCTGTTCGTCGCCTCGGTGGGGATCGCGATCTTCGGCATCCCGGTCGAGCGGCGGCTCGGGACGATCTCGACCGCGATCCTGATGGTTGCCTGCGGCGCCCTCGGCATGCTGGCCGCCGATGGTGTGCAGACCGCTTTCGCGAGCTCGAACGACCTGCTGCTCGCCGCCGGCGGCAACGGGATCGCGTTGGGACTGCTCGGCGCCTGGGCCGTGATGCGGGCCGCCGAGGTGCGCGGTCGTCCCGACGAGGACGTCGAGGTCATCGGCGCGGCAGTGGCCGCGGCGGTCCTGATCATGCTGCCCCTGGTCGACGACTTCGCCAACGTCTTCGCGGGGTTGGCGGGCGCCCTGGTCGGCGCCGCCTGCGGCCTGGTCGCTTCGCTCGCCCGGCGAGAGCGGCACCCGGGCTGATCCGGAGCATTGGCACACGACAAGTTCATCTCGATCACCCCCGAGCTCCACCGCTACTCGGTGGAGCACAGCTCGTTTCGCGATGGGGTGGTGCCCGACGTGGAGCGTGTGGGAGAGGAGATGGGCGACCTCGCGGCGATGCAGATCGCCGGCGACCAGGCCGCCTTTGTGACGATCTTGGTCCGGGCGATCGGCGCGCGCGAGGCGCTCGAGGTCGGCACCTTCCTCGGCTACGGGGCGATCGCGATAGCGCGCGGGCTGCCGGATGACGGGCAGCTGACCTGCCTCGAGCTCAGCGAGGAGTACGCGGGGAGAGCGCGGGAGCACCTCGCGGCGGCGGGGCTGGAGCAGAAGGTCGAGATCCGGGTCGGGGCCGCGCTGGAGAGCCTGCGGGCGATGGAACCGGTCGAGCGCTTCGACTTCGCCTTCATCGACGCGGACAAGACCGAGTACGTCGACTACTTCGAGGAGACCCTGCTGCGCATGCGCCCGAACGGGCTGATCATGGTCGACAACACGCTGCGCGGTGGCTCCGTGCTCGAGCCCGGCGACTCGGAGGCCGCCCGGGTGACCGCGGAGCTCAACGACCGCCTCGCCCGCGACGAACGGGTGGACGTCGCCCTGCTCGGCGTCGCGGACGGCATCACTGTGGCGCGCAAGCGGTGAGCCTTCCTGCCGACGATCGCGGCTGGTTCGACCTGGTCCTCGAGAACCAGCCTCCCCTGTGGCGACTGTATGTCGAGGCCTGCGGAGGGGAGATCCTCCGGGAGGGTGACGTCCAGGCGGCGATCGTGGCCGCCTCGCCGAACCGGTCCTTCTTTAACTCGGTCTTCTACGAGGACGTCGAGCACCTGCTCGAGACCCTGCCCCGCCTCGCGGAGGCCTACGAGGGGGCAGGCGTCAACGCCTGGACCGTCTGGATCCCAGCCGACGATCAGCGAGCGAGGGCCGGGCTCGAGAGGGCCGGACACGTCCTCGACGCGACGCCCCGGGCGATGGGGTTCGAGCTCTCGGGTCTCCAAGTTCCCGACCCCGACCCAGAGCTCGAGATCCGCGCTGAGATGGACATGGAGCTGATCCGCGTGATTAACGAGACCGCCTACGGATTTCTCGCCGGCGATTTCCCGCCGATGGAGCCCTTGCCCGATACGGCCGCCTACCTCGCCAGCCTCGACGGGGAGACCGTCGGCACCACCCTGGTCTGGGACCGCGGCGAGGACGCTGAGGTGACCTTCGTCGCCACCCTTCCGGAGGCGAGGGGGAGAGGCATCGCCGGAAGGCTCTTGGGGCATGCGCTGGAGAGGCAGCGCGAACGCGGCAACGCGGGCTCGACGCTGATCGCGACCAAGCTCGGCTTCCCCGTCTACGAGAAGCTCGGCTATAGGGACGTGGGAGGGCTCGAGATGTGGGAGCGGCGCAAGTGAGTGGGCGGGCCTACACGGACGAACAGATCGACGCCGCGATCGAGGCGATCTCCGACCCGGAGGTCCTCCGCGAGACCGAGGCGCAGGTGGCCCGCGCCGCGCCGCGGCTGCAGCGCATCCTCGCCGAGGCCCTCGGCGCCGGCGGCTGGTTCGGCGAGTCGCACGAATCGGAGGTCCTGAAGGCTGCGACGGTGCCAGACGAGGAGGCCCGCCTCACCGCCGTCCGCACCCTGCTCGCCGAGGAGACCCGGATCGGGATGATGGTCGGCGTCGCAGTAGGGTGGGCGCTCGCCGAGAGCTGCAGCAGGGACCGGAGTAGACCAAGGAGGACTGAGCAGATGGAGATCAACTACATCGGCCACTCGACCGTCGAGCTGGTGGATGGCGAGGACGCGCGTCCTGATCGACCCCTTTCTGAAGCCGAACAACCCGGTCGCTCAGGTCAGCGCCGAGGACGTCGAGCCCACCCACGTCGTCGTCACCCACGCCCACCAGGACCACTTCGCCGATGCCGTCGCCGTCGGGAAGCGCACCGGTGCCTTCTACGTGGCGATCTCCGAGCTCGCCAACGTGCTGGACGAGGAGGGCATCGAGAACTTCGCCGATCCCAACCTCGGCGGGACCGTCGAGTTCGACTGGGGCTGGGTGAAGCTGGTCCAGGCCTTCCACACGAGCACGACGCCGGTCGGCGAGCGGCCCTTCAGCCCGACGACGGGCACGGTGATCGGCGCCGCCGCGGGCGCGGTCATCAACCTGGGTGGGAAGACGCTCTACCACCTCGGCGACACGGCCCTGTTCAGCGACCTGAAGCTGATCGCAGAGCGGACGCCTGTTGATGTCGCCTTCATTCCGATCGGCGGCCACTACACGATGGACCGCCACGACGCGGTGGTCGCCGCCGAATTCGTGGGCGCCGAGACGGTGATCCCGATCCACTTCAACACCTTCCCGCCGATCGAGACCGACGCGGAGGCCTTCAAGTCCGACGTCGAGTCGAAGACGAAGTCGAAGGTGGCGGTGCTGAAGCCGGGGGAGTCGCTCAGCGTCTAATCGCGCTGCGCGCCGCGGGCTAGTCGCCCTGGGCGCCAAACCGGAACCAGGCCGCGCGGTCCTTCCAGTCGTGCGCGATCAGCACGCCGCCGGCCACCGCCCAGGCGATCGACCGGCCCGCCGCCGAGCGGCGGATCGCGAGCTGCGCGATTCCCGCGCTCGCGACTGCGATGCCGGTGAGCCCGTGATGCAGCCGCTGCCCACCGATCCAGAGCCGCCGCAGCTCGGGGTCGACTCCCACGATCCGATTTCCGATCTTCCAGGGCTTCATCGCTGCTCTCAGCGGTCTCATTGGCTCCGGCAGTCGTGCTGATCAGCACAAGATTCGGTATCCCGATGTTGACCACCCGCGCCGACGGAAGCGCCGGCTGCGAATTGGCCAGCCAGCCAGGACGTTCGCTACGCTGGCCCGAGTTGATGCGAGGGTGCGCCGCCAGGCGCAACCCCGATTGATCGGTCGTCAGGAGAGGAGATTCGGATGGAACCGGTTGAGGCGAGGGAAGCGACTCGGACGGGCCCCTCACGGGCGCAGCGGGAGGACTTCCGCGCAACCTCGGACCCGGCGCTCCAGGAGGGTGGCCGGAGCGATGTCAAGCTGCTCGACTACACGCAGCTCTACAACCTCTGGGAGCGCCAGCAGTGGGCCACCCAGGACCTCGACTTCTCCCAGGATCGCGTCGACTGGCACGAGCGCATCTCGGAGGAGGAACGCTTCCAGCGGATGTACGGGCTCTCCAGCTTCTTCATCGGCGAGCAGAAGGTCGCCGATGAGCTCGGCCCGATCATGCGCGCGGCGCCGACCGAGGCCCAGCGGATCTTCCTCTCCACGCAGATCGCCGACGAGGCGCGCCACGTCCGCTTCTTCGACCGTTTCTTCAGCGAGGTCGGCGTGCTCGAGGGGGCGGATGGGCTCAAGCAGCGGCTCGACGCGCTCGACGAGCATCTCAACGATGCCTTCCGCACCCTCTTCGACGACCTGCTCAAGAGCCGTGTCGACAGGTTGGGCTCTAATCCAGACGACCGCGACGCGCTGGTGGAGGCGATCACGCTCTACCACATGGTGATCGAGGGGATGCTCGCCCTCACCGGCCAGCACTTCATCATCGACTACAACGAGCGGATGGGGACGCTGCCGGGGTTCGTCGAGGGCTTCTCGAACGTCGCCCGCGACGAGCACCGTCACATCGCCTTCGGCGTCCGTTTCCTCACCGACTGCGTCCAGGAGGACGACCGCTACCGCGAGGTGATCCAGGGCATGCTCGAGCAGGCGATCCCGGTCGCCGACCAGGTGATCGACCCGCCCTGGGCTCCGGATGAGGACGACTACGAGCTCTTCGGCGTCAGTCGCGAGGAGACGCACGCCTTCGCCGCGCAGTGCCTGAGCCGGCGGCTGAAAGTGATCGGGCTGATGCCCGCCGCCGCTTAGCGCCGCTTCTTCTTCGGCGCCGCGTGGTGCTTCTTCGTCGCCGGCGCCGGCGCTGAGTACTGCGTGGGTGCGGGCGTGACGTCGCCCTGGACCACGCCGGTGTCGACGCTGGTCCCGGTGGTGCAGCTCGCGGGAGCGCCCGGGTCGGTGACGCCGTCACCGTCCGCGTCGCAGGTCGCCGGCTCGACGCCGGTGGTGACCGGGCCCGTCTGCGGCGCTTCGGTCGGCTTCGAGTCGCTGTTGGCGACCGGCTTGTGGTGCTTGTGCTTGCCGAGTGCCGTCGTCGCGGCCGCGGTGCCACCGGTGGTCGCCGGGTCGGTGGTCTGCGGCGGCACGGTCACCGTGGGGGTCACCGGGGTGGCCGCCGCGGGGTCGGTGGGCGCCGGGGTGGCAGGAGGCTGGTTCGCCGTAGCGGCCTGGGCCGGGTTCGGATTCACCGGTGGGTTCGCGGGCTTCGCGGCCTGGTGCACCGTGCGGTGCTTGGGGGATGGCTTGGAAGCCGGGTGATGCTCCGAGACGTTCTGGATCTCAGCGGCGCCGCCGGCGATGATCGCCGCCGTCGCCAAGCCCGCTGCCGCCTTGGTGCCGATCGCCGCGGCGGCACCGCCGGCCGCTGCAGCCGCTCCACCGCCGGCCGCGGCGCCACCGGCCGCCGCCGCCCCGCTGACCGCGGCACCCGTCGCCGCCGCTCCGCCGCCCGCGGCTCCGGCCGCTCCGGCGCCCGCAACACCCGCTCCGGCAGCCCCGGCACCGGCAGCCCCGGCTCCGGCCGCTCCGGCGCCCGCGTGCCGCACCGGCGGCCGCGCCGCCGCCACCGCCGGCCGCGGCGCCGCCACCACCACCCCCGAACAGGCCGCTGAGCTTGGCGAGCAGCGCGCCCTTGAGGATGAGGAGCGGGCCCGCCGGGAAGATCGCGGCGAGCGCCTTGGTGTCGGCACGCAGCTGGGAGCGGAACTCGCCACAGGCGTCACAGCCCTTGATGTGCCGCCGGACGGGGCCGGAGACCTTGGCGAGGCCCTCGGCGGCCTCCGCCAGCTCCAGGCGGACCTCGTCGCAGGTCAGCTGGCGGGCCTGGCTCGACTCGGCAAGCGCGATCCGGGCCCGCACGAGCAGGGACTTCACGCCCGGCACGGTCGTGTCCATCGCCTGGGCGATCTCCTCGTAGCTCATCGCATCGACCTCGCGCAGCAGCAGGGCAGAGCGCTGGGTCTCCGGAAGCTTGCCGACGTCCGTGAGCAGGCTGCGGAACTCCTCGCGGTTCTGCACTCGCTCGAGCGTGGTCACCCCGTTCATGTGGGGGTGGGTGTCCATCGTGTCCTGCCCGTCGGCGGTCGGCTTGCGAAGGTGGTTGAGGCAGCGGTTGCGGGCGATCCGGTAGAGCCAGGGCCGCACGGCGATCGGGCGCTCGTCGGCGACCATCGCGTTGTAGGCGGCGACGAACACCTCCTGGAGCACGTCCTCGGCGTCCTCGGTCGAGCCCAGCATCTGGCGGCAGAAGCCCAGCAGCCGCGACTGGTAACGCTCGACCAGCCCATCGAAGGCGTGCTGGTGGCCCTTGCGGGTGAGTGCGACCAGCTTCTCGTCCTCCTGAAAGCGAAGGAGGGGCGAGCGCCGGGCGAAGAGCCCGCGTCGCTGTACGGATGTGAGAGTTGAGGCTTCCAAGACCGGGTGGGACTGCGAAGCGGCGGCTCTCCCTGCCACCGGAAACACCGTAGCAGCGGTCCGGTTGCGCACGCAGGAGCCTTAATGCCCTCGAAATCTGCTCCTCAAGCGCGCAAATCCGCCGCTCTTAGCGGGGAATCTCTCCTTCGGACAGCGTGATTGTCACCGACCGGCCTAAGTCCCGCCTAAGGCCCTACGCGGCCTGGGCCTCGGCCGTGCGTGCCTGCACCTGATCGCCGGATTCCTGGTCAGGCACGGCCTCGACCTGTGGGCGCGGCGCGTGTAGCGCCAGCGCGGCGATCGCGATACCGATCGCCGCAGCCCCGGCCGCGATCAGGAATGCGAGGTGGTAGCCGCCGCTGAGCGCGGCGGTTGCGCTCTCGCCCGCCTTGGCGAGGGCGTGCGTGCGGTCGGTCGCGACGGTGCCGAGGGCGGCCAGGCCGACCGCCGCCGAGAGCTGGATCGAGACCTGGATCGTCCCGGAGGCGAGGCCGGCGTCCTTGGCGGGCACCTCGTCCATCGCGATCATCATC
The DNA here is from genome assembly GCA_963725475.1 of uncultured Solirubrobacterales bacterium. Lineage (GTDB taxonomy): Bacteria > Actinomycetota > Thermoleophilia > Solirubrobacterales > 70-9 > DASUPK01. Next base: position 29,666 of record CAVRYR010000005.1, on the reverse strand, counting down.
AGCGGCGGGTTGGCCGCGCCGAAGCCGAGGCCGAGCAGCGCGAACGCGGCGAAGATCGTGGGGAAGTAGGGGGTGGACTCGCCCGCCTGGGAGAAGAGAAGCAGGCCGAGCACCGGGCCGGCGATGCCGGCGACCAGGGTCCGCTTGGGCCCGAAGCGCTCGACCAGCCGGGCGGCGAGTCCGGCGGACATCGCCGCCAGCGAGACGCTCATCGCCAGGAAGGCGAGCCCGATCTCGATCGCGCTCCAACCGCGGACGTGCTGGAAGTAGAGCGCCCCGAGGAAGAAGGTCGAGTAGGCCCCGGTGACGAGGAAGCCGCGGACGAGATTCGCGGTGACCAGCTTGCGCTGGCCGAGCACCCGCAGGGGCATGATCGGGTTGCGGATGCGAGATTCCAGCACGCCGAAGGCGGCGATCAGCGCAAGTGAGGCGCCGAGCAGGCCGAGAGTCCGGCCACCCGTCCAGCCCCACTCGGGGATCTTCACCAGCGCGTAGATCCCGATCATCGCGGCGACCGTGATCAGGACGGAGCCGAGCCAGTCGACGCCCTCGCCGAAGCCGATGCCCTCGTTCTCGGCGATCAGCGACCGGCCGAGGAGGTAGGTGACCGCGCCGATCGGCAGGTTGACGAAGAAGATCCAGTGCCAGTTGATCGCTTCGGTGAGCACGCCGCCGAGCAGGAGGCCCAGGGAGGCCCCACCGGCGATCACGAAGGTGTAGAGGCTCATCGCCTTCGCGCGATCGGCCGGCTCGGGGAACTCGACCGCGATGATCGCGATGATCACCGCCGAGGCGAGCGACGCGGCCGCGCCCTGCAGGAAGCGGGCGACGACGAGCGCGGGTCCGCTCGGCGCGATGCCGCAGAGGAGCGAGGCGACGACGAAAGCGGCGACGCCCGCCAGGAAGACACGCTTGCGCCCGAGCAGGTCACCGAGGCGGCCGGCGAGCAGCAGCAGGCTGCCGAAGGTGATCAGGTAGCCGTCGATCACCCAGGTCAGGCTCGACTGGCTGAAGTGAAGGTCCGCCTGGATCGAGGGCAGGGCGACGTTGACGATCGTCGTGTCGAGGATGATCATCAGCTGGCCCAAGCAGACGACGAAGAGAGCGATCCACCTGCGGCGGTCGGACGGCGGCGCTATGGTTGCGGTCGTAGCCTCCATGTTGATCGTCACTATATCAGGGATTATCTCAATATGCATGATGATCAATAGAACGGGCTACGATTGGGAGAGATGAATACGCAAGCACCCGCCATCGCGGGAACGATGAATCTGCTGACGCGGCTCTCTCGCGTCACCTATCGCAGTGCCACTCCCGAGTTGCTCGGGATCAAGCTCAAGGAGTTCGTGGCGCTGCTCTACCTGAGGGAGAGCAGCAAGGCGACCCAGCAGAGGCTCGCCCAGACGCTCATGCTCGACGCCAACAACTGCGTGATTCTGCTCAACGGGCTCGAGGACGAGGGCCTGATCGAGCGGACCCGCGATCCCGAGGACCGGCGCCGTCACATCGTCGGGATCACGGCCAAGGGCCAGATTGCGCTCGAGAAGGCCGAGCGTCAGCTCGAGACCGTCGAGGACGACGTGCTCGGCAACCTCGACGCCGAGGAGCGCCGGCAGCTGCACGACCTCTTAGCCAAGGCCGTCGAGGACCACTCGCTCGCGATTTCCGCCTAGCCGGGGTGGCCCAACTGGTCGAGGCAGCGCCCTTAAAAGGCGCGGTCCCTTCGGGGACGTGTGGGTTCGAATCCCACCCCCGGCACTACTTCAGCCGTTCCTCGACGGAGCGGACCTTGTCGTCGAGGCTCTGCTCCTTGTCGCGGCGCTCGTCGAGCTTCAACACCGTGTAGACCCTCGGGAGTCCCAGCTCGAATGGCACGCGGTGAAGTTCGGCGACGACCGCCAGGATGTCCTCGGTGGTGCCCTCGAGCGAGGTTCCCATCGCGTGCAGCCGGTAGCCGACCCTGTCCTGGCGGGCGAGTCGCCGCTGGATCTCGGCGATGTACTCGCCGGCGCTCGGATCCGAGCGCCCCAGCCCGATCACCGTAAGGTCGGCGGTGGCCATCGGCTCAAGTATCCCGGCCTGGCGAAAGGGCGGGAGCGGCCCGGTGAAGCTACGGCGGCACTCGAGCGGGTACTGTCGCGAGGGTGAACGTCGTCATCGTCGGTGGCCGCGGCAAGATCGCGATGCGGCTCGAGAAGCTGCTCGCCGATCGCGGCGACAGCCCGCGAGGGATCGTGCGCAAGACCGAGCAGGCCAAGGACCTGGAGGAGATCGGGGCAGAGCCGATCGTCCTCGACATCGAGAACGTGGACGACATCGACGACGCGCTGGCCGGGGCCGACGCGGCCGTCTTCGCAGCAGGCGCTGGGCCCGGCAGCGGGCCGGCGCGCAAGCGCACGGTCGACTACGGCGGCGCGGTCAAGCTGGTCCAAGCCTGCCTAGCCCGCCATATCCGCCGTTATCTGATGATCAGCGCGATCGGAGCAAACCGCCCGGAGCGCTGGTCGGATCAGATGCGCCCCTACTACGAGGCCAAGGCGGCGGCGGACAAGGCCCTGATCGAGAGCGGGCTCGACTACACGATCGCCAGACCCGGCCGTCTCACCGACGACCCGGGCACGGGCAAGGTCGAGGTCGCGGAGAGCCTCGAGCGCTCGGGGGAAGTCACACGCGACGACGTCGCGCTCGTGCTGGCGGAGTGCCTGAGCGCCGACAACACCGTCGGCAAGGCATTCGACCTCTTGAACGGCGACACGCCGGTGGTGGAGGCGATCTCCGCCCTGTAGGCCACAATCAATGGGGATGTCCCGTCCCCTCACATGGCTGTATCGCAAGCTCGGCTGCCGCTACCCGGCCGTCTTCGTGTCCCTGGAGCTGCCGAACGCGTTCATCGTGGCGGCGATGGCCGTCGCGCTGTTCAGCTTCTACTACTCGCTCTCGAAGAGCGAGTTCCTCGAGGTGCTCGCGATCGCGGAGGCCTTGACGGCGATCGGCGTCGCCACCGTGCTCTCCAGGGTGCTGAAGCGGGTCAAACCGCTGGCGGCCTGGATCGGCGGGGAGCGCTCCGCGGAGCAGACCGCCGAGGCGTGGCACCGGGCAGTGAACCTGCCGATCCAGCTGATCCGCCGCGATTGGCCGGTGCCGGTCCTGGTGACGGGGGCGACGGTGATCGCCTCGGTCGCCGTGCTCGGCCTCAACTGGCTCGCCTTCTTCCCGATCTCGATCGCGGCCTTCGTCGCGGTCGGCTACGCGGCGATCCTGCACTACCTCGCGCTCGAGCTGGCGATGCGGCCGATCCTGTTCGACATCAACGAGGAGCTCGAGGTGCCGGTGCGGCTGGACCGCCCGGTCGTGCCGCTGCGGATCAAGCTGCTCGGCTCGCTGCCGCTGATCAACGTGATCACCGGCATCGTCGTCGCCGCCCTCACCTCGAACGGCGGCGGCACCGACGCGCTCGGGGTGAACGTGCTGATCGCCCTGTTCGTCTCCTTCACGATCAGCTTCGAGCTGGTCGTCCTGCTCTCGCGCTCGATCCTGCGGCCGATCGAGGACCTCGAGGCGGCCACGGAGCGCCTGCGCCAGGGCCGCTTCGACGAGCACGTTCCGGTCACCACCTCGGACGAGTTCGGCGAGCTCGCCTCGTCGTTCAATCAGATGGTCGATGGCCTCGCCGAGCGCGAGCGCCTGCGCGAGGCATTCGGCACCTACCTCGACGAGGAGGTCGCCGAGCACCTGATCTCGGAGGACTTCGAGCCGCGGGGGGAGGAGGTCGAGGTCTCCCTCGTCTTCGTCGACGTCCGCAACTTCACCACGGCGGCGGCCGAGGCAGACGCGCCGGAGATCGTCGCGCGCCTCAATGAGCTCTTCGAGTGCATCGTCCCGATCGTCGCGCGGCATCGCGGCCACATCGACCAGTTCATCGGCGATGCGGTCCTCGCGGTGTTCGGCGCGCCGGAGCGTATCCCGCAGCACGCCGATCGGGCGGTGCAATGTGCTGTGGAGCTGGCGCGGACGATCAACAGCCGCCGGCCAGGCGGCTTCGAGGTCGGGGTGGGGGTGAACTCGGGCACGGTCGTGGCCGGGGCGATCGGCGGCGCCGGCCGCCTCTCCTTCAGCGTGATCGGCGACGCGGTCAACCTCTGCTCCCGGGTAGAGGCCGCCACCCGCGACACGGGTGACCCGGTGCTGATCACCGCCGACACCCGCGTGCTGCTCTCCGAGACGATCGAGGTCGAGTCCCGCGGCGAGCGTGAGATCCGCGGGTACGACCGAAGGGTCGAGCTCTTCGCGCCGCTGGTCCCTGTCGCGCTCAGCACCGGGCCCGGGTCGGAGGTCAACGATCCGCTCGGCGATCCAACCGTCGGCGGCCTCGGCCGCGCGCCGCTGCCGGGCGATGGGCTCGGCCGCCGCTCGCGGCCCGGACCCGGCGTCGGTCGCGCTGGTTTCCGCCAGGACGGCGGGCTCGGCAAGACCCACACCCTGCCCGGGTCTTAGCCTCGCGTCGTATCGCTGGAAGTCGGTGGGCCGCCGCCCATCCGGGAGGCGGCGGCCCACAAACCCCCTAGTCCCTTGGCATCCCGCCGGCGAATCCGGACTATCGGCAAGAGCGAGGTGTCGCGCTACGCCTGAATTCGGTAATCCCCTACCTGCACATACGTGACTACTACGGCGACCAATCCACCCAAAGATGTGAGTGACAGGCGGCTCGACTGGCTCTACCACGGGCCGCTCGAGGAGTTCACCCCGCGCCGCAACGCGCTGGTCGAGGACTTGCAGGCCGACGGCAAGGACGACGCCGCGAGGTGGGTCAAGTCCCTCCGCAAGCCGACGCGCGCCGCCTGGCTCGTCAACCAGCTGCAGGCGAATGACGGCCGCGGCATCCGCAGGCTGCTGAAGGCGAGCGCGGAGCTCCGCGCCGCTCAGGAGGAGATGCTGGCCGGCTCCACGGACCACCGCAAGCTCCGCGCCAGCGCCACCAATGAGCGCAAGGCGATCGACTCGTTGACCGCCAGCGCCGAGAAGCTCGGCGAACAGGAGGGCGTCGGCCAGCAGATCATGGCGCGCGTCTCCGAGACGCTGCAGGCCGCGGCGAGCGACCCCGAGGTCGCCGAGGCGATCCAGCTGGGGCGGCTCGAGCGGGAGCAGCGCGCAGCCTCCCTCGGGCTGGTCGGCTCGGCCGAACCCGTGCCCGCCGCTAAGAGCAAGGACCCGGAGCCTGAGCGCCGCGCGCGCCCGCAGCTGGCCAGGCGCCGGCAGGCGGCGGAACGCATGCTGGCCGCGGCTGAGAAGCGGCTCGATCGGGAACAGAAGCGGCTCGAGCGGGCTCAGGATGCGGTGGAGGAGGCCGAGGAGCGGGTTCACGCGGCGGAGCTCGACGCCCACGCCGCCCGCAGGGCCGTGTCGGAGATCCAGGCCCTGGGCGAGGCCTAGGAGTAGTCTCGGCCCCGATGGCGACCGAGGAGAGAGTGGAGGGAGCAGACGCCCCCAGGACAGCCGAGCCCGTGCACGGCGGCCGGCTGGTGGCCCGGGCGTTGCGGAGCCGCGGCGTCTCGAAGCTCTTCAGCCTCTCCGGCGGACACCTCTTCTCCATCTACGACGGCTGCAAGGAGGAGGACATCGAGGTGGTGGACACCCGCCACGAGCAGTCCGCCGCCTTCGCGGCGATCGGCTGGGCCAAGGCGACCCGCGAGCCGGGAGTCTGCGCGCTCACCGCCGGCTGCGGGGTCACCAACGGGATGAGCGCGATCGCCTCCGCCGACGCCGACGGCGTGCCCCTCGTGACCCTCGCTGGCCGCGCGCCCGAGATGAGGTGGGGCATGGGCTCGCTGCAGGAGGTCGACCACCTGCCCTTCGTCAAGCCCCTGGTCAAGTCGGCGCAGACGGTGAAGGACCCGGCCAAGATCGCCCGCACCACTGCCGAGGCGATCGACGCCGCGAACACGGCGCCCCTCGGCCCGACCTTCGTCGACTACCCCCTCGACGTCGTCTTCTCGGAGGCAGAGACCCAGGTCCCCGACCCGCCCTCCCAGGCCGATCGCCCGGCCGAGGGCGCGCACGAGGCCGCCAAGCTGCTGGCCGAGGCCGAGCGCCCGGCGATCATGGCCGGCTCCAACCTCTACTGGGCCTGCGCCGAGTCCGAGCTGCGCGAGCTCGCCGAGGCGGTCGGCATCCCGGTCTTCCTCAACGGCCTCGGCCGCGGCTGCTTCCCGCCCGACCACGAGCTCTACTTCTCGCGCGCCCGCGGTGCCGGCCTCAAAGGCTGCGACGTCTGCCTGGTGATCGGGGTGCCGCTCGACTTCCGGCTCGGCTTCGGCGAGTCGATCTCAGAGGACGCGAAGCTGATCCAGCTCGACTTCGCTCCCTCGCGGCTCCGGAAGACCCGCAAACCTGATGTCGCGCTCCACGGCGACATCGGCGCGACCCTGACCGCGATCCGGGAATCGGCCTCCGGCGACGCGCGCCGCAGGGCCGCCTGGGTCGAGGAGCTGCGCCGCACAGAGACCGAGAAGCGGGCGGAGGAGCAGGAGATGCTCGACGACGAACGCTCGCCACTGCACCCGATGCGCGTCTACAAGGAGCTGGGCGACTTCCTCGATCGCGACGCGATCGTGGTGGGGGACGGCGGCGACTTCGTCAGCTTCGCGGGCCGCGTCTGGGATACCTGGGAGCCCGGCACCTGGATGGATCCCGGGCCCTACGGATGCCTCGGCGCCGGGCCCGGGCAGGCGATCGGCGCAAAGCTCGCCCATCCCGAGCGCCAGGTCTGCCTGTTGCTCGGCGACGGGGCGTTCGGCTTCGCCGGGATGGAGTTCGACACGATGGTCCGCCACAACCTGCCGATCGTCGCGGTGATGGGCAACAACGGGATCTGGGCCCTCGAGCACCATCCGATGAAGTTCCTCTACGGCTATTCGCTCGCCGCCGAGCTGCGGCCCGAGACCCGCTACGACGAGGTGGTCTCGGCGCTCGGCTGCCACGGCGAGCTGGTCCGCTCGCCCGACGAGCTGCGCCCAGCGCTCGACCGAGCCTTCGCCTCGGGCAAGCCCGCGCTGGTCAACGTGCTCACGGACCCCGAGGTCGTCTACCCGCGCCGGGCGAACCTGGCGTAGCGATGGAGCTGCGGAGATGAGTGCAGAGAGGAAGGTCGGCGCCGATGAGGCCCGAAGCGTCGGCGAGCAGATCGGCATCGACTGGGATTCCGCCCCCTTCGACGTCGAGCAGTTCCGCATCGGCATGGAGGTCGAGTTCGAGCACGGCACCCACGACCCGGCGACCAATGTGACCGACGACGACCCGATCGTCACGGGGAAGATCGCGCTCGCCCACCTGAACGAGTTCGCCGACTACTACACCCGCCTGCAGAAGATGGAGGCGGAGGCCGAGGCCGAGTCGGGCGACTGAGAGCGCGAGCTCGTCCCTGCGGCTTTCCGCGCCTCCCCGGGATAGACCTTCAGCGGCGGCCGCTCCTCAGCCACGACCTGCCCGGACGCGCTCGACGATGTCGAGTGCGCGACGCGAGAGACCGGAAGGCGTGTAGCGGAAGGGGTGACGCTTTCCCTTTTCGTATGGGAAGCGCGAGGACTCGCGAGGGGCGAGTGTGAGATCAATGACACGGCCTTCTGTGTCGATGAGCCACCAGTGGGACTTGCCGCGATGTCTTACCTGCATCGGCTGGAGGCCGGCCGCATAGCCGCCGGCCAGGTGGAAGTAGGCCTCGGCAGCGACATAAGCGAAGCCGTCGTAGCGGCCCTTGCCGGTCCGGTTGCGCTGGTCGGCGAGTTCGTCTGTGAGAACTGCCTGGACCTCGCGCTTGAGGAGGTCCGCTGGTGCGAGCCTGGGCTTGGTGGTGGCCGCCATGCCCGCCTAAGGCGCCGGCGGCGGAAGTTCTCCCCTAGGCGCGCTGTGGCGCGAGGCGGCTGTTGCTGACCGGGAGGCCGGAATGGCGATGGACCATCTCGCGCAGGGCGTCGGTCGCGCTCGGTCCCCAGAGCGCCAGGTAGCACGGGTAACAGAGGAGCTCGCCGCTGGGGGCCTGGTGGCCGTTGGAGAGGACCTCGGTGAGACATTGAGCGCAGTGCTGCCGCATGCCCTGGTTTTCGGCAGCACGAAGGCGATCCCTGAGCACTTGTGGACGGCGCCGTTCAGGCATAGGGTGGTCCCGAAGCAGTTGGGGGCCTACGAGGAGAAGGAGTGGCGTATGGCAGAGCAGGACGTGGAGAACCTCCGCGGCGCCTATGACAGATTCAACGCCGGCGATCCGCAGGCCGTGTTGGGCCTGATGGCCGAGGACGTCGAGTGGAACGAGCCGGGTGGAGGAAACGCGGCCTCCGGGACGTTCAACGGGCCGCAGAGCGTCTCCGAGGACGTGTTCAGCACGATCCCGGCCAACTTCGACGAGTTCTCCGTCAACCCGGAGAACTTCGACGATCAGGGCGAGACCGTGATCATCACCGGCCGCTTCAAGGGCAAGGCGAAGAGCGGCGCCGACCTCGACGCGCCCTTCGAGCATGTCTGGGAGCTCGAGGACGGCAAGGTCAAGCGGTTCAACAACAACGTCGACCAGGACGCCTGGACTGCCGCCTGGAGCTGAGATGACGAGGAGCCCGGCGGCCAAGCCGCCGGGCTCCTCCTTTGCTCCCGTCCCCATTTGTCCCGGATGAAGACCTCGGCGTTGCCTTGCTGGTCGGATCGAGCGCACCCGCTCCGCCCTTGACCCACCCGAGGCTGCTTGGACGATCGCAAGACGCGGACGAGCCCGGCGCGGGATGTCGCCGGGCTCGCCCGATTGCCGTTGCGGCTCCGTCCAAGCTGCACCCAAGTAATCGGTAGATCGCGGCAGAACCGTTAGCCCTGGTTGCGCGATCAAACGGTTGGGTAGGGTGGAGCGGATGAAGTTCCGCAAGCTCGGCGATTCGAGCATCGAGGTCTCCGAGATCTCCCTCGGCTCCTGGCTCACCTACGGGGCCGGGGTGGAGCGCGAGCACACCGAGGCCTGCACCCGGGCGGCCTTCGATGCGGGCATCAACTTCTTCGACACCGCCAACGTCTACGGCGGCGGCGCGGCCGAGACCGCCTGGGGCGAGGTCCTCAAGGAGTTCAAGCGCGACTCGTACATCCTGGCCACCAAGGTCTTCTTCCCGATGTCGGAGACCGACCGCGGCCTCTCCCGAGAGCAGATCCACAAGCAGATCGACGCCTCTCTCGACCGCCTCCAGACCGACTACGTCGACCTCTACCAGTGCCACCGCCCCGATCCCGAGACGCCCATCGAGGAGACGATGGAGGCGCTGACCGAGGTCTGTGAGGCCGGCAAGGCGCGCGAAATCGGCTTCAGCGAGTGGACGATCGAGCAGATCCAGGCCGGGCTCGACCTCCCCAACACGAAGAAGTGGATCTCCTCCCAGCCGCAGTACAACATGATCTGGCGCGCCCCCGAGGCCGAGCTGATCCCCTTCTGTGAGCAGCACGGCATCTCCCAGATCGTCTGGTCGCCCCTTGCCCAGGGAGTGCTGACCGGCAAGTACAAGCCGGGCGAAGCGATCCCTGAGGACTCGCGCTTTGCCTCGGACGCGATGAACTGGGCGATGGATCGCTACATGTCAGACGAGGTGCTGGAGGCGGTGCAGCGTCTGATTCCGATAGCCGAGGGGGCCGGCCTCTCGATGGCGACCATGGCGCTCGCCTGGTGCCTGCGGCAGCAGAACCTCGCCTCGGTGATCATCGGCGCTTCCCGCCCCGAGCAGGTCTTCTCAAACGCCGAGGCCGCCGGCGTCGAGCTCACCCAGGACACCCTCGAGGCGATCGACGAGGCGCTCGACGGCGTCATGGTCACCGAGCCGCGCCGGGCGAACTTCGTCGCCGCGGGCGTCACCCACCGCTAGCGGCGACCCCGCCTAGAGCCGGATCCTGATCCTGAACGTCAGCGTGCTCGGCTGCCCGCCAAGCGGCTGTAGGTGACGCCGGCGAGGACGTTCAACTTGCGCCGGGCGAGCGCCACCCGGATCCCACGCGGGGTGAGCTCGACCCGGAGCGGCACGAGGCCCGCGCGGCGGGCGCGCGCCTTGGTGTGCTTGACGAAGCCCGGCGAACCGCAACTCGCCGTTGGTCTTTGCCGGAGGAGGAGGGGGAGGAGGGGGAGAGCGCCGCGGGATCGACGTCGCTCTGCAAGATGATGTCGGCGTTGGCCGGCTCCGGCGCCGAAGTTCGCGCCCGGCCGGGAGATCTCAAAGGCGTAGGTGTCCCCGGCGGCGACGAAGGCAGCAGGTGAGAAGTTCGCGTGTGGGTCGCCGCGCCGACGGGTACGGCCGCGGTCGGAATCGCCGCCGAGGCGATGGCCGAGTTCGTTGGTGCCCCGTTGGCGTCGGTCGACGGGACCTGCACCAGGAAGCCGGGGACCGCGACGATCGCTGATCGGCAACTCCCCGTAACCCCTCCAGGCGGAATTCCTCCTCCCCCGAAACGGCAAAAGAAAACGGCCCCGACTGGCGGGGCCGTTTCCAAGGCGGTTCAAGCTGTGTGGAGCTCTACGCGACCTGCTTGACGCCGGTCGCCGCCGGGCCCTTGGGGCCGGCCTCGGTCTCGTACTCGACCTTCGCGCCCTCCTCGAGCGAGCGATAGCCATCGCCCTCGATCGAGGAGAAGTGGACGAAGACGTCGTTCGAGCCATCGTCGGGCGTGATGAATCCGTAGCCCTTGTCATTGCTGAACCACTTAACGGTTCCGGTAGGCATCTAGCCTCCTCTTCCCTGTGCTGCGCTCCCGAGGATGCAAGATGCAACAACGCGAGTCGCTACGCACACCTTTGCCGGTAGACCGGCCTAACGCGAGGCACGGTAGCAGCCCGGAGCCCGGAAGAACCGATCTCGGTTGCCCGCGGCCGCCCGGACCTGCTAGGCGGCGCCCAGCCTGCAGAGCACCTGGTAGACCGAGGTGTAGTCGATCTCGAAGCCGTTGCGGGCAGTGCGCAGGTAGAGCCGCCAGACCCGCAGCCGTTCGGGCCCGGCGAGCTCCTCGGCCCGCTCCAGGTTGTCGTCGAGATTGCGGATCCAGTGCCGCAGCGTCTCCGCGTAGTCGGCGCCGAACTCCTCGACGTGCTGGGCGATGAACCCGGCGCGCTCCAGCGCCAGGATCACCCGGGAGACATGCAGCGTCTCGCCGTCGGGGAAGACGTAGCGCTCCGAGAACGGACCGCCCTCGACGCTGCCGTGGCGCAACCGCGAGATGCCGTGGTTGAGGAGCCGTCCGCCCGGCCGCAGCATCGACGCGAGCTGCTCGGCGTAGCGGTCGATCTGTGCCTCGCCGACGTGCTCGACCATGCCGATCGAGGCGACCGCATCGAAGTCCTCGCCCGCCAGCTCGCGGTAGTCCTGCACGCGGATCTCGACCCTGTCCGAGAGCCCGGCGTCGGCGACCCGCTTGCGAGCCAGCTCGGCCTGCGGTTCGGACAGGGTGATGCCGACCGCCTCGACGCCGTGGCGCCGCGCGGCGTGCATCACGAAGCTGCCCCAACCGCAGCCCACGTCCAGGACCCGCTCTCCGGGCTGCAGCCGCAGCTTTGTGCAGACCAGCTCGAGCTTGGCCTCCTGGGCCTGCTCGAGGGTGGGCGGCTCGTCGCGAGCGAGGATCCCCTTGCGCTTCGGTACCCGCGAGAAGAAGGCGCACGAATAGGTCATTGACTCGTCGAGGAAGAGGGAGAAGAACTCGTTACCGACGTCGTAGTGGTGGCGGACCGCCTCGCGGTCGCGCGCGGTGGTGTGCTTCCGCCCTCGCAGGTGGAGCTCCGCCCTCGGCGCCGGCGGTGGCCGCCGGACGCCCGCCGCCCGCAGCGCGGCGGTGATCAGCCGGGCCTTGGTCCCAGCGCTCACCGCAGGCGGATGCCAGTGGTTGAGGACGTCGATCACGCCGTCGATGTCATCGACCTCGATCGCCCCCGAGACGTAGGCGCGGCCCAGCCCGAGCTGGCCGGGCGCCGCGACCGCGTAGGCGATCGCGTCCCTGGAGCGCGCCAGGAAAGTCGGGCCGCCGCCGTTGGACCCGGTGGACGGGACGCGGGAGCCGTCCCAGAGCTCGATCGTGAAGGGGCGCTCCGGGAACGCGCGCTCGATCTCCCTGATCAGGGGCTCGGTCGACATGGGCCCGAATCTAGCGCGGCGGCGGCTTTATCCGGTTCTCACCACGGGCTGAGGCAGCGCTGGTACGGTGCGGGTCAGGTACTGAAGTCGTGACGGTACCGCCGGAACGGCTTTAAAAGGACCAACAAAGGAGACGCGCGATGACGAATGTGGCCGGTACCGCGTCCGTGGATGTGGGGGACAGGGGGACCTCCTCGCTCGCCTCGGCGATCCAGCCCATCGAGCACGAGACCCGCGACCGGATCATCACCGGCCTGCTCACGGTGATCCCCTTCCTGATGCTCGGGTTCGTCGTCTGGCAGCTCGCGGGCAGCTGGCTCAACTGGAGCGACCTGGTCGTGTTCGCGATCGTCTACATCCCGTGCGGGCTTGGGATCACGGTCGGCTTCCACCGCCTCTTCACCCACCGCAGCTTCAAGACCGGCCCCGCCACCCGGGCCGTGATCGGCGCGCTGGGCTCCGCGGCGATCGAGGGCCCGATGATCTCCTGGGTCGCCGACCACCGCAAGCACCATGCCTTCTCGGATCAGGAGGGCGATCCGCACAGCCCCCACGTGGGGCACGGCGAAGGCATCATGGCTCAGTTCAAGGGCTTCTTCCATGCCCACCTCGGCTGGCTCTTCATCCACACTCAGCGCGGCTCCAAGACGCGCTTCGCGCCGGACCTGCTCAAGGATCCGGTGGCCCGCTTCATCGACCGCACCTTCCTGCTCTGGGCGGTGGTCGGCCTGGCGGTCCCCTTCGGCCTCGGTGTCGCAATCGGCGGCACGGCGATGGCCGGGGTGACGGGGCTGCTCTGGGGCGGCGCGGTGCGGATCTTCGTCCTGCACCATGTGACCTACTCGATCAATTCGCTCTGCCACATGTTCGGCAAGCGGGACTTCGAGACCACCGACGAGTCGCGCAACCTCGCCTGGCTCGCCCTGCCCACGCTCGGCGAGGCCTGGCACAACTCCCATCACGCCTTCCCGACTTCCGCGGTGCACGGGATGAAGCGCCGACAGCTCGACCCCTCGGCCGCCGTCATCTGGACGCTCGAGAAGCTCGGGCTCGCCTGGGATGTGGTCCGGATCGCGCCGGAGCGCCAGGCCGCCAAAGCGGCCGCCTGAATCGCGGGCTTCTACGGATGCGGTGCCGCCGCGCCCGCGACTAGGGTGCGCGCCGTGTTCAGTCGCCTGATCCCGGCAGCGGCCGCAGTCGCCGCACTCGCGGCCGCCTTCGCCCTGGCCGCCTGTGGCGGCGGGGGTGGGGCCAGCAGCACGGACCAGATCGGCGACGTTCAGGGGATCCAGGCCGATTGCGGCAACCTCGAGTACCACGGCAGCGGCACCCCCACCAAGCTGATCGTCTCCGACCTGCCGCTGAAGGGCGACTCCGCCGAGCGTTCCAAGCAGCAGAACGAGGCGATCGTCCAGGAGCTGGCGCGGAAGGGCTGGCAGGCCGGTGACACGCAGATCGCCTTCCAGCCCTGCGACGACTCGATCGCCTCGACCGGTGAGTGGGACGAGAACACCTGTCGCTCGAACGCGCAGAAGTACGCGAGCAATCCGGACGTGATCGGCGTGATCGGCACCTACAACTCCGGCTGCGCGGCGATCGAGATGCCGATCCTGAACAAGGCCCCCGGCGGCGCCGTGCCGATGGTCTCGCCGGGCAACACCTTCGTCTGCCTAACCGAGCCGAGCCCGACCCTCTGCAAGTCGAACGAGCCCGACGTCTACTTCCCCAGCGGCAAGCGCAACTACATCCGCGTCGTGCCCAACGACGCGGTCCAGGGCGCCGGCCTCGCCACCTTCGCCAACGAGGCGGGGATCCAGAACCCGTACATCCTCTACGCCGCCAAGGACCCGACCAGCACCGGGCAGGCACAGACCTTCGAGGGGGCGGCCAAGTCGCTCGGCATGCAGATCGCGGGCTTCGAGACCTGGGACCCGAACGCGAAGAGCTACACGGACCTGATGGACAAGGTGAAGTCATCCGGCGCCGACGCCGTGCTGCTCGCCGGCCTGCTCGACCAGAACGGCGCGCAGCTGATCAAGGACAAGGTCTCGGTGTTGGGCAACAACAGCGACCCGGTCAAGCTGCTCGCTCCCGACGGCTTCGCGCAGCAGGCGACGATCGACCAGGCCGGGCCCGCCTCGCTCGGGATGTACGTCAGCCTGCCGGGAAAGGTGCCGGGCAGCCTGACGGGTGAGGGCTCCGCCTTCGTCAAGGAGCTCAAGGCGCAGGTCGGCTCCGGCCAGCCGATCGAGGTCTTCGCGCCGTACGCTGGCGAGGCCGCGGAGGTCCTGGTCAACGCGATCAAGGTCGGCGGCGGCACCCGCACCGGCACGGTCGACACCCTCTTCAAGACGCACGTCACCGACGGCATCACCGGCAGCTTCGAGATCACGCCGAGCGGCGACCCGAGCCCCGCGCCGATCAGCGTGCAGCAAGCCGGGGACACCTTCACCCTCGTCAAGACGATCGTCCCCGCGCAGCAGCTGATCGACGCCGCCCGCGGCGGCTGATCTGGGCACCGATCGTCTCCCAGTAGTAACGGTCTTCGCCAAATTGATTTGCTAAGCTAATTAGCTATGCAAACCATTTCTCGTACAGAGGTCGAGGAGGGGCTCGCCCCGCGGCTGCGCTGGGCGATCACCCGCATGGCTCGCCGCCTGCGCCAGGAGGCGGGCACCGACCTCGGCCCTTCGCAGGTCGCCTCCCTGGCGACGATCGAGCGCCACGGACCGTTGTCCCCGAGCGAGCTCGCCGAGCGCGAGCGGATCAAGCGGCCGACGGCGACCCGGATCGTCCGCCACCTGGAGAACGCCGGTCTGGTCGAGCGGGTCAGGGACCCGGAGGACGGCCGCGCCTCGATCCTGACCGTGACCGGCGAGGGGCGAGCCCTTCTGCGCCGCCTGCGCGAGCGCAAGACCGCCTACCTCGCCAAGCGCCTCCCGGACCTGGACGCCGAGGACCGCCGCACGCTGGAGCGGGCAGTCGAGCTGCTGGAGGGGATGCTTGAGTGACCGAGGCCCTCGGCCGCTCCTTCGCGAGCCTCAGCATCCCGAACTTCCGCCGCTACTTCACCGGGCAGCTCGTCTCCATTTCCGGCAACTGGATGCAGATGATCGCCGAGATGTGGGTGGTCCTCTCGCTCACCGGCAGCGGCCTCGCCGTCGGCATCACAACTGCGCTCCAGTTCCTGCCGATGCTGATCTTCGGCGCCCACGGCGGCCTGATCGCTGACCGCGTCGCCAAGCGGCGCCTGCTGATGCTGACACAGGGGCTTCACATGATCGCGCCGCTGACGATGCTCGCCCTGGCTCTCGAGGGCTCGCTCGTCCCCTGGATGGTCTTCGGCCTCGTCTTCCTGCGCGGCTGCGTCAACTCGGTCGACTACCCGACCCGCCAGGCCTTCGTCATGGAGATGGTCGGCGGGGAGCGGATCGTCAACGCCGTCAGCCTCAACAGCGTGCTCGTCCACGGCGCCCGCGTGATCGGCCCGGCCTTCGCCGGCGTGCTGATCGCGACCGTCGGCGTCGAGCCCTGCTTCGCGCTCAACGCGCTCAGCTTCGCCTTCATGATCTGGGTGCTCGCCGGGCTGGACACCGAGGAGCTACGGCCCTCCGAGGTCGCCGCCCCGCAGCCGGGCGCGGTCCGGGCGGGCCTCCGCTACGTGCGCGGCGCGCCCGAGCTCTGGATCCCGCTCGGGCTGATGGCCATCGTGGGAACCCTCGGCTACAACTTTCAGGCCGTCCTGCCGCTGCTCGCCCGCTTCACCTTCCACGGCGGACCATCGACCTACGCGGCGCTGGTCGCCGCCATGGGGATCGGCGCGATCGTCGGAGCCCTGATCAACGGCGCGCGTGCCAAGGTGACGCCGATGCTGCTGGTCGGCGCCGCCCTCGTCTTCGGCCTGCTCTCGCTGCTCGCAGCCGGCGCCCCGACGCTCGCCCTCGAGGTCGCGGCGCTCGCGCCGCTCGGCGCCGCCACGGTGACCCTGGCCGCCAGCGTCAATTCCTCGCTCCAGCTCGCCTCCGAGCCGAGCATGCGCGGTCGCGTGATGGCGCTCTACTCGATCGTCTTCCTCGGCACGACGCCGATCGGCGGCCCGCTCTCGGGCTGGCTCTCGGAGGCGATCGACCCGCGCGCGGCGCTGGTGATGGGCGGCGTCGCGGCGATCGTCGGCGCATTGCTGGCCCGCATGGCCTTCGACCGGGTCGCCCACCTCCCGGCGCACGCCGAGCCACACCCCGCCTAGCCGGCCTGGGAACCGCCCAGAGCCGTGATGATCTCGCTCGCCGCGCGCTCGCCGCTCTTTACGGCACCCTCCATATAGCCCTGGAAGGTGTAAGAGGTCTGCTCGCCGGCGAAGTGGCAGCCGCCACTCGGCTTGCCCTCGACGCCGGCGAACGCGGTCATCTGCCCGACGCGGTAGTACGAGTAGCTCCCGCGGGTGAGTGGGCGGCCGGTCCAGTAGTCGAGAACGGCGCGCCCGTTGAAGTCGGAGACGGCCGGCAGGACGGGTCTAAGCTGCTCGACGAACCGGTTCGCCCGCTCAGTGGCCGTCGCGCCGCCGAACTCCTTGCCGACAGTGCCACCCGTGTAGTCGACCAGGATCCCGGCGCGGCCCTGCTGACCCCGGCTCGCCTCCCACGTTGACTGATAGCCGGTGTCCGAGTACGTGCTGCCGTTGGCGTCGTCCGACAGCCAGCCCCGGCTGGTGAACTGGACGTTGAGCTTCGAGTTCGTCCCCATTCCCTGCTGCTCGATCGCCATCGTCTTGGTCGGGTCGAAGCCGGCGTCCGAGTAGTCGACGGACTCCCGCATCACGGCGAAGGGAAGCGCCAAGACGACCCTCGAGGTCTTGACCGCCTTGGTGCCGCCATCGCCGTCGAAGGTGAGCAGGTAGGAGCCGTCGCCCTGGCGCTTGATCGAGACCAGCTCCGAGTTGTGCGTGATCTGTCCGTCGAGCTCCTGTGCGAGCCGCTGGACGACTTGGTCGTTGCCGCCCTGTACCCGGAACCTCTCGTTCGAGGCGCCGAACAGGCGCAGCCGCCCACCGCCCGAGTACCCGAGCAGGTAGACGAGGTTGAGGGAGGTCTGGTCACCGACGTCCGCGCCGAACTCGGTGTTGTACGCGACGTCAAGCAGCCGCCCGAGATTCGATTGGAGCCCGCCGGGGACGTTCCGCTCGAGCCACTCCGCGATCGAGATGTGATCGAGCTCGACTCCCCGTGGCTTGTGGTGGTTGTGGAGGGTGGGGTAGCCCGCCTCCGCGAGATCGCGCTTCAGGATCGGATAGACGGGCTGGAAGTCGGCGACCGCCTGCCTCACCGGGTAGCGGGCACCGTTGAAGTGGAAGACGTCGCCCGTCCCGGGCTTCTCGGCGGCCATTACGTTGACGAGCGAGAGGCCCAGCTCGCCGACCAGGCGCCGCATCGAGACGTGGTCGCTGTCGATCAGCTCGCCGCCGTGCTCGGCGATCTGGCCGTCGGCGAAGAAGCCCCGGATGGTCCAGACCCGGCCGCCGAGGCGGTCAGCTGCCTCGTGGACGAGGGCCCGGTGGCCCGCCTGCTTCAGCCGGTGGGCGCAGACCAGCCCGGCCAGCCCGCCGCCGACCACCACGATCGGCTCCTCGTGCTCCGGTGGATTGGAGCTCCCGCACCCGAGGGCGGACCACGCGGTGCCGACGGCCACCGCCGCGGCCGCTCCCTGCAGGACCTCCCGCCGGGTTCGCCGCCGCTCGCCGGCCTCGGCCAGCGCACGCTGCAGGGTTCCCATCAGGACCGTTCGTGCCACGGCACTCCTCGCTCGCGGACTGGATCCTAAGCCTTGCCAACCGGGCTTCGGTTGGATTAGAGTGCCGCCCGCATGACGGACTTCGTGGGACTCTCCATCCGGGGGCGAGTTGTCACCCCGAGCGACGACGATTGGGACGAGGCGCGCCAGGCCTGGAACCTCGCCGCTGATCAGCGGCCCGATGCGGTCGCCCTCGTCGAGAGCGCGGACGACGTCGCCAAGGTCGTCGGCTTCGCCCGCGAGAACGGGCTGAAGGTGGCGGGGCAGGGGACCGGCCACGGCGCGGTCGCCCTGGGTTCCCTCGATGGAGCGATCCTGATCAAGACCGCGCGCATGCGGGCCGTCGAGGTCGGCGAGGGCACGGCCCGCGTCGAGGCGGGGGTGCTCGCCGAGGAGATCGGCGGCGCCGCACACGACAAGGGGCATTCGTTCCTACCCGGGACGTCTCCCAACGTCGGCGTGGTCGGCTACTCGCTGGGCGGCGGCCTGAGCTGGCTGGGCCGGAAGTACGGCTTCGCCTGCAATCACGTCAGCGCCATCGAGCTGGTCGGGGCCGACGGCGAATTGCGCACGGTCGACGCGGTCAGCGACCCGGACCTCTTCTGGGCATTGCGCGGCGGAGGCGGCGGCTACGCCGTCGTCACAGCGCTCCACCTCGAGCTCGTCCCGGTCACCGAGGCCTACGCCGGGGGGATGCTGTTTCCGCCCGAGCTGGCGGCCGAGGGCGTGCGCCGATACCGCGACTGGGCCGCGGAGGCCCCTGAGGATGCCGGCAGCATGGCGCGCATGCTCAACCTGCCGCCGCTCCCGGACATCCCGGAGCCGATCCGCGGCAAGAAGTGGCTCGCGATCACGGCTTGCGTGGTCGGCGGCCAGGAGGAGGGGGAGAAGGTGATCGCTCCGCTGCGGGAGATCGGTGAGCCGGCGATGGACAACTTCGCGCAGGTCCCGACCACGGCCCTCACCCGGATTGCGATGGATCCGGAGCCGCCGGTGCCGGGCCTCGGCCACCACGCCACGGTCAAGGAGCTGCCCGACGAGGCGATCGACGCGATGGTGGAGGCCGCCGGCCCCGAGACGGACTCGCCGCTGCTGCTCGCCGAGATCCGCCAGCTTGGCGGGGCGCTTGCCCGCGCGCCGGAGCACGCGGGCGCCCTCGACAAGATCGACGCCGAGTTCGTCGTGCTGGGGATCGGGATGTTGATGGACCCGGCGCTTCGGGACCCGATCGAGGGCGCGCTCGACAACCTGGTGGGCGCGGTCGAGCCCTGGCGGGCGGACGGCGGCTACTTCAACTACGCGGAGCGGGCCTGCGACGTCGACGCGATCCTTCCCGAGGAGACCTGCAAGCGACTGTCGCATGTCAAGCGCAGCTGGGATCCGGACAACATGATCCTGGCGAATCACGAGATCGCGCTGGCGACCGCGTAGGGAGACCGCGATCAGCTAGACGCCGAGCCGCTGGCGCCGCGGCGAGCGGGCGCCGACGATCGTGCCCCACTCGGAGTCCTCGATCAGACCTGGCTCTGTCTCGTCGAGCCAGCCGAGCAGCGCGTCGGCGAGTCCCTCGGGATCCTCGAGATTCGGGAAATGGGCGGCCTTGGGCAGAGTGACGAAGCGGCTGTTCGGGATCTGCGCGTGGGCGGCGAGGCCGTGCTGGACCGGGATCGTGTTGTCCCGCTCGCCCCAGACGATCAGCGTCGGCAGCTCGCCGAGCAGGTAGAGCCGGTCGACTGCGCTGACGTGCTGGCCGCGCACGTCGATCACCGAGCGCAGGGTCTGCAGGAAGGCCCGTCGCGCGGCCGCCTCCTGCAAGGGGCGCATCGCGCGCGCGACGGCCTGCAGGTAGACGCCCCTGCGGCTACCGCGGGCGCGCATCCGCGCGCCGGCCCCGTCGAGCACGGAGCGCACCCGCCGGTTCGCAACCAGCCAGATCCCCGCCGCCGCACCGGGCATGGCCGCCCCGCGCAGCATCGGGCTGACCTCGTGGCCGAGGCCGCCGCTCGAGATCAGCGCGAGGCGCTGGACGCGCTGGGGGAACTGGTAGAAGAACTGCATCGCGATCCCGCCGCCGAGGGAATGGCCGACGACGGTGGCGCGGTCGATGCCGATCGTGGTGAGCAGGTCGCGGATGCTGCAGGCATGGGCGCCGAGCGAATAGTCCCCGCGCACCGCCGCCGAGTCGCCGTGCCCGAGCAGGTCGGGCGCCACGACGGTGTAGCGGTCAGCCAGGCGCAGCGCAACCTGCTCCCAGTGGCGGGAGGAGTTGACCATGCCGTGGATCAGCACCACCGGCGGGCCGTCGCCGGCGATCCGGTAGATCACCCGGTGGCTGTGCAGCTCGATCTCCCACTCGTCGAACAGGCGGTCCTGCATACGACCACCCTACGGGACGGCTTCGCCACATAGCCGCGGCCAGAAGCGGCCGCGCCACCTGACCGCTCGGGGCTTCGCCCTCGCTCATAGTGGAGCCGCCTGGTGGCCGCTAACGAAGACCGACCGCCATCCATGGCGGCCGGTCTTTGCAAACAGGCCCCGTCAGGACGGGCAGGGGTACGTCTCGGGGGCCTTACTTGGGGGGTATGTAGTGGATCCAGGCGACGGGAGGCGCCTTGCGGCAAACGCCTGGGTCCTATGAGTCGAGAGGCGGTGTTTGGGCGTCCGGCCCAGCACCAATTCTCCCGACCCGAGAAGTATCGAGCCAGGCAGGGGATTGGGCAATACCAAAAACTGGGTTCATCGCCCTAATCGCTACTAACTGGCCAAGGGTTCCATCAGGCAGGCGCCATCGCGGCTGAGAGCGCCGAGCCGTGCAGGATGTCGAGCTCCGACACCTCGACCTCCTGGAGCCCGAAGGCCCTCATCACCTGCACGAGGATCACCGTTCCCGCGACGATCGTGGGCGCCCGGCCCGGATGCAGCCCGGGCATGCGCAGCCGCTCCGCCAGCGGCAGTGAGGAGAGCCGGCTAAGCATGTGCTGGATCCGCCGCATCCCCAGCCGGTAGCCGTGGACGCGGCCGGGGTCGTAAGGCTCGAGCTCCTGGTCGATCGCCGCGAGCGACGTGGGCGTGCCGGCGACCGCGATCGCCCGCACCGGCCTGCCGTCGTCGGGCTGTGCGGCGATCGCTCGCTCGATCAGGTGTCGGATGTCCGTCGCCAAGTCCTCGAGCTCGTGGGGGTCCGGTGGATCCGAAGTCAGGTGGCGCTCGGACTGCCGGATCGTTCCGGCCTGCAGGGAGGTGTGGAAGCCGATCTCGCGGCCGGCGCCGATGACGAGCTCGGTTGAGCCGCCGCCGATGTCGAAGACGAGGGTGTGGTCGTCGGCAGGGCGGTGGGCGGTGGCGCCCAGGTAGGTCAGGTGGGCCTCCTCCTCACCCGTGAGCAGGCGGGCGTAGAGAGAGAATCGCTCCCGGAGCTCCGCGATGAAGGCCTCGCCATTGGCGGCGTCGCGCACGGCGCTGGTGGCGATCGCCATGACCCGTTCGGCGCCCATCTCCTCGTAGCGTGCCTTGTAGTCGCCGATCACCTCGCAAACGTCCTCGACCGCCTCCGAGCAGATCAGGCCTGCGTGGTCGATGCCGCGGCCCATGTTCGTGACCGTGGTCCGGCGCTCGACCTCCTCGAGACCGGCCGCCTTGACGTCGGCGATCAACAGCCTGGTGGAGTTGGTGCCGATATCGACTACGGCAACGCGCATCGCGACATCCATGTCCTCCGATCCCCGGGCACCGCGGCGCATCCTAGCGCCGCAGGGCTCGCGCCAGCTTCCAGCGCCGCATCAGCAGGATCTCCCGGTGTTCCGGGCTGTGCAGCCAGGCCCTGACCATCGCCTTGGGATGCCGACGGAGCCCGATCCGAACGCGAGCACCTCCCCGATGCTCCAGCCGCGGAAGCCCGCACCTGTGGCCCGCGACAACGGGGTGCCGTCTCCGTCGTGAGCGAAGAAGTCCTGGGCATTCATCGCATCCGAATGCTCCTGAGCCGCTAGGCCCAGAGAGACGTTTCCCCGCACGGCATGAAGGTGGCGGTGCCGTCGAAAGTGGTTGATCAGGCAGGTCATCGCTGGCCTGGTCCGCCGATTCCCCGCCGGCGGACATCCTCTCCGGGGCAGGCCCCGGCGCCGGGCGCCGACGCGAGCAGTGCCGCGATTGCGAGCACCGAAATCGAGATCGTCTTCCGCATCCGGACGTCTCTCTCGGTTGCGCTTCCGCGGTTAGCTGGCGGGCTCGCGCGGAAAGAGTCGCGCTATGCCTGTTTCGGCACTTCACCCCCAAAGGGACTGGGTCCCCCGGCCGCCGCGCCGATTGCAGCGCAGCGGTTAAGCAGGTCTATGAAGGCCGCAAAGCTAGCATTCGGGCACGCCGCCATCCGTTTGCGAAGCGCAAAGAGCGCGGTAAACTGGTCGAACCGACGCGGGGTGGAGCAGTCTGGTAGCTCGTCGGGCTCATAACCCGAAGGTCGCGGGTTCGAATCCCGCCCCCGCTACTAGCGAAGGGCCCTCATAACGAGGGCCCTTGGTGTTTCGTGGCCCCTACATGGACATCGCTGTCGCCAGGGTGTACTAACCCGCCGCGACGCGACCGGATCTTCCTGCTCCAAAGCGATGGGCAACCCGGGAGGTCTGACGTACCTCCTTGGATCTCTCGTAGGCCGAACCTCGCTGTCGACCAATGTTGGGTTGACTCCCGCGCCGTCGGCGGATAGAGATAGTGAGTGGACTCGAAACCGCTCTATAGGCCAGGCGGGATCGAGGGGCGCCTTTGAGCTTCGGTGTCGCCACGGGAAGCGCTCCATCTCAATGTGCGCACGTCTGGCGGACCGAGTCCGAAGGAGATCGATTGGGCCGCGTTCAAGACGTGGAACAACAACAAGTTCCCGGACTTCGCCGGGCGGTACTTCTGCGGCTCGCCATACCTCTGGGGCCACGCTGAGGGAAGCGCCGCAAAAGTGGCGGGTGCGGCCGTCGTCGGTCGGGTCGCTTCCGATTCAGCGCGCCGACAAGTCGCGCCAGGAGGCGACGGGTGACCAGGGCGTGCAGTTCGGCGAGGAGGACGGGTCGGCGCTCGGCGACTACGTCGGCAGGTGCGTCTTCTCAGGAGAGCTCGAGCCGGCGAGTGACTTCGTGCGCGTCTATCTGGAGGTGGCGGACGGGACGGCCCTCGCACCCGACTACTGGACGGCGTGGTGCTCGGCGCTCTTCAACAAGATGGTTGTCGCCAGCGGCGCCGCGGTCGGGCCCGTGTCGATCCCGAAGCTTCTGTTCCCATTTCTGCCGTCCGTCCTCTGCAAGTTCGCGAAGGACCCTGGGACTCAGAAGTACAAGCCCGAGAGCGGCGTCATCACCGCGCTGGACAACGCCGGCACTTCGGTGACCGGACGGCGCGCACTTTGCTACGGGTTCTGGGCGAGAGCCTTCGACGACAACGCGTACCACGCGCCGCAGCCCGCGCTCGACTGGAGCGTCTTCGACTCCTACACGCAGAAGTTCGGGGCGAAGACCGAACCCGTGCCGGTGCTCGTCTGGCGCCACATGGACCAGCCGGACCTCGCTACCCCGGTCCCGGCCGCCGCCCGGCGACTGAGCCTCGACGCCACCCGGGTGGAAGGGGGCAAGGACGTCGGCTTCGACTCCATGCTCCTGATCAAGTCCTGGAACGCTGGCCTGCCCTCGCAGTTCGGCGTGGACAAGGGCGGCGACATCTCCGACGAGATCGACTGCCTCAAGCAGAAGGATATGACCCTGAAACACCTGCCCGACACCGCGTCGCCTGGCCCCGACGTGAACGCGCCAGACGGGATAAGCGGAAAGACCAGCTTCGCGTTCCGCTACTACAGCACCTCTGACGGCAGCGCAGACAAGGACCTGTCCGCGAACGAGGCGCGAGCCCTAAGCAGGGCCGGGGTGGAGATCGTCAGCGTCTGGCAGGGCGGCCCGGACTACATGCATTTCCCACCCCACGTGGTGAACGCCAACAACGGAAAGTCCGATGCGAAGACCGCGTTCACTTTCGCCTGCACCCGGATCCACCAGCCGGCGAACACGCCGATCTACTTCGCGATCGACTGCAACGTGAACTCAAACGGAGTGGACACGGGGCCCGAGGGGCCGCGAATGATTCCCACTCCCGCGCAGGTCAAGGCCTACTTCCAAAAGGTTGCCGAAGGATACGCCGAGTACCTCCAGGAGCAGAAAAGCAAAGCGGTTCCCTACTACACGGGCGTCTTCGGCTGCCGGACCGTGCTCGACCTGCTCTACGTCGAGGGCCTCGCGACGCATTTCTGGCAGGCGGTCCCGCCGGCCTGGGAAGACGGCCCGCCCGGCAGCCGGCCAAACCTCGTCCAGTGGCCGCACGCCAATGCGTGGCAGGTATGCGGGGGTGACATCCCTGCATTCAAGGACTCGGGCGTGTGGCCATGCAGGAAAACGTCAGTGTGGGACTTCGAGATCGGCCCCCTGGCCACCGCCGGACAGTTCAAGATCAAGGTCGGCACGACCGACACCGCGCCCATTGAACTGACCGCCACCCCTGCGCAAATTGCTTCCGCCGTAGCGGCCAGTCTCGGCACCACGGTCACGGGAAAACCCCGCGACCCGGCGCCCACCGACGGTTCGAAACAGTGGACCTTGTTCATCGGTGGCGCTCGGGATTCCGTGACTCTTGTGAATTCCGCTCTCACGACCACGCTCAACCGCCCGCCCGGCTTCAAGACCACACAACTCTTCGACCGCTTCGTGATCCTCGACGTCGCCTGGGGCGATGTCGGCGGATGGGCGCTGGGCTAGGCGGGCTGACCGGTGGCAAGTGACAACTATCTCACCGGCCTGATTGCGGAGTTCTCCTATGTGATCGAGCCGCTCACCGACGCGGTTCAGTCGGAGGACGACTTCCGCGCGCTGCTCACCGATCTGGGCTGGGACCTGGCGGCCAACCCGGATATGGCCGCCGTGACGAGCGCCTTCTCGGACGTGAAGACCGCCGCCGACACGCTCGCGGACGACGTCAATAGCGACGAGGATCTCGACACTCTTGGCGGCGATGTCGGCGGGGTGGTGGCCAGCATCGCGGCCGCGGGTGTGACGGCAGCGGGCGTCCCAAACGTGCCGGTCCCGCTCGACAGCCAGGACTTCTGGACGGGCCTCGCGGACGACCTGATGGAGCTGCTCGTCTACCGCTACCTCGAGCACCACCACCCATTCGTCTTCGGGGCACTCGCGTTCACGGGCACGTTGCGCCTGGATCCGAAGGCCGCCGACACGAACACGGGTCGCCGGGCGTACGAGCGCATGACCCTCGATTTCGATCGCCTTTCCAAGACCTTCTCCGAACCCCAGAACCTGATGCGGGACGTGTATGGCTGGGGCGGTCAGTTCGAACACGCGAAGTTCATGCACGCCCTCGGTGCGGTCCTCTACGGGATGGGTGCCAGCGCGGCTGTCTATCCGGCTCCGGCGGGATTGCTCGACGCGTTCTACGACCCGGAGAACGAGAGCCGGGCGGACGTGGACGCCGCGGTGGGGTCGGCACCCCAGCTCGCGCTTGGGGGCCCAAGCGCGTTCGTCAAGCCGAGCCTGATCCTCATGCCGGTGCCTCCGCGCACCGATCGCGGCGCCGTGCCGGACGAGCTGCTGCTCATGCCCTACGTCACCGGCGCCGGGGCTGTCTCGCTGCAGCTCACTGAGGCCGTGAAGCTCACGCTCGCCGGCGAGTTCGGCACCGACATAGTCGACATCTACATCGCGCCGAGCGGCGTGGACGTAAAGATCGGCGGTGCCGCCGCTCAGGTCGGCGCGAGCGCGCAGGTGGACATCGGCCGGACCCCGCCGCTGATCGTGGCGGGCGACGCGGCCTCCACGCGCCTCGAGCTGTGGCAGGCGCACCTGAAGCTCGGCGCGAAGGGCTCGGCGGCCGGGGCGTTCGAGGTCGAGATCGAGGCGGCCATCGACAAGATGAGGCTGGTACTCGACGTCGGCGAGGGCGATGGCTTCCTGCAGAAGGTCCTGGGCGACAACCCGCAGACGGTCGAGCTCAACCCGGGTTTCGCCTGGTCGAATACCCGCGGCTTCCGCTTCATGGGGGAGCTGCGCCTGGAGATCGAGATCTCGGTGCACCTCGACATCGGCGGGGTCATCTTCATCGACTCGATCTACATCGAGATCGGCGCCGGGTCCAGCGGCAAGGTGGAGACCGTCCTGGCGGTGACGGGCGGACTCGCCCTCGGGCCAGTCGCGGCCAGCGTCAAGCGCATGGGGATCGCGGTCGACGCGAAGGGAGCCGACAGCCAGAACCCCGGCAACCTCGGTCCGGTCGACCTCGGCTTCGGGTTCAAGCTCCCCGAGGGCGTCGGCATGGTGATCGATGCCTCCGTCGTCACCGGCGGCGGCTATATCGAACACAAGGACGATGAGTACGACGGCATCCTGGAGGTGTCCGTCATTGACTACGTCCAGCTCAAGGTCATCGGGCTGCTCAATACGAGGCTGCCCGACGGCCGACAGGGGTTCTCGCTCCTTCTGATCATTACGGCGGAGTTCCAGCCGATCAACCTCGGCTACGGGTTCACGCTCAATGGTGTCGGCGGGCTCGCCGGCATCAACCGGACGATGGTCACCGACGTCATCAGGTCCGGCATCCGGAACGGGACGGTCCGGTCGATCATGTTCCCGCCGGACCCGATCAAGAATGCGCCGCAGCTGATCAGCAACCTGCGCGCGATCTTCCCGGTGGCCGACGGGCGCTATGTATTCGGCCCGATGGTGATGCTCGGTTGGGGCGCCGGGATCATCAAGGTCGCCGTCGGAGTGCTGCTCGAGATTCCGGAGCCGATCCGGATCGTGATCCTCGGCCGGATCATGATCGCGCTGCCGACCGAGGACGAGGCGGTCGTCAAGGTCAACCTCGACGTTGTGGGCGTGATCGAGTTCGAGAAGGAGGAGGTCTCGATCGACGCCTCGATCTACGACTCGACGATCGCGGGTCTCTCGCTTTCCGGCGACATGGCGATGCGCCTCGCCTGGGGCGACCATCCCAACTTCGCCCTCTCGATGGGCGGGCTCCACCCGGACTATCCGCCGCCCCCCAACTTCCCGAAGCTGGAGCGGCTCACGCTGCAGTTCGGCTCTGGCGACAACCCGCGGATCGCGGCGGACACCTACATGGCGGTCACCGCCAACTCCTTCCAGGTCGGCGCGCACCTCGGCCTGCACGCCGAGGCGGGCGGCTTCGCTGTGGACGGGGGACTCGGCTTCGACGCCCTGTTCATCTTCGCTCCGTCGTTCTCGATGACGGCCGAGATGACCGCCGGCGTGCAACTTCTGCACGGCAAGGAGGTGCTGATGTCAGTGCGGCTGTGGTTCAAGTTCAGCGGCCCGCACCCGTGGCACGCCCAGGGCTCGGCCACCGCGCACATCCTCTGCTTCGACGTCTCGGTGCCGTTCGACAAGCAATGGGGCGACCCGTCCCTGGTGATCGTCGCGGCGCTCGACGGAAGAAGCCGGTGCTGGACGCGCTCGCCGACATTCGCAACTGGAGTGCGTCGCTGCCCGCAGGCGAGGAGCTGGCGGTGACGTTCGGCGACATGCCCGCTGCGCAGGACGCGATCCTGGTGCACCCGATGGGACGGCTGACGGTGCGGCAGAAGGTGGCACCGCTCGACTACACGATGGGACTCTTCGGCAACGCGCCGGCGTCTGGCGCGAACCAGTTCACGATCGGGCAGTCGTCGCTGGGTCAGGGCCAGCTGGATGCCGTCTCCGACAAATTCGCGGTCGGGCAGTTCACCAAGCTGAGTGACGACGAAGAAGCTCACCCGCACCTCCTACGAGCCGTTCCACTGGGGGCGTCGCTCGGATCCGAGAAGACCACGGCGGGCCACCTGTCGAGCCTCGACGTTCATTTCGAGACCACCCTGATCGATGAGCGGAAGCAGCCGCAACCCGCACCGCTCTATGCGCTCGGGATCGAGAAGCTCGTGCTAGCAAGCCAGTCGGCCGCAGGCGTGTCCATGGTGCTCAACTCGGGCTCAGGCAAGTTCGTCGAGGCGGGCACCACCAGCGCGGTGTCGATGGACGACGTGACGCACGTGATCGCCAGCACGGACGACCTGTCGGTGGCCAGCACGCTGGTGGATGCCTCGGGGGTGAGTGCCGCCGCAGCGCACGAGTTGCTTGCCCGCCACCTCGCCGACCACCCGGAGGACGCCGAGACGCTGCAGGTGATGCCGGCGCACGAGGCGGTCACGGCGTGAACGGCACCGCCACCTACGACTTCCTCTCGTGGGTGCGCCGCGGTGCGGCGTCCGAGATCGAGGGGGAGATCCGCTCACCGGCTCAGTGCCGTACCGCGCCACTCTGGGCGTGAAGCTGCGCGTGGACTCGGCCCGCGACGGCGGCACCGCGGCGCAAGACGACGTGGACGTGAAGGTCCAGCTGTATGGCCCCGGCGACGTGATCGGCATCGACCCCCGCCACATGATCCGCAGCGACCCCAAAGAGGGCACGCAGACATTCGAGCCCAACTACTTCGCCACGGTGGAGTTCCACGATCCTGACTTCCCCTGGCTGTTCTCGGTTGCGGCGCCCAAGGACGAGGGCACCAAGCCGTCGGGCGTGCGGCCATGGCTGGTTCTCGTCGTGCTCGCCGATGACGAATACACGGGCCCCATGGACGGCGAGCTGCTGCCGTCGATCACGGTCAACCAGGCCAAGGATCTGCCCGACCTGGCCGACTCATGGGCGTGAGCCCACGCCCAGGTGGCGGGAGGGCTCGGCACCGCGGGCGCAGCCGGGCTCGCCACAATTGCCCGCAACGAGCCCGAGCGGGTGCTCTCGCGCCTCGCGTGTCCTCGCCGCCTGGCCCCGGATACGCACTACACGGGCTTCGTCGTTCCCGCTTTCGAGGCAGGGTGCCTCGGCGGCCGCAAAGACAGCTCGGTGCCGGCCACCGCGACGCCGCCCATGGAATACCGGAGACACCAACGTGGTGCTCCCCGTCTACCACAGCTTCGGCTTCAGTACGGCCGCCGAGGGGGACTTCGAGTTGCTCGTGGCGAGGCTCGAGCCGCGCACGCCGCCGGAGGTGGGCAAGCGCGACATGCGCGTCGACGACGTGGGCTGGGGCGTCCCGGATGCGGGCGAGGTGCTCGGGCTGTCCGGTGCTTTGCGCGCTCCCGACAGCGTGGACACCCCCTGGGCCAACCCTGGTAGGAACGACTTTCGGCGGGGGCTGGCCGACCTCGTGAACCAGGCGAAGCGTCTCGTGGGACCCACGACCCGAACGACCCGGACCTGGTGGTTGTGCCGCCCATCTATGGTCGCTGGCACGCGGCCCGCGGCAGCGTCGACCCGTCTCACGGCGGCTGGCTCAACGATCTGAACCTCGACCCCCGTACGCGCGCGGCGGCGGTCTTCTGCACGCGGGTCGTGCTGGACCAGGTGGCGCAGCTCTTGGCGTCGGCCTGGAGCAGGTCCAGGGCGTGCTCGAGGCCAATGCGCGGCTCCGACAAGCGCAGATGGCGCGCGCGGCGATGAGCTCCGTGCACAAGAAGCACCTGCGCGGTGCCGACGAGGTCGACGCAGTCATCCTCACGGGCGCCCTTCACTCCAAGGTCACGGCCAGCCCACGGACCGTGGGCGCGACCGTGGCGGCGAGCCGTCTGCCGCAACGTGCGCTCTCACCCACCTTCCGGCGCTATCCACGCGCCCGCTCGGGCCGCGACCGCCGGGCTCGGCGCCGCCGCAATCTCGCCCG
>CAVRYR010000004.1:0-184315 GCA_963725475.1 uncultured Solirubrobacterales bacterium | reverse complement strand
CGTCAGCTCGAGGCCCAGGCCACCGGCGATCCAGAGGAACGCGAGAACGAGCGAGAACGCGACGGCGCACGCCAAGGCGACGAGGAAGAGACGGTTGGCCCGTCGGCGCGTGCGCTCACAAGGACGGATGGCGTAGATGCCGTAACTGACGGCCGCAGCCAGGCTCCCGAGCACCGTGGCGGATCCGAGGAGTGTGAGCAGCACCCCGAAGATGCGCAGCGGCACCGTGCCGTTGCACGGCTCATCCCCGAGCGCGCACGGGTTGTCGGGCAGCGTGAACACGACGGTGAGCAACGTGATGTACGCGGCGAGCAGGGCCGCGACGAGGACCGCCACGCCCCAGAGGAAGGTCAGTATGCGTAGGGCAGGTCCGGGCTGCATATGGCAAAGATCGGTGGCTTCGCGGCTATTCTGGCCGCCGCCTTGACCGACCCGCAAGTCGCGTCTTTATTCCCAGAGGAGCTCACGGCGCTGCGCGCCTTCGGGCTCGTGCTCGCCGTGCTGCTGATCGCCTTTGCGGTCTGGCGCCGTCGATCGCTGTCGAACGGCGCGGTCCTCTTCGCCATCTTCGGGGGGATCGCGCTGGCGATCGTCTCCGGGACCGAGCTGCTCAACGGCCTGCTCTCGGCCTTCGCCTTCAAGCAGGGCAACGGCGGACGAATCCTCGGTCTCGCTGTATTCGCAATCGTCATTTTGTTCTTGCTCGTGTTGCGTGCGCTGACCGAGAGCGCGCGCATGAACCAACAGCTCTCCGCCCTGCTCGAGGGGCTCGCCTGGGAGGAGTTCCGCCAGGCGAAGCTGCCCGAGCGCTTCCGCGACAAGGTCGCGGTGGTGATCCCGGCCTACAACGAGGCGGAGAGCGTCGGCGACGTCGTCCGCCGGATCCCGCCCGAGGTCTGCGGTGAGCGCACGGCCGTGCTGGTCGTCGACGACGGCTCCCGCGACGACACGAGTGAGGCGGCGGCGAAGGAGGGGGCTGTGGTCGCCCGTCACGTGATCAACCGGGGCGGCGGTGCCGCAATCCGCACCGGCTACCGGCTGATGGCGGAGTCCGGGGCCCTGGTGGTGGTCACCCTCGACGCGGACGGCCAGCACCTGCCGAGTGAGATGGAGCGGCTGGTGAAGCCGGTGCTCGACGACGAAGTGGACGTCGCGCACGGCTCGCGGGTGCTGGGAGAGGCGGATCCCGACTCCCGCTCGCGGGAGCTGGGGATCGTGTTCTTCAACAAGCTGGTCTCCTTCATCACGCGGACGAAGGTCTCGGACTGCTCGAACGGCTACCGCGCAGTCCGCACCTCGGTCCTCCCCAGCTGGTCCTCCGCCAGGAGCAGTTCCACACCTCGGAGTTCATGATCGAGGCGATCAAGCGCGGCGTCCCGGCCAAGGAGGTGCCGGTGACGGTCGCAAAGCGCACCCACGGGCATTCGAAGAAGCCGGCCGTGGTCCGCTACGGGCTCGGCTTCGCCAACGCGATCGTCCGCACCTGGCTCAGGTAGCCAGGCCCGCCGCGGTCAGCGGTGCGCCGGCCCCGGCCGGACCTCGGAGGGGTCCGGGAGGTACAGGTCGGTGCCGCAGCGCGGGCAGACCTGGACATGGAGCTTGACGATGTTGTTGCAGGTCGGGCACCGGCGCTCGGGCTCCTCGTGCTCCGAGCGGTAGAGGATCACGGCGATCAGGCCGATCAGGGGCAGGACGGTCCCGACGAGGAACCAGATGAAGAAGGAGCTGCCCTTGCCGCGGCCGATGATCCCGGTCGCGATCCCGAAGAGCAGGGCGATGATCACATACGGCGCGCCGGCCATTTCCTCGACCAGGGTACGCGGAGGGACTGGCTAGAGCCGCTCCCTGATCAGCTTCGTCACCGCGCCGCCGTCTGCCCGGCCCTTCGTCTCCTTCATGACCGCGCCGACGATCCGGCCGATCGCCTTCTCGTTGCCCCGGCGGACCTGCTCGGCGGCCTCCGCCTCCGCCTCGATGGCCCGGTCGACGATGCCATCGAGCTCCGAGCCCTCGGAGATTTGAGATAGACCCTCGGCGTCGACGATCTTCGCCGGGTCTCCCCCCTCCGCCACCAGCTTCGCCAGGACCTGCTTGCCCGCACCGTGGGAGATCGTCTTCGCCTCGACCAGCCCGACGAGCGCCGCGACCGCCTCCGGAGTCGCCTTGGAGGCCAGCGGATCGTCCTCGTCGCCTGCCTGCCGGAGTGCCGCGACGAGCTCGCCGGTGACCCAGTTCGCAATCGTCTTCGCCGGGGCGCCGTCCCCCGCCGCTACGGCCCGTTCGAAGTACTCGCCGAACTCGGAGTGGAAGGCGAGCGTGCTCGCGGCCTCCTCGGAGAGGCCGACCTCGGAGACGTAGCGCTCCCGCCGTGCCGCAGGCAGCTCGGGCAGCGACTCGCGCGCCTCGGCCAGCATCTGCTCGGTCGGAACGACAGGGACCAGGTCGGGCTCCGGGAAGTAGCGGTAGTCGTGGGCGTACTCCTTCGAGCGCAGCGGGGTGAGGGAGCCGTCCTCGGGGTGGAAGTGGAGCGTCTCCTGGGCGACCTCCTCCCCGCTCTCGACCATCCCGCGCTGCCGATCAAGCTCCGCCTCGATGCCGCGCTCGAGGAAGCGGAAGCTGTTCATGTTCTTGAGCTCGGTCTTGGTGCCGAGCTCGTCCGATCCCGCCGGCCGGATCGAGACGTTGGCGTCCACCCGCAGCGAGCCCTCCTCCATGTTCACGTCGGAGACGCCGAGCTGGCGGATCGTCGTTCGCAGCAGCTGGGCCCACCCGCGCGCCTCGGCGGCCGAGCGCAGGTCCGGCTCGGTGACGATCTCGACCAGCGGGGTGCCGCCCCGGTTGAAATCGACCAGCGACGCGCCCGATCCGTGGATCCGCCCCGACTCGCCGACGTGGTTGAGCTTTGCCGCGTCCTCCTCCAGGTGAGCCCGGTGGATGCGGACGTCACCCAGGCGCCCATCGACCGCGATCGGAAGGTCGTACTGGCTGATCTGGTAGCCCTTGGGCAGATCGGGATAGAAGTAGTTCTTCCGGGCGAAGACGGAGTGGGGCGCGGCCTTGCACTCGAGCGCCGCAGCGATCATCAGCGCGTAGCGGATCGCCCGCTCGTTGACCGTGGGCAGAGCGCCGGGATGACCGAGGCAGACCGGGCAGGTGTGCACGTTCGGGTCGTCGCCGAAGGAGAGCGAGCAGCCGCAGAACATCTTCGTCCTGGTGGAGAGTTGGACGTGGATCTCCAGCCCGATCACGGGCTCGTAGGACATCTCACGGGTCGCGCAGTCGCGCGCCCTCGCATCATTCACAGGCCCCACCCCCTGACCGTCGCCTCGTCGGCGCCGAAGTAGTGACCGATCTCGTGCAGCACGGTCTCCTTGACGCTCTCGGTGCTGGTGTGGTGCTCGCGGTAGATGATGATCCGCTGCAGGCCTCCACGAGGGTCGAACAGGCCGAGCAGCCGCCCGCTCGGATGTCGGTCCTCGACCAGCACCGCGACGTTGGTGAGCTTCGAGGCGATCTCGGGAGGCAGCGAGTCGAGTGCATCCTCCACCGCTTCACGGAACTGCTCGTCGGTGAGCGCCGCGTGCCTCAACTCGCACCTCCCCCGTTTCGGCGAAAGCCGATCGCCCCTTCGAGCGCGTGGGCCGCGTCGAGCATCGCCGAATCGCTGAATGCGGGCCCGGCGATCTGGAAGCCCACCGGAAGCTCGGGGCCGCCCCCATCGGGCTTGGCCACCCCGGCGGGAATCGAGATCGCCGGGATCCCGGCGAGCGGCATCGGCACCGTGCAGTAGTCGTTCATGTACATCGCCAGCGGATCACCGGTCTTCGCTCCGAGCTTGAAGGCGACCGTCGGCGAGGTCGGCGTGACCACGAAGTCGAAGCGCTCGAAGGCCTTGGTGAAGTCCTCGGCGATCTTGGTCCGCACCCGCTGGGCCCGACCGTAGTAGGCCTCGTAGTAGCCGGAGGAGAGCGCGTAGGTGCCGAGCATGATCCGCCGCTTCACCTCCGCGCCGAAGCCCTGCGCGCGGGTCTCCTCGTACATCTCGCTGAGGTCGTCGGCGTTCACCCGCAGCCCGTAGCGGACGCCGTCGAAGCGCGCCAGGTTCGCCGAGGCCTCCGCCGGCGCCAGGACGTAATACGCGGAGATCCCGTGCGGCGCGTGCGGCAGCTCCGTCTCGGCGACCTCGCCGCCGAGCTCCTCGATCAGTCCAATGGTTTGCTCGAAGCTCGAGCGCACGCCAGCCTCGATCCCCTCGGCCTCGGAGGAGAGCTCCTTCGGGATCCCGAAGCTGAGCCCCTTCAGGTCCTCCCGGCTAGGGAGGTCGACGCCGCCGTCGATCCCGAGCGAGGTGGAGTCGCAGCCGTCCCGGCCCTGGACCGCCTGGAGCACCAGCGCGGCGTCGGTGACGTCGCGGGTGAGCGGGCCGCACTGGTCGAGAGAGGAGGCGAAGGCGATCATCCCGTAGCGCGAGACGGCCCCGTAGGTCGGCTTCATGCCGACGATGCCGCACAGGGCCGCGGGCTGGCGGATCGAGCCGCCCGTGTCAGTGCCGATCGCGCAGGGCGCGAGCCGCCCGGCGACCGCTGCCGCGCTGCCGCCGGAGGAGCCGCCGGGAACGCGTCCCGAATCCCACGGGTTGAGAACGGGGCCGTAGCCGGAGTTCTCGTTGGAGGAGCCCATCGCGAACTCGTCCATGTTCGCCTTGGCGAGCACACGCGCGCCGGCCTCGCGCAGCTTGCGGACTGCGGTCGCCGTGTACGGGGGCCGGTAGCCCTCGAGGATCTTCGAGCCCGCCGTGGTCGGGATCCCCTCGGTGCAGAAGATGTCCTTGACGGCGATCGGGATGCCCGCCAGCGGGCCGTCGCCGGGGCGCTCCTCCTGGGACGCTCGGGTGCCGTCGAGATCGGCCTGCGCCACGTCCTCCGCGGTCCAGAGGTAGGCATTCAGCGAGTCGCTCGCCGCCGCCTCGCGCCACGCGTCGAAGTACTCGTCTTGTGAGAGCTCGCCGGAGCGGATTCGCTCGGCCGCTTCAGCGACCGTCAGTTCGATCAGCTCGACCGACATCGCTAGACGCAATCACCTACGCCTGCGGCGAGGGGACGCGGAAGGAGCCGGCGGCCGGGTCTGGAGCGCGCTCCAGGACCTCCTCCTTCGACCAGCTCGGACGTGGCTCGTCCGGCCGCAGTACGTTCTCGAGCTCGATCACGTGCGAGGTGGGCTCGACGCCGTCGAGGTCGAGCTCGGAGATGTGCTCGACGTGCTCGAGGATCCCGGAGAGCTCGCTGGCCATCCGCTCGACCTCTTCGTCGGTCAACTTGAGCCGCGCCAGTCTGGCGACATGCTCAACCTGCTCTCGCTCGATCATGGCCTGATCATAGGTGCGGGTCGCCCTGGCCAGCTGGCCAGTTAAAGTGCCGACGCCATGAGGGGAGAAAGCCGAGCGCTTCGTCGTCCTCAGCCTGCGCCTGATGGCGATCG
Source organism: uncultured Solirubrobacterales bacterium (assembly GCA_963725475.1). Taxonomy (GTDB): domain Bacteria; phylum Actinomycetota; class Thermoleophilia; order Solirubrobacterales; family 70-9; genus DASUPK01. Next base: position 178,837 of record CAVRYR010000004.1, on the reverse strand, counting down.
GCTTCGCCATCACCGGCTTCTTCTTCATCGCCTGGCCGGACGGGACGCTGGCGCGCCTCACCGAGCTCGGGCATCACTTCGGCTTCCACACGGCCGCGCCGAAGACCGAGGAGCGGCTCTGGCTCTCGCTTGGCTTCGCCTACATGGTCGTGATCACGGCGCTGGCCTGGATCGCCTCCACCGACGTGGTCCGCTACCGCCCGATGCTGCTCGCGCTGGCGGCGGGCAAGGCCGCCTCGTCGATCACCTCCTGGATCTTCTTCATCGAGGACGACGTCTTCGCCTACATGCTCAACGGCATCGTCGATGGCTTCCTGGTCTTCGCCTCGCTCCTGCTCTGGTCGCTCGCCGGACGGGTCGGCTCCCCCGCCGCTCCGCCCTGAAGGCGCCCGCCGGGGCTGCGGGCCGCCGAGCTTCGGACTCTGCGAGCGATCGCGGAGGCCATCGCCCCTGGCAAGGACGGCCTGCCGGCCGCTGAGTCCCAGGTCCCCGTCGCCGAGCCCCTCGCCCGCTTCCTCACCAAGATGCCCGCCCGCACGGTGCAGGTGGTGCGCCTGGCGCTCCGCGTCTTCGAGTTCCTCCCGTTTCCATGGCGGTTCAGCCGCCTCAGTGTCGAGGCCCGCGCCGAGTACATGGCGAAGATGGAGGGGTCGCGCTTCTCCGTCTACCGCGACCTGCTGCTGCTGGCGAAGCTGCTCGCGATGATCGGCTGGGCCCGGGACGAACGCGTGCGAAGCGCTGTGGGATCCGAGTCGCGCTGTGCAGTGGCTGAGGGCTCGCCCGAGCCCACCTCCCCCGGCCTCGGCGATCTCGAGCCCCGCGGTGCCGGCGAGGAGTGCGATGTGGCGATCGTCGGCTCGGGCGCCGGGGGCGCTGCGGCAGCTGCCGTTCTCACCGAGGCCGGGCTCGACGTGCTCGTGCTCGAGTCCGGGCCATATGTGGACCGCGACACCTATCCGACCGATCCGCTCGAGGGGCTGCCGCTGCTCTACCGCGACGGCGGCATGACGATCGCGACCGGCAAGCCGGCGATCCCGGTCCCCGTCGGGCGCACGGTCGGCGGCACGACGGTGATCAATTCCGGGACCTGCTTCCGCGCGCCCGCCGAGGTGCTCGACGGAGTGGCGCGAGCATGAGGGCGTCGAGTGGGCCGCGGACCTCGATCCCCTCTACGCGTCGGCCGAGGAGGTGCTGGCGGTGACGCCGCTCGACCTCGAGACCCTGGGTCGCAATGGGCAGCTCTGCGCCGAGGGCGCCAGGGCGCTGGGCGCGAGCGGCGGGCCGATCAGCCGCAACGCGGGCCGCTGCGTCCAGTGCAGCTCCTGCCCCCTCGGCTGCCGCCTGGACGCGAAGCGCGCGACCCACGTCTCCTACCTGCCGCGCGCGGTCGCCGCCGGAGCCCGGGTGCGAGCCGGCGTCCAGGTCCAGCGCGTGCTGACCGAGGACGGACGCGCGACCGGCCTGGCCTGCCGGGCCGGGCTGCCGACGACCGGGCCGCAGGAGCTTTCGCGGAACGGGCGGCCCGCCGCGGGGCGCGACTGGGAAGTCCGCGCCAAGGCCGTGATCAGCGCGGGCGGAGCCTTCGGCACCCCCGAGCTCCTGCTGCGCTCGGACATCAACCATCCAGCGCTCGGCCGCCACCTCCACATACATCCAGCGGCCTGGATCGGCGCGCGCTACGAGGAGGAGGTGTGCGGCTGGGAGGGAGTCATGCAGAGCTACTACGTCGATCAGTGGCAGCCGGAGGGAATCCTGCTCGAGGCGACCTTCACGCCACTCTCCTTCGGCGCCCAGTGGCTTCCCGGTGTGGGCGCGGCTTTCTCGGACCGCGTCGCGCATTTCGGCAACATCGCCTCGATCGGGGTCCACCTGCACGACCGCTCCGAGGGACGCGTCGGCCTCACGTCGAACGGGTCGCTGCGCCTGTCTACCGCCTGCTGGAGGAGGAGGCCAGGCAGATCCAGTTCGGGATCGCCCGTGCGGCCGAGATCCACTTCGCCGCGGGGGGGACCGAGGTCTATCCGAACGTCGGCCCGGTCTCCGTGATCCCGCGCGGCAAGCTCGACCAGTTCGAGTCGATGCCGCTGAAGCCGGCGGACCTCCGCCTTGAGGCCTTCCACCCGATGAGCTCCGCACGGATGGGGGCCGACCCCGAGACGACGGTCTGCGACCCAAGCGGTGCGGTGCGCGGCACGAAGCGCCTCTACGTCGCCGACGCCAGCCTGCTGCCCACCTCGGTCGGGGTCAATCCGATGATGACGATCATCGCCTGCGCCACCCACGTGGCGGGCGACGTCGCCTCAGCCCTAACCGGCTGAGGTAGCAGCGTGGTGCGAGCTCGGCTCTTGCATCGACAGGTAGCCGCCGACCGTCGCCGCGGCCGCCGAGGCGAGCCCCAGCCACGCGCCGTACTCGACGACCACGCCGCCGCCCCCGGGTGGGTCGATCAAGCGGATGACGATCAGAATCAGCGCCACCGCCGCGAAGCCGGTGGCGACCGCCGACCCCGCGATCGGGTAACTGACCGAGATCCGCCCGATCACCACGATCGCGACGGAGAGCGAGGAGAGGGCGGCCCCGGCAATCACCAGATCGATCACGCTGAACGCCTGCCAGGCAGTGGCGTTCTCACCGCCTGCGGAGTACCACGGCAGGAAGCTGGCGACGAGCAGGCCGAGGCCTCCGACGGCCCCGACCAGCTCGCCCAGCCTCAAACCGCGGCGCTTCAGTAGCGCTCGCCTCCGACATCCTCCTGCATCGACAGGTAGCCGCCGACCGCAATCCCGGCGCACGCGATCAGGCCCAGGAAGAGGCCGATCTTGCGGTCCGCGTCGCCCGGCGTATCGAACACCTGGTAGAGGATCAGCAGCGTGCCCACGCCCGCGAGCAGGGTCGTCGCGAACGGCGCCAGCGGAGCGTCACCGCCGCCGCCGAGCAGCGCCAGCGTCGCCGGCACGAGCGCCACCAGGATGACGATCAGGAGGTAGATGTCGAGTGGGTTCTCAGCCTCCCAGAGGCTGAAGTTCTTGGACCCACCGATCGTCGTGCCGCCAACGGTCACGGCGCCGGAGACGCCGAACCAGGGCAGGAAACTGATGATGAACAGGGCGATCGCCGCTATCGCTGCGACCATCTGGCCCTGAGACAACCTGTTCGCGTCCAATTTGCCTCCTCAGATACATTAAACGGGTTGCGCATACGCGCACCCTCGCATCAAACCGAGCCTATCTCTCCGGCGACCTCTTCCTGCATGGCACGGAAGCCGCCGACCGCGATCATGATCGCGGCCCCCAGGCCGATGAAGGCGCCGATCTTCCGGTCCGCCCCGTCGGGGAAGTCGACCGTGAGCCAGCAGATGATCAGGATCACGCCGACCACTCCCAGCAGGAATGTCGCGGCCGAGACGAAGGAGAACTCCTCAGAAGCGTCGGTCAGCGCCAGCAGCGCGGGCAGCGCGGCGACGATCACCGTGATCAGCAGATAGATGTCGAGGGTCGGGCCCTTCCAGATGTTCTCCGAGGTGCTGCCGGTGCTGACGCCCTGTGGAACCGGGATGCCGGCCGGGATCGAGGGACCGCTGACCCCGATCCACGGCAGGAACATCGCCACCAGCAGGACCACGGCTCCGACCGCGGCGATGATCTGCCCTTGGGACAACCTTCCGCTCATGTTCGACCTCCGTCGAGTTCAGCTTTGGCGGCGGGCGAGCACCGGCCGCCCGCGGCACCCTATAGATGATGCCGGGGGCGGCCGGTGTGTCCTACTTGCGTCCGCCCGACGAGCGCTTGCGCGTGCCCGACGAGCTCTTCTTGCGGCTGGAACTCGAGCGAGACGATGACGACGCTTCTTCGCCGCGGGCTTCTTCGCCGCGGGCTTCTTCGCCGCCGCCTTCTTCGCCGCGGGCTTCTTCGCCGCCGCCTTCCTGCTCGTCGTGCGCTTCTTGGTCGTAGTGGAGCCGCCCGATGAGCGCGACGCGCTACGGGCCGGGGGAGCCGCGGGAGCCGGCGCCGGCGTGGCCGGCGGAGCCGTGGCCGAGGCGGCCCGGGTCCTGCCGCCCGCGACGGCGACCAGTGGCTGGAAGCCGTCCTCCGCGAGCGCCATCAGCGCCCCGGCCGTGATCGCGATCGCCGCGGCCAGGCCGAGGAAGATGCCGATCTTCAGCGTCGGCGAGCCCGCCACCATCCGCCAGAGGATCAGCAGGACCGCCAGTGTCCCGAGCAGCGCCGTGGTGGCGCCCCGGCGGACCGGGAGATTCACCCGCTGCCCGGCGGCCGCCAGGTAGGCGAGGGCCATGCCCGCGACACCGGCGAGCATGATCAGGAAGCCCGGCAGGTCAACGAGGGCGTCCCAGCCGCTGATCCCCGGATGAGACAGGGTCGCGGTGCCGTTCGCCACGCTGCCGGTCACCTCGGCGGCGCCGCCGAACCAGTCGAAGAACAGGAACACGAACAGGGCGAGGCCGCCGATCCCGGCGACCAGCTCGCCCGTGCGAAGCCTTGATGAATCCAAAGTCAGCCTCCGTCGATGGATTGACGGGGGGATTCAACCACTAGAAGTGGCCAGCGTCAGACGGGCGCGGGCCGCCTGGACGGTGTTCGCGAGCAGCATCGCGATCGTCATCGGGCCGACGCCGCCGGGCACCGGTGTGATCGCCCCGGCCACCTTGCGGGCGGCGTCGAAGTCGACGTCGCCGACCAGCCCGTCCTCGGTGCGATTCGTGCCGACGTCGATCACGGTCGCGCCCGGACGGATCAGGTCGCCGGTGACCAGCCGAGGCCGGCCGGCGGCGGCGACCAGGATCTCGGCCCGGCGGCAGACCTCGCCCAGGTCGCGGGTGCGGCTGTGGCAGACGGTCACGGTGGCGTTCGCGCCGAGCAGCAGGGAGAAGAGCGGGCGTCCGACCAGGTTGGACCGGCCCACGATGACCGCCTCCTTGCCCGCGGGGTCGACCCCGGCCGAGGCCAGAAGCTCCATCACGCCCTGCGGCGTGCACGGGACGAGACAGGGCTCGCCGCGCGCCAGCAGGCCGGCGCTGGTCGGCGTCAGCCCGTCCACGTCTTTGCCGGGATCGAGTGCTTTGACGATCGCGTCGGCATCGATCTGCTCGGGCAGCGGCAGCTGCACCAGGAGCCCGTCGACCTCCTCCGAGTCGTTCAGCTCCCCGACCAGGTCGAGCAGCTCCTCCTGGGAGATCGAGCCGTCAGGCTCGTGGTGGAAGGAGCGGATACCGACCTCCTCGCAGGCCTCGCGCTTGCGGCGGACGTAGATCGCCGAAGCCGGGTCATCGCCGACGAGGACGGTCGCCAGGCCGGGCGGACGGCCGAGCTCGCCGGCGAGCCGCTCGACCTCTCCGCGGACTCGCTCGCGCACGGATGCAGCGACGGCCTTGCCATCGATCACGATGGCCGCCATCAGGTCGCCTTCCTCAGTGGTGCGTAATCCGCCATCAGCTTGCGCTCGGTCCCGTCGCTGGAGAAGCGCACGACTATCACCCCGCCCGGCTCGACCGCCGTCACCACGCCTTCGCCGAAGCTGGCGTGGACGATGTCGTCGCCGGTTGCGAAGGAGAGCGAGGGATCGGCCCCGGGCGCCGGCGCTCCGTTGCCGCCCAGCGACCAGCCGGTGAGCGCCTGCTCGTGGGTCCCCTCCCGCTCGACGAGCTCGTCGGGGAGCTCGGAGAGGAAGCGCGAGGGGAAACCGGTCTCCCGCCCGGCGAACAGCCGCCTGCTGCGGGCATGGGTCAGCCAGAGGCGCTTGCGGGCGCGGGTGATGCCGACGTAGCAGAGCCGGCGCTCCTCCTCCTCGTTTCCCTCCTCCAGCGAGCGCGAGTGCGGGAAGACCCCCTCCTCGCAGCCGATGATGAAGACCGCGTCGTACTCGAGGCCCTTGGCGTTGTGGAGTGTCATCAGGGTGACCTTGGACTCGTCTCGCTTCAGGTCGTCCTGGTCGGTGTAGAGGGAGATGGCCTGCAGGAACTCCTCGAGCGGCGGCACGTCGGAGGGCCCCTCGACCTCGCGGTTGGCGTCGAACTCGGCCGCCACCCCGACCAGCTCCTCGAGGTTCTCGATCCGCCCCTCCGCCTCGATCGTGCGCTCGGCGCGGAGCGCGTCGAGATAGCCGGAGCGCTCGAGCAGGGCCTTGAGCAGGTCCGCCACGGGGCCACCCTCGAACTCCGCGCGGAGCTCCTCGATCAGCTCGGTGAAGCGGGCGATCGACTTGATCGCGGCACCGGAGAGGCCGGGAACCGCCTCCGGCTCCAGCGCGACCTCCCAGATCGTCCGCCCGGTGGTGTTGGCGTGCGCGAGCAGGCGACCCTGGCTGGTGTCCCCGATCCCGCGCCGGGGCGAGTTGATGACGCGCGAGAAGCTCACCCCGTCCGCTGGGTTGACGAGCAGCTGCAGGTAGGCGACCGTGTCCTTGATCTCGGCGCGCTCGTAGAACTTCGTCCCGCCGATCACCTGGTAGGGCAGCTCGTAGCGGACCAGGATGTCCTCCAGCACCCGGCTGTGGGCGTTGGTCCGGTAGAAGACCGCGATCTCGTCGCGGCTCAGCCCCGCCTGGTCGATCAGCTCCTCGATCTCGCCGGCGACGAAGCGGGCCTCGGCGTGCTCGTCCTCGAGCTCGGCGACGTGGATCTTCTCCCCCTCGCCGAGGTCCGACCAGAGGTGCTTGCCGAGTCGCCCGGTGTTGTGCGTGATCACCGCGTTGGCGGCCTCGAGGATCGTCTCGGTGGAGCGGTAGTTCTGCTCGAGCTTGATCACCGCCGCCGTCGGGAAGTCATCGCTGAACTCGAGGATGTTGCGGACCTCGGCTCCGCGGAAGCTATAGACCGACTGATCTTCGTCGCCGACGACGGTCAGGTTCCCCTCCTCGCCGCAGAGCAGCTGCAGCAGCCGGTACTGGGCGTGGTTGGTGTCCTGGTACTCGTCGACCAGGACCCAGCGGAAGCGCTCGCGATATCGGTTGCGGACCTCCTCGAACAGCTCGAGCACGTTCACCGTCCGCATCAGCAGATCGTCGAAATCCATCGAGTTCGCGTCGAGCATGCGGCGCTCATACAGCCGGTAGGCCTGACCGATCATCTCCTCGAACGGCCCTCCCGCGGTCTCCTGGTAGGTCTCGGCGTCGATCAACTGGTTCTTCGCATCGGAGATCCGCGCGCGGACGGCTCGGGGCGGGTAGCGCTTCGTGTCCACCGCGAGCTCCTCGAGGCAGCGCTTCAGCATCCGCAGCGAGTCCGCCTCGTCGTAGATCGTGAACTTGCTCGTGTAGCCGAGCCGCTCGGCCTCCATTCGCAGCAGTCGCGCGCAGGCGGCGTGGAAGGTCATCACCCACATCCGCCGCGACACGCCGCCCACCAGCGAGGAGACTCGTTCGCGCATCTCGTCGGCGGCCTTGTTGGTGAAGGTGATCGCGAGGATCTGGTTCGGGTGGGCGCGACCGGTGGCGAGCAGCCAGGCGATCCGGTGGGTGAGCGCACGGGTCTTGCCGGAGCCCGCGCCGGCGAGGATAAGCAGGGGCCCCTCGCCGAATCTGACGGCTTCGCGCTGGGGTCCGTTCAGGCCGGCGAGCAGGCGCTCGACCTGGTCGGCGCCGGCCTCGACGGGGGCGCCGGACATTTCGTCCGCCGCCTGATCCGTCGCGAGCTTCAGTTCTTCTCTACCACGGCCCACGGGCCGAGAATAGCCGCGCTTGCGGGCGGCTCAGCCTCCCTTGAAGTACTTCCCGCAGGGGCCGAAGAGCTGCTGCTCGGCCTGCGGGTCGTTACCGACGAACACGCTCTCGAGCTGCTGGTCGGAGGCCGCTTGGAACTGACTCTTGAGGCAGTTGACCGCCTGAGGGGTGGTGCCGGGCTGCTTCGCGAGCTCAGCCGGGAACGCAGCGATGAACGCATCGCGGTTGAAGTTCTCGAAGCCCTTGAACTGGTCGAGCTTCCACTGGCCACCATCCTTGACGAGCGTGACATTCAGTGTCTGACCGTCGAAGACGCTGCCCGTGACCGCCGCCTTCGCGGTCGCGCTGTCGCCGTTCACCGAGACGTCGGTGACCTCGACCTTGTCGGCCACGCTGCTCTGCGCGTCCTGCTCGCAGGCCTTCACCGCGGCCTGGCCCTTTTCGCCGCCGTTCGTCTGTTCGGTGAACCGCAGCGTCTGATACTTCGTGCAGGCGCTCGGGTCTCCGCTCGTCGCCGCCGCCGTGATCGCGCTGGTGATCTGGTCCTCGTCGGCGCTGTTGGAGCTTCCCCCACCGCACGCTCCGAGGGCGAACGGCAGGGCAAGCAGCGCGACGAGCAGTAGCTTCGGTGCTCGCATTTTCTTCTCCCGCTTGGACGACAAAGGCGGGGCAGCCTATTCGACGCCCCGGCAGAAAGGCAACTCAGCCGCCCGCGGAGCTCGGGCCCTTCTTCGGCCGCAGCTCGGTCACATCGGCGGGCGTCTCCTCCTCGCCGGCGATCTCGCCGAGGCGCTTCTCGAGCGTCCCGATTCGCTCAGAGAGCTCCTTGATGGCCTCCGCGATCGGGTCGGGCAGGTGGATCCAATCGGTGTCCGGGCCCTCGACAGGCCGGCCCTCCACCCGCACCGGGTGACCGGGGTTACCGACGACGGTGGTCTGAGCCGGGACGTCCTCGATCACCACGGTGTTGGCGCCGACCTTGGCGTTGCGGCCGACGGTGACGGGACCCAGCAGCTTGGCGCCGGAGCCGACCGTGACGTCGTCCTCGAGGGTCGGATGGCGCTTGCCCCGCGCGAAGCCGGTGCCTCCGAGCGTCACCCCCTGGTAGAGCGTCACCCGGTCCCCGATCTCGGCGGTCTCGCCGATGACAACGCCAGAGCCGTGGTCGATGAAGAAGTCGGAGCCGATCTTGGCTGCGGGATGGATCTCGACGCCGGTGACGGCGCGGCTCGTATAGGCGATCGTCCGAGGGACGAGCGGCAGCTCGGCGTCCCAGAGCGCGTGGGCGACGCGGTGGGCGAGCAGCGCCTGCACACCGGCCCAGCCGGTGAGGATCTCGAGCGTCCCGATGCCCCGCGCGGCGGGATCGCGCTCCCGGGCCGAGGAGACGTCCGCCGTCACCTCCTTGATTACGCGCCTGAGCGTGCCGAGTCCGAGCACGCGTCGAAGCTTAGGGACGTGAGGCGATCAGGACGGGGCGAAAAACGGCAGCGACATGTAGCGCTCGCCCGAGTCCGGCACGATCACCACGATCCGCTTGCCCGCCATCTCCTCGCGGGCGGCGAGGTCGAGGGCGGCCCGCAGGGCGGCGCCCGCCGAGATCCCGATCAGCAGTCCCTCTCGCTGCGCGGCGGCCCGAGCGGTGTCGAGGGCGTCCTCGTCGCTGATTCCGATGATCTCGTCGATCACGTCGCGGTCGAGCACCTCCGGGACGAATCCCGCGCCGATCCCCTGGATCTTGTGCGCGCCGGGCTGTCCGCCGGAGAGCACCGGCGAGGAGGCCGGCTCCACGCCGATCACCTTGGTGTCGGGACGGCGCTCCTTCAGCACCTGGCCGACGCCCGTGATCGTGCCTCCGGTGCCGACGCCGGCAACGAACGCATCCACCTCGCCGTCGAGGTCCCGCCAGATCTCCTCGGCCGTGGTCCGCCGGTGGATCTCGGGATTCGCCGGGTTCGAGAACTGCTGCGGGATGAAGCCGTCGTGCTCCTTGGCGAGCCGGCTCGCCAGCTCGACCGCCTCGTTCATGCCGCCGAGCGAGGGCGTCTCATGGACCTCCGCGCCGTAGGTGCGGAGCAGGGCCGTGCGCTCGCGGCTCATGCCCTCCGGCAGCGTCAGGATCAGGCGGTAGTCGCGGGCCGCCGCGACCAACGCCAGGGCGATGCCGGTGTTGCCGCTGGTCGGCTCGACGATCACCGAGCGGCCGCGCTCGATCAGGCCGTCGCGCTCGGCGGCGTCGATCATCGCCACGCCGATCCGGTCCTTGACCGAGCCGCCGGGATTGAAGAACTCGAGCTTTGCCACGACCTCGCCGGGCAGGTCACCGCCCAGGCGGGGGACTGCAACCAAGGGCGTATTGCCGACCACCGCCGAGCTCTCGGCGCCGACGCGGAGCGTCGTCGCGGTTCCGTTCGATCCGGCCATTCGAGAAAACTAGCGGAACCGGGTCAGGTTTCCGGTGATTCCGCTTGCCGGGTGTGCGGAAGCTCTGAGCATTTGCCCCTAAAGGGGATGAGGAGGAGACATGAAGTCGACGGCCCGAGGACGCTGGGACCGTCGGTCCGGGGCACCTCAAACCCGAAGGTCGCGGGGCAGATCGCACCCGAAACTCGCCCTTGCCTACCCCGCCGACTCGCAAGTGTCCCGAAGCTGCGCGGTCGCGGAGCCTAACGCAAGCGCCGCGTCGCGGTGCCCGGCTGGCTGCCCGGCACAGTCGCCGTCACCTTGATCTTTGCGGTCCCCAGGTTCTTCAGGGAGTTGCGTCCGGCGCGGCTGAGCCGCAGCGCCACGGTACGCGAGGCACCAGCCGCCAGGTCGATGCCGCGCGTGGAGCCCAGCGTCCTGTTCCCCTTGCGAGCCGTCACTGAGATGCCGTCGCGCGCGGTCACGGCGCTCAGCTCGACCTTCAGCTTGCTGCTGGAGACGACCCCTTCCAGTTTGCGACTGAGGATCTCGACGGCGACACCGGAGGGGCCGCCTCCGGTCACCACCAGCTGACCCGACATCTCGGTGGGGTGCACCGTGCAGAAGAAACGGTAGGTGCCGGGAGCGAGGCGATCCGTTCCCGTCACCGGCGTCTGGCCGGCGCTGATCGTGGCGGACCGAAACAACGGCTGGCCGTTGCGGCCGTTGTTGACCGCGGTCACGTCGTGTTGCGAGGAGCTCGCATCGAGGTTCTGGAACGTGGCCACGGTGCCCTGGTCGATCGTGAAGCCGGCCTTCGCGTAACTACAGCAGGTGGTCGAAGTGGTGATCGGCTCGGAGACCCCGAGCGCCTGGCCGGCGCCGAACGCGGCCGCGCCGATCACGGCCGCGGCCACGACCACCCTCCATACGCCGGAACTCCTCCGTCCCTTCTTCCTGCGGCTGCCACGCGGCCCGCGCACGAACACTGGCGATCCCCGTCCCACTAGCCGATCAGCCTGAACTTGGCCGTGGCGGTCGAGGTCTTCCCGAACCTGTCGGTTGCGTTGGCGGTGACGATGACCTTCCACGACCCGCTCCTGGCCAGCGCCGCCCTGATCCTCTTGCGCGCGGCCTTCGAGAACTTGAGCTTGATCTTGGTCGTGACCTTGGGATCGAGCGACAGCGTGGACCGCCTGGCGTCGAGCGCCTGGGAGAGGGGCCGCGACACGCTCGAATGGGCACCCTTCCCTCCCTTCACCCTCGCCCGGAGCGCCACCGTGGCGGGTTTGTCGAGGGTCTCGATGACCGCGGCCTTCGCGAGCCTCTGCTTCTTCCTCGCCCTCAGGGTCTGGACCGGGCCGGACTGGGCCTCCACGCGGAAGGCGCCCCTCATGAACGGATGTATCCGGCAGAAGTACGTGTACGTGCCGGTCGGCAGATCCGTGGGCGTCTTCCAGGTGTCGGTATTGGCCGCCGGGGCATTCCCGACGGCGCCATTGTTCCCATTGAAGCCGAGTTCGCCCGAATCGAAGGTCACCGGCCCATTGGCGATCGGATAGGCGATGCCGGTCGTGCCGTTGCAGGGGTCCTTGCACGCCGTGATCGTGTGGAAGGCATTGACGCTCGGAATCGCGTCGCTGTTGTGGAAGGTGAGGGTTTGCCCCGGCTCGATCGTCGGCACGCTCAAGCCGGCGTTCGGATCTCCGTGATACGCGAAGGATTGGATGTCGATCGTGTTGTTCGGCGCCGGCGCGCTCCAGAGCGACAGCGGGTCCGGGGCGCCCGTCGGGTCGCCGCCGTGATTGTCGTTCTCGTGGAGATGCCCGTGGGTCAGGACCTCCGTCTGCGGGATGTTCGGGTCCTGCGCGTCCTGACCGCCGACGTCGGTCCCGTTGTAGACGGCGACGGGCATGATGCCCATCACCTCGTACCAGTCAGCCCTCCGGGTGTCATAGGTCGCGTGCACGCTCACCTGGTCGCCGGCCTGCACCTTCACCCGCCAGGATGGCGGTGTCGCACCCATCGAGACGTCCCAGGAGACCTCTCCGGCCGGCTCGTAATAGTGGGCGTCGGAGGTGAAGAGCGTGTTGGTCTGGCCGCCGCGGGTGTCGCGCAGCTGCGTGTCGAGACCGCCGGGGTGCAGGTGGCCGGCGGTGCCGATCAGCGTCACGTTCTGGTTCGGCGTCCAGCTCTGTGCTGCTCCGAGGCAACCGTGGCTTCCCGCTGGCCACGAAGCCTCACCTCCCACCCCGTCGCACGGATGGAGATCTGCGGCCGGCGCCTGATCGGGGAACGTGTAGCTGCCGTTGTGGCCATCCGCCCGCAGCGCGTCGAAGACCGGATAGAGGCTCGGGTTCCCGGCGACGTCCAGCCATCTGGTGTGCACTGGTTTTATCGACGCGGCGGCGGGTGAGCTCATCGGAACGAAGTCAAGGCGCCAGACGACGTAGACCTGGGCCGGCTGCGCGACCAGGTCGTGCAGCATGTCGTTGAGGAGCCAGCTGTCGCCGGGATGGCTCGACCAGCCGAACCCGGATGGGAGCTGCTGGATCGTCTTCTCCTCGCCGACCGCGTACTGCGGCATGCCGTTGACGAGCCAGACGGCGTGGTGCAGGTGCAGGACGTCTACCGGGGGGACCGAGCCGTCGGCATAGACGAACTCGGGGTCGAAGCGAGTGATGTAGCCGTCTTGCTGTGGCCAGAGCTTGTTTCCGAGCCCGTCGATCGCCGGCCGGAGCCGGATGATGTTCTGGCCCGGGCTGATGGTGATCGGCCCGTAGCAGTAGGTCAGGTGCTCGACCCCCGTGTAGTCGACGTGAGGTGCGGCGTCGGGCTTGTCGGCGATCGGCGGGCACTGGCTGTTCACTCCCGCCCTGGCTCCGGGCGAGATCACGAGCAGCGCCGCCAGCGCGACGCTGAACGCGGCCAACCAGATACGAACTCCGGGACGAATCACGGCTTCCATGCTTCCCTCGCTCCCAGCGGAAAGTATCACTGCGGCCGATCTCGGCGTCGCCGTGTGGCGGTCCTCAGTGCTCGAAGTCGTTGAACTGCACCGTCAGCGTGTTGTTGGACGACGGGTAGTTGGGGAAGCTGACCTCGCGAGCGGGCCCAGATCCTCGAGAGATGAAAGCCACTCGCACTGTCCCCGTCGGCGGCGAAGCCGCGGGGATGGACAGGTCCACGGCGCTTAGGAATGGAATGCCGAAGAACACCGGGATCGGTGCGCTGACGTCGCTCGCCCCGTCCGAGCCCTGGTCGAAGGCGAACATCGGGTTCGTTCTGTGGCTGATCGGGCTGGTCGCGGCGTTGATGACGTTCGTTCCGTCGACCGTAAGCACGTCGTTCTCCGAGCCCTGATCGCCCCAGAGCTCCTTGTACCTGGTCATCAAGTCGACGTGGTTCGGGCTTCGGGACAGGATCACCGACCTGGGTTGTGGTTTTCACCAAAGGCGGGGTACCTGTAGGATCGGCGCTACCTGGCAGGAAGCGAGGGAGCGGTGAGAGTTCATTCAGGAGGAGTGGGTACATGAGGCGTTTCTGCCTTGCTCTCGTAATCAGCGCCGCGCTCGTCGGCTCACCGGTCTCGGCGTCGGCTGCGCCACTCGACAAGAGCTCGGCGCCCGGGGCAGACACGGCGCGCTACATCCTGCCGCCGGGGAACTTTGGCGGGCTTCCATTCACGGTGAACTCGACGGATCAGCTACCGCTCTACTCCGGCCTGACGCCGCTTCGCGACAACGTGACCCAGGCCGACATCAACCGGTTCTTCCTTCCTGAGGACTTCCAGCCGATCGGGCCGACGCACGAGGAGCAGACCGGTCGTCCCGGGCTGCGCCTGATCTACGACTCCTACGGCGTCCCCCATATCTACGGCCAGACGCGCGCCGACGTCGCCTTCGGTGCGGGATGGGCAACCGCGCGCGACCGCGGGCTGCTGCTGACGCTCGGCCGCGGGCCCGCCCGTGTGGCCGTCGCGGACGTTCCCAACCTGGATGCCTTCAGCCTGGTCACCAGCGGCCAGTCGTTCGTCCCCAGCGCGCAGACGGAGCAACTCGTCACCGACCAGCAGAAGCTCCTGGTCGACACCTACGGCGCCAAGGGCCAGCAGATCCTGGACGACGCGCAGGCCTACGCCGACGGCATCAACGCCTACTGGGCAGCCAACAACATCAACCAGCCACCCGCCACGGTCAACGACGTGCTGGCAGTCACCGCCTTCATCGGCTCGATCTTCGGAGCGGGCGGAGGCAGCGAGGCCGCCAACGCGAACCTGCTCGCGGAGCTGCAGCAATCGCTCGGCGCCAAGAGGGGCCACGACGCATGGGATGACGTCATGCTCGCCGACGACCCCGAGGCACCGACGACGATCGACAAGCGCTTCAACTACCCGCCCCTGACGGGCGGGCCGGTCAACGGATCTGTGATCGTCGATCCGGGGTCGATTCAGAGCGTCGATCCACGGGCGTCCGCGGCACAGGCGGCAGCCGCTCCGGCACACCGGCAGGCCTCCAACTTCCTGGTGACGGACCACCAGCGCTCCGCCGACAACAACACGCTCGCGGTGATGGGTCCGCAGCTCGGCTACTACTACCCGGAGATCGTCGAGCAGATGGATCTCCACGGTCCGGGCATCAATGCGCAGGGGGCGACGGTGCCGGGCCTCGCGATGTACATCCTGATCGGGCGCACCCAGGACTACGCGTGGAGCCTGACCTCCGCGGACGGCGACGTCCGGGACGTCTACGCGGAGCGGCTCTGCGAGCCGGACGGCTCCGCTCCCACGCGGGCTTCCACCCACTACGTCTACAACGGCGCCTGCCGAGCGTTCGAGCACTTCAATGCCGGCCTCCTCAACGGCCAGCCGCTCACCTACAACCGCTCGGTGCACGGGCCGGTGTTCGCCACGGCGACGATCGGTGGGCAGCCCTACGCGCTCACGCGCAAGCGCTCGACCTTCGGCCGTGACGCCCTCAACCTGGCGGCGCTCCACGACATGACGGACGGCGTCGCCACCTCACCGGAGAAGTTCTGGCAGACCGCGAACGAGTTCGGCTTCACCTTCAACTGGGCGTATGTCTCGCGGAACGACACCGCTTACTTCTCCTCCGGTCTCCTTCCCCGCCGGCCGCCCGGGCTCGACCGCCGGCTGCCCACCATCGGGGACGGCAGCCACGAGTGGACCGGCTTCCTGAGCCAGGACGAACATCCGCACGACAAGGGCGGGCCGGGAGGACTTCTCTTGAGCTGGAACAACAAGTCGGCGCCCGGGTTCATGCACGGAGACGACACGCCCCAGGGCTCGGTGCAGCGGGTCGAGCTGTTCGACAGCTGGCCCAAGCGCGTCCGAATCACCGACAACGTCGGAATCATGAACCGCGCCGCCACTGAGGACGCGCGCTCGCTGGTCTGGCCCATCATCAGCCGCGTTCTGCGGACGGGCACTGCACCGAACGCGCGCGACCAGGAGATCGTGGACATACTCGACGATTGGGTGGGCCGAGATGCCCCGCGGCTGGACGCGAACGAGGACGGCTTCTACGACGAGCCGGGGCCGGTGATCATGGACGCGCTCTGGCGACCGATCGCTGACGCGGTGATGAAGCCCGTGTTCGGCGGCCTGCTCGGCGAGCTCGACAGCGTCCGCGATCTCGACGCTTCGCCGAGTGAGTCGAATATGCCGGGTCCGTCGTACGTGGACAAGGACCTGCGAACGCTCCTCGGCGACAGGGTGATCGGTCGCTTCCACCTCTCCTACTGCGGCAACGGCTCTCTCCCGGCATGCCGAGCCTCGCTCTGGGCCGCCGTCGACCAGACCGCGAATCAGCTGGCGGCTCAACAGGGCCCGCGATCCGGCGAACTGGCGGAGGCCCACCGCCCGGACGGGCTTCATCCCCGGCATCCTGCCGAACACGTTCCCCAGCACCAGCCGGCCGACCTTCCAGCAGGTCCTCGAGCTGCAGCGCGGCGGCTAGAAGTCAGAGCAGGGGAAACGTCGCTCGCCGGCTGGCTTTCGTGACGTCCCAGACCGTCCCGTTGTGAGATTTCGGATCCGCACTGTCGTGGGAATGTGATGTTGGGCGGGCGCCCCTGCCGGGTCTCGTTACAGGGACTGTGACTTGACCCTGGGGGCTAGAGTCCAGTAGCGGCTCGGAGGTCGGGAGCGTCGGCCGCGGAGAGCAGATGCGGTAGGCCGAAGATGTCCTCGGTGGCACGCAGCAGTGAGTAGTGGCTTACGGTCGATTCAACCACCGTTCCGGGGTGGACTGAGGGTGAGACCACGATGTTCGGAACCGGTGTGTCCTCATCCCATATCACGATCACCGCGGTGTGTCCCTGCCTGTAGAGGCGGTTGGCGAGAATGTTGTCCATCAAAGTCCTCAGGTAGACGTCACCGGTAGCGACCCCGCAATCGTGGGTGTCGTGGCAAAGGTTGGGGGCGATGAAGCTGAAGTTGGGCAACGTACCGGCCTGGAGATCATCGATGAAGGCGCCTGAGCTATTTGATCCCATCGGGACGTCATCGGCGCGACACGCCTGGCGATCACTGCCGCCCCACATGTAGAGGGCGGGGTTGTGCTTGGGTGCGTAGGTGGTGCCTTTGTTGCTGCAATTGCGCGACATTCCCTCGGCGTAGGACTTCTCGGTGAGACCCGCGGTGCGGACTTGCCGGAACAGATTGTCAACGGTGACATTCACCGAACTCGCCGGTGCACAGTCACAATTGAACGGGTCCAGACGAGAATCGCCGGTAGGGATGCCAGTAGTCAGGGCGATGTAGTTCGGCAGCGAGTCGTAATCACTGCCGGCGTCGTTCCAGTGGGCAGCGGTCGCGCACCGTTGGCCTAAAGCGGTTTCGTAGGGGGCCGATCGACTGCCGATGACGGAGCCGTAGCTCTTGTTCTCCATCAGGATCCAGATCACGTGGTCGTAGGTGGTGGAGCCGACCGTGCCGCAAGGTCCGGTGCCAGGAGCAGTCGTGGGGATCGCCACGCCGGCTCTGGTCGCGCTCCCGACGCTGTTGCCGCTGCCGCCGCACCCGCCCAACGCTCCCACGGCAAGCATTGCGGCAAGGGTCCAAACGATCATCCTTGGAAGCACGTGTCCGAGCCTATTCCGCTACCGGCTTCCTGGGCGAGGCCTTTGGCGGACTGTGATCGGCGGCGCTCTCCAGTGGAATGACCGCTTTGGAGGACGAAGAGCAGCAGCTTCAGGAATGGAAGCCTGCTGGAAGCCTCAGTCACCGCGAGCGGACCCGCAGAGGCCGCGAGGTCTCACTGAAAACGGCTCTATTGCCAGAAATACCCACAGACGGCCCGGAAAGGTCCCACGCAGGAATGGTGGAAGGGGTCGGCGGTTCAACTCCGGCTCCGGGCTTATCAGCATCGGCCGAGGGCCTGCGGGGCCTCAGCTCCTCGCCCGCAGGCAGTAGCCGTAGGCAGTAAGGCTCGGCGCGGCGCCGAACAAGCCGTCCGCCATCGCCGTGGTGGTGCCGTCCGGGTTGAGCGAGCTGCCCGCATAGAGGGCGCTCGGCGAGGCGCTGAAGCCCGTGGATGTCATTCTGAGGCCGGGTGGGCAGGACGGCGTGGTGGCCGTGGCCGTTGCGCCGAACGGGATCGGGGCGGAGGCTGAGACCTCGGTCAGGATCTGTCCCCTGTGCTTGACGCAGTAGGCGATCGCGGTCAGCTCGCCGCCGCCGCTGCCACCCCAGGCCGAGCCCGTGACCCGCCAGGCCCTCGGCCCGTCTGCGCGGGACTCCGTGACGTAGTTGCCGCCGGTGCTGTCGAAATTCGTACGTTGGTAGCCCCCCGCGATCAGGAACTGGCCCCTGGGGCAGACGGCCGTCGCGGACTTGGTCTCGCCCGATCTGATGAAGATCGTCGCGTGGGGAGTGGGGTTGGACGGCCTGAGGAACCGGCCGCAAACGGTCTGGATCGTGATCTCGCGAGGGGTGGTCGAGCTGCGGCTGGGGTCATAGAGGATGACGTTGATGTGCCAGCCGCGCTGCGCTCCGAGGCGCTCATAGGAGTGTGGATAGGCACCCTCCCCGTCGGCGCCGGGTCCAGGCGAGGCGATCATCCCGCCGCCCAGGGGGAAGGAGCCGCGCGGGCACAGCGTGTCAAGGCGCTGGGTCTCATCGGGACCTTGCAACCTGAAGCTCCTGCTCACGAGCCTCACCTGCCGGGCCGGTCCGCTCTGGCCCGGATTCGTTCGCGGACCGTGCCTTCCGTACACCCTGACGTTTCCCGTGACCGAGTCGAGGATGTAGAGACCCCTCGGGCTCAGCAGGGCCATGCGGACCCGGTTGCAGTTCGAGCCCTGCCGCAGGATGTAGACGATGCCCTGGCGGTGGATCGAGCGCGGGCCGCGTGCGACGCGCACCTTGATTTTCGGATTCAGCCGGTGAATCTGCTGAGCGAGCTTGCGTGGGGGCGGATAGCAGCCGTCCGCGCTGAGCGAGCGCACCCACAGCGCGTACTTGTATGCCCGCTCCAGCTGCGCCGTCGGCTTGTTGTGGCCCGCCCCACCGACGACCGCAGGGGCGCTCGCCGGCGCGGCGAGCAGCGCGATCAGCAGGATGGCGAATACAGGTACGCCCCGTTTCATAAAGCGCAGGAGACTAACCAGACCGGACGGAAAGAGCGCCAGGTGGGGGATCAGGGTGGCCGCTCCGAGCGCAAAGAACCGCCACGGAGCGCTCCTTTTGGACGAGAAGCGGCTATCCGCTTTGCATGGGAAGCAGCACTCCGTCGAGAGATACTGAGCGGGCGATCTCGGAGGAGAACGTCGAGATGATCCGCTGCGCTTTCGAGGCATATGAGCGCGGGGACCTCGACGCGGTTGTCGCGGACTTTGCGCCTGACTGTGACTACCTCACGGAGGGAACGATTCCGGGTCGCACCGGCACCTACCGGGGCCTCAGGGATACGAGGAATTTGTGGCGTGCCTGGCCACGCGGAATCCGCGCTGTCGTGCCTGGTTTCTAGATGTGGTAGATGCCCGTGCCGGCCCCCTCGGCCTCGCGGCGTGCGACGTCGGCGATCGTGGTGGAGCGGAACGTGGCGCGCAGCGCCTCCACCCCCTCCTCCCAGATTCCGCCGGCCTCCTTGCCCTCCTGGCCGACGACGCCGTCGAGCGCCTGGACGACTTCGAGCACGTTGATCTGGTCGGCGGGGCGCGCGAGGGTGTAGCCGCCCTTGGCGCCACGGTGGCTGACCAGGATCCCGGCGCGGCGCAGCGTCGAGAAGAGCTGCTCGAGGAACTGAACCGGGATGCCGCGTCGCTCGGCGACCTGGCCGATCGGCATCGGGCTCTCCCCGGCGCGCGCCAGCTCCGCCAGCGCCACCACCGCGTAACGTGACTTCGAGGTGACCGAGATCACGCCATCCCTTTTACCGCCCAGGACGGCGGCGCGTTGAACCGTCGCAACCGCGCCCTGCTGCGGGCGATCGCCCCGGTCGTCCTGATGGGCGTGATCTTCTACCTCTCGGCCCAGCCCGCCGGAGGGCATCACGCCTGGTGGATGATCGTGCTGCGCAAGCTGGGCCACATCACCGGCTACGCGCTGCTCACCGCGCTCTGGGCCTGGGCGCTGTCCGCGGTGACGCGCAGGCCGCTCGTCTGGGCCGTCGTGATCTCCCTCGCCTACGCCTGCACGGACGAGTTCCATCAGACGTTCGTTCGCGGCCGTGAGGGCACCCCGCGCGACGTCCTGATCGATGCCGTCGGGATGGCGCTGGCGGTCCTGCTGATCCGCCTGCGGCGACCCGGCTCCGTCCGTGGAGCGAAAACCGACGCCGGCCGAGGGAGAGCCAGATCCAGCCTTGCTCGGTCGCCATGAGCACCGCCTGCGCGCGGTCCAGCGCGCCCAGCTTGTCGTAGACGTTGTGCAGGTGGCAGCCGAACGTTTAGCTCATGCGTTGATCTAGCTAGAGGTTCCGTTGGAGGTGTCCGTAGAAAGCCGTTGCACCGCCCGCTCGATGCGTTCGATCGAGCGCTCCCGCCCGAGCACCGAGAGCGACTCGAAGATCCCCGGGGAGACTGAGGTGCCGGTGATCGCGACCCGGATCGGCTGGTAGAGCTTGCCGGGCTTGACGTCGTGCTCGGCCAGGACCCTTCCCAGCGAGGCCTCAAGCGCCTCGGCGTCGAACGGCTCCGTCGAGCGCAGCGCCTCCAGCGCGTCCGAGAGCAGCGGCAAGGCGCCGTCCTTCATCACCTTCTTCCAGGCCTTCTCGTCGGTCTCGGGCTCCTCGAAGAGGAAGCCGATCAGCGGCCAGACCTCCTCCAGGGTCTGCGCCTTCTCCTGGGCGATCGCGCAGGCGGCCCGCAGTCGCTCGTCCGGCTCGCGCCCCAGGTGACGGGCGACGGCCTCGGTGTAGCCATCGAGGTCCATCTCCCGCATGAAGCGCCCGTTCACCCAGCGAAGCTTCTGCTCGTCGAAGATCGCGCTGGCGCGCCCCACCCCGGAGAGGTCGAAGCGCTCGATCAGCTCCTCGGTGCTCATGATCGTCGTGTCGTCCTGGGTCCCCCAGCCGAGCAGGGCGAGGTAGTTGCGGACAGCGGCGGGCAGGTAGCCGGCGTCGCGGAGCTCCTGCGCGCTGGCGGCACCGTGGCGCTTGGAGAGCTTCTTGCCGTCGGGGCCGTGGAGCAAGGGCAGGTGGGCGTACCGAGGCGGCGCGACCTCGAGCGACTCCATCACCAGCAGCTGCTTCGGAGTGTTGGAGAGGTGGTCGTCGCCGCGGATCACGTGGGTGATCTCCATGTCGGCGTCGTCCACCGCGACGGCGAAGTTGTAGAGGACGGAGCCGTCCCCCCTGGCGATCACGAAGTCGTCCTGGGCCTCGTTCGGGAAGCGGACCTCGCCGCGGATCTCGTCGGCCACCACCGTGTCGCCGGCGTCGGGAACCTGCAACCGGATCGCGGCACCGGGGTCGTCGGTGGGCGTGCCGCGATAGCCGCGGTTGCCGTGCTCCTTCTTCCAGGCCTCGACGTCCTCGCGGGTGGCCGAGTCGCGATAGGCGATCCCCGACTCGAGCAAACGGTCGAGCGCCTCGCGATGCCGCTCGGCACGCTCGTACTGGCTGATGGGACCCTCGTCCCAGTCGAGCTCCAGCCAGCGGAGCGCGTCGAGGATCTGCTCGACGTTCTCGGGCGTGGAGCGCTCGCGGTCGGTGTCCTCGATCCGCAGGAACATCGCCCCACCCCGGCCGCGCGCGTAGAGCCAGTTGTACAGTGCCGTCCTCGCTCCCCCGATGTGGAGGACGCCCGTCGGTGACGGGGCGAAGCGGACGCGAACGGGGACTGATGGATCTGGACTCACAGTGCTGATCGGCGCCCATGTTTCCACAGGGGGTGGGCTGCTCCGGGCGATCGAGCGGGCCGAGGAGCGGACCTGCGACGCGATCCAGGTCTTCAATCAGAGCCCGCGCATGTGGCGCCCCACGCGCTACACGGACGACGACTTCGCCGCCTTCCGCGAGGCGAGGGAGGCCTCGCGCGTTCAGGTCGTCGCGATCCACATGATCTACCTGATCAACCCGGCGGCCAAGGACAATGAGATGCAGCGCAAGAGCCTCGAGTCCCTGACCCACGCCCTCCGGGTCGGCGACGGCATCGGTGCGATCGGCGTAGTCGTCCACCCCGGCGCCCTCAAGGACGACACGCGCACGAACGCCCGCAAGCGGGCGGTAAAGCTGGTCAAGGAGGCGCTGGCGCGCTCCGAGAGCTGCCCGATCATCTACGAGAACACGGCCGGGTCGCCGCAGCTCCTCGGGCGGGATTTCGACGAGACCGCTGAGCTGATCGACGCGACCGGCGGGCCCAAGCGGCTCGGCCTCTGCATCGACACCTGCCACCTGCACGCGACCGGGTACGAGGTCGCTACGCCCGAGGGCGTCAAGGACCTGGTCGACGAGATCGATGCCAAGGTCGGCCTCGAGCAGCTCAAGCTGCTGCACGTCAACGACTCGCGCGACGAGCGGGGCTCCAACCGCGACCGCCACGCCCCGCTCGGCAAGGGCGAGATCGGCCGCAAGGGGCTGAAGGCGTTCCTCGGCGAGAAGCGCCTCCAGGGCCTGCCCGCGGTCTTCGAGGGTCCGGGTCTCGACGGACACGCTCCGTCCAAGCGAGACGTGCAGGTGTTCCGGCGGCTTTGGCGGGAGGCGACTCGGAAGAAATGACCCGGCGCTAAGGCTGCCAGCAGTAGAGGTAGTAGATCCCGTAGGGGTTCGCGGCGATCTCGCGGGCGTAGCGGGTGACGGCGTCGACGTAGAGGCCCGAGTCGTTATAGGAGCGGAGCGCCCGCGTGTAGTTGGGCGGCGCCCCGTTGTGGTGCAGCAGGTTGGCGGCGGCGAGGATCGCGTCGTGAGGGTCGTGGATGTCGCCACCGTTCCCGTAGATGCGCCAGGTCGATGGGATGAACTGCATCGGTCCCTTGGCGCCGGCGGAGCTGTCGTTCTTCACCCGGCCGAACTTGGTCTCCACGAAATGGATCGCGGCCAGGTAGTTCCACGCGACGCCGTAGCGCTGGTTCGCCTTCCGGTAGAAGCCGACCAAGTCCGAGAGCGGCGGCGGCGCTCCCACCTTCAGCTTGATGCTGGGAGCGCCCTTCGAGAGACGGACGAGATCCCGATGGGCCGTGGTCAGTCGCTGGATCTGGGCAGCGATGGCAGGCGGCAGCAGCGGGATCACCTGCGCGGTCAGGTTTGTGTGATCGCCGAGGTAGCGGGCGTCGGCATGCAGCGCCTCGGCCTGGATCACGACGTCCTCCGGGGGCGGGGTCGCGGGCGGGTCTCCCCCGGCCCGCCACGCGTCGATGGCGGCCTGCATGTCGCTGACGTTCTGGCTCAATCGGTCCGCCATGGTCTGCGGCGAGGGAGCTGCGGACGCCCCGCCGCAGCCGACGAGCCCCAGCGAGCCGAGGAGCGCCCCCACGGCCAGCGCGCGCACCGCGAAGCGCCTGCGCGTACGGATTGCCATCGGCGGGTGATACCGCACCTGGGCGCGTAGCATGCCCCCAGGATGACGGCCAGCGACGGATCGGTGCTCACCCTGCATCGCGTCCTCCCGGCCCGGCGGCCGGCCGTGTGGGAGGCGCTGATGAACCCGCGGCAGCTCGCCATGTGGTGGGGCCCGGCGGGCTTCAGCATCCCGCAGATCGAGTTCGATCCGCGTGTCGGTGCCAGCTACCGGATCGCGATGCAACCTCCGGAAGGTGAGCCCTTCCACCTCAACGGCGAGTTCCGGGAGGTCGATCCACCCTCCCGCCTGGCGTTCACGTTCAACTGGGATCCACCGGATCCCGACGATCGAGAGACGCTCGCCGAGCTGACGCTTGAGGAACAAGGCGAGCAGACGGAGGTCCGATTCAGCCAGGGTCGGTTCGCCACCGAGGAGCGGCGCGCCCTTCACGAGGGCGGCTGGAGCGACAGCTTCGAGAAGCTCGAGCGGCTGCTCGCTAGCTGAGCGCGTTGCGCAGGTCGAACGCCCGGATGGCCTCCGGATGGTCGCTCGGCGCATCGAAGAAGCGGCGGTTGACGCACTCGTGGGCCGGGCCGTCACCCTCGTAGGCCCGCTCGACCGAGAACTGGCAGTGCGGCAGCGGATTGCCGGTCATTTTGATCCCGCCGAAGCCCTCGCGGGTCCGCTCGGCGAGCAGGAACATGTCGAAGTCGATCTCGGCGCTGAACACCTTGTTCATGCAGCCGAGGTAGCGGCCGCCGGTGCGTGCGTCCTCGTACGTGTAGAGGAACTTGCAGCCCATCTCCAGGCAACCCGCCGGGTTGACCAGCTTGTCGCAAAAGGTGCGGCACTGGCGGCACTCGCCGGCGCTGCTCCTCTCGGTCTGGGTCTGCCTGGGCACGCGTTCAGTCTAGGACGCGTCGCCGGACGGATGGGAATCAGGGATCCGCGACGCCCCTTGCGCAACCGGGGTCAAATCTGATAATCGCCGCGCGCGGGGATCAGGCGGCGGCGCGGGCGCCGGACCCAAGCAGGGCGTCGAGCTCGGCGTCGAGCGCGGCGCAGGGCCGCACCTTGTACTCGCTGCCGAAGCGCAGCCGCCGCAGGCCCTCGCGCGTCTCCATCTCCAGCAGCACCTCGGAGTCCCCGGGGTTGTGCTCGAAGATCTCCTTGAGCTCCTCGATCAAAGTTGCCCCGAAGTCCGCGGCGTTGATCCGCAGCAACACCGGCCCGGGGTCGCGCGCGGCCCGCGCCTTGGCGACCTCGTCCTCCGTGGGCTGGAAGAGCTCGAGCTCCTGCGCGACGAGCTTGGTCTCCCCCCGGCCCTTGTGGTCGAGCCGCCCGCGCGCGATCACGATCGCGTCGGCGGCGAGGAACTCCCGAGAGGCCTCGTAGGCCTTGCCCATCACCAGCATCTCGACCTGGCCTTCGACGTCGTCGAGAGTCGCGAAGGACATCAGCGACCCGTTCCGGGAGGTGTGCCGCTTGAACTCGGTGACGATCCCGCCCACCGTCACCCAGGAGCCGTCCTGCTTGTCGGCGAGGCTGGAGAGCGGGCAGTTAACCCGCGCCCGCAGCGCGTCCTTCACCTCGGCGAGCGGGTGCGAGGACAGGTAGGTGCCGAGCGTCTCCTTCTCGAGGCGGAGCAGCTCCCGCTGATCGAACTCCTCGGCCTGGATCGGGGCGTGGTGTGAGGTTGCAGGCCCGGCCTGTTCCGTCCCACCGCCGAGTTCGAAGATCGACGACTGTCCGAGGCGCGAGTCCTCCTGAGCCTTCTGGCCGAACGCGGTGGCCGCGGGCAGCGCCTCGAGCATCCCCTTGCGGGACGCCCCGGTCGAATCCAGCGCCCCGCACTTGACCAGGCACTCGACAGCTCGCTTGTTGACGGCGCGAGTGTCGGCGCGCTCGCAGAAATCCCACAATGAGGTGAACTCCCCGTCCTTCGAACGAGCGTCGAGGATCGCCTGCACGGCGATGTGCCCGACATTCTTCACCGCGTCGAGGCCGAAGCGGATGCTGTTGCCCGAGACGACGAAGCCGTGGTCGGAGGTGTTGACGTCCGGTGGCAGCACCTCGATCCCCATCTCGGCACAGCGGTTGACGAAGAAGGGCACCTTGTCCTTCGTCGACATCACGGTCGAGATCAGCGCGGCCATGTACTCGGCCGGGTAGTTCGCGCGCAGCCAGGCGGTGCGGTAGGAGATCAGCGCGTAGCAGGCGGCGTGGGAGCGGTTGAAGGAGTAGTCGGCGGCTGCCTCCATCAGCGACCAGAGGTCCTTGGCCACGCGGCGGTCGGTCTTCGATTCCTCCATCCCCTGCAGGAACTTGTCCTTCATGGTCGCCATCAGGTCCCGCTTCTTCTTGCCGACGGCCTTGCGGAGGTCGTCCGCCTCGGCGGGCGCGAAGCCGGCCATCTGCTTGGCGATCTCCATGAGTTGCTCCTGGTAGATCACGCAGCCGTAGGTCGACTCCGTGATCGATCGCAGCCGCGGATCGGCGTAGCGGACCGAGGAGGGGTCGCGCTTGCCCTTGGCGTAGTCCGGGATGTAGCGCATCGCGCCGGGCCGGTAGAGGGCACCGAGCGCGACCAGGTCCTGGAACTCGGTCGGCTTGACGGTCTTGAGCGCGTCCTGCATCCCGTCGGACTCGAACTGGAAGACGCCGATCGACTCGCCGCGCGCCAGCATCTGGAAGGTCTTGGCGTCGTCGAGCGGGATGTCCTTGATGTCGATCCGCTCACCCCGCGAGCGCTCGATGATCGCCACCGCGTCCTCGATCACGTCCAGGTTGCGCAGCCCGAGGAAGTCCATCTTCAGCAGCCCGATCTCCTCGATCGGTCCCATCGAGTACTGGGTGACGGTCTTGTAGGCGCGCTCGGCCTTGCCGTTCCCGTTGCCGTTCGGGCCAACCGCGCCCCGGTCCTCCGCGAGCTGCAGCGGGACGATTTCTTGCAGCGGCCGGTCTGCGATCACCACCGCCGCGGCGTGGATCGAGTGGTTGCGGACGATCCCCTCGAGGCCCTGGGCGGTGTCGAGGATCTTCTGGGCGTCGGTATCGGAGTCGTAGGTGCGCCGGAGCTCCTCCCCCGCCTTCAGGCAGTCATCAAAGGTGGGAGTCCTGCCCATGATCGGCTCGGGGATCTGCTTGGCGAGCCGGTCGCCGGTGGCGTAGTCGTAACCGAGCACCCGGGCCGCGTCACGGGTGGCCGCGCGCGGCGCCATCTTGCCGAAGGTGATGATCTGGGCGACGCACTCGCGCCCGTACTTGTCGGCGACGTAGCGGATCACCCGCTCGCGGCCGCGGACCGAGAAGTCGATGTCGATGTCCGGCATCGACTTGCGGCCCGGGTTGAGGAAGCGCTCGAAGAGCAGGTCATTGGCGAGTGGGTCGATGTCGGTGATCTCCAGCCCGTAGGCCACGATCGAGCCGGCGGCCGAGCCGCGGCCGGGGCCGACGGCGATCCCCTCGCCCTTCGCGTAGCGGACGAAGTCCCAGACGATCAGGAAGTAGGACTCGAAGCCCATCTCGGAGATCACCCCGAGCTCGAACTCGAGCCGCTCCACTGCGTCGGCGGGGATCGGGTCGCCGTAGCGGCGCCGCAGCCCCTCCACCGCGAGGTCGCGCAGCATGTCGCCGGGCTCCACACCGTCAGCGGTCGGGAAGCGCGGCAGCAGCAGCTCGCCCAGCTGCATCTCGAGCTCGCAGCGCTCGGCGATCTCCAGCGTGCTCGCGACTGCCTCCGGCATGTCGGAGAAGGAGTCCGACATCTCGTTGGGGCTCTTCAAATAGAACTCGTTGGTGTCGAAGCGGAGCTTCGGCTGCTCGAGCGTCGACTTGGTCTGCACGCAGAGCAGGGCGGCGTGGCTGTCGTAGTCCTCGCGGCGCAGGTAGTGGACGTCGGCGGTCGCGACCAGCGGCCGGCCGAGCTCCTTGGCCACCCGCACGATCCCGTCGTTGGCCTTCTCCTGCTCCGCGATCCCGTTGCGCTGCACCTCGAAGTAGACCTGCTCCGGCCCGAAGGCCTGGACCAGGTCGTCGACGTGGCCGCGCGCATCGTCGGGCCGATCCTCGACGAGCCGCCGGCAGAAGCGGGACTGGAGGCAGCCGGTCAGCGCGATCACGCCCTCCGAGTGGGCCGAGAGCAGCTCGATGTCCACGTTGGCCTTGCCGCGGGCGAAGCCCTCGAGGAACCCGGCGGAGCTGAGCTTGACCATATTGCGGAAGCCGGCCTCGCTGGCGGCGAGCAGGGTGAGGTGGTTGCGCTCGTAGCGGGTCGCCTGCGGCGTGGCGACACGATCGTCGACCAGGTAGGCCTCGAGCCCGATGATCGGCTTGATCCCGGCGGCCTTGCACGCCTTGTAGTGCTCGACCGAGCCGTTCATCACGCCGTGGTCGGTCAGCCCCAGCGCCGGCATCTCGAGTTCCGCCGCGCGGGCGGCCAGAGCCTCGATCTTGCAGGCGCCGTCGAGCAGCGAGTACTCGCTGTGGACGTGCAGGTGGACCGCTCCGGGGCTCACCCGTCGATCATGCCTGGGCGGGCGGACAGAGTTGATACGGGAGACGCACGAAATTCCGCTCTGGCCGGAGGAATTCTCCGCGCGGTAGGTTGGGATCATGATCTGGTTGCTGCGGCACGGGGATGCCGAGGCGGGCGAGGGCAAGCCCGACGCCGAGCGTGAGCTCACCGAGAAGGGCGAGCGCCAGTCGGTAGCCGCCGGCAAGGCCCTGGAGAGGCTCGGCGTCGAGCTCGACGTCTGCCTGACCAGCCCGAAGGTCCGTGCGAAGCGCACCGCGGAGCTCGCCTGCGAGCCGCTCGGGTGCCCCGTGGAGGAGGACGACCGCCTGCGGGGCGGCGACTTCGATCCCCTGGAGGTCGCCGCCGGCCGCGGCGAGGTGATGCTGGTTGGTCACGAGCCCGACTTCTCGCAGGCGGTCGCGCTCGCCACCGGCTCCCGCGTGAAGGTGAAGAAGGGCGGGATCGCGGCGATCGACGACCACGTCTTACACGCCCTGCTCCGACCGAAGGACCTGAAGGAAATAGCGGGGTAGAGAGACCCCCGGACCGGTCGCCGGTCCCGGGGGCCTCGCATCCCTTTGCTCGCTATGCCGGGGGCGCCGCAGTCGGCTCGCTCGGCCGAGCGAACGCACCGAAGATCCAGAGGATCGGGAAGAAGATCCCGAAGAAGAAGAGCCAGCCGTGGCCGTTGCGAAGCGTGGACAGGCCAAGCCAGAAGAACAGCGCGACATAAACGATCGCCGCGATTGACCAGATCAGCATTGAGTTCCCTTCGTTGAGTTCCGTCGACCCTAGGAAGGGACCCTCGGGAATCCATCAGCGGGGAGCACCGCCTCGGCGTCCGTAGAAACCCGCGCTTCCTTGGGAAACCGTGCCTGGGCTAAGCGAGGCCCTCGGCCTCGTACTCGCGCAGGAAGCCCTCGAAGAGGCGGCGGTGGCCCTGCTCGTCGTGGAGGATGTCGATCACCATGTCGTTGGTCACCGGATCAATCCCGTCGGTCACCTCCACGATCTTGGTGTAGTGCTCGATCGCGCCGGTCTCGGCTTCGATTACCCCGCGAATCACCGAGACGATGTCGGTCTGCTGCTCGGGCGGCTGCAGGTAGGTCTGCTCGGCGTTGAACTGCTCCGAGCCGGGCACCACGCCGTAGAGCTCCTTGATCCGCTCGGCGAAGAGCTTGGCGTGGCCGAGCTCCTCAGTGATGTCCTGCTCGAGGGACTCCTTGATCTCCTGGGCGCGGACGCCGTCGGGGTTGACCGAGTTGGCGAGGTAGCTCATCACCGTCTCGATCTCCATCCAGTAGGCCCTCTCGAGCATCTCGATGATCTCGTTCCGCTCGGCGTCGTTGGCACGGTCGAGAATGCCCTCGCCGCTTCTCGTCGTGTCGGTGGGCGCCATCAGGCGGAGTGCTACCCAGGCTGACCTCATGCCTAACCCGAGCGATGAATTCCCGGCTCCTCCGCGGTCTCAGTTCCAAGAGCCGACACAGGAGGATGAAATGACCGTGGTGGAGAAGGTGAGGTCCAAGGACGGAACCGAGATCGCGTACGACCGGACGGGCGACGGCCCCGCGCTGGTCCTGGTGGGCGGCGCGTGGAACGACCGGATGACGCCGGCCCCGCTCGCGCAGCTGCTGGCGAGCGAGTTCAGCGTCTACACCTACGACCGCCGCGGGCGCGGTGACAGCGGCTTCACCGAGCCCTACGAGGTCGAGCGTGAGATCGAGGACCTGGAGGCCGTGATCGAGGCGGCCGGGGGCACGGCCTGCGCGTTCGGCCATTCCTCGGGCGGGGCGCTGGTGCTCGAGGCGACTGCCGCGGGCGCCCCCATCTCGAGGCTCGCCATCTACGAGGCGCCTTACATCGTGGACGACAGCCGCCCCCCGCTGGCTGACGACTACATCGAGCACCTCGAGCACCTGATCTCACAGGACAAGCGCCGCGAGGTCTTCGAGTACTTCATGACCGAGGCGGTGTGCATGCCGGAGGAGATGGTGAAGCCGATGGCCGACTCGCCGATGGTCGACGGGATGCTCGGGATCGCCCACACGATTCCCCATGACGGCCGTGTGATGCTGCGGGGAAGCATGAACGGGGAGCCGCTGCCGGCCCGCTATTGCCACACGGTTACGGTGCCTGCCCTCGTGATGGACGGCGGCAACAGCCCCGCCTGGATCCGCACTGCGGCCCGCGCCCTGGTCGGCATTCTGCCCGACGTCCAGTACCGGACGCTCGAGGGCCAGGACCACGCCGCGGCGCCAGAGGCGATCGCGCCGGAGCTGGAAGAGTTCTTCGGCTAGCGGCGTGGGCAAGCTGATCTACACGGCGATCGCCTCCCTGGACGGCTACATCGAGGGCGAGGACGGCCGCTTCGATTGGGCCGAGCCCGACTGGGAGCTGCATCGATTCGTCAACGACCTCGAGCGCCCGGTCGGCACCCACCTCTACGGGCGCCGGATGTACGAGACGCTGGCCCCCTGGGAGACCGACTCGAGCCTGGCCGCTCACTCGGACGTCGTGCGCGACTTCGCGGGGATCTGGCAGGCGGCCGAGAAGATCGTCTACTCGAGGTCGCTGGAGGAGGTGGCGACCCGGAGGACGCGGATCGAGCGCGAGTTCGAGCCCGAAGCGGTCAGGCGAATGAAGGAGGCGGCCGGGCAAGACCTCAACATCGGAGGCCCCGCGCTCGCGGCCGAGGCCTTCAGCGCGGATCTAGTGGACGAGTGCAATCTGTTCCTGATGCCGGTCGCGGTCGGCGGCGGGAAGCCCGCGCTGCCGCGCGGTCTCCGCCTGGAGCTGGAACTGCTCGATCAGCGCCGCTTCGGAAGCGGCGCCGTCCATCTTCACTACCGGGTGGCCGGCTAGGCGCAGGACCAGGCGCTCGGGCCCGAGTCCCGCCAGATCTCGGCGCCGATGCGATCCTGGTCGGCCTTCGGAGCGTCCTGCGGCGCACCCTGGCCGCCGTACGCGGCCCAGGTCGAGGGCAGGATCTGATACGCACCCCCCGCCCCGCTCGAGGAATTGAGCGCGTGGTAGTTGCCGCCCGACTCGCACATGACGATGTAGGTCGGGATCGAGTACGGGCCGCCGAGGTAGGCCGGGGCACCGGCGCCGGTGCCGACCGCGGCCCGTTGCGCTGCCTCCTCGGCCTGAAGCTGAGCGACCTGGCCCTGGACCTGCGAGAGGTCTGCCTGGGTTCCCGCGCGCGCCTGGGCGACGGCCGCTGCGCCCTGGGTGGCCGCCCGCTCGCTCGCCAGGAAGCTGGCCTTCGCGGCGCTGAGCAGCTGGGCCGCGGCGTCCGACTGCTGCTTCAGGTCGGCAACCCGACTGGCGTGGTCCGCCATCTGATCGCGCAGCGAGGCGACCCGGTCCGCGATCCGCAGGTCGGCGTCGTGCAGCGCCTGCAGGTAGTCGGCGCGGGTGGAGAGATCGTTGAAGCCATTCGAGTTGAGCAGCACGGTGATGTAGTCCGGCGCGTCGCTCTCGTAGATCGCAACGAGCCGTTCGTCAAGCACCTTGACCGCGGCCGCGTACTCCGCGCGCAGCCGGTCGAGCTGGCGCTCGGCAGCGTCGAGCTGCTTGGCGAGCTGATCCGAGCGAGCCTGGGCGTCCTCGACCTGCGCGTTCAGGACCATCGCCCGGGCGCCGGCCGCGTGAGCCTGCTGGGTGAGCGAGGCGATCCGCGCGGTCTGCGCGTCGACCCGGTTCGAGAGCTGCCCGGCGTCAGAGCGGGCCGCGTCGATCTTGTTCTTGAGTGAGGGATCCTTGGCGCCGGCGAGGCCGACCCCAAGGGCAGCCGCGATCGCCACGGCGCACGCTGCGCCCAGCACGATCCGCCGATATGTGGTCGCTGCCTCCATCTCCTTCGCTGCCTGCGGGGTTAGCTGACGGGCTCACGCGGAAAGAGACTCGCGTTACGCCGGAGCTGTGGCCGGCGATTCGCCCCAACAAGGTGGGTCCCCCGCTCCCCGGGATCCGGGGATTTGGCTCTATCGAGCCAGGGAAGGTAGCGGACGCTTACACAGCGTTGCCGCAGGCGTCGTGCCCCTCATCCCGTGGCTGCGCCGGTGCAAGAAATCGTGCAGGTCGGAATCAGGCGGCGAGGCGCACGCTGCGCTCGTCGCGGTACGCACGACAGACCTCGCGCAGGATGCCGAGCATCTGCTCGGCGGCCGGCGAGCGCGCCTCGCTCTCCCGGGTAACCGCCCAGACCCGGCGGATCGGCTTCTGCCCCCGCACCGGGCGGAGCTCGATGCCGGGGTGACCTCCCGCCAGCTCGGGCAGAACCGTCACGCCCAGCCCGCCGGCGACGAAGCCCTTGATCACCTCGTAGTCCTCGCTCTCGAAGCTGATCTTCGGCTCAAAGCCCGCCTCGCGACCGAGATTGAGGACCTGCGCGCGGCAGGAGCTGGGCAGGGCCCCGCAGAGCCAGTCCTCCTCCGCCAGGTCCCCGATACGGACCGACTTCGCCGCGGCAAGCGGATGGCCGGGTGGCAGCGCGACCTGCATCGTCTCCTCGTAGATCAGCTCGGCCTCGACATCGCGCCCGAACTCGAGCGGGAAGGCCGGATAGTCGAAGACAACGGCGAGGTCGAAGTCGCCCCGCTTCAGCGCGGGGAAGCTGTCCTCCGGCTCGTCCTCGGAGAACTCGAGCTCGACCTTCGGGAAGCGCTGGCGGAAGAGCGACAGAGCCCGGGTCATCAGGGTGGCGCTCGCGGTCGGGAAGCTGGCGAGCCGCAGCCGGCCACCCTCGAGGCCGGCGATCTGGGCGAGCTCGCGCTCCGCCTCTTCGAGCCGGCAGAGCACCGCGTCGCCGTGCTCCATCAGCGCCTCGCCGGCGGCGGTCAGCCTTGGGCCGGCACTGGTGCGCTCGAGCAGCGGGATGCCGGCCTCGCGCTCGAGGACGGCGATCTGCTGGCTCACGGCCGACTGCGAGAGGTGCAGCGACTCGGCCGCGGCCGAGAACGATCCGCGCGTCACCACCTCTTGCAGCACCCTCATCCTGCGTACATCGAGCATAAGTAGAACTTATCAGCTTAAGAAGGAATCCATGTTGCGCTGATACCTCACACGGAGGACCATCCGTGTCGTTGAAGCGATGAATCAGACGATCAACACCGGTCTGAACGGGAAACTAGCGAAAGGAGCTGCAATGGAGGCACATGCGGGAACCATCACCATCGGAACCGGCCAGACGGTCGAGCCTCGCCGCAAGCGTCTCGCCGACGCAATGGCCGCCCTCCGGCAGCGGCACATCGCGCGGGCGGAGCGGGCGTACACCGTCCGCGCCAACGGCGCAGAGCTTCAGTCAGTGCCCGGCTCGGAGCACACGCATCTGCTCCGCAGGCCGCGGGGCTTCTAGGGACGCCTGACGACTAGGCCTCTTCCTCGTCCTCGCGGCTGGCGAGGTAGGCGCCGATGCCGAGTGCAGTGAGTGCCAGCCCGGCGCCGGCGGCGGCGGCGATCCGGATCTCGCGCCCGTAAGCGCGCCACAAGAATCCCACGATGATCCGGCCGATCAGCTCGTAGATCACTTCGTCTCCTTCCTGATCCGATGTGCGGTCCGGCTCTGCATGGTGAAGAGCTCGATGAAGCCCGGGCTCGCATGCTGTGAGAAGTCTCCCCCGCTTTCGCCGAATGATGCGAGCGAGCGGTCATACAGGGCGTACGGGGAGCTCCGCCGGATCGGGGTCACCGAGCCACGGTAGAGCTTCAGCGCCACCTCGCCGGTGACGAACTCGTTCACGGAGTCCATGAAGGCGTCGAGGTCGGACCGCAGCGGCTCCAGCCAGAGCCCGGCGTAGCAGAGGTATGCCCAGTGGCTCTCCAGTGCGCCCTTGAAGTTGTTCTGGTGGATCGTGCAAACCAGCTTCTCGAGCTCACGGTGGGCGGCCAGCACGATCGCGGCCGCCGGGACCTCGTAGAGGTCGCGGACCTTGAGGCCGACGATCCGGTCCTCGATGTGGTCGACGATCCCGACGCCGTGCCGCTGGCCGATCTCGGCGACCCGCTCGAGCAGCTCGACCAGCCCGAGCTTCTCGCCGTCGAGTGAGACCGGGCAGCCGCGCTCGAAGCCGACTGTGATCTCCTGCGGCTCGTCCGGCGCCTCCTCCGGCCGCGCGACCAGCTGGAAGACGTCGTCGGGCGGCGCCTCGTCGAGGTCCTCGATCGTCCGCCCCCCCGAGGAGCGACCCCAAAGGTTGTCGTCGATGGAGTAGGGCGAGACCTCTGTGCCGCCCTTCACGGGAATGCCGTGCTCGCGCGCGTATTCGATCTCCTCCTCGCGCCCCATCTGCCACTCCCGCACGGGCGCCAGGATCCGGAGCTCGGGGTCGAGCGTCGCGATCGTCGCCTCGATCCGCACCTGGTCGTTGCCCTTGCCGGTGCAGCCGTGCGCGATCGTGTCGCAGCCGTGCTCGCGGGCGGCCTCGACCGCGAGCTGGCCGATCAGCGGCCGGCCCAGGGCCGTGAGCAGCGGGTAGCCGCCGCCGTAGAGAGCGTTCGTTTTGATCGCGGGCAGCACGTAGTCGTAGGCGAACTGCTCGCGCGCGTCGACCAGCACCGTCTCGACCGCCCCGAGCTGCTCGGCCTTGCCCGTCACCACCTCCCAGTCCTCCCCGGGTTGTCCGAGGTTGACCGTGAGCGTGACGATCTCGGCGCCGTAGCGCTCCTGGATCCACTTCAGCATCACGCTGGTGTCGAGCCCACCCGAGTAGAGCAGCAGTACGCGCCCCACCTGGGCGGGGTCGGCCTGGTAGGAGGCGATCCGCGGCGCCACTTTGTCGTCTGGGGCCATAGAGCCGGGAAGTGTGGCGGTTTCGTCTAGCCGCCGCTGCGAGAATCCCGGCAGTGCATCGGCTGACGCGAATCCTCTCGACCATGCTGATCACCGCAGGCATCGTCGTCCTTGCGGACGCGGGCCTGACGCTGCTCTGGCAGGAGCCGCTCTCCGCCGCCTACGGCGCGCTCAAGCAGAGCGAGGCCTCAGACCAGCTCAACAAGCTCGAGTCCCAGTACCCGACCCCGGTGGACCTGGCGGCAATCGCGGGAGTCCAGGGGAACGCCGCCAAGGCGCGCATTCTGGCCGACCGCTTCACGCCGCACCTGATCGAGGGCCACGCGATCGGCCGGATGAAGATCGACCGGATCGGCCTCGACATCGTCGTCGTGCAGGGGACGAACACCTCATCGCTCCAGAGAGGACCCGGCCACTACAGGGCGACGCCGATACCCGGCCAGCCCGGCACGGTCGCGATCGCGGGCCACCGCACCACCTACCTCGCTCCCTTCCGGCACATCGACCAGATCGACAACGGCGACGAGGTCCGGATCGAGATGCCCTACGCCTCCTTCACCTACACCGTCTACAAGCACGAGATCGTCGACCCGAGCGACATCGGCATCCTCAAGCCGGTCCGCTTCGACCAGCTTGTGATGACCGCCTGCGATCCGCCCTACAGCGCGGCGCATCGCTACGCGCTCTTCTCGAAGCTCACCCGGATCGACCTTTTCGGCGTGAACGGCGAGGGGCGCTGGACACCGCCCTAGAGGCCGCCCGTACCGCCCGGGCCGGTCGTCGTCGAGCCCGGCACCGGGGTGCCGCCGTTCGGCGTCGTCGACGTGGTGGTCGCCTGGGTGGTGGTCGACTGCGTCCGCGGCGTCGACGTTGACGGTGTCGGCAGCGACTGCGTGGTGCCGCTGTCGCTCGAGTTGTCACCGGCGACGATGATCAGCCCGACCGCGAGGCCGATGACCAGCGCCAGCAGGACGCCGATGATCCAGCGCGCACGTGTGTCCACGGCAGCAGCCTAGTTCAGCGTCCGGCCGAGGATTTCGAGCGCCTCGTCGACCTCCGCTTCGCCGATCACCAGCGGCGGCAGGAAGCGCAGGGTGTCGTCCCCGATCGGGTTGACGATCAGGCAGTCGCCCAGCAGGCGCGTGGCGGCGTCCTTGGCCTGGATCCCCTCGATCCGAGCGCCCACCATCAGCCCGCGGCCGCGCACCTCGCTGACCGCGTCCATGCCCTCGAGCCCCTCGCAGAGTCGGCTGCCCAGATCGCGCACACGCCGCAGCAGCTCGGGATCGTCGATCACCTCGAAAGCCGCCAGCGCCGCGGCCGCGATCAGCGGACCGCCGGCGAAGGTGGAGCCGTGGTCGCCGCGCTCCAGGACGTCGGCGGCGGTCTCGCCGGTAACGCAAGCGCCGACCGGAAGCCCGCCGCCGAGCGCCTTGGCGCTGGTCATCACGTCCGGGCGCGCTGGGAGCTGCTCGTAGGCCCAGAGCGAGCCGGTCCTCCCCATCCCCGTCTGGATCTCGTCCAAGACGAGCAGGGCGCCGGCCTCGTCGCAGGCCCGGCGCGCGGCGGCGATCAGCTCATCGGAGATGACGTGAACACCGGTCTCGCCCTGGATCGGCTCGAGCATCACCGCGGCGGTGCTCTCCCCGATCGCCTCCTCGAGGGCGCCGCGATCGTCCCGCGGCACAGCGCGGAAGCCGGGCAGGTACGGGGCGAAGCTCTCATTGGTGGAGAGGCCGGGCGTGGCGGAGAGGCTGCCCATGGTGCGACCGTGGAAGGCGCCGTCCAGCACCACGATCTCGGGGTTGTCGATTCCCCGGCCGTGGGCGTGCTTGCGGGCCAGCTTGATCGCGCACTCGT
Source organism: uncultured Solirubrobacterales bacterium (assembly GCA_963725475.1). Taxonomy (GTDB): domain Bacteria; phylum Actinomycetota; class Thermoleophilia; order Solirubrobacterales; family 70-9; genus DASUPK01. The sequence goes on along the minus strand of CAVRYR010000004.1, from coordinate 142,625 downwards.
TCGCCTCGGTGCCCGAGTTGCAGAGGAAGGCGCGCCCGCCGAGGCTGGAGCTGCAGAGCCGCTCCGCCAGTCGCACCCCGCCCTCGGTCAGGTAGAGGTTCGAGGTGTGGGTGAGCGTGCCGACCTGTTCGCGGACCGCCTCGACGACTGCCGGGTGGCAGTGCCCGACGGAGGTGACGGAGATCCCGGCGAGGAAGTCGAGGTACTCCTTTCCTTCCGAGTCGGTGAGTCGTGCCCCCTCGCCGCGGACGAATTCGACGGGGGTCCGCGGGTAGGTCTGCATCACCCAGCGCGCTTCGAGTTTCTGTAATTCGTCGAGCTTCACCGGGCGGCCCCGGACGCGAAGCGGAGGAGCCGCCCGTTCATGCTGTGATCTTGGTGCCGATGCCGGCGTCGGTGAAGAGCTCGAGCAGGAGGCTGTGCGGCCGGCGGCCGTCGACGATGTGAGCCGCCTCCACGCCGCCGCCGATCGCGTCGACGCAAGCGGTCAGCTTCGGCCTCATGCCCCCGGAGACGCCCTCGAGGGCCGCTCGGACCTCGTCCACGGTCACCTGCGAGATTCGCGACTCCGGGTCGTCGGGGTCGCGCAGCCAGCCGTCGACGTCGGTGAGGAAGATCGCCTTGTGGGCCGGCATCGCGGCGGCGACCTTGCCGGCGGCCTCGTCGGCGTTGACGTTGTAGGAGGCACCTTCCCGATCGGTGCCAACCGAGGCGATCACCGGGACGTAGTCCGCGGCGATGTGGTCGATCACGTCGACGTTGACGCCCTCGATCTGCCCCACCAGCCCTACGTCGGAGGCCTCCGGGACGGGCTTCACCTCGAAGAGCGAGCCGTCCTCACCGCCGAGGCCGACAGCCGGCTGGCCATGGCGCTTGAGCCGGGTGAGGATGTCGGAGTTGATCTTGCCGAGCAGCACCATCTTCGCCACCTCGACGGTCTCCGCGTCGGAGACCCGGAGCCCCCCGACGAACTTCACCTCCATCCCCATCCGCTCCATGTAGTGGGTGATCTCCGGCCCGCCGCCGTGGACGATCACCGGGTTCATGCCCACGTACTTGAGGAGGACGACGTCGCGGGCGAACGCCTCGCGCAGCTCCTCGTCGCGCATCGCGGCGCCGCCGTACTTGATCACGATCGTGCGGCCGTGGAACTCCCGGATGTACGGCAAGGCTTCAAGGAGCGTTTCCACTGAGCCGGTCCCAGCCGGCCCCGGACGCGAAGCCGAGGAGCCGGCGTTCATGAGGTGTACTCCGCGTTGAGCCGGACGTAGTCGGGGGTCAGGTCGCTGAAGTAGACGTGAGCCCGGGCAGCGCCGCGTCCGAGGGCGACTGAGAGCCCGGCCTCCGGCTGATCGGCGGCGAGCTCGGCGGCCCGGATCCGGTCCGGACCGAGCTCGTCAAGCTCCTCCCCCGCCAGTGCCTGCCCGGCTGCCTGCGCGATCCGGCCCCAGTTGGAGTCGCGGCCGAAGAGCGCGGTCTTGACCAGCGGCGAGTTGGCGATCGCGCGCGCCACCCGCTCGGCCTCCTCGTCGCTCGCTGCGCCGGCCACCTCCACCCGGCCGACCCTGGTCGCACCCTCGCCATCGGCGACGATCTCGAGCGCGAGCTGGAGCAGTACGGCGTCGAGTAGCCCGTCGGGCAGCGCCGCGCCGGCGGTCCCGGTGGCCTGGAGCAGGACCGTGTCGTTGGTGCTCATCTGGCCGTCGACGGTGATGCGCTCCATCGAGCCGGCCAGGGCCTCACGGAGCGCGCCGTCGGGATCGGGGACCTCGGCATCGGTCTGGACGAAGCAGAGCATCGTCGCGAAACCCGGCTCGATCATCCCCGCGCCCTTCGCCTGCGCCGAGACCGTGATGTCGCCGGCCCGAACGGTGCAGCGCTTCGGGCCGCGGTCGGTGGTCATGATCGCCTGGGAGAAGGCGTCGCCGCCATCAGCCGAGAGGCCCTCGACCGCCTCGAGCACTCCGGTGGTGACGGCCTCGATGTCGAGCGGCACGCCGATCGTGCCGGTCTCCGCGACTGCGACCGTCGGCGGCTCGGCGCCGAGGGCCTCCGCCGCCGCGTCCCGCATCGCCAGGGCGTCGCGGTAGCCCTGCTCGCCGGTGGCCGCGTTGGCGTTGCCGGAGTTGACCGCGACCGCCCGGATCGCTCCGGCGTCGCACTCGTCGCGGCAGACGCGGATCGGCGCGGCGGCCGCCGCGTTGCGGGTGAGGGCGAGTGCCGAGCTCACCTCGCGCTCATCGCAGACGAGCACTCCGACGTCGGTCGCGCCGCCGCCCTTCAACCCGCAGGCGACGCCGGCGGCGCGGAAGCCCGGTGCGAGCTGGGCGGGATCGAGCTCCTCCACCTCGTCCGGCGGGTCCACCCAGCGCGACGTGAAGAAGGCCTTGATCGCCGGCATCAGGAGATCCCCTCCCCCTCGGGCAGGCCGAGCATCAGGTTGAGGTTCTGCATCGCCTGCGATGCCGCGCCCTTCCAGAGGTTGTCGATCGAGGCGAACGCCAGCACGCGTCCGGAGGACTCGTTGACAGCGAGGTGGATCCGGCAGAGGTTGGTCTCCCGCACGCCGGTCACACCCGGCGGCTCGGGGGTGACCTCGACGAAGGGCTCGTCGCCGTAGCGCCGCTCGTAGAAAGAGAGCAGCGTCGCCGGGTCGACGGGCTCGGAGGTGCGCACGTAGCAGCTCACCAGCTCGCCCTGGTCGTAGGGCATCAGGTGCGGCACGAAGGTCGGGCTTACCGCTCCGTTGCCGGCGAGCTCCGAAAGCTCCTGGGCGATCTCCGGCGTGTGCCGGTGGGCGGTGACCTTGTAGGGCTTGGTGTCATCCGAGGACTTCACGACCGCCATCTCCTCGGCCGCCGCCCTCCCGGCACCCGAGACCCCCGACTTGGCGTCGATCACCACGTCCTCGATCAGGCCCTCTGCGGCGAGCGGCGCCAGCGCCAGGATGCTCGCCGTCGGATAGCAGCCGGGGTTCGCGACCAGGCCGGCGCCGGCGACCGCCTCGCGGTGCAGCTCAGTGAGCCCATAGACCGCGTCGGCGAGCAGCTCAGGGGCGCCGTGCTTCCCGTACCAGTGCGAGTAGGTATCGAGGTCGTGCAGGCGGAAGTCCGCGGAGAGGTCGACCACCTTCACGTCCTGTGAGCGCAGCGCCGCCACCACCGGCGCAGCAGCGCCGTGCGGGTAGGCGACGATGGCGGCGTCGACGTCGGCGCCGTCCTCGGCCTCCGGCTCCTCGAGCACGAGGTCGACCCCGTACTGCGGGTAGAGCTCATTGAGCCGCTTGCCCGCGTCCGTGCGCGCCGTGACGCGCGCCAGCTCCAGGCTCGGATGCACGCGAATCAGCTCAGCCGCGAGCGCCCCGGCGTAGCCCGAGGCTCCGGCCACCAGGACCCTATGCACGGAGCGACCCTCCGATCTTCTCGACTGCGGACTCGATCGCGGTGCGCCGCTCTGCGACCTCCTCGTCGGTGAGGGTCCGATCCGCCGCCCGGAATGTGAGCCGCAGCGCCACGCTCTTGCGGCCCTCGCCGAGCTGCTCGCCGCGGTAGAGGTCGAACACCTCGGCGGAGCGCAGCAGCTCGCCGCCGCCGCCCAGCACCGCCGCGCGGACCTGGGCCGCCGGGACCGACTCGTCCACGACCACCGCCACGTCCTGGTGGACGGCCGGGAAGCTGATTGCGTCCTCGTAGGACTCGTCGCCGAGCGGCGACGCCGCCACCAGCGGGGCCAGGTCGAGCTCGAAGCCCGCGGCGCCTGTCGAGGTCCCACTCGCGGCAGACGAGCGGGTGGATCTCGCCGATCCAGCCGGAGTCATGACCACCGACCAGCACGCGCCCGCTGCGGCCCGGTTGCAGGAAGGGCTCATCCCCGGGGATCACCTCGACCTCGACGCCGAGCTGCGCCGCCAGCGCCTCGAGGATCCCCTTCACCGAGTAGAAGTCGGCCGGGACCGCCTCGCCGCGCCAGTCGGCCGGTCGAAGGGCGCCGGTGGCGATCGCACCGACCCGCCACGGCTCGAACGCCGGCGCCGGGCGGTTGCCGACGAACTTGCCGGCCAGCACGCCATCGTGCGTCGAGGAGCCCTCGCGCAGGTATGCCCGGCCGGACTCGAAGAGGGCGACGCGCTCGGCGTCGTGGGCGCGGTTGTAGCGGGCGGCGTCGAGCAGGGAGCCGATCAGCGCGGTGCGCTCGACCGAGTGCTCGGCCGAGAGCGGGTTGGAGACGCGGATCGGCTCCGCACGGAGGTCGCCGTCCGGGATCCGCAGCCGTGCCGGCAGGCCCGGGTCGGTCAGGCTTAGATTCACCGCGGCGTCGAAGCCGAGGTCGCGCATCGCGTCCTCGGCACGCCGGCGCAGCCGCTGCTCGCGGGTCAGCCGGCCCGCCTGGCCTCTGGTGCTCGGCAGTGTCGAGGGCAGGTTCTTCGCGTAGCCGTGGATCCTCCCCACCTCCTCGACCAGGTCGGTCTCGCGAGTGACGTCGTAATGGCGGTGGAACGGGACCGTCGCGGAGATCTCGGTCACCGCACGCTTCGTCTCGAAGCCGAGCCGCTCGAGGTAGTCCTCGCACTCGGCCGGCTCGATCTCCATGCCGAGCAGCCGGTCGACGCGCTCGTGGCGGAGCAGCAGCTCGTGCGGGGGCGGCACGTCGGCTGCCGCGTCGATCGTCCCCGGCACCAGCTTGGCGCCGCAGAGCTCAACGATCAGCTGGGAGGCGATCCGCTGCGCCCGCAGCGCCAGCTCCGGATGGAGCTGCTTCTCAAAACGGTTCGAGGCGTCGGTCCGCAGGCCGAGCTTGCGCGAGGTCCGCAGGATGTTGACCCCGTTCCAGGTCGCGACCTCGAGCAGGACCCGCGTGGTCGCCTCCGAGACCTCAGAGACCTCGCCGCCCATGATCCCGGCGATGCCCGATGGGCCCTTCTTGTCGCAGACCAGGACGGCATCTGAGTCGAAGGTCCGCTCGACGCCGTCGAGCGTGGTCATCTTCTCGCCCTGCTTTGCCGCCCTGATGATCAGAGCGCCGTCCGGCACCTTGTCGAGGTCGAAGGCGTGCAGCGGCTGGGCCGTCATCAGCATCACGTAGTTGGTGATGTCGACGACGTTGTTGATCGGCCTCATCCCGGCGCCGATCAGCCGTGCCTTCAGCCAGAGCGGTGACGGCCCGATCGTCACGTCGGTGAAGGTGCGCGCGGTGAAGCGCGGGCAGAGCTCCGGCACCTCGACCGTGACCGAGGCGTAGTCGGTGACCTCGCCCTCGCCGGTTGCCTCAGCGTCCTCGTCCCAGGGCGGCGCCGCGAGCTCAGCGCCGGTCACCGCGTGTACCTCGCGCGCAACCCCGTAGACGCCGAGGCAGTCGACCCGGTTCGAGTTCACCTCCAGCTCGATCACCGGGTCCGATACCGGGATCACTTCGGCCAGCGGCGTGCCGGGCGCCACCCCGTCTTCCGCCAGCACCGCGATGCCCTCGGCGTCGTCCCCGATCTCGAGCTCGGCCTCCGAGAGGATCATCCCGTTCGACTCGACGCCCCGCAGCCTCGCCTTGCCGAGCTTGGTGCCGTCGGGCATGACGGCCCCGGGGAGCGCGACCGGGACGGTCTGGCCAGCCGCGACGTTCGGCGCGCCGCAGACGATCGTCCGCCCGCCTTCGCCGACGTCGACCTCGCAGACGCTGAGCCGCTCCGCATCCGGGTGCTGCTCGACCGAGAGCACCTTGCCGACCACGAAGGAGTCGGGCGAGGGCGCGCCCACGTGTGAGATCCGCTCGACCTCGATCGAGTGCATGGCGAGCTCGTCCGCGAGCTGATCCACCGAGAGCCCGGGATCGCAGTAGGAGCGCAGCCAGGAGCTCGGCACCTTCATCGGAACTGCTCCAGGACTCGCACGTCGTTCTCGAAGAACTTGCGCAGGTCGGGGACGCCGTACTTGAGCATCGCGATCCGCTCGATCCCCATGCCGAAGGCGAATCCCTGGATCGTCTCGGGGTCGTACCCGTTCTCGGCGACGAAGCCGTAGACGTTCGGGTCGACCATCCCGGCGCCGAGGATCTCGATCCAGCCGATCCCCTTGCAGAGCGGGTCGCGGGAGCCGTCCGGAAGCTGGCCGCTGCCGCCGCAGCGGAAGCAGGAGACGTCGACCTCGACGCTCGGCTCGGTGAAGGGAAAGAAGCCGGGCCGGAAACGGGTCTCGCGCTCGGGCCCGAAGATCGCGCGGGCGAACTCGTCCAGGGTCCCCTTCAGGTCCGCGAGGGTGATGTTCTCGCCGACAGCGAGCCCCTCGACCTGGTGGAAGATCGGGCTGTGGGTAGCGTCGAAGGGGTCGGAGCGATAGCAGCGGCCGGGGACCACGATGAAGATCGGCGGCGGCTGCGACTCCATCGAGCGGACCTGCATCGGGGAGGTGTGGGTCCGGAGCACCACGTCCTCGGGCCCCGGCGGCAGCTCCTTCCCGTTCGAAGGAATCCGCAGGTCGTCCCGGAGCGTGGCCGGGTCGACGTAGAAGGTGTCCTGCGCCATCCGCGCCGGGTGGCCGGGGGGATGGTTGAGCGCCGTGAAGTTGTAGTAGTCGAGCTCCACCTCGGGGCCCTCCATCACCCGGTAGCCGAGCCCGACGAAGATGTCCTCGATCTCGCGTTGGGTTCGGATCAGCGGGTTCTGCGCGCCCACGGGCGCCGACGGTGCGCCCGGCAGCGTGACGTCGATCGCGTCCTCCGCCAGCCGGCTGCTCGAGCTCGCTCGTATCGAGCTCCGCGCTCCGCGACTCGAGCAGCGACTCCAGTTCCTGGCGCGCCTCGTTACCCGCCTTGCCCACCGGCCCGCGCTCGTCCGCCGGCAGCTCCGCGATGCCGCGCAGGATCCCGGTCAGCTCCGCCTTGCGGCCCAGGTAGCGGACCCGGAGCTCCTCCAGCTCGGCGGTGTTCCCGGCCGAGCCGATCGCCTCGGCCGCCTCGCTCCGTAGCTGTTCGATCCGGTCAGTCGCCATCGCCTTCTCCCAGGGCGGGCGACGATATCCGCTGAAGCGCGATCGCCGCCGCCGCCGCGACGTTCAGCGACTCGGCGCCCACACGCAAGGGGATCGTCACACGGACGTCGCAGTGCTCCGCGGTCGCGTCCGGCAGTCCCTCGCGCTCGGCGCCGAGACAGACGGTGCCCATCCCGTCGAGCGCCTGCACTCCTTCGCCGCCGTGTGCGACCAGCGCAGCCCGCGGGGAAGGCGTCGCGTCGATGCCGCCCCGGAGCAGCGGCTCCGTGAAGACCGCGCCCATGCTCGCACGCACGGCGTGGGCGCCGAAGGGGTCGGCGCAGTCGGGGCCGAGCACGACAGAGCCGCCCACCAGGGCATGGGCGGTACGGATCACTGTGCCGACGTTCCCCGGGTCCAAGACGCCGTGCAGGTAGACGCAGGGCGGCACCGCCTCGTCGGCCCACGCCTCCTGCCAGACACCGATCGCCCTCGTCCCGGAGCCGAGCTTGGAGAAGCGCGCCAGCAGGGCCGGGTCCACCTCGTCGCCTCCCAGTCCCTCGCCGGCGGCGGTGAGCAGCTCGACCGGCTCCGCGCCCGCGGACCTCCCGGCATCGAGCAGATCCTCGCCCTCGGTCACGAACAGCCCCTCGCGCTCACGACTCCGCCGCCTGCCGAGGCGGCGGATCAGCTTGAGCTTCTCGTTTTGTGGGCTGGTGATCATCTGTTACGAGTCCTGAAACGAAAAAGGGCGGTTCCTCGCGGACCGCCCGGGAATCGTCCTATGACTGCCGTGAGCTAGGTGGCGGCAGCCTCCCGGGCGAGCTCCACAAATCGGCGAAAGCCGTCGGGGTCGTTCACCGCGATGTCGGCGAGCATCTTGCGGTTCACGTCGACCTCGGCCTTCTTCAGGCCGTTCATCAGCTGCGAGTAGCTCATGCCCTCCTGCCGGGCTGCCGCGTTGATCCGTGTGATCCAGAGCCGGCGGAAGTCCCGCTTGCGGGTGCGCCGGTCCCGGTACGCGTACGCATCCGAGCGCATCAGCTGCTCGTTGGCGAGCCGGTAGCTCGAGTGCTTGCGTCCGAAGTAGCCCTTGGCCCGGTCCAGCACCTTCTTCTTGCGGCGCTTGCGGGCGACGGCGTTGGTGGCGCGCGCCATCAGCGACCACCCCCCGCCAGCAGCTTCTTGACCCGGCCCCTGTCCGCCTTCGAGATCACCGACGGGCGGCCGAGGCGCCGCTTCCGGGCAGGCGACTTCTTCTCGAGAATGTGGCTCGAGTTCGCCCGCCGCCCGCGGTACTTGCCCTTCGCGGTCTTGCGGAAGCGCTTCTTGGCGCCTGAATGGGTCTTCATCTTCGGCATCGGGCCGACTATTGAAGCAGACACCTCGCGCGCTTCGCGCACGACGACGAGTAGGCTGCGCGCACGGGCGCATGGCGGTCGACCTGGTCATCGACATCGAGAACACGCCGGGCGCGCTGGCCGAAGTGGCGACCGCGATCAGCGACGCGGGCGTCAACGTCGCGGCCGCGACCTGCGTCGGGCCCGGCGATCGCGCCGAGCTCCACATCCTGGTGCCGCACGCCGAGGCGGCGAGGCACGTGCTGGCGATCTCCCACGTCGCTGTGACCCGCGAGCGCGAGGTGGTCGTGGTCGACGTCCAGGATCGCCCCGGCGTGCTCGCGGACCTCACACGCAAGATCGCCGCGGCCGGGGTCAACCTCGACCTCGTCTACGTGGCGACGCAGAACCGGATCGTCTTCGGAGCGGACGACGTCGAACGCCTCCGCGCCGCTATCGGCTAGCTCGCGGCGGCTTCCTGCCCCGCGCCACGCGCCGGCGCCAGCAGCATGGTCATGTTGCGGCCCTCCTGCAGCGGCTCCTGCTCCATCACGCCGAGCTCGGAGACGTCCTGGAGCAGGCGGTCGAGCAGAGCGCGCCCGCGCTCGGGATGGCTCTGCTCGCGGCCGCGGAACATGATCGTCACCTTGACCTTGTCCTGGTGCTTCAGGAAGCGCTCGACGTGGCCGCGCTTGGTCTCGTAGTCGTGCTGGGCGATCTTCGGCCGCAGCTTGATCTCCCGCACGTTCACCTGCTGCTGGTGCTTGCGGGCGGCCTTGGCCTTCTGCTCCTGCTCGTACTTGTACTTCGAGTAGTCGAGGATGCGGGTGACGGGCGGCTGCGAGTTCGGGGCGACCTCGACCAGATCGAGGTCGCGCTCGCGAGCACGCTCCAGGGCCTCCTGCGTCGGGATGATCCCGACCTGCTCGCCGTTTTCATCGATCAGGCGCACCTCGGGCACGCGAATCCGCTCGTTGATACGAGTGGTGTCGCGCTCGGGCGGCCGGCGGTCGAAGCGGGAGACCGCCACTAGCTGCGCATGAAGTAGTGCTTCAAGAAGGAGATGGGCGAGATTGGATCGGTGAGGCGGGCACGGGGCGCTTAGGCGCGCTTCGTGGTCTGGGTGCCCGGCATTGTCCGCCAGTATAGACGCCTACTCGCCCGCCTCAGCGCGCATGCGGGAGATCAGCTCGTCGAGGCCCATTGCGCCCAGATCGCCGTCGCCGTGGTGTCGAACGGAGGCGGAGTCCGACTCCGCCTCCTTGTCGCCCACGACGAGCATGTACGGCGCCTTGGAGAGCTCGGCGTCGCGGATCTTCTTGCCGACGGACTCGGTGCGCTCGTCCACCCGCGCGCGCAGGCCGGCCTCGCCCAGCCGCCCGGCGATCTCGGCGGCCCGCGCGTTGTGGCGGTCGGCCACCGGCAGGACGACGGCCTGGACTGGCGCCAGCCAGAGGGGGAAGCGCCCGCCGTAGTGCTCGAGCAGGATCCCGGCGAAGCGCTCCATCGAGCCGAGCAGGGCGCGATGGATCATCACCGGGGTGTGGTCGGCGTTGTCCGCGCCCGTGTAGGTGAGATCGAAGCGCTGTGGCATCTGGAAGTCGAGCTGGCAGGTCCCGCACTGCCAGGAGCGGCCCAGGGCGTCGGTGATGTGGAAGTCGATCTTCGGCCCGTAGAAGGTGCCCTCGCCGGGGCTGACGTCGAAGGCGCGGCCCTGGCGCTCGAGCGCCTCGCGGAGCGCCGCCTCCGCCCGCTCCCACTGCTCGTCGGTGCCGATCGACTTCTCCGGCCGCGTCGAGAGCTCCACCCGGACCTCATCGAAGCCGAAGCGCTCATACAGCTCGTCGATGCCCGCGCAGATCGAGTCGACCTCGTCCGTGACCTGGTCGAGCGTGCAGTAGACGTGCGCGTCGTCCTGCGTGAACGCACGGACGCGGAGCAGGCCGTGCAACACCCCCTCGCGCTCGTAGCGAGAGACGAGGCCGAACTCCGCTAGCCGCAGCGGCAGCTCGCGGTAGGAGTGCTTGCTCGATGCGTAGACGAGGCAGGCACCCGGGCAGTTCATCGGCTTGAGCGCGTACTGGCGCTGCTCGCCCCGGCTCTCGCGCTCGGCGGGCGCGGTGAAGAACATGTTCTCCTTGTAGTTGTCCCAGTGGCCCGAGCGGTGCCAGAGCTCGACGTCGAGTACCTCCGGCGTCTTGATCTCGCGGTAGCCGCGGGCATCAAGCTGCTTGCGGACCTCGGCCTCGATCAGCCGCAGCAGCACCGTCCCCTGCGGCAGCCAGAAGGGCATGCCGGGGGCCTCCGGGCGGAACCGGAAGAGATCGAGCTCAGGTCCGAGCCGGCGGTGGTCGCGCTGGCGCGCCTGCTCAAGCCACTCCAGGTGCTGCTCGAGGTCCTTGCGATCCAGGAAGGCGGTGCCGTAGACACGGGTGAGCATCTGGCGGGTCTCGTCGCCTCGCCAGTAGGCGCCTGCGACCGAGGTCAGCTTGAACGCGCCGATCCGGCCCGTGGAGGGTCCGTGCGGGCCGCGGCAGAGGTCCTCGAAGGGCCCGTTGCGGTACAGGGAGACGGTCTCGGCGCCCTCGTCGCGGACCAGGTCCTCGATCAGCTCAACCTTGTAGTCCTGGCCCTCGCTCCCGGAAGTGCTCGATCGCCTCCTTCGCGGTCAGCTCGCGCCGCTCGAAGGGCTCGTCTGCCTTGACGTGCTCGGCCATCCGCTCCTCGATCCGCGCCAGGTCCTCCTCACCCGGATTGCCGTCGGGGAACTCGATGTCGTAGTAGAAGCCGTTGTCGATCGGTGGGCCGATCGAGATCTTCGCCGTTGGCCAGATGTCGAGGACCGACTCGGCCAGCACGTGGGCGGCGTCGTGGCGGATCAGCTCGAGCGCCTCCGGGCTGCGATCGGTGACGATCTCGATCGACTCGCCGCCATTCAGTGGAGCGGTGAGGTCGTGCAGCTCGCCGTCGACCTTGACCGCGAGCGCCGCCTTGGCGAGGCCCGAGCCGATCGCGGCCGCCGCGTCGGCGCCGCTCGCGCCGTCGTCGAGCTCGAGCTCGGAGTCGTCCGGCAGCTTGACCTTGATCACGCGGCTAAGGCTAACCGTGGGCGTTGCCGCCCAGCTTGCAGGGATGCGCAACTCGGCCGCCGTACACCCGTTAGGAGAGCCAATGGGTTCGGGCAGACCCAGAATCCTGCTGGGCGTGCTGGCGCTCGCCTGCGTGGCGGCGCTGGCGCCGGCGATCCCCGCTGTCGCCAAGAAGCACCAGCAGCGCGTCTACCGCTTCGGCACGCGGCAGCTCGCCCCCGGCACCAAGGGCAAGGATGTCCGCTACCTGCAGAGGGCCCTGACCAAGCTCGGGATCGCCACCGGCATCGACGGCGTCTACGGCAAGAGCACCTTCAGGAGCGTCGAAGCTCTCGAGACCCAGCGTGGCTGGCCGGTCGACGGCGTCGTCTCCAAGAAGGACGCCGGCCGGATCAGAAAACTGCTCGCCAACTCCACGGTCAGCGGCAGCTACTTCATGCTCGGGCCCTCGGCTCCACAGCTCCTGCTGCACGCAAAGCGCGCCGGCTCGGCGACGCTCAAGGTGGTGAGCGTCGGCGGGGGCGTCGCCGTCAAGACCTCGGTCGGCTTCTCGTCGGGTGGGTCGGGCACCTTCACCTGGAACGGGACTCTGCCGGGCGGCGCCCCCGCCTCCGACGGGACCTACCAGCTCAAGCTCTCCGATCCAGGGACGGCGAAGGCGTCCGTCATCGGTGGCCAGACCCAGCCGTTCGGCATGCATCTCCACGCCTTCCCCGTCCCGGGCCCCCACAACTTCGGCGGCGCGGACGCGCGCTTCGGGGCGCCGCGAACCGGCCACATCCACCAGGGCCAGGACATCCCCGCCGCCTGCGGCGAGAAGGAGGTCGCCGAGGAGACCGGTGTGCTGAGCGTCAACGCCTACCAGGCCTCGGGCGCCGGCTACTACGTCGTAATTCACGGCGCGCTCAGCGGGACCGACGCCGTCTACATGCACCTGCAGGCGCCAAGCCCGATCCCGGCGGGCTCGAGCGTGGTCGCGGGTCAGGTGATCGGCAAGGTCGGCGACACCGGCGACGCGGAGGGGTGCCACCTCCACTTCGAGCGCTGGACAGCTCCCGGCTGGTACGCGGGCGGGGCCCCCTACGACCCGCTGCCCGAGCTCACCTACTGGGACACCTACTCCTGAGCGCGCGGTCCGGCCAAGCGCCGGGCGCCGTAGCTCAGCTGCACCATCCCGTTTGCGTGCGGCTGTGCCCCGAGCAGCTGCAGCGGGCCGGGCAGACCGCGCTCGAAGAGCGGCTTGCCGCCGCCCAGGATCACGGGCACGACGGTGACCAGCACCTCGTCCAGCAACCGTGCCTCGGTGAACTGCGAGGCCACGTTGCCGCCGCCGACGATCCACAGGTTGCGATCGCCCGCCGCCGCGATCATCTCGTCGTAGAGGTCCGGGACCTTCGCGTCGACGATGCGGACGTCGACGCCCTCGCCCTCCGGCACCGGCAGGTCGCGCGAGCTCAGCACCCAGCAGGGCTTCCCGGCGTACGGCCACGACCCGCCGCCGCTGATGTGACCGAGGATGAACTCGTAGGTGACCGAGCCGCTGACCAGCGCCCCGACCCCCTCATAGAAGCGCGCGTAGGAGCCGCCCTCCCCCATCGCCCCCGGCTCCGCATCTTCGCCCTCGTAGGTCCCCTGGTAACCGGTCAGCCAGTCGATCCGGTCGTCGGCGTCCGCGATGTAGCCGTCGAGCGTCGCGGCGGCGTAGTACTGCGTCCTGCTCGGCTTCGCCCCTTCCATGGCTAGCCGCGGTAGTCGAAGGTCGAGCCGTAGCCGCACACACCGCGGTAGCTGAAGGCGAGCTCACCGTCGTCGACGACGAGCTCATCCGCCACGAGCTCCTCACCCTCCCGCTCGTGGCCAGGGATAACGCAAGTGACCGTCTCCTCGCCGCTGTATCCATCTTGGATCCGAACGCTGACCCGGTCGCGGATCCGGAGGAATTGGCGCCTGCGGGTGTGATCGACGTCGATCTCAACGGGGCGAACGGCGAGCCTGTTGCTCGCCTTCCACACCCACGGGAAATGCGTCTCAGCGTCCCCTCCGAGACGGCCTGTGAAGATTCCCTCGAGCGCCTCGCGCTGCTCGTCGGCGGCCCGCCGGTCGAGGTACAGGACCCACGACCAGGGGGATCCCTGCTCGTCGTCGCTATATCGGAGGGCCAGCGCAACCGGAAGGCTCGCGAGCTCGACGCCCTCCGCCATCCCCTCTTCGATCACCCACGACAGGACGCCCGTGCAGATCCCGTGTGTCGAGCGGCCACCCGGCACACCGTCGATGCGGCGGCAGGGACAGATTGCGTCGCAGTTGCATGACTCGAAGTAGCTGCCGCGGATCCGCCAGCTCATGGCTACACCCTAGGGAGAGATGGGCGCTACTGGGCTGAAGAGTCCGTCCAATGGCTTAGGAGAGGCGTCAGATAGAACCGGGGTTGTCTCCGGTGCGATGCGAGCGCGTCTTCCGCGATACTTTCGCGCGTGGCAGCCACCGGGGCGCTGACCGACCCCGCGCCGAGGACATTCTTCGGGGTGCCGAGCATTCCTGACCTCGACATGCTCGATGCGCAGGTGGCGTTCCTCGGCGTGCCCTACGACGCCGGTACGCCGCAGCCGGGACTTCCGACGGGTCAGCGGGCCGGTCCCGAGGCAGCCCGGGCGGCGTCCCGGGAGCAGTTCTTCTACCCACGCTCGGCCGCGGCCGGCACCGACCCCGGGGCTGAGGGCTGGTACGACGTCGAGGCCGATCGCGACTACCTGGTCGGGGTGACGATGGCCGACGTTGGCGACGTCGCGATCCAGGGCTCCGACACGGAGGGCAACTACGAACGGATGACCGGGGTGGTCCGGCGGATCGTCGAGCGGCGCGCCCTACCCGTTGCGATCGGCGGCGACCATTCGATCAGTTATCCGCTCGGTCGGGGAATGGAGCCGCTGGGCGAGTTCGACCTCGTGCACGTCGACGCCCACACCGACGCCCTCGATGAGCTGGGCGGCGCGGGGCTCACCGGGGCGAGCCAGCTACGGCGCCTGGCCGAGCTTCCCTTCGTGGGCAACGTGACCGCGATCGGAATCAGAAACGTGGCGCGCGCCGAAGTTGACGGGCTGCGCGAGCTAGGGGGGCGCTGGGCGACCAGCCTCGACGTGATCGATCGCGGAGGCGCCGAGGTGGTACGTGAGACCGTCCCCGAGGCCGAGGCGTTGTATGTCTCTATCGACCTGGACGTCCTCGACTCTTCGATCGCACCCGGGCACTCGCTGCAGGAGCCGGGCGGGCTCAGCTACCGCCAGCTTCGCGCGATTCTGGTCGAAGTGGCACGGCATGGGCGGGTGATCGGCTTCGACGTCGTCGAGTTGAATCCGGCGCGCGACCCGTCCGGCGCCACTTCGCGGGTGGCGACATGGATCGTCACCCACTTTCTGAGCGAGATCTTCGAACAGCCGCGCTGACTTCGATCGGTCGCTCGGACTCCCGATAGCGGGCTCTTGGAACGCACAGCTCTTGCTCGCGCTCAACTGCACCAGTGCGGCGGAACGATCCCGAGCGAGAGTTGCTCAGGTCGCGTCCCCATCACGAGAGCAACGGCCCGAAGCCCGGATACGAACGCGGCCTGCACCGTCCCGTAGCAGTCGGGCACGGTGACCTCGCCCGCGAGCGTGAGCTGCTTGGAGACTGGCTCTCCGAGCCTGCGCATGTCATCGACGCTGGCCCCGATCGGTATGTAGCTGTAAGAGCCAAGTGAGCACGGATCCCCCGTCCAATCCGTGGCAAGCGCCTGATCTGGATCCGGCACCGATCCGAACATCTTTCGAAGAACGTCGAGCGCGGCGTCGACTCGATCCTCAGCGGACATCTGCGCCAGGCCCGGAGTGGAGTGTGGGTTGTAGAGGGCGACGAGCGCAGGGGCGCCGACGTGTCGGCTGAAATCGAACCACGCCGGGAAGGACCGGTCCTCCGCCACGTGGGTGATCTCCCAAACTGAGTCGGGCCAGAATCGCTCGGGGAAGCGGAAGGCCACCTTCTCTTCCGCGCCCATCGCCAGACGCTCAACCGCGCTTGCGTGACCGCTTGGGAGCGGGGGATCGAACGTGACCGCTCCGGCGCGTAGCACGCCCAAGGGGCACCGTGACGATCGCACGATCACCCTCGAGCGTTCCCCGATCGGTGACGACCGCAACCTCGGCGCCATCGTGGTCTATCCGCGTGACCGTGGCGCCCAGCCGCACCTCGAGGCCGGCGGCGAGCAGATCGACCAGAGCCCCGTAGCCGCCGGCAGGTACGAGATTCCCCCCTGACCCCTCACCGTACGCGGCGGCGCCGGCCAGCGAGATGCGATCCGGCTGCCCCGCGATCACCAGCGCGCCAGCCATCCACACCAGCGCAAATCTGGCCAACTCGGCCAGCCGACCGTCGAGCCCACGATCGGCGAGAAACCATTCGACGCCGTCCACGAATCGGTCGCTATCCGAAATGGCGGCCAGCGCCTCGGCCGGGTCCCAGTCGGCCTGCAGTGCAGCGGTCACCGTGGTGGCGCCGGCGGCCTCGACCCAGCCATCGGCCCAAACCGCCATCGGCGCGCCATAGGCCCCGTCGTTCCTTGTTGCGATCCCGGCCACAGGCAAGCGCTTCGGCCACCGGGTTGCCGATGGGAGAGTGAACCCAGGCGCCCCCGAGATCGATTTTGCCGGGGCCAAGGGGGACCGTGCATATACGCCCGCCGATGCGGTCGCGGGCCTCGACGACCAGCACCTCAGCACCGGCGCAGCGCACCGCGTCGGCGGCCGTCAGGCCTGCGATACCGGCTCCGACCACGATCACGCGCATGGCTCGGGCGAGGCTACCTGGGCAGGTTCACCGCCGCGGCGCTGAAGCTAGATGCTGTTCAGCGTCATGAGGTTGGCTCGGCTATGCGACCTCTCTGGCGATCGTCGGCTGAGCTGCCAGACTCGCCCTTGGTCCAATCCCGCTTCCGCACCGCCGCGTAAGCCTGACGATGACCCAGCCCGACACGACCCAGACGACCGGCCCGTCGTCGGATGGGGCTTCGAGGCTCGGGGCCGGTGTGACGCCATTCCAGACCGACGCCGAGGCGACGATTCGGCTCGCGGTGCGTGCCGAGGAGCTTGGCTACGCCCGCTTCGGCACCGCCGAGGGGTGGACCAACGACGCGGTCGTGGTGCTCACGCAGATCGCCGGAGTGACCTCGCGAATCGGGCTCGCTACAGCCGTGCTCCCGGTCTGGAGCCGCACGCCGGCGGCGATCGCGATGGCCGCAGCCGGTCTCCAGCGCGCGTCCGGGGGCCGCTTCGCCCTCGGCCTCGGCGCGAGCAGCCCGCCGCTCGTCGAGGGCCTGCACGGACTCACCTGGCAGCGACCGGTCGATCGGATGCGCACCACCCTCGTTGCCGTCAGGGCGCTGCTTGATGGCGCTCGCCTGCCGCTCGACCGAGAGGGCGTAAGGCCGCTGCGCCTGGGCGCGCCGCCCGAGCAACCCGTGCCGATCCTCCTTGCGGCACTCGCCCCGGCCTCGGTCCGCCTGGCCGGTGAGCTGGCGGACCAGTGGCTGCCGTTCCTCTGGGCCCGCTCGCGACTCCCCGACGGCCGAGCCCTGCTCGCCGAGGGCGAGGCGCGTGCTGACGTTCCGACGGCGACCGGGTTAGCCGCCAGCGTCCCGCTCGCGATCGGTGAAGACGAGGCGGCCTCCAGGCAGATCGCCGCCGGCTGGCTGCTCGCCTACCTCACCCGCATGGGCCCCCTCTATCCGCGGATGCTCCGGGATCACTTTGGGTTTGCCGACGAGGTCGATGCGCTGCTCGGCGCCAACGAGGACGGCGGGCCACCGCAACTGCCCTCTGCGGCAGAGGAGCTGGCGCATGAGGTGACCGTGATGGGCACCTACGACGATGCGCCGGACGCGGTCCGCGCCTGGCTCGAGGCGGGGGCGGACTCGATCGACCTGGTGTTGCCTCTCGGATTGCCGGAGGAGCAGCTCCACGAGATGCTCCAGGCCGCCGCGCCCGTCGTCGCCTCCCGGGGGCGAGCAAAGTCCGTCAAAACGAGAGCTCTCGCCGCCGCGCCCTTAGGAGAGGCTGCACAGCTCGGAACGAGCTACCGATGGGCGCTACTGGGCTCGAACCAGTGACCTCCAGCTTGTCGAGCTGGCGCTCTCCCAACTGAGCTAAGCGCCCCGGGACGGAGAAATTTAGCGGCTGTCGCCCGCTACGCGACCGGCGCGGTCGGCGTCTGGACCACCGCCGACTCCTGTGGGAGGGTGCCCCTGGCCCGCAGGGTGATCTTGAACGTCTCGAGGCTGTCGTAACGGGGCTGCCAGCCGGCGGTGGACTTCAGCTTCTCGGTCGAGACCGCAAACGGGAATCGGACGAAGGCGGTGCTTCCGGCCGGCGCCTCCGTCCGGGGAACGTGCAGACGCCACATAGCCGCATTGATGCGCTTCATGTTCTTCAGCGAGATCCGGCGCGTCTTCTTGCCGAGGAGCTCGGCCACGCGTGTCGTGCTAACCACCCCGTCGCCGGCCAAATTGAAAGCGCCGGCGTGTTTGCCGTCGAGAAGCGCGATCAGAGCGGAGACGACGTCGTCCTCGTGGACGAACTGGTATTCCTGATCGACGCCGTCCACGAGCGGCATGAATGGGTTGTTCTCAAAGGCACGGATGAAGTAGTTGTCGACGTTCGGCCCGAAGACGAAGGCGGGCCGGACGATGGTCATCACGCTCTCTGGATGCTCGAGAGCCCAGAGCTGGCAGATGCGGTCGGCGTCCGCCTTGTCCTTGGCGTAGGAGAAATCCGGCACCCCGCGAACGGGCCAGTCCTCTGCGATCGGCTTCGGGTTGTCGGGAAATGCTCCGTAGGCGGCTACCGAGGAGGTGACCATCACCTGCTTGACTCCGGCGTCCGCAGCGGCTTGCAGCACGGACTGGGTGCCGTTGACGTCGATGTCGTACATCTTCGCCTCGTCGCGGATCGGATTGAGGACGAAGGCGAAGTGCATGAGGGCGTCGATCTCGTGGCGCTCGAGCAGCTCCCGCATCTTGTTCCGGTCGCGAATGTCGGCCTTGACGAACTCGTGCTTCGGCCAGGAGCGCGGCGGCGGGCGGAGGTCGACGTCGACGATCTTCTCGGTCTCGTCGCGGGCGGAGAGCTCGTCGGTCAGACGGCCGCCGATGTACCCGGATCCGCCGGTGATCAGGTAGCGCACGGGCCGCATCCTATCCTGGCTGGACGGCCAGTGTCTACGAGGAAACGCTCATTCTTGGCGATTGGCGAATGCAAAGAAATCGTGCAGGATCCGGGGGGAACTGCAACATTCCGGAAAAGGTCGTGTTAGTTTCTCCTGACAGGCTCAAGGCGACGGACCGACCGGCTGACAATGAGCCATAAGACTTGAAGGACCGACGGGCCGGTGAAGTGGAATTTCGCCGGCGGCACGTCCTTTCGGAACCAAAGGGCCCCCTCCGCGGGGGCCCTTTTCCGTTCATGACGGCCGGCGCTCCACCTCCAGCGTCAGCCCGTGAACTCCTGCCACACTAACCCGGTCGCCGACCGCCGCCCCCGCGTCGCACTGGGCGTGCCAGATCTCGCCCCGGAAGCGCACGCGCCCGCGCGGGTCGCAGGCCTCGATCACCTCCGCCTCGGAGCCGATCAGGCCCTCGATCCCGGTCCGCACGCGGTAGCGGCGCAGGAAGCGGACCCAGAAGCCGACCTCCGCGATCTCCACGGCGATTCCCAGCGAGACAGCCACCAGTCCCGCCCACGGCGGCAGCAGGAAGAGCGCCAGGGCGATCATCGCGATCAGGAACACGGCGCGCCGATGCTAGGCGCAGACAGCCTAGAGAAGGCGCCTACCCGGCCTCGCTCTTCGAAAGCACCCTGATCTCCCCGCCCACGCGTCGTTCGCTTCGAGAAGCGCCTACCGGAATCGAACCGGTGTAAACGGCTTTGCACGCCCATGCCATTCCGCCGTGTGCAGGGCCTTTGCTCACGGTGCGCCAGTGGGTGCGCCGGTCAGCGTCGGAATAGCTGCTTTTCGTCCAAAGCAGCGGTTTCGCTTGCGCCTCTCACGGCCCGCGCCATCAGCCCCTGAAAAACTCGATGAGAAGCTGATTGACGCGCTCCGCCTCGTCGTGATGGACCCAATGCGATGCGCCGGGCAGGCGCTCGACGCGGTCGAGGTTGGGCACGTCGTCGTGGTCGGGCTCGGCCAGCTTGGGACCGAGGAAGCGATCGCGCTGCCCCCAGATGACGAGTGTGGGCGCAAAGATCCGGCGAATTGCCGCTTTGGCCTTCTTCGGCGGAGTTCGCACCGAGCTGCGGTAGTAGTTGATCATCGCCGTCACGGCCCCGGGCTGCGACCATGCCTGGACGTAGCGATCCACCTCCTCCGGCGTGTATGGGGGACGGGCGTCGCGCAGGAAGCGCCGGAAGAACCGAAAGCGTCCGGCGCGCACATGTTGCTCGGGCAGCCCCGGTAGCGCGAAGTAGAAGAAGTACCAGCTTCTCCGGAGCTGGCCCGGGTGAGGCAGTTCCTTCTGAAGCGTCCGAGGATGGGCCGCGTCGAGGATGGCCAGACGGTCCACCACCTCCGGATGGCTCATGGCCATGGTCCAAGCGATCGTTCCGCCCCAGTCGTGACCCACCAAATGCGCGGACTCGGCGCCGAGCTCGCGGATGAGACCATGGATGTCGTCGGCCAGCAGGTCGGCGGTATAGGCGGCGACGCCGGCTGGCCGCGATGACAGGTTGTAGCCGCGCGTGTCGGGCGCGACGACTCGAAAGCCCGCCGCTGCGAGAGGCGCGATCTGCAGCCGCCAGCCGTACCAGAACTCCGGGAAGCCGTGCAGCAGAACGATCAGCGGCCCCTCACCCGCCTCCGCGTAATGCAACCGCACGCCGCCGACCTCGGCGTAGCCCTCCCGAAGCTCGATCTGCCCATCGGCCGCCAGGCGGTTGAACGTGTCGGCGGACCCCGCTGGGAGCTTCGACGCCTCGGAGCCGGAGCCGGGACTTTCGGCAGGAGCTGTCATGGGGATCTCCTTTCCACGGAGCCGATAGCGAGGCTAGGAGCCCGATGCTATGACGTCGTGGCCGCGCCCGTCAAACACACTGGTCCGAACCCTGGGATCGACGCTCGCCAATCGCTGCAGCCCGATCGGGTGCTGCTATCCATGCAAAGCGGAACTCCTGCTTTTCGTCCAGCAGTCGCTCCTCCATTCACGCGGAAGTGGAAGCCGTCCGTGGCTGGGGTGCCACGACTCCTGGATGCCGGGCTAGTCGGACCTTTGGGACCGCGAACTCGACGCAGACCCGGGTAGTGGTCGGAGATCGGAAGGAGTTCGCTGCGCGGTGAGCTTGGAGTCAGCGCGGGCGGTCAGGCTCCAGTCGAAGAGGCCGGTCCGGCCGGTGTAGCGCAGCGAGGTGGCTGCACTCGGGCATCAGCTAGGCGTCGAGATCGAAGATGGCCTCAGCCGAAGGTGAACACGTACGCCTGAGCTCCGGCGGCGAGAAGCGTGATCTCGATGGTGCGGTCCGAGACGCTCCCGGGCTGGCGGACCAGCTGGTAGAGCCGTGCCTCGGTGACCGTGCCGTCGCCGCTCTCGTCGATGTCCCCGCCGTGAGCCGCGCCGGGCGGTTCTGCATCGATCTGCACCCGGAACCTCACCGGCGATCGGTCGGCGCCCATGACGAGATTGACGTCGCGGGCGTGAAACCGGAAGGCGATCCCGCCGTCGGCCTGGTTGAGGACGGTGGTCTGCCGCCCGACGGTCCAGTTGCCGGAGAGGGCCCACTGGTTGAGGCCGAGCTCGGGCGGAGCGGTGTAGTCATGGGGCTGGTCGAACGAGAAGCCGCCCGGTGAGGCGAGGTTCTGGGCCCTCGCGTATCCGACGTAGGCCTCGGGTGATCCCAGGGTTTCCCAGTCGGCCGCCACCTCCACGCCCTCGGGAACGAGCGAGACCAGGTCGCGATCGAAGCCGTCGAAGCCGGCCTCCTCGAGCAGCTGCTGGATGACCGCCTCCGAGCGCTCGTAGTCCTCCTCGCCGAACCGGTGATGCCGGATTCGACCCTCCTTGTCCGCGAAATAGAGGGCCGGCCAGTAGTTGTTCTCGAACGCCCGCCAGACTGCGTAGTCGTTGTCGACCGCGATCGGGTACTCGACTCCCATGGCGTCGAGCGCATGCTGGATGCCGTCGAGGGCGTGCTCGAACGGGAACTCAGGGGTGTGGATGCCCAGCACCACCAGCCCGTGGTCCCGGTACTTCCGGTCCCAGGCCCGCACGTATGGCAGCGTGCGCAGCCAGTTGACGCAGGAGAAGGTGCAGAACTCGGCCAGCACCACCTTCCCCCGGAGCCCGTCCGGTGTCAGCGGCTCGGAGTTGAGCCACGCATTCGCCCCATCTAGGTCCGGCAGCTCGCCCTCGACCGGTAGTTGAGCTGATGTCCCGTGAGCCATTCAGCGCAAGGATCTAAAGGCTGCTCGTATCTCCTCCGTGAAGAGCTCCGGCTCCTCCCAGGCCGCGAAGTGGCCACCTTTCTCCACCTCGTTGAAGTAGGCGAGAGTCGGATACACCTGCTCGGCCCAGCTGCGCGGAGCCCGGAAGATCTCGTCGGGGAAGGTGGTGAAGCCGACCGGGATCGAGACCTCCGGAGGAGCCTGGCCTGCCGCAGAGGCTTCGGCTTGGGCTCGCCCGCTCTCCCAGTACGACCGCGCCGCCGAGGCCCCGGTGCCCGTCAGCCAGTACGTCGTGATGTTGTCGACGATGTGTTCCGGGGTGAGATTGCCCGCGGGCTCCCCCTCGAGAAAGGCGCGGGAGATCTTGTAGTAGCTGTCCGTGTCGTGGTCGAGCATCCAGGCCGCCAGGGCGACGGGTGAGTCCAGTACGGCGTAGCCGATCGTCTGCGGCCGCGTGGCCTGCTCCAGGAAGTAGCCAAAGCCGCTCGCCCTGAATGCGGCGAGCGCATCGCGCGCCGCGCGTTCCCCGTCTGATTCCGCCGGCAGTTGGTCGGTCATGCCCAGCGCCGGCGCGAGCAGGTTCGTGTGAATGCCGAGGAGCCCCTCCGGTGCCTGGCGGCCCATCCCGTCGGTGACGGAGGCGCCGACGTCGCCGCCCTGGGCGACGTAGCGGGTGTAGCCGAGGCGGTGCATGAGCCCCGCCCAGGCCCGCGCGACGCGGCCGGGATCCCAGCCGACCTCGGTCGGCTCGGCGGAGAAGCCGTAGCCGGGCAGGGACGGCAGCACGAGATCGAACGCGTCCTCCGCGCGGCCGCCATGCGCGACCGGGTCGGTGAGCGGGCCGACGCTTTCGAGCAGCTCGATGACCGAGCCGGGCCAGCCATGCGTCATGACCAGCGGCAACGCGTCCTCGTGGTCCGACTTGACGTGGATGAAGTGGATCTCGACCCCGTCGATCTCGGTCGTGAACTGCGGCAGCGCGTTCAGTCTCGCCTCGCACGCGCGCCAGTCGTAATCCATCGTCCAGTAGCGGGAGAGCGCCTGGATCGTCGCCAGTTGCACGCCCTGCGAGCGATCGTCGACGAGCTCCTTGGAGGGCCACCGGGTGGCGGTTATGCGTCGACGAAGCTCGTCGAGATCCTCTTGCGGAACCTCGATGCTGAACGGTCGGATCGCTCCATCTTTGGCAGTGCCCGGATCAGCGGCGGCCTGCTTGCTCGAGGCAGAGGATTTCATCTGCGGCTCCTGACTTGCGATTTCCGGGCCGGTGAAGGCCCTCACTCGATTGCAGGGCGCGGACGGGGTCGAGGCACTCGGCGCCATCGCGCCGGGGCCAACCCTATTCGTCTGGTGGGGAACAGGTCAAGGGCTGCAGGGGGCGCACCTCGATGGCGAAGGGCTCAGCGGGCGAGACCGTTGCTTTCCATGCAAAGCGGTAGCCGCTTTTCGTCCAAAGCAGCTATCTGACGGCGACGTCTCCGAGCGACTCAGCTGCCCGCATTCACGCGGAAGCGGCAGTGGCCTTCGTCACTCACGCAGGGCCGTCTGTTTAGATCCGCGAACCCGTCGTTCGAGGAGGTGCACGAAGATGTCCGATCTCGATGAGTTCAAGGCGCAGTACCGCCGCTCGCTGGAGGCGTTTATCGAGGGCGACCCGGAGCCGCAGAAGCCACTGTGGTCTCGTCGGGAGGATGTGACGCTCGCGAACCCCTTCGGCCCCCCGGCAAAAGGCTCGGCGCCGGTGTTCGAGGCGATGGACACCGCCGCGGCGGCGATTCGGGAGGGCGGAGAGCTGACCTACGAGGTCATCTCCTCGTATGAGACAGCCGACCTCGCTTATGAGGTGGCACTTCAGGGCGGCAGGATGAAGCTCGGTGGCTCCCCCGACATGGTTCCGGTGACGCTCCGAGTCACGACGATCTTCCGCCGGGAGGACGATGGATGGAAGCTCGTCCACCGCCACGGTGACCCGATCACGCAACAGCGCCCGCCCGAATCACTCGTCCAGTCGAGCGGAGGACCCACCTCGTAGTCACCGCTCAAGCGGTTACCGCATAGAGGTAGGACGAGGAGTCCGCCAGCGTTGGGCGTTGCTGTCGCATTGCGCGAAAAGTGAGCGCTGGCTCGAAAGCGCTGCTTTCCATGCAAAGCAGCGGTGCCGCTTTTCGTCCAAAGCGGCTATTCGCGGCTACACTGCCTCAGCTTCCGCATCCAGCACGAAGAGCTCCACCGCGCCCGCAGGAGAGCGTCGGGGCCCTCCGAAGAGGGCCCCCGTGCCGCACTGCGGAGTCATCCGGCCGCGCTCGGCTTTATGCCGGGCAGACGGCGAATATGTTGAACAGACCGGCCGCTTGGAACGTGTCGTTGCCATTCCGGCGCGTCACCCGGACCACCCTATCGCTTAAGGGTCGAGTCGAATGCCTGGCCGGCAATGTCCTGAAGCGGATGCATCGGCGTAGCGCCCACCGAGCAATCGGCCACGCTCTTCGGGAAGGTGACGTCACAGACCCCAGTCTGTCCCGATCCGACCCAAGTGGCGGTGATCCCGCCCGTCTGGTTGGTGATCGCCACGCGTCGTCCGCGGGCACTGTCGCTGCCATCACGCGCCCGCCGAACTGGTGAAGCCCCGCTGAACTGGCTGTTGAAGACGTTTGTGGAGATGTTTTTCGTCTGCTTCTTCTGCTTCTTCGTGAGAGCCGAGGCCGCGATGCCGGTGCCGACCAGGGCCATGGTTAGTGCCGCTACCGCGACGATCATCGCCGCCGACGGCCGCCGGCTGAGTAGCTTGCGCATATTCTCTCCCCTTCCTTAGGTACTGGATCCGAGGCTGCAGAGGCTATTCGACGCGCCATGAAGGCGTGCGAAGCGCCGCTTTTCGTCCAAAGCGGCTACTCCGACAGCCCGGCGGCTTCGAGGGCCTCGGCATGGGCCTGCGGAAGTCCCGGGTTTTGACGATCTTGCCGCCGCGATATGTGACCAGCTCCGCGAGTTCATCAGTGAAGTCCAACCGGGTTGTCTGTCCCGTGCCCTCCATTTCCCCCAGAGCGAGCACGGATTCCCCGAGGTCACGAATATCGTCAAATCGAGCCCTGATTTGCATGGTGCCCTTGAGGCTCTCCCAAGTCTCCCGGGCTCCGGCATGCCCGCGATACACCTCCACGAGTGTGGACCATTCCAACCTCAGGATCGAACTGGTCGATCCACGCGTCAAAGTCGTCACGGTTCCCAGTCCTCCACGAGGCGCTTGGAACCTTTCGACGTTCTCCTCCGACATCGCCCACGGAGTATCTCGCCGCAGAGGGCTGCTTTCCATGCAAAGCAGAACCGCTGCTTTTCGTCCAAAGCGACTGCTCCAGGGCCTCGTGGATTGTCGATCTGGCGTCCGTGACGTCGAGCGCTTGCTCGGCTGGTACCTAAGACACCCTGAAGCGCGCGGGCTGCTCGGCAAGCCGTCCCCTGGGGGGGCCGATGACGTAGTAACTTGGGTCAGCTCGCCAGGGAGCCCCCGGAGATCTGAAGAAACGGTAAGGAGAACCCATGCGTCACAGCCGCCGTTCCATCCTCGTGCTGGCCGGCGTCCCGATCCTCGCGATCGCGCTCGCCGCATGCGGCAGCAGCAACAACTCCAGCAGCTCCAGCTCCACGGCCGCGACCAACGCCGCCACCGGCGGCACCGTCTCGGTTCAGTCCGTGAGCGGAGTGGGCGCCGTCCTCGTCGATTCCCACGGGAACACGCTCTATACGAACAATCAGGACAGTGGCTCCAAGGTCGCCTGCACCGGCCAGTGCACCAGCATCTGGCTGCCCCTGGCGGCGCCCTCGAGCGGTCAGCCGACCTCGAGCACTTCCTCGGTCCAGGCAAAGCTCGGCGTCGTGAAGTTGCCCGACGGCAGCAGCCAGGTCACCTTCGACGGCAAGCCTCTCTACACGTTCGTCCAGGACAGCCCGGGTCAGGCCACCGGCAATGGCGTCACCGACAGCTTCGGCGGCACCAGCTTCACCTGGACCGCGGCGACCACTGGCGGTAGCGCCAGCGGCGCAGCCTCCAGCGGCGGTGCGAGCTCCAGCACCAGCGGCGGCTCGTCCGGGGGCAGCGGAGGCTACTAGGACTCAGCCCGGGCGACTCGATCGCCGAGGGACCTCGCGCGTGAGTAGCGAGCGCCAGTTCGGAAGCGCTCCTTTCCATGCAAAGCGAATAGCCGCTTCTCGTCCAAAGCGGCTTTGTCGCGGAGGTAGCCAAGTGCCCGACGTGGCAGCTGCTCGCGGCGAACCGATTAGGCTTTCCTGATCTAAGAACGAGAGGATCGATCTCATGGCGTACCTGCTGACGCATTTCTGGCCGGGTGGGACCGAGGATCAGTACAACGCGACAATTGCGGTGGTGCACCCTCCGGGAGGTCTGCCCGAGGGACAGAATTACCACGCCGCCGGGCCGACCGACGGGGGCATCCTGATCGCCGCCGTGTGGGAGTCCAAGGAACAATCCGACCGCTTCGTCCAAGAAAAGCTGCTGCCAAGTCTGCCCATCGAGGGAGGCTTGGCGGGCCCGCCCGAGGAGCGCGCCGCCGAGATCGTGAGTGACGGCGTACACCAATAGAACCCGCCTGGCGGCGTGCGCGTTGCCACGCGAGCGGACCATCGGGTCGCTTCCTAACGCACGCCACCAGACCGCCCTCTTATCGCACCACTCGACGGGCGCCGCTTTCCATGCAAAGCGCCGCTTTTCGTCCAAAGCAGCTACTCCGACAGCCCGGCGGCTTCGAGGGCCTGCAAGCCGAAGGGCCCTCGCCGCTTGGAGTAAGCGAGGGCCCTTCTAGACGGTGTGAAATCTAAGCCGCGCTTATCGCAAATCAGGTCTGCGGATGGCTGAAGTGCACGATCGCCGAGCCGCAGCCGACCCCCTGGATCCAGACGTTCTGGACGCCGAGAATGTCCGGGGCAAAATCTTCGGCGGAGACGATCATCTTCGCGGTGAAGGACTCGTCGTTACCGTCACCGGCGCGATAGAAGTCCGCTTGAAGCACCACCGTGTTCTCGTCGGTGGTCGCGGGCTGCTCGCTCTCCCCCGTGCACGTGAACGTCGTGCTCGCCCGGAGACCGGCCGTGTCCCAACGCACGCCCTCCCCGGCGAGACGCCGCCGAGAGGGGGGTCGAGCGGGCCCCCGCTCTACGGTGCTGGTGCAGCGAAAGCCGCCGCCGGAGTGGACGAAGGCGGTTTCGGGGTTGAAGGCCCCGCCGCCGGTCAGGCGGGCAGCACCGGTGGGAGAGCCGCTGATCTCGGGGGCGTTGAAGCCGAAGCCCGTGTTGGCATCACTCGCTGCCAGTGCCGAGGGGACAAGGGTGAGGGCGGCGACGGCGACGGCGACGAGTGCCCACCGTCCCTTGGAGGTCGTGTTATCGGACATGGGTCTTCCTTTCGTGGCGGTCTCGATGTCCTGCTGCGACATCGCCCACGCAGTATGTCGCGATGGACCGCTGCTTTCCATGCAAAGCAGACATCAGCGCCAGCCACTGACCGGCGCGCGCCAACCGGGATAGCTGCTTTTCGTCCAAAGCAGCGGTCAGGTATCAGCGCGCCACCGGATACTCTCGCCCATCTCGGCTCGAGAGCAGCTCGCGAAGCCGCGGGGCGAATTGCAGGATGGTCTCGT
Source organism: uncultured Solirubrobacterales bacterium (assembly GCA_963725475.1). Classification (GTDB taxonomy): domain Bacteria; phylum Actinomycetota; class Thermoleophilia; order Solirubrobacterales; family 70-9; genus DASUPK01. The sequence continues at coordinate 115,131 of CAVRYR010000004.1, read as the reverse complement.
CGCGGATTGCATCGACGGGGGCCGTAGTAAGGCCATCGTGAACCCCCCCAAGGTCAGCCGTGGGAGTCTGAACCTTTTGCTCGAACTCAGCCTGTGACTTGGTGTAGTAGTGATTGATCCGCAATAGGTCGGCTGTCGGCTCCCGGATGGCGAACTTCAGCGGGCGACGGTCCTCCCCGACGGCATCACCGAGAAGCCGAAAGTGGTGGGCGGAAGCCCATCCCATAGCGCTGCGGGGATTGACGATCGACTTCACCTGGCGATTCCGGTCGTATTCATCGGGGGCGCGCATCAGGTAGTTCTCGATCACCAGGCCCTCGGGCGGGTGCTCCCAGGCGCTGGTCCCGTAAACCCGCCAGTTCGCCACCACTCCGGGGTGGGTGTCGAAGCCGCGCAGGACCTCGGGCAGGCGCTTTCCCGTGGGAGAGAAGAGGAACTCGTCGCTGTCGATGAATGCGATCCAGCGGGCATCGTCGCGGTGACGCCGCAGGCAGTCCTCGTAGGCGCGTCAACTGGCCGGGCACGAACGGCCAGTGCTGGACCTCGACAATTCCCGCCTCGATCTCTGGCTGTAGCTCCGAGCGCCAGTCGTCCGTGCTGCGGTTGTCGTACAGATAGAAGCGCTCGACACCCTGGATGCGGTGGAAGCTCACCCACTCCGCCAGGTAGCGCGCTTGGTCGCGAAAGATGGCGCAGACCGCGAGCCTGATCGGCGGCCGCGTGCCGAGCGGCCTCGGCCAGCGCGCTCTGTATGTAGCTGATCCGGCGGGCCCAATCCCTGACCTTGCGAGCGCCGGCCCGCACCCGGGCCCGAGGTGGATCCATCCGCGGCGGTTGTTCTGCCGCCCAGCCCTCAAGCGATCCCCGCCGAGCTGCGGCGTCGTCCGGCAGAACGTCATTCTCCTCCGACATCGCCTACGCAGTATCTCGCCCGAAACCGCCGCTTTCCATGCAAAGCAGCGGTGCTGCTTTTCGTCCAAAGCGCTACTCCGACAGCCCGGCGGCTTCGAGGGCGGTACGGCGATCGGTGAAGTCGCTGATCGCCGCGATCTTCCCCTCCCTGACGGTGACTACGGTCCAGATGGCCTGATCAATTTCGAGGCCACTGCCTTTTCCCCGAATTGCATTCCGACTCTCGACGAGTACCTGATCCCCGGCGAGATTCGAGACGTTCTTGATAGCGATGCGCCAGTCGTCGGCTGCATCGAGCCAGTCTGAGACAGCAGCCAGCCACGCCTCTTTGCCCCGGATTGCCTCCATGTGAGGGGGCTTCCACTCAGCATCGGCTTGTACGTCCCTGAATGCCTCGTCGACGACGGGGTATTCGCTGATTGGGACAGGGTTTGCCCAGTACTCCCGAAGCATGCGATCGATGAGCCGAAAGTACCGCTCGACGATCTCCACGTTCTCCTCCGACATCGCCTACTCCGAGAGCCCGGCGGCTTCGAGGGCGGCGTCCCTATTCATGAACAGCTCCATCCGAGTGAGCTCCCCGTCTCGGAGCGTCATGAGCGACCAGGTCGGGAGCTCAACCGGTACATCACTCCCGGCGCTCCAGCCACGCTGGATGAACTCGGCCAGCACGCGGCCATCGCCAACGTCCCTGAGCTCCACCAACTCTTGGGTCAGGCGTTCGAACGACTCCGCCCACGACAGCATCCATTGGCGGGCTTCGGCGCCTCGGTAGGTGCCAGCGTCCGGCATCTCAGGGGCGAGGATGAGCTCCAAGTTGTCAGGCAGATCCGCCCAAGCGCTGAACTCCCCGCGAGAGAACGGTTCGAACGCGGCACGGACGATCTCGACGTTCTCCTGCGACATCGCCGCCCACTATCTCACCAAGACCGCTGCTTTCCATGCAAAGCAGAACCGCTGCTTTTCGTCCAGCGGCGGTTTGGAAGGCGGGCGCAATTCAGCGTACGCAGCTACTCGCCGGGCAGAACGCCCGAGAGCGCGAAGGAGCGCGGCGGTATCTATGAAAAGCTCGAAGGAGACGACCTTCTGTTCGGTCAGGGTGGCTCCTTCACCGCTCATTCGGAGCGAATGCATGAAGCGCGCAGCGAGCTCTTCCCCGGTCTGGCGCGAGCGCCCCCGAAAGGTCCCGTACACGATCAGGCGATCCTCGACCCGCAGGAACTCCTCGGGGGTGGGAGACGCATCCTCGAACAGCTCCGCGAGGGTCGTGAAATATTCCATCGCCTCGAACGGACTCTCATAGATGCCGCCTGCGGGCAGCGTCGTGGGGATACTGAATCTGGCGTCGGGTGCGTAGCGTTCCATGAACGCCGGATCGCCCTCGCGGAACATGCGATAGCCCTCGCGAATCCATTCGATCTCCTCGGCGCTCAGCCCGTACGGCATCGGCCCACCGTACCGTGCGCCGGTCTGGCTAAGGGCGCTTGTTGTGACGGCGCTCGGCCGGGTGCCAGGAATCAGCGTCTAGTGACTCCCTCGGGTAGTGCCTCGTTTGCGCGAGAAGCAGGAGTGCAGCGGCAAACCTCTGCTTTCCATGCAAAGCGGATAGCTGCTTCTCGTCAAAAGCGATGCCTCTGCGGGCCGACTGCCTTCTCGCCCGTGGTGAGGTCAGCGTGGCGATATAGGGTGGCGCCGATGAGCGACTCCGTAGGGGGACCGAGAGTTATGAGGAGCGATCGCTCCCATGCGCTCGACCACGTCGTGCTTGTGCTGTTCGAGAACCGGTCGTTCGACAACCTGCTGGGCCACCTCTATGGCCCTGAGGACGGCAAGACCTTCGAGGGCGTGATCGGCAAGAACCTCAGCAACCCGATCCCCGAGTGGGCCGAGCACGGCGCTGAGCGCAAGACGGTCCCCTACACGGTGGCGACCGACATGGACGCCCCGAACCCTGACTCCGGCGAGGAGTACTACCACACCAACACCCAGCTCTTTAACACCCTCGACGAGCACAACCGCTTCAAAATCGGCGAGGCGGTGACCGCCCCGTGGAACGCGCCGCCGCCCGGCAGCGAGCCGACGATGGACGGGTTCGTCACCGACTACATCAGCACCTTCACCGGTGAGGTGGGGCGCCAGCCCACCTACGACGAGTATGCGGAGATCATGACCGGCTACACGCCCGAGCAGGTGCCGGTGCTGACTGGGATCGCCAGAGCCTTCGGCGTCTTCGACCACTGGTTCAGCGAGGTTCCCTCGCAGACGTTCATGAACCGCTCGTTCTGGACCGCCGGGACCTCATCGGGGTTCGTGACGAACTCGCCTGCGAAGAAGTGGACGACGGAGAACACCGCCGAGACGCTCTTCAACCGCCTCGAGGCCCACGGGCGCTCTTGGAAGGTCTACGTGGCCGAGCCGATGCAGATCTCGTTCACGGGCTGGATTCACATGCCCCAGCTCAAGGACCGGCTGGCTACCCACTTCGTGCCCTTCTCGGAGTTCGAGCGCGATGCGGCCAACGGCACGCTGCCGGACTTCAGCCTGATCGAGCCCAACCTGATCGCCGGACACGGCGACTACCATCCGGCATGCGGGCGCTCTTTCATCGGCGGCGACGTGGACGTGGCGGTCGATCCGCCGTCGTCGATCGTGGCCGGGGAGAACTTCCTGGCGCGCATCTACAGGGCGATCAAGGCAGCCGATAGCGCCGAAGGCTCCAACGCCTACAACACGACGTTCTTCATCGGCTGGGACGAGCCCGGTGGCACCTACGACCACGTGCCGCCCGGGCCGGCTGAGCCGCCGGACTCAGGCGCTCCCAAGGGGCAGTGCGACTTCAGCTTCGACCGCTCGGGCTATCGCGTGCCGGGGGTCATCGTCTCTCCGTGGGTCGACGAGGGCATCGTGATCAACGAGGAGTACCGACACACCTCGCTACTCGCCACGCTTCGCAAGGTCTGGGACCTCGGCGATCCCTTCACCGACCGTGAGGCAGCCGCCCGCTCCTTTGAGCATCTGCTCTCCCGGGAGACCCCGAGAGACCCGGCCACCTGGCCGGAGATGCACCCAAAGCCCCTGCCGGACTGGCAGCTGACCAAGGTCGCGTACGGCGAGGCGATCAGCACCCTGGGCAAGGCCATCGGGCCCGGCTTGATTGAGCATGCACGGCAGTCCGGGCGTCCAATACCCGCCGAGCTGACCGATCCCGATCACCCGCCCACCCCGGAGCAGCTCGTCGACTTCGTCAGGAGCATGGCCGCGACCTACTTCCCCGGCCTCGTCCCTTCCGAGGCACAGGGTTCCTAGAACCGCCTTTTCGCCGCGCCACGGCTTGGGCGTGACGTGCGGGGAACCGGGCTTTCGATTCGAGCTTTTCGTCCAAAGCGGCGATCGGAGGGCGCTCAGGACTGCACTTCGGCCCTCACGGCCGCCGGCAGTTCGGATCGAGTTAGTCAGCCCACCAGTCGCGCTGGCCCTCGACGTCTTCGCGCGGAGCCTCGCCAAGGTTGGGCGCGCCGATGACGATGATCTCGAGGCCCTCCGGCCCGGCCTCGTAGCCTCGCCAGGTACCGGGCGGGACGCGCACCACGTCCCACTCCTTGAGTTCGACGATCTCGTCGTCGAGCTTCATCCGCCCGCTCCCGCGCACGACCACGTACACCTCCTCCTGCTTCTTGTGCGTGTGGCCGTACGGAAAGCGATAGCCGGGTGGCACGCGCTGGTAGCCCAGGCCGGATTGCTCGAGCTCGAGCGCCTCGGTCGCCAGGCGGAACTCCAGGTCCGGCGCCCCGTCGAAGTTGGACCCGACGTCCGGCAGGTCCTCCTTGAGGTTCCTGAGCGTGAACGGCACTGCGGCAATCCTACGGTGCCTACCTGGCTGCAGCCCCCCGACCTGATGTGTCAGCGCCCCCGGTGGCAAGACCAGCTTTCCATGCAAAGCAGGAGTGCTCCGCCTCCTATAAATAGGCCCATATCAGGCCCACGGGTCCCGGCAGCAAAGCGCCCCTGAACAACGAAACACGCGCGTTAGCAGGGGCTCCGTTCAGAGGCGCCTACCGGAATCGAACCGGTGTAAACGGCTTTGCAGGCCGCTGCGTAGCCACTCCGCCAAGGCGCCGGGTGGACTGAGAGCCTAGCGACGGCCTCCCGGAAGGAAGAAGCCCCGGGGCCATCCTGGCCCACGGGGCTGCGAGTCAAGACAAGCGGCTGATGGGATTCGAACCCACGACCTTCTGCATGGCAAGCAGACGCTCTAGCCAACTGAGCTACAGCCGCAGCGGGCGCCAAGTATAGGCACGGGTCTCGCGGGTTTACGGTCCACACTTTTGGGTATGCGCTCCTGGTCTTGGGGATCTACCAGAGGGGAGCATCCATGCACCGAAAGGCTCTGGTCGCTGCCGCCATCTCGGCCGCGATCTCTGTCATTGCCACAGCGCCGGCGGCTGCCTCGGCCTGGGCCCCGGCCAGCTCGGCGACGATCCACCCCGGCGTCCAGGTCTTCACCGAGGGCGCCCAGTGCACGGCCAACTTCGTCTTCCAGGATTCGTCGAACGTCTACCTCGGGCAGGCCGCCCACTGCTCGGGTACCGGCGGCAACACCGAGACCAACGGCTGCACCTCCGGGTCGCTGCCGCTCGGCACTCCGGTCGACGTCACCGGCGCAAGCCACCCGGGGACCCTGGTCTACAACAGCTGGCTCACCATGCAGTCGAAGCGCGAGAGCGACGACGAGACCTGCTCGTTCAACGACCTCGCCCTGATTCGGCTGGATCCGGCCGACGTTGCGAACGTCAACCCGTCCGTGCCGTCACTCGGCGGGCCGACAGGCGTCGGAGCCTGGGGCGCCGCCGGTTCGACGGTCTACACCTACGGCAACTCGGAGCTCCGCGGGGGCGTCACCGCGCTCAGCCCGAAGCAGGGAGTCGTGCTGGACAGCTCGCCCGCCGGCTGGAGCCATGACGTCTACACCGCGACGCCGGGAATCCCGGGCGATTCCGGCAGTGGCTTCATGAACGCCTCCGGCGGGGCCATCGGCGTGCTCAGCACGGTCCAGATCGCTCCGCTGGCGGGCTCGAACGGCGTCGGCAACATCGCCAAGGAGATCGACTACATGCACGCCAACGAGCCGGGCTTCGCGGGTGTCAGCCTCGTGCCCGGAACCGAGCCGTTCAACCAGGGCGGCGTCGGGGCGGTGCTCAAGGGCATCGGGCTCTAGGTCCGCCCACGGAAGACCGATCAAGCGGAAAAGGCCGGGCTCCGAGGGCCCGGCCTTTTTATGCCCGATCGAGGGCCTCGTTCAGGAGCTCGTCGGCGCGGGCGTTGTCGTCGCGCGTGACGTGGCGGATCGACCACTTCGGCAGCTGCTCGAGCGCCTCGATCGCCTTCGCTCGCAGCGGGCGCAGGTGCTCCTGCTTGATCTTCCAATTGCCACGGACCTGCTCGACGATCAGCTTCGAGTCACCCACGAACTCGACCTGGTCGGCCCCCAACTCCTTCGCGAGCTCGACCCCCAGCAGCAGGGCGCGGTACTCGGCGACGTTGTTCGTGGCCTCGCCGATCGTCTCGGCCCGCTCGGCGAGCACCTTCCCTGACGGGTCGGTGGCCACCGCCGCGATCGCGGCGGGGCCGGGGTTGCCGCGCGAGCCGCCGTCGACGTTGACGACCACTCCCTTCAGGCGCTGACCTGCTCCTCGGTCCTCGCCTCGGAGATCACCTTCTGGGCGAGGTGCGCGGGGATCTCCTCGTGGCGGGCGAACTCCATCGTGTAGTCGCCGCGGCCGCCGGTGATCTGGCGCAGGTCGCGGGCGTAGTCGAGCACCTCGGCCATCGGCACCTCGGCCTTGATCTCGGTCGCCGATCCCTTCGCCTCCATGCCGAGTGGCCTGCCCCGCCGCGAGTTGAGGTCGCCGACGACGTCCCCGACCACGTCCTCGGGGACGCTGACGGTGAGCAGCATGATCGGCTCGAGCAGGACCGGGTCGGCGTCCTCCATCGCCTGCTTGAACGCCATGGAGCCGGCGATCTTGAAGGCCATCTCCGAGGAGTCCACCGAGTGGTGTGAGCCGTCATAGAGGGTGATCTTGACGTCCTTGACCGGGTAGCCGGCCAGGGTGCCGTGCTCCATCGCCTCGGCGATCCCCTTCTCGACCGCCGGGATGAAGCCCTTCGGGATGACGCCGCCCTTGATCGCGTCGACGAAGTCGAGCCCGCTCCCGGGCTCGCCCGGCTCGAGCTCGATGTGGCAGTCGCCGAACTGGCCGCGGCCGCCGGTCTGTTTCTTGTAGCGGCCGTGCGCCTTCGCGGACTTGCGGATCGACTCCAGGTAGGGAACGCGCGGTGGCTTCAGGTTGATCTCCGCGCCGAAGCGCTCCTTCATCCGGTCGGTGATCACTTCGACGTGGATCTGGGTGAGCCCGGCGATGATCTGCTCCCCGGTCTGCTGGTCGCGGTGGACGTCGAGGGTCGGGTCCTCCTCCTCGAGGCGCCGGATCGCGCTCGCCGCCTTCTCCTCGTCGCCCTTGGTCTTGGGCTCGAACGCGAACGCCATCACGGGCGCCGGGAGGTCCAGCGGCGGCAGCGAGATCCTCCGGTCCTTGTCCGCGAGCGCGTCGCCCGCCCGAGTCTCCTTCAGCTTGGCCACAGCGCCGATGTCGCCGGCGCCCAGCTCGGAGACCTGCTCGTGCTCCTTGCCCTGCGAGACCAGGAGCTGGCCGATTCGCTCCTTGGCGCGGCGGGTGACGTTGCTGACCTGCGAGTCACCCTTGACGACGCCGGAGAGCACCCGGAAGTAATTGAGGCGCCCCGCGTAGGGGTCGGCGTGGGTCTTGAACACGTAGGCGACGAGCTCCCCCTCCTCGTCGGGCGGGATCTCGATCTCCTCCCCGTCCTCGCCGATCGCGGTGAGCGCGCCCCGCATCGCGGGCGAGGGCAGGTCCTCGACCAGTGCCGCAAGCAGCCGGGTCGTACCCAGGTTCTTGGTCGCCACCCCGCAGGCGACCGGGAAGATCTTGCCGTCGGTCACCCCGCGCTTCAACACGGTGACGATCTCGTCATGGTCGATCTCCTCGCCCTCGAGGTAGCGCTCCATCAGCTCATCCGAGTTCTCCGCGACCTCGTCCATCAGCTTCTCGCGGTACTCCTCTGCCTGGGCTCGGAGCTCCTCTGGGATCTCCTGAGGCTCGGGCGCGCCCCTACCCTCGCCCTGGGCGACGAAGGCCTTCATGTCGACGAGGTCGATCACGCCGCGCACCTCATGCTCGGAGCCGATCGGGATCTCGGTCGCGACGACGTGGTTGCCGAACGCGGCCTGCAGCGACTCCAGCGCTCGGAAGAAGTCGGCCCGCTCGCGGTCGAGCATGTTGACGAAGACGAGGCGGGCGAGCCCCTCGCGGTCGGCCCGCTCCCAGAGGCGATCGGTGTGCACCTCGACGCCCATCACGGCGTTGACGACAACCACGGCGGCGTCGACGACGCGCAGCGAGGCGATCGTGTCGGCGACGAAGCTGGGCTCGCCCGGGGTATCGATCAGGTTGATCTTGCGGCCGTCGTACTCGAAGGAGGCGACCGTGGCGCCGATCGACATCTCGCGAGCCTGCTCGTCAGGCTCGAAGTCCGAGACGGTGCTGCCATCCTCGACGCGGCCGAGCCGGTTGATCACCCCCGCCTCGAAGAGCATCGCCTCGTGCAGCGAGGTCTTGCCGCTGCCGCGATGGCCGATCAGGGCGACGTTGCGAATCCGGTCGGCGGCCTTGTGCGGCATGGGCAACGGACCCTATGTGAACGTCAGGCCTGGATCAACCCGAGGACTTCAGGCGTGAGCGCAGCCTCAGCACGGCCTTCGAGTGCAGCTGCGAGACGCGCGATTCGGTGACCCCGAGCACCTCGGCGATCTCCCGCGCCCGAGAGCGGACCGAGCGGGGCACCCAACGCCTTTACCTCGGCTTCCGTGTGCCTTTCACCTGCACTCGGGGATGTTCCTCAAGCGCGAGGATGACTCCGAGCGTACTGGCTTTGCAGCCAGGATGGCTCGACTTGGGTGTAAACCTGCGTCGTGGAGATGCTGGAGTGCCCGAGCAGCTCCTGGATGCTGCGCAGGTCCGCGCCCCCCTCCAGCAGGTGCGTCGCGAACGAGTGCCGAAGCGCATGGGGCGAGACGCCGCCCGCGATTGCCGCCTCGCGCACCCAGCGCTGCAGCCGGCGCCGCACGTCCGACGGGTGCAGCCGCCGCCCGCTCTTCGAGACCAGTAGCGCGTTCTCGCCCCCACCATTGATGAGAGCGTGCCGTCCCCGCTCCAGGTAACCGCGCAGCGCGACCTGGGCGGGCTCTCCCATCGGCACGAGCCGTGTCTTGCCGCCCTTCCCCTCGATGCGGAGCCGCTCGCCGTCGAAGTCGGGAGAGTCAACGTTCAGATTGACGACCTCCTCGGCCCGCAGCCCGCAGGAGTAGGCGAGCTCGAGCATGGCCCGGTCCCGCATCTCGAGCGGCGTCCGGGTTGGGATGCGATCGAGCAGCGACTGCATCTCGTCGCGAGAGAGGACGCGCGGGAGCTTGCGTTCCTTCTTGGGGCTCGCCACCAGGTCGGCGGGGTTCGCCGCAACGGTCCCGGCGCGCAGCAGGGCCGCATAGAAAGAGCGGATCGCGGCCAGCTTGCGGGCGACCCCGGCCTTCGAGATGCCGCGCTCCGAGAGCTGCGCGGCGAAGCGACGCAGGTCGCGGTGGCCGAGCTCCTCGGGCCGCTTACCTTGGCCATCCGCCCACTCGGCGAGCTGCCCCACGTCGTTCGAGTAGGCGCGCCGGGTCGCGTCGGCGGCCGAGCGGACCTGGAGGTCACGGTCGAAGGCGCTAAGCGCCTCGGTCCAGGAAGCGCTCAGGCTGGGCTCTCGAGCCGACTCGCCCATATACATAGCTTCGCCGCGCGGCGCCCGGACCCTGCGTTATCGGCCGCTACAGGATGTAGATCGGGTCGCCGACCCGCACGCGGTCGTACAGGTCGATCACGTCCGGGATCGCCATCCGCACGCAGCCGTGAGAGAACGCGTGGCCGAGCGAGGAGACCTCGTCGGTGCCGTGAATGCCGGCGCCGTTGAAGATCCCGATCCAGCGTGCCTTGAGCGGATCCGCCGGTCCCGGCGGGATCACCTGTCCGGCCAGGCTCCCGGCCCAGGCCGAGTTCGGAACGTGCCAGGAGGGATCGACCTGCTTGTCCTGGGCGTGGTAGAGGCCGGCCGGCGTCTCCAGGCCCTGCTGGCCGACCGCCACCGTGTAGCTCCTCTGCAGCTTCAGGTCATGGAAGAAGCTCAGGGTGAAGGTCGAGCGGTTGATGACGATGTAGCGCGCATAGGCCTGCGGCAGGTCCTTGGTGGTGACCTCCGGCTTCGTCTGCTTGACGACCGGCTTGACCGCCTGGTCACGGCCCGGCGTGCGGGCGGCAGCGTAGATCGCGTTCGTGGTCGCCCCCTCATCGACCGCGAGCCCTGCCTCACCGGCCCTCTTCTGCAGCTTGGCGCCGCCGTCCGCCGGGACCACCTCGGCGCTCACCGGGTCCTGGTCGATCTGCCCGGCGAGCCGGTTGACGAAGTCCTTGACCGCGCTCTTGTTGTAGGTGACCCTGGGCTCCAGGTTCACCTTCACCTCGCCGCCGCCGGCGTAGCGGGTGACGCGCTCGAAGATGTTGCCCTGCCGGCTGCGGTCGATCGCCTCCTGGACCATGCCGTTGACGTCGGCGCTCTCGCGGAGCTGTTTGGGCGACAGCGTGTACTGCTTGCCGTCGTAGCTGACCACCACCGGCTGCTGGAGCGGTGCGACCACCTTGGTCTTGATGATCTTGCGGGCCTCGTCTGCGCTGCGCCCGCCGATGTCCACGCCGCCGACCTTGACGCCCGGCGCGATCTGATCCTTCTGCGCGTCGTCGTAGGCCCAGACGCCCACCGCGAGCAGCAGCCCCATGGTCACGAGGACCGTGAGGGCGATCAGCAGCTTCTGATGCACTTTCAGCTTTGCGCGCATGAGCGGGTGTTGGATCAGCTTTCCCCTCGCAGGATTCTACGAATCGCGCCGCGCGGATCCCGGCCCGCGTGGCTTTCGCAACGAGCTTTGCGGGCACGTAGGATCACGTCCGCAATGTCGCCGACCACCAGCAGGGCCTGATGCGGACCAAGGACCAGGTCCGCCGGGACGTGTGGAAGGCGATGGACCGCGAGGGCGTCTCGCGGTTTCCCGGGGCGGAGGGCCGCATCCCGAACTTCGCCGGGGCGAAGCTCGCGGCAGAGAAGCTCGCCGGGCATCGCCTCTGGAAGCGCGCGCAGGTGATCAAGGCGAACCCGGACTCACCGCAGACACATGCGCGCCGTACCGCCCTCGAGGAGGGCAAGACGCTGATCATGGCAGTGCCGCGTCTGCGCGACGCCCACCCATTTCGCCTGCTCGACCCGCGCAAGCTCTCCGCCAAGCAGGTGCGGGAGGCGGCGACGATCAAGGGCGCGATGCGCCACGGCCGGGTGGTCGCCGAGGAGGATCTCCCGGACATCGACTTCGTCCTCTGCGGCTCGGTGGCGGTCAACCTGAGCGGCGCCCGGGTTGGCAAGGGCGGCGGCTTCTCGGACCTGGAGTACGGCCTCCTGATCCACGCCGGCAAGATCGACGAGCACACCACGGTCGCGACCACCGTCCACCCCATCCAGATCCTCCGCGAGCACCTGCAGACGACCGCGCATGACCTGCCGGTCGACCTGGTGGCCACGCCGCGCGCCGTGATCGAGCTCGACCGTCAGTATCCACGGCCGCGCGGGATCCTCTGGGACCACCTGCAGCCACCGCAAATCCGGGAGATCCCGATCCTCGAGCGGATGGGGTACGCGTGACTCAGGAGACAAAGGTCGCGCAGGCGCCGCAAGAGGTGCGGCCAGATCGGACCAAACACCCGGTCCGCGACGAGTTGCGGCGGATCGCTCGCGACACCCAGTACGCCTGGCGCCTGGCGGCCGGCAAGGTCCACCTCCCGCCCGCCACGCCCGCCGACGGGCCGGACCCGTACGGCGACCCCGATCCCGAGTGGCTGCGCATCGACTGGCGTGAGCACCGCCATCAGGTCGACGTGGTCGGTGCGAGCGTGAACTACGTCGAGATGGGCGAGGGGCCGCCACTGGTCTTCGTCCACGGCCTCTCGGGAGCCTGGCAGAACTGGCTCGAGAACATCCCCTACTTCGCCCGCACCCACCGCGTGGTCGCTCTCGACCTGCCGGGATTCGGCTCCAGCGGGATGCCGCCCTGGGAAATCTCGATCTCCGCCTACGGCCGCTTCCTGCGGGACTTCTGCGAGCGCCTCGGCATCGGCCGCTGCTCGCTGGTCGGCAACTCGATGGGCGGCTTCATCGCCACCGAGGTGGCGATCACCGATCCCGAGCGAGTCGACGACCTGGGGCTGGTCTCCGCTGCCGGGATCACCTGGGCGAGGGCCAGACGGGAGGCCGCGTCGATGGTCGCGAGGGTGGGCAAGGCAGCCGCCCCCCTGTTGCTGCGCTTTCACATGGACGGGATCAAGCGCCCCCGGCTCCGCAAGAGCTACTTCCAGGGGGTCTTCCACGACCCGAACGCGATGCGGCGCGAGATGCTCTGGGAGAACCTCGTCCCTGCCCTGCAGAGCCCCGGCTACGCCGACGCGCTGACCACGCTCTGGGGCTACGACATCCGCCACCGCCTCGAGGAGATCGAGGTCCCGACCCTGATCGTCTGGGGCCGCAACGACCGCGTCGTGCCCGTCCCGGCCGCGTTCTCCTACAGGAAGCGAATCGGCGAGAACGCCGAGCTGGTGATCTTCGACCGTTGCGGGCACGTGCCGCAGATCGAGCGCCCGGTTCGCTTCAACCGCGTGCTCGAAAGCTTCCTGGAGCGCGCCGGCTCTCTCGATTAGGCGGTAACGGCGCCCTCGGAGGCGCTGGAGACCGCCGCCGCGTACTTCGCCATCACGCCGCGCTTGTAGCGGCGTTCCGGCGGCTCGTAGGCATCCACTCTCCGCGCGATCTCGTCGTCGGAGAGGTCGACGTCCAGCCGGCGGGCGTCGATGTCGAGGGTGATCTGATCGCCGTCCTGGACCGCGGCGATCGGGCCGCCGCGGATCGCCTCGGGTGCGACATGCCCGGCCATCAGGCCGTGGGTCGCACCGGAGAAGCGGCCGTCGGTGAGCAACGCCACCTGGTCGCCGATCCCCTCCCCGACCAGCGCCGCGGTCACCTGCAGCATCTCGCGCATGCCGGGGCCGCCGGAGGGGCCCTCGTTGCGGATCACGACGACGTCGCCGGGCTTGATGCCTTGCTGCTCCACGACCGCGAAGCACTCCTCCTCGGAGCCGAAGACGCGCGCCGGGCCGGTGTGCGTGCGGCGCTCCTCCCCCGCCACCTTGACGACGCAGCCCTCCGGGGCAAGGTTGCCGCGCAGGATGACCAGGCCGCCGGTCGGCTTGAGCGGATCGGAGAGCGGCCGGACCACCTGCTGGGCCGGGGTCTCCTCGGTCGCCTCGGCCTCCTCGCCGACCGTCCGGCCGGTGACGGTGAGCGCGTCCCGGTGCAGCACGCCCGCCTCGTCGAGGCGCTTGGCGAGCACACCGACGCCGCCGGCCTCGTAGAGGTCCTTGGCCACGAAGCGGCCACCCGGCTTGAGGTCCCCGAGTAGCGGGGTCTTCTCGGAGATGCGATCGAAGTCGTCGATCGAAAGCTCGATCCCCGCCTCGTTGGCGACCGCCAGCAGGTGGAGTACGCCGTTGGTGGAGCCACCCGACATGCAGACCGTCGCGATCGCGTTCTCGAGCGAGTCCTTGGTGATGATCTGGCTGGGGCGCAGATCGTCCGCCAGCACCTTCATGACCAGCTCGCCGACCTCGCGGGCCACCTGCTCGCGAGCTCCGGCGACCGCCGGGACCATGCCCGAGCCCATCGGCGTGATCCCCATCACCTCGAAGGCGCAGGCCATCGTATTCGCCGTGAACTGGGCGCCGCAGGCCCCCGCTCCCGGGCTGGCGCAGCCCTCGAGCTCGTAGAGGTCGTCATCCGACATCTCGCCGGTGGCGTGCTTGCCGATCGCCTCGAAGACATCCTGGATCGTCACGTCGTGGCCCCGCCAGGTACCGGGCAGGATCGAGCCGCCGTAGAGCATCAGCGAGGGGATGTCGAGCCTGGCGAGCGCCATCACGCAGCCTGGGATCGTCTTGTCGCAGCCGGAGAGCGCGATCACCGCGTCGAACTGGTAGCCGCGGGCGGTCAGCTCGATCGAGTCGGCGATCACCTCGCGGCTGACCAGCGAGGTCTTCATCCCCTCGGTCCCCATCGTGATTCCGTCGGAGATCGCGATCGAGTTGAACTCGAGCGGCGTGCCCCCGGCGGCGCGGACCCCCTCCTTGACGTGCTCGGCGAGCCCGCGGAGATGGAAGTTGCACGGCATCGCCTCGATCCAGGTGTTCGCGATCCCGACCGTCGGGCGGCGCAGATCGTCGTCGCCGAAGCCGATCCCCTTCATGTAGGCGCGCGCGAAGGCGCGCTCGGGACCGTCGAAGACCTTGCTGGAACGGGGACGCGTGGCGCCGTTGGTCTTGGCGGGCGTGCTCACGCGGCAGCCCGCCAGTCGCGTATGGCCGCGAGGTCGCGGCGCACCATCGCCGGGTCGAGCTGGCGTCCGAGCGGGTGGACGTTTGCCGTGCCGATCAGCTCGTACTCGTCGGCGCGCAGCGCCATCCACTTGGCGAGGACGTCGTCCGCGTCCGGGAGCCGCTCTCCCGCCTCCGGCTCCGAGCCGTCGCGAAAGCGGACGCAGTACTCGCTGAGCAGCTCGCCCGTGGCGGCGTCATAGGCGACGATCGGCCGTTGCGGGTAGATCAGGTAGCCGTACTCACCGTTCTCCATCAAGAGCAGGCCGAAGCGCTCGAACATCTCGAGGGCAGCCTCGCCCGCCGTCGAGCGGAGCAGCTCGCGGGCCCGCTGCTCGGCGCGGCGCTCGCGCGCCGGGTTCCGGACGTAACGGCGTCGCATCAGCCGCCGGCCGCCCTGGGGAAGAAGATCACGCGCTCGGCCGCCGCCGGGACCTCGGAGAAGTCGCGGACCATGGTCGCCTCGCGGCGCCCACCCGGCCCCTCGTGCGGGACCGCCGCCCACATGCCCAGATCGAGCTGGCGCCGGAACTCGCGGACGAGGCGCTCCTCGTCCTCGGCCACCTTCGGATCCCCTTCCGCCAGCAGCACGTCGCCCTTTCCCGGAGTCATGCGAAGCAGCTTCATGAGCCGATTATGCCTTGCGGCCGTCCTCGGATCGTTCGCCGAGAAATGACGAGGCCCAAGCGCGGCCAGGCAAGGACGCAGGGAGCCCGAATAGCGGTGCCCTATTCGGGCGACCGAGGACGCAGCCTGGCGGCGATCTGAGACCGTCATTTCTCGCGAGGCGGTTCGAGGACTGCCGCCAGTACGTCGACCGGGCCGGCCCCCGCGCCCAGGTCGCGCAGGCCGTTCGCAACCGCATCCGCCGTGATCCGGCGCGCCTCGCGGGCCGCCTCGAGCGGGCTGTCGCCGAGTGCAAGCCGCGCCGCCAGGGCCGACGAGTGGGTGCAGCCGGAACCGTGCGCCGCGCCATCGGGATGACGTGCTCCCGGGATCTCCTCCAGGGTCTCGCCGTCGAAGAAGCGGTCCGCCCCGTCGTCGAGGTGTCCCCCGGTGACCACTGCGACCTCGGAACCCAGTGCGTGCACCGCTCGGACCAGGTCCTCGGGCGCGGCCTGACCGCCGAGCCCAGTCAGCTCGCGGGCCTCGGCCAGGTTCGGCGTCACCACGGTCGCGCGCGGCACGATCAGCTCGATCAGCGCCCGCACCGCCTCCGGTTTCAGCAGGACCGCGCCGCTCTCGGCGACCATCACCGGATCGAGCACGATCGGTGCCTCACCAATCAGGCCGAGGGCCTCGTCGACCGCCTCGATCGTCGGGGTGTCGAAGAGCATGCCGATCTTGACCGCGTCGACCCCGAGGTCCGATGTGACCGCTCGCACCTGGTCGAGGATGAACTTGCGCGGCAGGGTCTCGACCGAGACGACCTCGTGGGTGTTCTGCGCCGTCAGCGCGACGATCGCGGAGGTGCCGTGCACACCGCAGCGGGCGAAGGCCTTGAGGTCCGCCTGGATCCCGGCCCCACCGCCGGAGTCGGAGGTGGCGATCGTCATCGCCACCGGCACGCGCCGCTGATCGTTCACGCCGGGAAGGCTAGTGAGGGGCCGCGTCCCGCTCAGGGAGCGCCAGCGTCGTGCGCTCATAGCGCCCCGCCGAGTCCGAGCGCAGGTAGCCGTCGAGCTCGAGGCGGACCAGCACCGAGGCCAGCGGGCCGGCTGCCAGGCCCGACCCCCGGGCGAGCGCGTCCGGGCTGCAGGCGCCGCCCTCGACCAGCCCCAGCACTGCCGCCAGATCCGGATCGAGCGCCGGCCCGGATGCCGCGCGCAGCCTCGACGCAGCGCCGGGACCGAGCAGGGCATCGAGAACGTCCTGGGCGTCGCGGATCAGGCAGGCGCCGTCGTGAATCAGCGCGTTGGCGCCCGCCGCCGGCGAGCTGCCGACCCGGCCGGGGACCGCGCCGACCTCGCGCCCGACCTGCTGGGCCAGCTCCGCCGTGATCAGCGAGCCCGAGCGCTCCCGAGCCTCGACGACGATCGTCATCCCGCCGAGCGCGGCCATGATCCGGTTGCGCGCCGGGAACATCCAGCGCCGCGCCGTGGTCCCAGGCGGCAGCTCCGCGAGCACCAGGCCCCGCTCAATGATCTCCTCGTAGAGCCTGCGGCAGCGCGGCGGGTAGGGCACGTCGACGCCCGTCCCCAGCACCGCCACCGTCAACCCCTCCGCCTCCAGCGCTCCCGCGTGCGTGCAGGAATCGATCCCCATCGCCATCCCACTGATGACTGCCATGCCGCAGGAGGCGACCTCGCGGCCGAGCTTGGTCGCCAGCTCCCGCCCGTAGGCGCTGGGCCGTCGGGAGCCGACGATCGTGACGGCCGAGTCGCGGCCAAGCTCTCGCAGCAGCTCCGGATCCCCACGTCCGAACAACACCGCGGGGGGGTCACCGAGGTCGGCCAACGCCTCCGGGTAGAGCTCGTCGTGGCGGCAGCAGGCCCAGGCCCGGGCGGCGCTTATCGCGGCGAGCAGGTGTTCCGGATCCCGCGCGGCGGCCTGCTCGACGACGCTGGCTGCACGCGTGCGCGCCACCGCCTCCGCCAGCCTGTCGTCGGGCAGGGCGAGCAGCTCGTGGGCCCGGCTGCCCGGTGAGGATCGGTCGACGACCTCTTCGATGTGTCCCGCCAGCGAGCCCACCAGCCAGGCCCGGCGCAGGCAGTGTCCACATGCGCCGGGGCGGGCCTGCGCGCTCATCGCTCGCCGCGCCTGCGGCGATCGAGCGCCTCGGAGACGTGCGACTCGGCGATCCGCTCCTCGCCTGCAAGGTCGGCGATCGTTCGCGCCAGACGGAGGCAGCGATCCCAGCCTCGCGCGCTCAGTCCGAGGCGGCGGTGCCCACCTTCCAGGGTCGCGCGACCCTGGGCGTCGAGCGTGCAGTGCCGCCGCACCTCGCTCGGCGTCATCTCGCCGTTGCAGCGGCCAGGCCCGAGCCGCCGCTCCTGAACGGCCCGGGCGCGCAGCACGCGCTCGCGGACCTCCGCGGAGCTCTCGCCCTCCTCCTCGGCCAGCTCCTCGGCCGGGGGCGGCTCCACATTGAGGCTGATGTCGATCCGGTCCGCGAGCGCCCCGCTCAGCTTCGCCAGGTACCGGGTGACCGCCCCGGGGTGGCAGTCGCACTCTCCCGAATCGGGGCCGTTGCCGCACGGGCAGGGGTTCGAGGCCGCCACCAGCGTGAACCTGCATGGCAGGGAGACCGTACCCGTGGTCCTGGTGACGGTCACCGAGCCCTCCTCGAGCGGGACCCGCAGCGCCTCGAGGGCGTCGCGGCGGAACTCGCCGAGCTCGTCGAGCAGCAGCACGCCCCGGTGCGCCCTGGTCACCTCGCCGGGACGCGGCGGGTTGCCGCCGCCGATCAGCGCCCGCCCCGAGACGGTGTGATGCGGGGCGCGAAACGGGCGCCGCAGGCGCGGTTCTCCGTTCTCGCCGCAGACGCCCGCGATCCTCGTCACCTCGATCACTTCCTCCGCGCTGAGCGGAGGCAGCAGCGAGGGCAGCCGCTGGAGCGCAAGCGTCTTGCCACCGCCTGGCGGGCCGATCAGCAGCAGGCTGTGGCCTCCCGCCGCTGCGATCTCCAGGCAGCGGCGCAGCACCGGGTGGCCGCGGAGGTCGGCGAGATCGGGCAGCTCGTCCTGCGGCTCGGGCGGCGCCGTCACCGGCACCGGGTCGATCTCCCCCTCGCCCAGTTCGCGCAGTCTCGCCAGGTGTTCGACGGGCACGACCTCGATGCCATTGACCAGGGCAGCCTGCCCCGCATCCCCCGGCGCCACCGCCACGCCTCTCATTCCCCAGCCCCGCGCCCCCTCGGCCATCGCGAGCGCCCCAGACACCTGCCGGATCGCCCCGTCGAGCGCCAGTTCGCCCGCGAAGGCGTAGCGACCCAGAACCGTGCCCGGCAGCTGGCCGCTCGCCACCAGCAGGGCCGCGGCGATCGCAAGGTCGAAACCCGGGCCCGCCTTGCGCACGTCCGCCGGGGCGAGGTTGACGGTGACGCGGTGCTGGGGATAGCTGAAGCCGGAGTTGATCAGCGCCGAGCGGACCCGCTCGCGTGACTCCCGCACCGCTGCGTCGGGCAAGCCGACGATCGTGAACGAGGGCAGGCCGCCCCCGATGTCCACTTCGACGTGCACCGGCTCGGCGGCAACGCCGATCAGGGCGAAGGTGCGTGCGATCGCGAACATCCCTCGACCGTAGGGCCGAGGGATGAGCGCCTCGTGCGCGGATAGTGACGACCCCGTCCCGCCCTCGTTGCGATGCACGTACCCCGAGCCACCGGCACCCGAGCAGGCTGACGAAGTGACCTACGCCAGACAGAGACTTGGGCGCCGGGCCGAGAAGCTGGTCGCCGAGCGGCTGCTGCGCGCCGGCTGGCGGATCGTCGAGCGCAACGTGCGCCTCAGCTCCGGCGAGCTCGACCTGGTCGCGCTCGACGGAGAAACCCTGGTCTTCGTCGAGGTCAAGGCAGGACGCGAGGGAGCCGCGACCGGACCGGAGCGTCCGGCACACGCCGTCGGGCCGCGCAAGCAGCGCAAGCTGCGCCTGCTCGCGCGCGAGTGGATCGCGGCGGGCCGAGGCCCGTCAGGCGTCCTCGGCTACCGCTTCGACGTCGTCGGGGTCAGCTTCGGCGCGGATGGCCTCGCGTATGTCGATCACGTCCGCGAGGCCTTCTGATTCCGGCGCCTCCTCGAAATCCCCCGCCGCTGAGACCAGGTCGAGCTGGGAGTAAGCCACCGAAGCGAACGAGCGCCGATGCAGCGGGCAGATGCCGTGACGCATGATCGCCTCGCGGTGCTCAGGCGTCGAGTAGCCGACGTTGCCCTCGAAGCTCCACTTCGGGTACGCCGCCGCCACCCGGCGCATGTAACGGTCCCGGGTCACCTTGGCGATCACCGAGGCGGCAGCGATCGCCGCGCTGCGCGCGTCTCCGTCGACGACCCGCGTGTGCTCGAGCTCGCAGGCGGGCAGCCGGAAGCCGTCCACCAGGCGAGTCGAGTCGACCTGCGCGACCGCGCCCATGCAGGCCGTGAGGGCGGCGATGTTGGAGACGTGCAGCCCGTTGCGATCGATGCAGCGCGGTGACCGGACCGCAATCGAGACATGTGCGGCCCCCCGGATCACCGCGGGATAAAGCTGCTCCCGCTCCTCCTCGCTCTTCTGCTTGGAGTCGTCGAGGCGCGCCAGCGCGAGCCGCTCGGAGCGTCCGATCCGCTCCAGGTCGATCAGCACCCCTGCCGCGAGCAGCGGCCCGGCGAGCGAGCCCCGGCCGGCCTCGTCGACACCCGCGACGAAACGGCGCCCGAAGGAGCGGTCGAAGCGGAAGAGCCGCGCGGCGGTGCGGCGCTTGCGCCGCTCGGCCCCGCTAGAAGATCCCGACCCGGTCTGGGGGCCAGTAGGTGGCGAAGGCCTTGCCGATGATCCAGTCTCGGGGGATCGGTCCCCAGAAGCGGCTGTCGTCGCTTGACCCACGGTTGTCGCCCATCATGAAGTAATGATCGGGCGGGATGGTGATCTGTTTGGGCAAATTGCAGGCTCCGCCGGGCGTGCAGGGCCGGATGAAGTCCTCCTGAGCCACCTTCCCGTTCACGACCGGGTGACCGTTCTCGACGCTGAGCGTGTCCCCGGGCCCGGCCACGATCCGCTTGATGAAGTTCACGTCGGCCTCCTGGGGCGTCGGCTCGTCACAGGCCGCTCCGCTCGAGCCGCCCGCGCCGGTGCGCGGATCGCCGCACTCCCCGCTGCCACCGCCACCGTTCGCTCCCTGCGGCGGGTGGAAGACGACGATGTCGCCGATCTTCGGATCGGCGAAGTGGTAGAGGAACCGGTTGACCAGCACCCGCTGGCCGACATCGAGCGTCGGCTCCATCGATTCCGAGGGGATCTGGTACGGCTTGACGATGAAGGCCTGGATCCCCAGCGCCAGCCCGAGAGCGAGCGCGACGATGATGACGAGCTCGAGGAGCGCGCCCTGGGTGCTGTGGGGTCTCGGGATCCTCAGTCTTCTGCCTCGTCGGTGGAGGCGGTGGCCTCCGCCTCGGGCTCGGGCTGCGACTGCGCCTCCGCCTGGTCCCCACGCTCCTCATCTGCCGGCTGCTCCGCAGCCGGCTCTGGCTCCTCAGCGGGCTGCTCCTCGGCGGCCGGCTGCTCCTCCCCGCCCTCGGATTCCTCCTCGGCCGGCTCGACCACCTCGGCCTCGGCCTCACTGACCGCGACACCCTCGGCGTCGACCGCCTCGGCCTCCTCCTCGGCAACCAGTATCTCGTCCTCGATGCCCCAGCGCCGCTCCGCGACCCGGGCGCGCTTGCCGACCTTCTCACGGAGGTAATAGAGCTTCGCCCGGCGGACGTCGCCGCGCGCCGCAACCTCGAGCTTCTCGATCTTCGGCGAGTGCAGCGGGAATGTCCGCTCGACGCCGACACCGAACGACTGCTTGCGCACCGTGAATGTCTCGCGCGCGCCGCTGCCCTGCCGCTTGATCACGATTCCCTCGAAGACCTGGGTCCGCCTGCGATTCCCCTCGACGACCTGGAAGTGCACCCGCACGCGATCGCCCGCGGCGAAGCGAGGGCGCTTTTTGATCGCTCGCTGCTCGAGGCTTTCGATGACTGTGCTCATCAGATGCGCGGGGTCTGGACTCAAAAAGAGCGCGAGCCGAAGGGGCCGCGCCGCGACGCGGAAGGTTAGCGGAGAAGCCTCACTCCACCCGACGGCGGGCTTGCTCGAGCCGCCACTCCTGCACCCGGGCGTGGTTGCCCGAGAGCAGCACTTCGGGCACCTCCCAGCCGCGGTAGGTGGCCGGCCGCGTGTAGTGCGGATACTCCGGCGCGCCCTCGAGAGCCGCGCTGTAGGACTCCTCGACGACACTCTCCGCGTCCCCGAGGGCGCCCGGCCGCTTGCGCAGCAGCGCGTCGGAGATCACCATCGCCGGCAGCTCTCCGCCGGCCAGGACGAAGCGCCCGATCGAGATCGACTCGTCGGCCAGGTGCTCGACGACGCGCTCGTCGAAGCCCTCGTAGCGCCCGCAGAGCAGCGCCAGGTGCGGCTCCGCCGCCAGCTCGGCCGCCAGCCCCTCGTCGAAGAGGCGACCGGAGGGCGCCAGCGCCACCTTGCGAACCGCGTCCCGATCGCTGCCGTAGACCGCCTCGAGCGCCGCGTCGACGACGTCCACCCGCATCACCATTCCCGCTCCGCCGCCGTAGGGCGCGTCGTCGACCTGACCGGCGCTCAGCGGCGTGGCGTCGCGGTAGTTGCGGAAGCGGAGCTCGTTGTCGGCTGCGAGGGCGTTGGCGACGTGCCGCTGGCGCAGGAACCACTCGAAATGCTCCGGGAAAAGCGTGAAGACATCAATGACCACTAGTCCAGGATGTCGACGACGACGCGCTTTTCCTCGCGGGTCGCCGCGGCCTTCATCACCGAGCGCAGCGCGTTGGCGACGCGCCCGCCGCGTCCGATCACGCGGCCCAGGTCGTCGTCCGCCACGTCGAGCTCGAGCACGACCTCGCCGTCGATCGCCTCGACCTCGGTGACCTCGACAGCGTCGGGATCCTCTACCAGCGAGCGGGCCAGGAACTCGAGCAGCTCGCGCATGCCGCGCCGGCCGGCCTAGCGGCCGGTCGCCTCGATGCCCTGGGTGCGAAGCAGCGTTGCCACGGTTCGAGTCGGCTGGGCGCCCTTCTCGAGCCAGTGGCGGGCGCGATCGGAGTCGATCACGATCAGCGACGGGTCGGTCTGCGGGTTGTACTGGCCGATCGTCTCGATCGTGCGGCCGTCTCGTGGAGAGCGCTGGTCTGCCACGACAACCCTCCAGATCGGGTTCTTCTTGCTGCCGACCCTGCGAAGTCGAATTCTCACGGACATGCGGCGGCGGAGGTTAGAGGACGTCGCTGGTCATCGCATGCCCCTCATGAGCTGCTGGGGGTCGGGCATCTTGCCCTCGGACAGCTGCTTCATCAGCTTGTTCATCTGGCCGAACTGCTTGACCAGGCGGTTGACGGCCTGGACCGTGGTTCCCGACCCTGTGGCGATCCGCTTGCGGCGGGAGCCGTTGATCTCGCTCGGGTGCGCCCGCTCGAACGGGGTCATCGACTGGATGATCGCCTCGAGCCGGTCGAGCTCGCGCTCGTCCACCCGGCCCATCCCCTGCATCGCCTTCCCCATCCCGGGCACCATCTTCATCAGGTTGCCGAGCGGCCCCATCCGCCTCACCTGCTTCATCTGGGTGAGGAAGTCGTCCAGGGTGAACTGCTGTTTGCGGATCTTCCGCTCGAGGTCCGCCGCCTGGTCCTCGTCGAACTCGTCCTGCGTCCTCTCGATCAGCGACATGACGTCGCCCATCCCCAGGATCCTCCCCGCCATCCGGTCCGGGTGGAAGCGCTCCAGCTCATCGAGCTTCTCGCCGGTCGACGCATACATGATCGGCTTGCCGGTGACGGCACGAACCGAGAGGGCCGCGCCGCCGCGGGCATCGCCGTCGAGCTTGGTGATCAGTACCCCGTCGAAGTCCGCGACCTCGGCGAAGCTCTCTGACACGTTGACCGCGTCCTGACCGGTCATCGCGTCGAGGACGAGCAGCACGTCGTGTGGCTTGGTCACCTTGCGGACTTTGGCCAGCTCGTCCATCAGCTCCTGGTCGACGTGGAGCCGCCCCGCTGTGTCGACGATCAGGACGTCGCGGTTCTCGCGCACCGCCTCGTCGCGCGCCCAGGAGGCGACCTTGACGGCGTCGGTCTCACCGGGCTGCGAGTAGACATGCGCCTTCGCCTGGGCGCCGAGCTTCTCGAGCTGCTCGACAGCCGCCGGCCGCTGCAGGTCGCAGGCGGCGAGGGCGACGTCCTTGTTCTGCTTCGCCAGGAGCTTGGCGAGCTTCGCGCACGCGGTGGTCTTGCCCGAGCCCTGCAGGCCGGCCATCAGGATCACGGTCAGGCCGCTGGGAGCGAAGACGAGGTCCCGACCCGAGCCGCCCATGAGCGCGGTGAGCTCGTCGTTGACGGCCTTGATCACCGTCTGCCCTGGGTTGAGTGCCTCCGAGACCTCCGCCCCGGCGAGGCGCTCCTTGAGCGCGGCCGTGAAGTCCTTGACGACCTTGAAGTTGACGTCGGCCTCGAGCAGCGCGAGCCGCACCTCGCGCAAAGCCCTGTTGACGTCCTCCTCCGACAACTTGCCCCGCGAGCGGACGTCGGAGAGCACGCCCTGGAGGCGCTCTGAGAGCTGATCGAACATGAACGACTGAGCTTAGGCCCTACAGAAAGCGGGTTGCCCTGACGGGCACCCTCGCACTACGGGCAGCGGTCGAGGCGCGCCGTCAGCGGGTCCGCTCCGCGGCCGCGCGCGTCGGCGTTCGGGCGGCACGTCCGCGCGCGACGATGCTTGACCCCGGTCGAGCGATACCCGAGCAGGTACGGGGCCGGGTCGACCGGTGTCCCGAAGTGGCGCACCTCGAAGTGCAAGTGCGGGCCGGTCGAGTGCCCGGTCGAGCCCACATAGCCGATCGTCTGCCCACCCGAAACCGACTCGCCCGGCGTGGCGGCGATCTCCGACATGTGGGCGTACCAGCTCTCGTAACCGAGCCGGTGGCTGATCACGACCAGGTTCCCGTAGCCACCGGTGTTGAAGCCGGCGAAGGACACCACGCCGACGCCGCCGGCGTGGATCGGCGTCCCCTTCGGCTCGGGAAAGTCGAGGCCGGTGTGCCAGCGCCCGGGCGGGATCCAGCCGAAGCGGTCGCCGATCGCGCCCGGTACGGGCTGGAAGAAGCGGACGGGGCTGCTCGGCACCCCGGTGGTGATCACGGGGCCGGTGCGGAGTGCGTTGACGGTCGTCGGGCCGGCCACCCCGTCGACGCTGATGTGCGCAGCGTTCTGATAGCGCCGCACCGCGTTCTCCGTGTTGGGGCCGAAGCCGCCGTCGAAGCCGCCGGGCTCGAAGCCGCGCTCGTGGAGCAGGAACTGGAGCTCGGCCACGTCCCAGCCGCGCTGCCCCTGGTGCATCGGGCGAGCGCCGAGGTCCGGCTTGCCCCGCCTGCCCAGAGCCGCACGCGTCTGCGCGCCGGCGACACCGTCGACGGCCAGGCTGTGCTGCGACTGAAAGGTGCGCACGGCCTCCTGGGTCCAGGGCCCGGTGACCCCGTCGACCGGATGCTGGTAGAGCCCGAGGGCGCTCATCGCGACCTGCAGCGCGGCGACGTCCGCGCTGCCGGCGCTCGCCGTCGCCGGGGCCGCCAGCGAAACGGCAGCGATCGCCCCGAGCAGGGCGAGGATTCTGCTTCCCCTGTGGCCACCGGTTCAGCATCCCCGCACTGCCGGATTCGGGCGTGCGGGCTGTTGCAGGCGGCGTAAGCCGCGTCTACTCGCCCGCTACTCCTCGAGCAGCGCCCTCGCGAACTGCTCGGCGTCGAACGGCCTCAGGTCCTCGAGCGACTCGCCGATCCCGATCAGCTTCACCGGGATACCGAGCTCGGAGGCGATCGCCAGGGCGACGCCGCCCTTGGCGCTGCCGTCGAGCTTGGTGAGGACCGCCCCGGTCACCTCGACGGCCTTCGAGAACTCCTGGGCCTGGCGGACCCCGTTCTGGCCGGTGGTGGCGTCGATCACGACCAGTGTCTCGTGAGGGGCGGACTCGATCTGCTTCGAGATCACGCGCCTCACCTTGGCCAGCTCCTCCATCAGGTTGCCGTGCGTGTGGAGGCGACCGGCGGTGTCGCAGATCACCACATCCGCGTCGCGGGCCTGCGCGGCCGCGACCGCGTCGAAGGCGACCGCCCCGGGATCGCCCCCCTCGGTGCCCCGGACGATCTGGGTGTCCGCGCGGTCCGCCCACTCCGCGAGCTGGTTTACGGCTGCGGCCCGGTAGGTGTCCGCGGCCGCGACGATCACGTCGAGCTCGAGCTCCTGGCGCAGGTGCCAGGCGATCTTGCCGATCGTCGTCGTCTTGCCGGTGCCATTCACCCCGACGACCATCACGACCGAGGGGCGTTCGCGCAGGTGCATGCGGCCCCCCTCCTCACCCTGCGGCGTCGCGGTCTCCGCCAACACCTGGATCAGCCGCTCCCGCAGCGCCTCACCGCCGGTGATCTCGCCGGCTTCCACCTCGTCCTCCAGGCGGCGCACCACCGCGGCGGTCGTGGGCGCGCCGACGTCGGCGAGGATCAGCGCCTCCTCGAGGTGCTCCCAGGTCGCCTCGTCGATCCGCTCGGTGAAGCTGGAGGAGAGCTCGGCGGTGAGCGCCTGCCGGCTGCGAGTAAGCCCCTCGCGGAGCCGCCGGAAGACGCCCGCGCGCTCCTCCTGCTCCGCGACCCGCGGCACCTCGCGATCGCCGAGGTCGAAGGCCTCCTGCCAGCTCGTCGCCATGGCGGCGGAGGCTAACTACGCGGACGAAGCTAGGCCGCTTCGGCTGCCGATTCGGCCTCGGGCTCGCCCGGCAGCGTCTCGAGTTCGTCGCGTGGCAGTTTGCGCGAGACCACCTTGGTGACGCCGTCGCCGCCCATGCTCACCCCGTAGAGGATGTCGGCGGCGTCCATGGTCCGCTTCTGGTGCGTGACTACGACGAACTGAGAGCGCTCGGCGAAGCGGCGCACCAGCCGCAGGAAGCGATCGATGTTGATGTCGTCCAGGGCGGCCTCGACCTCGTCCAGGATGTAGAAGGGACACGGCCTCGCCATCAGGACGGCGAAGACGAAGGCCAGGGCGACCAGCGACTTCTCGCCGCCGGAGAGAAGGGAGAGGCGGCGAGTCGACTTGCCCGCCGGCGTAACCTCGATCTCCACCCCGCCGTCCTCGTCCGGCGGTGTCAACTCGTCATCCTCATCGACACCGTCCTCCGGCTCGGGCGCCTGCCCGGCGAACGGGCGCGGGCCGCCGCCCATGTCGACGCGCCGCAGCCGGCCCTTCCCGCCCGGGAAGAGCTCCGCCACCATCTCCTCGAACCCCCGCGCGGCCGCCTCGAAGGTCTCCTCGAAGGCGGCGGCGATCTCGCGATCCGTGCGCCGCACCAGCGCCTTGAGCTCGTCGATCGCCTTCTCCAGGTCCTTGCGCTGCTCGGCCAGCTCCGTGACGTGCTCCCGCGCCTCGGCGTACTCGCGCTCCGCCAGGGGGTTGACCGGCCCGATCTGCCCGCGGTTGCGCTCCAGCCGGGCGAGCCGGGCCTGGATCGCCTCACGCTCCTCGTCGTCCAGCGGCTGCTCGGCCGCCTCGAGCTCCTCGCCGAGGGCCGCCCCGAGCCGCTCGAGCTCGGCCGCGCTCTCGTCGCGCTGGGTACGCAGCTGGGTCGCCTCTACCTCCGCGACCGTCATCGCCTCGCTCGCCTCCCGCAGCTCCGACTGCAGGCCGAACTCCTGCTGGGAGCACTCGCGCAGCTCGGCGGCGATGTCGCCCCCGCCCTCCCCGTCGGCCTCAGCGAGCGTCTCGGCGTGTCGCTCCAGCGCCGCACCGAGCCGGAGCAGGGCCTCGCGCGCCCGGGCCAGCGCCGGCAGTGTTTCCCGTTCCAGCGAGATCCGCCGCTCGAGTTCCTGGCGGTCGCGCACCCGCTTCTGGCGTGCACGCTCCGCGGCCTCGGCGTGGCGACGCTCAGCGGCCAGCTCCGCCTCCAGCTTGGCCCGCTGGATCGCCCCGGAACCGCCCTCCTCGCCTCGCTCGGCGTGGCGGTCGGCGAGCCAGGCGGTGCGGCTCGCCTCCTCGGCGGCCCGGTCGAGGTCGCGCCGCGCGTCGCGCAGGGCGCGCTGGGACTCCTCCTCGCGCGTCCGAGCCTCGGCCAGCGCGGCCTCGGCGCGCTCGAGGTCGCGTCGCGCCCGCTCCTCGGTCTGCTCGCGCTGGGCGAGCCGGGAGGCAAGCTCCTCGCGCTCGGAGCGGGCGGCGAGGGCCGGGTCGGTTCCCTCTCGCGGCAGGCGCCGGATCTCGGCGGCGGCGGCGTCGAAGCATTCGCCGTCGACCGTGACCGCGACCCCGGTGAAGCCCTCGGCCAGTCCCTCGAGGTCGTCCACCAGCCAGGCATCCGCCAGCAGCCGCTCGGTGATCGGGCCGGCCTCGCCCCGCGCTTCGATCAGGTCGAGCAGGCGGCGAGCGCCGTCCTTTGGAGAATTCGACGTCGACCGGGCGGGACCGGACGAGAGCAGCGCCCGAGCCGCACCCTCGGCGCCGGCGAGCCGCAGACGGCCCTCGCCGACGCTGCCGACGATCGAGGCGCGCAGGCGCTCCCCGAGCACCGCCGAGAGGGCTCGCTCCAGGCCGGACCCGGTCTCGAGCAGGCCGGCGAGCGCCTCGTGCTCGCCCTCCACCGCGGCCGCCGCCAACTTCGCCTCGACGGCCGCGAGCTCGCCCGCGAGGGCGGCCTTGCGCTCCGACGCCTGTTGCGTCTCGGCACGGGCTCGCTCGTGCATCTGGGTCGCGCGGCGCAACGCTTCGCTGAGCTCCTCCTCGGCTGCCTCGAGCGGCTCCAGAGCCCCCTTCGCGACCCCGCGCTGCCGCTCCGCCTCGTCCGCCTCGCGACGCAGCCGCTCCCCCTCCTCGGATGCGTCGGCCCCGAGCTTGGCGAGCTCGGCCTCCAGGTCGGCGATCCGAGCAGCGCCGGCGGCCTCGTCCGGCTGTTCGTCCATCGCGTCCAGCCGTAGCTGCCGCTCGCCCAGGGCGCCGCGCAGGTCGCGCTCGGCGAGATCCAGGGACTCCGCCCGGGCGCCAACGCGCTCGGTTGCCGTACGCGCCTCGGTGAGCAGCTCGGCCTGCCGGCGGCGTCCCTCCTCGCCGGCGGCGATCCGCTCCTCGATCGCGGTGCGGCGGGCGCGCATCTCCTCAAAGCGCCGCTCCACCGAGTCGCGCTTGGACTTGACCTCAGCCAGCTTGGTGTTGGCCGCGGCGAGCTGGGTGCGCTGGCCAAGCAGGGCCTCGGCGACCAATTTCGCCTGGAGTTCGTTCGTCTCTCGGACCAGCTTGGCGGTCCGCTCCGCCGCCTCGGCCTGGCGCTTCAGCGGACGGAGCCGCGAGCGCGCCTCCCGCTCCACGTCGAGGGCTCGCTCGAGGTTGTCGCGCGTGCGGTCGAGCTTGAGCTGGGCGCTGTGGCGCCGCTTCCGGTGCTTGCCGAGGCCGGCGGCCTCCTCGATCAGCAGCCGGCGGTCGCGCGGCTTGGAGCTGACGATCTCCTCCACCTTCCCCTGGCTGATCACCGAGTGCGCCTCCCGGCCCATATTGGTGTCGGAGAGGGCCTCGAGGACGTCGACCAGGCGGCAGCGGGCCCCGTTGAGCCGGTACTCGCCATCGCCGGTCCGCTCGATCCGCCGGGAGATCGAGATCTCCGAGAACTCGCTGGCGGCGCGCCCCTCGGAGTTGTCGATCACGATCTCCACCTCGGCGAAGCGCCGGGGCGACTGGCCGTTGCCGCCGGCGAAGATCACGTCCCGCATTTGCTGACCGCGGATCGCCGACGGGCTCTGCTCGCCGAGCGCCCAGAGCACGGCGTCGGTGATGTTCGACTTGCCCGAGCCGTTCGGTCCGACGATCACGCTGACGCCCGGCGAGAAGGTCAGCCGGGTGCGGTCGGGGAAGGACTTGAAGCCCTTCAGGTTGATCGCCTTCAGATACATGGAGTGGGAAGGGTAGGAGTGAAGGCTCGCGCCTGGGCCGGACGACTCCATCAAACGGGTTGCGCCTGGCGGCGCACCCTCGCATCTACCGGCGCAGCTTCTCCAGCGCTCGCTGGGCGGCGGCCTGCTCGGCCTCCTTCTTGCTGCGGCCCGAGCCGACCCCCAGCTCGTCGCCCCCTACCGTCGCGCGGATCTCGAAGCGGCGGTCGTGCGGCGGCCCGTCCTCGCTCACCACCTCGTAGAAGACGGTCTCACCGTCCCTTGCCAGCCGCTCCTGCAGCTCCGACTTGAAGTCGAGCCGCTCACGGGTGGCCTGCTCGACCTCGTGGGCGAACGCCTCCACGATGGCTTTCGCCGTCCGCTCGAAGCCATGCTCCAGGTAGCACGCGCCGATCACGGCCTCGCAGACGGACGCGAGCGTGCGCTCCGACGCGAGCAACGTCTCGACCGGCAGGCCATCGCCCTCGGCCGGCACCCGTTCCGCCAGCCGGTCGGGCAGTCCCATCTCCCGCGCGACCTCCGCGCAGGCGCGGCCGCTGACGGCCTGGTTGAGGATCTTCGTGAGCTCGCCGATGTCGGCCTCGGGATGCTCGGCGTAGAGCAGGGCGGCCGCCGCGAGCCCGAGGACGCTGTCCCCGAGGAAGGCGAGCCGGCCGTAGGACTCGGTGCGTGTTTCGACCCAGGATGAGTGCGAGAGGGCCTGCCGGCGCAGCTCTTCGGGGGTGTCCGCGAACAGCTCCGCCAGCGAGGCGGTGCGGGGTGTCATCGGATCAGGCCGCCCGCCTCCCCCTCATCCGGTCGCCGGCACCCGAGCGCAGACGAAGTCGACGGCGTCGCCGACAGTCTCGATGTCGGCGGCCTCCTCCTCGCTCACCCGGATCCCGTAGCGATCCTCGAGCTCCATGACCAGCTCGTACAGGTCGAGGGAGTCCGCGTCGAGGTCCTCCCGGAACCTGGTCTCCGGCTGGATCTTCTCGGGCGCCACCTCGAGTTCGGTGCTGAGGTGCTGGCGCACGAGCTTCATCACCTCTTCGCGCTCCATCCCCACCATTATCGCCTACCGCCGTTAACGGGTTGCTCCTTACGGAGCACCCTCGCATCACTCGCGCAGGCTCTCGCGGGTGGCCCCGGAGGCCTCCAGCAGCTCGGCCGTGCGCTCCACGGCCCGCTCGGTTACCGCCCGGTGGGCGAGCCGCACCGCGTTCGCGATCCCCTCCGGGGTCGAGCTGCCGTGGGCCACCACCGCCACCCCGCGCAGGCCGAGCAGGATCGCCCCGCCGACCGCGTTCGGGTCCATGCCACGGCGCAGGCCGCCGAGGGCCGGACGCAGCAAGAGACCGCCGGCGGCCGCCAGCGGTCCCGAGCGCGCGGCCCCGCGCACCGCGTCCGCGACCGCCCTCGCCGTCCCCTCCAGCGTCTTCAAGGTGACGTTGCCGGTGAATCCGTCGGTGACCACGACGTCCGCCTCCCCGGCCAGCAGGTCGCGACCCTCGAGGTTGCCGATGAAGCGGATCCCCTCCGCGCCGGTCAGGGCCTCGTGCGCCTCGACCACGTCGGCGCGGCCCTTCTTCTGCTCCTCGCCCACAGAGAGCAGCGCCACGCGTGGGCTCTCCACCCGGAGGACCACCCGGGCGAATGCCGAGCCCAGGAACGCGAACTGGATCAGGTGCTGGGGGCGAACGTCCGTGTTCGCACCGCAGTCGAGGAAGACGAGCGGCGGACCGTCCCTGCCCGGCACGGGGATCTGCACCGCCAGGGCGGGTCGATGGACACCGCGCGCCCGCTTCAGCGCAAAGAGGGCCGAGGTCATCGTGGCGCCCGTCGAGCCGGCGCTTGCCAGCGAGCTGCAGCGTCCCTCCGCAACCGCTGCTGCCGCACGGACGATCGAGGCCTCGGGGGTCGAGCGCACCGCGGCGACCGGCTCGGCTTCGTTGCCGATCCACTCGGTGATGGGCTCGAGCTCGACGCCGTCGGAGGGGCTGAGGGAGCCGGGGCCGAAGACGCGCACCGGAATGCCGTCGGCAGCCGCCAGGCGGGCGCCCTCGAGCACGAGCTCCGGCCCGCCGTCCGCCCCATACGCGTCCAGCGCAACGGGCTCAGGCACGCTCGACTAGTCCTGGGGAGAAGGCTGCTCCGCCTGCGGCGTGGAGGCCTCGGGAGCCTCGTGGCGGATCACCTCGCGCCCGGCATAGGTGCCACAGGTCGGGCAGACGCGGTGCGGCAGGCGCGGGCTGTGGCAGCGCGGGCACTCGTTCAGCCGCGGCGCCGAGGCCTTGTGCTGGGCGCGCCGCTTGTCGCGCCGCGTGCGCGACTGTCTCTTCTTCGGGACCGCCATGAGGGCGGCATGGTAGCTATTCCAGCTTCAGGTCCCTGAGCTTGGCCATGCGCGGGTCGCCGCCCTGTTGGTGGCGATGCGCCTCCGGGTCGGCGTCGTTGAGCGACTCTCCGCAGACCGGGCAGAGGCCGGCGCAATCCGGCCGGCAGAGGGGCTGGTCCGGCAGGGCCAGCACCAGCGCGTCGTTAGCCCAGTGCTCGGCGTCCAGCTCGCCGTCGGTGACGTAGGGGCTGCGCAGCTCCTCGTCGGTCGAGGGCTGGTCGACCTCCCGGGCGTCGATCCGGAGCTCTGTATCCGCCGGCTCCAGGCAGCGGACGCAGGGGCCGCTCAATTCGCTCGTGAAGCGCAGGCGCAGGGCGTAACCGCTGCTGGTTCGCGAGACGTCGAGGCGCGCCTCGCTGCCGCCGCCGTCCGGCACGTATGTCTGCCCGCCGAGCTCGATCGGCTCCAGCCCGACCTCGAGATCGAGCGACCGGGCCTGCCCGGAGGAGAGGGCGAGCCGCTCGAGATCGACGATTCCGCCTTCCGCATACACTCGCTCCGAGGGTAGCGAGACACCTTGGCCGCGCAATTCCACTGGAACCCGGAGACCTACCTGGAGGAGATCCGGGCCGAGGTCCCCCGCTATGACGAGCTCCAGCGCGCGGCCGTCGACGCGATTCCCTTCGCCCCGGACCGCGTACTCGAGCTCGGCATGGGCACCGGCGAGACCACCCGGGTCCTGCTGGAGGCCTACCCCGACGCCTGGGTGATCGGGCTCGACTCGGACTCGAACATGGTCTACCGGCTGCGTGAGGAGTACGACGACGTCCAGCTCGCCCGGATGGAGGACCCGCTGCCGGACGGCCCGTGGGACCTGGTCATCTCGGTGCTCTCGGTCCACCACCTGGCCGACGACCAGAAGCACCTGCTCTTCCGCCGCGTGCGCGAGCAGGCTCGCGCCCTGGTGATCGGCGACGTCGTCAAGGCGGAGAAGCAGGTCACGCCGATCGACCCCGGCTTCGACTTCCCCGATACCGCGGAGGAACTCGCCGAGTGGTGCGGCGGGGAGATCACCTGGACCGCCGACGACCTCGCAGTGGTCCGAGCCACCTACGACTGAAAGGACACCGATGACCAACCACAACCCGGAGCGGCCGGGACCGCCGCCGTCCGCAGACGAGGGTGTAGTCCTCTATGAGAAGCGAGACCGGATCGCCCACGTGACGATCAACCGGCCCGAGGCCCGGAACGCCGTCAGCCCGGAGGTGCACCGGGCGATGATCGCCGCCTGGGCGGACTTCGCCGAGGACGACTCGGTCGACGTCGCGATCCTGACCGGGGCCGGCGAGGCATTCTGCGCCGGAGCGGACCTGAAGGAGTACATCCCGCCGATCATCCGCGACAGCGACGCGACCGACATCCGCGCGATCGCCGAGCTCGGCCTGAACGGCTTCACCCGCGGCATGCACCGGATCTACAAGCCGATCATCGGCGCAATCAACGGCTGGGCGCTGGCCGGGGGCCTCGAGACCGCGCTCGCCTGCGACATCCGGATCGCCTCCGACCGCGCGATGTTCGGCTCGTTCGAGGCGCGGCGCGGCTTCCACCACGGCGACGGAGGCATCGTCCGGCTGGTCAACACCTGCGGCACCGGGATCGCCCTGGAGATGCTGCTGACGGCCGAGCCGCTCGATGCGCAGCGCGCACTGCAGTGCAACCTCGTCTCGAAGGTCGTGCCCCACGAGCGGCTGATGGAGGAGGCCGAGACCGTCGCTCGCCAGATCCTGCGGAACTCCCAGCAAGCGGTCCGCTCCGCCAAGCAGACGATCCTCGACACCGTCGGCAAGACGCTCGACGAGCAGCTCCGGGCCGAGGCCTGGAACGCCTACAGCTGCGCCGACGCGGAGGAGACGCTTGAACTGCTCGGCCGGTTCTACGAGAAGACGGACGCAGGGCGGGCAGGCAGCCACGAGACGAAGCTGTGAGCCGCCGTGCGCTGGTCACCGGAGCCGCCGCCGGGATCGGCGCCGCGATCGCCGAGCGCCTGCGGTCCGACGGCCTGGAGGTGACGACGCTCGACCGGGCCGAGGGCTGCGACCTCCGGGTGGACCTCGCAGCCGACGAGCTGCCGGCGCTGGACGAGATCGACGTCTGCGTCTCGAACGCGGCGATCACCGACACGATCGCCCCGGCCCACAAGATGACCCCCGAGCAATGGGGTCGCGACATCGACGTCAACCTGACCGGCGCCTTCCGCGCGATCCAGGCCTGCCTGCCGGGCATGCGGGAGCGGCGCTGGGGCCGGATCGTGGTGATCTCCTCCGGCGCCGCCAAGGCCGGCCTGCGAGGGCAGGTGGCGTACGCCGCCTCCAAGGCCGGCCTCCTGGGGATGGTCAAGTCGCTGGCGGCCGAGAACCTGCGCAGGGGGATCACGGCCAACGCCGTGCTTCCCGGCATGGTCGCCACCGAGAAGGTCCGGTCGATGCCGGAGGAGGTGCTCGAGCGCCTCGACCCGCTGCTTCCCTCGGGCCGCATGGTCGAGCCCTCGGAGATTGCCAGCCTGGTCGCATACCTCGCCTCCGCAGAAGCGGCGCAGGTCACCGGTCAGGAGATAGCCGTCGATGGAGGCGCTGGGCTCAACACCTTCACCCTGGGCTCGGAGCGCAGGGACTAGCCGGGGCGGCGCTCCAGGCCGTAGCGCTCCCAGTGGCGGTCCGGAATGTCGGCCGGGTCCTTGTACCAGTACCAGGTGCAGGGATCTCGGTCGAAGTCCTCGGGCGGGTCCGAGGGATAGACGGGATAGCCGATCCAGTTGATCGGCCCGAGCTCATTCATGAATGCGCAGTGGGTGCAGTAGAGGGGGAACCCCGCCCGGCCGTAGGACCAGTCGTGGGCCTCGTCGGTGACGCCCCACCCGTCCGGGCCATAGCGGCCGTTGCGCCACAGCCGCTGTCCCGAGCCGCACGGATTCATCGTGAAGGTGAGCTTCTCCTCATCCTCGGAGATCTCGAATGCCCCGGGATTCGGCCCGACGCCACTCGTCGAGTGGGCGCGCCAGGTGGCCGCCAGCGACTGGGCGATCCACCTCCGGTCGGACTCCGAGATCTTCTCGACGGCTTGCTTCCAGCTGCGCTCGAGGCTCCACTCCCACGCCTCGCGCACCCCCTCGTCACCGAGCTTCTCCTTGATGAACGAGATCAGGCCCGCGGTGCCGTCCACGAGCAGGTCGTGCATGAACTGGGACTCGTACTTCATCGTCTCGCAGAGGCCCTTCGCCGCGTCGGCGTCGCCGCGGTCGATCGCCTCGATCGCCCGCTCCATGGTCGGCCGCGACATCTCCTCCAGCTCTTCCTCGGTGAACCAGCGCTCAGCCATCCGCTCTCCTTTCCACGACTGCTGCGGAAAGTAGTACCGGGTCAGGTGCCTGCCAGGACATCCCGCGTGGGTTGAGCCGGCGGACGACCTCCGGCCCGACAGCAACCCAGGCCGGCACTAGCGGCCAGGCCGACCCTCCGTGACGTCGCAGGCGGCGAGCATCTCCTCCCAGGACTGCCCCTGGAGCCTGCCGAGGCCGAACTCGAAGCCGACGGTGAGCCACGCCCACGTCGCACCGACGGCGAGCCCATCGTCGCGATCCTCGAGCGGCCAGCGCCTCTGCAGGACGCCCATGTAGAGGGCCAGAGCGCCGATCAGCGTCGCTACCGAGAGCCGGTTGGCGCGGCCCTCGCCCGAGCAGCTTCGAGAGGGTGAGCTCGCGAATCGCGCCATTGGCGACACCCAGCGCCGCCGCGCCCGGCCAGGCCGTGAGCCACCGTATTCGCGCCGAGCTCAATCGCCCTCCGCGTATCCGGGCCGGGCAATCTCGAGCTTGCGGCGCACGTGCTCCTCGAGGCGCGGCGCGAGCTCCTCGATCCGGTCGTCGAGCTCGCCCGCGCGGAGGCGCCGCGACAGCTCTGCCGCCGCCTCCCGGGCGTCCCCGACATCGTGTCCGAGCAGTTCGCCGAAGAGCGCGAGATCCTCGCGGTCGGGCTGATCGCCCGCCCGGATCTCGCGGGCGACCACGGCGCAGAGGTTGGCGGCGACCAGCACCTTGAAGCGCTGCTCGCGCGGGACCTCCTGGCGGAGCTCGGCGAACAGGTACTCCGCCACGGAGTCGAGCAGCTCAGGCGCTGTCGGCCGATCCTGTGTCACGCGATCAGCTGGAGCATGTCCCACTCCGGCTCGCAGATCCGGCGGCCGAGCGAGGCGAGCTCGTGGCTGCGCCGGACACCCGTCAGGTGGTCGTTGGCCTGCCGGGCGCAGATCACCGCCCATTTGACATTGCCGAAGGCCTCCCAGTAGCGAACCCGGTCCGGGTCGAGCGGCGCGCCGCCCGCGGACTCGTAGGCGGTGGCGAACTCCTCCATGGCGCCGACCCCCGCCACCGGATGGTCATCGCTGCCGAACCGCCAGGAGCGGATGCAGAGCCAGCCCACGTCCTCGGCCGGATCGCCGAGGTGGGCGAGCTCCCAGTCGATCACGGCGGCGAGGCCGTCCTCGTCGACAATGAAGTTGCCGAGCCGGAAGTCGCCGTGGACCAGGTGCGGCCCGACCGGCTCGGGTGCGTTCGCTCGCAGCCAGCGCAGGCCGAGCTCCACGGCTGGCAGCGGCTCGCCGATTTCGTCGAGCTGGCTCTCCCACTGCTCGATCTGGGCGAGGGCGGGGTCAGGGCCAGGATCGGAGAGGACGCCGTCCAGCTTCGCCGGATCGACGGAGTGGATTCGCGCCAAGGCCTCCCCGAGCTGCCCGGTCAGCTCTCCTCGCGCCCGCTCGAACTCGGGCTTGCGCAGGATCCTGGGGGCCACCGACGTTCCCTCCACGAGCGACATCAGCATGCCCGCGGAACCGAAGCGCCCGCCCGCCGGTTCCAGTGCGATCGGCTCCGGGACGGGGACGCCGGCCTCCCGCGCGAGATCGATCAGCGAGAACTCGTCGGCGATGGGCACCAGGGACACCGAGCCCTCCGGGTCGCGCCTCAGGACCCACCGCTCGCGCTCGCCCTCGACCAGCCAGGTCTCCCTGGAGGCGCCGCCGGGGATCGGAGTCAGCTTCAGCTCGCCGTCCTCCGAGAGGACCGCGCGAACGCCCTCGGCCAGCTCCTCCATGGCCGGAGCCTAGCCCTGGCTGGTGGCTAGCCGATCTCGGAGGGCTCGCGTTCGCGACCCTGGAGCCGGTCGCGGCCGCGCTGCACTGCCTGGAGGAACTTCTGGAGGTTGACCTCGAGGGTCGAGAGGATGTCGTCCGCGTAGTCCTCGGCGCCGAGCCTGATCTCGCGCTCGCGCTCGCGGGCCTCCTCGACGATCTCCTCGGCGGCCCGCTCGGCCTGCCGGGTGATCTCCTCATTGGCGACCAGGCGAGCCTGCTGCTCGCGGGCCTCCTTCACGATCCGCTCGGCCTCGCGCTTCGCCTCGGCGAGCATCTCCTGGCGCTCCTTGACGATCCAGCGGGCCTGCTTGATCTCCTCCGGGATCGTGGCGCGCATCTGGTCGAGGAGGTCGTAGATCTCCTCGCGATCGACGCGCACCTGATCGGTGAGCGGCACCGGCCGCGCGTTGTGGACCAGGTCGTCGAGCTTGTCGATGAGTACGAGTACGTCCATTTGAGGTCGCTAAAGCTTACGCAAGGGGCCGCACGACGGGCCCCGGGTCGCCTTTCTCCGCCGAACTGCAAGCTCCTGCCCACTCCACACGCACGGGCAGCGCCCGGGACCTTCAGCGAGCGAGCCGTTCCGCAAGCGCTTTTGCAACCGGGGCCGGCACCAGGTCGCTCACATCGCCGCCGAAGGTGGCGATCTCCTTCACCCCGGTCGAGGACAGGAAGCTGTAGTTCGCGGAGGCGAAGATGTACATGCTCTCGATGTCCGCGGCGAGCTTCCGGTTGAGCTGATTCATCTCGAACTCGTACTCGAAGTCCGAAATCGCCCGCAGGCCCTTGATGATCGCGGTCGCCCCGTGCTCGCGTGCGAACTCGACCAGCAGGTTGGACATGATCCCGACCTCAACGTTGCCGAGGTCAGCCGTGGCTTCCTCGATGAAGGCCTTGCGCTCCTCGGCCGTGAAGAGAGTCTTCTCCTTGCGGATTGGGTTGTTGACCACCCCGACCACGACCTTGTCGAAGACCTTGGCGGTGCGCCCGATCACGTCGAGGTGACCGTTGGTGACCGGGTCGTAGCTACCCGGGCAGACGGCGATGCGGGGCTTCTCGTCGCTCATCGGCTGGCCCCGTGGACCCTGATCAGCGTGTCCCCGTATTTTCGCTCGGTGAGCAGCGGGAGCTCGATTTGCAGGGGATTGTCGGGGGAGGACTCGATCATCACTCTGCCTGACGCCGCCAGGGCACCTCGTATGAGGGGATCGAGGTCGGCCGCGAGGCGGTCGGCGAGTCTATAGGGCGGGTCGCAGAGCACGAGGTCGTAGGACCCGGCCTCGGCACGGCCAGGAAGCGGGCAACGTCCGACGCGACGACCTCGCGCGCCCACCGAGGTCCAGCGCTTCGACGTTCCGCCGGGCCGGCGCCGGGCTTGGTGTCGACGAGCGTCGCCTCGGCGGCTCCGCGGGAGAGCGCCTCGATCGCGAGCGCCCCGGTGCCGCAGAAGAGGTCGAGCACCCTGGCGCCGGTGACGTTGCCGAGGATCGAGAAGAGCGCCTCGCGGACCCTCTCCGTGGTGGGACGCAGGCCCCGGGCGCGCGGCGCGCGGATCCGCCGCCGCCGAGCTCACCCCCGGTGATCCGCAACTCGGGCATCTCACGCGGCGATCTGCTCGGCCCGCTCGTCGCCGAAGCGGCGGCGGACCTCGTCCATCAGCGGACCCAGGGCCGGGTCCTCCAGCGAGCCCTGGCGTTCCCGAAGCTCCAGTACCCGCCGGCGGGCCTCGAGCAGCAGCGCGGTGTCCTCGGGGAGCGTGGCAGCGCGGAAGCGAGGCAGCCCATGCTGGCGAGTGCCGAGGATCTCCCCCTCGCCGCGGATCGAGAGGTCGACCTCGGCGAGCGCGAAACCGTCGGACTCGGCCGCGATCGCGTCCAGCCGTGCCCTGGCGGCGTCGGACTCCGGGTCGCCGAAGAGCACGCAGTAGGACTCGTGCTCGCCCCGCCCGACCCGGCCGCGCAGCTGGTGAAGCTGGGAGAGCCCGAACCGTTCGGCCCCCTCGACCAGCATCACGGTCGCGTTCGTCACGTCTATGCCCACCTCGATCACAGTCGTCGCCACCAGTACCTGCGTCTCCCCGGAGGAAAAGGCCCGCATCGCGTGGGCTTTCTGCTCCGAGCCCATCTGGCCGTGCAGCAGCTCGACGCGGAAATCCCTGAATTCGGTCGCCGAGAGCCGCTTCGCCTCGACCTCCGCGGCCTTGGCCTCCACGACCTCCGAGTCGCTCACCAGGGGCAGACGACGTAGGCCTGGCGGCCTTCCCGGAGCCGCTCCCGGATGAACTCGTAGGCCTCGGCGCGCTGTTCCTCGGGGACGACGCGAGTCTTGACCGGCCGGCGTCCCTTCGGCAGCTCTCTGAGGGCCGTGGTGTCCAGGTCCCCGTAGGCGGTCAGCGAGAGCGTGCGCGGGATCGGGGTCGCGGTCATGTGGAGGACGTGCGGCAGGCGCCGCCCCGGCCCCTTGGCGTCGAGCGCGGCCCGCTGGCTGACGCCGAAGCGGTGCTGCTCGTCGACCACCGCCACGGCGAGCGAGGAGAACTCCACCGCCGACTCGATCAGGGCGTGAGTGCCGACCACGAGCTGGGGCTGCCCCGCCGCCAGGGAATCGAGCAGCTCGCGGCGGCGGGCGGGGGGAGTCGCCGAGGTGAGCAGCGTGGCCGGAACGGGCTCCGCTGCCAACAGGGTCTCGAGCGTGCCGAAGTGCTGCTCGGCGAGCGTCTCGGTCGGCGCCATCAGCGCCGCCTGGTGGCCCGCCTCGATCGCGCGCAGCATCGCGTACAGCGCGACACAAGTCTTTCCCGAGCCCACCTCCCCCATCAACAGGCGCTGCATTGGCTGGGGCCCGGCGAGGTCCTCGTCGATCTCTGCGATCGCCCGCCGCTGGTCGCCGGTCAGGTCGAAGGGCAAAGAGCCGACCCAGGTGCTCACGCGCTCGCCCGGGGCGGACAGGGCGATCCCGCGCTTGCCCGAGACCCGCCGCCCGCGCCGCGAGACCAGTGCGGTCTGGTAGAGGAAGAGCTCCTCGAAGGCGAGGCGCTCCCGGGCGGCCTCGGCGGCGTGCTCGTCCGGCGGGAAGTGTGAGGCGGTGAGCGAGTCACTCGCACCGGCCATCCGAAGGCTCCGGCGGAGTCGGCCGGGAGCGGCTCGACCGCGTGCCGGGCCAGCGGCAGGGCCTGCCACACCCATTCGCGGATCCGCTGCGGCCGCAGGCGCTCGCTCGCCGGGTGCACGGGGACGATCCCCGTGGTGTGCAGACCGGCGGACTCGCCCGCCGTCTCCAGGAACTCGTGCTCGGAGACGTTGAAGCCCCGCTTCTCGAGCTTGCCGCGGAGCAGCAGCCGCGTGCCCGGCTGCAGGCGGTCGGCGAGCCAGGCCCGGTTGAACCAGACGGCCTTCGTGCTGCCGGTCGAGTCCGTGACGCCGGCCTCGAGGATGGTCAGCCGCCGGCGCCGGGTCGGGCGCAGCTTCGCGCTCGTCACCTCGACCTCGACCGTCGCCTCCTCCCCCAGCCTCAACTCGCCGATCCCGATCGGGTCGGCGCGGTCCCGGTAGCCATGCGGCAGGTGGCGGAGCAGGTCGCCGAGGTTCGCGATGCCGAGCTCGGCGGCGGCCGCCGCCAGCTTCGGCCCGGCCCCCTTCAGCTTGGTGATCGGCGCATCGAGCACCTGTGGCCGCGGCAGGCTCTTCAGGGGCACATCCAGCAGCAGCTCGCGCCCGAGTTCGTCCCCCGACGCCAGGGCCCGCGGGACGTAGACGGACGCCGGCTCGGGTCCGCGCTCCAGGGCGGCTTCCATCGAGACAGAGGCTAGGCGTAACGCTGGATGGCGACCGTGGACACTGAGAGATGACGATGCAGCGAGCGAAGGAATCCGTCTGGGACTATCCGAGGCCGCCGCGGGTCGAGCCGGTCGACCGCCACGTCCGCATCGTGCTCGGCGGCGAGACGATCGCCGAGAGCGACAGGGCGCTGCGCGTCCTGGAGACGGCGAGCCCGCCCACCATCTACGTGCCACGCGAGGACGTGCGCGAGGACGTGCTGATCGACGCGGAGGACGTGCACACGGAGTGCGAGTGGAAGGGAACCGCCTCCTACGTCCACGCCGAGGCCGGCGGCAAGCGGGCCAACCGGGTCGCCTGGCACTACCCGCAGCCGAAGGAGGGCTTCGAGCAGCTGCGCGGCCACCTCGCCTTCTATCCCCGCCGGGTCGACGTGGCCTACCTGGACGACGAGAAAGTCGAGCCTCAACCAGGCGCCTATTACGGCGGCTGGATCACCGAGGAGATCGAGGGGCCCTTCAAGGGCGAGCCCGGCTCCGAGGGCTGGTAGCGGTCACTGCGCAGCCAGCAGCCACCAGTAGTGCGGCTGCCCGCCCTCGTGCAGCTCGAGCTCGACGCCGTCGGGCGCGTGGCCCTCGAGGTCCCTGAGGGCGATCGGCGCCCCCTCCCCGCCGACCACGGTGAGGATCTCGGCCCCCTCGGCCAGCCTGCCCATCGCCTCCGTCAGCGTCGAGCCCGCTCCGCCCCAGGCGACGATCTCGTCCTCGACGAAGCCAACCGCGTCGCCCTTGACGAAACGCCCCTTGGCATCGTCACGGGCGGCGGGCGCCACCGACCCCGCCCTGATCCCGTCCAGCGCCCCGCTCAAGCGCTCCGCATTGTCATCGATCGACGCGCCCGGATCGAGCTCGACCAGCGCCGCGAGCCCCGCCTGCTGCGAGGTACAGGCCACGACCCGCGCCTCCTTGTCTGAGAGCTCCGCCGCCCGCTCCGCCGCCATCACGACGTTCGGGTTGTTCGGGAAGACCAGCACCTCCTCCGAGGGCACCTCGTGGATTGCTGCGAGCAGGTCGTAGATCGAGGGGTTGAAGGTCTCGCCGCCGTCGACGACGAAGGCGCCGAGACCCTCGTAGAGCTCGCGGATACCGCGCCCCGCCGCGACCACAACCGCC
The DNA here is from genome assembly GCA_963725475.1 of uncultured Solirubrobacterales bacterium. GTDB lineage: Bacteria > Actinomycetota > Thermoleophilia > Solirubrobacterales > 70-9 > DASUPK01. Next base: position 73,522 of record CAVRYR010000004.1, on the reverse strand, counting down.
GCGCAGCGGCCGGCCTGCAGCCGGGCGCTGCGCTCCGCGATCTGCTCGCGCATGTCGGCGATGTCCACCTGCGAGACTTCGCCGGCCTCGTTGAAGAGGGCGACGGCGTCCTGGGGCTCGTCAGTGTGGACGTGGACCTTGATCGTCGCCTCGTCCCCGACCACCAGCACCGAGTCGCCCATCTCCTCCAGCATGGGGGCGAAGGAGCGGCTCTCGAGGCCCGAGCCCGTGACGATGAAGTTCGTGCAGTAGCGGTAGCGGCTGTCCTCGTGGTGCGGACGGGTGTCGCTGGCGGGCGAATAGTGGGGTACCGGTGGATGGGCGTCGTAGTCGCCGCGCAGGCCGGCCACCACCCCGGCCATGATCACGACCAGGCCGTGGGCACCGGCGTCGACCACGCCCGCATCCCGCAGCACGTCGAGCTGTTCGGGTGTCCGGGCGACGGCTTCCTCGCCGACCCGGACGACTTCATCGAGCATCTCGGCGAGCATCCGGTCCTGCTCCTCGGGAGTCGTCTCATGGCTGAGCCTGGTGTTCTCCATGTGGGCGAGGCGCCGCGAGAGCCCGTGCGCCATCTCCCGGAAGACGGTGAGGATGGTGCCCTCGGCGGGCTCGCGCACGGAGTCGTAGGCGGCGTCGGCTGCCCGCGCCATCGAGGCCGCGACGAGGACCGGGTCGATCAGCTCTCCCGGCCTGCTCGAGAGCTCCTCGGCGGCGCCGCGCACGATCTGGCTGAGGATCACCCCCGAGTTCCCGCGGGCGCCCATCAGCGCGGCCCGGGCGAGGGCGTTGACGAGCTCGGTGCGGCCGACCTCGTCGACCATCTGCCCGTCGAGGCGGTCGAGCTCGTCGCTTACGGCCCGCAGGGTGAGCAGCATGTTGTCCCCGGTGTCGCCGTCGGCGACGGGGAAGACGTTGAGGTCGTTGACCTCCTTCCGCCGCTCCTCGAGGTGGGCGGCGGCTGCGCGAACTACGCGCCGGAAACGCTCTATGGAGGGATCGGCCATGCGGGGGACAGCCCGCGATTATGCCCTTCTCAGACGGCCTTCGTGACCTTGTTGGACTTCAGGCAGCGGGCGCAGACGTAGACGCGGCGCGTCGTGCCGTCCTCCTGGATCCGGACCTTCTGCAGGTTCGGGTTGAAGCGGCGCCGGGTGGCGACCATGGAGTGGCTCCGCGAGTTGCCGAACGCGGGACGCTTGCCGCAGCTGTGACAAACCTTGGCCATGGGCCGGGCATGGTAGCGGCCTCCGATCCGACGTCCATTCGGCCAGCGCTACGCAGGGGCGCGGGTCGGCCCTGAAGCAGCTCAGCTGAGCTCGCGGCGCAGCAGCGCCATCCGCATTGCGACCACGGCCGCCCCGCGCCCCTGGTCGCGCTTGTCACCGCCGGAGCGGGCCAGCGCCTGATCCATGTTCTCGGCGGTGATCACGCCGAAGGCGCAGGGGACGCCGGTGTCGAGCTGGACCCGCTGGGTACCGGCCGCCACCTCGTTACAGACGTGGTCGTAGTGGCTGGTTTCGCCGCGGATCACCACCCCCAGGCAGGCGATGCCGGCGAATCGCCCGGACTCTGCGCAAACCTTTGCCGCGAAGGGCAGCTCGAACGCACCTGGGACCCTGAAGGTGCGAACGGAGGCCGCGCTGACGCCTCCGAGCTCAAATCCCTCCGCGGCGCCGTTCAAGAGCCGCTCGGCGACGTCCTCGTAGAAGGTCGCAACGCAGACGGCGAACTCGCTGCCCGCCAGGGCCTCGCGCTCCTCGTCCGTGAAGCGCTCGCGCTCGGGCGCCTCAGTCACCAGGCGGGTAGTCCGTCGGCGACGCGGCCTCGCGCCGGTTCTCCTCGTCCTTGCGGTGCTCCTCGTAGAGCAGCTGCTCATCCAGCGGCAGGCCCTGATGATGGAGCGCGTGGCCCATCCGCTCGCGCTTCGCGCGCAGGTAGGCCTCGTTGTGCGGGTTGGGGACGGCCTGGATCGGCACCTGGTCGGTGACCGACAGCCCGTAGCCCTCGAGGCCGAGGATCTTCTTTGGGTTGTTGGTGAGGATGCGGATGCTCGACAGGCCGAGGTCGACCAGGATCTGCGCGCCGATCCCGTAGTCGCGCAGGTCCGCCGGCAGGCCCAGCTTCAGGTTGGCGTCGACGGTGTCGAGGCCCTCCTCCTGGAGCCTGTAGGCGCGCAGCTTGTTGAGCAGGCCGATGCCCCGCCCCTCCTGGGAGAGGTACAGCAGGACTCCCTTGCCCTCGCGCTCGATCATCGCCAGCGCGGCCTCCAGTTGCTCGCCGCAATCGCAGCGCAGCGAGTGGAAGACGTCGCCAGTCAGGCACTCGGAGTGCACACGTACCAGGACGTCCTCGGAGCCCGCGACCTCGCCCTTCACCATCGCGACGTGGTGCTTGTCGTCGATCAGCGAGCGGTAGCCGACGGCGTTGAACTCGCCGAAGGCGGTCGGCAGCTTGGTGGCGACGATCCGCTCCACCAGCTTCTCCGTCCGGCGCCGGTAGGCGATCAGGTCGGCGACGGTGATCATCTTCAGGTCGTGCGTGGCGCAGTAGTTGACCAGGTCGGGAACCCGGGCCATCGTCCCGTCCTCGTTCATCACCTCGCAGATCACGCCCGCCGGGATCAGGCCGGCGAGCCGGGCGAGGTCGACTGCGGCCTCGGTGTGGCCGGTTCGCTCGAGCACCCCGCCGTCCTTCGCCTTCAGCGGGAAGACGTGGCCGGGCTGGACAAGATCATCGGGGCCGGAGTGTGGATCGATCGCGACCTGGACGGTGCGGGCCCGGTCGGCAGCGGAGATCCCGGTGGTGACGCCCTCTCGCGCCTCGACCGAGACGGTAAAGGCCGTCTCCAGTGGCGCCTCGTTCTTGGCGGCCATCAGGTTGAGGCCGAGCTCCTGGCAGCGCTCGTCCGTGAGGGCGAGGCAGATCAGGCCGCGGCCGTGGGTGGCCATGAAGTTGATCGCCTCGGGAGTGGCGAACTGAGCGGCCATCACGAGGTCGCCCTCGTTCTCGCGACTCTCGTCGTCGCAGACGACGATCATCCGCCCGCGGCGGATGTCCTCGATCGCCTCCTCGATGGTGGCAAAGTGCGTCTCGGTCTCGGTGGACTTGGCCATCGCTTACTCCTTCTTTGATGGTGACACGCCGGGCTCGGCCGACAGCTGGCGACGGACGTAGCGGGCGAGCACGTCGCATTCGACGTTGAGGCGGTCGCCGGGCTCAACCCGGCCGAGCGTGGTGCGCGCGAGCGTCTCGGGGATCAGCGAGAGCTCCGCGACCGGGTCACTGAGCTCCGCGACGGTCAGGCTGACCCCCTCGATCGCGATCGAGCCGCGCTCGACCACGTACGGCAGCAGCTCACCGGGCAGCTCGATCCGGAGGCGCTTCGCGAAGCCGTCGTCGGAGAGCGCCACGACCGTGCCGGTGCCGTCGACGTGGCCCTGGACGATGTGCCCGCCGAGACGGTCGTCCGGCCGCATCGCCAGCTCGAGGTTGACCGGCGAGGAGGGCTCGAGATCACCGAGCGTCGTGAGGGAGAGGGTCTGGTGCATGACATCGGCCTCGAAGGTGCCGTCGCCAGCCGAGGTGGCGGTCAGGCAGGCGCCGTTCACCGACACCGAGTCGCCCTCGGTGAGCTCGTTCGCCAGCCCGGCGCGAATCCGCAGCCGAGCGCCGTCATCCGCGCGATCGACCGATTCGACCGCGCCCAGCTCCTTGACGATCCCGGTGAACATCACCACTCCCGCAGCCTGGCCCGAACCAGCATGTCCTCGCCGATCCGCTCGAAGCTCGTCTCCAGCGGCCGCACCCCGTCGGCGATCCGGATCGCGCCCTCGCCCTCCAAAGCCGCGCGCGCACCTGCGGCCCCCACGAGCACCGGGGCGATGAAGAAGCGGACCTCGTCGATCTCGCCGGCGTCGAACAGGGAACCGGCGAAGGTCGGTCCGCCCTCCACGAGCAGGTCCTGGATCTCGCGGCGGCCGAGCTCGTCCAGCGCGGCCTGGAGGCGCGCCCGGGGTGTGCGGCCCGGGGCAACGATCACCTCTGCCCCGGCACCCTCGAGCCCGTCACGTCGCGCCGAGGCGGCCTCCGGTGCGCAGACGACGATCAGCGGCGCCTCGTCGATCGAGTTGACCAAGGCGGAGCCGAGCGGCAGCCGGGCGCCGGAGTCGAAGACGACGCGGGCGGGCTGCCGCGCTGCGCCCTCGAGCCTCGCGGTGAGCAGCGGGTCGTCGGCGAGCGCGGTGCCGATCCCGATCGCGACCGCGTCGCACTCGGCGCGCCAGCGGTGCACGAGCTCGCGGCTTTCTGTGCTCGAGATCCAGCGGGAGTCGCCGGTCGGCGACGCGACCCGTCCGTCGAGCGACATCGCCGCCTTGTAGCTGACCAGCGGGCGCCCGGTGCGGGCCCGCTTGCGGAAGGGCTGGTTGAGCAGCCGGGCGGCGCTCGCCTCCGGGCCGCCGGCCAGCTCCACGTCGACGCCGCCGTCGCGCAGCATGCCGGGGCCGCGGCCGGAGGCCTTCTCGGTCGGGTCCTCCGAGGCGTAGACGACGCGTGAGATGCCCGCCTCGAGGATCGCCTCGGTGCAGGGAGGCTGGCGGCCGGTATGGGCACAGGGCTCGAGCGTCACATAAAGCGCCGACCCCTCGGGTACAGAGCCGCGGGCGCGGCAGTCCTCGAGAGCGGCGCGCTCGGCGTGCAGGCCGCCCAGCTCCTCGTGGAAGCCCTCGCCGATCACCTCGCCGTCGCGGACCAGCACGGCGCCGACCAGCGGGTTCGGGCTGACCCGCCCGCGACCGCCCTCCGCCAGCTCGAGCGCGCGGCGCAGGTGCGACGCTTCCTGTTCGGTGCTGACCGTGGCCATGCTGTTGTGAGAGGGCGCTCCGAGGCGGAGCCGAGGAGCGACCCGATTAGTTCTTGGAGCGGCTGATTGACTGGTCAGTCAGCCAGGGATTGTACGCGAGTAAAGTCTCCCGCCTCGATGGCAACGGCAAGGGAAAGACCAGGGGAAAGCGAGGCAAGGAGCTATGGCCGACGCGCCAGCCTGCTCTCGATCGGCGTCGGCATCACCGGGCTGATCACCTACCTCTACTTCGCGATCGCCTCGCACGAGCTGTCGCGGGAGCAGTACGGCCAGGTGGCAGTGCTCTGGTCCGCCGTCTTCATCGTCGTCTCGATCCTGCAGCGGCCGGTCGAGCAACTTCTCTCGCGCACGGTCTCGGAGAATCTCGCGCACGGTACGCCGATCGGGCACACCGTCAGGGTGGCCGCGACGATCCAGGTGAGCGTGGCGCTCGCCTTCGACGCCGCCGCGCTGGCGCTGCGCGTCCCGATCACCGACCACCTGCTGCACGGCAACTCGACGCTCTACTGGATCGGCGTCGCCGCCATCACCGCCTACGGAGCGAGCTACTTCGCCCGGGGCTTCCTCGCCGGCAGCCACCGGCTGACGATCTACGCGCTGCTGATCATCAGCGAGTCCGTAGCGCGTACCGCCTTCCCGACCGCCGTCGCGCTGGGCATCGCCTCCGGGCAGACGGCCGTGGCGATGGGCATCGTGGCCGCCCCGACGCTGTCCCTGATGGTCGTGCCGTTCGCGTTCTTGAGGCGATTCGGCGGCGATGAAGGCGCTCAGGCGGACGCCGGTCAGGGCTCCGGGGAACTCCCCGCGAAGTAGGCGGGCCCGAGGAGGCCTCACCGGCGGCCGCCCAAACGGAATTCACCCTCGCCAGAGGCGGCCGATTCGCGGCTGGCGTGTTCCTGATCATGTTGAGCGAGCAGACTTTCCTGAACGCCGGCCCGCTGCTGGTCAACGCCACTGCGGGTGCCGCGGCAGCCGGCTACATCTTCAACGTGCTGATGATCGCCCGGGCGCCGCTGCAGCTCTTTCAGGCGGTCCAGACCAGCCTCCTCCCCCACCTCACCACGCTCGGCTCCCGCGGTGAGGAGGAAGACTTCCGCGCCTCGGTGCGGGTGACGATCCTTGCGATCGCGGGCTTCGCCGGGCTGGTGGTCGTAGCAATGCTGATCGCCGGCCCCCAGCTGATGCAGATCGCCTTCGGCAAGAAGTACGACTACCAGCGCGTCGACCTGGTGATCGTCAGCATCGGCATGGGCCTCTATCTCTCGGCGGCGACGCTGAACCAGGCGGCGCTGGCCAAGGGGCAGGTCCGTCGGGCGTCGATCTGCTGGGTGAGCTGTGCGATCGTCTTCGTGATCTGGACCCTGGTGCCGCTCATCGGCAACGACTTCCATCGCGTCGAGATCGGCTACCTCGGCGCTGCGACGCTGCTCTGCTCGCTCCTCTACTGGCTCTACCGCCAGCCGATCAGCACGCTTGAGATGCGGGTCGAGCCCGGCTCGACGGAGGAGATGGAGCTGCAACTGGCGTCGGCCGACGAGGCGGGCTAGCCCAGGTCGCCGAGGACCGTTCCGGCCGACCTGGCCGGGGCCGGCACGAACATCGATTCCAGCTTGCGGAGCGCGTCGACGGTCCCCATCGCGACCAGCACGTCGCCGGCCCGCAGGACCGTGTCGGAGGGCGGCTGCGGTTGGACCTTCCCATCGGAGCCGCGGAGCGCGGCGATCGTGGTTGTGCCCCGCACCTCCCCGATCGTCTTGCCGGAGGCCTCGCAACCCTCGGTGACGTCGATCTCCTCCATCCGGTACTCCGGCGCCACGTCGACCACGCCGGTGACCTGCGGCTGGAGGGCGAGCCGCGCCATCTCGGCGCCGCTCGACTTGTAGGGAGAGATCACCCGGTCGGCGCCGGCGAGCAGGAGCTTCTTCTCGGAGTCCTCGACGCTGGCCCGGGCGACGATCGTGATGTCGGAGCGGAGCTCGCGGGCGGTCAGGCAGGTGAAGATGTTCTCCGCGTCCGAGTCGACGCAGCAGAGCACCGAGATCGCGCGCTCGATCCCCGCCGCCTTCAGGACCTCGTCGTCGGAGGGACGTCCCTGCAGGAAGGGGGCGCCGATCTGCTCGGCGAGCCCCTTGTTCTCGTCGAGCTCGTCGATCACCACGAAGTCGTCCCCGCCGACCGTCAGGTCGCGGGCGACCTGGCGACCGACCCGGCCGAAGCCGCAGATCAGATGGTGGCCGGAGAGGTCGTCGATCTTGTTCAGTGTGCGGCGCTCCTCGAGGACTTCGCCGAGGTGTCCGGCGACGAAGAACTCCGTCACCGTCACCAGGGCGTAGAAGAGCGTACCCACGCCCAGCACGATCAGCATGACCTTGGTGAGCTGGCCGGGAAGGTCGTCCGGCTCCGGCGCCGATCCGACGGTGGCGACCGTATCGAGCGTGAAGAGGAAGCCCTGCCAGAGCGAAACCCCTTGTGTCAGCGAGTAGGCGACGCTGCCCGCGACTTGAACCGCGAGGACGAGGACGATCAGGACGGCGAGCCGCTTCAGGAACGGCTCGAGCTCAGAGCGCTCGCGCCGCCTAAGCAGCGCCCGCCGCCTCCGCGATGGCGACGTAGGCGCCCGCGGGATCGTCCGCCCCGAACACCGCGGAGCCCGCGACGAACAGCCCGGCGCCGGCGTCAGCGACGTTGCCGGCCGTGCCGGTGTCGATCCCCCCGTCCACCTCGATTCGGCCGTTCCCGACGACCCCGCGCAGGCGACGCACCTTGCCCGGGGAGTCGGCGATGAAAGGCTGGCCGCCCCAGCCGGGGTTGACCGTCATACAAAGGAAGAGGTCGGCGTCGTCGACCGACTCGCTCACCGCCGAAACCGGCGTACCGGGGTTGATCGCGAGGCCGGCGAGGCAACCGAGCTCCCGGATCGCGTGCAGAGTGCGGTTGATGTGCGGGGTCGCCTCGGCGTGGAAGGTGATCGAGTCCGCTCCGGCCCTGGCGAACTCCTCGATCTGTCGGTCCGGGCTCTCGATCATCAGGTGGACGTCGATCGCGCCGCCGGCGTCGTGGACAAGGTCCGCGATCGAGCCGGCCACGAGCGGGCCGATCGTGATCGGCGGGACGAAGTGGCCGTCCATCACGTCGACGTGGATGATCCGGGCGCCGGCCGCCATCACCTCGGAGACCAGCTCGCCGAGTCGCGAGAAGTCGGCCGACAGGATGGATGGCGCCACCCGCTTGGTGTCGTAGAGCTCGCGCCCGGTGACCGAGCCGGTGTCGGTGGCGGCCTCCACGCTCAGATGCTCCGGAGCATCGAGCCGCCGCAGTGCTGGCACTTCATGTCCTCTGTGCGGCTCACGCGGGCGATGGTCTGGTGCTCGCCGCAGTCAGGGCATTGCGAGACCAGCTCGAAGCGCTTGAGGCAGTAGACGCAGACGAAGCGTCCCGGCAGCTGGGCAGGGCGCAGCCAGGGCTCGCCGCAGCCCGGGCAGTTCGGGCGGCGCAGCGCATCCGAGGATGTCTCCTGGGCCTCGGGTGGGCCGCCGAGGGCGCTGTCTGCTCGTTCGGCCACCCGACGAGGGTACCGGTGGCTACAGCGCCTTCGCGGGCGGGTCGTGCCCGCGCAGGAAATCGGCCGCGTTCATCGGCTTCTTTCCAGGCGGCTGGACGACCTCGAGGCGCAGCGCGCCGTCCGCCGAGCCGAGCAGCAGCTCCCCGGCGTCGGCCTGGAGCTCGCCGCGGGCCGGTCCGCCGGGAACGGCGCTCGCTTGCCGCACTCCCAGGCGCTCCCCGCCCCCGAGCTCCAGATAGGTGCCCAGCTGGGGGCTCAGCGCGCGCACGGCGCGCTCCAGCTCCGGGGCGGGCCGATCCGGACTGAGCCGGCGCTCCTCCGGCGAGACCTTCTCTGCATACGTGGCCGTCGATTCATCCTGTTCGGTGAAGTCGAGCTCGCCCCGGCCAGCAGGTCGAGGGCGCTGACCAGCAGCTCGCCGCCCAGCTCGGCGAGCTTGCGCCGCCAGCGAGGCGTAGTCGTCGTCCGGCTCGACCGCGACCTCCTCGGCAAGCGCGACCGGCCCGGAATCGAGGCCGGCTGTGACGCGCATGATCGTCACTCCGGTCTTCTCGTCCCCCTCCATCAGCGCGCGCTCGATCGGGGCGGCGCCTCGCCAGCGCGGCACGCAGCGAGGGATGCACGTTGAGCATCACGAACTCGTTGAGCAGCGGCTCCCTGATCAGCTGGCCGAAGGCACAGACCGCGATCGCCTCGGGCTCGGCATTCCGGATCGCCGCCAGGGACTCGGGCGAGTTGACGTCTGGCGTCTGATGCAGCTCGATGCCGAGTTCGCGCGCCGCGTCCGCGGCGGGCGGTGCCGCTAGCCTCCGCCCCCTCCCCTTGCGGCTATCAGGCGGCGTGACGACCAGCGCGGGCCGGTGCGGGCTGTCTGCGAGGCGGCGCAGGACGATGGCCGCGAACTCCGACGTGCCGAGGTAGGCGGTTCTCACTCGTCCGCGGTCGAGGAAGGTCCGTCTCCGTTCTCCGACTCTTCATGGGTCGGGGGCGTACGTGCCGCCCTCGCGCAGCGCTCGGAGCGCGCCGCGCTTCGCTGCTCGCGCTCGGTGCGATCGAGCATCAGCACCCCGTCGAGATGGTCGACCTCGTGCTGGATCACCCGGGCCTCCAGCCCGGAGGCCTCGATCGAGAACGGCTCGCCGTGGACATCGAGCGCGCGGGCGCGGACGTGGAGCGGGCGCTCGACGTCGACCACCACGCCCGGCAGGCTCAGGCAGCCCTCCTCGGCGGTCGCCGCGTCCTCGGAGCGCCACTCGATCTCGGGGTTCACCATCACGGTCGGTTCGGCCTCCGAGCCGACCTGGAAGACGAGCATGCGGCGCAGGGCGCCGAGCTGGGTCGCCGCGAGGCCGACGCCGATCGCGTCACGCATCAGGCCGATCATCCGCTCCGCCTCGGCGGCCAACCGGTCGTCGAAGTCGGTCACGGGCGAGGCCTCGGAGCGCAGCACCGGGTCGCCGAACTTGGCGACCTCGGCCAGGGCGGCCCGGCGGCGCTCGACCGCCTCCTGGTCGAGGCCCTCGGGCTGCTCTCGATCTCGATGGCGAGCTCGTCGTCGCGCTCGTCGACGGGCGTCTCTGTGGCTTCGTCGCTCACTGCTTCGAGTCTAGTCCGGCGCGGCGCAGGCGCCCGGATCGGCTCGGCTACTGGGGATCGACGTCGACCGAGATCGAGAGCCGCCGCAACGCCCGATCGCGCACGGCGGCGGCGACGGCCTCCCGGACCGCGCCGACGGCCTCGTCGCGCCGCTCCGACTTGATCAGCAGCCGGCGCCGGTGGCGACCGCGCAGGCGGAAGAGCGGCGCCGGCCCGAGCAGCTCGTCGTCGGCGCCGAGGCCGTCGGCGACCAGCTCCCTGACCACCCCGGCCGAGCTCTCCACACGTGCTTCATCCTCCCCGGCGATTCCGATCTCGATCAGGTGCGAGAACGGCGGGTAGCGCAGGGCACGGCGGCGCTCGAGCTCCTCGGCGAGGAAGCCGGCGGCGTCATGCCGCGCAGCGTGCCGGATGCTCGGCGCCCCGGTCGCGAGCGCCTGCACCAGCACCTTCCCGCCCGCCTCGCCGCGCCCGCTGCGGCCGGCGAGCTGGGTGATCAGAGCGAAGGTGCGCTCCTCGGAGCGGAAGTCGGGCAGCCGCAGCGCGCCGTCCGCGTCGAGGACGACGCTCAGCGTCACGTCCGGGAAGTCGTGACCCTTGGCGACCATCTGGGTGCCGACCAGAACGCCGGCCTCGGCCGCCTCGAAGCGGCGCAGGACTTCCTCGATGGCCGCGGCCGGCCGCGCTGTCCGAGTCGAGGCGGAAGACCTCGAGCGGCGCGAGCAGCTCGTTGAGCTCCGCCTCCACCCGCTGGGTGCCGGAGCCGACCCTGCGCGATCGTCACCGAAGAGCACTCCGGGCAGGCCTCGGGGCGCGGCTCGGCATGGCCGCAGTGGTGGCACCTGAGGCGCTCCATCACGATGCAGGACCAGGGAGACATCGCAATTCGGGCACTCCCAGGCATGACCGCAGGAGCGGCAGGTGAGGTGGGTCGACCAGCCGCGCCGATTGATCATCAGGATCGCCTTGCCGCCCTCGCGGGCGACCCGCGCGAACTCCTCGCGGGTCCGCGGGTGCAGCGGCCCGGGCACGCCGCCCCGCATGTCGACGATCTCGACAGGCGGCAGCCGGCGACGGTCGACGCGATCGGGAAGCTCCAGCCGCTCGAGCCGGTGCCAGCTCTCCGGCCGCGGCGTGGCGCTGCCGCAGAGCAGCACGCGCGCCGGACTCCGCGGCGCGTCGCTCGGCGACCTCACGGGCGTCGTAGCGAGGGTCGCTCTCCTGTTTGTAGGAGGAGTCGTGCTCCTCGTCGACCACGATCAGCCCCGGCTCCGCGACCGGAGCGAACACCGCCGAACGGGGGCCGACGCAGATCCGCGCTTCTCCCGAGCGCAGCCGGCGCCACTCGTCGTAGCGGGCGCCCGCGGGCATCTGCGAGTGAAGGAGCGCGACCGAATCACCGAAGCGCCGGTGGAATCGGCCCATGGTCTGCGGCGTCAGCGCGATCTCCGGCACCAGGACGATCGCGCCGCGGCCCCGGGCGAGGGCCTCGCGTGCGGCCTCGCAGATACACCTCGGTCTTGCCCGAGCCGGTGACACCGTGCAGCAGGAAGGAGCGGCCGTTGGAGCGCTCGCCGCCCTGCGGGATCGCCTGCACGACCGCCGCCACGGCGCGACGCTGATCGACCGTCAGCTCCACGCCGTCCCGGACGGCCCCGATACCGGGCGACTCGTGCCGGCGGCGTCGCTCGACCTCCCGGGTGCGGACCAGGCCGCGGGCCTCGAGACGGCGCAGGGTCGCGCGGTCCGAGCCGGCGCTGGCGGCGAGGGCCCGCGCCAGCTTCGGGCCGGCGATCAGCGCCCGCAGCACCGCCTTCTGGCGCAGGCCGAGGCGCTCTCCCCCGTCGACCGCCGCGATTCCCTTCGGCGTCGCCTCCACCTCGAGCTCCACCAGCGGGCGGACCCGCCGTGCCTCCGCCCCGGTGCCGACACCGGGCGGCAGGACGAGCCCCAGCCCGCGCGCGGGCGTCGAGCAGTACTGATCGCCGACCCAGCGCCCGAGGCCGACGAGCTCCGGCGGCACGCCCGCCTCCAGCGCCTCGACCGGCTCGGCGAGGCGGCCCTGCGGCAGCTCGCTCGTTTCCGCCAGCCCGACGACGACGCCCACGACGCGCCGGCGTCCGAAGGGCACGACCAGGACCGACCCGACCTGCACGTCCTCCATCGCCTCCGGGAGGCGATAGTCGAACGGCCCGGAGACGCTCCGGGTGGTGAGCAGCGGCTCGACCTTGGCGATCGCCATCACGCCCCAGGCTATGGACGCCCACGGACAGCGGTTAACGACTTCGCCCCCAGATCGCGGCCACAGCGGCCGCCCCCTTCATATGACGGGTCGCGCTGACGCGCGCCCTCGCACTATCCGGCCTCCGGCCTCCGCTCCCGAAGAGAGCGGCCTGGTGGCCGCTACGCGGGCGTCCCGGCCTTCGCTCCGAGGCCGGCGGCCTCTTTGAGCTCGCCGGCGCGGTCGGTCCGCTCCCAGGTGAAGTCGGAGTCCTCGCGGCCGAAGTGGCCGTAGGCCGCCGTCTTCTGGAAGATCGGCCGGTGCAGGTCGAGATAGCGCCGGAACGCGGCCGGCCGCAGGTCGAAGTTCTCCTGCACGAGTCGCGCGATCTCCGCGTCGGCCAGCTTGCCGGTGCCGAAGGTCTGCGACCATCACCGAGACGGGGTGCGCGACGCCGATCGCGTAGGCGACCTGGACCTCGCAGCGGTCAGCCAGCCCGGCGGCCACGACGTTCTTGGCCACGTAACGAGCGGCGTAGGCAGCCGAGCGGTCGACCTTGGACGGGTCCTTGCCGGAGAAGGCACCGCCGCCGTGCCGGGCAGCGCCGCCGTAGGTGTCGACGATGATCTTGCGGCCAGTGAGGCCGGCGTCGCCGACGGGGCCGCCGATTACGAACTTGCCGGTCGGGTTGACCAGGAAGTTCTCGAGCAGCTCCTTCTCCGTGTAGAGCTCCTTGTACTCGGTGTGCAGCACCGGCTCGAGCACGTGCTCCCAGAGGTCGTTGCGGATCATCTGCTCGCCGGCCTCCTCGCGATGCTGCGTAGAGACCAGGACCTTGGCGATCTCAACCGGACGGTCGTTCTCGTAGCGAACCGTGACCTGGGTCTTGCCATCCGGACCCAGGTAGGGGACGACGTCCGCCTTGCGGACCTCGGCGAGCTGGCGGGCGAGCTGATGGGCGAGCTGGATCGGCATCGGCATCAGCGCCTTGGTCTCGCGGCTCGCGTACCCGAACATCATCCCCTGGTCTCCGGCGCCGGCCGCGTCGAACTCGTCGGATGAGTCGCCCTCGCGCTGCTCGAGGCCCTTGTCGACACCCTGGGCGATGTCCGGCGACTGCTCGTCGATCGCGGTCAGGACGGCGCAGGCCTCGTGGTCGAAGCCGTAGCGCGGGTCGTCGTAGCCGATCTGGCGAATCGTTTCGCGCGCGATCTTCGGGATGTCGACGTAGCACTCGGTGGTGATCTCACCGGAGACGACGACCAACCCGGTGTTGACCAGGCACTCGCAGGCGACCCGGCCCGTCGGGTCCTGGGCCATGATCGCGTCGAGGACGCCGTCGGAGATCTGGTCGCAGATCTTGTCCGGGTGGCCCTCCGTGACGGACTCGGAGGTGAACAGAAACTCGTTCTCGGAAAGCTTTTGCATATGAAGTTCTTCTCAGTTGTGGATGGCCAGGAACAGCTCGGAGCGAAGCTCCTCGTCGCTCCCCCTCACCGCGAGGCCGAGGGACTGGACGTGTGAGATGTCTTCGCTGAGCGAGGCATATAGAGGATCCTCTGCCAGGCCGGCCCGCTGGGCCAACCCCAAGACCTCATCGAGGTTGAGGAAGACTAGCGCCGAGACGCCCTCCGGGAGATGATTGGTGGCGCTCTGCCAGGTGCCGCTCCCCGCCAGGTTTCCGCCACTGTCGCGCACCTGAGCGATCCCTTCGGGCTGCGTCGAGACCACCAGCTTGCCGTCGAAGATCGCGTAGGAGAGGTCGACGTTGGGAGAGACCTGCACCGAGTGGACGGTGACTCCGTCGACCTCCTTGGACTGGAAACTCGGCACCTGCGGCCCGGCGGCAACCGAGCGGAGCAGCGGCTTCTGGAGGGAGGCGAGCGCAGCGGTGGCCTTCTGCTCGTCCACCCCGTCCACGATCAGGCTCGCGTAGGGCACGCCGCCGGTGGGCTCGGCCACCAGCGCCGCCTGCCCGCCCAGGGCGGGCAACAGGTCCTTGAAGGGATCGACCCCGGCTTCCTTCTTCAGGCCCGCCGAGAGCGCCCGCAGTGAGCCGGCCAGGCCCTGCGCCCCGGCGCCCGCCGTTGCGAGCGCCTTGTTCAGGGCGGGACCGAGGTCGCCCACCCCGATATAGCCGAGCGCGTCGGGGCTCGCCTCGTCGGCGAGGCCCGGCTCGAACTGTGGAAGGCTCGCGAACACGGTCGGGCTGGCCTGTTCGAGCTTGGGATCGAGGTTGCTGACCATGTTCACCTCCACCCCGTCGTCGCGGACACGGGCGGAGGCCGCCATCCCGCTCGTCGCGCCGTAGTCGACGAAGGTGTCTAACTGCGTGGCGCCGCCCTGGCGCCCGACCAGGAAGCGCTCGACGCCGGCCCGGGAGAGGTAGATCTCGGCGAGGCGGACATCGGGCAGATCCTCCCGCACGGCGTCCTGGCCGGAGCCCTCGAGCCGGGGCCCCTGGCCCGCCTTGGCTAGCAGCGCGGCGCGGACCGCGGCAAGGTTGCCGAACAGGACCTGGTCGCCTGATCGGGCGGTGGCGAAGCCGGTCGCGTAGACGGTCATCGTCGCCGCCCCGACCTTCGCCTGCTTCGACTTTCCGCCCGGCGACAGGCTGGCGAGGAACTGGTTCGCCTTGGCGTCGTTGCCGACGCCGACCACGTAGGCCTCGGCCGTCGTCTTCTTCGGGCCGGGCAGACCGACCAGCGCGAGGTCGTCCTTGGCCCAGGGCAGGACCTCGTGGGAGAGGTCGACCGGGCGCCCGCCCGGCGTGGCGAGCGCGGTGGTGTCGCTCTGCAGCAGGGCGGTGAAGTTGGGCAGCTCATCGCGCAGGTCGCGTGCCAGCTCCCACTGATGTGAGTCGCTGTTGAGGGTGAGGTGGACGTAGAGGTCCGCATCGCGCGGCACGTACGCGATCGTGTCGTTGGACGGCGCGCACTCCTTCGCGGCCGAGACCTCGCACGGGACGCCCGGGACCGGCAGGAACTTGACGACCAGGTAGAGCAGGAACACGCCGAGGGCGGCGTAGATCTGGATCCGCGTGCCCCGGGAACGCCGCGACCACCAGTACGCCAGGCCTTCCCTGAAGCGCACGAGCCAGCGCCCGACGGCCTGGGCCTTCTCGCGCAGCCAGTAGCGAATCGCGCGCAACCTGGTGACCAGGCGAAAGCGAAATTCGCCGGCGCGCCTCGGCGTCCGGGGCCGAGGCAGCTTCGGCCGTGGCAGCCTTCGGCTCGAGGGCTTCGGAACGGCAGGCTCTGGTGTATCGGCTTTCGAGCGCCGCAGCTTGGGCCGGGGCAGGCTCGGTCGCGGCAGGCTGATGCGCCGGCGGAACTTGGCGCGGCGGATCTTCCTGCCCCTCGTTGCTGTGCCGGTCTCGCCGGAGGACTTCCCGTCTCCGGAGTCGCCGGCCTCATTAATCGGGTGGCTCCTCTTGGAGCCCCCTCTCCTGACGCTCACGGACCGCCGGTTATACCCGGCCCGCGCTCTGTGCGCTCCAGTTACCTAACGGGTCGCGCTTGCGCGCGCCCTCGCAGATCTCTTGCGGGGGACGTAGTCGATCACCAGCGGCACGCCCTCCAGCCGGTAAGCGTCACGCAGGCGGTTTTCCAGGTGGAAGGCCCAGTCGCGAGTGATCAGGCGGCGGTCATTGACCTGGATCGCGAAGCGCGGAGGGCGCCTACCGACCTGCGCCGCGTAGTAGAGGCGGAGGCGCCTGCCGTGCCGCTGCGGCGGCGGGCGGTCGGCGACGAGCTTGGAGACGAACTTGTTGAGCTTCGGCGTCGGGATCCGCTGGGCGGACTGATCGGCGAGGGTGATCGCCTGGCGGAGCACGGCGCCAGTGCCCCGCCCGGTTTGCGCCGAGCAGGTCATCACCGGCGGGCGCAGGCGAAGCTTGCGCGCGGCCCGGGCCTTGGCGTCCTCGAGGACCTCATCAGACGGCGGATCCTCCGCTTCGCGTCCGGTCCCGCCTCGCATCAAGTCCCACTTGTTGAGCGCGAGCACCGTTGCGCAGCCGGAGCGCATTGCCAGCTCCGCGGCGCGGAGGTCCTCGGCTGTCAGGCCCTCGCTCGCGTCGCAGACCACGATCGCCGCGTCGGCCCGCTGCGCGGCGCGCTCGGAGCGCAGCTGGGCGTAGTAGCCGACGGTTCCTGCGACCTTGCCGCGGCGGCGGAGGCCGGCCGTGTCCACCAGGACCACGCGCTCGCCGTCCACCTCGGCGTCGGTGTCGACCGGGTCACGGGTGGTCCCGGCCCGCTCGCTCACGATCACCCTCTCCGACCCGAGCAGCGAGTTGAGCAGCGAGGACTTGCCCACGTTCGGGCGGCCGAGGATCGCGATCCGCGGCGGGGGCTCCTCGCCCTCCTCGACACCCTCCACGGCGTGCGCGCGTAGCTCCTCGGTGAGCCGATCGAGCAGATCGCCGGTGCCGAGTCCGTGGCTCGCGGAGACGGGGATCGGCTCGCCCAGGCCGAGCGCGTTGAGCTCGGCGGCGAGCGGCTCGTCCTCGGAGCGGTCGATCTTGTTGGCAGCGACCACGACCGGCCTGCTCGAGCGCCGCAGCAGATCGGCGAGATCCGCGTCGCCCGGCCCGAGGCCGCCGCGGGCGTCGACCACGAGCAGGATCACCTCCGCCTCCTCGATCGCGGTGCGGGCCTGCGCTTGCACGCTGCGGGCCAGCTCGTCGGCATCGGCCAGGTCGACGCCGCCGGTGTCGATCAGGTCGAAGACGAGTCCGTTCCACTCGCACTCCAGCGCGCGGCGGTCCCGGGTCACGCCCGGTTCGGCGTCGGTCACGGCCTCGCGGCCCCCGGCCAGGCGGTTGATCAGCGTGCTCTTGCCGGCATTCGGGAAGCCGACGACGGCCACCGCCGGGCGGCGGCGCAGCGCGCGCGCCGGGGCGCTCTTCCCGCCCGCCCCCTCCATCTAGGCGATCCCCCTCTGCCTCGCCAGTTCAACCACCCGCTCCGCGACCTGGTCGACCGTCAGGTCCGTCGTGTCCACCTCCACGGAGTCGTCCGCGGCGCGCAGCGGGCTGTCGGAGCGCTCCCGGTCGCGCCGATCGCGCGTGGCCATCGTCTTGCGCACGCGGTCGATCGACTCACCCGTCTCGCCCGCCCGCCGTCTGGCACGCTCCTGCTCGCTCGCCGTCAGGAAGACCTTGAGCGGCGAGTCCGGACTGACGACCGTGCCGATGTCCCGTCCCTCCGCAACGTAGTTCCCCGAGACGATCAGCTCGCGCTGGCGCTTCACCATCGCCTGCCTCACCTGGGGATGCACGGAGGCCTTGGAGGAGGCGACCGTCACCTCGGGGGAGCGAATCCGTCCTCCCACGGGCTGGCCGTCGAGGCGGATCGAGTCCCCATCGAAGCCGATGTCGAGCCCCCAGGCGAGCTCACCGAGACGCTCGCCGTCGTCGAGGTCGAGACCGCGGTCGAGCGCAGCCAGCGCGACACAGCGATACATCGCCCCGGAATCGAGGTAGGTGAAGCCAAGCGCCCTCGCAACTGCGCGGGCGACGGTCGATTTGCCGGCCCCGGCGGGGCCGTCGATCGCGATCACCATGAAGCGCAGCGTACGGTTTCCCCTGCTCGCAGCCTGGATATAGAGTGCCGCGTGGCGATGGAGAGCTGGAACCTGAACGAACTCAGTGTGGAGCCGCACGCTCCCCAGGTCCTCGATTCGGAGTCGGAGGGCCGGGCGATCGTCATCAACCTGCCCAAGGGCGAGCAGCTTCAGGAGCATCAGGTCCACGAGCGCGCCTGGGTTCTGGTGATCGACGGCATGATCGGAATCGCCACGCCCGATGGCGACTCCGCCGAGGGCTCAACCGGCCTGCTGGCGATCTTCGACCCCGCAGAGCGCCACGAGGTAACCGCCCTCGAGGACTCGCGAATCCTCCTGGTGCTCGCCCCCTGGCCGGGCGACGGGCATCCCTCCCAGCTCTCCTAGAGCAGGGAGCGCAGGTCCCGCTCGAACCGCGGGTAGCTGACCGAGACGGCGTCGAAGCCACGCACCTCCACGCCCTGCTCGGAGGCGAGCCCGGCGACGGCGCCGAGCATCGCGAGGCGATGATCCCCGCGCGCGTCGAGCGTGCCGCCTCGCAGACCGCCGCCGCCCCGGACCGCGAAGCCGTCGGGGCGCGCCTCGATCTCGGCGCCGAGGCCGGCGAGCCCCTCGACCACTCCCGCGATCCGGTCCGACTCCTTCGCGCGGAGCTCTGCCGCGCCCTCGACCACGGTCTCGCCCTCGGCGAAGCAGCCCAGCAGGGCGACGAGCGGCAGCTCGTCGATCGCTCCGGGGACGTCCTCCCCCACCACCGCCGCCCCCCTTAAACCGGTCTGGGTGACGTGCAGCGTCGCAATCGGCTCGGGGCCGGGCTCGCGGATCTCGCGGACGGTCATCGCGAGTGAACGGGTCGCTCCTTCTGCGCGCCCTCGCATCACGTGCGCCCCACCCATCTCCACCCCCATTCGCGAGAGGATCGAGAGCAGTCCGATCCGGTTGCGGTTGATGCCGACCTCCCGCAGGCTGAGCTCGCTGCCCGGGACGATCAGGCCGGCGGCGATGAAGAAGGCGGCCGAAGAGAAGTCGCCGGGCACCGGCACGTCGCCCGCCTCGAGCCGGTCCGCCGGCTCGATCGTCACCTCCGTGCCCGAGCGCCGCAGGGTGGCCCCCATCGCGGCCAGCATGCGCTCGGTGTGATCGCGGGAGGGGACCGGCTCGACGACCGTGGTCTCGCCGTCGGCGAGCAATCCAGCGAGCAGCAGGCAGGACTTCACCTGGGCGCTCGCAACCGCCAGTTGGTGATGGATGCCGCGCAACTCGCTTCCTTTGACTCGCAGCGGCGGCAGGCGGCCGTCACGGCACTCGACCCGCGCCCCCATCGCGGCCAGTGGCTCGGCGATACGGTCGACCGGGCGGCGGCGAATCGACTCGTCGCCGTCGAACGCCCATTCGCCCTCGGCCTGCCCAGCGAGCCAGCCGGGCATGATCCGGAGCAGCGTCCCCGCGTTGCCGACGTCGATCTCGGCCGAGCGCGCTCCGCGCAGCCCGATCCCATCGATCTCGACGAAGAGCCCGCCGTGCTCGTCCGACTCTCCCTCCCGCACCTCGGCCCCGACGGCGGCGGCGGCCCGCAGTGTCGCGCGGGTGTCCTCGGAGTCCAGGTAGCCCGTGATCCGGGTCGGCCCCTCCGCCATCGCCCCGATCAGGGCGGCGCGGTGCGAGACCGACTTGTCGGGCGGCGGGCGGAGCTCGCCGCGCAGTGGCCCAGCGGGCTCGAACGCCGTCATTCGGCTCGCGAGACGTCGTGGCCGAGCCCGCGAACCAGCTGCTCGGCGCGCTCGGCCTGCTCGTCGCCGGCGATGTAGAGGGAGATCGCGCCCGAGGTCATGTCGGCGGCGGGATAGAGCGCCATGTCCTCGATGTTGACGCCAGCCCGCCCGAGCTCTAGCGCGACCTCGGCGACGATCCCCGGCCGGTTCGGAACGCGGACTCGCAGCTCATGCAGCGGCCCGCCGGCGATCTCGGCCTCGATCAGATCACGGCGGCGCTGTCCGGCCTGTTCGTGCCAGGCCGACACGGCGTCACGGTCACCCGAGCGGAGCAGCTCGGCGGCCTCGCTGAGGCGCGCGACGGTCGCGTCGATCTCGGCGGCGACCGCCTCACGGTTACCGGCGAAGATGTCGCCCCAGATCGCGGGGTTCGCGCCGGCCACCCGCGTGGCGTCACGAAAGCTCGGCCCGACCTCCGGCAGGTGCTCGGCCTCCTCGCTGAGGGCGGTCGCGGCCTGGCCCACCAGCACGTTCGCCAGCACGTGCGGTAGGTGGGAGATCGTGGCCATCAGACGGTCGTGGGTCTCGGCCTCGATCGCCTGTGGCCGGGCGCCCATGTCCGCGATCGCCCGCTGGACACGGTCGTAGAGCAGGCCGCCGGTGTTGGCGGTCGGCGTCAGGTACCAGCGCGCCCCCTCGAAGAGGTCGGCGCCGGCGTTCTCGACACCGGAGGTCTCCGCACCCGCCAATGGATGGCCGCCGATGAAGCGGCCCTCCGAGCCCAGGGCCGCGATCACGTCGCGCTTCACGGAGCCGACGTCGGTGACCGCGCAGTCCTCCCCGGCCGCGTCAAGCGCCTCGGCGGCGAGGCCGGGCAGCGCCATCACGGGCGCCGCGCAGAAGACGAGCTCCGCGCCCTCGACCGCCTCGGCGACCGTCGCGTGCGCGGTGTCGATCGCCTCGAGCTCGGTTGCGCGGTCGAGCAGCGCCCGGTCCGGGTCGTAGCCGGCGACGTCGGCGTCGAGCCTGGCGCGAGCGGCGAGCCCGATCGAGCCGCCGATCAGGCCGACCCCGAGGACGGCGACCCTCATGGTGCGAACCTACGCGGCCTCGCGCCGCTTGCGCACTGCCGAGGCGAGCCTGTCCAGCGTCAGCATCGTCGTGTCCCAGTCCATGCAGGCGTCCGTGATCGACTGGCCATAGATCAGGTCACCGTCGGACTCGAGGTCCTGCCGGCCCGCCACCAGGAACGACTCCATCATCACGCCCACGATCGCGCCGTTCCCAGCAGCGATCTGGTCGGCGATCTCGGTGACGACGCCGGGCTGGCGCTCGTGATCCTTGCCGCTGTTGTCGTGTGAGGCGTCGATCACCAGCCGCTCCTCGAGGCCGGCGTCGCGCAGCAGCGACAGGGCCTCCGCGACCGACTCCTGACCGTAGTTGGGGGCGCCCTTGCCGCCTCGCAGGATCACGTGGCAGTCCGGGTTGCCCTCCGTGTAGAGGATCGCCGGGGTCCCGCTGACATCCACGCCGGCGAAGGCATGCGCCGCGGCGGCCGCCCGCACCGCGTCGACGGCGAGCCTGATGCTGCCCGCCGTTCCGTTCTTGAAGCCGACCGGCATGGACAGGCCGGAGGCGAGCTGGCGGTGGATCTGGCTCTCGGTGGTTCGGGCGCCGATCGCTCCCCAGGCCACAACGTCCGAGATGTACTGCGGCGTGATCGGGTCCAGGAACTCGCAGCCGACCGCCAGACCGAGGTCGGTGACCTCGAGCAGCAGGCGGCGGGCGGTGTGCAGGCCGACGTTGACGTCGCGCGAGTCGTCGAGATGGGGGTCGTTGATCAGGCCCTTCCAGCCGGTGGTCGTGCGCGGCTTCTCGAAGTAGGTCCGCATGGCGACGCAGAGGTCGTCGCGGAGGTCTCGGGCCCGCTCGCTGAGCCGGCGCGCGTAGTCCATCGCCGCATCCGGATCGTGCACGCTGCACGGGCCGACCACCACGAGCAGGCGGTCGTCGGAGCGGTCGAGGATCGACTTGACCTCGTCGCGGTGGCGGAGGACGGCGTCCTCCCGCTCGGTCCCCAATGGCAGGTCGGCGAGGATCTCCGCCGGCGAGACCAGCTCGACGACGCGTTCGATCCGCTGGTCCCGAACGCGGTCGGATTGCTGTTTGGGAAGCTCCTTCATCTCGAAATTCATGCTGCTTGTCCCTTCTTTCTACTGCGTCGGCGAAGAATCCTTGGATGTCCTCCATGCAACGGACGACGGGGAGACGGCGCCCGGCGGTGGTGCTTCTGCGTCTAGCGGCTAGGGGCAGCCGCGGGCCGGACGCCTAGGCAAATCGCCAAAAGTAGAAGTAGGCACGCGTGCGGGCCGCGTAGCGGCTCGTGGGCGAGGCGATCTGCGTGCCGTGCTGCTTCATCCGCGGGACATTGAAGCAGAGGGATTTCCGCTTGTCACGCGGCCCCCGAACGCATCAGGGCCTGTATGGCTGCTTTGGGTGCGCCCCTGCATCTGCGCCGAGACGCTGGAGCTCAACGATCTCGAGGACGCCGCCGGAGTGAAACGCGCCCCCCAGATACCGGGTGTTCTCGTTGAGAAGGCAGTGCGAGACGAAGACGACACGCTTGCCGCGCTCGTCCCGCAGCCGCTCGGAGAGCATCGTCTCCTTGCTCTCGCTGACGGCATCGACACCACCGCGCACCACCACGCTCGAACCGGGACGGGGCGCTGCGATACTCGGCCAGTGGACCGGGAGAGGAGCCCGTACAGCCTCGTCTTCTTCAACCTCCCGGCCTCCGGACATGTCAACCCGACCCTGCCGCTGATCGCCGAGCTCAGCCGCCGTGGCGCCAGAGTCTCCTGCTACACGGGCGATGGCTTCCGGGAGCAGGTCGTGCATCAGGGTGCGGAGTTCCGGAGCTACGGGCGGTACCTGACATACGTCCACTCCCAGCTGCCGTCCAACTACCTGCGCGTGGCCGGCGTTCTCGCCCGCGCGACCGAGGATCTCCTGCCCTTCGCGATCGATGAGCTGCGACGCGAGCGGCCAGCGGCGGTGATCAGCGATGCAATGTGCCCGTGGGGGCGGCTCGCGGCTCATGCGGAGGGAGTCCCGGGGGTGTCATCCCTGAGCGCGCTCCCGATCGATCGAAGCCTCTTGCGGGAGCACACCTCGCCGGCACAGTTCGCGCGCGCGGCGACCGCCGGGGCGGGCGGCTACCTGCGCTTCCGGCTCGCTGGCCGACGCCTGCGCCGCGCGTATCGCGTCGAGCTCGGCGGGCTCTTCGATCTGTTCGAGTTTCGCGACCGCCTGACCATCGTCTATACATCACGCTCCTTTCAGCCCCATCCCGAGCGCTTCAACGAGTCCGTGCGGTTCATCGGGCCCTTGCTGCGAGCAACGGAGGACGAGGACCCCGAGCTGATGGGCAGACTCGACGATCGTCCGCTCGTCTACGCATCGATGGGGACCGTCGCAATGCCCCGCCGGCGCCTGCTCCGGGCCTGCATCGACGCGTTCGCCGGCGCGGACGAGACGCTGCTCCTCTCCGTGGGCCTCAAGTTCGACCCCGCCTCGCTCGAGCCCCTGCCCGGCAACTGCATCGTCAAGCGGAGCGTTCCCCAACTCGCGGTGCTTCGCCGGGCGAGCCTGTTCATCACGCACGGGGGGATGAACAGCGTCAGCGAGGGGCTGGCAGTCGGGGTCCCGCTGCTGATCTGCCCGCAGTCGCCCGAGCAGGCGATCATCGGGGCGCGGGTCACGGAGCTTGGCGCCGGCGTCACGGTCGACGGCCGTGCGACCGGCAAGGGGATTCGCACAGCAGCGGACGCGGTGCTATCGGGTTCGTGTCGAGAAGCGGCGCGCTCGGTCGCGCAGGGGTTCCGGAGCGCCGGGGGCGCCCCGGCCGCCGCCGATGCGATCGAAGAGCTGATCGCGGCCAGCCCGCTCAGGTGAGATCGGCGAGAGCCGTCAGGAATCGCTGGTTCTCGGCGCGTGTGCCGTAGGTGACCCGCAGGCAGCCGGGCCCGCCCAGCGGCGTCCCGGGCCGCACCGCGACGCCGGCCTTGGCGAGGGCCTCAAGGACCTCGGCCTCGTCCAGGTCGCCCAGCTCGACCCAGGCGAAGTTGGTCTGCGACTCGGCCGTCTCGAAACCGAGCTCGTGCAGCCCCTCCTCGACGAAGATCCGCTCGACCAGGTTCTTCTCGACCCGGTCGGCGACGTCGTCCTGGTGGCGGATCGCCTCGGCAGCCGCGGCCTGGGCCAGAGTGTTGACGCTGAAGGGCTGCCGCACCGCATCGACGGCCGCGCGGAACTGCGGCGAGCAAAGCGCGTAGCCGACCCGGAGGCCTGCCAGGCCATGGCACTTGCTGAAGGTCCGCAGCAGGACGACGTTGGAATGGGCGGCGAGCAGGTTCATCGTCGCGTCCGGGTCGTCGTTGGTCTGGTACTCGATGTAGGCCTCGTCCAGGATGATCGTCGTCCGGCTTGGCACGCTCTCGATGAAGGCGCCGATCCGCTCCGCCGGGATGTGCGTGCCGGTCGGGTTGTTCGGGTTGCAGACGATCAGCAGCTGGGTCGCGGCGGTGACCTCCTCGAGCATGGCGTCGAGGTCGTGGACGTAGCCCTCGGCCAGGGGGACCCGGATCTCACGAGCGCCCGACAGCGCCGGCAGGTGCGGGTAGATCGAGAAGGAGGGCCACGCGTAGAGGATCTCGTCGCCCGGCTCGCAGAGGGCCAGGGCCGCGGCGAGCAGGATCTCGCAGGAGCCGTTCGAGACGGCGATCCGGGCCGGGTCGGTGTCGTGACGGTTGGCGATCTCGCGCCGCAGGACCCGGGCCTCCGGGTCCGGATAGCGGTTGACGTCGGCGGCCGCCTGGGTGATCGCCGCCACCACGTCGCGGTGCGGCGGGAAGGGCGACTCGTTCGAGGCGAGCTTGACCGCATCGGCGGTCTCGGCGCGCGCCTTGGCGTCGTCGAGATGGGTCCCCGGCTCGTAGTGCGGGATCCGCGAGAGCTTGTCGGCGAAGGTGACCGTCATCAGGGGGCCATTGTGACGATCAGCGCAGCGCGCGCCGCATCCTGATCGCCGGCTCACCGCTCCGGGCGTGGATCTTCTCGGCTCCGTCCCTGGTCCAGCCGTGGCGCTCGTAGAAGGTGACGGCGCGCTCGTTCTGCTCGAAGGTCCAGAGGATGGCCTCGAAGTAGTGCAGCTCGGCGAGCCGGTTCAGCGCCGCCTCCATCAGCGCATGCCCCACCCCCTCGCGCCAGTGATCGGGATCGACATACATGGCACCGAGCTCCGCGACGTCGTGGCCGAGATCGGGCTCCGTCGTGGGGGCCGCCACGTAGCAGTAGCCGGCGAAGTCGCCGTCGATCTCGGCGACGTAGGTGTAGGCGTCGGCGACCGGGCGCCGCAGGCCCACCCTGACCTCGTGGCTCCAGCGCTCGATGGGCAGGTCGGCGAGCTTCTCCGGGCTGACGATCTCCTTGTAGGCCGTCCGCCAACCCTCCGCCGTGACCGAGACGATCGCCTCGGCGTCCTCGGGATTCCCTTCCCTGATCTCGAGAGCTATTGCGCCGCCCCGAGGTCGGAGCGAAGCTTCCGCGCCTCGCCGAGGTAAGCGTGGGTCGGGGTGTGGTCGGGCGGCGCGTAATAGTGGACGAGCGCCCTGATCACCGACACCATTGCCCCGGGAACGTCGATCTCCTGGGCGCAGAGCAGCGGCACCCGGTCAAGGCCGAGCTTGCGTGCGGCTACCGCCGGGAACTCGGCGTTGAGGTCGTGGGTCGAGGTGAAGATGCAGCTCACCATGCGCTCGGGCTTGAGCTCGTTACGGGCGATCAGCTCCCGCATCAACTCCTCGGTCGCCTCGACGATCGCGCCGGTGTCGTTGCTGCGCGCCCGGGTGGCACCCCGAACCGCCCATAGCCGGAGGTCGCTCATGGCGCGGAATCTTCCCAGAGTGCGGCGACCTCCCCCTCGTCCAGACGGCGCGCCTCGCCGCGGCGGAGCTCGCCCAGCCTGAGCGGCCCGATCCGGATCCGCCTCAGCGCCTCGACCTCATTGGCGATCGCCTCCGCCATTCGGCGCACCTGCCGCTTGCGGCCCTCGCGGATCGTGATCTCCAGCTCGCGCTCGCCGCGCCGGACGACCTCAGCGGGCGCCGTCTGCCCGTCCTCGAGCCGTACGCCTCGCCGCAGCCGCTCCAGGTCCTGGTCGGCGGGAGGACGTGCCAGCCGCACCCGGTACGTCTTCGCGACGCCGTACCGCGGATGGGTGAGCCGATTCGCGAGCTCGCCGTCGTTCGTCAGCAGGATCAGGCCCTCCGAGTCGGCGTCGAGGCGGCCGACCGGGTAGAGCCTCCGCTCCGAGTCGACAAACTCGGTGACCGGTCGGCGGCGGCCAGGCTCCCGCGCGGTCGAGACGACCCCTACGGGCTTGTTGAGCGCCCAGACCTCGATCGGCTCGGGCGCGACCGGGCTGCCGTTCACCTCGACGCCGGAGTGCTCGTCCACGTCGCGGGCGGGGTCCGTGACCACCTCACCGCCAACCCGGACCTTGCCGTCGGCGATCAGATGCTCGGCGGCGCGCCGCGACGCGACGCCGGCATGGGCGAGGTACTTGGCGAGCCGCACCCCTCGATTGAAGCCGACCATGCGGAGAGGCGGCCTCGGGGCCCCCTCTCCGCAGCAGGTCTACGCAGTTGCCGGGGCGGCTCCGTCGCTCACGGCGCGCCTGATGCCGATGATGCTCAGCACCAGGAACCAAAGCGGTCCGATGAAGAAGAAGATGGGGAACGCCGGAGTGAACGACAGGACCCCGAGGACCACGCTGACCCAGGCGAACCACTTGGGCAGCGCCCCGTGGCGCACCGCTGAGATCCCGGTGGCGAGGAAGATGGTCCCGAGCCCCACCGGGAAGAAGAAGAACATGTCGTAGTCGATCCCGTTGATCGCCTGCAGGGCGACCGGGCTGATGTCATCGGCCAGGTCCGGGAGCGCGAGGTGAATCGAACCCGCCACCGCTGCACCGGCCGAGAAGACGACCGCGCCGCCGAAGACGACCGCGGAGAGGATCCCTTCGGGCCCCTCGGCGTCCCTCAGCACCCGGCGCAGCCAACCTCCGAAGTACAGGATCGTCGCCGACGCGAAGACGATCAGGATTGCGCCGATGCTCTCCCTGGTGTTGTGGTCCTTGTAATGGTTGACGATCTCCTGGGCCGTCTTCTTGGTCGCGTCCTGCCCCTGGCCGATCAGGATCGTGATCGCGACGACCAGGGCCACGAAGATGATCCCGGTGAACGGTGGGAACCACCTGCTGATCTTTCCCATGCTGTCTCCTCACCCCCTAGAGAGCGCCCCGCCGGATTGCGAAGCGGCGGCAGTCTCTCACCGCGGCCCGACGGCAACAAGGGGCCGAGGAGCACGCTTTTTGCCCACCGTGCGGGTACTCAGCAGTCGCCGAGCTTGGCCAGGTCGGAGCGGTAGATCTCCATGTCCGCGTGGTTCCAGTCGCCGTGCGTCTGGCCCCGGAAGCGCGGGTCGAGCTCCTTGTAATAGGGCGAGGAGAGGCTCTCGTTGTGGCCGATCACGCCGGAGACGGGTATGCCGAACTGGCAACGCAGCCACTGCACGAAGTGGAGCGAGCCATTCAGCTGCGCCGGGCGGTTGAGGATGTCGGAGTCGGAGAAGCCGACATGCTCGACCCCGATCGCCACGTAGTTGAGCCCGACGACGTGGCGGCAGCGGATCGTCGGCGGGACGAACTTGTAGACCGACCCGTCGGCCGCGACGGCGTAGTGGGAGCAGACGTTTGGCAGCTCGTGGAACTCGACGTCGGGCTGATCGGTCCTGAAGGTGTTGAAGATCGAGGAGATGCTGCCCGCCTCCGCGTAGTGGATGACGATCAGCTTCGGATCGACCAGGCGCCACTTGTTCTGGCCGTAGTGACGCTTGGAGTAGGCGGCCATCTCCCGCTTGCGCTTCTTCGGGTACGGGATCAGGTCCTTGTGGATCGGGGGCCTGTCGACGGACGCCGTTGCCGCCGGCTGCGCACCGGCATTGGAGCCGGCCCCGGCCGCGATTACGGCGGCCATCGCGATCATGGCTACGAGCGCGCGGCTCATCTCAACGTCCCTCCGCGACGGTCAGGGCAGCGCCCGCCTGGCGATCCGCCGCGGCGCCGTTGATCTGGCCGCCCGGCAGCTCGACCACGAACGCCGTGCTGCCCGGGAACGCATGTGTCTCCCAGGAGATCGCGGTGCCACGCAGGCCCTTGCCCCTGCAGCTGGTGTGCATGCCGACCAGCTTGGCGTACTCCGCCGCCACCTGCGGACTGCCCTTGCAGGCCAGCACCGCTCCCCATGGCTGGTGATACCAGATCGTGAGATCGGGGTGGATCTGCCGGGCGAACGCCATCACCGCCCTGGTCTCCGGCTCGGAGGCCGGGCGGGGGCCCGGGTAGTAGCCGTTGGAGTGCGGGACGTGGTCGTGCCATCGGTAGGGGAAGTTGCGGTTGAGGTCCACCCCGTGCGCGTTCTTGCGCGCGCGTGCCCTCTGCCCATCCGGGTTAACCGTGGGGATCAGCCAGAGTTGCGTGCCCGCCAGCGCCGCGGGATCCGCGGCGGCCCGGGCCCTGATCGCGTCGACGACGCGCAGGCCCACGCGCTCGTCCCCGTGGATCACGCCGACGATCAGCACCACCCGCGGCCCCGCCGAATCGCCCACCTGGAAGGCGTTGATGGCCCGATGCTCGACCGAGTGACCGACCAGGACCCGGCCGTCGGCGACACCTCCCATCATGGCCGCCAGCAACATGGCGGCTAGGAATGCCCGCCTCACTCGACCCGCTGCTCACCCGCCTTCAGCAGGCGCTCGCGCAGCTCGCGCTCATCCTTGGGGCTCGGATCGAACTGCGCCGGGTCCGGCAGGGCGTCGAGGCCCGAGAGGCCGAAGAGCTTCTCGAACAGCGGCGTCGTCCCGTAGGTGACGGCGCCGAACTGCGTGCGGCCGCGCTCCTCGATCATGCCGCGCTCCGTCAGGCTGGAGACCGCCGAGTCCGAGGAGACGCCGCGGATGCGCGCGACCTCCGGCCGGGAGACCGGCTGCAGGTAGGCGACGATCGCCAGCACCTCCGCCTGCGCCTGGGTCAGCGGCGGCGTCCGGGGCTTGGCGAGCAGCTTCCTGGCGGCATCCTCAGCCTCCGGTACGGCCGCGAGCGCGTAGCCGCCGGCGACCCGCCGCAGCCGAATGCCCCCGCCGTTTTCGGCGAGCCGGCCCTCGAGCTCTTCGAGCACTCCGGCGACCGCCTCCTCATCTACCTCCACCGCCTCGGCCAGCTCGGCGGCCGAGACCGGGTCGGGCGAGAGGAAGAGGAGCGCCTCGACGATCTGGCCCAAGCCGCTCACCGCGCGTGCACCTCGATCCGTCCGAAGGTCTCGGTCTGGGTCCACGTCGCCTCGCCGCGGCGGTAGAGCTCGAGCAGCGCAAAGAGGGTAACCGCCTGAGTGAACCGGTCCTCCCCTCCGAAGGCCTCGTCGAAGTCGAGCGTCTGGCGCTTGCCGAGCAGCTGCCGGAGCACACCCAAGCGCCGCTGCAGGGAGACGGTGGTGCGGATGTGGCGGGTGTCCGGCGGCGGCGGCGTGGTGAGCAGGTCGCCGAGGGCGACGCCGATCCGATCGGGCTCGTAGACCTGCGTCGCAGCGTCGAGGGCGGCCCGGCGCAGCTCTGCCGGAAGCGGCGCGGAGCGGTACATCACCCCGACCTCCCGCTCCAGGCGCTCGGAGAGCATGGTCGCGGCTTCGCTGTAGCGGCGGTACTCGAGCATCCTGGCGAGCAGCTCGTCGGCGGCCTCCTGCGGCCCGAGCTCGTCGGTGCCCTCCTCGCTCGGCAGCAGCAGCCGTGACTTGAGCTCGCAGAGGGCGGCGATCAGGACCAGGAACTCGGTGACCGCCTCGAGGTCGAGCTCGCCGGCCTCGCCGAGCCGGTCGACATAGGCGATCACGATCTCACCGAGCGCCACCTCTGAGATCGAGATCTCCTCGCGGAGGAGGACCGCGAGCAGCAGGTCGAACGGCCCCTGGAAGACGTCGAGGTCGAGATCGAGCTCGGAGACCGAGGTCACGCGCCCACCTTAGAGGGCGACCCGGCTAGCGACCGGCCGGCCCGACGCCGATCGCCGCGCGCACCTCGGCGAGGGTCTCGGCGGCCATCGAGCGGGCCTTCTCCGCCCCGGCTGTGAGCGTCTCCTCGAGCGCCGCCTCGTCGGGGCGGAGCTCCTCGTAGCGCTCGCGGACCGGCGCCAGGAAGTCGACCACGGCCTCCGCCACCGCGCCCTTGAAGTCGCCGTAGCCGGAGCCCTCGAACTCGCGCTCGATCTCCTCCTCGCTGGCACCACGAGCCACGGCGAGGATCTCGATCAGGTTGGCGATCCCCTCCTTGCCCTCGCCCCGCTTCACCTCGGAGCCGGAGTCGGTGACCGCGGATTTGATCTTCTTGGTGACAATCTTCGGGTCGTCGAGCACCAGCACCGTCCCGGCCTCGTTGCCGCCGGTCGTCGACATCTTGTTGGTCGGCTCCTGCAGGTCCATGATGCGCGCGCCGACCTCGGGAATCCGGTGTTCGGGCTCGACCAGGATCGGCCCGAAGCGCTCGTTGAACCGGCGGGCGATCTCGCGCATCAGCTCGACATGCTGGAGCTGGTCGTGCCCGACCGGCACCTCCTGCGCGCGGTAGGCCAGGACGTCGGCGGCCATCAGCACGGGGTAGAAGAAGAGCCCGGCGGAGACCAGCTCCCGCTGCTTCGCAGACTTGTCCTTGAACTGAGTCATGCGGTTGAGGTCGCCGTGGGCCGTGAGGGCGGACAGATACCAGGTGAGCTCGGTGTGCTCGCGGACGTCGGACTGGCGGAAGAGGACGCAGCGCTCCGGGTCGAGCCCGGCAGCCAGCAGGATCGCCGTCGTGTCGTAGAGGCTCTCCCGGAGCGCCGCCGGCTCCCACGGCACGGTAAGCGCATGCAGGTCGACGATGCAGTAGATCGCCGGGTCGCCCCGGTCCTGGCCCTCGACGTACTGCCGGATCGCCCCGATGTAGTTGCCGAGGTGCTTTGAGCCGGTCGGCTGAATGCCGCTGAAGATGCGCACGGGCGCGGACTATAGGAAGAGGAGTCGCGTCAGACGGACTGGCCCGTCCAAGGCCCCAGCCCGCCGATCCTCTCCGGCGTCGTCCGGATCACGTAGCCCGGGGGCGGGTCGTCCATCGGTGGGAACTTGACGTCCGGGCCGAGGTAGACGTGAGCGAGCCGCTGGAGAAGCTCGGGGGCGCCGCCCTCCTGGACGCGCGCCAGGCCGCGAACGACGATGTACTCGCGCAGGCCGACCTCGTTGTCGTCGGCTCCCTCAATCGAGATGACCACACGGGGATCGCGCTCGACGTTCTTCACCTTCTGGTTGCGCGGCAGATGTCCGCTGACGATCTCGTCGCCCTCCAGGCCCACCCAGACGCAGCTCACCTGCGGCGTGCCATCGGGATTCAGCGTGACCATGTGCGCGAGGCGGCCCGACTCGAGGATCACACGCGCCTCCGGGGGTAGGTTCGGCATTTCCACAGCCTATGCGGGCTCGGCCACCGGCTCCGCCTCGCGGTCCGGCTCGCCCGCTCCATCGAGATGCTCCGGGCAATGCGCGCACTCGCCGGCGGGCGCCGCCTTCGGCGCCTCGTACTCGGTCTCTCGCTTGGGGTTCCGCAACCAGATCCCCGCGATTGCTCCGCCGATGATCATCAGGGTCCCCGCCATCATCATCGCCAGGTGGAAGCCGTCCTCTGCCCCGCTCGCGGTGGCGCTGTCCACCTCCCGCGCCTCGGCCGGGGACAGTCCGTTCGTGTTGGGACGCTGCAGTGGATTGTCCTTCGCATCGCTGACCACGCTCGCCGCGGCGGGTGAGAGCTGCGTCCCGGCGAGATTGTCGTCGACAGAGGAGGTGAACTGACCCGAGACCACCGCTCCCAGCACCGCGATCGCCAGCAGGCCAGCGACGCGGGAGACGCCGTTGTTGATGCCCGAGGCGATCCCGACCTGGTTCTCGGGAACGGAGTTGAGCGCTGTCGCGGTCAGCGGGGCGACGGTGGCTGAGAGCCCGAGCCCGAAGACCAGCACCCCCGGAAGCACATCGGTCAGGTAGCTCGCGTTCGCGTCGACCCTGGTCAGCATGAGGAGCCCGATCCCGCCCACGATCGGACCCACGCACATCGGCACCCGCGGACCGATTCCCGTCGCGATCTTCCCGAACCGGGGCGAGAGCACGAACAGGAGGAGCGAGATCGGGGTGGTCGCGAAGCCCGCGGCCAACGCGGAGTAGCCGACGGTCTGCTGAAGGAAGAGGGTGACGAAGAAGAACGCCCCGATCAGTCCCGCGTAGACGATCAGGGTCTCGATGTTGGTGACGGCGAAGTTCCGAACGCGGAAGAGGCGTAGGTCGAGCATCGAATGCTTGTAGCGGGACTCCCAGACCAGGAACGCGGTGAAGAGCACGACCCCCGCAATCAACGGCGGCAGCACCTGCGGGCTGCTCCAGCCGTGGGTCGGCTGCTGGATCAGGGCGTAGACCGGCAGGCCGAGGCCGGCGGCCGAGAGCAGGATCCCGGCCCAGTCGATCGAGCGGTCCGCTTCGGGGTTGGAGCTCTCCTGGACGTGCGCCCGGGTGAGCAGGACGGTGAAGACGATCAGCGGAATATTCACCCAGAAGATCGCCCGCCAAGAGATCGCCTCGACCAGCGCGCCGCCACCTGCGGGGCCGATCACCGTCGCGATCCCGGTCCAGGCGGTCCAGGTGCCGACCGCCTTGCCACGCTCGGCGCCCGCGAAGGTCGCGGCCAGGATCGCCAGCGACCCCGGTACCAGCAGCGCGCCGGTCAGCCCCTGGAGGGCGCGCGCGCCGACCAGGAACTCGGCGGTCGGCGCGATCGCGCAGAGGGCCGAGGTGATCGCGAAGCCGATCAGACCGAGCTCGAACATGCGCCTGCGCCCGAACTGGTCGCCAAGTGCCCCTCCCACGAGCAGCAGGGAGACGGTCGCGAGGGCGTATGCCTCGACTACCCACTGCTGATCGGCGAGCCCGGCGTTCAGGTCATCGCTGATCGCGGGGAGCGCGACGTTGACGACGGTCGCATC
Organism: uncultured Solirubrobacterales bacterium; assembly: GCA_963725475.1. Lineage (GTDB taxonomy): Bacteria > Actinomycetota > Thermoleophilia > Solirubrobacterales > 70-9 > DASUPK01. Next base: position 40,834 of record CAVRYR010000004.1, on the reverse strand, counting down.
GAGGAAGACGACCGTGGACCCCAGGATCGTCGCGATGATCGTGAAGCGCAGGCGTCGGCGCTCGTCGGACAAGGCAACTTCGAGTCTACGGAGGTGCGAAACTGGGCCGGCTTGATACGGGGAAGGGCACTGTTCATCGCGATGGCGTCATCATTGATGCTGGCGGTGACGCAGGGCGCAGCCGCCCAGACGACGCTTCCGATCGGCTGCACACACGGCGGCGCCCACTTCGTCACCCACGGCCCGCGCGGACGCAAGCGGATCGCGATCGGCTTCGACGACGGGCCCAGCAACTACACGACACAGGTGCTGCGGGTGCTGCGCCGCTTCGACGCCCACGCCACCTTCTTCGAGATCGGCCAGGAGACCACCGGCCGCGCCGCCGTCATGAGGAAGGTCCTCGCCCAGGGGAACGAGATCGGCAACCACTCGCTCCACCACGAGTTCGATCCCTCCTCCGAGTCGCTGGACGAGACCAACCGCCTGATCCGGCAGGCCACCGGCTTCACCCCGTGTGACTTCCGGCCGCCCGACGGGGCCGTCAACGGCGCCCTGATCGACCGCGCCCACGCCCTCGGCCTGGTCACCGTCAACTGGAACGTCGACCCGCGGGACTGGGCGACTCCCGGCACCGCCGCGATCGCCTCCAACGTGATCCATAACGCCCACAACGGCTCGATCGTGGTGATGCACGACGGCGGCGGCAACCGCAGCGAAACCGTCGGGGCGCTGCCCGCGATCCTCTCCCACTTCGAGCATCGGGGCTACCAGTTCGTACCGGTCGAGGAGCTGCTCGGGCACAAGTTCATCTACCCAGCGCCGCCGCCCGGCCAGACGCCACCGCCGCCGCAGCCGCCCGTCTAGGGCTCCGGCGGATCCAGCAGCTGGTGCGCCGGGCGTGAAGAAGTTCCGGCGCGCCAGCGTGATCGCCATCAGCGCAGCGATCGAGACGGCGCCGAGCAGCACGTAGAGCAGGATGAGCTGGAGGCGGACGGCGTCGGTCGGGTTCGCACCGGCCAGCAGCATGCCCACCATCGTCCCCGGGAAGAAGATCAGCCCGGTGGTCTTGGTCGAGTCGACCAGGGTGATCATCCCGGAGCGCAGGCTGCGGCGGACCAGCGGCGTCACGGCCTGGGAGGAGGTCGCCCCCAGCGCCAGGGTCGCCTCGATTCGGTGGGACCGGTCGTGAACGTCCTCGCCGAGGCGATTGAGGGCGACGGCGGCCGCCGTCATCGAGTTGCCGATCACCATGCCTCCCACCGGGACCATGTAGCGCGGCGTCGCGGGGAAGATGCCGAGGGCGACCACGAGTCCGAGGGTCGCGGCGGCGGCGACGGCCAGCGAGGCGAACAGCGGCCAGAAGGCGTTGGGGACGCCCTTCGCGCGGTGGCGCGCCGTGAACGCGCCGAAGACCACCATCACGGTGATCAGGGCCAGGACGAGCAGGCCGGAGTCCTGGTCGAAGATCAGGGTGATCACGTAGCCGATCGCGGTCAGCTGGATGAAGGAGCGGACCACGGCGATCCCGATGTCCTCCTCCAGGCCGGCGTGCCAAGAGCGCGAGGCGATCGCCGCGATCGCAACCAGCGCCAGCGCGGCGGCCACCTCGCCGAGCGTGACCTGGATCGAGCTCGAGGCCGCGATCGTCACGTCCCGTCCTCCGCGGCTGCCACGGCGGCCTCCATCTCCTCGTCCAGCACGTCGTCGACCGGTCCCTGGGCGGCGACCCGTCCGGCGTCGATCCGGACCGCGTAGTCGGCCATCCGCCGCGCCTGCTCGACGTCATGGGTGACCAGCACGACCGAGATCGCCGTGCGGGCCCGCAGGCGGCGCAGGGTGCGCTCCACCGCGTCCCGGGCACCCCGGTCGAGCGCCGAGGTCGGCTCGTCCAGCAGCAGCACCCGCGGGTCGAGGGCGAGCGCCCTCGCGAGCATGACCCGCTGCTGCTCGCCGACCGAGAGCTTGGAGGAGTCGCGGTCCTCGAACGCCGGGTCCAGCCCGGCGAGCTCGAGGCAGCTGCGGGCGTCGAAGCTGTGACCCGCGAGACGCGGCCCGTACGCCACGTTGTCGTGGACGGTGCCCTCGATCAGCGCGGGCAGCTGCGGGACCAGGCTGACCTCGCGGCGCAGGGCGAGCGGATCACGCTCGCGCACGTCGGTGCCCTCGTAGACGACGGTCCCCGAGTCCGGATCGGCGAGCCGGTTGAGCAAGCGCAGCAGGGTCGACTTGCCGGAGCCCGACGGGCCGACGATCGAGCTCGCCCCCACCGGCAGGCGAATCGACACGTCACGGAGCACGACCTTGCCTCCACGCGAGTAGGTGACGTCGTCGAGCTCGAAAAGCACCTGTCGATTATCGACGGTCCCTTAAGGCCCTCCGCATAATCGGTCGCGTGGCGAAGACGAAGGGCCCGCTCGAGAAGGCCCCCAAGGAGAGGATGCCGAAGCGTCTCGAGCCCGATGCTGGCGAAGCCGGGTGAGGTCCCCGAGTCCGACGGCGAGGACTGGGCCTACGAGATCAAGTGGGACGGGATCCGGGCCCTCGCCTATCCCGATCACGGCAAGTGGTCGATGCAGAGCCGCCGGCTCGAGGACGTGAGCGCCCGCTACCCGGAGCTCGAGGCGATCGCCGAGGTCCTGACCGAGCATGCGGCGGTGCTCGATGGCGAGGTCGTCGCCCTCGATCCGGAGGGACGCCCCCGCTTCCAGCTGATCCAGAGCCGGATGGGGCTGACGTCGCCGGCGATGATCAAGGCGCGGGTCAAACAGCAGCCCGTCGACTACGTGATCTTCGACCTGCTCCACCTGGACGGCCGCCGCGTCCGCGACCTCCCTTACCTCGAACGCCGCGAGCTGCTCGAGGGCCTCGGGCTGGACGGCCCACGCTGGCGGACACCCCGCTACCGCCACGGCGGCGGCGCCGATCTGCTCGAGGCGGCGCGGCGTCAGGGCCTGGAGGGCATCGTCGCCAAGCGCTGCGACAGCCCCTACCGGCCCGGCAAGCGCACCGGCGAGTGGATCAAGACCAGGGTCTGGCGGCGGCAGGAGTTCGTGATCGGCGGCTACATCCCCGGCGAGGGACGGCGGGCGAAGCGGGTCGGGTCACTGCTCGTCGGCTACTACGACAAGCGGCGCTCGGAGCTCGGCAAGGCGGAACGGCAACAGCTGCGCTTCGCGGGCGGCGTCGGCTCCGGCCTGAGGGAGGACGACATCGACTTACTGACCCGCGAGCTGCGGAAGCGGGAACGCTCGGACAGCCCGTTCGACATCGGCAAGCCCACCGGTCCCAAGGCCAGGTTGGTCGTCTGGTGCGAGCCCGAGCTGGTCTGCGAGGTCTCCTGGACCGAGTGGACCAACGAGCGCACCCTGCGCCAGCCCGCCTTCAAGGGCATGCGCGACGACAAGGACCCGCGCGAGGTCGTCAGGGAGATGTGACGGCGGATAATCGAGTTGACATGGATGTCGAGGCGATCCTCGCCGTCACCCGCAGCTGGTACGAGGAGTGGAACAGCGAGGGGCTGCTGGCATTCGAGCGATTCTGGGCGCCCGACGTCGTCCTCTACGAGGCGCCGGAGTTCCCGGAGACGGGCATCTTCCGCGGCGCGGAGGCGCTATCCGACTACCTTCGCGAGCTGGTCGAGGGCGGCGGCCACTTTCAAGATGGAGCCGCGCAGCCTCGAGGGGCGCGGGGACTACGTGCTCTCCACCGTCGACGTGATCGTCGAGGGCCCGACAGCGGAGCGGCCGTGACCACGCCCTTCCATCCACCAGGGGCGGGCCGAGTACGTGCGGCTGAGCGCCCAGGAGCGATGAATTTCGCTCCGCCGCCGGGTCTGAACGGGCATGACGACGCAAGCGAAGCGCCCGGTTGGCAGCGCGTGCCCAGGGGTAACCTGACCAATGTCGAAGGATTCGGATCGAGGTGATTGAGCATGGCTAGGGCGATATGGAGCGGGTCGATCAGCTTCGGACTGCTCAACGTGCCCGTGAAGCTGTACAGCGCGGTCTCCAAGCAGACGGTGCGCTTCCGCGAGCTCCGGGATGACGACGGAGCCCGGATCCGCCACAAGCGCGTGGCGGAGTCCGACGGCAAGGAGGTTCCCTACGAGAAGATCGTGAAGGGCTACGAGTACGCACCCGACCAGTACGTGGTGCTCACCAAGGACGAGCTCTCCGAGCTCGACCCGAAGAAGACCCGTGCGATCGAGATTCAGGACTTCGTCGACCTCGACGACATCGACCCGATCTACTTCGAACAGCCCTACTACCTGGGCCCGGACAAGGGCGCCGAGCGCGCCTACGCCCTGCTCGTCCAGGCGATGAAGGAGGCCCACAAGGTCGCGGTCGCCCGCTTCGTCCTGCGCAACAAGGAGCACCTGGCCGCGATCCGGCCGATGGACGACGTCCTCACCCTCACCACCATGCGCTTCCACGACGAGGTCAGCTCCCCTGGCGATCTCGACGGCGAGGTCTTCGAGGAGGCAATGCCGAAGAAGCCGGAGAAGCGCGAGCTCGAGATGGCGAAGCAGCTGATCGAGTCGCTCACCAATGACTTCAAGCCCGACCGCTACCGGGACGAGTACCGCGAGGAGCTGCTCGACCTGCTCGAGCGCAAGGCCGCCGGCAAGGAGGTCGTCAGCGCTCCGACCGAGGAGCCGAAGCCGACCAAGGCGCCCGACCTGATGGCCGCCCTCGAGGAGAGCCTGCAGGCAGTGCGCGGCGAGGAGGCCTCCACGGACGGCAAGAGCGCCGCGAAGAAGAGCTCCGGGACCAAGAGGAAGAGCTCGAGCACCAAGGCGAAGAGCTCCTCTCGGTCCAAGTCGTCCTCGAACGGACGCAAGAAGAGCACCTCGCGCAAGAAGGCCAAGGCATAGCCAAGGCGCAGGAAGTCACGATCGGCAGCCGCAAGGTTCGGCTGACCAACCTCGACAAGGTCCTCTATCCCAGGACGAAGACGACCAAGGCGGAGGTGATCGACTACTACGCCCGGGTCGCTGACCTGATCCTGCCTCACCTCAAAGGCCGCCCTCTCACCCTGCGCCGCTTCCCGGAGGGAGTCGGCAAGCCGCAGACCTCGTTCTTCGAGAAGAACTGCCCGAGGCACCGGCCCGAGTGGGTGAAGACCACGCCGATCTACGTCGATCGCCGGGCCGGGGAGATCGACTTCTGCCTCTGCGAGAACCGCCCCACTCTGGTCTGGATGGCCCAGCTGGCGGCGCTCGAGCTTCATCCGTCGCTCTCCAAGGCCACCCGGATGGAGCAGCCCACCCTGCTCGCCTTCGATCTCGATCCCGGCCCTCCGGCCGGACTGGTCGAGTGCTGCCGGGTCGCGCTGCGCCTGAGAGAGCTGTTCGGCGCCTTCGGGCTGGAGGGATTCCCGAAGGTCTCCGGAGGCAAGGGCCTGCAGATCTACTTCCCGCTCAACACCAAGGTCACCTACGAGCGGACCAGCCCGTTCGCCAAGGCGGTCGCGCAGCTGCTCGAAAAGCAGACCCCGAAGGAGGTCGTCTCGAAGATGGCCAAGGTGGACCGCCGCGGCAAGGTCTTCGTCGACTGGAGCCAGAACCACCAGAAGAAGACGACGATCGCGGTCTACTCGCTGCGGGCGCGCGAGCTGCCGACGGCGTCGATCCCGCTGCACTGGCGGGAGGTCGAGCGTGCCGCCAAAGGGGGCAAGACGGACAACCTTCGCTTCGAGATCCCTGCTGCGATCAAGCGCGTGGAGAAGGAGGGCGACCTCTTCGAGCCGGTGCTCAAGCTGCGCCAGAAGCTGCCTGACATCGCAGAGCTCGGAGAGGACGAGCTGCCCTAGAGCGGCTGGCGGACGACGGGGTTGCGGTTCGCCGCGACCTCGTCGAGCCGGCGGACCGGCGTCGTGTAGGGCGCGCCCTGCGCGATCCCGGCGTCCTCGGCGGCCTCGTCGAGGATCGCCTCGATCGCCTCGGCGAAAGCGTCGAGCGTCTCCCGCGTCTCGGTCTCGGTCGGCTCCACCATCAGGGCCTCGTCGACCAGCAGCGGGAAGTAGACGGTCGGCGGGTGCATGCCGAAGTCGAGCAGCCGCTTGGCGATGTCGAGTGTCTTGATCCCGAGCTCCCTCTTGGCAGGGGCGCCGGAGAGGACGAACTCGTGCATGCAGCGGCGGTCGAAGGCGATCGGTACGAACTCGCCGGACTTGCCGTCGCTCAACCTGGCGAGCAGGTAATTGGCGTTCAGCACCGCTGTCTCAGAGGCCTCCTGGAGGCCGTCCCCGCCGAGACTGAGGATGTAGGCGTAGGACCGCACGAAGACCCCGAAGTTGCCCTGGAAGCCGCGCAGGCGCCCGATCGACCTGGGCCGGTCGAAGTCCAGGTCGAAGCTCGGCTCGCCGCCGTTCTGGGCCTCGCGGCGGACCACCTGCGGCCTCGGCAGGAAGGGCTCAATCCGCTCCGAGCAGGCGATCGGTCCGGCGCCCGGGCCACCGCCGCCGTGGGGCTGCGAGAACGACTTGTGCAAGTTGACGTGGACGATGTCGAAGCCCATGTCGCCCGGCCGTGAGCGGCCCATGATCGCGTTCAGGTTGGCGCCGTCGTAGTAGAGGGTGCCGCCGGCGTCGTGGACGATCTTGGCGATCTCGCCGATGTTCTCGTCGAACAGGCCGAGGGTGTTCGGGTTGGTGAGCATCAGGCAGGCGGTGTCGTCGCCGGCCTTGGCGCGGAGGTCGTCGATGTCGATGCCGCCGCGCTCGTTGGAGGCGAGCTTGACCACGTCGTACCCGGCCATCGTCACCGTCGCCGGGTTGGTGCCGTGGGCGGTGTCGGGGGTGAGCACCTTCGTCCGCTCCTCGCCGCGGTCCGCGTGATACGCGCGGGTCAGCAGCAGGCCCGCGAGCTCGCCGTGCGACCCGGCCGAGGGCTGCAGGCTGACGTGCGGCAGCCCGCAGATCTCCGACAGCGACTGCTGCAGCAGCCACATCAGCTCGAGCGCTCCCTGAGCGCGCCTGGGCTCCTGCGCGGGGTGCAGGCGGGCGTGGCCGGGCAGCGCCGCCACGCGCTCGTTGAGCCGCGGATTGTGCTTCATCGTGCAGGAGCCGAGCGGGTAGAAGCCCGTGTCGAGGTCGAAGTTCCGCCTCGAGATCCGGTTGTAGTGGCGGACGATCTCAGGCTCGGAGATCTCCGGGAGCTCGGCGGGCCGGTCACGGAGCAGCTTGGCCGGGATCAACTCGTCGATCGGCCGCTCCGAGACACCGGCCTCCGGCAGCGTGGCCGCGCGGCGACCCTGGACGGATCGCTCGTAGATCGTGGTCGCGGGGTCGCGCTGCATCAGGGTCCCGCCATCCACCGTGCTGGGCGGGCGATCCATCTAGGCCACCCCCTCCGTCACCTTCGCCCCGCGCAGCTCGGCGACCGCCTTACCGAGCACTGCCGCAAGGCGGTCGATGTCGGCGCGGCTGCGGCGCTCGGTGAGCGCCACCAGCAGGCCGTTCTCGTGCTCCGGGTAGTCACCTCCGAGCGGATAGCCGGCGCCGATGCCCTCGGCGGCGCAGCGGTCGAGGACCTGATCGACCGGCGCATCAAGTGACACCGCAAACTCCCGGACAACCGGGGCGTCGTGCACTGCGCTCGACGCCGTCGACGGCGGCGAGTGTCTCTCGCGCGTAGGCGGTGCGCCGGACCAGCAGCTCACCGAGCTCGACGAAGCCGCGCTTGCCGAGCCAGGCCAGGTGGACCATGCCGGCGAGGGCGTTGAGGGCCTGCGCCGTGCAGATGTTGTGGGTCGCCTTCTCGCGCCGGATGTGCTGCTCGCGGGTCTGCAGGGTGAGGACGAAGCCGCGGCGGCCGTCGACGTCGGTGGTCTCCCCCGCGATCCGGCCTGGCATGCGGCGAATGTGCTCCTCGCTCGCGCAGAAGAACCCGAAGGACGGGCCGCCATAGTCGAGGCGGTTGCCGAGCGGCTGGCCCTCGCCGACGGCGATATCGGCGCCGCACTGGCCGGGCGGGTTCAACACAGAGAGCGCGATCGGGTCGCAGGCGACCACGACCAGCGCACCGTGCTCCTTGGCGGCGGTCGCCAGCGCCTCGATGTCCTCCACTCCGCCCAGGAAGTTCGGCTGCTGCAGGAAGATCGCCGCGGTCTCGCCGTCGATCGCGTCGGCGAGCGCGGCAGCGTCCGTGACTCCGTCGGCCAGGGCGACCTCGACCAGCTCCGAGCCGTAGCCCGCGCCGTAGGTGACGAGCGACTCGCGGCTGTGCGGATGGACCCCGCGCGAGGCGACCAGCCTCTTGCGCCCGGTGGCGCCGATCGCGAGGTAGGCGGCCGAGGCGACGGCCGAGGGCCCCTCGTAGAGGGCGGCGTTCGAGACCGGCAGCCCTGTGAGTTCCGACATCGCGGTCTGGAACTCGAACATCACCTGGAGGCCGCCCTGCGAGATCTCGGGCTGATAGGGCGTGTAGGGAGTCAGGAACTCCGAGCGGCTGGTGATCGCGTCGACGATCGCGGGGACGTAGTGGTCGTACATGCCGGCGCCCAGGAAGCTGGTCTCCGCCTCGGCGTGCGCGTTGCGGGAGGCGAGGGACGAGAGCCGGTCGTAGACCTCGGTCTCCGGCTTTCCGTCGGGCAGCTCGAGCGACCGCCCGAGGCGCACGGCCTCGGGGATGTCCTCGAAGAGCTCGTCGATCGAGCTCACGCCGATCGCATCGAGCATCTCGCGGCGGTCGTTCTCGGTGGCGGACGAGTAGCGCGTCACGGGGCCAAACATCGTAGTCAGCCGGCCCGATCGCCCTTCCCGGCCTCGCGCCAGATCGAGAGCAGGAGCAGGAGCCCGACGGCCACGGGCATCACCCACCAGGCCGCGCTGCGCTCGCTGATCAGCCCGGTCAGGCCGAGCGCCACGACCACACCGGCGGCGGTCACCCAGTCATCGCCCACGACGAACTCCCAGACCCCGATCGCGCCGTTCCGAATCCGCGTCACGCCCGCACCGCCTGCCGTGCGGTCACCGGCGAGCGGAAGACCCGAACCAGCAGAAGAGAGAAGGCCAAAACTGTCGGCACGAGAACGAGCAGCGCGGCATCGTCCCCGGGCCAGGTGGCGCCGGCACCCTCGGCGCCCCAAAAGATCCCGAACGAGGTGAGCATCACCCCGACGGTGAACTTCATCGCGTTCTCCGGTGCGTTCGCGAGCGGGCGGTGGACGACGAGGCCGATCGCGGTCACCACCAGGACGGCCGCGAGCGCGGCCCCAGCGGCCAGGCCGAGCCGGTGTTGGTTGGCGCCGAAGGTCAGGGCGATGAAGACGACCTCCAGCCCCTCGAGCAGGACCCCTTTGAAGGAGATCGTGAAGGCGTAGGGGTCGAGTGCGCCATGGGGTGCGCCCGCCGCAGCCGCCGAGGCGGTCTCCTCACGGAAGGTCTCCTCCTCGTCGTGCAGCGACTTCAGGCCGGCGCCTCGCAGGATCGCCTTGCGGAGCCACTGCAACCCGAAGACCAGCAGCAGGCCTCCCACCACGAGACGGAGCGTGTCGATCGGGAGAGAGGTCAACCGCGGACCCAGGATGGCCGTCACCAACGCGAGGGCCAGGAGGGCCGTCGCCGCACCGCTGAGCGCGGATCTCCAGCCGCGCGTCGTTCCCATGGCGAGGACGATCGTCAGCGCCTCGACCGCCTCGACCGCGCAAGCGAGAAACACGGAAACGACCAGTCCGAGCGCCTGGCCGCTCACGACAACCGCCTCATGGCATCCAGGCTAGTCCGAATCTTCGAGCAGCTTCTTGTAGGCCGCCGCGTCCATCAGCTGGTCGGCCTCGGAGGGATCGGAGAGCTTCACCTTCACCATCCAACCGTCGCCGTACGGGTCCTGGTTGACTTTCTCCGGGTTCTCGGCGATCGCCGAGTTCACCTCGGTCACCTCGCCGGAGAGCGGTGCGTAGACGTCGGAGACCGCCTTCACCGACTCGACCTCGGCGTAGGCGTCGTCCTTGCCCACGGTCTTGCCGATCTCAGGGGGCTCGTAGAAGACGACCTCGCCGAGCGCGTCCTGCGCATACCAGGTGATGCCGAAGGTGGCCGTCTCGCCCTCGATGCGCGCCCAGTCGTGCTCGGGGTGATAGCGAAGATCCTCGGGATAGCTCTCGTTGGCCACCGCGGAAACCTATCCGTCCTTGGAGTAGAGGGGCCGCTCGCGCACCTCGGCCGCGCGCCGCTTGCCACGCACGTCGATCTCGATTCCGGTACCCGGCTGCGCCAGGTCGCTGCGCACGTAGCCCATCCCGATTCCGATCCCGAGCGACGGCGACATCGTGCCGCTGGTCACCTCGCCGGCCGGCTCGTCGTCCGCGATGATCGTGTTGCCCTGGCGGGGGATGCCGCTCTCGGTGATCACGAACGGCTCGAGAACCTCCTTCGGTCCCTGATCGCGGACGCGCCGGCAGGCCTCCGAGCCGATGAAGCCAGTGTCCTCCTTCACACACCAGCCGAGGGCCGCCTCGATCGGCGTGCGCTCCTCGGTCAGGTCGTTGCCGTAGAGGCAGTAGTTGACCTCGAGGCGCAGGGTGTCACGCGCCCCGAGTCCGGCCGGGGAGGCTCCCGCTCCGATCAGCGCATCCCAGGCGGCCACGGCGGCCTCGGGGGCGATCAGCAGCTCGACGCCATCCTCGCCGGTGTACCCGGTTCCGCAGACGAGCGTCGGCGAGCCTGCGACGCTCAATTCCTCGGTCCTGAAGCGCGCCGGCAGCTCTGCATCCGTGAGCCGTGCGACTACCACACGGGCCTCGGGGCCCTGCACGGCGAGCATCGCGTAGGCGTCGATTCGGTCCCGAACCTGGACGTTGAACTCCACGGCATGCGCCTCGAACCACTCGAGGTCGCGCTCGTGGTTCGCCGCGTTGGTCACGGTCAGGTATTGCTGGTCGGCAATCCGGTACGTGAAGAGATCGTCGAGCACCCCTCCGTCCTCCCGGCAGAGGCAGGAGTACTGGGCGCCGCCCACCTTGATCTTCGAGACGTCGTTGGAGAGCAGCCGCTGCAGCAGGTCGGCGGCCTGCGGGCCCTCGGTCTCGATCTCGCCCATGTGGGAGACGTCGAAGACGCCGCAGGCGCTCCGCACGCGCAGATGCTCCTCCTTGATCCCCTCGTATTGCACGGGCATCTCCCAGCCCGCAAAGGGCACGAGCTTTGCGCCGGCCGCGACGTGGGCTTCATAGAGGGGCGTCCGCTTCAGGGTCCCGGCTACCACGTCGGGCACGATACTGCCGGGCATGCCCGTGACCGAAGAGCAGATGATCGAGGCTCTGCGGCGCAACAACGAGATTCTCAACCGCGGGGACTTCGATACCGCGATCGAGCTGGCCGATCCCGAGATCGTCTTCGTCCGGCCCGGCGGCCTGCCCGACCTGCGGGGCGTCGACGCCGTGCGGGCGTGGATGGAGCCGGACGCCTTCGAGTCGCGTTCGGTCGAACTGCTCAGCTTCGAGTCGGCCGGGAACAGGGTCCTGACCCGTCAGCTGACGAGGGCGCGAGGGGCCGGGAGCGGGATCGAGATGGAGATCGAGGCCCTGACCGTCTGGACCTTCAACGAGGAGGCCAAGGTGACCCGTGTGGAGGCGTTCTCGCCGGCGAGGAGGACGAGGCGCGGCGTGCTCTAGGTGGTCCGTGATATCGGTCACGCGCGCTTCCCTGCCCACAACCCCTCCTCAGGGCGACACGTAACACAGGCATCGGGTCAAGGACGATCATCGCCGAAGGTCAGAGCATCGAATTGCTGCGCCGGAACTATGAGGCGTACAACCGGTGCGACTTCGATTCCGTCGTCGAGAGGGCCCATCCCGACATAGTCCTGGTGCGCGCCGGCGGACAGGGCGAGCTCAGAGGTCCAGAGGCTCTGCGCAGCTGGATGGAGCCGGACGCCTTCGAGTCGCAGCTGCTCGAGCCCCTCGAGTTTGAGGTCGCAACCAACAGAGTCCTCGTCCACGCGCGAAGCATGCTGCGGGGTGCCTGTAGCGGGATCGAGATGGAGGCCTGCACCTGGACGGTTTGGACCTTCGACGATCAGGCCAGGATCACCCGCATCGAGGTCTTCCTCGAGCACGAGGAGGATGAGGCGCGGCGGGCTCTGCGGGGCGAGTAGCCGCGGCTACTTCAGGAAGTCCGGAACGTCGATGTCGGACTCGGAGATGCGGAGGTCGCCCATCGTCTCGCTGCGGCCGCCGCGCACCGGCGTCGGCCTGCGGGACTCGGCCGAGCGGGCGGTGAACTCGGGAGCCCGGGCGATCATCTCGAAGCCCTCGAAGCCGGTGGCGATCACGGTGACGCGGACCTCCTCGTGCATCGAGGAGTCGACCACCGCACCGAAGACGATGTTGGCGTTGGCGTCCGCTGCCTGGACGCCGAGGCGCGCCGCCTCGTTCACCTCGAACAGGCCGAGGTCCTCTCCGCCCGTCACATTGAGCAGCATGCCCTTGGCGCCGTCGATCTTCTCCTCGATCAGCGGGGAGGTGATCGCGGCCTTGGCGGCCTCGACCGCGCGGTTCTCGCCGGTGCCGGTACCGACACCCATTAGAGCGGAGCCGGCCTGGTGCATGACCAGGCGGACGTCGGCGAAGTCGAGGTTGATCAGGCCGGGAATCGTGATCAGGTCGGTGATGCCCTGGACGCCCTGGCGGAGGATGTCATCGGCCTCGCGGAACGCCTCGAGGATCGTGGTCCGCCGCTCGACGATCTGAAGAAGCTTCTCGTTGGGGACGGTGATCAGGGTGTCGACCTCCTTGCGGAGGCGGTCGATCCCTTCCTCGGCCTGTGCCATCCGCTTCTTGCCCTCGAACTCGAAGGGCTTGGTGACCGCGCCGACCGTAAGGGCGCCGATCTCCTGCTTGGCGATCTCGGCGATCACCGGGGCGGCGCCGGTACCGGTGCCACCGCCCTCGCCGGTGGTGATGAAGATCATGTCCGCGCCCTTGAGCGCGTCCTTGATCTCGTCGCGGGACTCGGCGGCCGCGCCGGCGCCCACCTCGGGGTTGGCGCCCGCGCCCAGGCCCTTGGTCAGGTTATGGCCGATGCCGATCTTGACGTCGGCGTCACAGGCCTGGAGCGCCTGCGCATCGGTGTTGACGGCAACGAACTCGACGCCACGCAGACCCGCGTCCACCATGCGGCTGACGGCGTTCGAACCGCCGCCACCCACTCCGACGACCTTGATTACGGCCAGATATGACGTTTCCATTGGTCGGTCCTGCTCCGAGCCCGGATGCCTCTGCTGAGGCGGGGCAATAGCTGAAGTACGGACAGGGTACGCGCTTTCCTGCCTACCGCAAGGCTGCACCCTCAAGTCTCCCTTGAGAGTTTCAATGGGGTGAGTCTCGTCTAAAGGTCGAGCCTCAGGGTTGGTTGAGCCTCCACAAAAGCCCTGCAAACAGCGTATTTCTAGAGCCCATGCGTAGCCGCGTTGTGGGGGCCTCGCGGCGGGCCTCGATGCCGAAATCCGCATGAATTTCGCGTTGCAGCCTGTTCCCGGCGGGCCGGCGGGCCGGCGGAGGGACTCAACCGCCCGAAACGGGCCGATCCGGAACGCTCACGTCGAGGTAGGAGGGCGAGCCCCGCTCCGTGCTGGAGAGAACCGTGACCGCCGCGGCCCACTTGTCCCCGGCCCGAGTGCCATCCCCGAAGCGGATCTCCGGACCGCCGTCGAGGTCCACCACCACCCCGCCGTGGGCGTCGTCCCAGCTCGAGGAGCCAACGCGGTCGCGCAGCGGCTCCGGCGTTGCCCCGAGGATCGCCGCCTGCGACGCCGCATCCTGGTCGAGCCGCGCCCCGTGGGCTGCGGCGCCGTCGATCCGGGGCAGGATGTGGCGGTCGAAGCTCGCGCCGAGGAGCAGGTAGCCGTCGGCCGAGACCGCCGTCTGGTGCCCATCGGCGTGCACCCATGCCACCGGCAGCCGCTGCGTGATCGTCACGTGCAGCGTGTGGGGGAAGCTCGTGTCAGCCTTCACCGACGCGACCGTCGGGAAGTGGGCGACCGCGTCGCGCAGCTCGCCGTCCTTGATGTGGAGGGTGGTCATGTCCCCGGCCGCCTGCTCGACCGCCGACTTGATCGCGCCCTCGTTGGTCGTCGCCCCGCTGATCGTGACGTCGTGGATCGCAAACCAGGAAAGGTTGCGGAACGAGAGCATGTAGCCGGCGTAGAGCGCGATCAGCAGGACGGCGGCGGCGATCGCCCGTCGCCGCAGGATCACCCCCCGACCGTGCGGTCGCGGACGTGCCCGCGAGGGAGCGCGGCCCACCGGGCGGCGTGGATTCAGCGCGCGGGTCGCCATGCCCTCGGATTCAGCGCTCGAGCCGCCATTCCTGCGGCCAGTTCACCTCACCGAGGATCTGCACCTCGGGCTCGAGCACCACTCCGAACTTCTCGTAGACGCGCCGGCGACCCTGGGCCATCACCTCGAGGATGTCCGACGTGGTCGCACCGCCGGTGTTCTCGACGAAATTGGCGTGCTTCGGGTTGAGGCGGGCGCCACCGACCTCGAGGCCGCGCGCGCCTGCCGCGTCCAGCAGCTGGCCCGCCGAGCGCCCCTCGGCCTTGGGGTCCTCCGGGTTGACGAACGTGGACCCGAAGGTCTTGATCCCGGAGGGCTGGGCCTCCTTTCGCCTCCGCCGCATGTCGGCCATGGTGGCCTTCACATCGGCCGGATTCGCCTCAGCGAGCGAGAAGACCGCCCCCGAGACGACCTCGCGGTCGCCGAGGTTCGAGCTCCGGTAGCGGAAGCCGAGCTGCTTGGGGCGACGCTGCTCCACGCCCCCGGGTGTGCAGACCGTGACCTCTGAGAGCGCCCTCCCCAGCTCGCCGCCGTAGGCGTTTGCGTTCATGCGTACGGCGCCCCCGACCGTCCCCGGGATGTTGACCCCGAACTCCAGCCCCCCCAGGCCCCAGGACGCGGCCTTGGAGGCGGCCGAGGGCAGGCGGGCGCCTCCGCCGCAGACCACCATCGTCCCCTCGCGCTCGATCCTGGTGAGTGCCCCAGCGAGCTTCATCACCAGGCCCCTGAACCCCTCGTCCGAGACGAGCAGATTCGATCCCGAGCCGACCACGCCCACCGCGAGCCCCTCCCCATCGGCCCAGGCGAGCAGCTCGACCACCTGGTCCTCGCTCTCGGGGCGGGCGAAGTGGTCCGCGGCGCCTCCGGCGCGGACCGTGGTCAGCCGCGAGAGCGGGTAGTCGCTCTCAACCCCGGCGGGCGCGCTCATCCGCCGCCTCCATTGACCAGGTCATCGGCCAGCTTGTAGACGTCGCCCGCCCCGATCGTGATCAGCACGTCGCCCGGGCCCAGGCGCGGCCTCAGGGCCTGGGCGGCCGCCTTCGCCGTCGGCAGCCACCAGACCCGCCCTCCGCGGGCGCTGTCGGACGCGGCGCTCGCGACCATCAGGCCGCTGACGCCCTTCAGCGGCCCCACGGGTTCCTCCCGGGCCGGGTAGACGTCCAGCACCGCGACCTCGTCGGCGCCCGCGAGTGCGGCGCCGAACTCCGAGGCCAGGGCCTTGGTGCGCGAGTAGAGGTGCGGCTGGAAGGCCACGATCAGCCGCCGGGGCCCGAGCTCGCGGGCGGCCTGGAGCGTCGCCGAGACCTCGGTCGGATGGTGGGCGTAGTCGTCGTATACGCGGGCGCCATTGGCCTCTCCCTTCAGCTCCATCCGGCGGGCCACGCCGGGGAAGCTTGCGAGCGCCGCGACGCATGGCTCGATCTCGGCACCCGTCTGGGCGAGGCCGCCGAGCGCGGCCAGAGCATTGGCGATGTTGTGGCGGCCCGGCACCCGAAGCGTGACCTCCTCGTCGATCCCGGCGCCCCGCGCGCGGAAGCGGCTGCCGCCGTCCGGCAGCGCCTCGATGCCGCTCGCGATCAGGTCGGCGGGCGGGGGCGGTGCCCCCTCGACCTCCTCCAGCGCGTAGCGGAGGACGCGCTGGGCCTCCTGCCCGGGCAGGCGGACCTCCGCCCCGGTGACCAAGGCGGAGGTCGATGCGGCGAAGGCCGCGAACGCCTCGGAGAGCTCGGCAAGCGAGCTCCAGCGGGAGTGATGGTCGAGCTCGAGGTTGGTGATCACCGCCACCTCGGGCTGGAGCTTGAGGAAGCTGGCGTCGCTCTCGTCGGCCTCGGCGATCACCCACTCCCCTTCCCCCCAGCCGGCGTTGGTCGGCTCGCCGTCGGGCCCGGCGCCGGGCAGCTCGCCGCCGAGAAAGAAGGCCGGGTCGGCGCCGGCCGCACGCAGCGCCCAGATGCACATCGCCGCCGTTGTGGTCTTCCCGTGCGTGCCGGCGATCGCCAGCAATCGGCGCCGAACGCAGAGCTCGGCGAGCAGCTCGCCGCGGTGGATAACGCGCTGGGCTCGCTCGCGGGCGCGCGCGAGCTCAGGGTTGTCCTCGGGAACTGCGGTCGAGACCACCACCTCGGCATCGGGGGGGACATGGTCCGCGTCGTGCCCTAAGGCCGGCTCGATCCCGGCGGCCCGCAGGCGCTCCATGTAGGAGGACTCGGCGCGGTCCGATCCGGTCACCTCGGCGCCGAGCTCCCGGCAGACGAGCGCCAGCCCGCTCATGCCGGCGCCCCCGATCGCAATGAAGTGGAGCTTCCGCCCCTCCATCTCAGTCACCGGATGTGGCCTCCAGCACCTCCGCCGCGATCCGCTCCGCCGCGTTCGGCTTGGCCAGCCGCCGAGCTGCGATCGACATCTCGCGCAGCCGGTCCTCGTCCGCGAGCAGCTCGGCGATCGCCGTGCTCAGGCTCACGGCGGTCAGCTCGCGGTCGGAGATCACCACGGCCGCCCCGCCGTCCGCCATCCAGCGCGCATTGGTCGTTTGGTGATCAGCGGTGGCATACGGATAGGGGATCAGGATTGCGGGGCGCCCGGCCGCGGCGATCTCCATCACCGAGCCGCCCGACCGGCCGACGACAAGATCAGCGGCGGCGAGGACATCGCCGAGGTCCGGTTCGTACTGAAGCAGGGTGTAGCGCTCCGGCCGTCCCTGCTCGTCCCAGCGGCGACGGAGCTCCGGATAGTCGCGGCGGCCCGCGACGTGCAATACCCAGGGCTGCCCGACGTGATCGTGAGGCAGCCCCTGCTCGAGGCGGGTGAACGCCTCGAAGGCGGCCAGGTTGATCGAGCGCGCCCCGAGGCTGCCGCCGACGACCGTGACGACGTCGGCGGGCTCCGGGATGCCGAAGCGGCGGCGCGCCACCGTTGGGTTGGCCTCGAGCACGGCCCGCGGGATCGGCCGGCCGGTGACCAGGTAGGGGTCGCCATCGCGGCCGGGGATCGGGAAGGAGAGGCAGACCCGGTGCGCTCGGCGCGCGAGCATCCGGTTGGCCAGGCCGAGGTGGCTGTCGGCCTCGGTCAGCACAAGCGGCAGACCCATCCGGACGGCCGCGAGGCCGACCGGGCCCGCGACGTAGCCGCCAGCACCGAGTACGGCCTCGGCGCGCTGGCGCTCGAGCACGCGGCGGGCCCCGCCGACCGCGCGCCACGCCTGCCAGGCTGCGCTCGCCGCCTTCAGGGGGTTGCGCCGGTCGAGCCCGCTGACGCGGAGGTAGTCGATCTCGTAGCCGGCCGCCGGAACCAGGTCCTCGGCACGCTCGCGGGTGCCGATGAAGCTGACCTCCGCGCCGTCAGCGCGAAGCGCGTCGGCGACGGCGATCGCCGGCACGACGTGCCCCGCCGTGCCGCCGGCGGCTATCACGACTCGTGCCACTTGCTGCGCGCTTTCTCCTTGTGTGCTTTCCGCCCTCGACCACGCGGAGTCTCGCAGGGCCCCCGGCCGTGGCGCGGCCTCCGCCTGAGCGGGAGCCGCGGGACGACGCCTGCGCCGGGCGCCTGGCGACGTTCAGGATCAGGCCCGCGGCGGCAAGCGTCAGAATCAGGCTCGAGCCCCCGTAGGAGACGAACGGCAGAGGTACGCCCGTGAGGGGTGCGAGGCCGAGCACGGCGAACAGGTTGAGCGCCGCCTGGGCCATGATCAGCGAGGTCAGGCCGGCCGCGAGCAGCTTGCTGAAGCGATCGCGCGCGCGATGCGCGGCGCGAAGCCCCGCGTAGCCGAACATGCCGAAGAGGGCGATCAGCACGAACATCCCGGCCAGGCCCAGCTCCTCCCCGATCACCGCGGCGACCATGTCCGTGTGCGCCTCCGGTAGGTACGAGGCCTTCTGAACGCTCTCGCCGAGCCCGACGCCGAGGATTCCTCCCGAGCCGACCGCGATCGTCGCCTGTCTTGCCTGGAAGCCCGCGCCGCTGGCGTCGCTGTTCGGGTGCAGGAAGCCGGTTAGGCGGGCCTCCTGGTACGGGTGGGTCGCGACCATCCCGATTCCGATCACGGCGATCAGGGCGGCGACCGGCGCCAGCGTGCGAGGCCGCACGCCGGCGAGAAAGAGCATGCAGCAGACCGCGAACGACAGGATGATCACCGTCCCCAGGTCCGGCTCCTTGGCGATCAGGAGCAGAGCGAACCCCACGAGCAGCAGGTACGGGCCGAGGCCCGCGAGCGTACGGACCCGCTTCGGCTCCTTGGAGAGCAGGTAGGCGCCGTAGAGGACCAGGGCGAGCTTGGCGAGCTCCGAGGGCTGGAACTGAACCAGGCCGGCGCCGATCCAGCGCTGGGAGCCGTTGACGGTCGTGCCCACGCCCGGCAACAGCACAGCGAAGAGCAGGAAGAGGGAGCTGAGCAGGATCAGCGGAGTCATCACCCGCACGGCGGCGACGCCGCGCACCGAGGCGATCCGCATCACCACCAGGCCGATCGCGCCGAAGATCAGGGTGCGCTCGAGGTAGTAGAAGCCGTTGCCCCCGCTGTTGAGCAGGGAGCGCGTCGAGCTGGCGCTGAACACCATCACGGCGCCGAAGGCGAGCAGGCAGAGCGTCGCCGTGAGCAGCAGCGAGTACTCGAGCGGCGGGGCGGCCGGCTTCCGTACCTGGCTCATCCCAGAGCCTCCACCAGCTCCCGGAAGCGGTCGCCGCGCTCCTCGAAGTCCTTGAATGCGTCGAAGCTCGCGCAGGCCGGCGAGAGCAGGACGACCTCACCCAGCTGGGCGTCGGCCGCGGCCCGCTCGACCGCGCTCTCGAGGGTGCCGGCCTGGACGATGCTGATGCCGGCCTCCGCCGCGGGCGCCAGCTCGTTCGCCATCCGCTCCGTGGCCTCCCCGATCAGGTAGACCCCGGCGCAGCGTTCACGAACAGCCTCCGCGAGCGGCGCGAAACTCTCCTGCTTCGGCCTGCCGCCGGCGATCAGCCTGACGCCGCCCTCGAACGCCCGGATCCCCGCCAGCGCCGAGGCGACGTTGGTCGCCTTGGAGTCGTTCACGTAGAGGACGCCGCCCAGCTCGCGGATCCGCTCGAGCCGGTGCCGGACGCCCTCGAAGCTGCGCAGTCCCTCGGCCACGGCGTCCCGGGAGAGACCCGACGCGAGCGCCGCGGCGGCGGCGGCCATCGCGTTCTCGACGTTGTGCGAGCCGAGCAACCGCAGCTCGTCGGTGCGAAGCAGCGGCTCGTCGGCGGCGAAGATGACGCCGTCGCGCAGGGACAGCTCACAGTCGGGATCGGCTCCGGAGCCCTCCGCCGGGCAGAAGCGGACGCGGCGGGCGCAGCCGCCGAGGTCCCGGCCGCGGAGCTCCTGTACCTCGCCGTTGTAGACGGCCGCATCGTCGTTGCCCTGGTTGGCGAAGATCCGCAGCTTCGCCGCCAGGTAGTCCTCCAGCGTGCCGTGGCGGTCGAGGTGGTCCGGGGCGAGGTTGATGAAGACCGCGCACTCGGGCGAGAACTCGGAGGTGTCCTCGAGCTGGAAGCTGGACGCCTCGCAGACGACGGTTGCGTCCGGGTCGACCGCGCCGGCGAGCGTGGCCAGTGGCGTGCCGACGTTCCCGGCGACCGCCACCGGCAGGCCGGCGGTCCGGTAGAGGTGGCCGATCAGCTCAGTCGTGGTCGTCTTGCCGTTGGTCCCCGTGACCGCGCAGAAGGCGTTCCGGATCAGCCGCCAGGCGAGCTCGAGCTCGCCCGTCACCTCGATGCTGCGCTCCCGCGCCGCGCGCACCACCGGCGCGTCCTGGGGCACGCCCGGGCTCTTGACCACGGTTCGGGCACGATCGAGTTGCCGTGTTCCTTCCACGCCCAAACTGACTTCGACGCCCGCATCGCCCAGCCCTGCCGCCTCCTCGGGCGTGCCGGAGTCCACGCCGATCACCGTCTCTCCGCGCTCTGCCAAGGCGGTGGCGATCGCGGCGCCCGAGCGTGCCAGGCCCACCACCAGGAAGGGCCCCTTGGGCAGGGGCGGGCGCGGTTTCGTGCCTGGGTTCACATAACGATGTTCGCCCTCGGGCGCCTACTCCCTGCGTGGTCAGTCGGGAAGGCCGATGCGGCGGTCGAACCCGGCCGGTGCGTGGATGTTGAGCATCCGCACAGGGATCTCGCCATCGTTCCGGAAGCCGTGCTCGACGCCAGGCGGAACGAGCACGAAGGTTCCCGGCCCCGCGATCGCCTCGTCGTCGCCCAAGGCGAAGATCATCTCTCCCTCGAGGATGTAGAACGCGTCGTCCTCGCCCTCGTGCACGTGGGATTCGAGCTCGCGCCCGACCGCGATCTCGATGATCGCGAAGTTGAAGCGCGGCGTGTCGGCGCTGCGCGCCAGGAACTCGACGTTGCCGACTACGTGTCCCTCGCCCGGCGGGATGACGACCGGTTCCGATCCCATCTAGGTCCCGATCGACTGCTGGTAGAGCGTGAAGCCGATCCCCGAGCAAACCGCCGCGATGATCCAGAAGCGCAGCATGATCTTGGTCTCCGACCAGGCCATCAGCTCGAAGTGGTGGTGGACCGGCGCCATCAGCAGGACCCGGCGGCGGAACGCCTTGAAGGCGGCGACCTGAAGGGCGACCGAGAGCGCCTCGATCACGAAGATGCCGCCGGTGATGATCAGCAGGATCTCCGTCTGGGTCATCACCGCCAGGGCGCCGATCGCTCCGCCTAACCCGAGCGAGCCGGTGTCCCCCATGAAGATGGACGCCGGGAAGGCGTTGAACCAGAGGAAACCGATGCAGCCGCCGACCAGGCAGGCCGAGAGCAGCGAGAGGCTGTGCTGGCCAGTGGTGATGAAGGTGATCGCCGTGTAGGCGAGCAGGACGATCGCGCAGCAGCCCGCGGCGAGCCCGTCGAGCCCATCGGTGAGGTTGACCGCGTTGCTCGACCCCGCGATCACCAGGAAGATCACCAGCGGGTAGACCGCGTCGGGGATGTCGAGTGAGGCGTGGGAGATGCGCAGCTCCAGGCTCGAGTCGAGGCCGACGGAGTGCCGGGCCACGTACCAGAGGCCGAGCGCCAGGAGCAGCTGGAGGAAGAGCTTGTAGCGGGCCGAGAGGCCGAGGGAGCGGTGGCGGACGATCTTCAGGAAGTCATCGACGAAGCCGATCAGCGCACAGCCCAGCGCCACGCCGAAGACGGCCAGGCTCTGGGTGTCACGGTCCGAGAGCACCAGGTAGGGGATCGCGATCGCGGTGAAGATGATCAGGCCACCCATCGTCGGCGTGCCCGCCTTCTCGTGGTGCTCCTCGGGGCCCTCCTCACGGATGTGCTGGCCGAATTCCTTGACCCGCAGGTACTCGATGAAGCGCGGGCCGAGGAAGATGCAGATCAGCATCGAGCCCATGCCGGCAATGAGGATCTCGCCGAGCACCGTCTAGCGACCGGTCAGCCTCTCGGCGACCCGCTCGAGGCCGACCGCGCGCGAGCCCTTGACCAGGACGGCATCGCCCGGCCGGAGAACCGCGGCGAGGGCGTCGGCGGCAGCGTCCGCGTCGGCCACCTGCTCGTCGGGGCCGTACTCGGACCCGAGCTCCCCCACCCCCATGATCAGCTCGACGCCACGCTCGCGGGCGTAGTCGCCGATCTCGCGGTGATACGCGGCTGCATCGGGCCCCAGCTCGCGCATCTCCCCCAGCACCGCGAGCCGCCGCCCGCTCGCCTCCAGCGAGGCGAGGTGGTCGAGCGCCGCCCGCATCGAGATCGGGTTGGCGTTGTAGCTGTCGTTGATCAGGATGGCGTTCCCCGGGAGCTCCACGAGCTCCCCACGGAGGCGCGAGAAGACTATCCCCGGCGCCCGATCCGCCATGTCGCCGAGGGAAAACCCGAGCGCGACTCCCGTCGCGATCGCCGCGAGGGCGTTGTCGAGGTTGTGCGCCTCGACGAAGGGCAGCTTGAAGGCCTGCTCGCCCACCGGCGTGCGGACCAGCGCGTGGGTCTCCCCCGCTTCCCTCGTCACCTGTACGGGCTCGACGTCGCCACCCGGCCCGAAGCGCAGCAGCTTCGGCGCCCAATCGAGGTGGGGCGCCAGCGGCCCTGG
The DNA here is from genome assembly GCA_963725475.1 of uncultured Solirubrobacterales bacterium. Lineage (GTDB taxonomy): Bacteria > Actinomycetota > Thermoleophilia > Solirubrobacterales > 70-9 > DASUPK01. The sequence continues at coordinate 18,505 of CAVRYR010000004.1, read as the reverse complement.
TTCCGCGGGCACGACGGCGGTGCCGCCCGGGCGCAGCCCGTCGATGATCTCCGCCTTGGTCGCGGTGATCGCCTCGATCGAGCCGAGCAGCTCCACGTGCACCGGCCCCACGTTGGTGATCACCGCGACGTCCGGTGGTGCGATCGCGCAGAGCTCGGCGATCTGGCCCGGGCCGCGCATGCCCATCTCCAGAACGAGCACCTCGGTGCCCTCCGGCGCCGCCAGCACGGCCAGGGGCAGGCCGATCTCGGTGTTGAAGTTCTCGGGGCTGGCGTGAACCTCGGCGGGCAGCAGCGCCCGGCAGACGTCCTTGACCGTGGTCTTCCCGGTCGAGCCGGTGATCCCGACGACGCGGGCGTCGAGTTGCTCGCGCCAAGCCCGGGCCAGCGACTGCAGCGCGGCGAGAGGTTCCGCCGCTGACAGCACCCAGCCCTCAGCACCGTCGGCGAGCTCGCTGGCGTGCTCAGGCGAGACGACCACGCCCCAGGCGCCGGCGCGGAGCGCGTCGCGGCCGAAGCGCCCGCCGTCGTCGTGCTCGCCGCGCAGGCCGAAGAAGAGGTCGCCCCCGCGCACCTCGCGCGAGTCGATCACCGCCCGCTTCGGCCCTCCCTCCGCGCCGGGTACGAGGGCCTCCGCCCCGGCCGCCGAGGCGAGGCGCTCGCCGTCCAGGGCCCTCAAGATGCGGCGCTCGCCGCGAGCTTGCGCAGTTCCTCGCGGGCTACGTCGCGGTCGTCGAACGGGATCTTCCGGCCGTTCTCGAACTCCTGCCCCTGCTCGTGCCCCTTGCCGGCGATCACGACGATGTCGCCCTCCCCCGCCCGCCCAAGGGCGAGCGAGATCGCCCTGCGGCGGTCCTCCTCGATCACGACCTCGGCGTGTGGCGACTCCGGGATCCCGGCGCGGATCTGCTCGATGATCGCCGCGGGCTCCTCCGAGCGCGGGTTATCGGAGGTGACGACGGCGACGTCCGAGAGCTCCGCTCCGGCATGACCCATCAGCGGGCGCTTCTCGGTGTCGCGGTCCCCGCCGCAGCCGAAGACGGAGACCAGCGTGCCTCCCGACAGCCGCCGCGCGGCGCGGAGAACGTTCTCCAGCGAGTCCGGCGTGTGGGCGTAGTCGACGATCACGCCGAAGGCCTGCCCCTCGTCGATCGACTCGAAGCGGCCGGGGACCTGCTCGGCCGAGGCGAGCGCACGCGCCGACTCGCGGAGGTCGAGGCCCAGCGCGTGCGCCACCGCCAGTGCTGCGAGCGCGTTCGCGACATTGAAGTCGCCGGGCAGCGGCGTCTCCACCTCGATCTCACCATCGGGCGTGAGGCCAAGGAAGCGCGAGCCGCTCGCGTCGAAGGTCACGCCGCGAGCGCTCAGGTCCGCACCGCCACCTGCGGCCGAGTAGGTGATGCACTCGCCGCCGGTACCGCAGCTGAGCTCCGCGGCCAGGCGCTGTCCGTACGGGTCGTCGAGGTTGATCACCGAGATCCCGCCCTCGAGCTCGATCGTCGGCGCCCCGCCCTCACCCTCGAAGAGCAGGCGCTTGGCGGCGAAGTAGTCCTCCATGTCCTCATGAAAGTCGAGGTGGTCCTGGCTCAGGTTGGTGAAGACCTTGACCGCGAAGTCGATCGCGTCCGCGCGGTTCAGGACCAACGCGTGCGAGGAGACCTCCATCGCGCAGGCGACGTCGCCGGCCTCGAGCATCCGCTCGAACGTGCGCTGCAGATCGATCGCCTCCGGCGTGGTCCGCTCGACCTCCTCGACCTGCCCCCCGACCACCTGTTGCACGGTGCCGAGCAGCCCGCACCGGCGGCCGGCGGCCTCGAGCAGGTGGCGGACGAGGAAGGCGGTGGTCGTCTTCCCGTTCGTCCCCGTGATCCCGACTACGGTCAGCTCTGAGGTCGGATCGCCGTTGAAGGTGGCGGCGATCGGCGCCATCGCCGCGCGGGCGTCCTCGACCCGAGCCTGGGGCACGTCGAGGTCGAGCTCGCGCTCGACGACGAGGGCTGCCGCTCCCGCCTCCACGGCCTTGCCGGCGAAATCGTGCCCGTCCGTCTTCTCGCCCACGAAGCAGAAGAAGAGCGTCCCGGACGTGACGCGGCGGCTGTCGTAGGCGAGATCGCGGATCTCCACGACGCCGTCGCCGCGCAGGTCCGCGGCCACACCAGACGCTCTGAGCAGCTCGCCAAGCTCCATCCCGCGGCGATTCTAGGATCCTCGGCGTGAAGGACTACAACGCCGACGGCAAGCTCGACTGGCACGACTACTACCAGGAGGCGCTGACCCCTGTCCAGTCGGTCAGCGTGAAGCTGGGGAACATCCTCTTCACGCCGGTCTCGGCGCTGCTGCACACGATCTGGTTCATCGTCTGGTTCGCGGCCGGTCTCAGCATCAACCTGCTGACGCTGGTCGTCAGCCTCGAGGCGATCTACATCACCCTGTTCATCGGCCTCGGCCAGAAGCTCCAGGACAAGCGGGCCCAGATCCAGGCGATGGCCGACAAGGCCGAGGCCGAGAAGGCCGCCACCCACCGGGACCAGCTGGCCACCGACCAGGCGAAGCTGCTGGAGCAGAACACGAACATCACGACCCAGATCGAGAGGCTCACCGAGGAGATCCACGATCACCTCGGCATCAAGGGCGCGACCTAGTTCGGCGAGATCCCCAGGTAGGGCAGCGCGAAGGAGGCGATCTGCCCAAACACCGGCGCCGCCACCGCGCCTCCGAAGTGGACGTAGAGCGGCTGGTCGACGACGACGGCCACCAGCAGCTTCGGGTCCCGCGCCGGCGCGAAGCCGACGAACGAGGCGACGTACTCGCTGTCCGAGTAGTGGCCGTTGACGACCTTCTGGGCCGTGCCGGTCTTGCCCGCGAGCACATAGCCCGGGACGTGGACGGAGGAGGCGGTGCCACCGGGCTCCAGGACGCCTTCGAGCATGTGGCGGAGCTGGGCCGCGACGCGTGGGGTGATCACGCGGTGCGGATCGGTGTTCTGGTCGACGGGCTGGCCACCGATGCTCTTGATCAGCGTCGGGCGCCGCAGGATTCCGCCGTCGGCGATCGCCGAGTAGGCGGTCGCCATCTGCATCGGTGTGACCGAGAGGCCCTGCCCGATCGGCAGGTTGCCCATCGTCGAGCCGGAGTAATCCGAGCGCTGGGGCACGATCCCCTGCTCCTCGCCCGGGAAGCCGAGGCCGGTCGGGTGGCCGAAGCCGAAGCGGTTGATCCACCGTGAGAACCGATCGGCGCCCTCCTTTAGACCGATCGTGACCGCGCCGACGTTGGACGACTGCGCCAGGATCTCCGCGGTGGTCAGGGTCACCGGCGGGCGCGGCTCCGCCTCGCCGATCGTCCGGTCGTAGACGTGGATCTCGGACGGCAGGTAGAAGCTCGAGTTGGGCGTCACGACGTGGTCCGAGAGCGCGGAGGCGATCGTGAAGGCCTTGAAGGTCGAGCCTGGCTCGTAGGTGAAGCCGGTGGCCCGGTTCTCGAGCTCGCTCGAGGTGGCGTCCTGGAGGTTGTTGGGATCGAACCCGGGCCAGTTCGCCATCGCCAGGACCTCGCCCGTGTTCGGGTTCATCACGATCGCCGTCGCGCCCTGCGCCTGGTAGTGCTCGGCCGCCGCGAAGAGGGCCTGCTCGGTCTTGTCCTGGATCGCCGCATCGATCGTCGTCTGGATGTCATCGCCGACACTCGCCGGCGTGACCGTCTCCATCCGCAGCGGCCGACCGAGCGCGTCGTGGACGACGTCCTGCTCGCCGTTGGCGCCGCCGAGCACGGAGTTCTCGGAGTGCTCGAGCCCGGTCAGGCCCTGGTTGTCCGTCCCGACCGCGCCGATCACCTGCGAGGCGAGATCGCCCTGCGGGTAGAGCCTGCGGCTGGTCGGGACTGTCGAGATGCCCTGGATGTGGAGCTTCTCGACCCTGGCGGCGACGTCCGGCGAGACCTTGCGCGCCAGGTAGGCGAAGCCGGAGCTGCGGTCCGACAGCGCGCCGGCCAGGTCGGGGGTGGGCTCACCGAGGACGTCGTGCAGCTTGAGGGCCGTCTGCGCCGGGTTCTTCACCTGGTACGGCGTCGCCACCACGTCGGCGGCATCCTCTGAGGCCGCCAGCACCTTGCCATCGCGATCGAGGACACGACCGCGCTCGCCGGGAATCGTCACCCGGGTGACCTGCTGGCTGCGCGCTTCAGCGCGCAGCGAACCGCCCTGGACTCCCTGCAACCAGAACGAGCGGACAACGGCGAAGGAGAAGACGAGGAGGAAGAGACAGAAGAGCAGCCCGAGCCGGCGGTCTATCCCTCGCATCGCCCGGGTCCCCTAGAGACCGACGCCTCCGGTCGAGCCACCCGTGGAGCCTGAGGAGCTGCCGCTGGTGGACGTCCCGCTGGTCGACCCGCTGCCGGTCGTCGGGGCGACCGTTGTGGTCGGCGCCGGCGCCGACGACGTGGTGCTGCTGGAGCTGGTGGTGCTCGGCGTCGGGCTGATGCTGACCGGCGCGTAGCTCTCGCCGCCCGCCGGGTAGCTCGAGGGCTGGCTCGGCGCGAGCAGGAAGCTGTCCGTGGCCAGCAGGTGGGCGAGCCGCTCCGCGTCCCCATCACGCGCGTTCAGGTAGGTGATCGCCTTCGGGTCGGGGACGGCGAGGCCGAGCCTCGCGGCCTCGTCCTCCACCCGGCTGGCCGAGAGGCGCTCGTCGATCTGGGCGTGGAGCGCCGAGATCTCGGTCTTCAGGTCGTCGATCTCGAGCGACTGCCTGCCTGCGCCGGCATTGAGGCTGAGGCTGAGCACGTTGAGGGCGACGATCCCGCCCAGCAGCGCACAGAGCACTGCGATCCAGCTCCGCCCGCGGGTGAGGCGGACGATCAGGTTGGAGTCGGAGATGTCGCGGACGGCGCCCGCGCTCCGCACCGCAGCCTGCGGGACGAGCGCGGCGCCGGCCATGATGCGAGGGCGCGCGACAGCGCGACCCGTCTTGTGCGAGATCAGGCGTCCTGCCGGCGCCTGGCGGGCGCTGGAGCGCGGCCGCGGACGGCGCCCCTGGGCTCGGCGGGATCTGGGCCGTGCGGTGCGGGCCGGAGCGGTCGCCTTGCGGGCGGTGGCGGCCGCGGCCATCAGCCCTGCTCCTCGCGGATCTTGAGCGCGGCTCTCAGGTGCGCGGAGGAGGCACGCGGGTTGCGCTCCAGCTCCTCCGGGCCGGGCGCGATCGCGCGCTTGGTGAGCAGCTCCGCCTCGGGCTCGCGCCCGCAGACGCACACCGGCAGCTCCGGCGGGCAGACGCACCCGCGCGCCCGATCGGTCAGGAAGCGCTTCACCCGCCGGTCCTCGAGCGAGTGGAAGGAGATCGCGCCGATCCTCCCGCCGACGGGCAGGATCGCCCAGGCCAGGGGCAGCGCGTGGTCGAGCGCGTCGAGCTCGCCGTTGACGGCGATCCGGATCGCCTGGAAGGTCCGCTTGGCGGGGTGGCCGCGGCCGAAGCGCTCGGACGGGGGGATCGCGGCCTTGATCGCCGCCACGAGCTGAGCGGTCGTCTCGATCGGGCGGCGCCTGACGATCTCGCGGGCGATCGAACCGGCGCGGCGCTCCTCACCGAGCTCGCGAATCACCCGGGCGAGGCGGTCCTGGGGCCACTCGTTGACGACGGTGGCGGCCGAGAGGCTCTGGGTCGGGTCCATCCGCATGTCGAGTGGCGCGTCGTAGGAGTAGGAGAAGCCGCGCTCCCAGGCGTCGACCTGCATCGAGGACATGCCGAGGTCGAAGACGATCCCGTCGGGCCGGACCCCCTCGCCGCGCAGGCCCTCGAGCGCGGTGGCGAAGTCATCGCGGAGAAAACGAGTCCGTGAGGGAGCGTCGGCGGCGAACTCGCTCCAGCGGGCCTCGGAGGCGGGGTCGCGGTCGACCGCGATCAGCTCGCCCTCGGCGCCGATCCGCCCGGCGATCAGGCGGGCCTGGCCGCCGCCGCCGAAGGTGCAGTCGACGAAGGTCTCGCCGGGCTTCGGGTTGAGTACATCGATCAGCTCTGTGGCCAGAACCGGCTCGTGTTCCTGGGGCACGTATGAAAGGTTCGCCGAACGGGCCAGTTGTCCGGCCGCGGTGTTTGTGGCGGCCGTTTGTGCTGTCGCGTGCGTTGCGGTGTTGGGGCCCATCTCAGCCTCCTCGCTCTTCCTCGGAGAGGTTCTCCGCGACATCGGAGACCTCCGCGTCCATTTCCTTCTCGTAGGCGGCCCAACGCTCGGCGCCCCAGATCTCGAACCAGTCGTCCGAGCCGACGATCACGCAGGGGCCCTCCCCCAGGCCGGCATGCTCGATCAGCTTCTTCGGGAGGCGGATGCGGCCCGCGGAGTCCAGGGAGTCATCGAAGGCGCCGCCGTGGAAGTGGCGGCGCAGCATGCGGCCGCGCTTGCCCAGCGGGTTGGTCTCTCCCAGGAACTGCTTCGTGAAGCTCTCGTATCCGCCGGGCGCGAACACCCAGACGGAGGGGTCGAGACCTTTGGCGAGAACGACTCCATCAGCCAGCGCTGCGCGGAACCTCGACGGGACCGTGAGGCGGTCCTTGGAGTCGAGATTGTGCTCGTACTGACCGAGAAACGACAAAGCGGGCTTCCTCTCCGGAGGTCCGACCCAACCGGGCTGCTCCTCGCGTTGCTCGGAGCACCCTCGCCGATCGGAGCGGGCCGGGGTGGTGAGGTGGGAGGAGCCTCATCACCCCGGCCCTATGACCAACTCTGCTGCGCCACGCTAACCCACTTCGTCCCACTTTGCAACACAGATTGGGCGCCGCATTGGACTCGATCCGTCGGATGGAGTTGCTAGCCGCGTAGCCGAGAGCGCTGAAACCGCATTGCGATGCGGTTTGCGGGACTGCGGAGCGGGCAGGAAACCGGCGCGGACTGACCCGTTTCCTGCAAAGTTGGTTGCAGGAAAGAGGACCGTCTCCGAACAATTCCGCCACTTGCCCTACGCGATCATCCTCAACCTGACCAGCTTCGGCCTCGCCACCGTGGGCCTTGTCGCGCTGATGGTCGCCGTCACCCTGCTTCATCGCGCGCCGACCCGGCCCTGTCACCGCTGCGGGCGACGCGTCCGCCTCGAGTACCGGACCTGCCGGCACTGCGGTACGAGTTCGAGCCGATTCGCTTCGGGCGCTAGCGTGGCCGTGTGGGCTGGCTCAACAAGATCTTCGGCAAGCGCTCGAGAGACGACCGCCTCCTCTCAGGAGAGCTCTCGCCTGACAGCGGCGAGGGCAAGGCGAGGTCAGAGCAGCTGGTGGACCCGCACCATCGGGAGCTCGCCGCCAAGGCGCTACGAGATCTCGTCGAGGAGGCCCAGCGCCCCGCGCCCTCGTTCTTCAACGCGAACCTCCGAGTCAGGCGTTTCGCGATCCGCGAGAACCAGGCGCTGATCCTCACCCTGGCGCGGGAGCTCGAGGAGCTGCCCGAGGTGAACCCCCGCGGAGTCATCCTCGCCGACCGCCTGGTCACGGACGGTGACTCGCCCGTCTACGGCATCGATCAGGACGACGGCAAGATCCTCGCCGCCGTCGAGCGCGCCCGCGCGGGGCTCAAGGCCGGCTGAAGCTCCCTCACAGGCCCGCGCGCCGGCGCGTTCCATCCCCGGATCCAGAACGAGAGGAGGACCGATGGACTTCGAACAGCGCTACCGCGCGATGGAGACGCGAGACGAGGGCTCTACGCCGGTGAATTCTTCGCGGCGGTCACGTCTGACCGGGATCTACTGCCGCCCCGGCTGCCCGGCGAGAACCCCGAAGCGCGAGAACGTCCACTTCTACCGGACCGCCGCCGCGGCGCGGAGCGACGGGTTCCGGGCCTGCCTGCGCTGTCACCCGGACGACTAGAACCCGGCCATGAAACGATCGATGTTCGCAAGCAGCCCCGCCGCGATCATCAGCAACACCGACGGAACGAGCAGCAGCGCCACCGCAAGCTGGATCTTCGGGGCGGCTCGGGCGGCCTGCTCCTCGATCCGACGCCGCTGGACGCCCCGGAGCGCCGTCGCCTGCTCCTGGAGCTGATCGGCGAGTGGGGATCCGAAGCGGCGGGAGCGCTCGATTACGCCGCACATCGCCGCGACCTCCCGGGCCGGCGCGCGGCGGCGCAGGGAGCCGAGCGCCTCGCTCTGCGGGAGGCCGCAGGAGCTCTCCGCCGAGAGCACGGCGAGCTCGCGGGCGAGCGGCCCATTGCCGCTACCGAGCTCTGCGAGGCCCGCGAGCGGGCTGCGTCCGGCCGCGGTCCCAACGGCCAGCAGGTCGAGCGCGTCAGGCAGGGCCCCCCGCAGAATTCGCAGCCGCCGTCTCCCCTGCCGCTCCAGCCAGGCGTCAGGTCCGAGGAAGCCGCCGGCGGGCAGACCCACAGCGACGATCCAGGCCAGGCGACCCGGCGCAGCCGGCGCCAGCACCATCGCCCAGAGCAGTCCTGCCAGCGCGCCACCGAGCTTGGCCGCCAGCAAACTGCGGACCGAGATTCGATTTGCGAGTCCCGACCTCGCGAGCCGCCCGGCGAGCCCGAGGCGGGCGTCCAGCAGGTCGAGCGCGCCCCCCTCGTCTTTTCGCATCGATGCCGGCGAATCCGACTCGGTCGACGCTCGCCGGCGGATCGGAAGCAGATCGCGCGCAGCCGCCGCGGCCAGGATCACAGCGCCGAGCGCGAGCAGCGTGGCGGCGATCACGATGCCGGCCTGCCCAGGCGGCGGATCAGCGCGAAGCCGACCAGTTGCAGACCGCCAGCGGCGATGAGCATGGCCGTGGAGACGGGCTCCGAGAACACTCGCGAGATGAAGCCAGGCTGCAGCAGCTCCGCGAGGAGCGCGGCACCCGCCGGCAAGGCCACCACCAGCACCCCGGTGAAGCGGGCCTGGGCGGTCGCAGCACGGGCCTCATCGTCTACGCGGTCACGCTCGGCGGCCGCCACAGCGATCCGGCGCATCAGGCCGGCGACGTCGCCCCCCGCGACCTGCTGGCTGAGCAGCGCGGTGGCGAGCGAGTCGACGCGCTCCGAGCGGAGCCGGCCACGCATCGCGTCCAGCGCGTCCCGAGTCGAGGAGCCAAGCTCGAGATCGGCGGCGACCCGGGCGAGCTCCGCCGATGGCGGGCCTTCCAGCGATCCCTGCGCTGCCATGAGCGCACCGCGCACGGAGTGGCCGCCCGAGATTGCGTCCGCGATTGCTGCCGCCATGTCCGGGACCGAGCGCTCGACGGCCCGCCGGTAGCGCTCCCGGCGGCGCGCGATCAACATCCCGGCCCCCCAAGGGCCCGCGGCAGCGATGATGGCGAGAGGGCCGGGGCCGGCGAGCAAGATCGCGAGCGCCGCGAGCGCCCCGCTGCCGAGCAGCGCCAGCCGCCGCTGCTCCTCCGCACTCGGCGAGTAGCCCTCGCGAGCGGCCCGGCGCAGCGGAGCGAGCGCCTCGCTCAGCCACGCCCCCAGCCGAGGCGCCGCGAGCAGCGTCTCCCGAATCGCAATCGCCACCAGGCCACCCGAGAGCGCCGCCAGCGCGATCAGGGGCCCACCCACGGGCTCCCCTCCCTGTTCGATCCGAGCCGGTACAGCCCGCGCACGCCAACTGAGCCCGCGGCTCGGACAACCTCGGCGACCTCCACCACCCGGCGTGAGCCGTCGCTGAGCCGGGCGAGATGGATGACCAGGTCGAGCCCGCGCCCGAGCTGCTCGCGGATCGCCTCGTGAGGCAGACCGACACCTGCCATCAGCGCGAGCGTCTCGATCCGCCGCAGGGCGTCCTCGGGTGAATTGGAGTGGACGGTGGAGAGCGCTCCCTCGTGCCCCGTGTTGAGTGCCATCAGGAGGTCCAGCGCCTCGCCGCCGCGCACCTCGCCGATCACGACCCGGTCGGGCCTCATCCGGAGCGCCCCGCGGAGCAGCTCCCGGATCGTCACCAGGCCGCGGCCCTCGACATTCGCGGGACGGCTCTCCAGGCGCACCACATGGGGCTGGCGCAGTCGCAGCTCGGCTGCGTCCTCGATCGTGATCACCCGCTCGCATGGGTCGATGAAGGCCGAGAGCGCGTTGAGCAGCGTCGTCTTGCCCGAGCCGGTTCCCCCGCTGACCAGGATGCTGCGCCGCGCCTCGACGGCGGCCGCCAGCTGGTCGTGCAGCTCCTCGGTGATCGTGCCGAGCTCGACCAGCTCGCGCGGGCCGGGACGCACGGCCGAGAAGCGCCGGATCGACAGCGACGGCCCGTCCACCGAGAGCGGCGGGATCACGACGTGCACCCGCGAGCCGTCCTCGAGCCGCGCGTCCACCATCGGGCTGAGCTCGTCGACCCTCCGACCGAGCGGCGTCAGGATGCGCTCGATTGCGTCCCGCAGCGACTGCTCGGAGGGGAACCGGACATCGGTGCGCTCGATGCGCCCGGCGCGCTCGACGTAGACGCGCTCGTGCCCGTTCACCATCACCTCCTCGACGGCCGGGTCGGCGAGCAGCTCCTCGAGCGGCCCCAGCCCGACCGCCTCGCGCAGGATCAGCTCGCAGAGCCGCGCCCGCGTCCCCGGCTCCAGGACCGCCGCGTCATCATCGACGAGCTCGCGCACCGCCTCCGGCAGCGGGGCGAGCGGCTCCCGGCCGGAGGCCGCCTGTGCGCGGCGGCGCTCGATCAGCCGCCAGCGGAGCTCGGCAGCAAGCGCATCCAGGTGCCTACGGCGGACAACGTCGTCCACCCAGGGCTAAGCGAGTGGAGAGGCCTACTCGCCCCCGGTCGGCTCGGTCTCCGGCCGGGCACTGGGCGACGGTAGCCTGCGTCCTGGACGTGGCGGAGATCGAGGTCCAGCAGGCCGACATCACCAAGCTCGAGGTCGATGCAATCGCCAACGCCGCCAACACCGAGCTGCGGCACGGCGGCGGAGTCGCCGGGGCGATCTCCCGAGCCGGCGGCCCGACGGTCCAGGCCGAGAGCGAGGAGCGCGCGCCGATCGGGCTCGGCGAGGCGGTCGAGACGACGGCCGGCGAGATGCCCAGCCGCTGGGTGATCCACGCCGCGACGATGCAGCTTGGCGGCTCGACCTCCGCGGAGATCATCCGGCGGGCGACCGCAAGCACCCTCGCCAAGGCCGACGAGCTCGGTGCCAAGAGCCTGGCGCTGGTTGCCTTCGGCACGGGCGTCGGCGGCTTCCCCATGGAGGAGGCCGCGCGGGTCGAGGTCGAGGAGGTGCGCCGCCACCTCGACGCGGGCAGCGGCCTCGAGCGCGTCGTGTTCGCGATTCGCGGCGACGACGCGGAGGCCGCCTTTCGCTCCGCGATTACTTCCGGCGGCTGAGCGAGTCTCGTCGTACGAATGGTTTTTCCGCCATCAGAGCGCCACCTGCTCCGGGCCAAGGACCTCGCGGATGCGCGCTACCGCGAGCGACTCACGGTGGCCGACATGGCGGCTGCCGCCGGGCTGTCCAAGGCCCACTTCAGCCGCGAGTTCCACCGCGCCTTCGGCGAGTCGCCCCACCACTACCTGCTGACCCGGCGACTCGAGCGCGCCGCGTCGCTGCTGCGGATGACCGATTGGACGGTGGCGGAGATCTGCTTCTCGGTGGGTCTAAGCAGTGTTGGCTCGTTCACCACGAGCTTCAAGCGCGCCAACGGGCAGACGCCGACCGCGTACCGGGCTGCGCAGCCTCCCCCCGCGCTGGCCGCTCGCGTGCCGAGCTGCATCCTGCGGACCTTCCTGCGGCCCGAGACCGCACGTTTCAAGAAGACAGCCGCGTGACCGCGGATTAGTTTGGCCGGAGACTGAAAACTCGAACGACTGGAGACGACGATGGCGACGATCAGGGTGGCGAACGGGCAGGTCTGGGTCCACGATCAGGACGAGGCGCTCGAGTTCTGGACGAAGAAGGTCGGCTTCGAGGTGCGCCAGGACATCTCGATGCCGGAGCTCGGCGACTTCCGCTGGCTCACGGTCGGAGCGCCCGGCCAGGACGAATTCTCGCTCGCGCTGATGGCGATCCCCGGTCCGCCGGTGATGGACGACGAGACCAAGAGGCAGGTCGAGGAACTGATGGCGAAGGGATTCGCCGGGACCGTCTTCCTGACCACCGATGACGTCCAAGCCGCCTACGAGGAGCTCAAGGGCCGCGGCGTCGAGTTCAGCGAGGCGCCCGCCGAGCGGCCCTACGGGATCGACTCGGAGTTCCACGATCCCTCCGGGAACGCCTTCCGGCTCGGCAAACCCACAGTCTGAGCTAGGTCCTCGGCAGCAGGCGGATCTCGCGTCCGGCGCTCTGCGCGCCGATCAACGCGAGCGCCTGCTGCTCGGTGACCGCCAGGGTCGCCGACCAGCCCTCGCCGGGACCACTCGGACTTTGCAGCGCGAGCAGCCGGACCCCGGTCGCCGCGATGTAGGCCCTGGCGCCACTGCCGAGGCCGGCCTGGCGGGCGACGACGACGTCGACGGGTGTGCCCTCCGGGGCGCCACCGTCGACCGTCAGGGCCTGCGCCCCGGCAACCGTGACCTGAACCGGCCGAAGCCCCTGGCCCACGCCGGGATGGGGCGCCGACTCGGCATGCGGGACCGCGAGCTGGGCGCCGAGCACGTAGGAGCCCGCGGGGATCGTCGCGTCCGGGGCCCGGCCTAGCGCGTCCTCGGCGCGGCTCAGGGCGCCGGGCGGGACGAAGCTCACCGGGACGCGGCGCACGGCCAGCGCGGCTCGCGCACCCTCGACCCCGATCGGCTTGCCCGCGGGCAGCTCGTCGACGGCGACTACTACGGGCCTGAGCGGGCCGTACCGAGCCTCGACACGGGAGCGGTAGCGGCCCGCAACCGTTGCCGCCAGGACCGCGCACACGGCCGCCGCGGCCAGGAAGGCGAGCGCCCGCGCACGCCGGCTCACGCCGCCCGCGCGTAGCCGGGCTCCGCCAGCGGCAGCTCCAGGGCCGCGACGCAGCCGCGGTCCGTGTGACAGAGGGCGAAGCGGCCGCCATGGGCGCTCGCCACCTTCGAGACGATTTCGGTGCCGTGGCCCCGGCGCGGATCCGCGCCTGACAGAGCCGACCGCTCGCCGGTCCCGTTTGCGACCGTGATCCGCAGGCGGCCCGCGACCCGCGCGCCGGTCACAACGATCGGCGGGCCGCCGTGCTCGAGCGCGTTCGCCAGCAGGTTGTCGAGCGCCTGGGCCAACCGGGCCGGGTCGCCTTCGATCGGCGCCGGCCCGGCATCCCAGTAGACCCTGATTCCTCCGGCACGCGAGCCGGCTGACCCCCAGCGCTCCAGGCAGGCCATCACCGCCTCGCGACAGCAGAAGCGCCGCGGCTGCCACGGCCGCGCCCCGCCGTTCAGCGTCCCGTCCAGATCGCGCAAGGCGCCGACCGCGAGCTCCAGGAGGCCCCGCCTGCTCGCCACCGGCGGCGCCGCCGCCGGCCGTCCGGAGCCCTCCTCGAGCAGGACCAACGCCTGCAGCGGGCGGCGCAGCTCGTGGAGCGCGCGGTTGAGCTCACGCTTGTGCCCCGGCGTGATCACCCGTCCAGGAGGCGATAGCCGACGCCCCAGCAGTTGAAGACGTAGCGGGCGCCCTCCGGGTCGAGCTTGCGCCGCAGCCGGCTGGCGTGCGAGTCGAGCGTGCGGGTGCGCCCCTGCGAGCGGAAGCCCCAGACGTCGCGCAGCAGTTCCTCCTTGGTGAAGACCCGGTGGGGCTCCGCGGCCAGCGCCCGGAGGAGCGCGAACTCCTTGTTGGCGAGGATCACCTCGCGCTCGCCGACGGTCACCCGCCGCTTGAGTACGTCGACCGTGAGCTCTCCGATCCTGACCGGCCCCCGGCGGCGGCCCGCCCGCCGCCGCAGCACGGCCTGCAGGCGCGCGGCGAGCTCGGCGTACGAGAACGGCTTGGGAACGAAGTCGTCGGCGCCCGCCCGGAAGCCGCGCAGCCGGTCGGCCTCGCTGGTCCGGCCGGAGAGGACGACCACCGGCAGCTCCGGGTCGAACCGATCAGCCGAGCCGCGAATCTCCCGCAGCACGTCGATCCCCTGCGCGTCGGGCAGCCCGAGGTCGAGCAGCATCAGGTCGGGGTGGCTGTAGCCACACAGCCGGAGCGCGTCGGATGCGCTCGGCGCGGGAAGCGCGCGGTAGCGGTCGGCGGTCAGGTGGTCGCAGAGCAGCTCGCGCGTCGGGTCATCGTCCTCGCAGACCACCACCGTTGCCAGCTCTTCGACCTGGGGGAGCATGCCCCCTTGAGTCGTGAGCCGCGAGAACTCTTCCCCCGCGCCTCGCCCTACTGGATGATTGGCGCCCGGCTAAGCCGCGTTGCGGCAAGCCCAAGCCCCGATGCCCCGCTCGCGCACTCGGGCCCTTGGTGATGTAATTGGCTGTCAAGCGTTCGATCGGAGGCGATGCTCTATGCACCAGATCCTCGGAGCCAACCCGGCGATGCGACGGGCCTGGCTCGCGCACAACACCGGGCACGCCCTGGACGCCGCGGCAAAGATGGCGTTCGCGCCCGAAGAGGCCCGCGGGAAGATCGAGAACCTCGTGGGGGCGACTCATATCCCGCTCGGCATAGGCGGACCCATCCGTGTCAAGGGAGAGCACGCCGACGGGCAGTTCTTCGTGCCCTTCGCGACCACGGAGGGGACTCTCGTCACGACCTACCAGTACGGCATGCGGGCGATCACCGAGGCCGGTGGCGCCAACGCGTACGTGTTGGCGGACGCGCTCGACATCACCCCCTGCTTCGTGGTGGGGACGACGCGAGATGCGCTCGCCCTGGCGAGCTGGCTTGACGATCACTTGACCGAGCTCCAGGCTCTGGCCGCCGAGACCACGGCCCACGGCCGTCTGGTCGAGATTCGCCCGCACGTGTTCGGCCGGCGCGTCTTTGCCCAGTTCGTTTTTGCACGGGCGATGCAATGGGCCTCAACATGGTCAACCTCGCGGTCGACCGGCTCTGCCGGCGGGTCGCTGAGGCGGTGCCGTGTGAGCGGTGGTACCTGCGCTGCAACTACTCGAGCGACAAGAAGCCCGCCGCCATCAACTTGTTCCGGGCCTATGGCAAGGAGGTGGCGATCGACCTGACCCTGCCAGCGAGCATCGTCGAGGCGCACCTTGGCGTGTCGACCGCCGATCTGGTCGAGTTCGCGGCCACCGGTCGGCTCGGAACCATGCAGGCGGGCGCGCTCGGCGCGAACGCCC
The DNA here is from genome assembly GCA_963725475.1 of uncultured Solirubrobacterales bacterium. Lineage (GTDB taxonomy): Bacteria > Actinomycetota > Thermoleophilia > Solirubrobacterales > 70-9 > DASUPK01. Next base: position 3,382 of record CAVRYR010000004.1, on the reverse strand, counting down.
ACTTCGCGAACGGCCTGGCCGCCATCTACATCGCGTGCGGGCAGGACGTCGCGCAGATCGTCAACGCGAGCATCGGTTTCGTGGACGTCGAGCTGGTTGGCGCGGACGACCTCTACGTGACCGCCCGGCTGCCGAACCTGGTGGTCGGCACTATCGGCGGTGGGACCGGCCTCCCGACGCAGCGGGAGTGCATGGCCCTCCTCGGCTGCGACGGCGAGGGCACGGCACGGAAGTTCGCCGAGATCGTGGGAGCAACCCTCGTCGCCGGTGAGCTCGCGATCTGCGCGGCCCTGGCCAATGATCGCTTCATCGAGGCCCATCGGCGGAACCGGCTGATCGGCGCCGTTGCCGGGTAGCCGCCACCGACAGCGGGCGACGCGAGGGCGCCACCGGCGTCCGCAGGTCGGGCTCCCTGCGGGCTCCCTGTATTCCTCCGGCAGGCCGCCGATCACCGCCCCGTCCGAGTCGCCGGAGCCGCCGCCCCGTCCCCCGCGACCGTGAGGGCAGGTCGCTTGGAATTACGATGCCCGCATGAGCGACTCGATCCACCAGCGCCTCTGCACCTTGCTCAAAGACGACCCGGTGCCGGAGGTCCGAACGGAGGCCGCGCGAGCGCTCGGGGTCATCGGGGAAGCCGATGCCTCCGTCAAGCCACTCGTCGCAGCTCTCGGCGACTCGAGCGCCGGGGTCAGGCGCGCGGCCGCTCTTGCCCTCGGGCGGATCCAGGATCGTCGCGCGGTCGAAGCACTGCTCGAGGCGCTCGAAGAGCAACCGGAGCTCTGGCAGGAGGCGTCGGCCGCGCTGGCAGCCGCCGCCGACCCCAGCTTGCTGGACCGCCTTGTCCCGCTCCTCGACTCCGAGTCGAGCCACGTACGCTCGGGCGCCGTGCGCGCAATCGCCGCGCTCAGCAGCTCCAGGGGTCGGGCGGAGTCGGAGCCCGTCTTCGAGTACACCGACGACGAGGGGCACCGCCACATCCTGTTCTGAGCGGTAGGTCGGGTCCGGGCGTGCCGGATCAACCGACCTCGCCCGGCGGCGCCTCGGCGGCCGGATCGCTGACCAGCGCCATCACCCATTCCAGGTCCTCACGCCACCAGCCGAGGTCGACGCCGTCCCTCTGCCAGCGGACGCGCAGCGGCCGCCACGCACCCCTGAATCGGCCCAGGTCGTCAGGCTCGACGGTCGCCTGGCGCACGTTAAGGCGCAGCCCCCCGCGTCGCGCCTTCGACGCGGCCTCCTTCGCGGTCCAGACGAGATTCGCGGCCACCTCCCGACCCCGGCCGGACTGAGAGCCAACGAGCTCGCGCTCCGCTGGGCCGAGCCATTCCCGGAGAAACGCCGGGCTGCGGGGCTCGATCGCCTCGAGATCGCAGCCCACCGCCGTCGGCGCTTCAGCCACCGCCGCCAGCGCCCGTCCACCGCGATGGCTGAGTGACAGGGAGATGCCGGCGCCCGACCCTCGACGAGGGCCTCCGGCGCCCCGTCGTGCGCCGCCGCGATCGTGATGGCCTCCGGCTCGACGCCACGCCAAGCCGCGATGGCAGCCTTACCCGCCCACCGGCCCAGCCGCCAGTCGGCGCGGCGCTTGGGCGTCCGAAGGCGCGGAGAGGACTTCCCGTTCGGGCTCGCTCAGCCAGCGGTCGTGCGGCGGAACGTCAGCGAGCTCGCGTGTCAGCCATCCGAGTTCGGCCATCGGTCGTCCCTTCGCCGCTGATCCGCCGCATCCCGCGTTCGATCGCCTCGATCAGGTAGGGGCGTAACTCGGCCGGCGGGATGATCGTGCTGACCGAGCCCATCTCGACGGCCCGCTCGACGCTGTGCACAGAGTCGAATTCGGCGGCGAAGGCTCCCTGCTTCTCGCCGTGCACCCGCTCCCAGAGCTTGGAGCGCTCGGCGCGCAGCCGCGTGCGCTCCGCGCCCTCGGCCGCGGCGATCCGCGCCTCGAGCTCGGTGATCCGCGGATCGCGGTCGGTCGCCTGCTTGACGTCGCGGGCGAAGACGACTGCCGCGGCCGGGGCCCCCCCGATCACCGAGGCATGCGCGCCCTCGAGCGCGACGGTCTCCAGGTTCTCGTTGAGGCGCTGGGAGAAGACGACGAAGGCGCCGCCGTGGTAGCGCGAGATCACGCAGAAAACGATCGGCCCGTCGAAGTTGACCACCGAACGGCCTATCTCGGCCCCGAACTCGAGCTGCCACTCGCGCATCGACTCCGGCGAGCCGTCGAAGCCGGCCAGGTTCGCGAGCACCACGAGGGGTCGTCGGCCTGCCACCGAGTTGATCGCCCTGGCGACCTTCTTCGAGGAGCGTGGGAAGAGCGTGCCGGAGGTCCATTGCGTCGGGCCGTCAGCGGGCACCTGACCTCGCCGGGCAACCGGCTTGGACTCGATCCCGAGCAGGCAGACGGGCCAGCCGCCGAGGTGGGCATCCCAGACGACCGCTCCCTCGGCGTCGCGCATCGCCGCCCAGCGCTCCAGCGGCGGGTGATCCTGGTCGATCGTCGCTCGCATCACGGAGCGGATCTCGAAGGCGGCCCTGCGGCCCGGATTCGTCTCGTCCGAGAAGATGTCGCCGACTCGGGCGAGCTGGGACCCATAGCGGTGCGGCATCGCGCCGACGTCTCGGTCAGGCGGGTCCGAGGTCGTGCTGCGCCGCGGGAACCGCTCGCCGGGGGCCACGTAAGCGTGCTCGTAGTAGCCCAGCAGCACTCGGCAGGCACCGGCGAGATCCGGGGCCCAGTACTGGGCTTGGCCGTTCGGACCCATGATCCGCTCGTAGCCCCCGATCCCGAAGTTGTCCTCCGCCGAGACGCCGCCCGAGTAGTCGAGGGCCTGCTTGCCGGTCAGCACCATCGCGCTCTCCGGGGTCATCGCGAGGATGCCTCGCGTGTGCATCAGCATGGTCGCCTCGGCGTTCCAGTAGGGCTGAGCCCCGACGTTGATTCCCGCGATCACGACGTTCAGCTCGCCGCCTCCCTGTGTGTACTCGACGATCCGGCGCAGGACCGCGGCGATCCAGTCCATGTTCTCGGTGCCGCTGTCCATCGCGATCTTCGCGCCCGCCGAGAGAGCGAACCACTCGAGCGGCACGCCCCGCTCCTCCGCCAGATCCAGGGCGGCGATGATGCGGCGGCACTCCGGCTCGGCGAGCGAGCCCAGGGACTTCGTGGGATCGCCGAGCAGCATCACCCTCTTCATGCCCTCCGGATAGCGCTCGGTGTAGTTGCGCGACGACGCCCACCACGATCCCCGCCGGGTTGGTGGCCAACGGACGATCGACCGGGACGAGGCGCCCGCCGGTGTCGAGGTCGAGCTCGGTGAAGTCGCCGGCGAGTTGCTCCGAGGGCGCGCCGTCGCCCGAATTGGCCGGCGCGAGAACCTTGATG
>CAVRYR010000003.1:0-92064 GCA_963725475.1 uncultured Solirubrobacterales bacterium | reverse complement strand
CTTAGGCGATCGCGCCAGCATGGGCTCGTGCGAGTACTGGTCGTCGACGACGAGCCGCAGCTCCGTGCTGCGCTCGAGCGCGCGCTCAAGCTTGAGGGATACGACGTGGACGCTCGCGGCCGACGGGGAGGAGGCTCTCGGCTCCGTGGCCGAGCGCCGCTCGACGCGATCGTTCTCGACGTCCTGATGCCGAAGCGCGACGGGCTCGAGGTCTGCCGGAGCTGCGGGCCCGTGGCGACCGCACCCCGATCCTGATGTTGACCGCCCGCGACGCGGTCCAGGACCGGGTCGACGGCCTCGACGCCGGGAGCCGACGACTACGTGGTGAAGCCGTTCGCGCTCGAGGAGCTGCTCGCCCGGCTGCGCGCCCTGCTGCGCCGCGACGAACGGCGACGCGGGGGAGGAGCTCAGCTTCGCCGACCTGCGGCTCGACCCGGCGACCCGCGAGGTCAACCGCGGCGAGCGCCCGGTCGAGCTGACCAAGACCGAGTTCCCGCTGCTCGAGCTGTTGCTGCGACACCCGCGCCGGGTGCTCACCCGCGCGCAGCTCTTCGAGGCGGTCTGGGGCTACGACTTCGGTCCCGCGATCAAACTCGCTCGAGGTCTACGTCGGCTACCTGCGCCGCAAGACCGAGGAGGGCGGCGAGCCGCGGCTGATCCAGACGGTCCGCGGCGTCGGGTACTCGCTGCGCGAGAAGTGAGCCTGCGCCGCCGGCTCGCCCTGCTCTCCGCGCTGGCGGTCGCGTTCGCGGTGCTGCTCGCCTCGGGCCTGGTCTACGCACTGGTCCGCGATCGGCTGCAGCGACATCGACAACGACCTGCGCCACCAGGCCGACTGGTCTCCAGCGAGCGGAGCAGGTCGCGCCGCCGTCGCCGGGTCGGTGCAGGGCGGGCCGGTGACGATCGGCACGGCGCCGGACGGGATCGGACCGTCTCGGAGGAAGGGAGAGCCTCCGCGCCGCCCCCGCCCGGCCTCGCAGCCAGGACCAGGACGCCCGTGCCCGGCGGCGACCTGGTCTTCCTGCAGAGGGCCGTGCCGCCCCCGGCCCCGGCGCCCGCCGTCCCTCGCCCAGCTGATCGGGCCGAACGGGACCGTGGTGCCGAGCGTCGGCTCGCAGGTCCGATCTCCGGTCTCCACCGACGGACCGCACGCTGCCGCCAGCGGGGGGAGCCGCGTTCAGCGACGTCGACGCTCGGGAACCTCGCTGCGGGTGCTGACCCAGCCCCTGCCGATGGGCGGCGCGATCCAGGTCGCCCGCTCGCTCGAGGACACCAACCACACCCTCAACACCCTGATCATCATCCTGGCCGCGGTCAGCGCCGGCGGCATCGCGCTGGCGGCCGCGCTCGGGCCCCTTCGTGGCGCGGGCCGCGCTCGCGCCCGCCGGCGAGGTCTCCGACGCGGCGGAGGAGGTCGCGCACCCACGACCTCACCCACCGGATCGAGGTCCGCGGCGACGACGAGCTCGGGCGCCTCGCCGCCAGCTTCAACGAGATGATGGCCGCGCTGGAGCGCTCCGAGGCGGCGCAGCGCCGGCTGGTCGCCGACGCCTCGCACGAGCTGCGACGCCGCTTGCGACCCTGCGGACCAACATCGAGACGCTCGGGCCGGACCGAGCAGCTCGATCCCGAGGAGCGCAAGCGGCTGGTTGCGGACGTGACCCAGGAGCTCGAGGAGATGACCGAGCTGGTCGGCGACGTCGTCGAGCTGCGCGCGCGCCCGGGCAGGACGCGATCGCGCGACAGGACGTCGCGCTGGACGAGCTCACGCGCGACGCGATCGAGCGCGCGCAAGCGGCGGCCCGCGGACTGAGCTTCGAGCAGCGAGCTGCACCCCGCGCTGGTCCACGCCGACGCCCAGCGGCTCGGGCGGGCGATCTCGAACATGCTCGACAACGCCTGCAAGTGGAGCCCGCCCGGTGGCGACCGTCGAGGTGGCGGTCGAGGGCGGCAGGTCACCGTCCGCGACCACGGGCCGGGCTTCCCGCCGGCCGACCTCGACAAGGTCTTCGACCGCTTCTGGCGCGCCGACGAGGCGCGCGGCAAGCCGGGCTCCGGCCTCGGCCTCGCGATCGTGCAGCGGGTCGCCGAGGAGCACGGCGGCAGCGCGCGCGCCTCGAACGCGCCCGACGGCGGGGCGGTCGTCAGCCTCGAGCTGCCGGAGTCGACCCGCCGCAGCCGAGACCTGAGCGCCAGCTCGAGCTCGAAGCGGGCGTCGGGGTCGTCCAGCGCGTCGCCGAGCAGCTCGCGGAGGCGGCCGAGCCGGTAGCGGATCGTCTGCGGGTGCAGGTGCAGGGCGCGGGCCATCGCCGCCGCGTTGCCGCCGTGCTGGACGAAGGCCAGCGCCGTCTCCTCCATCCGCGCGCGGCCGCCGGGGTGAGCTCCGTCGAGCGGCGCGAGGCGCCGCTCGGCGAGGCGGTCGGCGAGGCCGCCGCCTCGAAGTAGAGCAGCTCGGCGAGGTGCTCCTCGGCCCGCGACCAGCCCCTCGGCCTCGATCGCCCCGGCGTCGGCCGCGCGAAGGGCGGCCGAGGCGAGCGACCAGGCGCCGGCGAGCTCGGCGCGCGGGACGGTCGGGCCGAGCGCGGCGGTGACGCCCGCGGCGCCCGCACCAGCTCCGCCGCGCGGCTCGACCCGGCGGCGCCGGAGACGGCGCGCAGCCGATCCCGTCGACGGAGGCGACCAGCGCATCGGCGGACAGCCGCCGGCCGACCCGGCCGAGGTCCGCCTCCGGCAGGGCGAGCGGCGCGGCGCTCCGCGGCAGCCGCCAGCCGGCGGCCTGCGCCGCGGCGCGGAGCTCCGCCTCCTCGGGCCGGCGGGTCCCGCAGCAGCAGCGCGAGCAGCTCGCGGCGGCGGCGCTGGCGCTCGCCCTCCAGCTCGCGCTGAGCCTGCGCGTAGCCCTCGACCGAGTCGGCGGAGAGCTGGTCGATGTAGGCGAAGATCGCCTCGGCGAGCAGCTCGAGCTGCTCGGGGTCCGCTCCCTGGCGTCGTGGCTGCGCGGAGACCCGCCGCCACGCCACCCGCGCCCCCACCCGGTAGGCGGACTGGAGGGCGTCGAGCGTCCGGCCCTCCCGCAGCTCGCCGCGGCCCAGCGCCGACGTACACGTCGCGGCCCGGCGCCGCGCCCCGCGCTCGGGGTCGCGGATCAGCTCGACGAACTCGCGCAGCGCCTCGCTCACGCCCGTGCGGATCGCCGATGCCGAAGGCGCCCTCCAGGGGGCGCGCGTACTCCGGGCACCTCGCGGGCGATCGTGGCCAGGATCTCCTCGGTGGCGGCGGGCAGCTCCGGCTCGATCGCGTCGGCGAGCTCGGCCGGCAGGCGCTGCCAGGGCTCGGGTGGGCGTGAATTCATCATGAAGTGACAAGAAACGGGTCAAAGAGTTGGCGATTCAGGCTAACTCTTGTGACCGGCCGCAGCCTACTCGTGCCCCCATGACCCGCGCGGGCAAGCTCACCAACCTCGGCGCCGTCGTGGTGCCCTTCCTGGCCACGCTCGCGGCGATCGTCCTGCTCTGGGACCAGGCTGGTGAGCTGGCACGACCTCGCGCTGTTCGCGGTCATGTACGTGGTCACCGCCGCCGGCATCACCGTCGGCTTCCACCGCCTGCTCACCCACCGCTCCTTCCGCACCCACAGCCGACCGAGTACGCCTTCGCCGCGCTCGGCTCGATGGCCGTGCAGGGCCCGGTGATCGCCTGGGTCGCCGACCACCGCAAGCACCACGCCCACACCGACGTGGAGGGCGACCCGCACAGCCCGCACGTCGGCCACGGCGACGGCGTCGGCGGCGTGCTGCGCGGTCTCTGGCACGCCCACACCGGCTGGCTGATCTCCGAGCACGGCCGGGCCGAGCTGGAGCGCTACGCGCCCGACCTCTACGAGGACCGGGGCATGCGGCTGATCAACCGGCGCTTCGTCTCGCTGGTGGTGCTCGGCGCTCGCGCTCCCGGCGCTCGCCGGCTACCTGATCACCGGCACCTGGCCGGCGCCGCCACCGGCCTGCTCTGGGGCGGGCTGGTCCGGGTCTTCCTCGTCCACCACGTCACCTGGAGCGTCAACTCGGTCTGCCACTTCCTCGGCATCGCGCCGCTTCGACGTCGAGGACCAGTCCACCAACGTCTTCTGGCTCGCCCTCCCCTCGCTGGGCGAGTCCTGGCACCACAACCACCACGCCTTCCCGCGCTCCGCCGTGCACGGCCTGCGCCGCTGGGAGCTCGATCCCTCGGCCCTGGTGATCAGGGCGCTGGAGCGCACCGGCCTCGCCTGGAACGTGATCCGGATCGCGCCCGAGCGCCAGCAGGCCAAGCTTCAAGAGGCTTCTTAGCCCCGTCTCAGCCTGCTCTCAGACGCGGCTGGCTTCATCCCCGTCGAGCCCGCGATGGCGGGAAACGACGGACAGGAGTGGTGATGAAGAAGAAGAGGAGAGTCACGATCCGGCTGGGGCCGCTGGGCCTCTCGCTGCTGGCGGCAGGGATCACCGCCGTCGGACTGGCCGCGGTCTCGCTCGCCGACAGCGGCAGCGGCAACAACGGCAACGGGTCAACAGCGGCGCGCGAACGTTCCAGGCGCCCGCCCCGGGCGGCGGAGTCGGCGTGATGAGCTTCCGCGGCCCGAACCTCTCGGCCGCGGACCAGAAGAGGATGGAGGAGTTCCGCCAATGCATGCAGGACAACGGTGCGCCGGCGCCGCCCGATCCGAGCAAGATCGACCCGAGCAATCCGCCCAAGCCGCCCAGCCAGGCCGACCAGGAGAAGATCCAGAAGGCCTGGGAGGCGTGCAAGGACAAGCTGCCCGAGCAGCTGCAGAACGCCGGTCCGCCCCATGTCGGCCAGTGCGGTCCTCCGCCCGGCGCTCCGCCGGCCCAGGGCCAGCAGCAGGGCCAGCGGCAGAACGGCTCGAGCTCCTAGCACCACAAGACTCGTCCAAACAAAACGGCGCCGATCCCCCGGCGCTCCATATACCCCCCGCGCGCGGCCCCTCAGGGGGCCGCGCGTCGTTCGGGTTATGCGTTGAAGACCGCGAGGAGGTTTCCGTCCGGGTCCTTGAACCAGCCCCCCCTGGTGCCGCCGAGATCGGCGATCCCCTTCTCGTTGGTCTTGAACTGACCCGTGTCGTACTGCTCGAACTCGACGCCGTTCGAGGAGAGCTCATCGATTTGGGCATCGGCGTCCTCGGTCTCGAATGCGGCGAGCGTCGCGTCGGACTTGCCGGCGTTGTCGGGCGAGGGATACACGTGCACCCTCGTCCCTCCCGCGCAGTCGTACGTCACTCCACCGTCGCCACGCTCCGTGCCGCCCGACAGGCCGAGCTTTCCCTCGTAGAACTCCTTCGCCTTCGCCATGTCGGTGACCGGGATGGTGGCGCCGACCTGGCAATCCTGAATAGCCATCTTCTTCTCCTCCAATCGCTGCCCCAGATACGGGTCGATCCTAACCCGCTCTCACGTGCCGCCGCGCGTCATACCGTGACGCTTCAGACCGGCAGCCCCACCGACTCGAGCGCCGCCGAGATCTCCGAGTAGGCGGTCATCGAGGCGACCTTCTTGTCCCGCTGCTCCAGCACATGGGCCAGAGGCACGTCGAGCTCGTCCCCGCTCTCCTTCTCGACGATCTGGAGACGGCCCAGCACCACCCAGCGCCCGTCGGCCGCCGAGCGGAGGCCCTCGGGCTTGAAGCTGTCGGACTCGAAGAGCTCATCCATGTCCCCGCGCCAGCGGGTAAAGCCCTTTATTCCCTTGTAGGTCTTGTCCTCGATGAAGACCGTCTCCATCCGGATCTGGAAGTCCTTGTGCAAGAGCCCCTCGAGCGCGTCGCCGCCGCGGTCGAACTCGTCGTAGATGCGCCGCACGGCATCCAGCGCGGAGCCGGTGTCGGCCTCCTCCATCGCCGCGTTGAATTGCCGCTCGAGCGTCTCGATGTCGTGCTGGTCGTACATTTGGCTTTGGCTCGCAGTATCTCCCCACTAGTGCCGATGACGCCGCGCTACCGCCGGGGAAGCTATATGAGCCATCGCGGATGCAACGTCCAGCGGTGGGACCGATCGAACCGGCGCGCGCCCGCGGACTCGTTGAGACAATGACTGGGGCTCCAGGCTGGCGCTTCAAGAGCCGATGTTCGGGCATAACGAATCGACCGATGAATGGCTGGCACGACACAGCGACGCTGGAGAGTGGCATTTCATTGCCGCCTCCCGGATGGGCCCGTTGGACGGACCACATCCTGGCGAGACTCCGTGCGCGCAGCCTCGATGACCAGCTTCTCGACGGCAGGGCCAGCAATGGCGATCCCGTGATGCTGGTCAGGCGGGCGCGAGTTCTCAACCGCCGCTATCGATCCGGCATCGCGGACGCCCTGAGGAAGCTGGTCGTCGCCGCAAGATGCGGCGATCTCAATCGATTCGCGGCGGAGCTCCCACTGCGCACGAGGGAGGTGCTCGAAAACGAGCCGCTGATCCTGACTCTCGCCGACGAGCTCGAGGCCGGAGAAAGCGTCAGTCCGCGCGGCGTGATCCTCGCGGATCGCCTCGTGCGAGACGGCGACTCGCCGATCTACGCGCCGCTGCCGGTGTCCAGGCGCTACGAGCAGAGTGTCGAGGACACGATCAAGCATGCCCGCGCAGCGCTCCATCTCGGCTGGTCAGGCCGCACCTGACTTCTTTGGCCTGGTTCAGGCCTTGCCGACGATGTAGCCCACTATGAGCAGCACAAGAAACAGCAGAGCGATGACGCCAAGCATCGTTGCGATGCCCTGGTTCTCCGTTCCCATCGGGTCACCTCCTCTCGCTCCTAGTCACCCATCTCCAATCGCGGGCGGACTCTATCGCCGATCGCGGAGAGGATCTAGCGAGGGAATGGGGTTCCCGCCGCTCAGGGGTAGGATGTACTGACCTCAGCTGCCCGGAGGGGGATTCAATGTCGGCGACGCCAAGCGCAGATATTCCGCAGTTCGAGATCGGATCGGGGCCAGGCCCCGAAGACGTCCATGTGGTCCGCATCAGAGGCGAGGTGGACATGTCGCACGAGGAAGAGCTGCGCGGCGAGCTCCGCAACGCCGTCGCCGCCGACGCGAAGGGCATCGTGGTCGACCTGACCGAGTGCGAGTTCATCGATTCGACCGGCGTCCGCTCCCTGCTCCTCTCTCGCGAGGCCCAACACAGCGAGGAGGGGGCCGAGCGCCTCGCCGTCGCCGCCTCCAGCGAGCAGATCCTCCGCATCCTTACGGTGATGGGCGTGGACCGGGTGATCCCGATCCGCCCGACCGTCGAGGAGGCAGCGGCCGCGCTCGCCGGCTGAGCTGAATGCACGACATCGCCGAGTTCCTGGGGGGGCGAGACCCTTTCAGCGGGCTCGACGAGCAGGCGCTCGAGGCGCTCGCGGCGAACACTGAGGTCGAGTTCTTCCCGGCCGGTACCACGATCGTGCCGCAGGGCCGCCTCCCGCAGGACCGCATCCGCATCGTCCGCCGTGGCTCAGTGGAGCTGCTCGATCGCGGCAAGCCGGTCGACCTGCTCGGAGAGGGCGAGATGTTCGGGCACCCCTCTGTGCTCTCCGGCCTGCCCGCGAAGTACGAGGCGCGCGCGGCCGAGGACACGCTCTGCTACTCGCTGGCCGCCGACGACGTCATCCCCCTGCTCGCCCGGCCCTCGAGCCTGCGCTTCCTGGCGCGGTCGCTGCTCAGCCGGATGCGCGAGCCAGGCGACGACCTGGTGCCCCCCAGCCCTGAGGTGGCCCAGCAGCCGGCGAGCGCGCTGATCCGGAACCAGCCCCTCATCAGCCCGCCGGACAAGCCGCTCCGGGAGGCGGCCAGGCTGATGGACGCGAGGGACGCCAGCGCGGTCATGGTGGAGCTGGGCGATGGCGACTTCGGGATCGTCACTGACAGCGATCTGCGCTCCCGCGTCGTCGCGGGCAGGCTCTCCCCCGACGACCCGGTGAGCTCCGCGATGAGCAGGCCGGTGATCTCGGTGGGCGCCGAGCAGACCGGGGCCGACGTGATGATGGCGATGCTCGACCACGACATCCGCCACGTCCCGGTCTTCTCCCCTGAGGGCGAGCTGCTCGGCGTGATCGTCGGCATCGACCTGGTGGCGGCCGAGACGCGGTCCCCCTTCGTCCTGCGGCGGTCGATCGCCCGCGCCCGCAGCAAGGCGGAGCTGACCGAGGTGGCCGGCCGCCTCAACGAGACGATCGTGGCGCTCCACCGGGCCGAGCTCGCCCCCGCCCAGGTGAGCGAGCTTACATCTGCGATCGCCGACGCACTGGTCGCCCGGATGATCGAGCTCGCGATCGAAAGCGAGGGCCCGCCACCGGCCGACCTCTGCTGGATGGCGCTCGGCAGTCACGGCCGCCGCGAACCCGTGCCCTCCTCCGACATCGACTCGGGGATGGCCTGGCGGGACGCTCCGGAGTCCGACCCTCTGACCCCGGCGCGCCGCACGCTGGCCTCGAGCCGCACCGCCGAGTACATGCGCAGCATCGCGGCGGACGTAGCCGACTGTGTCCGGGTGATCGGCTGGCGCCTCGACCCGCACGGCGTGACCGCGGCGGGGACCTTCTCGGCGAGCTCGATCGAGGACTGGGAGCGCGCGATCGAGGGCTGGCTGTCCCGCCCCAGTGACAACCGCGTCCTGATCGCGATCTCGATCCTGCTCGACGGCCGCGTCGTTTACGGGTCCGGCGCGCTGGACGTGAAAAAGCTGCTCTTCCGGAGCACCGACCGGGGGACGCTGGAACGGTGGATGCTGCGGCTGGCGCTGGTCGCGAAGCCACCGACCGGATTCCGGCGGAACATCGTGGTCGAGGGGTCGGGGAACCGGAAGGGGACTTTCGACATCAAGCAGGGCGGACTCCTGCCGATCGTCGACCTGGCGCGCTACGCGGCGCTCAGGGCCGGGGTGCCCGTGACCCCCACGCTGGAGCGACTGCGGGCGGCGGGCGCGGCCGGGGTGCTCGACCCGATGGAGGCTCGCGTCCTCGAGGAGGCCTACGAGCTCTTCAGCGCCCTGCGCCTCGAGCACCAGGTGGCGCAGATCGAGCAGGGCGAGACTCCGGACAACCACCTCGACCCGAAGGCCCTCGACCCGCTCACGCGCCGCTACCTGCGGGACGCCTTCAGGGAGGTCGCGGCCGTGCAGCGCTCGGTCAGCGGCGAGCTCTCCGCGAGGTAGCGATGCCGGACTCGCCCGCGGCCCGCGCGTATCGCGAGGCTGCCCGCCGTTCGCGGACTCCCTGGCGTGAGGCCGAGTTCACGGTGTCGACCTGGAGCCACCGGCCTCGATCCCGCGGCGGACGAGATCATCTCCTTCGCGCCGTCCCGGTCGAGCCGGGCAAGGTTCGCGTCGCGGACGCCCGCTACGAGGACTGGTCCGGCCGCGGCGGATGCCGGATGCGGAGACGATCCGGATCCACGGGCTGCGTGAAGCCGACCTGGAGCACGCCCCGCCGCTCGACGAGCTGCTCGAGGGTCTGCTCGAGGCGCTTACCGGCCGGGCGTTCTGTCGCGCACGTCGCCGCCGTCGAGACGCGGCTTCCTGGGCACCGCGCTCGCCGCACAGGGCCTCGAGCTCCGCAATCCCGCTGGTCGACACCGCCGCACCTCGACCGGGAGCTCGCAGGCTGCGCCGGGCGCCGCCGGAGACCGAGCAAGAGCATCGACCCTCGGCCCCTCTCCGCGACTGGGTCTCGCGTGAGCTCGGGCTTCCCGTCCACCGCCCGCACCACGCAGACGGCGACGCGCTCACCACGGCCCAGGCGTTCATCGCGCTCGCTACTCACCTCGAGGCCTTCGGGCCGGTCACGCTCGGCTCGCTCGAGCGGATCTCCGCGCCGCCCAGCGCACGCGCTTCTCCCTGCGTGGCCTGCTGGGCCGATTCGGCCTCGAACGATTCAGCCGGTAGCCGATCCGTACAAGATCGGCCATCACCCGCCAGTTTGCGGGAATTCGCCTTGACGGGTGTCCGGTTTCGGGCATAGGGTTTCTGTGCATTCCGGCACATAGGCCTCAACGCATGGACGCGGGGAGGCCGCGACGGAGGGAGAAGAGCGGTGACTCCACCTGAGGGCATTTCCGACGTCGACCAGGCGAGGCGCGACGAGCAGCGACTCGCGGAGCTCGGCTACAAGCAGGAGCTCTCGCGGGGTTGGAGTGCGTTCACCAACTTCGCGATCTCGTTCACGATCATCTCGGTTCTGGCGGGCTGCTTTACGAACTTCGCGTTCGCCTGGCAGAACGGTGGACCGGTCGCGGTCTCGTGGGCCTGGCCCATCCTCTGCTTCTTCGTGCTGATGGTCGGCTTCTCGATGGCGGAGCTCACGTCCAAATACCCGACGGCCGGCGGCCCCTATTGGTGGGCGTACGACCTTGGGGGCAAGGGCTGGAGCTGGATGACCGGCTGGTTCAACATCGTCGGCCTGATCGGGATCGTCTCGTCGGTGGCCTATGGCGCCGCCATCTTCATGAATGCTGTGTTCTCGCTCTACGGCCTCAACGTGCTGGGGATGAACTTCGGCGATACGAGCCACGTTCTGTCCGAGACGTTCCTGCTCTTCCTGATCATCCTGTTGCTCTACACGGTGGTGAACATCTTCGCCGACCGCTTCCTGGCGCTGATGAACAACGTCTCGGTGGGCTGGCACCTGCTCGGCGTCGCCGTGATCATCGGGGTGCTGATCTTCGTGCCGGCGCATCATCAGAGCGCCAGCTTCGTGTTCACCCACAGGATCAACAACAGCGCGTTCTTCGGCGGCTCGAGCGGCAACTTCGGTTTCTGGTTCCTGGTCCTGCCGATCGGGTTCATCCTGACGATGTACACCCAGACGGGCTACGACGCGTCGGCCCATACCGCTGAGGAAACGGTCGGCGCTGTCAAAGCGGCGGCCCAGGGACTGTGGCGCGCGATCTTCTACTCGGCGATCATCGGCTACATCCTGCTGCTCGCCTTCCTGTTCGCCGCCAACGACGAGGGCGCTGTGAGTGACTCGGCCGGCTTCGTCGGCACGATCTTCACCACGTCGCTCGGAACCGGCACCGCGGAGCTCGTGCTGATCATCGCCACCGTTGGCCAGTTGTTCTGCGGCGCTGCGGGCCTGACCAGCGCATCCCGGACCTGGTACGCATTCTCGCGCGACCAGGCGATCCCGGGGTGGGCGGCCTTCCGAAGGGTCAACCGGGACAGGGTGCCGTTCAACGCGGTGATTGCAGTCTCGTTTTTCTCGTTCGTGATCGCGATCCCGGCGCTGTTCGGGAAGAACAACATCCCCTTCGCGTTCTTCGCCCTGTCCGGAATCTGCACGGTCGGCCTCTACCTCGCCTACATCATCCCGGTGTACCTGCGGCTCCGTGCGGGGGACTCCTTCCAGCCGGGGCCCTGGAACCTCGGGTCTCGCTACAAGCTCGTGAACACCCTGGCGATCCTCTTCGTGATCCTGGTGGTGTTCGCGCTCGACCTGCCGTACACCCCGGGCGGCCTGCCCTGGAACGACGGCTTCGACGTCAGCCTCGTCAACTACGTGCCGTTTGCCGTGATCATCCCGTTGATCTTCGGCGTCTGGTACCTGGTCTCGGCGAAGAACAAGTACCAGGGCCCGGTGAAGACGCTCGAGGAGGACGTCGTCACCGCGGACTGATCGCAGGTCACATCCAAGTTCCGCACTCGGCCCGCCTAGCGCGGGTCGAGTGCTTCAGTGGCCCGGACGAACTCCCGCCAGCGCTCGTGCTCCGTGCGGCGCCATTCGTCGTCTCGCTCCGGCTCGACGCGGCGGTCGGCGGGCAGCATCTCCGGCAGGTCTCGAACCGAGCCGATTACGCCCGCGCCCACCCCGGCGAGCGCGGCCGCACCGAGGACGGTCGCATCGGCGCCCGCCGCCTCGACCGGCGCGCCGATCATGTCCGCCTGCAGCTGGAGCAGGAGCGGCTCGTTGGTGAGGCCGCCGTCGACGCGCAGGGTTTCGACCGGCGCGGTCTCGCGGATCGCCACCACCACGTCGGCAACCCGCCAGGCGATCCCCTCGAGCGCCGCACACGCGACGTGCTCGCGCGTGGTCCCGCCGTAGATGCCGGAGATCACGGCGCGTGCGTTGGGACGCCACCAGGGAGCCCCGATGCCGGCCAGGCCGGGTAGCACGCGCGCGCCCGCGGAGCCGTCGACGGCCCGCGCGAGCTCGCTCAGCGCCGGCGGGCTCTCCGCGATGCCGAGCTGATTGCACATCCACTCGAGCATCGCCCCGGCGGCGAAGACCCCACCGTCG
The DNA here is from genome assembly GCA_963725475.1 of uncultured Solirubrobacterales bacterium. Classification (GTDB taxonomy): domain Bacteria; phylum Actinomycetota; class Thermoleophilia; order Solirubrobacterales; family 70-9; genus DASUPK01. The sequence goes on along the minus strand of CAVRYR010000003.1, from coordinate 79,823 downwards.
AGCGCGTACTCGGCCTTGCCGTCGATGCTCCAGGCGACGGTCGGGAGCAGCCCGCCGGCCGGCTCGGGCACGCCCTCGCCGACATGCGCCAGGACGAAGACGCCGGTGCCGTAGGTCGCCTTCACCCGGCCGGGCGCCACGCAGGCGGCGCCGGCGAGGGCGGCCTGCTGGTCGACGACCTGGCCCCGCAGCGGCAGCTCCACCGGCCAGCTCTCGTGGCGAAGCGTCCCGAGCTCGCCCGCCGTGTCCCGCACCTCGGGCAGCACCTCGATCGGTACGCCGAAGATCTCGCAGAGATGCTCGTCGAAGCGACCGGGCCTGTCGATCCGCTGAAGCTGGGTCCGGGAGGCGGTCGCGGGCTCGGTCGCGAAATCACCTCCGAGCCGGTCACAGAGGAAGGAGTCGACGGTGCCCATCCGTAGCCTCCCCTCCTCCCGGCCCCGCTGGACGTCCTCGTTGTGGCGGAGCAGCCAGGCGAGCTTGGCGGCCGAGAAGTAGGGGTCGAAGGGGAGCCCGCTGAGCTCCTTCACCTCCTCTTCCTGATCGGCAAGCTCGTCGAGGATCTCCTGCGAGCGCTTGTCCTGCCAGACCACGATCGGGCTGAGCGGCTCTCCCGTCTCGGAGTCCCAGGCGAGCACGGACTCGCCCTGATGGTCCAGGCCGCAGGCGATCACCTCTCCGTCGGCGTCCGCGAGCAGCTCCGCCACCGCCTCCGTCACCGCGGCGATCACCTCTTCGCCGTCCTGCTCGACCCAGCCCTCCTCCGGATGGCGGTTCACCTTGTCGCGCCGCGCCTCGGCGACCGGGTGCAGGCGCTGGTCGAAGAGCGCCGCCTTGACGCCCGTAGTCCCCTCGTCGACGCCGAGCAACATCCCGTCGCTCATCGCTCCACCTTATTTGACCGCGACCGTCACGGGCCCGCCATCGGGATCGACCTTCGCCGCCCACCCGGCCGGGATGTGGGCGGACCGCCCGGGGACCAGGCGACCGGCCCGCCCGCTCCAGAGCTCCGCGCCCGCCTGGCGCACCCGGATGCGCGCGCGGCGAACGAACTCGCTCGCCCGCAGCAGGAAGCGGTCGCGGGGCGGGCCATGGCCGCTCGCCAGCAGCAGGTTGGGCGCGACCCAGGCGAGCGGCGCCCGTGCCAGGAAGGGGAGCTGCGCGGGCCACTCCCCCGGGCCCCGCAGGAAGGCGGCGACAGCCGGCGCGACGTGCCGGCCGTCCAGCGCGCAAACGTCCGCCTGCTCGGCCGGATGGAGCAGGTTGCCCGCCGCGAACACGCCGGGGCGGGTGGTGCGCAGCGCGGTGTCGACCAGCGGGCCCAGCGAGCCCCGGTCAAGCTCGCAGCCTGCCATCACCGCCAGCTCGTGGTCCGGGATCCAGTCGGCTGTGAAGACGACCGTGTCGCATTCGACCGAGCGGGTCCGGCCCGAGTCGAGCTCGGTGAGCTCCACGGACTCGACACGCTCGGCGCCGTGGATCGCGGTGATCGCGGTCCTGGTCCAGACCGGCGCCCGGTAGCGGGCGGCGGCCCCGACGCGGAACGCGCCGACGGACTGATGCTTGGGCAGCTCGGTGATCAGGCCCGCGACCGAGGCGCCGCCGTGCGCCAGGGTCGCCACCGCGGAGAAACTGACGTGCTCGGCGCCGACGATCACCGCGCGGCTGCCCACTCGCTCGCCGCGCAGGTGGACGAGCTGCTGCAGGGTCCCGGTGGTCATCACCCCGGAGGGGCGCGATCCGGGTACCAGGCGGGCGGAGCGCGGGCGCTCCCGGCAGCCGGTCGCCAGCACCACCGCCGGCGCCTTGAGCTCGCGGCGGCCTCCCGGTCCGGTCAGCTTCAGCGCTCGCTCCCCCTCCCAGCCGGTGACCATGGTCTCAGCAATCAGCTCGACACCGGCTTCATCCGCCAGCTCGCGGTAGCGCTCGGCATACCTCGGCCCCGACATCACCTTGCGCAGGTCGCGCAGCCCGAAGCCGGTGTGGTCCGAGTGGCGCGGGATCCCGCCCGCCTCCCGCTCTCGCTCGATCACGGTCACCCCCTCCATGCCGAGCCTCCGCAGCTCGATCGCCGCCGCCAGCCCGGCGGGTCCTCCGCCGATGATCACCGGTCCCTCAGCCATCGCCCCTCAGGAGTGACGCGATCTCCGCGCCGCAGTAGAAGCCCTGGCAGCGGCCCATCAGCGCGCGGGTCCGGCGTCTCAACCCGTCCGGATCGGCGGGCGGGATCTCACCGGCCAGCGCCGCGACGATCTCACCCCGCGTCACCCGCTCGCAAAAGCAGACGATCCGCCCGAAGTCCGGGTTGCCCTCGATCAGCTCCTGCCGCTGATACGGCCGCGTGCCGAACTCGCCGATGTTGGGCATCTCGACGGCGGGCGTCTCGGGCGGTCGCCCCGAAATCGAGCCCTGCGTCCGCGAGGGCCGCTCCCACCCACTCCGCGATCGCCAGCGAACCGGTGATCCCCGTCGAGCGGATCCCTCCGGCGCAGACGTAGCGTTGCCCCGGGTCAGCGACCAGCTGGTAGTCGCGGTGCTCGGTGGCGGCCCGCAGCCCGACGTAGGTGGCGGTCACCTCGTGGGCGGCCAGCTCGGGCAGGATGCGGGAGCCGGCCTCCATCAGCGACGCCAAGCCCGCCGCAGTCGTGGAACGGTCGGTCTTGTCCTCGATGTCGTCGGCCGTCGGGCCGAGCAGGACGTTCCCGTACACCGTCGGCGAGACCAGCACGCCCTTGGTCTTCTCCGTCGGGACCGGGAGCAGCACGTGGTTGACCAGCCCGCGCGCGAGCTTGTCGAAGACGATCAGCTCGCCCCGCCGTGGCGTGACGCGAAAGCGGGAGTGGCCGAGCATCGCGTCGACCTCGTCACTGCGCAGCCCGGCGGCGTTGACCAGGTGGGTGGCGCGAACCGGTCCCCGCGCCGACTCGACCTCGTGCATCCCGCCGGCTGACCCGACACCCGCGACCGTCGCGTTCAGCACGAGCTCGCAGCCGGCTCCGACCGCCTCCGTCGCGTAGGCGAGAGTCGCCGTGAACGGGCAGACGATCCCCTCGCCGGGGATCTCCAGCGCTCCCTGCGCTCCCGGGCCGAGGTGCGGCTCGCGGGCGTAGAGCTCCTCGACCGAGACGGGGCGCCCCTCCTCGTAGCCGTTGGCGCGGGCGTTGGCAGCGATGCCGTCCAGCGCCTCCGCCTGCTCGCGGTTCCAGGCGACCATCAGGGCGCCGAGCCGGGCGGCCGGGATCCCCACCTGCTCCGCATATCCGCTGAGCAGCTCGTAGCCGCGGGCGACCAGCCTGGCCTCGAGCGTCTCGGGCTTGGCGTCGAAGCCGGTATGCAGGATTGCGGTGTTGGCCTTGCTGGTGCCGGTGCCAACGTCCGAGCCGGCCTCGATCAGGGCGCAGCGCGCCCCCCGCGTGCTGAGCTCGCGGGCGACCGCGCAGCCGACGGCGCCTGCGCCGACGACCGCGACGTCGAAAGGCCCCTCGGGAGCCGGACCCTCGCGTTGCACGCTCACCGGAGCCGAGACTATCGACGGGCGCCCCGCTTACGATGGTGACGCGCGTTGAGCGATCCCAGACATAGACGCCCCCTCCACGAGGCAGCGCACCGGGTCGGCGTGAAGGCGCCTCCCGAGCCGGAGGCCGACGACGGCAAGGTCCGCACCGGCAAGCGGCCGGCGGAGAAGCGGACCTTCAACGAGGCGGCGCACAAACTCGGTTACTGGCGACCGGAGACTCCGAGCGACAAGCCGGATGAGTCCGAGGCTGTCCGCAAGCGCTTCGAGGCGCTCGAGGACACACAGCGGGACGTGATCACCGACGCCGGCAAGGCGGTGCTGGCGCTCGGCGCGCTTGGCGTGGTCTACGGCGACATCGGGACAAGCCCGCTCTACACCGAGCAGGTGATCTTCACGGCGCACAAGAACGCCGCAACGGCGACGCCTGCGGGCGTCTACGGGGTCGTCTCGCTGATCTTCTGGGCGCTGATGATCGTCGTCTCGATCAAGTACGCCGGCTTCATCATGCGCGCGCACAACCGCGGCGACGGCGGGATCATGGCCCTGGCCTCACTCATCCGGCGTCACAAGATCGCCCGCGGAGCCGCACTGGTCACGCTCGGCATCTTCGGGGCGGCCCTGTTCTTCGGTGACGGGGTCATCACGCCCGCGATCTCGGTCCTGGGCTCCGTCCAGGGACTGAAGGTGATCGAGCCGGATCTGGCTCACCTGGTAGTGCCGATCTCGGTGGTGATCCTCCTGGGGTTGTTCTTCCTCCAGCGGCGCGGGTCCGGCAGGATCGGGTGGCTGTTCGGGCCTGTGATCCTGGTCTGGTTCATCTGCATCGGCCTGCTTGGGATCAACCAGGTGGTGAAGGATCCGGCGGTGTTCCAGGGGCTCTCGCCGACCTGGGGCGCGCGGTTCCTCGTGGACCACGGCGTGGCGGGCTTCCTGACACTCGGCGGCGTCGTGCTCGCCGTGACCGGCGCGGAGGCCCTGTACGCGGACCGAGGTCACTTCGGCGCGGCGCCGATCCGGCTCGGGTGGTTCTTCGTGGCGCTGCCGGCCCTGATCCTGAACTACCTCGGCCAGGCGGTGCTCATCCTGCACAACCCGAGCACGGCCAGGAACCCCTTCTACCTGATGGTTCCCGACTGGGCCCTGTACCCGATGCTGATCCTGGCGACCGTGGCCACGATCATCGCTTCCCAAGCCGTGATCTCGGGCTCATTCTCCGTCGCGCGCCAGGCCGTGCAGCTTGGCTTCCTGCCCCGCCTCAGCATCCGGCATCCGTCGGAGATGGAGGGTCAGATCTACGTCCCGATCATCAACTGGGGGCTCTGCATCGGGGTGATCGCGCTGACCCTGATCTTCCAGTCCGCCGACAAGCTCGGCGACATCTATGGCGTCGCCGTCACCGGAACCTTCATCCTCAACACGCTGCTCTTCCTGGCCGTTGCCCGGTACCTCTGGGGCACGCCGAGGCGGAGGCTCGTCCCGATCGCCGTTCTCTTCCTGACCGTCGAGGTGGCGTTCTTCACGGCCAACATCGCCAAGATCGAGCACGGAGCGTGGCTCCCGCTGGTGCTCGCGGGGCTGCTGTCGGTGGTGATGATCAATTGGCGGCGGGGCCGGACGATCGTCACCCGGAACCGGAGTGCCAGGGAGGGGGACCTGATCGAGTTCCTCGAAGAGCTGGCGGCGAAGGAGGACGAGATCACGCGGGTCCCCGGCGTGGCCGTTTACCTCCACCCCGCCAAGGAGACCACTCCGCTCGCGCTCCGGATCGAGGTCGAGCACACCCACACGTTCCCCAGCCGAGTCGTAATCGTGAGCGTGGACATGGTCAGCATCCCGCATGTCGACGAGTTCGACCGGGTGACCGTCGAGGAGATCGGCCGCGACTTCAAGGTCCTCCACGTGACCTTCCGGGCGGGCTACCACGACCAGGTCGACGTCCCGGCGGCGCTGCGGCTCTGCCGCAAGCAGGGTCTGCTCGAGCGCAACCTGGACCTCGAGCACGCCTCCTACCACGTCTCGCGGATCGCCATCAAGCCGAGCGACGGCCCGCTGATGAAGAATTGGCGCAAGAAGCTGTTCGTGATCATGGCGCGCAACGCGACGAGTCCGATCGATACGTTCCAGCTGCCGAGCGAAGACACTGTGATCGTCGGCGCGGAGGTACCCCTCTGATCGCACACGTCAACTAGACCTTCGCGAGGTGCACAGCGACGAAGACGAGGTAGAGGACGATCACCAGCGCGCCGTCCAGCCGGCGTGCGCCATGCGGACGGGCGAGCACCAGCAGGGTGACGAGGGTCATGCCCGTGAACCAGGCGAGGTCGAACTTGACGAGGCCGGTCGTCGCACCCAGGCCGACGATCAGCGCCGGCAGCATCACCCCGCCGGCGAGGTTGATCGTGTTGCTGTTGAGCGTCTCGCTGACCAGCGCGGTGCCGCGGTCGCTCCTGCCGAGCCGGATCGCGGTGAACGCGTTCGGCAGGCTGGTCACAATCGCCAGGATCAGGACCCCGACCACGACATGCGAGACGTGCCAGTGGCCTGCCATCGAGAGCGCGGTCCTCACCATCCCCTCGCTGCCGAGGACGATCAGCGCCACTGCGATCACGATCAGCGCGACCACCTTCCACATCGCCTGCTGGGGATCGGGGATCGCGGCGATCGTGCGGTCGCGCTCCCTCGCCTCGGCGATGTCGGTGTGGAGCCGCCCGCGGCCAAGCAGGACCAGGTAGGGAACGGCGACCACTGCGAAGGCCGCGACCGCGACCCCGGCCGAGACCAGGTCGAGGATCAGGCTGCCCGCGATCACGGTGGCGAGCAGCGCCACGGCCCCCTCGACGGCGAGCGAGCGCCGCGTCAGGTGGATGCTGCCCGCCAGGATCGCGCTCATGCCGATCATCGCGGCCAGGTTGAAGACGTTCGAGCCCAGAACCACCCCCATGCTCACCGCCTTCTCCCCGGCGGCCAGCGCGATCAGGGCTGAGGAGAGCTCGGGTCCGTCGGCCGCCAGGGCAGTGAGCAGCCCGACGAGCGGCTCGGAGAGGCCGATCCGCGGCCCGATGTGATCGAGCCGGTCGGCGAACAAGCCGGCGGCGCTCAGCGTGACGCCGACGGAGGCGATGAAGAGCGGGGCTGCGAGGGCCGGGCTGATGGCGATCTCCTTGGCGGCAGGGTGACTGTCGCCGACCAGGCTTCCCGGCACACCCTGCCGGCCAGGCTAACGGTCCCCGGCCGCGCCCGCAGCTAAGTTCCGTTCATGCCACGGCCGCTGATCGGAGTCTGCGCCGCCGTCGAGAACGCCCACTTCGGCGCCTGGAAGGACGAGCCCACCGTGCTCCTGCCCCTCTCATACCCGCGGGCGATCCACGGGGCGGGCGGCATGATCGCGATACTGCCGCCCGATCGCAACGCAACGGTGGATCCGGCCGAGCTGCTCGACCGGATCGACGCGCTCGTGCTGGGCGGCGGCTCGGACATCGATCCCGAGACCCATGGCTCCGACCCGCACGCGGAGACCGTCGGAACGAACCCCGACCGCGATCGCTTCGAGGTCGCGCTCGCCCTGGGCGCGCTCGAGCGCGGCATGCCGCTGCTCGGCGTCTGCCGCGGGATGCAGATCCTCAACGTCGCCTGCGGCGGGACCCTCGACCAGCACCTGCCGGACCGCCTCGGCCACGACCGGCATCGACCGGAACCCGGCTCATGGGCCGAGCACGACGTGCGGATCGAGCCCGGCTCGCTCGCGGCCAGCGCCGCGGGCACCGAGCACCTGACCGTGAAAAGCCATCACCACCAGGGAGTCGACGCGATCCCCGATGGCCTCACCGCCAGCGCCTGGGCCACGGACGACGAGAGCGTCGAGGCGATCGAGTCAGCCGCCGACGGAGGTTTCGTGCTCGGTGTCCTTTGGCACCCGGAGGAGGACCCGGCGGACGCGATCATCCCGGCGCTGATCTCGCGAGCGTCGCGGTAGATCCTCGCTCTTCTGCTCGGGACGCAGGATGAGGATCTCGCCCGGAGCGTGCTCGAGCAGCCAGGCGATGTCGTCCGAGCTGAAGCCGTCGCCGTTGCTCGCGGCCGCCGCCGCGACTACCCGGTCGAAGCGCTCGCGCTCCATCAGGGACTGCAGGGCGTGCCGCTCCGTGCGCCCAGGCTCGATCCGCGAATCCACCTCGACGCCCTGCGTCGTGGCCCGTTGCTCGATCGCCTCGAGCAGCGGCAGGGCGACCTCGGCCTCCTTCTTCAGCGGGGTGTCGAGCTGCACGCTGAGCGGCACGACCGCGAGATACGCGGGGACCAGCGTGGCCCCCTCGGCTCGGGCGAGGCGCAGCGCAGCGTCGAAGGCGGGCGTCGTCAGGGCCTGACCCGCGAACGGGAAGAGAATCCGGCCGGCGGCCGGTGTGATCGCCTTGTCCGTTCGGCGCCGCTTCAGCTCGCGGACGACCAGGTAGCCGGTCGAGCAGACCAGGGCGGCGATCACGACGATCTCGACCGGGCTCATGGCTCGCCCTCCTCGCGCAGGGCGCGATCGGCCACCACTCGCAGGTCCACGCCCGGCAGCGACTCCACCAGCCTGGTGGTGAGCGCCGGGCGGAACCGGTCGATGCCGGTGCGGGGCGACGGCGTCCCGATCAGGACGTAGGTGCTGCCCTTCTCCTCGGCGATCTCCTTGACTGCCTGGACCAGGTCGTCCCCCTCCTCGACGAACAGGTGGGCGCCGAGCACGGCGGCGAGCCGCCCGATCGCGTCGAGCTGATCCTGCTCCTCCCTGCTCGGCTGGTATCCAGGGCGCTTCACCCAGACGAGGTCGAGCTCGGCGCCAAGCCGCTGGGCCGAGCGCCAAGCGCGTCGCACCAGGCGCTGCGCCCTCGGGGTCGGCTTGATCAGCGCGAGCAGGCGCTCGCCGATGGCCTGGGTGGCGGCGCTGTCCGCCAGGCGGTCCTCGCGCTGGCCAACGGTGTCCTTGACGAGGCGCTTCGCCTCGACCTCCTGGGCCACCTGCCGCAGCGCCACCTCGCGCAGGGCGGCGAGGTTCTCAATCCGGAAGAAGTTGTTGAGCGCCGAGTCGATGCGCTCCGCCGGGTAGATCTTGCCCGCCCGCAGTCGCGTCAGCAGCGCCTCCGGGGTGAGATCCGTGAGGACGACCTCGTCTGCCTGGTTCAGGACCGCGTCCGGCATGGTCTCGCGCACCCGCACGCCGGTCAGCTCGCAGACGCTGTCGTTGAGGCTCTCGAGGTGCTGGACGTTGACGGTGGAGTAGACGTCGATGCCCGCGTTCAGGACGTCCTCGACGTCCTCGTAGCGCTTCTCGTGCTCCAGGCCGGGTGCGTTGGTGTGGGCGAGCTCGTCGATCAGGGCGAGGTCCGGCGCGCGGGCGATGACCGCGGGTAGGTCCATCTCCTCCAGCACCGTGTCCCGATACGGCACCCGGCGGCGGGGGACGAACTCGAGCTCACCGGCCTGCTCGACCGTCTCCGTGCGGCCATGCGGCTCGAGGTAGCCGATCACGACGTCCTGGCCCGCCTCGGCCTCGGCGCGTCCCTCCTGGAGCATTCGGTAGGTCTTCCCGACGCCTGCGGCCATCCCGAGGAACACCTTGAGGTGGCCGCGCTCCTTGGTGCGCTCGGCCGGCGCGGTCGTCTCCCCCTGTGCACGCTCGGCCATCTCACCACCTTTCCTGTCGTCCTTCGAGAGCCAAGGCTAGGCCCCCGAGCTCGTCGAGCAGGTGTCCGCGATACGCGGGCGAGTAGAAAGGCCCCACGCCGTTGGTGATCAGCCGCTCGAGCCGGGCGACGCCACCCACGTAGACGGGGGTCGCCGAGGCCAGCAGAGCCCCGATCCGCTGCAGCTCCCCGCTGGCTCGCTCGACCTCGGCGCGGTTCGGCATGATCCGGCTGCTCGGGGCCAGAACGGCCGCGCGGGAGTCGCACAGGATGCGCGCGAGCGAGCGGCCGAGACGCTCGCGGTTGCGCCTCGAGGTGAGGCGAGCCGCCCGCCGGGCCAGGGCCGGGGACGAGGCTGGATCGGTGCCCGTAGCCAGCGCCCGATCGAGCGAGGAGTGGAAAAGCCGCGCCCGGATTCGGGTAAGCGGCCGATCCGGCTTGAGGGGCTTGCGCTGCCCCCCCGCCGACTCCAGGAGGCTGACGCTCGCGGACATCAGGCCCCGAGCACTCCGTGGACCAGCAGGTCGATCAGCTTGATCCCGATGAACGGCGCGATGATTCCGCCCAGGCCGTAGACGAAGAGGTTGCGGCGCAGCAGCGCGCTCGCGCCCGCCGGCCGGTAGCGGACCCCGCGCAGAGCGAGCGGGATCAGCAGCGGGATGATCAGCGCGTTGAAGATGATCGCGGAGATGATCGCCGACTCGGGCGTGCCCAGATGCATGATGTTGAGCTTGTTCAGCGGCCCGTGCAGGTGCCCACTGGTGGCGTAGGTCGCCGCGAAGATCGCCGGCAGGATCGCGAAGTACTTCGCCACGTCGTTGGCGATCGAGAACGTGGTGAGGGCCCCGCGCGTGATCAGCAGCTGCTTGCCCACCTCGACGATCTCGATCAGCTTCGTCGGGTTCGAATCGAGGTCGACCATGTTTCCCGCCTCGCGAGCCGCTTGGGTGCCGGTGTTCATGGTCACGCCGACGTCCGCCTGCGCGAGCGCGGGAGCGTCGTTGGTGCCATCGCCGGTCATCGCGATCATCCGCCCGCCGGCCTGCTGGTCCTTGATCAGCTCGAGCTTCTTCTCCGGCGTCGCCTCGGCCAGGTAGTCGTCGACGCCGGACTCGTCCGCGATCTTGGCCGCGGTGAGCCGGTTGTCGCCGGTGATCATCACGGTGCGGATGCCCATGGCACGCAGCTGGTCGAAGCGGTGGCTCATCCCCTCCTTGACCACGTCCTTGAGGTAGATGACGCCGAGGACCTGGCTGTCCTGGGCGACCGCCAGCGGGGTGCCGCCCTCGCGGCCGATGCGGTCGAGCTCGCTCTGGAGCTCCGGCGGAGCCGTGCCGCCCTCCGCCTTGACGAAGTTGATGATGGCGTCGCCCGCTCCCTTGCGCAGACGGCGGCCGTTCACGTCGATGCCGCTCATCCGGGTCTCGGCGCTGAACGGCACGAAGGTCGCCTCGTGCGAGGACATCTCGTGCTCGCGGATCCCGTACTTCTTCGCCAGCACGACGATGGAGCGGCCCTCCGGGGTCTCGTCGGCAAGCGATGACATCTGGGCGGCCTCCGCGAGCTCCGCCTCGGGCACGCCCGGCATCGGCACGAATTCGGTGGCCTCGCGGTTGCCGAGCGTGATCGTGCCGGTCTTGTCGAGCAACAGCACGTCGACGTCACCCGAGGCCTCCACCGCACGGCCGGAGAGTGCGAGGACGTTGCGCCGGACCAGACGGTCCATGCCCGCGATGCCGATCGCCGACAGCAGGGCGCCGATCGTGGTCGGGATCAGGGCGACCAGCAGCGCGATCAGCGTGGCGACCGATGCCGCCGTACTGGAGAACTCCGCCATCGGGCGCAGCACGACGACGACCGCCAGGAAGATGATCGTTAGGCCCGAGAGCAGGATGTTGAGGGCGATCTCGTTCGGCGTCTTGCGCCGCTCGGCGCCCTCCACCAGGGCGATCATGCGGTCGAGGAAGCTCTTGCCGGGCTCCTGCGTGATCTCGACCACGATCCGGTCCGAGAGCACGCGGGTGCCACCGGTGACCGCGCTGCGGTCGCCGCCGGCCTCGCGGATGACGGGCGCGGACTCGCCCGTGATCGCCGACTCGTCGACCGAGGCGATCCCCTCGATCACGGTCCCGTCGCCGGGGATCAGCTCGCCAGCCTGAATGATGACGACGTCGCCCTTCTGCAGCTGCGACGCGGTCACCTCGCGGCCGTCCTTGAGGTGGGCGACGGTGTCGGTCCGCGCCGCCCGCAGTGCATCGGCCTGGGCCTTGCCGCGACCCTCGGCCAGCGCCTCGGCCATGTTGGCGAAAACGACCGTCAGCCAGAGCCAGATCGCGACCGTGAAGGTGAACCAGGCGGGCTCGTCGCCACCTCCGAGTGGGGCGTTGCCGAAGGCCTGGTTGATCCAGCCGATCGTCGTGATCACGGCGCCGACCTCGACCACGAACATCACGGGGTTGTGGATCTGGTGGCGCGGGTTGAGCTTCTTGATGCTCGCCCAGAGCGCCGGGAGCATCAGCTCGCGGTCGAACATGGAAGAGCGTCGGCGGTTGTCGTCGGTCACTGCGGGGACTCCTTGTCAAGGGCGATGTTGAGCCCGAGCACGTTCACTCCGGGCTCGCCGAGGACGCCAAGTGCGCGGCCGTCGGTGTTGTCGTCGATCAGCTGGTTCACCCGGTCCAGCGGGATGCCACGGACCTTCGAGATGCGGTGCGCCTGGATCCGGGCGTTCGCCTGCGAGATGTGCGGGTCGACGCCCGAGGCCGAGGTGGTCACCGCGTCGACCGGGATGTCCCTGCGGGTCAGGCCCGGGTCGTACGGCCGCTCCAGCGCCAGGTAGGTCTGGATGTAGCCCTTGAACTGCTGCATCAGGGCCTTGTCGTTCGGGCCGAGGTTGTTGAAGAAGGTGACGTCCGGGCTGTAGTTGGTCACCGACGGCCGCGGCTGGAAGTACTTCGGGTCCGGCGTCTTCACCTGCTTCTTCGCGAAGTCAGGCTTCTTCGGGTTGTGGTTCGGTCGCCGGATCATGAAGTTCTGCCCGATCAGGCTCGAGCCCACGACCTTGCCGTTCAGCATCACCTGGCTGCCGTCCGACTTGTTCGGGAACAGCACCTGCGAGACGCCAGTGGCGATCAGCGGGTAGGCGAGGCCGAACAGCAGCGTGAAGGCCACCGCGGCGATGATCGAGGCTGTCAGGTCCCTACGCATGTCAGGTTGGGAATCCGAGCTGGTTGGTGAGGCCCTGGACGACCGGGCCGAGCAGGACGGCGGGGAAGAAGGTGAGGGCGGCGACGATCACGATCACCGCCAGCAGCAGCACCACGAAGGTGGGGTTGTCGGTCCGGAAGGTGCCGGGACCGGCGGGGACGATCCGCTTGACCGAGAGCGATCCCGCGATGGCCAGGGCCGAGAGCAGCGGGACGAACCGCGCCGTTAGCATCGAGAGCCCACCGAGGATGTCGGCGAAGGTGATCCCGTACGAGCCGAAGTTGCCCGGGGCGTTCGGCTGCACGAAGCCCGTGTAGCCGGCGAATGCGGAGCCGTTGTTATTGGCCTGCGACGTGTAGGCGTAGAGCGTCTCCGAGAAGCCCTGCGGCCCTGGGTTGTAGATCGACGGCATCCCGTACTTGCTGGAGATGGCGATGCCGGTCGCGATCAGCGCCACCATCGGGGTGAAGAGCAGCCCGATCAGGACCAGCTTCACCTCGCGGGACTCGACCTTCTTCCCGAGGTACTCGGGCGTTCTGCCGACCATCAGGCCGGCTATGAACACGGCAAGCAGAACGGTCATGAGCATTCCGTACAAGCCCGAGCCGACCCCGCCGAAGATCACCTCCCCGGTCATCATGTTGGTCAGGGGAACGAGGCCGCCGATCCCGGTGTAGGAATCGTGGGCCGCGTCGACGGAGCCGTTGGAGGCGTCAGTCGTGACGTTGGTCCACTCGGCGCTGTCGGCGATCCCGTTGCGCTGCTCCTTGCCCTCCAGGTTGCCGCCCGTGGTGCCGTCGGCGACCGCGGTGTTCTCGCCGGCTATGTGCTGCGCGGGCGAGCCGTGCTGCTCGGCGGCGTAGGCGACGCCGAACAGGCCGACCATGAAGACGAGCATCGTGGCGTAGAGGGCCCACCCCTGGCGGCGGTTGCCAACCATGCGGCCGAACTGGGCGGTCGCGGCGGCGGGGATCAGGAGGATGAAGATCGCCTCGACGAAGTTCGAGAACTGCGTCGGGTTCTCGAACGGCATCGCGCTGTTGACGTTGAAGAAGCCGCCGCCGTTGGTCCCGAGCTGCTTGATCGCGATCTGCGAGGCGGCCGGGCCCATCGCGAGCGTCTGGTCGAGGCCCCCGAGCCCGTGGATCGTGACGTAGCCGCTGAGCGACTGGATCACGCCCTGCGAGACCAGGATCAGCGTGCCGATGGCGGCGAGGGGAAGCAGGATGTAGAGCAGCGTGCGGGTGACGTCCCGCCAGAAGTTGCCGAGCTCCTTGACGCCGCGGCTCGCGAAGCCGCGAATGGTGGCTGCGAGCACCGCCATGCCGACCGCCGCCGAGACGAAGTTCTGGACGGCCAGGCCGGCCATCTGCGAGAAGTAGGTCATCGTCGTCTCGCCGCCGTAGTACTGCCAGTTCGTGTTGGTGACGAACGAGGACGTGGTGTTGAAGGTCACGTCCCACGGCGCCGAGCGGAACCCCTCCGGGTTGAAGGGTTGGATGTTCTGCGTGCGCAGGATCACGTAGAGGACGACGAAGAAGACGAAGCTGAAGACGATCGTGGTCTTGCGCGTAGGCCTTCCAGTCCTGCTCCGTGCGGGCCGAGGGGCCGAGGATCCGGTAGATCAGCCGCTCGAGCCAGCCCAGCGGCCGCTCGAGCAGGATCCGCTCACCCTGGTAGACGCGCGCCATGTAGCCGCCGAGCAGCGGCACGAGCGCGGTGAGCACGGCGACGTAGATCGCCAGCTGAAGCCAGCCGTTGAAGGTCACAGCTTCTCGCCGCGAAGGAGCGCGTAGAGCAGGTAGAAGAACAGCGCGATCGAGACGATCAGCATCGCCCCCTCGGCGAAGCTCATACGCGGTCCAGTCCGTCGATCAGGAAGTAGAGGGCGGCGAAGACCACCACTGCGATCCCGATGGAGATCAGATCCATGGACCGGAGGATCGCCCCGGCCGCGTGAAGCCCCCGTTCAGGTTCGGACGCGAGCGCATCAAGATTCCGTGAAGAACCGGTAGCCGATGCCGGGGTCCGTGCGGATATAGCGCGGCTCGCTGGGAGGCTCGATCTTGCGCCTCAGGTTGGCGATGTGCGTGCGCAGCGTCTGGGTGTCCTCCTCCCAGCCCGGGCCCCCAGACCTCCTTCAGCAGCGTCCGGTGCGTCATCAGCCGGCCCCGGTTGCGCGCGAGCGTGCTCAGCAGGCGGAACTCGATCGGGGTCAGGTGGATCTCCTCGCCATCCCGCTTCACCGTGTGCCCGGCCACGTCGATCTCCAGGCCGTTCGCGCTGATCGCCGGCTCCTCCGCGCCCTCGCCGGCGCGCCGCAGCGCGGCGTTCAGCCTGGCGACCAGCTCCCTGGGTCCGAAGGGCTTGGTGACGTAGTCGTCGGCGCCCGCCTCGAGCGCGCGCACCTTCTGCTCCTCCTCCCCGACGGCGGAGAGCACGAGGATCGGCATCTCGCTCCAGGAGCGGATGCTGCGGGTGACCTCGACCCCGTCGCCGTCGGGGAGCAGCAGGTCGATGATCGCCGCGTCCGGCGGCTTCACCGAGGCGGCGTCGAGCGCCTCGGCGGCGTCCGCCGTCTCCACCACCTCGAAGCCGGCGTCCTTGAGCACGACCCGCAGCGCCCGGCGGATCTGCATCTCGTCGTCGCAGACGAGGATCCGCTGGCTCATCGGCCGGCCGGCGCCGGGACCACCGGCTCCTGCGACTGGTCGGCTCGCGTGCCACCCAGCGGGAACTCGACCATGAAGGTGGTGCCCTGGCCCGGCAGCGACTCGACCGAGACCGTCCCGCCGTTCGCCTCGACGAAGCCCTTGACGATCGCCAGGCCCAGACCGGCGCCGGTGTGCGCCGGATCGTCAGCGCCGCGATAGAAAGCCTCGAAGACGCGGTCAAGGTCGCCCCCGGCGATCCCTGGACCACGGTCGACGACCCGGACCACGACCCTGCCCGAGACCTCCCGGGCGTTGACGACGACCCGCTCGCCGCCCGAGTAGCGCGCGGCGTTGGAGAGCAGGTTGACGAAGACCCGCTCGAGCTGGGCGGCGTCGGCCCGGATGAACGGCAGCCGCTCGTCGATCGAGAGCCAGGAAGCGTTCGCGGTCTATCCCGACGTCGTCGATGGCCGCCTCGACCACCTCCTCGATCGAGCACCAGTCCCGCGAGGGCTCCGCCGTGCCGGTTCGCAGCCGTGAAAGGTCGAGCAGGTTGTCGACCAGCGCCGCGAGCCGGTCGGCGTCGTCGACGATCGCCTCGCGGAGATCGGCTCGGTCCGCATCGTCGATCGTCGGCGAGGTCAGGGCCTCGGCGGCGGCCCGGATCGCCGTGATCGGCGTGCGCAGGTCGTGGGAGACGGTGCGCAGCAGGGCGGTCTTGATCTCGTCGCTGCGGCGCAGGGCCTCGGTCTCGACCGTCGCCCGGAGCAGCGCCTCGCGGTCGATCGCGGCCGCAAGCAGCGCCTCGAGCCCCGGGATGAGCCGCTCGTTCAGCCGGGCCGAGGTTGTCCGGGTCGATGCCCGCCGGCACCACCAGCGTGCCGAGCAGGCGCCCGCCGCGCCGCAGCGGCAGCTCGAGCCTGCGCCGGATGATCCGCCGCCTCACCGAGCTGCAGCGAGCCGCCGAGGGCAGCTCCAGGGCCGTGCAGATCCGCTCGGCCGCCACCGGGAGTGCGGCGTCCAGGCTCGGGCCGCCCAGCAGCGTGCGGGCGAGCTCGGCCATCAGGTCCGCCTCGCGGCGCCGCGCCTCCGCCTCCTGCGCGCGACTGCGCGCCAGCTCGGCAAGCGTGCTCGCGATCGCGGCGGTGACGAAGAACGCCGCGAGCGCCACCCAGTTGCGGGAGTCGGCGATGGTGAACCGCCCTGTGGGCGGGATGTGGAAGAAGTTGAAGGCAGCGGCGCTGACCAGCGCCGTGAACAGCCCCCAGCGCAGGCCCCAGAAGATCGAGACGCCGATCACGGCGAGCAGGTAGACGACGCCGAGCGAGACCGCCGGGGCGATCGTCCTCAGCGGATAGATCGCGGCGGTGCAGAGGGCGACGGAGCCGAGGGCGACGCCGAGCCCGAGGGCCCGTGAGCGAGGCGGCTCACGGAGCAGGAGCGGGGTCCTGATCTCCATTTGCGGCGAGTTTAGGGCGGGCCGAGGCTCTAGCCGCGCTCGAACATGCGTCGGCGCTCGTAGTCCGTCACCACCTGGTCGAACTCCTGCTGCTCGTAGCGCGCGTAGTTGGAGTAGTGCTTCTGGACCGCCTCGCCGAAGGTCTGCTTGACGAAGTCGCTGGAATCCCAGAGCTCCTTCGCCTCCCGCAGCGCTGACGGGAACGGCTCGGCCTCCCCCGCCTCATAGGCGTTCCCCTTCAGCTCGGGCCCCGGGTCGATCGAGTTCTCGATCCCGTCGAGTCCGGCGGCGAGCAGCGCGGCGAAGGCGAGGTACGGGTTCGCGTCGGCTCCCGGAATCCGGCACTCGACCCGGCGCGACTGACCGTGGCCGACGACGCGGAAGCCGCAGGTGCGGTTGTCGCGGCCCCAGGAGACCGAGGTGGGCGCCCAGCTCTCCGCCGCGTAGCGCTTGTAGGAGTTGATCGGAGGGCGCAATAAACAGGGCCAGCTCCCTGACATGCCGGCGCATGCCGCCGAGGAAGTGCATGAACGCGTCGGTCTCCTCTCCCTTGTCGTCGACGAAGACGCTCTTGCCGTCCTTGCCGACCAGGCTCTGGTGGAGATGGCAGGAGCTGCCGATGTCCTTCTCCGAGGGCTTCGCCATGAAGCTCGCCGAGATCTCGTTCAGGAACGCGATCTCCTTGACGCCGTTCTTGTAGATCGTGTGGCGGTCGGCGGCGGTGACGGCATCCGCGTAGCGGAAGTTGACCTCGTGCTGGCCGTACCAGGCCTCGCCCTTGGAGAACTCGACCGGGATCCCGGCGCCCTGCATGCCGCGCCGGATCTGCCCGAGGTACTGCCTCGTCCATCGTGGTGGCGAGGATGTGGTAGTCGAGGATGTAGGGGATCGTCGGGGTCAGGTCCCTGTAGCCCTTCTCCCAGGCCTCGGCGTAGCTCTCCTTGTAGAGGTAGAACTCGAGCTCCGACGCCGCGAAGGGGCGTGAAGCCCATCTCCCTCGCCCGCTCGTACTGCGCGATCAGGATCTGCCGGGGCGAGGCGACCACCGGGCTGCCGTCGTGGTTGACCACGTCCGCGATCACGAGCGCCGTTCGGTCGAGCCAGGGGATCCGCCGCAGCGTGGTCAGGTCGGGCGCGATGCCGAAGTCCCCGTAGCCCTTCTCCCAGTTGGCCATCTCGTAGCCGGGAACCGGCTCCATCTCCATGTCCAGGGCGAGCAGGTAGTTGCAGCCCTCGACCCCGTGGTCAACGGCCTCGTCGAGGAAGTACTCGATCTCGATCCGCTTGCCGAAGAGGCGTCCCTGCATGTCGGTGAAGGCGGTGACGACGGTGTCGATCGCGCCGTCCTCGGCCTCCTTGCGGAGTTCGTCCAGCGACAGCATGCCGCGGGTGCCGCCTGGGCCGCCGGGCCGGGGGGTCGCGTCCTTGCTCTTCTCCCCAGAAGCCACGCCCGGACCCTATATCGTCGAAGCCTTGGCGAGCAAGGAAGCGACCCGGGTGATCGAGCCGGCCACCGAGCAGGTGATGGCCGAGGTGCCACGCGCCGGCGCGGAGGAGACCGATGCGGCGATCGAGCGCGCCAAGGCCGCGTTTCCCGGAATGGCGGTCGATGGCGCCGGGGGCGCGCTCCGCCCTGCTGCACGACCTGACCGACGCGATCGCCGAGCGGGCCGGAGGAGCTGGCGACGCTCGAGGCCCGCAACGCCGGCAAGCCGATCTCCGACGCGCGCGGCGAGATGGAGATGGTGGTCGAGACCTTCCGCTACTACGCGGGGGCGCCGGAGCGGCTCACCGGCAAGACGATCCCGGTCGCCGGCGGCGTCGACATGACCTTCCGCGAGCCGCTCGGCGTGGTCGGACTGATCACGCCCTGGAACTTCCCGCTGACCATCGCCTCCTGGAAGGTCGCGCCGGCGCTCGCGGCCGGGAACACGATCGTGCTCAAGCCCGCGGAGCTCACGCCGCTGACCGCGCTGGAGCTGGAGAAGATCGCGGTCGAGGCCGGCGTGCCCGAGGGCGTCCTCAACGTGGTCGCCGGGCCCGGGTCCGTCTGCGGCCGGCGGCTGGTCGAGCACCCCGACGTCGCCAAGGTCGCGTTCACCGGCTCGACCGAGGTGGGCCGCGGCATCGCCGAGGGCGCGGCGGCCACGATCAAGCGGGTCACGCTCGAGCTGGGCGGCAAGTCCGCCAACGTGATCTTCGCCGACGCCGACCTCGAGGCGGCCGCCTCCTCCGCCCCGCCCGCCGTCTTCGGCAACGCGGGACAGGACTGCTGCGCGCGCTCGCGCATCCTGGTCGAGCGCTCGGCGATGGACGAGTTCATGGCGGCCCTCGAGAAGGCGGTCACCGCGATGCGGGTCGGCGACCCCCTCGACGAGTCCACCGAGATGGGCCCGCTGATCTCGGCCGACCAGCTCGAGACCGTCTCCTCCTACGTCAACGGCGACGCGCCGGTCGCCTTCCGCGGCTCCGCCCCCGACGGGCCCGGCTACTGGTTCCCGCCGACCGTCCTGGCGCCGGTCTCCAACGACGCCCGCCCCGCGCGCGAGGAGATCTTCGGCCCGGTCGCCTGCGTGATCCCCTTCGAGGACGAGGCCGAGGCGATCCGGATCGCCAACGACACGATCTACGGCCTCTCGGGATCGGTCTGGACGCGCGACGGCGCCAAGGCGCTCCGCAGCGCGCGCGCGATGGAGACCGGGGTGATCTCGATCAACTCCAACACCTCAGTCCGGGTCTCGACTCCGTTCGGTGGGTACAAGCAGTCCGGCGTCGGCCGCGAGCTCGGCCCGGACGCGCTCGAGGCCTACAGCGAGATCAAGAACGTCTACTACGCCACGGAGGAGTAGATGGGTCGACTGGACGGCAAGGTCTGCGTGATCACCGGGGCGGCGAGCGGGATCGGCGCCGAGACCGCCCGGCTTTTCGCCGAGGAGGGCGCCCGCGTGGTCGGCGTCGACCTGGCGGAGGGAGCGGAGGGTGATCTGGCACTGCAAGCGGATGTCGCCGATGAGGACTCGGTGCGCGAGATGTACGCGAAGGCGGCCGGGGAGATGGGCCGCATCGACGTGCTCTTCAACAACGCCGGCATCAGCCCCGACGACGACGTCTCGGTGCTCGACACCTCGCTCGAGGCCTGGCAGCGGGTTCAGGACGTCAACCTGAAGTCGGTCTTCCTCTGCTGCAAGCACGGCATCCCCCACCTGCTCGAGTCCGGCGGGGGCTCGGTGATCAACACGGCCTCCTTCGTCGCCGTGATGGGGGCCGCGACCTCCCAGATCTCCTACACGGCCTCTAAGGGCGGCGTGCTCGCCCTCTCCCGGGAGCTCGGCGTCGAGTTCGGAAAGCGCGGCGTGCGGGTCAACGCCCTCTGCCCCGGCCCCGTCAACACGCCGCTGCTGCAGGAGCTGTTCGCGAAGGACCCGGAGAAGGCCGCGCGGCGGCTGGTCCACCTGCCGATGGGCCGCTTCGCCGAGGCGCGCGAGATCGCGCAGGGCGCCCTCTTCCTGGCGAGCGACGACAGCTCCTATGTGACCGCCTCGACCTTTCTCGTCGACGGCGGCCTCTCGGGCGCCTACGTCACGCCCGAATAGCGGCGAGCACCCCGCGCGGGGCGGCCGGCGCAGCTAGAACAGGTTGACGGTGTCCGCCGAGACGTCGAAGCCGTGCACAGTGAGGTTGTTCTGGCAGTGCACCGTGGTCACCGGCAGGACCGGCACCGAGCACGTGTAGCGGCCCAGCGTGATGCTCCCGCCCTGGGCCAGGACGGGCGCGTTCAGGGCGACGGTATCGCCGGCGCAGACGTATCCGCCGAAGCCCTTGTCGCCGACCGCGACGCCGAAGCCCCAGTCGAGGTCGCACTTGCGCGGCCGGGGCGGCGCGACCCAGGTGTGGCTCTTCACGTCGCAGCGGGCCTCACCCGGGAGGCGCGGGTGCTTGTGCTTCTTCTTCTTCACGCCCTTGACCATCCCGCAGGCGATGTTGTTGTCGGCCGTGTGGAAGAGGCGCTGTCCGTGCAGCTTGAGGGCGGCCGAGCTCGCGGGCAGGCACAGCGCAGCGACGATCAGGGCGGCAAGGGCGATCGGGAAGGCACGTCTCACGTCGCGCACCCTACCGCCGGTTGCAGCGGATTTCACGAAATCTCCTCGATGAAGCGGCCGCAGAGCTCGCGGCCGAGCTCGTTCCAGGCGGCGATCTTCTCGTCGCTCTCCGCCCGCAGCGCCTCCGGATCGACGCCGATCCGGACCGCGTCCTCGTCCGAGCGGTAGTCGTCGATCCACTTGCTCGTGTCCACAGCCGTCACCTCGGCGTGGAACTGGATCCCCCAGGCGCGCTCGCCGACTCGGTAGGCCTGCGTGCAGACCGGGCTGCGGGCGAGGATGGCCGCGCCCTCGGGCGGCACCGCCTCGTAGCTGTGCCATTGGAAGGCCTCGAAGCGAGGGGCGAGCGGCCCGATCACCGGGTCTTTCGCCCCCTCCGCCGTCACCTCGACCCCGTGCCAGCCGATCTCCGGCTCGCTCGCTCGGCGGGCCGAGCCGCCCGCCGCGTCCGCGAGCAGCTGGCAGCCGAGGCAGATGGCGAGGATCGGCATGCCGTCGTCGATCATCGCCGCCAGGAAGTCCTTCTCGAAGCGCAGCCAGGGGTGGCGGTCCTCGTGGTCGGCGTGCATGGCGCCGCCGAAGGTGAGGACCGCGTCGTACTCGGCGATCTCGCGCGGCGGCGCGGTGCCCCACTCCGAGAGCATCCACTCCTCCAGCTCCACCTCGCGCTCGCGCAACTCGTCGGCGAACACGCCCGGGCCCGCGTCCGCCTGGTGCACGATGGCGAGGGCTCTCATCGGTGAGATACTGGCGAATAGGTGGGCATGGACGCATCCGCAGGCCCCAGGAGAGCGATCGAGACCGACCAGGCCCCCGCGCCGATCGGCCCCTACTCGCAGGCGGTCGAGTCCGGCGGCGTTCTCTACTGCAGCGGCCAGGTGCCGCTCGATCCGGGCACCGGGGAGCTGGTCGAGGGCGGGATAGCCGAGCAGGCCCGCCGGTGCCTGGAGAGCCTCGACGCGGTCTGCCGGGCCGCCGGGGCCCAGCTCGCTGACGCCGCGCGGATCGGGATCTACCTCACCGACATGTCGCGGTTCGCCGAGGTCAACGAGGTCTACGGGACGTTCTTCTCCGAGCCGTTCCCGGTCCGGACGACCGTGGGGGTCGCCGCGCTGCCGAAGGGCGCGCTGATCGAAATGGACGCCACCGTCCCCCTCGCGCCTTGACCGGCGAGGTCACGCTCGAGGAGATCGAGCGAGCCCGCGAGGTCGTCTCCGACGTCGCCCGCCGGACCCAGCTGATCGAGTCGCGCTACCTCTCCCGGACCACCGGCGGCACGATCGCGCTCAAGGCCGAGAACCTGCAGCGAACCGGTTCGTTCAAGCTCCGGGGCGCCCTCAACAAGATCGCCCAATTGGAGCCGGCCGTAAGGGGCGTGGTCACGGCGAGCGCCGGCAACCACGGGCAGTCCGTCGCCTACGCGGCCCGCGCCCGCGGGCTGTCCGCGACGATCTACATGCCCGAGCGGGCCGCGCTCGCCAAGATCGCGGCGGCGGAGGAATCGGGCGCCGAGATCGTGGTGGGCGCCGACTCGATCGAGGCCTGCGTCGAGACCGCAGTCGAGCGCGCCGAGGCCGACGACCTCGCCTTCGTCCACCCGTTCGACGACGCCGCCGTGGTGGCCGGCCAGGGGACGATCGGCCTGGAGCTGCTCGAGGAGGCACCCGACCTATCGAAGGTGATCGTCCCGGTGGGCGGCGGCGGCCTGGCAAGCGGGATCGCCGCTGCGATCAAGGGCAGCCGCGACGGCGTCGAGGTGGTGGGAATCCAGGCGCAGTGCGGCCTCGCCGACGGGATCGCCATCAAGCATCCCGGCGAGCTCACCGGCCCGCTGCTGGACGAGCTGCTCGATGACCGCGTCACGGTCAGCGAGGACGCGATCGCTGACGCGATCATGCTGCTGCTCGAGCGGACCAAGCTGGTGGTCGAGGGGGCGGGCGCGGTCGGCGTCGCCGCACTCCGCCAGGGCCTGATCGAGCCGGCCGAGTCGGGGACCACCGCCGTGATCCTCTCCGGCGGCAACATCGACACCGGCGTGCTCGCCGACCTCGCCCGGCATCACGAGACCGAGCGCGGGCGGCGGCTGCGGATCTTCACCAAGATCCCCGACGAGCCGGGTTCGCTGGCGCGGCTCCTTACCGCGCTCGGCGAAGGGGGCGCCAACCTGATCGACGTCGACCACGTCCGCGAGGGCGTCGGCCTCTCGGTCAGCCAGACCGGCGTGGAGCTGGTGATGGAGACCCGAGGAGCCGAGCACGCCAAGCGGCTGCTCGCGCTGGTCGAGGAGCTCGGCTACAAGCCCGACGTGCTCAGCTGAGTCGGCTCGTAGTCGGCGGGATCGAGCCGGCGGGTGCGCCGCCGGTACTCCACCGTGAAGCCCGGCCAGTTGTTGGTGTTGCGGCCGTGCTCGTCGACGTACCAGTTGTCGCAGCCCGTCTGCCAGACGGAGGTGGAGAGCCGCCGCTGCATCTCCGCGTCGAACGCCCGCTGGACCTCGGGCCTCACCGAGAGCGGCCCACCCCCCGCGGCGAGCCTCCTGACGGCGTCGACGATGTAGGCCATCTGGCTCTCCAACTGGAAGATGATCGAGCCGGAGCCCAGGTTGGTGTTGGGCCCGTACATGATGAAGAGGTCCGGGAAGCCGGCCACCGTCATGCCCAGGTAGGCGTTGGCCCCCTCGCTCCAGACCTCGTTCAGCTCGACCCCGCCCCGCCCGCGGATCTCCATCGGAGCCAGGAAGCGGGTGCTCTCGAAGCCGGTGGAAAGCACGATCACGTCGGCGGGCCGCTCGCTGCCGTCCTCGGCGACGACGCCGTTCTCGGTCAGCTCGCGGACGCCCTGGGTGACGAGCTCGACGTTCGGGCCGCTCGAGGGTGGAGTAGTAGTCGGGGGAGATCAGGACCCGCTTGCAGCCGAGCACGTGATCCGGGGTGAGCGCTCGCTTCAGCTCCGGGTCCCGCACCTGGTCGTCGAGGTGCCGCTCGCACATGCTCACCCCGAGCCGCCCCACCGCCTTGAACTGATTGAACGCCGAGATGAAGACCTCGAAGAAGAGCCATTGCCAGAAGCGTGCGAGCAGCCGCGCCGGCGGGAACCAGCGGAAGAGGCGGCGCTCCCAGGGCATGTAGGGGCGGTCCCTCCTGGGGATCACGTACGGAGCGGAGCGCTGGTAGACGTCGAGTTGGCCGACGCGGCCGGCGATAGCCGGCACCACCTGGATCGTGCTCGCACCGGTGCCGATCACGGCGACCCGCTTGCCGTCGAGCTCCACCGAGTGATCCCAGCGTGCGGTGTGGAAGATGGAGCCCGCAAAGTGCTCAGCGCCCTCGATCCGGTCGAGGGCGGGCCGGCTGAGCTGCCCGCAGGCCGAGACCAGCACGTCGGCCTCGTGTCTCTCGCCGCCGGCGAGCTCGACACGCCAGATCCGGGCGGGCTCGTCGTAGGTGGCGCGCACCACCTCGGTTCCCAGGCTCAGGTTTGACGCGATCCCGTGCTTGGAGACGCACCGCTCCAGGTAGGCCAGGATCTCGGGCTGGGGCGAGTAGCGGTGTGACCAGTCCGGGTTGGGCTCGAAGGAGAACGAGTAGAGCTGGGAGGGCACGTCGCAGGTCGCGCCCGGGTAGGTGTTGTCCCGCCAGACGCCGCCGACCCCCTCCGCCTTCTCGAAGATCCGGAACGAGTCGAACCCCGCCTGCTTCAGCCGAATCCCGAGGCCGATGCCGCCGAAGCCGGCGCCGATGATCGCGACGCGCGGCGTCCGGTGGCCGTTGCCGGACCCATTCCGCTCCGCCGGGCCGGCGCGCTCGGCCAGCGGGCGTCCGGACCAGATGTCGTCCAGGGCGCGGCCCAGATCGGCCAACGCCTCGTCGGCCTCGCGCAGCAGGCCGGCGGCGAGCTGGAAGTCGTGCCACATCCCCTCGAAGCGCGCGTAGGCGACATCCACCCCGGCCTCGCGCGCCCGCCGGGTGAACTCGTCGGAGTCGCTCAGCAGGATGTCGTGGGTGCCGACCTGGACGTAGGTGGGCGGCAGCCCGGCGAGGTCGGCGAAGGCGGGTGAGAGCTCGGCGTCGAGCGGGTCGGCATCGCCCCGATAAAGGTCGCCGCAATGGACCGTCCAGGGCCGAAGCAGGCCGGCGTCCCGATGGGCGTTCCAGCGCGTCGACTCGCCGGAGCAGGTCAGGTCGAGCCAGCCGTTCAGGATCACCAGCCCGCCGGGCAGCGGCTCGCCCGAATCACGCAGCCGGCGGGCGAGCGCAACCGCCAACCCACCGCCCGCCGAGTCGCCGCAGACGACGATCGAGCCGGGATCGAGCCCGGAGGCGAGCAGCTCGCGGTAGGCCGACGCCGCGTCCTCGAGCGCGGCCGGGTGCTTGTGCTCCGGACCGAGCCGATAGTCGAGCAGGTGGACCGGGGCCCCGCCCGCGAGCGCGATCTGCGCCGCCAGTCCCCGATGCGTGCGCCGCGAGCCGATCACGTAGGCGCCGCCGTGCAGGTAGAGGACCGCCCGCGTTCGCTCGGCCCCCTCCGGAACAAGCCGGTCACAAGGGCGCCCGCCGAGCGAGCCGGGCTCGATCGAGATCCCGTCCGGGATGCGGGTGATCCGGGCAGCCGCCTCCGTCCAGGCGCGCTGCGCCCGGACCGGGATCCACGGGTGCTGGGCCGAGCGCTGAAGCATCCTGGTCAGCGCCTTGGCCACCGGACGCGGCAGGTACTGGCTCACCAGCCAGGAGAATAAGCTTCCGCTGTGGCAACCCACGAGACGGTCGACGTGACCAGGGACGGTTCCGCCGCTCGCATCCTGCTCAACCGCCCCGACGCGCTCAACGCCTGGAACGAGCATTTCGGCAGGGACCTGCTCGACGCGGTCACCACGCTCGGCGACGACAAGTCGGTGCGGGCGGTGCTGATCACCGGCGCCGGCCGGGGCTTCTCCTCCGGCGCTGACCTGAAGGAGCAGCGCGGGTCGGGTGAGGACGGGCTGCCGGACCTGAGCGCCCGCCTGAAGGAGATCTACCACCCGGTCATCACCGGCCTGCGCGAGATGCCCAAGCCGATCGTCGCCGCGGTCAACGGGCCCGCCGTCGGCATCGGCTGCTCGCTGGCGCTCGCCTGCGACCTGATCGTGGCCGCCGAGTCCGCGTACTTCCTGCTCGCCTTCGTCAACATCGGCCTCGTGCCCGACGGCGGCTCCACCGCCTTTCTCCCCGCCCGGATCGGCTACGCCCGAGCCGCCGAGATGGCGATGCTGGGCGAGCGCGTACCCGCCGAGCAGGCCCTCGAATGGGGTCTGGTCAACCGCGTCGTTCCCGACGGCGAACTCGAGGGGGCATCAACCGCGCTGCTCGAGCTGCTGGCCAACGGCCCCACCCGGTCCTACGCGGGCTCCAAGCAGCTGCTCAACCGCCGGGTCTACGCCGACCTCGCCGGGCAGCTCCAGGCCGAAGCCGACGCGCAAAAGGGGCAGGGCCACAGCAAGGACTTCATCGAGGGGGTCATGGCGTTCGTCGAGAAGCGGGCGCCCGTCTTCACAGGCGAATAGTGCTCTTCCGGCAGATCCTGCACGAGGACCTCAGCTGCGCCTCCTACCTGGTGGGCGATACCTCCGCCGGCGTGGCGGCGGTGATCGATCCGCAGTGGGCAATCGATCCCTATCTGCGGCTCAGCCGACTCCACGGCGTCCGCATCGAGCACGTGCTCGAGACCCACAACCACGCCGACCACGTCTCGGGCCACGGCCGCCTGGCCCGGGCGACCGGGGCGACGATCCACATCCACGAGCTGGCCGACGCCGAGTATCCCCACGAGTCCTTCACCGACGGCTGGAAACTCGACCTCGGCAGGGTTCAGATCGAGGCGATCCACACCCCGGGACACCGCCCCGAGCACACCTCGTTCCTGCTCCGCGACGCCGACCGCGACGGCGATCCCTGGGCGGTGCTGACCGGCGACTCCCTCTTCGTCGGCGACGTGGCGCGGCCCGACCTGGCGATCGAGCCGCGTGAGGGTGCGGTCGGGATCTTCCGGTCGCTGCACGAGCGCCTGCTGGCGCTCCCGAACGACGTCGAGGTCTGGCCCGGGCACCTGGGCGGCTCGGCCTGCGGCAGCTCGGGGATCGACCACAAGTCGAGCTCGACGATCGGCTTCGAGCGGGAGCACAACCGCGCCCTGCAGTTCGAGACCGAGGGCGAGTTCGTCGAGGACGCGGTGGCGACCCTCGGCGACCGGCCGCCGAACGTCGAGCACATCGTGGCCCTCAACAAGGGACCGCTGATCGAGGACATGGGGACGCCGGTGCCGCTGGCGCCCCGGGCGGTCGAGATCGGGATCGCCGAGGGCGCGCTGCTCGTGGACGCGCGCACCAACGAGCAGTTCGACGAGGCCCACGTCCCGGGCGCGATCAGCGCATCCGCATACGAGACCGCCTTCGCCACCAAGGTCGCCAAGGTGCTGCCACCGGACGTCGAGCTGATCGTGGTGGCCGCCTCAGACGGCTATGAGCTCGAGGCCGCCGAGCTGCTCGCGTCGGTCGGGTTGCGGGTGCGCGGCTACCTCGAGGGCGGCATGACGGCGTGGCGGTCGGAGGGGCGCCCCGTGCGACGCATCGAGCTGATCGATCCCGAGCAGCTCGCCGAGCGGCTCGAGGGCGACGACCTGATGGTGCTCGACGTCCGCGACGACGACGAGTACGCGGCCGGGCACATCCCGGGCTCGGTCCACCTGCCCTACGGCGAGCTGCCCAACCGCCAGGGCGAGCTGCCGCGGGACCGGGCGATCGCCGCGATCTGCAGCGGCGGCAAGCGCAGCGGCCTCGCGGCGTCGATCCTCCAACGCGAGGGCTTCGAGCGCGTGCTGCACGTCGCCGACGGCGGCGTCGGCACCTGGCAGCGAAGCGGCCGCCCCGTCGAGACGGGTTAGCCCTGCGCTCATGTATCGACAAGGCCACGCGCGCGCGGCCAGTGAGGATTCCGCAACTTCCGGGTAGTCGGGGGGTTCTGACTGAGCCATGAGGCGCGCCGCCTTCACGATCACGCTGATCTCGCTGCTGGCCGCGATGCTGGTGATCACGGCAGGCGCCCTGGGGGCGAAGGCCGGCTTCAACCTTCCCACCAAGCGGCTCGAGGCCGCCTACAAGATCGCGCTGCGGGAGCGGCGCTTCAGTCAGGACGGCTGCTATCCGCCGCCGCCGGCACTGGCGAAGGCGCTCCAGAAGGACACGGGCCGCAAGGTCGGCGTCGCCCGCGGCACCGGCAGCCTCGGACATCTCAACCAGGTCTACGTGCTGAAGCAGGGCGCCTCCTGCGACCACCTGCGGATGGCGCTACGGGCGGTTGGTGGCATCTACGTGCTCGACTCGGTCTCGGGGACGATCCGCATCCTCGGCCACAAAGGGGTCGCCACGCCGGGGGTCGCCCGGCCGATCACCGCCTTCACGATGGCGACCCAGGCCTTCCGCCTCTCCAAGCCCGACACGGTGGACCGCGGGCAGGCGATCTGCCCCGGCGGCAGGTTCCCGCTCGGCGGCGGCATGATCACCTCGCCACCGAACGGCAGCGACGGCGAGGGCATCTACCCGCACTCCTACGAGCGGCTCGGCGCCCAGCTCGGCTGGCACGTCAGCGTTGTCCTGCTCGATCCCACGCCGAGCAGCACCACTCCCCGCACCGTGACCGTGCAGGCGCTCTGCGGGCGCGGCGTCATCCCGGCGAACCCTTCGCCCCACAGGACGGTCTACATCCGCCCGGGTGAGACCAAGACGGTCACAGCCCGCTGCCCCTCGGGCCAGTCGCTCGTCTCTGGCGGCTTCCAGCGCACCGACTTCCGCAGCGACGGCGGTGACTACATCACCGAGTCGAAGGCAGTAGGAACCAAGGCCTGGACCGTCAGCGCACACGCTTATGGCACCGGCCCCGGCGAGCTCACCGCGATCGCCTACTGCGCGCGAATGAAGCGGCCCATCATCCAGGAGGTCTCCTCGGCGCCCGTGGCGCTGGCCGTCGGCCAGTCCGCCACCGCGACCACCCCGACGTGCCCAGGCGGGACGCGGATGGTCACCGGTGGCTTCAGCTCGAACGGCTCCACCGACAGCCTCTTTGCCTCCGGCAGCTTCAACCAGGACGGCACCTTCTCCGCCACGAGCTACGGCTACTTCGGCGCGACTCCGCAGCTCACTGCCTACGGGTACTGCCTGCCCTCGCGTTCCTAGCGACCCGTAGTGGCCGCAACCTGGGCGCCGTGACCGAAGCGGACCTCGGGTAGCATCCGATCCGCCCAGCTCGGCAGGTACCAGGCCCAGCGGCCCAGCAGCCTGAGCAGCACCGGCATCAGCAGCAGCCGGATCAGCATCGCATCGAGCAGGACGGCGATCCCGAGGATCAGGCCCATCTCCTTCGGCGGCAGCGGGCCGGAGAGGGCGAAGGTGAAGAAGACGGCCACCATCACCGCGCCCGCGGCGAAGATCACGCGGCCCGAATGCGCGAGCCCACCGACCATCGCCTCCTTGGGGTCGTGCGACCGGTCCCAGTGCTCCTTCGCCGAGGAGAGCAGGAAGACCGTGTAGTCCATCGAGATCGCGAAGATCATCGCAAAGAAGAAGACGGGTGCCCAGGCGTCGAGAAAGCCCTGCGGCTCGAAGCCGAGCAGCGAGTGAAGTGCGCCATCCTGGAAGAGCCACTTCGCGACGCCGAAAGCCGCGCCGGTGGCGAGCAGGTTGGTGACCACTCCCACGGCCGCGATCACCGGCGCCTGGAGCGCGAACAGCAACAGAGCGAACCCGAGAGCGAGGACGACGCCGATCACGAGGGGCGTCTTCGACTTCAGCGTCGACGCCAGGTCGTGGTTCTCGGCGACCGCTCCGCCGACGAGCGCGCCGGCGGGCAGCTCGGCGCGCAGGCGGTCGATCGTCGCTGCCACGGCGGGACTGGAGGGATCCTGCCTCGGGATCGCCTGGATCAGCGCAAGGCCGCCGGCGGTCCGCGCGGGCATCACCTGCGCGATGCCCGGGTCGTGCCGCGCGATCGACGTCACGGGTCCTGTCTCCGCAGCCGGAGCGACCAGCTGCAGCGGGCCGGTGGCACCGGGCCCGAGCGCGGCCTGCACCTGCTGGTAGCCGATGCGCGAGGAGTCACCGCTCGGCACCACCTTGATCGAGGGCATCGCCGTGTCGAGCTGGGTGACCGGGACGATCAGCGCCACCAGGGCCGCCAGCGCAGGAGCTCCGTAGCGAAGCGGATGCCGCCAGAGCCGCTCGCCCCAGGCGGCAAAACGGGTTGAGCGGTGATCGCCGGAGTGGACCGAGGGGAGCGAGAGCTTTTCCAACTTCGGCCCGAGCTTCGCCAGCACCGCCGGCAGCAGGGTCAGCGTCGCCGCGAGGACGAAGATGACGGCGAGCATGATCCCGAGGCTCACCGAGCGGAAGGCGGGACTCGGCACCAGCATCACCGCGCCTAGGGAGATCAGCACCGTAACCCCCGAGAACAGCACCGCCTTGCCGGCGGTGTCCATCGTCTGCGCCACGGCCTCGGCGGGGGGCAGCTTGGAGCCGAAGCACGCGCCGCGGAAGCGGTGGACGACGAAGAGCGCGTAGTCGATCCCCAGCGCCAGTGCGAACATCAGCGCAAAGTTCATCGCCCAGATCGAGATCGGCAGGACTTGGGCCCCCAGATACAGGGACCCGGCCGCGGCGATCAGTCCGACCATCGTCAGCATCAGCGGCAAGCCGGCGGCGACCAGCGAGCCGAAGGCGACCAGCATGATCGCCACAGTCACCGGCCAGGAGATGACCTCGGAGCGCAGCATCGCGCTCTTGTTGGCGGCGTTGAAGTCGGACCACATGCCGGCGGCGCCGGTCAGGTGCACCTGCATCCCGTCCGTGCCGAGCGAGCTGAGCGGGCCCTTGAGCCGCTCGGCGGCGCTGACCATCGCGTCCGAATCCCGCGCCGCCCCCGCCTGCACGATCGCCGTGTGGCCGTCGGGCGAGATCGATCCGCCCGGCCGCGGCGGCATCACGCTCCGCACGGCGGCGTCGGCGCGCAGCTTCCGCTCGACGCCGGCGACGGCAGCCTGGAAGCTCGGGTCCCCGACCGTCGCGCTCGGGGAGTGGACGACGACCATCAGGCCGTAGGCCGAGAGGCCCTGGAAGTTGCGATCGATCAGGTGCCGGGCCTGAACGGACTGCGAGCCGGTCGTCTCCCAGCCCGCCCCGGAGAGCGCCGTCTCAACGCGCGGGGCGAGAAAGCCGAGGCCGAGGGCGATGATCGCCCAGGCGATCGCAACGACCCCGAAGTGGGTCGCGGTGTACCGCCCCAGTCTCCCGATCGGCCCGACGTCGGTCATCGCGACACCTTCAGGAGCCCCTCGAGCTCGTCGAGCTGCCGGAGCAGGCCGGCGCAGACCTCGTCGCAGATGGCGTACACCGAGGGATCGGCGATCGAGTAGACGGAGTGGTTGCCCTGTTTTCGGCGGGAGACGACGCCAGCCCGCAAGAGAACGCCGAGGTGCCGCGAGACGTTCTGCTGCGAGGCGCCGATCGCCTCCTGAAGCTCGCCAACGGTCGCCTCCCCGTCGTAGAGGGCGTCCAGCAGCCGGATCCTCATCGGCTCACCGATCACGTGAAAGCGCTCCGCCACCCTCTCGACCAGCTCGGCGGGGAGCGGGCGCGGGAACTGGTTTCTCAGTGGCTCGGCCATGCTCAAACCACTGTACGCCTATTCAGTTGTGTAATGGTGTGATTGTCATCACGGTGCCGCAACGGCCCGCCGCCCGGCGGTCCTCGCAGGCATCGGGATGGGTGCTAGTAACCGGCCGGGTGCCGCGCGACGAAGTCGGCCGTGTTCTCGTTCATTGCCGTGCTCCAGCGCGGGCCGTCGGCGCCATTACCGGCGGTGTCCCAGCGCAGGCCGGCGATGTAGGCCCAGGCGTGGCCGCTGTTGGCGAAGACGGTAATCCAGTTGCCTGCCCCGGGCGCGCCCCAGACCTCGAGACCGGTCGAGTCGAGCGGGCTGGAGAGGAAGCCACCACCGTGGAGGGCGAAGCTGACGGCGCCCGAGCAGTCGTAGCCGGGCGAGCTGAACGAGCCGTGGCCGCCGCCCCAGATGTAGGGAAGGTTGTCGATCTGGTTGGCCGCCTCGATCACCGCACGGACGGCGAGCGGCGCATTAGAGGGCGGGATCGCGTCGCCGTTCGAATCCAGCGTCGCGCGGCCGGCCGGAGCCGGGATGTTCGAGAGGTCGGTCTGGATCGCATGCTCCTTGCGGAGCAGCGCGTTGAGCACGCCCTCCCGCTGGCTCCGGGCGGCGACCAGCTCGGATTGCTGCGAGGCGATCTGCGCGTGCTCGGACGCGATCTGCCGCTCCTTCGCGGCGACCGCATCCCGCGCGGTCTTGATGCGGTCGTGAGTCGCCTGCAGCTGGTTGACCAGGGCGGTGATCTGGTCGCGCAGGCCCCGCACGCGGGCGACGACCGCGTCGTCGTAGCTCTGGATGTGATCGATGTACTCGGCCCGCGTGATCAGGTCGCTCCAGCTCGCGGACTGCATCACCACGGCGGTCAGGTCCGGATCGTTCGACTTGTAGATGTCGACCAGCAGCTGCTCGAGCGCTCCGACCGCCTCCTGCAGCTTGGCGCGCACCCGCGCGAGCTCGGCCTTCTCGGCGTTGAGCTCGGCGGTCGCCTTTTCGAGCTCGGCCTGCTTCTGGTCGAGCTCGTGCCGAGCAGCGGCCTGCTGCTGCCGCAGCCGGGACTCCTCGCCGATCAGCTGGTCGACGCGCGCGTTCATCGCGTCAATCTGGGAGCGAAGCGGTCCCTCGTTCGACTGGATCCGGGAGAGCTCGCTCTGCTTCTGCGCGATCTTCGATGCGGGGTCGCCGAGCGCGCCCTCGCCCAGCAGCGCGCCGATCACGAGCGTGACCAGCACCATCAGCGCGAGCCCGGCAACGCGCCCGCGAGGGGTTCCGCCCCTGATTTGAGTCTTCGGTGTAGGCATGGGGACGCGCCGGCCCGCAGGCACGGCCGCCGGCCCAGGCTAGAGCGTCGGGGCAAAGTGTGTGCAGTTGCTAACAGGCTCTGCAAGAACCGTTGCGTAGCATCGGGCCCATGGATGAGCGCTTTGTGGACGTCGGGCGCGGCGTGACCCTCTGTTACGACGCGTTCGGCGACCCAGACGACACCCCGATCCTGCTGATCATGGGCCTGGCGACCCAGATGATCGCCTGGCACGAGGACTTCTGCACCGAGCTCGCCGAGCGCGGCTTCT
Organism: uncultured Solirubrobacterales bacterium; assembly: GCA_963725475.1. Lineage (GTDB taxonomy): Bacteria > Actinomycetota > Thermoleophilia > Solirubrobacterales > 70-9 > DASUPK01. The sequence goes on along the minus strand of CAVRYR010000003.1, from coordinate 46,973 downwards.
ACGTGGTCCGTTTCGACAACCGCGACATCGGCCGCTCCACTCATTTCGACTTCCGGCCGCCCAGCGTGAAGCAGATGCTGACCCGACGGATGTCGCCGAAGCAGTACACGCTCTCCGACATGGCCGAGGACTCGGCGCGCCTGATGAACGAGCTCGGCATCTCCCCCGCCCACGTGGTGGGCGCCTCGATGGGCGGCATGATCGGTCAGATGCTCGCCGCCGAGCATCCCGAGTCCGTCCGCTCCCTGACCTCGATCATGTCGACCACGGGCAGCCGTCGCCATGGGCAGCCGGCCTTCTCGGTCTACCGCTACCTGCTCAGCCCTCCGCCCCACGACCGCGACGGCTACATCGAGCGCTCGGCGGAGATCTTCGGTCTGGTCGGCTCCACCGGCTTCGACCGCGACGAGCAGTACATTCGCGAGCGAGCGGGGCGCAGCTACGACCGGGGCTTCGACATCCGCGCCGGTGGTCGGCAACTCGGCGCGATCATCGCCTCCGGCGACCGCACCAAGGCGCTCCAGCGAATCACCGCCCCCACCCTGGTGATCCACGGCACGGTTGACAAGATGATCCGGCCGTCGGGAGGGAAGGCCACCGCGAGGGCGATCCAGGGAGCGCGGCTGATGATGATCGAGGGGATGGGCCACGACCTGCCGCGCGGGGCCTGGCCGCAGATCATCGACGCGGTCTCGGAGCATGCGCGGGCGGCCGACGGTGCCCGCGGCCGCGCCGAGGCTTCAATCAGGCCCTGAGCAGCGAGGCGTGCAGCGTGCCTTCGGGGCTCGCGATCCAGAGGGACGAGCCGTCTCGCAACAGCTCGACCTCGCCCGGTTGCGCGGGGTCGCGGTACTCGATCTCGGCGTCGATCGAGTCGGGCTCGTCCCCCGCGGCGAGCTCCTCCTCCAAGGGGACCCAGTAGTGCGAGTTGTTGACGTGCCCCGCGGGGTCCATCTCGGCGACGCGGAACCGCCACGGCTCGCGCGCCGCCGACTCTGGTGGCTCCGGGTGACGCAGCCGGACGTTGGCGACGCGGCCCGCAGCGCTCTCCTCGTAGACAGCGACGAAGTCCGACGGAAAGCGCATCGGGCGTCCGGCATCGGGATCGAGGCAGACCCAGAGCGCGACCGTCTCGACCGCCGCGCCCTCCCCGCTGATCGAGGTCCGGCGCTCGGCAGAGAAGCGCCCGATGCCGCTGCAGAAGGTCCGCAGCACGAGGTCCTCCCCGAAGCGGGGGAAGGCCTCCACCCGGATGCGCGTGCGGCGGACGATCCAGGCGCCCCTGCCCTCGAAGCCCGCGTCGACCAGGTCCTCGTAGGCGACGTCCTGAAGCCAGCGCGCGATCGCGTCCAGGCGGCAACGGCCGGCGCCGTTCGCGTCGGCGATTCCGGGCAGCATCCGGCGCTCGAAGGCGCGGCCGCCCGGGAAGTCGACCAGCTCGGTCAGACACTCACACGGGTTGCGCTTACGCGCACCCTCGCCTACTACTTGAGCTCCTCGAGCGAGTCGTGCAGACGGTCGAGCATCGACCAGAGGTCGGGCATCTGGTCGCGGTCGGAGACGATCCCGAAGTCCATCTTCCCGCAGTAGCTCATCACCGTGATGTTCAGGCCCATGCCATCGGTGATCACGGAGACCGGGTAGTTCGCCACCAAGCGCGCGCCGGCGCAGTAGAGCGGGAACTGGGGACCAGGGACGTTGGAGACGACCAGGTTCCAGGTGGGCCGGCCACGACCGCTGGTTGAGATCGCGAAGGTCGCGCGCGCCGCCCGCGCGAAGACGGCCGGTGGGATGAAGTGGTTCGTGTCCTGGAGCAGCTCCGCCGGCAGGGCGCGGTGATGCTCCTTCATCGCCGCCAGCGCCCGATGGGTCTTCTCGAGGCGCCGCACCGGATCGGGCTCGTTGGTGAAGAAGGGCGCGCTCATCAGCATGATCCGGTTGCCGAAGGTGCCCATCTGCTCGTCGGTCCGGACCGAGACCGGCACCTGCACGACGAGTGGGTCCGGCGGCAGGTCGTCGTGCTCCAGCAGCCAGCTCCGGACCGCGCCGGCGCAGATCGAGACGACCACATCGTTGACCGTGCAGTGGTGCTTGTTCTTGACCTCCTTCACCTCCTCCAGGTCGAGCTGGCCGAAGGCGAAGCGCCGGTGGGGCGAGATCCGCCCGTTGAACCTGGTCTTTGGCGCCTTGTACGTCGTATGAGCGAGGACCCCGCTCTCGCGGTTGGATAGCGGGCGGGTGAGGCGGTCGGTCACCTTCGCCACCAGTCCCGTGCCCGGGATGCCGGCGAAGACCGGCGACTCGTCGAGATTCGGCAGGGCGCGCGGAAGCGAGCGCAGGATCCGCAGCGGGTAACGCGGCAGACCCATCAGGCCCCGGGTCAGCATCTCGAGCTCGGTCGGCTTGCGATCGGCGCCGTTCGCGCTCGCCTCCGGCAGCGCCCTCCCCTCCGGCGCCAGGTCGAAGAGCACGCCCATGATCTCCGCGCCGGAGAGCCCGTCGATAACCGAGTGGTGGATCTTGGTGAGCAGACCCTTGTGGCCATCCTCGAGCCCGTGGATCAGATAGAGCTCCCAGAGCGGCCGGGAGCGGTCCAGCGGGCGCGAGGCGATCCGCGCCACCTGCTCCGCCAGCTTCTCCTTGGCGCCGCCCGGCGGCAGGGCGAGCTCGCGCACATGGAAGTCGAGGTCGAACTCGGCGTCGTCCAGCCAGTACGGGTAGTCGAGCCCGAAGGGCACCTCCACCAGCCGCCAGCGCAGCGGCGGCAGCAGCGGCAGGCGCTCCTCCATCAGCCTGCAGATGTCCTGGAAGGTGAGCTCGCCCGTCGGGGTGGTCGACGGGTCGAGGATCGTCAGGCCGGCGACGTGTCCGGTCTGATGCGAGCTCTCCAGTGCGAGGAACTGCGCGTCGAGGCTGGTCAGCTGCCGCACACGGCGATCATATGCGGCAGTATTCCCGGCTGGCAATGGGGATCCAGGGGAGCTACTTCCCGAAGATCAGCGGTAGCTGCAGGCCGATCGCGAGGGCCGTCAGGGCGAGCGCCGTGAAGCGCTGGTACGGCCGCGCCGCAAGCGCCGCCAGCGGCAGGAACCAGATCAGGTACCAGGGCAGGAACCAGGTGGTCGTCACGATCACGGCGCAGGTGGCCCAGGCGGCGTTCTCGAGCCAGTCGCCGCCGCGGTAGACGCGAATCAGCAGGAACCCCACGGACACGGCCAGCACGAGCATCCCGATCTTGCCCAGGGTCCGCTTGGCAAGGCCGAGGCCGAACACATCATTGATCACGCCGGGCACGTCATTGGGCGTCTGGAGTTGGGCATCGCGCTGGAGGACGTGGAGGAGGCTCGAGATATGCGTGCCGAAGGCAAGCAAGGTAATGGCGCCCACGATCACGGCGGCGAGCAGGCCCCAGAGCAGAGCCTTCGTCGGCCGGCGCGAGCCAAGCAGCGCGAAGGGCAGCAACACCACAGACGAGCTCTTCACGGCCGCTGCAGCAACCAGGCCGGCCATCCCGGACTCGCGCCCGATCAGGAGCAGGTAGACCCCCGCGAGCGCCACGACCAGCATGAGCAGGTCGTTGTGGGCACCGCCCACGGCGTACGCGAGCAGGACCGGATTGAGGCCGAAGAAGAGCGCGGCGCGGAGCGGCGGACGCCCCAGTCGCGTCGCGCATGCCCAGACGAGCGCGACGCAGCCGAGGCTCGCGAGCCCCGCCGCGATCTTGAACAGCCAGACTGCGACCGTGAAGCTCACGAGCCCAAGCGGCAGGCTCGCCAGGGTGAAGAGCGGCCCGTAGGCGGTCGTGTTGAGGGGCCAGCCCACATAGATGTAGGACGGGTCGGTCGGGGCGGCCGCGAGGGGATGGATGTACGGGTTGAGGTGGTGGACCGCGTCGAGCCGCGCGTAGCTGATGTAGTTGAAGACGTCGCTCGAGAGAAGCGGGGGAGCGATCAGAAAGATGAGGTTCAGTGCCACGACGGCCCCGATCCCGACCCGCACCCGGACCGAGTCCGCGAGGACGAGAACCCCCAGGTAGCAGAGCCCGAGCACGATGAAGAGCACCGCGAACTCGGTCCCGCTCAGCGAGAGCCCGATGAAGTGCAGCGGCCCCCGAATCGACGTCGGCAGCCCGTGATGGATGTGGAGCGTGGGCCCGTAGTGCTTAGCGGCGGCGCCGGCCGCCATCAGGAAAGCGGAGACGATCATCCCGCCCAGGAAGAGGTTTGCGATGAGCGCGCGGCGCCTGGCGTCGACCCTGGGCAGGGCGGGCACAGCCGGCGCGCCGACCGCCCCTGGCAGCGCAGGTTCAGCGGTTCCGCGGAGGGACTCCATCGACGACGCGGATCGTAAACGCGACCCTAAAGGGCCGCTCAGCGCCGGACCTTCGGCTGGCGGACGAGGTAGGTCCCCTCGGCCGAGGTGAACTCGGGGCGGAAGCCTGCGCCCTCGAGCTGGCGGATCGCCGAGTGGACGTGGGTGATCACCGCGCCGGCGTGGATCCGCTTCAGCGCCCCCGGCAGGTCGGTGGTCCAGGCGCGCAGCACGCCGTAGTTGTCGCGCAGCTCCTGTGGCGTGTACTGCTCGAGCCATCCGTTCAGCACCACCCGCGTCTGCGGCGAGCGCCAGTTGATGTACGAGCCGACGCCGGCGTAGGTGACGATCCGGCCGTGCTGGGGCGGATGAGCGATCGCGTAGTCGGCGACCGGGAACCCCAGTGTCGGGTCATCCCTGGCCGGGCCCAGGATCGCCGCCACGAGCGCCGCGGCGGCCGCGGCGGCCCCGACCAGTGCGACGGGAAGCCGCAGCGGCGTCGGATTGCGGTTCGGCGCCGTCCACGCGACCTGCAGCGCCAGCACCGGTCCGATGAAGACGATGTTGCGCACCGAATAGCCGGCGAAGACCAGGAAGCCGAGCGTCACCAGCAGGGTGGTGGCGCGGCGCGGTCGAGGGGAGCGCACCCACATCCAGGCCGCGAACGAGGCCGCCAGGACGAGGTAGAGGATCGCGAGCGGCGAGGCGAAGGCCGATTCCCACTCCGTGCTCGCCAGCGAGATCGCCTGATTCTGGAAGCTGAGCAGGTAGGACCAGATTGCCGCTCCCAGCGGGGTCGCGACGGTGACGATGACCGCCGCGAGCACCCCGACGATCCCGAGCCCGGCCACCCGTGACAGCGGCAGCCCGCCCGGGATGCCCCGCCAGTGATCGATCGCGAAGCCGGCCGTCGCGAGCGCCAGCAGCAGGAGCCCGGCGATGAAGCCGCCGTGGAGGTTGGCCCAGAGCGCGAAGAGCGCCAGAATCGCGATCGGAACCAGCCAGCGGCTGCGCCGGCCGTCGGTAGCCGCCCCGCGTTCGCGCCAGAGGGCGACCAGCAGCGCGACGAGCAGCGAGAAGATCAACACCGTGAAGCCGGCAGCGCGGGGGTGGATCACCGCGAGCACCCCGGGGAAGTAGAAGGCGGTAACCGCCACCAGCATGGGCCAGCCCTTGCGCCGGCAGAGCCAGAGCAGCAGCGCCAGCGGCGCCGTGATCAGGCACGCGTAGAGGACCGTCAGCCCGGTCGGGCCGAGCCACTGCGAAACGCGGAAGAAGGCGAGCTCGGAGAGCCACTGCTGGTTCAGCCAGGTACCGCCCTGCGAGATGGTCGGGAAGGGGTCATGTGTGGCGATGCCGTGGTGCGCGATGAACCGGCCACTCACGAGCGAGAGATAGAAGTCGCCGTTGTGGAAACGGTCCAGGCAGAGCGCCAGGGCACCGACGAGGGCGAGCAGGGCGCCGATCAGCGCCCAGGTCGATCGCGTCGTCAGCCGCCCCGGCACGTGCGGAATGGTGTCGGGGACGTGCACGGGGCCGGTATTCGTACCGGTTCCGGCGACCGATCGCGTCACCGGGAGGTGAAAATCGCCCCTTTGCAGGTATTTCAGCGTCTGCTAATATGTCCGTCCCCGCCGGGATCAGGAAACCCGGCATTTGCAGCGTTTTCGCGCAGTTCTTCCACTAAGTCAAGGCCTTCGCGAACGCAGCACCAGAACGCGGAGGTAACCCATGCCGAAGACCAAGACCCCGACTGCCACGCGCGCCCGCGCGCCCCGCACCAGACGCTGGACCTGTTCCGGATGTGAGGTGACGGTGCGCTACGCCGCCGGCAGCAAGTCCACCCCCCGCCGGCCCGAGGGCTGGAGCAAGGCGGGTGGGCAGTGGCTCTGCCTGCATTGCCAGCGCGAGAAGGCCGTCGAGAAGGCGACCGTCGGCGCGAGTGGCGACGGCTGGGCCTCCAGGCGTCAGGCGCTGCTCGAGTTCGAGCTTCGCCGCAGCCCGGATGAGCCCGATGGGGTGATCGCCAAGCGCGCCAATTGCTCGACGGGCCACGTCCGCAAGGTCCGCGAGGAGCTCGAGCGCGGCGGCAAGCTCAAGAAGGCCGCCTAGCAACCGGCGCCTTCGGCGCGCCTCTCGAATACGGTGTTTGCGCTCGTACCTAACGGGTACGGGCTGATCAGCAAACCTGCCGAATCGCGCCAACGGCGGCGCGAGCGGGGGAACCAACAGGAGCGCATGCTCCGTGGGCGAATCGGGATTCCGTAGCGCACTCTTTCGGCGCGAGCCCGTCAGCTAACCCCGTAGGCCCGAGAAAGAGAGGTTGGCATGGGCACGTTGATCGATCATCTTGCGACGGATCGAGTCCGGGGCGGGCGGCTCGTGATCGCCTACACGATCGGGCTCCTGTTCGGAGCCGGCCTGGCGCTCGCTGCGCTGCTGGCGACCGGTACCGGAATCTAGCTCAGCGGCCCAGGGCCGCCATCCAGGAGAAGAGCGCCGCGTTCGCGGCGTGCAGCTGCAGGCTCCCCGTCGGTGCGCTCGCAGCCGCGGGACCCTTCCCGTACCAGGTCCGCAGGTAGAGGCCGTGCCCGCTACGGGCCCGGTGCAGAGCGCGGCTGGCGTTGCTGGCGAGCAGGCTGTACCAGTCCGCGCTTCCGTCCTCCTGCGCGAACTCGAGCATGGTGCGCACGTACCAGAAGTCGAATTGCGGGCCCATCCAGAAGTGCTGGTAGACCTGCAGGGTCGTCGCCGCCAGCTGCTCGGCCCGGTCGCAGTAGGTGGTGATCCCGGTCTGGTCGCAGATGATCCGGTGGGCGAGGATCATCGGGCCGTTCACATACGGCATCGGTGACTTGGCGAAGGGCGGGTAGTTGTTGGCGGCCTGGGCTCCACCCTCCGGCGCCACGCCACCGCCCGCCGCCTCAAGCTTTGCGGCCTCGTCCGGGTTGTGCGCGAGCGCCTTTTTATCCGCCGAGGCCGCGGTGGCCGTCGCAGGCGGGGTGGCCTGGTCGTAGTAGATCTGTCCATAGGTGCCGGGCTTGCGCAGCCGCGCGTAGAGGCCGGTGGTCGGATCAGTCAGCCAGACGTCGGCCCAGGCTATGAACTTGCGCGCGTCGTCGAGGTAGTGCTGGTCGTGGGTGATCGCGTAGAGCCGGGCGGAGAGCAGGGTGCCGCCGGCGAGCGACTCGCCCGCGTAGAAGCTGTGGTTTGTGTTCCACCAGATTCCGCCCGGCCTGCCGGGGGTAGCGTCCCAGCCACCGAGGCTGATGAAGTTTTGGGCGATCTCGGCGTCGGTCAGGTAGCGGCCGTTGCCCGTGGCCCGGTAGGCGTCCAGGAAGGCGAGGCCCCACCAGCCGTTGTCGTCGAACCAGGTGGTCTTGCCCTCCTCGCGCTGGCGGGGCTTCGGGCCGAAGCCCGGCACCGGCTCCAGGTGCGGGTTCAGATAGCGCTGGGCCCCCCAGGCGAAGCGGTCGAGCTCATGGAGGTGCCTGGCCGAGGGTGCCGCGGTCTGAATTCCGCTGAGGGCCTCGAACAGCGGCACCACTCCCCAGAGGGAGGCGGCGTTCGACCCCCCGAGCGTCGAGGCATACCAGTGCCTCCCCCGGTTCCACCACTGGTGCGTCTTCGCGACGCCGCGCTCGGCGGCACGCAGGTAACCGGCCTGGCTCGGGCTCAGCGCCGCGGCGGAGGCGGGCAGGCAGGCCAGAGCGACGACCGCGAGGGCCAGCGACGAAAGCCAGGTTCCGGAGTGACGACGTCGGACGAACGGCACCTACCCGTCCAACACGATAGGCCCCGCATCGAAGCGGCGTGACAGGCTGCGTACGGGCTCAGTCCACGAAGGGCAACAGCTCGCTCACGCCGGTCAGGTCCAGCACCCGCTGAACCTGCGGCGAGCTCGCGCGCCTGATCTCCAGCCGCTTGCCCTCGCCCTGCGACCTGCCGTTCAGATGGAGCAGCAGGCGCACGCCCGAGGCGTCCATGAACTCGACCTCGCCCAGGTCGAGCACGATCCTGCTGGCGTCGCTCTCCTCCGCGAGCTGAACCTCCCGGTCCACGAGGCCGATCCTCGAGAGATCGAGCTCCCCGGTCACCCGGACCTCGTGGTGGCCGTTGATGTGATCGCTGCGCACTGCAAAGCGGCGTCCGTCCCGCCCCGGTGCGGCGTAATTCCCCTGTGTCATCGAATCCTCCGAGTTTGTGAGTCGGTGGCTAACCGGTATAGCGGCGGCGAACGGCCCCGGGATACGGCCAACCACGCCAACGACTACCGCATGCAGTGTGGATCAGGGACTCGCTGCGCGACCGGTTGCCCATCTAAGGAAGAGGACGGGCTAAGGCTCTTGCACCGGGGGGCTGAGGATGGCGGGCGGTGCTCCCATCGCGCTTCCCCGGCGCGGAACGCTCCTTGGGTAGCCGCTACGGAACGTACTTGTCCGTGTGGCAGGGCTGGCCGCCGCAAACGTCGACCACACGGCCATTCGGCTTCAGGAACTCCGACTTCTGCGTCCGCGCCGCGACCGTCGCGCGCACGTCGCCGTGGGGATCGGGCCCGCTGGTCGGCGCGAGGTTGGCGACCGGAGGCGACGGGACGAGACCCGGGCCGTCGTCCCAGATCACGATGCCGGAGCCGTTGAACGGATCCCTGGGGATCGCCGGGATCCCATAGAAGAGCTTCTCGTCCTGGGCGCGGGCAGGGAGGTCGAGCGCCGGCTGGTACACACTGGCGCCGATCGTCCGCGCCTCGACCGCGGCCGCGTACTGGCTCACCTGATGATCGCCGTAAGCCACTTGCATGAGGACGCGATGGGACGGCGTGTCGGGGAGCGGGTGCTTCGTCATCTGCTCGGCGTAGCCGTCGGCCTCGCCGCGGTCCCAGAGCTGTTGCATGACGTCGAGCAGTAGGGGGTGGATCGATGGGTCGGGGTAGCCCCCTGCTTGTGGGACGCCCCCAAACAGGAAGAGGGCGAACTGAGTGAAGTCGGTGCTTCGCTGAAGCAGGAGGCCGCCGTAGTCCATCCCCGGCACCCCAAGCACAGCGCGCCTGAAGTCCGGCGCGACGGCCGTCGTCATCCCGCCCATGATCCCGCCCTGGCTATTGCCGTCGTAGTAGAGCTGGGAGGTATCGAACAGCGGGCTACCACCCGCGCGGAATGCCGGAGCCGAGGCAAATCCGTTCGGATTGGCCATCAGCCGTCCTAGGTACAGGGTGTTGAGGACGCCCTGCTGGAGACGATCGACAACCGCCGGGAACAGGTTCAGGTTCAGAAGCGCGGCGACGTCGAACTGGACGTCCGCCGAGGAGAGTCCCCACCAGTCGGTCGCGCAGAACATGAAATCGTGTTCCGCCGCCATGTCCTGGACATTTCCGGCGCCGACCTCGGTGAGCGATCCGAGCAGCCCGTGACCGTAGAGGGAGGCCCGCGCCGGCGAGCCCTCGGCGGCGCGCGGGACGATGCAGTCGAACTGCGCAGTGCCGACGTTGCCCGTCTGCTGGATGGGCAGCGCATCGGGGCTCGACGAACCGTAGTTGAACCCGCCGCCGATTGCACAGCCTGTGGTGGCCAGATAACAGGGGACCGTGAAGGTGCCCGTCACCCGACGCAGCAACTTGTCGCTTTCCCCGAGCTGGCAGCCATCCGATCCGCACGGCGCGAAGTCGGTCTCACCGGAGACGTTGAAGGGTGGCGCCTGGCCCTGGATCCGGGTGTCGGCGAGGTTGTTGTCGCCGAGCTGCCCGAAGGCGTCGTTGCGGATCTGGAGCATCGGCGAGGTGAGGCTGCGGCGGCTCGCGACCGTGAAGTCCCACGCCTCATAGAGGCTCTGGCGCGCGATCCCGGCGCTCTCGAGCGACTTGAAGATCGAGTCGTATCGGGAGCGCTGGGAGTTCTCGCTCGGCGGCAGGGGTTGGCCGTCGCGTAAGAGCGCGAACCAGCTCGGGGCCTCCAGCGTCGCCCCGTTCGCATCCTTGAGGAAGCGCAGGGCGACGATGTAGCGGTGGCCCTCGGCGAAGTTCTCGCCGGGGTGGATCAGCAACGTGGTGTTCGCGGGATCGCCGGCGTTCGCGTCGAGCTCGGACCAGATCAGCTGCCGCTCGCCCGTCTTCGCGTCGATTACCACGATCGGCGCATCGCTCGCGTACGCCCGCGACATGTCGGTCAGCCGGACGGGATCCGTCTGGTCGAACGCCTGTTGGTTGTCGAGGCCGGGAACGCGGGCGACAATCGAGCTCCCGGGGCTGAAGCCGTCGTTGCGGTCGTACGGGGCGACGCTCACCTGTTGGTTGACGGTGTTGGTGGGCATCGCGTTCTGCGGCAGATCCACCCGCAGGCCGGTGGCGCTGGACGGATCCGGCCTCGTGAATAGGTTGTTGGGGAAGGGCAGCAGGCAGGGCTCGGCGAACGGCTGGCAGTCGGCGGCGGGGGCGGCTGAGGCCGACGCGGGACCTGCGAGGGCGCCGACAAGCACCGCGCAGGCCGACACGACTGTTGCGGCCACCCGCCGAAGCGCAGCCCGATGACCGCGAAGCAGTTCCTTCCTCATTCGCCTCTCCTCGCGACCGGCTTCCTTGCCGGTTCGGTCCCCGAAATTATCACAGCCTCCTACGCAAATAGAAGAGCCGGCACCTACCCAAATTCGGAAGCTCGGCGCTGCCGGTTTCCATGCAAAGCGGATAGCCGCTTCTCGTCCAAAGCAGTGGTGGACGGGCGCGAGCGGTCGGCCGAACGCGCCGAGCGTCGCTGCAGTGCCAAGCAGAGCACGACGGCGCTAAACGGGCGCTCAAGTAGGCGGGGACAGGGTCGGCATGATGCGCCGACCCGTCCCCACCCAGGCACTGCTCGCCTAGTTGAACGTGATGCTTATGTCCGTCGTCGACTTGTTGACGGCGGTAATGACGGCCGTGCCGCTCGCGCCGTCGTAGTCGCCCGTCCCGCCGAGGATGGGAATGGGCAGGTTGGTCGGCTTCCCGGTCACGAAGCCCTGCAGGCTCAGGGTGCCCTTCGAGAGCTGGGCCTGGATGCTGCAGAGGCTCTGGCCGCCGATCAAAGTGCAGACACCGCGATCGAAGCCCGTGTCGTCGCCCGAGAGCTTGTCGCCGAAACCGAAGGTGTCGCCCTGGTGGGGTTTGCCCTTTGGAAAGAAGCCGACTTTCTTCAGTGATTTCGCGACGAGATGGAGCGATTTCGGCACCGGTGCGGCCGATCCTGTGGTCGCCTGAATCGCGATCGCCCCGACCGCTGCGACGATGGCGACGAGCGCCAGCAGCGACCTGGGAGAGAGCGGTCTGTTGATCATGGGGGTCCTCCTTTGTCGTGGTGAGCGGCTGCCCCAAGCAGCTGAGTTCATCGGCGTTCCCCTTCCTGGCACCCCCTATGTCCCTCGGGTCAATCCCCTGCTGCACGCCGCTGTGATCGCGATGTGAGCAGCCCGGGTAGCTTCTGCGATCGGATTAAGGCCAGCTAAAACGCCACTTCCGGAGTCTCGCCTCTCGGATCCTGTGCAAAGCGCCGCTTCTCGTCCAAAGCGCTATTGCGTGAGCGGCCTCAGGCGACGCAATACTGGAAGCCGAAGTCCGCGACCAGCTCCGTTGGCCTGGCCCAGGGGTTCAGCGTCGGCGAGCCTGCTCCGATCTGACATCGAGCCCGGTCTCGTCCCCGGGCTCGAGGACTCGGACCTCGACATCCGGCGCGATCTTGGCGGCCCACCGAGCGAAAGCAGGTCCCGGCTCCGACAGGAACTGCGACCGGAACCTCCGCAGGCCGAACGGGAAGAACGTCCCCCAGTGGATGGGTATGGCCAGGCGCGGCCGAATCAGCTCCAGCGCGTGCGCGGCCCGATGTGGATCGAGATGTCCGGCGCCGACCGAAGTGCCCCAACCCCAGACGGGCAGGAGCGCAACGTCGACCGGACCGAGCTCGGACATCTCCGGGAACAGGTCGGTGTCACCGGCGAAGTAGACGGTTCGGTCGCCGCCGCGGATCAGGTATCCCAGGGGCTCGATCGGCTCGCCGAACTGGCGGTCCCGATGTCCGTTGTGCACCGCCCTCACCCCCGTCACCTCTGCATCGCCGACAGAGATCGTCTCCCCGAGCCCGATCTCGCGGATCTCGTCGGCGCCGCTTCGCTTCGCCCATCGGGTGGCGCCCTGCGGAACCACGAGCGGGGTGCTGGAAGGGATGCGCCGTAGCGAGCGGACATCCAGGTGGTCGCGGTGCAGATGAGAGACCAGCACCACGTCGGGAATCGCGGGCAGGTCGGCCGACGGAGGGGGTCCGTGGCGCCGCAGTGGGCCGAGCCATCCTCGAAGGATCGGGTCGGTGAGGATCGAGGTGCCGTCCAGGCCGGAGCAGGGTGGTCCCGTGGCCGATGTATTTCAGCCGGTCCATGCCGTCAGGTGACCATCATGCAGGGATTCCGACGATTCGCGGCCGATAGGCTCGCGCCCGTGAGCGCGACGACCAGTATCGGATCCGGATCGGGCTCGCCGCGCAGATGAGCGGATCGAGGGGTCGCTCTCCGAAGAGCGCTCCCTTCCATGCAAAGCAGGAGTGCCCCGCCTCCCAGGAAACTGCACCAGGCGGGACGGGTCTACCCAAATCCCGACGGTGGCGGCTGGTATCCGAGCTCCGAGTAGTTCTCGCTCCTAGGCCCTATCGCGCACCGCGCGCTCAATCTGCTTCGCCGCCTTGCTCGGATCTTCGTGCTCCCACACTCTGTTCGTCTGCGGCGGGCTGCCGTGCCACACGGACGTCTACACGCCCTAGAGCGACCCTGAAGCAATACCGCCCGGCGTGGAATCGTTCGGGTCGCGATGCCACTGCGGCTCGAACAGCTCACCGTCGGTGCCGACCCGGCTGCCTGGCGCCGCGCCGGGTTCAGCGTCGCGGCGCGCGGTCTGCGAGCGGGAACGGTGCGCATCGCGTTCGGCGACGGTGAAGGCATCGTCGGCTGGCGGCTCGAGGGCGAGCCGGCCGAGATCGATGGCCTTCCGGTCGCTATCCCCACGGCTGGTGAACCGGCCACCGAACCGCACCGAACGGGGTCACGCAGATCGATCACGTCGTCGTCTTCAGCCCGGATCTCGAGCGGACGACGCGAGCCCTAGCGGCGATCGGCGTCGAGCGCCGCCGCATACGGAAGGCCGAGGCCGAGGGGGGACCGGCGCGCCAGGGGTTCTTCCGCCTGGGGGCGGTGATCCTGGAGGTGGTCGAGCACGGCGAAGTCGAGCCGGGCCCGGCGCGGTTCTGGGGGATCACCTTCACGGTCGCGGACCTCGACGCGTGCGCGGAGCTGCTCGGCGACCGCCTCGGATCGATCCGCGAGGCCGTTCAGCCCGGGCGCCGGATCGCGACGGTGCGCGAATCGGCTGCTCTCGGGCTGCCGGTGGCACTGATCAGCCCGGACTGAGAGACCAAGGGCCCTCTTGCGAGGGCCCTTGGCACGACTCTCTCTCTTCTCGCCTGTTGAGTCTGATGCCCGGATTGATGCCCGCAAGCCTTTGCGCCCGACTCAGACGCACCCGAAGTGCCACGACTCCTGTTTATTAAAAACTTGAATCGTCCGTATTACGAGAGCGTCGAAGCGACGAAACGTTCGCGGCGGAAGCCTCGGCGTTCTGGAATCCGACGGCGATAATACCCGCCTCGCAGCTTCCCGGAAGCGAGGCCATGCCACGGCCGCGAGAGATCGTCGCCTTCCTCGCTGAGTACCGTGCGGCTTGGGACGCTTACCGATACGAGATCAAAGACGTAGGGCCATTGCGGATATCGCGTCCTTGTTCTGGACACCTGTCGGCCGAGGACGAGCGAGCGGAATGCCGGTTGAAGGCGACCTCAACCACTGCTGCTGGCTCCGGCACGGGCGATTCATCAGGGTCGAGATCACCTACCAGAGAAAGGTGCGCTTCACGCGCTTGGACTCAGGGCGAGGCCCTCGAAGCCGCCGGGCTGCGGGAGTAAACGATGTCGAGGAGAACGGGGATTGCTGCTCCCTGGCGCTGAAGACGGCGCAATCTGTGAGGTTCGTCACCATCCGGTTCACGGCGGCAAGGGCCGGGTAAGTTCTCTGCGCACAGGAAAGGGAACAGGATGGACGCGCTTCAGCTGAGGCGAATCCCGCCTTCTCAGACGCCGACGACGACGAGCTGAAAGAGGCGGGCGTGTTCGCCGAGTCGGTCGAATTCAGCGAGAGGGCCGAGATCATCCGAGAAGGCGATTTCTCAAAGGCGCTGCTCGCGATCGAGGAGGGGACGGCGGAGGTTACCCAGCGACGGCGAGCAATCGCCAATCTCGGCACAGGCGACATCTTCGGCGAAGCCGGGGTGCTCAACGACGCGGCGCGGAACGCCACCGTGACGGCGACCTCACGCCTCAAGCTGATCATCATGGATCAGATCCGAGGTGCAGCGGCTGCAGGAGAAGGCACCCGGGATCTATGCACGGATCGAGAGGCTGGCCGAGGAACGCAGCGGGTAGCAGTCGGCGCTCTGGTAGTAGACTCACTGGCAGTTTGCGTAGTGGCGACAGAGAAAGTTCATCCGCTTGCGTGCTTTCTTGAGCGAGGCCGAAGCCCTCGAAGCCGCCGGGCTGTCGGAAGTAGGCGATGTCGCAGGAGAACGTCGAGTTAGCATGCGACAATTCCGTGTACGACTGGAGTCGAGTGCGGACCGGCGGCTATGGGGTATCAAAACTAAACCGAAAATGTCGTGTTCTTGCCGAGGGACGAAAAGACGTAGAATGCGCCTACCTTGGACATGGCGGGCCTCCGCCTTCATCGAGACCGTTGGAAAGGTCTAAATCGACAAGTTCGAGATGCACATAAACGAGTATCACCGATCTCGGTGAAAGAGTGCTAAGGCGCCTGTTCGCGCCATGGTCACGTAAGTGCGAGAAGGCGTCTTGAGTACACTCAATCCATCAGCAGGCCTCTTCAGAGTTCCGGGACGTACTGATCGTGCGCTGGAGAGTACTAAATTGATCGAGAGAAAGCCCTACAAGGCAGCCGGGCTGTCGGAGTAGGCGATGTCGGAGGAGAACGTCGAGATCGTGCGGAAAGTGCTCGATGCTGTCAATCGGGGCGACATGGATGCCTGGTTGGGCTTCCTCAGCCCAGAGGTCGTATGGGAGTCCCTGCCCCTCGTTGGGTTTAGAGACGTCTACCGCGTGCGGGCGGAGGCGCGAGAGTGTATCGAGCAGCTCCTCGAAGACTTTGAGGAAGTTCACCTCGAGATCGAGGAGATAACGGCCCTGAGCGATAACAGAGTCCTCATCGTGTCCCGCGCCAGGGGGCGTGGTAGAGGTAGCGGCGTGCCGGTGGAGCGACCGTCTTGCGAGATCTCCTGGCTCGCGATGGCCTGATCACGAGGCGTCAGGTCTTCTGTACCAGGACGAGGCCCTCGAAGCCGCTGTGCTGTCGGAATAGCTGCTAAAAAAAAAAATTGACGAAAAAAGCAGCACCGCTGCTTTGCATAGAAAGCAGTGGCCCGCGGCGAGATACTCACGTAGGCAATGTCGCATGAATGCGCACGAAGTGGCGCGGTCCGGCTCAAGCCCGAGGCGGCATGTTGAACGCGGTGCAGTTTCGGCTTCGCAGAGATATCTCTTGATCTGCATAGGACTCTGAGTTCGTGAGCGTCGCCGCCACGGGGCCCCACAAACTAAGCAAGACCAGGTCTCAAAGCTCGCCAAGCACAATCGCAAGTCCGGAGGACACGTGCGCCATTAATACCTCTGCCAACACGCTATCCGGGTCGAAGGCGACTAACTGCGCCGGGGGGCGGCGGAGGTCGCGGGGTATTCGCCGCCTGGAATGAGGCTGGCCTTCCAGTCGAGGAGATCACCTAGCCACAGAGTTGTCGCGGTAAAGCGCTGATGACGAGAAGCACCATCGCTTTGCATAGAAAGCAGTACCACCCGCGAGATACTGCGTGGGCGATGTCGCAGGAGAACGTGTATCGATTGCTAGAGCAGGCCGACGCGTTCAACAGAGGCGACCTTGATGCGGCGAGTACTGGCTCGGCCCGGAGGTGGTGTTCGAGCCACTGGCCGCCGCGCTGGAGGGGAATTTCGCAGACCGTACGGCGTCAGTACCTTCATAGCGGGTCTCCGAGACCTCTTTGAGGTTTTCGAGGTCCGCTACACGTACGTCCGATATCTCGAGACCGAGTGCTGGCCCTGGGACTACGCGTAGTGTGGCCAGAGAAGCGGAATCGAGCAGGAGTTCACACTTGCGGTTGTGGCTACCTACAAGACGGTCTACTTACCCACTGAAAGTACTACGGCTATAAGCAGCAGGCACTCGAAGCCGCCGTGCTATCGGAGTAGTGCTTTGTACGAGAAGCAGATATCCGCTTTGCATAGAAAGCGGCTGTTAGAGATGCACTCCTGCTTCTCGCGCGTTGGAGCCGCGAGCGACCCCTGCCCGGCCCAGTATATGCTCGAACGTAAGCTCTACGTGTGCTGAGGCACGTTTCAGACGCCCCGCCCGCCGCGCGTGCATCCCTGCCACAACGCCTACAAGGCGCTGCGCTATGCGTGTCACTACCCGGAGGTCATCAAGGTCCGCGGCCTCGGTGTCGAGCCTATCAAGCAGATAACCTATGGGCGTAGAGAGGTCCAGGAGCTAACCGAGAGTCCCGTTGTACCGGTGCTGGTCACGTATGAGAGCGAGGCTATCAACGAATCGCAGCGTATCGTGGAGTGAGCCAAGAGCCATCCTGCTACGTCCACGCCGAGCGCCGCCTGAACGTCTGCTCACCCCCTGTAGCGGTGCTGGTTCTCGCGCACAGCAGGCGCGGAGCAGAGAACTACAAGAGTGCCGCTTTGCATAGAAAGCAGTGGTCACCGAGAGCGCTCGCTGCTTGCGCATTGCAGCTCCCCCGCCATACTCCCATACACCATCTCTTGCCGTACTTGCGTAAGAGAGTTCGAACCTATGCGTCCGTGCGAGACTATTAAAGCCCCGAACATAGGCATGCGCGTCACCTGCCGCGAGAGCGCATGCCAGCAGCGGCGGAGAGGTGCTCAGCTTCTTGTTTTGTATGCGGTGGGGTTCCACGCCTCCGCCTATGCACGTCCACCCGCATCAGAGGAGCGCATCGAAGTGGTAAGCGTGTCTGTGAGGTCGAGAAGTGGTCACGGCAGACCGCGTGCTCGCGCCCTGCTACACCGTGGTCAGCCCGCCTAGGAGTCGCACACGTGTGCCCTGCTGGCGTGGAGTATGTCGAGATCATCGCCGAGCTGCGACCTGCGCTCGCCTACGAGCAATTCGTGGAACGCAGCTTTGCCCGATACCGAGCCTGCTACGTGAACGCCAAGTGCCGGAACCTGTCTGCGCATAGCGACCGCGAAGCCGCACGAGGCCGAATTCTTCATGCCTCGAATTCCAATCGTGCTGCAACGAGCCCTCCTCCGCAACCTGTACTTGCTCTGTCAGCTGCTCCCCGGAAACGACTGCTTACAGAGAGAAGCAACCCAACAGAGCCGCTCCGTCCGCGTGATGAGTCTCTGCCATCGTGCACGAGTACTGAGAATAGCCGCTTTGTACTAAAAGCGGTAGTCCGCACGCGTAGCCCTGCGTCTCCGAAGTATCGCATCGGCTGCGATATTCGAACCCGCTACCTTCGGGCTAGCCACCGTTACCTCGTGTCAGTCGGCCGACACTCCGATCCGTTGGCCCGGGCAGGCGCTGGTCTTGGCGCAGTGAAAACCGGCCCACACCGTGCCATCCGATGCGATCGTGTCGGTGCCGATAGAAGAAGCGGTCGCCGAATGTCTCGCTGTCGGCGGCGTTGACGAGCGGCTCGCCGGGGTCGTTCACCGACGCGCTCCAGAAGCGCGGGCGTTCGGTGAGGACGTTGCGACTCTCGGTGATGTAGCCGTTGAAGTGCGCGCCGTCGGTTGTGCCCAGGTAGGACGAGCGCTACCTCCCCTCGCTTGCGCACCGCGATCGCCACGCGCCGCACCGCCTGCACCCCGGGAGCGCGCAACCATCAGTCGGAGCGCTCCAGCTCGCGACCGTGATCGGTCGATGTCGCTCAGATAGGGAAGGGTCGCCCGGGCCGCGCCAGGCGATGTAGAGGTTGCCGTGGCGAGTCCGGCGGCGGTCCCCGCCGTGTAGATGTCCTGGAGACCCGGAGTCGACGATCGGGCGGAATTGCCATGTCGCGCCCTCGTCGCGGCTGATCGCGAGGCCCAGTGCGCCACACAGCGTCGGTCGGGAAGTAGAGCACCCCGTCGGGACCCACTACGCCCGGCCGCGACGGGTGATCGCTCCGTGCAGCCCGGCGGCGGGGTGGGGTCGGGAAAGCTGCCCACGAAGTTGAAGGTCGGCGCCACCGTCGAGCGACTTGTAGCACCACAGGTTGCTCGGCAGCGATGTCGATCGTGTTGGCGCAGTAGTAGACGACGTGCGGGTAGCCAACCGGTCTTCGCTCCAGAGGCCGGCGGCGGACCCTTCCAAGCAGCTTCTCCCCTCCCTGAGCGGGGCAGCCGACGCGATGGGTTGGTCTGCCAGTGGTTGCCATCGTCGTCGCTCCATGAGATCCGGGCGCCGCACAAGACTTGGCAGCGTGGTCGCAAACCAGATGCGGAACGTGTCGCGGGTCGATGCTCATCCACGGCGGCACCAAGCCGCCCGTGGTCGGCCCGCCGGAGTCGAGCGTGGTCCAGGTCGCGCCCAGATCACTGGACCGAACGCACGACCCACTCCGGGCCCTGCAGCGTGTTCTGTGGGCGGTGGCGACGCTGTTTTCGAAGTAGCGGCGCGTAGAAGAGCGATCCCGACCGTGTCACACCGACGGCGGCCCGGCTTCGCTGGTCTTCCCGACCAACGTCATGCATGGCACGGGGGCGAGGCCCGTGTGCCGCGGGCGCTGACCCCGCCGCTGTAGTGAGCCACGGCGGGCCGCGCGGGATCGCAAGCGGCTCCTTCGGAGCCCTTCTTCGCCAGACCCGAAGAGGCAGCCGAATCCCGCTAGCGCTAGTGCCACGGTCAGCGCCAGGACTCCCACCCTGCGAGTTCGAGACGCGCAAGTGCGAGCCGGACTTTTGATTCATATCGCGTAATTCGTATCATGCCTTGGCCGACCGATTCGTTTCTCGCTACCACCGCCTGAGTATTCGCGAGGTGAGCCGCCACCCTGCCTAAGCGGCGCTCCCCTTTCCCAGGAAAGCGACATTGCGGCCCGCTAGACGCGGAATAGCTGCTTTGCCTGGAAAGGAGCGCTTCAGAGCTCGCGCCCGCTTCCAGCGCAGAGGAGGAGCGCAGCGCCCTGAACTGGACTCTCGTCGCTCGTCCCGAGCGGGCGTCCGCAGGGCCGCCACGGAGACGACCGCAGCTACGCGAAACTCTGAACGGGGTCGGGTGCGGCTTCCGGCTCGAACCCGAACCCCCTGTGCCCCGGCGAGACCGACCACCACCGCAACCAGCGCGAGGCGCACAACCGCGAACTAAAGGAGGGGGACATGAGCACGAGTCTCACTACAGGAACTGTCGTCGCCGATGGGGCCGACATCTATTTTGAGCGCCGCGGTCGCGGGCCCGGCTTGCTGCTGATCGCGCGCGGTGGGGGCGATGCCGGTAGCTACTCCGAGTATTGCGGACAGCCTGGCCGATGAGTACACCGTCCTGACATACGACCGCCGAGGCAATTCTCGCAGTCCATTGCGAACCGATCCGACGAAGCTGCGCGTGGAAGTGCAGAGGGCCGACGCGCTCGCCGTGCTCGAGTACAACGGGATGAGCTCTGCATCGGTGTTCGGAAGCAGCAGCGGCGCGGTCATCGCGCTTGACCTAGCGGCGCGTTCCCCGGACGCGGTTGAGCTGCTGGTCGCTCACGAGCCGCCGGTCGTCAGCGTTCTGGACGATGCCGAGCAGTGGTTTGCCTTCTTCGAGGAGCTCGACAGGATCGTCGACGAGCAAGGTGTCGGCCCCGCGTTGGTGAAGTTCATGTCCAGTGTCGCGCGGGCGGAGGACGAGCCCAGACCAGCTGAGCTCATGCAGCGGCTGGCGGGCAACTGGGACTTCTTCGCCCGCTACGAGATGCGGCCGGTCGTCGAATTCGTTCCGGACCTCGAGGCGCTAGGGGAGAGCGAGGTGCCGCTGGTCCTTGCGGGAGGGCACGAGAGCTGGCCGTACTACTACTGTCGCGCCGGAGAGGCGCTTGCCGCTCGCCTTGGCGTCGACTTCGTCGAGTTTCCCGGCCACCACATGGCCTACCTCGACGATGCGGAGAGCTTTGTGCCGTTCCTGCGGCAGATCCTGAGCACTCATCGGGGATGATTGAGCATTCGAAGCACGCCGCTTCTGCTTCGCATGGGGTGCGGAATCACCGGCTAGCGGGTGCGTCTGCCGAAACAGCCGCTTTGGCCGAGATGCGGCAACGCTTTGCATGGAAAGCAGCACCGTTGGCTAGATACTGCGAGAGCAACGTCGGAGGAGAACGTCGACCCGATTTCGCAACGCCACCGACGCTTTTATCGTTGCGACGATCCCGGCAGCTATGAGAGGGTGGACTCCAAACATCCCCCGGGAGGAGGAACCAATGAGAGCGTTAGTCGCATCCGCCGCCCTGGCCCTCGTAATGATCGCGGCGCTGGCTTCGTCTGCCTTTGGCCGTACGAGCGGCCATTTCCCTGCCGGTTTGACGCCGCCCGCCTGCGCCGTGCTGGGGAGCAACCCGGCCGCACTGGGCAATCCGCCGGTGATGCCAGCCCAGGCCAAGAACCCCCCGAATCCAAGCAGTGGCCTGGACGGCTCCGATAACGGGTTCTTCAACAAGGTCGACCTGTTCACAGACGCCTGTCTCTGAGCAGACTGTGCCTAGCACCCGCCCTAATGCGAAGGACGCCCTCGCGCGTCCTTCGTCGCGAGGTGGCCGGATCGTGCGGGTTGCAGATGTGCAGCGAAAGCCGTGGAGGCCCTCGAAGCCGCCGGCGCTGTTGGGGTAGCGCTCGCTATCGCTTTGGACAAAAAGCGGCTAGCCGCTTTGCATGGAAAGCAGCACTCAGCGACCTCGCGCTTGCTCTCTCGTGCGAAGCGGCAGCGAGCGAGACCAACAATGGCGCGACTCCCCCGCATGGAAACCAGGATGTTTCCTCGCGCTCCTGCTTCTCGCGCTTCGAGCCACACTGACGGGCCCGAGAGCGGCTGGGACAACATGAGCGGGAGGTCGTCTCCGCGCCGGCGCTGAACGGCTCAGGCGCGCACGACGCCTCCGACGAGCATTCCGGAGCCGAGGTGCGTGCCGAGCACCGGCCCCACCTCGGTGCAGAACAGCGGACCCGCGCCGAAGATCTTGGTGCCCTGAGCGACCAGATGCTCGGCGTCCTCGGGTGACTGGGCGTGTTGCACGACCCAGTCCGTTGCGCCGCGGTCGTGCAGCCCACGCAGGTATTCGTCCATCCGCTCCAAAGCGCGCTTCTTCGTTCGGACGCGGCCGACCGGGGAGATCTCGGTGCCGAAGGTCAAGATCGGTTTGACCTTCAGCGCCGTCCCGAGCATCGCCTGTGCCGCCCCGATGCGCCCGCCGCGGCGCAGGTATTCGAGAGTGTCTAGGCAAAACCAGATTTCGAGGCGTTGGCGGGCTTGGTGCACGGCATCGACGACGGCGTCCAGCTCTGCGCCTTGCTCGGCTGCACGCGCGGCAGCCACGACGAGGCAGCCCAGACCGCCGGCGCCGGTCTGGCTGTCGACGACCTCTATGCGCCCGGGATGCCCTTCTTTGGCCAGGGAGCGCGCCGCCTCGGTCGCGCTCTCGCAGGTCCCCGAGATGCCGGCGGCTATGTGAACGGAGACCACGTCGCGCCCTGCGCTGACGAGCGGCTCGTAGCAAGCGCGAAAGTCTCCCACCGATGGCTGCGAGGTCGACGGCAGCGTCGGGGATTCGCGCAGCCGCGCATAGAAGGCATCGAGGTCGTCGTACTCATGCTCGGGCCGCAGGTCGCCATCCCAGCCCACATACAGGCTGACCTCGCGAATCCCCCACCGGTCGACCAGCCCCCGAGGCAGATACGGCGTGCTGTCGGTCACCACGGCGACACCGGCCCGCAGCGTCGGGGGTTCGGATGTCTCGAGAGGCGCTCACGCGGGGCGAAGCCTAGGGGCATCACGCCCCCGCTCTTCCTTCTTGACCAGGTAGCGCAGCGCAGCTTCGATGTCGCACAATCGACATCTCTAACAGCGCCGCGGCGCTTAAGCGTGCCTGGACGCCCCGGCTTCCAGATCAGCTAGGCGAGTTCGCGAAGCTTCTGCGCCTCGGCGAGGCTCTGCAGCTTCTTGAGCGACTGGTTCTCGATCTGGCGGATCCGCTCGCGGGTGACGTTGAAGGTCCGCCCGACCTCGTCGAGCGTGCGCGGATCCTCGTCGCCGAGTCCGTAGCGGAGCTCGAGCACGCGGCGCTCGCGGTACGACAGGTTCTCCAGCGCCTCACGCAGCGCCTCCTTGGTGAAGATTTCGGCCGCCCGCTCGAAGGGGGACTCGGCCTTCTCATCGGCGATGAACTGGCCGAACTCCGACTCCTCCTCGTCGCCCACCGGCTTCTCCAGCGAGACAGGCGCCTGCGCCGAGCGCTTGATCGAGTCGACCTCCTCGGGCTCGATGTCGCCGGTGACCTCGGCGATCTCCTCCAGCGTCGGCTCGCGGCCCAGCTCCGTGACCAGCTTGCGCTCCACGCGGCCGATCCTGTTGAGCTTCTCGGCGATGTGGACGGGGATGCGGATCGTCCGCGCCTTGTCGGCGAGCGCGCGGGCGACCGCCTGGCGGATCCACCAGGTGGCGTAGGTGGAGAACTTGAAGCCCCTGCGGTAGTCGAACTTCTCGGCGGCGCGGACCAAGCCGAGGGTGCCCTCCTGGATCAGGTCGAGGAAGGGGAGGCCCTGGTTGCGGTAGTTCTTGGCGATCGAGACGACCAGGCGGAGGTTCGATTCGACCATCTTCTGCTTGGCGTCGAGGTCGCCGCGCTCGATCCGCTTGGCGAGCTCGACCTCCTCCTGGGCGGTCAGCAGCCGGAGCTTGCCGATGTCTTTGAGGAAGAGCTGCAGGGAGTCGGTCGTCATGTCGGGCTTCAGGTCGAGAGCCTGCTTCTGGCGCTTGCGACCTCGGCCCTTGCCGGCCGCGAGCGGCTCGCCTCGGCCGCGGCCTGCTGCGCCGGATCGACGTCCTCGACCAGCTCGATACCCGATCTTCTCGAGGTGCCCGTAGAGGTCCTTGACGTCGGACTCGTCGAGGTCGACCTCGGAAACGGCCGAGGCGACGTCACCGAAGGTGAGCACGCCAACTTGCTGACCCTTGGTGATCAGCGTCTTTACTTCCTCAAGTTCCTGTAGTTCGGCAACCAGCATTCGTCCTCGAGCATGTCTCTCTATCGGTCGTGGTGGCTCCACCCGAAAGGGCCACTCGCGCTTCGCGTCCTCGTGATTACGAGCTGCAGCGGCCAACGTCGAGAGGCCTGCTGGGCAACGCGGGCCGCTCCGACTCGAGGATCTCAGAGAGCTAGGGAGTCGTTTCGGTCATGCCACCGTCTCCCCTCTCGATGCTGGATACTGCCTCGGCCCGAGCCGGGGGTGTTCAGGTGGCGGTGTGCCTCGATCGTTAGCGCAACATGACGGTCGCCGTCGGCGTGATGCAACTCGCCGCGCCGTTGTGCTGCTCGTTGGGAGAGCTTGCTTCCGGTCATAAGACCTCAGACCCTTCGTGCCCTCTGTAGCGGGTCGCGCGGAAGGAAGAGGGATGACCCAGCGAGCGAAGTTGAAGCGCGGGCACCGAGGGATGACGATCTGGCCGCAGTGCCAGCCCAACTACCTTACTCCGAACTTCCTAAGTTGCCGCAACGGGCGCGGTGGAGCGTGATCGTCACGGGTCGAGCTACGCGCCCGGAGGATGTCCAGGTCAAAGACCTGTTGAACATCGAGGGCGATGAGAAGGGGATGCGTCGGCACCTCGACCGTTGCGACCCGGACTGGACGGCGCTGAACCTCGCTGAGCGCTAGGTCGCGACGGGCGCCGCCAGCGCGGCGCCTAGACGCAGCGGAGCTTTCGCGGATCAGCAGGCGTTGCGGCCTCGGCTTCAGCGACTGCTGAGCGCCGGCGCGCCGAGGCCGTCTCGGCCCCCGCGCGCAGCTCGTGCGGTCGATCTGTGCCGATCGCGTCCGGAGCGAACTCGAGCACCCGACTGAGGAGCTCCGGGCGGTTTACGATGCCGGTGTTGACGCTCAGTCCGGCTTTCCGAAGCACCCAGACGAGCCGCTCAGTGAGCAGGAAGTGCTCGACCGAGATCCCGTCCACTCCGGCCCGGAGAGCCCACGACCCGAGCGCCTCGGGCGCGTAGTCGGCCCAGATCACCAGGCGCGAGCGCAATCCGTGCGCGGCGGCTGCCGCGCATGCTCCTCTGTGGAAGCCGATCACCTCAACGCGATTGCTGATCGGCTTGCCGCGCAGCCGCTCGCTGAGCTTCTGGGCGGTGCGCCGAGCAAGTGCTTTATTAACGTGCTCCTTTACTTCTAGTTTAAAAATTACTTCTTATTACAACAATTCTAACAGTTCTTCTAATAACAACATATGCTCCGGAGCGGCTGCGCGGCGAGCCGATCAGCAATCGCGTCGAGGTGATCAGCTTCCATAGACGCGGCGACCGCAAGAGTCCAGAAGGGGCACGTGTACCGCGTCACATGCTGGCCGTGCTAGAGGCAGAGAGCGGCGAGGATGCGGAGGCTCGCGTGAGGGACGAACTGCCCGACGGCGACGTACGACGTCGGGCCAGCAGAGCCCCGGCAGAGCGGCTCAGGCTAGTTCAGCTTCGCCCGCTCGGCCAACTAAGAACTTTCACGCCATCGGGTGAAGGGGGTTCGATCTTCAGCCTTTGATCAGGCGAAGGCGACCAGTGGTCGGCCTGACACGTACTCGTGGAACACGGCGATGTGGTTGGCGTTGACCCAGATCTCTCGTCCACTTTCATCGACGACCTTGATCACGGAGAGAGACGCGCCCTTCTCCTTCTCAGCCGTGATCTGGCTTTCGATCTCCACGACGGTGCTCTGCACGTTGAAGTGCTTGCCGCTGTCGAGGATGATCACCGCGTGCTTCTCGTTGTCGGCCATGGCGTTAGGCCCAGGTGATGAGAGGCTCGGATGGGTTGTACGTCTTGAACGCGCGGATCTGATTGGCGTTCAGCCAGACCTCACTCCCCTGTTGATCGACGAGCGCAATCACGGGGATGTGCGGGGTGGTCACGCCCTCGATCGCAGTCATGATCTGCTCGACCGTGCTCCGCACGTGCAACGTCGTGTTGTCGGCGAAGACGATCTCGGCCTTGATCTCGGTGTCGGCCATGGGCCCGATCTTAGTTCAGCTTCGCCCGTTCGGCCCGGGCCTGGGTGTAGTAGTCGCGGACCGTCTTGACCGCAGCGGCGCGATCGATCCACTCGTCGTCATCTTCAGTCGCGTTGCCGACCAGCTCGAGCTCGAGTGCAACCAGGCTTGAAAGGGGTGGCCAGTCTTGCCGATCGTGCTCGACGCTCCACTCGTTTTGCTGGCGTGAACGAACCGCCGCCGGTCCGCGATCAGTCGAGCGGGCCGGATCGGAGCCCCCCGAGCACACGCGGATGGCCGTCGATCACCGGCGCATCGATCAGCTCGAAGCCCTCGAAGCCCGCATGGCGGGCCATCGCGTCCAAACCCGCGGGGGTGAAGCCCCAGTACACGAAGTCATCACGGGCATAGACCTCTCCTGCCGAGGGAATGTGAACCGCCGCCGAGGATTCGAGAGCCCGATCCGCCGGGCCGTGGGTTTCGAGCAGCACCCGTCCGCCGGCCGCGAGGCGACGCCGAAGCGTCTTGAGCAGGCCCATCGGGTTCTCCACCCGGTGGAGAATCCCGAAGCAGAGGATGAGGTCGAACGTCTCAGCGAGCTCGTCCAGATCGAATGCGTCGAGCCGGCGGTAGTCGACCTCGGAGTCGAGTAGCTCCCGGATCGCGGCGAACCCCTCGCCTCCATCCAGCTCGACGCCCCAGCGCGAGCTGACCCATTCCCTGTACTGCTCGTTGTCGACCGCGACGACCCGCCTCGCCCCGCGCGCCTCGGCGAGGAACGCGTAGAAGCCGTCGAAGGTGCCGACGTCGAGCACGCTCATCCCAGCGAAGTCCTCGGGTAGGGCGGGGATCCGGTAGCGGTGGTCGCGAGCGATGCCGTGGGTGTAGAGCTCCTTGGACCCGTTAAGCGAGAACGTGTGAAACCAGAGCGGTACCCGATCGAGGACGGCTCTGGCGATCTCCGGATCGGCATCGATTGGGATCAAATTGGCCACCTGACGCTCAGCGGCGGTCGGCTCGGGAGGGCCTTCTGACGGTGGGAGGCTCCCCATCGCAGCGGTCATGCTCGTGGTGTCGCTGTCCAATTCTCGCGGTGCGGGATCCGGTTGCTCTGACGTTGAGATCGGCGTTTATGGCGATGTGGGCTCCTTTGGTCGGGGTCTCCGAGACTACTGGCGACACCTCAACAGCTAGACCCTTCTAGGGACTGCAAATTTCCACTAACAAGGGCGGCAGGGCCAGCCCTGAGGAAAAAGGACCAAACACCTGGAAGGCCGGGCACTATTGCTGCATGGAAAGCACGGGGCCCCACCTGGGGCAAGACCGGTCTCGCTCGCCAAGCACATCGCAAGTCCGGAGGGACCGGGCGCCATTTACCTCTGCCAACACGCGATCCGGTCGAAGGCGACTCTGCGCCGGGTGGCGGCGGAGGTGGCGGGGGGATTCGCCGCCTGGAATGAGGCTGGCCTTCCAGTCGAGGAGATCACCTAGCCCAGAGTTGTCGCGGTAGCGCTGTGGACGAGAGCGAGTATTTGGGTTCGCCTGTGCGCTCCGTGGCACGCGCGAGGGTGTTCGCACCCCTGATGGAAAGGATTCTGTCGGTGCAATTTGTGCGCTTTGAGGGACCGGCGCTGACCCGGCGTGCCAGGGGAGCACTCTCGGCTGCCGGGATCTCCGTGATGGAACGGCACGCCAGCGCGACCTGGGGCGAGCAGCGATTGGACTACCTGGTGGCCGTTGATGCGCGCGACGGCGATGACGCCGTCGTGAGGGTCCGCGCCGCGATCAGCCCTGACGGCGCGTACTCAGGTTTCACCGCGGACCCACACTAAGGACGGAGCGGTGGTGGGCAGGACGGTTCCGTACTTTGCGCCCGCCGCGGGGTTTCCGAACACGAGGGTCCAGGCGGCGAACCCGGTCACACTGGCCTCCGCCATATCGTGGCCGTGATCGGCGACCGCGTAGACCGTGATACCGCGCGAGTCG
Source organism: uncultured Solirubrobacterales bacterium (assembly GCA_963725475.1). GTDB lineage: Bacteria > Actinomycetota > Thermoleophilia > Solirubrobacterales > 70-9 > DASUPK01. Next base: position 19,367 of record CAVRYR010000003.1, on the reverse strand, counting down.
ACCTCGCTGCCGCGGTCGACATCCCTCTGCGGCCAGCCCTGATCGCCGGGTCCAATGACGAACAGCGAGTTCGTCCTCCGCGATATGCGACCACCTCGCCTAGTGCCGCTTTGGACGAGAAGCGGTCTCGAGGCAAGCGAGATTAGGCTCACAGCATGAAGGGTCTAATGCAGCCCGTAGATTTCACCCGCTTCTTTCGCGCTGTGGGCAGAGTCGTGACCGGCCTTGCCCGTCGTGTGACGGGGCGCAGAGCCAGCTGACGCCAAAGCCGCCGGGCTGTCTGCTATCCGCTTCGCATGGAAAGGAGCAACCTCTTGAGAAGCGCCTTCTCGCTCCGCGCAAGTACCGCTCAGGTTGAGCGGAACCCGGCGCGGCGTAGCGTATGTGAACGTGCGAATCAGCCAGGCGCTCCTCAGTACCGAGCCGGATCGAGTCCCCGCCGCTTTCCAAGCTGCGGCCCGACTGATGACGACGACGAGCGCCGAGGAGTGCCTCGAGCAGCTGCTGCCGCAGTGCGCCTCGGCGAGCACCATCAGCTCGCTGATCTCGGGGATCGACCACGTCGGGTTCATGGCGGCCCCCGAGGAAGAGGGAACGCTCGACTCGGCCGCCGCGGAAGCCGGGTTCGGCTCCAATGGGCACACGTTCCCGAGCACGATCCTGACGAAACAGCTCGCACAGCTCGTGGGCCGGACGGTCCCCACCACGATCTTCGAGGCCCTCGCCGCTGACCCAGATCGCGGGTGGCTGAGGGTCGAGGTTGCGATACCGCGCGGCATCGAGCGCAACGTCCTCGACGACTGGATTCGCCAGGGAATCGGCGCGCACCTGGCGTTCGGGGTGAGCAGCCCAGCGCGGTTCGGTGAGCTGGGCGAGCTGGTGGAGGCTCAAGGATTCCGATCGCCGGCCTCGCTGCAGGGCCACCCGTGCACCAATCCCGCCTCGGGGGTCACCTCCCTGTTCTTCGATCGCCGGCCCGCAGAGCCCCTGGGCCTCGAGTTCTGCCACTACGCCTAGGCAAACCGGGATGCATCGTCTGTCAGGCTGGTAGCGATGTCGCGGCTATCCGAGCTGGGTGGGAAGCGGCTTCCGTTCCTGCGCTGGTCGACGCTTCGCATGCTCCTCGGCAGGCGGCGCCTCGAGACCGAGTGGCAGGTGGGTGACGGGCGCGAGCTGGCTCTTGCCCGGCACGTCGAGGCCGAGGCCCGTCCGGGTGACCCTGACGACGTGATCCGGGTGATCGATGACTTCGCGTACCACCGCAGCTTCCTGATCAACGTCGGCGACGAGAAGGGCAAGATCCTGGACGCAGCGATCCGGCGGACCAAGCCGCGCCAACTGCTCGAGCTCGGGACCTACTGTGGGTACAGCGCCCTGCGGGCGGCCCGGATGATGCCCGAAGGGGCGCGTCTGGTGTCGATCGAGTTCAACGCCGAGAACGCGGCGATCGCCCGCCGCATCTGGGACCATGCCGGCATCGGCGAGGAGCTCACGGTACGCGTCGGGACGCTCGGCGATGGTGGCGCTACGACCGCGGCGCTCGAATCCGAGCACGCCATCAAGAGCGGGGCGCTGGACTTCGTCTTCATCGACCATGACAAGTCCGCCTACCTGCCCGATCTCGAGCTGATCCTAGACCGGGGCTGGCTGCATCCGGGCTCGATCGTCGTTGCGGACAACGTGCGACGGCCGGGGGCACCCGACTACCGCGAGTTCATGCGAACCGAGGAAGGCCGGAGCTGGCGCACCACCGAGCACGAGACCCATGTCGAGTACCAGTCGCTGCTCAAGGACCTGGTGCTCGAATCGGAGTTCCTGGGGCGCTAGGCGAGGCACATAGCTCGTCGCCAGGATGGCGCCGATTCGCTCCCGCTTCTCGTCCAAAGCGACTATTCCCCCCAGTCCTCGTCCCCGCTGGCCGAGACTCCCCCATTCACGCGGAAGCGGAAGTGGACTGCGCACTGGGAGCGCCGAAAGCGCACGGCAGCGAGCCGACGATCTGAAGGCGGATCGGGTCGCTGAGCGCGCACGGCCATCGTCGTCGGGCGTACCACGATGTCCTTCAGTGGCGCGCTGACGGAGGTCGCCAGACTTGAGGCGGTTCCAGAAGTCCCTTCTTGAAGGGAAAGGAAAGGCCCGCCTGACAGCAGGTGAGTCGCTAGAGCGGGGTGCGTCAGGCTGAACGCCCCTCAATGCGGCGCCCGGAGGCGCGCCGGGTCATTCGTCGCCACACCGGCGACGCCGAGAGCGGCGATCCTCGCGAACAGCGCCGGCTCGTCGACGGTCCAGGCAAACAGCCGGCGGCCGAGCCGCCGAATGGCCTCCGCGATCTCGGCGTCTACGAGCTTGTGGTGCAGCATCACGTCGCCGAAACGGCCAGCGGCCAGCTCATGCAGCAGCCGTTCAGGCCAGGCATGCGGGTGCCAGCGGTTGACGCGGCGGGAGATGTATCCGCCGATCGAGATCGCTGTCCGGGCATTTGCGGCGACGCTCCGCACCGACTCGACGATGTCCGCCGACTGGGATGAGATCAGGGAGCGCTCCAGCAGGCCGTGCCCGCGCAGCATCGCCACGATCGCCGACTCGTAGCCCCGGCCTTTGACGTCCACGTTCAACCCGATCCCCGAGAAGTGCGGCTGCGCGAGGTGGTCCAAGGCGTCGTCGAGAGTCAGGCAGCCGCGGCGGCGAGCCTGGGGAGCGAGGTGCGCCACCAGCAGCTGCGATCCTCGCGGCCGGACGTCGAACTCGATCATGTCGACGCCCGCGCGCCGGGCTGCGTCGAACGATGCGATCGTATTCGCCGGTGCGATCGCGCTCGCACCACCGTGGCCGATCAGGATGGTCATCGCCACGCTCCTGGGTCGTTGAAGGCTACGTTCACCCGCCGAACGATCTCCACGTTCCCACGCGTGAAGGGGGTCAGGCGAAGAACTCTCGGATGGCGTTGTGCGTCTGCTTTGGTGCCTCGAGCTGCGGCACGTGGCCGCAGTCGAGCTCCAGGTGACGCGCCGCGGGAAGTGCCCGCTCGACGTGCTTCCTGAAGCCCACCGGCACGAGCTGATCATGGCGCCCCCAGATGAAAAGTGTCTGGGGGGACAACTGGGCGAGTCGAGTCCAGAAGCCGCGTTCACCGTGCGGCTCGTCGAGGTAGATGTTTCGGGCCGCCTCGTAGAATGCAACCCGGCCGCGCGGCGTGAGAAATGAGCGCAGGAACTCGTCCACGCCCGCAGCCGACCAGCCGTCCTTGCCGCCCGGAACGAGGTTGCGGACGATCGGCTCGGTGATCACCCGCGGCGCCGGTTGGACCAGGCCGAGCAGGGGGAGCGGTGCCCGGAGCAGCCAGCGCCAGCGGCGGTTGCGCAACCAGGCCAGGGCCGGGCTGAGCAGGGCGATCCTCTGTGTGCGCTCGGGATGCAGCAGCCCCATCTCGATCGCCACGCGCCCGCCCATGCTGTTGCCGATCAGGTGGCTGCGCTCGATCCCGAGCTCGTCGAGCAGGGCCTCGATCGCGCGGGCGAAATAACGAGCGTCATAGGCGGCGCCGAGCGGCTTGTCGGAATCGCCGAACCCGGGCAGGTCCATCGCGACCACTCGATGGTGGTCGGCGAGCGCGGCGACGGTGGGGAGAAACGAGGCCTTGGTCCCGCCCAGCCCGTGCACGCAGATCACGGGATCGCCCTCGCCCGCTGAGAGCGTCGAGATCTTGCCGAGCCGGGTGCGGACGGATTCGAAGCGAAGCCGACGCTCGTCGGCTATGGCGCTGGTGGCGGCAAGGAAGCCGACGCCGAGGTGCAGGTTCTGCCGGACGCTCAGGCGGCCCTCGCGGAAGGCGACCATTCCACCGCGCACGTCACGGGCGATCGCCTCCCAGGTTGCACCGTCGGCGCTCAACAGGGCGTCGGGCTGGCGGTCGCTCGCCGGCTGCAACTCGATTGCGCCGTTATCGATCACCGCCTCCCACTCGCCCTCGCCATTGACGGCCAGACGGATGCGCGCCGAGCCGCTGGGCACGTCGATTACCTCCGGGTCGAAGCGCTCGATCAGGGCGGTGAGCCCGGCGGGAGGGCGGCTCTCTGGTGTCGGCCGCTCTTCGGCGTCGACAACTGCCATGGGCAGAGTATGGAGCCCCTGGGCGCAGCTGCGCCGAGGGCTCAGCGGAAGCCCTGCAGCACCCGGGTCGCCGACTCGTAGCCTTGCCGGATCAGCCGCGGCCACTGGGTCCGATCCAAGAACAGGTCGTAGAACGAGACACCTCGGATCTCCGCCTCGTCGATCGGCTCGATCAGCTTCAGCTTCTCCCCCAGCTCGTCCTTCGCCCGCCGCGCCAATTCGAGGTGGTAGCCCTGCTGCAGCTGTCGGCTCGCCTGCAGCAGGCCACCGGTCCTATCCGGCCAGCCGCTTATGTCCCGGGGCTCAAAGCCCTTGGGCAGCATCAGGTTGACGCCGATCACGTGGTCGAAGCGGTCACCGGCTTCGATCGCCGGCTGTGCCGGCCAGTTCTCGATGATCCCCCCGTCCACGTAGAGATGGCCGCGTACGGAAACCGACTCGATGAACAGGGGCAGCGCGATCGCCACCCGGACGAGGTGGCCGATTGTGACCTCGGGCGTGCGCCTCGACCCGAAGTACTCGACCCTGCCGAGGTCCATGTTGTAGACGATGGTCGTGATCGGAATCGGCGCCTCCCCGCAAGGCATCCTCGTCAGCCGCGTGTCGAAGAGGCGTTCAATCGCCTCCCCCTTCGCCAGCCCCGAGAACCCTCTGAGCGCCGAGAGGGCGAACCGGGGCAGCTTGAGCCACTGGATGTCCAGGTAGTCCTCCGGCCGCCAGGAGAGCGAGAAGTCCGTCATCTCGTCGGAGCTCATCCCCGCCGCCCACATCGAGCCCCAGATCGCGCCACCGGAGCACCCGATGATCTCCTCCGGCTCGACTCCCGCCTCCTCGAAGGCACGTTTGACCCCCGCGAGGGCCACAGCCGCCCCGCCGCCCCCCGAGGCCACCAGGGCGATTCGTCTGCCCTGAAGCTCCGGCACCGGTCGCGAGCGGAACGGCTGCAGGTGCGTCGAGGGGTCAATCGGCACGGGTCGGTCGATCAGCGGCAGGGGCAGCAGCGTTCGTCGCGCCCGCCGCAGGAACCCCAGGTCGGCGACGATCTCGCCCAGGTCGAGCCATTCGGTGAAGCGCTCGAATTGCGCCTTCACCTCGTACAGGTCCAGCCGGTCGTCGAGGGCCATTCCGAGGTCAGCCTAGTGGCGGAGCCCCGCAGGAGAACGTGGAACTCCCCGCACTCGGGCAAGGCCCGAGGACCGCCCCCTGACCGGCGGCCCCCGGGGATCGAGCCGCTACTCCTTGTCGTACTTGAACGAGACCCCCAGGCGGATGCGGAACTCCGAGACCTTTCCGCCGTCGATCGTCACGTCCTGGCGAATGACCTCGGCGATTCGCAGGTCACGTACGGTCTCGCTCACTTTCTCTACTGCGTTCTTCGTCGCCTGCTCCCACGAATCCGAGCTGGCGCCGACCACTTCGGTGACTCGGTACACGCTGTCTGCCATCTTCTCTCCTCGGTAGCGGGCTTTGCTCCGTAGCCTCACACCTCCGGCCGCTGCGTGCCGGGTCCAGTTCGCGGCCCTATCGCCCGGGGGTGACTGCAGACCAGGCAGAATGCCCTGCAGGTGAACGCTCCATCGGCGACGAAGGTGCACGCGATGGTCGATGGCGGGACGGAGTCCGGCCCCGGCCCCGGCCTCGGCACGGCGCTCGACGAGGAATATCGGCGCCGCCTCGACAGGCTGCGCCAGGAGTACCTGGCGATTCCCATGGGGACCCCCGTGAGGCTCGCGAAGCGCACATCGAACCTCTTCCGTCCCCGTTCCGCGGCGTTTGGGCCCCGCCTCGATGTCGGCGCTTTCGATGGTGTGCTCTCGGTCGATCCCGGAGCCCGGACGGCTGATGTGCAGGGGATGACCACCTACGAGCACCTGGTCGACGCCACGCTCCGCCACTCGATGATGCCGCTGGTCGTTCCCCAGCTCCGCACGATCACCCTCGGCGGCGCGGTCACCGGGCTGGGGATCGAGTCGTCCTCGTTCCGCAACGGCCTTCCCCATGAGTCGGTGCTCGAGCTGGAGGTGATGACCGGTGACGGGCGCGTCGTGGTGGCGCGGCCCGACGGGGCCCACCGCGACCTCTTCCACGGCTTCCCCAACTCGTACGGCACGCTCGGCTATGCGCTGCGGCTGAGGATCGAGCTCGAGCCGGTGCGGCCCTACGTGCGGCTGCGTCACCTGCCCTTCGCCGATGCGGACGCCTACTTCGCCGCCGTGGCCGAGATCGGCGCGACGCGCGCCTGGGATGGGGAGGCCGGTGGACTTCATGGACGGCACGGTGTTCGGCCCAGGGACCCATTACCTCTCGCTCGGCACGATGGTCGACGACGCGCCCACGGACCTCCGACTACACGGGCGAGCAGATCTACTACCGCTCGATCCCGCGCCGCCGGGACGATCACCTGACGATCCACGACTACCTGTGGCGCTGGGACACCGACTGGTTCTGGTGCTCGCGCTCGTTCGGGGTCCAGCGCCCGCGTCTGCGACGCCTATGGCCCAAGCGCTGGCTCCGCAGCGACGTCTACTGGAAGATCGTCGGCTCTCGAGCGCCGATACGAGATCACGGCCCGGTTCGACCGCCTGCGGGGCCGGCCGGGTCGCGAGGCGGTCATCCAGGACGTCGAGGTGCCCGTCGAGCGGGCCGCCGAGTTCCTCGAGGCCTTCCACCGCGAGATCGGGATGGCGCCCGTCTGGGTCTGCCCGCTGCGCCTGCGACAGGGCCAGGCGCCGTGGACGCTGTACGCGCTCGACCCGGACACCACTTACGTCAATTTCGGCTTCTGGGGAGCAGTCGAGCGCAGACCCGGGGCGGGCGAGAACGATCGCAACCTGTTCATCGAGCAGCTGGTTGCCGACCTGGGTGGGCGCAAGTCGCTGTACTCGACCTCCTTCTACGAGGAGGACGCCTTTCACCGGCTCTACGGCGGCGAGGCGTACGACTCGCTGAAGGAGAAGTACGATCCGGACCGTCGGCTGCTTGGTCTCTACGAGAAGTGCGTAAAGGGGAGCTGACCCCGTGCGACTCGCGGACATCTTCACGAAGGTCATGGACGACCGGGCCCCGGTGGCGTTCCGGGCCTACGACGGCAGCAGCGCCGGACCGGCCGACGCCGAGGTGGTGCTCGAGATCCGCCGTCCCGAGGCGGTCGCCTACATCGCCACGGCGCCCGGTGAACTGGGCCTGGCCCGCGCCTACGTGACCGGAGCGCTGGAGCTGCGCGGCGACGCCCACTCCGCCCTGCACGCGCTGCTCGCCCATGCTCGGCCCGTGCCCTGGAGCGAGCGGATTCGGATTCTGCGGGCCATCGCCCCGGGCGCGCTGCGGCGTCCGCCGGTGCCTCCCGAGGAGTCGCCCCCGCGCCGGAGGCACGGAATCCGTCACTCGAAGGGTCGCGACGCCGCTGTCATCTCCCACCACTACGACGTCTCGAACCGCTTCTACGAGCTCGTGCTCGGCCCGTCGATGGCCTACACGTGCGCGTGCTTCCCCTCGGCCGACGCGACGCTCGAGGAGGCCCAGGCAGAGAAGTTCGACCTCGTCTGCCGCAAGCTCGCCCTCGAACCAGGCGAGCGGCTGCTCGACGTCGGCGCGGCTGGGGCGGCATGGTGATGCACGCCGCCGAGCACTACGGCGTCGAGGCGATCGGCGTAACGCTCTCGGAGCCCCAGGCCGTCATGGGCGCAGCGCAGACGATCGCCGAGCGCGGGCTCCAGGAGCGGGCCGAGGTTCGCTTCCTCGACTACCGCGACGTCTCCGAGACCGGCTTTGACGCCGTCTCCTCGATCGGCCTGACCGAGCACATCGGCTGCGCGCAACCTGGGCTCCTACTTCACGCTTCCTGGCTGGGAAGGCTGCGGCCCGAGGGCCGGCTGCTCAACCACTACGATCACGCGGTCCTCGAACCGCGACCGCCACCGAGCCGGGAAGTTCATCGACCGCTACGTCTTTCCGGACGGCGAGCTGGAGGGCCCCGGCACGATCATCTCCGCGATGCACGACCACGGCCTCGAGGTGCGCCACGAGGAGAACCTCCGCGAGCACTATGCGATGACCCTTCGCGAGTGGGGGGCCAACCTCGAGCGCGGCTGGGAGGAGGCCGTCCGCGAGGTCGGAGAGCGGAGGGCCCGCGTCTGGCGCTTGTACATGGCGGCGTCGCGGGTCGGATTCGACACCAACCGCATCGAGCTGCACCAGGTGCTGGGCGTCCGCGCGACCTCCGACGGACGCGCCGGGCTGCCCCTGCGGCCGGACTGGGAGACCGCGGCGCGCGATCGGAGCCCGGCGGCGGTCTGACCGTCCGCCGCATCCGGATTCGAACCCGCGACCTTCGGGTTATGAGATCGTCCGATCGGGTCTCCGCACGGCTGGTACCACCGGAAATCCATACCAGGCACGAGGCGGTCGGCGAGAAGCTGTCCGCCGCGTCGAGTGCCGACGGCTGAGCGGCTCAGCGGGCTCCCAGACCGACGACGCCCGAGAGGACTTCCATCAGGGACGGGCCGCTGCGCTGCTCGAACTCGTAGGAGGCGCGCCGGATCGGATGATCGGACCTGATCACACGCGCGAGGTCAATAGGAGTGCCGCCGATCACCGCGTCGCAGTCAGTCGCGTTGATCGTCTGCTCGAGCTCGCGCAGCTGCTCGTGCGAGTACCCCATCGCGGGCAGGACCGGTCCGATGTGCGGGAAGCGGCGGTAGGTCTCCGCGATCGATCCGACGGCGAAGGGCCGTGGGTCGATCTGGGTTCCGACGCCCGCCTGCCGTGCGGCGACCGTCCCGGCGCCGAAGCTCAGCCCGCCGTGGGTGATGCTGGGGCCGTCCTCAACCACCAGCACGGTCTTTCCGGCGAGCGAGGGGCCTTCCGCCAGCGACACTGGCGAAACGGCCTCGATCACGGCCGCGTCGGGATTCGCCAGGGCGATATCGTCGAGCACCCGGCGCACCTGATCGCCGGTGGCGCTGTCGACTTTGTTGACGATGACGACATCCGCCATTCGCAGGTTCACCTCGCCTGGGTGATAGTTGAGCTCGTCTCCCGCCCGGAGGGGATCGACGACGACCAGCAGCAGATCGGGCCGGATGAAGGGCAGATCGTTGTTGCCGCCGTCCCAGATGATCACCTCCGCCTCACTCTCGGCTCGAGCGAGTATCTCGCCGTAATCGACGCCGGCATAGACGACGATCCCCATCTCCACCGGTCGCTCGTACTCCTCCCGCTCCTCGACCGTCGGGTCCGATTGGTCGATGTCGGCCAGGCTGGCGAAGCGCTGAACGGCGATCCGATCAAGGTCGTGGTACGGCATCGGATGCCGCAGCAGAGCAACCTGGAGCCCGGCCTCGAGCAGGATGCGGCCGATCTCTCGGCTCGTCTGGCTCTTGCCAGCGCCCGTCCGCACTGCGCAGACGGCGAGCACCGGCTTCTTGCTCTCGAGCATCGTCGACCGCGGGCCAAGCAACGTGAAGTCGGCGCCCGCTGCCGCGGAGATCGCCGCCCTCCGCATCACCTCGGTGTAGGAGACGTCCGAGTACGCGAACACGACCTCGTCCACCCGGCCCTCGGCAATCAGCCGCGGCAGCTCCTCCTCGGCGAGGATCGGGATTCCGCGCGGGTAGCGGGGACCAGCCAGAGAGGGTGGATAGGTGCGTCCCTCGATTCCCGGGATCTGAGTTGCGGTGAAGGCGATCACCTCCACCTCCGGGTTGTCCCGGAAGATCACGTTGAAGTCGTGAAAGTCGCGCCCTCCCGCGCCCATCAGGATCACCCTCCGCGGCACGGACAAAACGATAGAACCTGGGGGTGACAAGCGAACTCGTTGTCGTGGCGCTCGGCGGGAATGCCCTTCTCCGCCGTGGCGAGCAGGCGGACTCGTCGACTCAGCGGCGGAACGTCGCGGCGGCAGTCGCCGCGGTAGCGGAGGTCGCGCGCACGCACGACGTGGTCGTCACTCACGGCAATGGCCCCCAGGTCGGCCTGCTAGCGCTGCAGAGTGAGGCCTACCGGGAGGTCCCGCCGTATCCCCTCGATGTCCTCGGGGCGGAGAGCGAGGGGATGATCGGCTACCTGCTCGAGCAAGGCCTGGAGAACGCGCTCGGCGGGAGGCCCGTCGCCACCCTGCTCACGCAGGTGCTCGTCGACCGCGACGACCCCGCCTTCCGCCGGCCGACGAAACCGATCGGCCCGCAGTACGGGCGCAGAGAAGCGGAGCGCCTGCGCGCCGAGCGGGGCTGGGCGATCGCACCGGACGGCGAGGGCTATCGTCGGGTCGTCTCGTCACCTGAGCCCCGCAGCATCGTGGAGCTGGCGACGATCCGGTTGCTGCTCGAAGCGGGCGTCCTAGTGGTGTGCGTGGGGGGAGGCGGGATTCCCGTAGTCCGCGATGACGAGGGACGGCTGGCGGGAGTGGAGGCCGTGATCGACAAGGATCTCGCCGCGGCGCTGCTCGCCTCCGAGCTCGCGGCCGACGCGCTGCTCCTGCTCACGGACGTCTCCGCCGTCGCGACGGGCTGGGGCACGCCGGAGGCGAAGCCGCTGGGCGAGTCCTCGGCCTCTGAGTTACGGGGGATGGCCTGGGACCCTGGCTCGATCGGACCCAAGGTCGAGGCCGCCTGCCGATTCGCCGAGACGCGCGGGAACCCGGCCGCGATCGGCGCCCTCGAGGATGCAGCCGCGATCCTGCGAGGCGAGTCCGGGACTCAAGTGACGTCCCGAGCAAAGGGGTAGCTTCGCGAGCAGCCCGATCTGAAGCTTCATCTAGAAAGAGCGGTGTAGGCATCCCGAAAAGCACCAAGGCCCCCCTTTCGAGGGCCCTTGGTCAGTAGCGGGGGCGGGATTCGAACCCGCGACCTTCGGATTATGAGATGCCCCTGGGCCGTTGCCTCCAGTGCTTTCAGGCGTGGAGGAGCACGTGAGACGACCTGAGATCAGATGAGTTTCGCTGGGTTCGGTACTCCTCTATTCGAGGACGACGGCGACGACCGCGCCAAGCGGCGAGACCGCAGCCAGCTACCGCGTCGCCTCGAACCGATCGATCAGCAGTCGGGCGTGGCAGCGACCGCCACTGAGGGGACGAAGAGGCAGATCTGGAGGTCCGGCCACGGCGAACCTGGGCTCCGGAGGAGTTCTCTCTCCTCTCTCCTCATCAGGGTCTGGAAGCACGGCCGCAGCGGCAGGCCGCACGCCACTAGCCTGAGCCGCGTGGAAACTGTGATCGTCCTGTTCACGCGGGATCTCCGCGTGTATGACCACCCCGCCCTTACCGCCGCGGCTCGTCAGGCGGACCGCGTGGTCCCCGCCTTCGTGCTCGACGACCAACTGGTGTCCGGTCGCAGCGGAACTCCGAACCGGCTCACCTTTCTGCTGGAGAGTCTCCGCGATCTCGACCATTCGCTGCGAAAGCGCGGTGTGCGACTCGTGAGCCGGCGCGGAGAGGTGGTCACCGAGGTGCTCGGGTTGGCGCGCGAATGCGGTGCCAAGGGGATCTACCTGAGTGAGGACGTCAGCGGATATGCGCGCGATCGGCTCCGGCGGCTCGAGCGGGCATGCGAATCGGAGCGGCTCGCCGTCCGTTCCTTCGAGGGGATCACGGTGGTCCCGCCCGGCGAGCTGACCCCCGCGGGCGGGGACCACTACCGCGTGTTCACGCCCTACTGGAATGTCTGGCGAGCGGCCGTCAAGCGCGATCCCCTGGGAGCGCCGCGGAAGTTGCGTCTGCCCTTTCGGATTCGGCAAGGGGCGATCCCGAAGCTCTCCGGCCTCACCCGCGAGACGCCAGTCGAGGATCTGCCCCAGGGCGGGGAGAGCGCTGGGCGGGAACGCCTCAACCGATGGCTCCTCAACGGCTCCAAGCGATACGAGGAGCGGGCCGACGACCTGGCGGAGGACGCCACCTCCCGCCTCAGCCCCTATCTCCACTTCGGCTGTCTCTCGGCGAACGAGGTTCTCGCGCGGGTAGACGGCTGGCCGGGGCTCGACGACTACGCCCGCCAGCTCTGCTGGCGCGACTTCCATCACCAGGTCCTGGCTGCCCGGCCCGACCTCCCCCGCAACGACTACCGGCGCAGGCGCCCCCGTTGGAAGCGCTCCAAGCGGTTTCTCGATGCCTGGAGGGAGGGGCGAACGGGCTATCCGATCGTCGATGCGGGCATGCGCCAGCTCGCGCGGGAGGGCTTCCTCTCCAATCGGGCCCGGCTCATCGTCGCCTCCTTCCTCACCAAGACCCTCGGGATCGACTGGCGGGCGGGAGCCGCACACTTCGAGCGGCTCCTTGTCGACGCCGACCTCGCCAACAACGTCGGCAACTGGCAGTGGGTCGCGGGAACCGGGAACGACACTCGTCCGAACCGGGTGCTCAACCCGATCCGACAGGCCCGCCGCTTCGACCCCGAGGGCGCCTACGTTCGGCGCCTGGTGCCGGAGCTCGCCGCGATCGAGGGCAAGGCGATCCACGAGCCCTGGAGGCTCGGCGAGGAAGCCCGCGCGCGGCTCGACTATCCCGAGCCCGTCGTCGCGCCCTGACCCGCAAAGGCCTGCTTCCCCTCCAGCGCGGCCGCGAGGCGCCGGAGGAAGCGCCGGGTCACCACGCGATGGATCCGCTGTTGGGTGTTCGCGTAGATCCAGACGCCCAGTCGCGCGAACGGGCCGTGACCGCGAAGCCACGGATAGAAGTTCTGGACCTCCATCTGCACGGTCACTCGTCCATCGCCGTCCCCGCCGCCGAAGTTCGTCCGTGCGATCGATAGACGCAGGAATCCGCGATCGCGCCCGCCGGGCGCGACGAGAATCCCCCGCTTGATTCGCCAGGTGACCGACCCCTCGTCCTCGAGCTCGTATTCCGGCGGGTGGAAGCGGAGCAGGACCAGCGGTCGTGCGATCAGGACGACGCCCTGGTCGCAACCCTGCGACGTGACCCTGACCAGCCCGAGCGTGAACCGCGTGATCAGGCGCCAATACTCCCGCGCCGCTCGGTTCAGGAACTCGCGGGTGAGGACCTTCGACAGCGGCCTGCGGAGCTCGAGCTCGCCGGCCTGGCGCGATGAGACCGCTCCCGTGAGGGAAACCTTGCCGAGCCGGTCCGGATGCAGCCGCAGGCCGGTGGGCACTAGCCGTACTCCGGGTCCTCGTCGAGCGCCCGGCGCAGCGCCTCGGGGAACGCCATCGGCTCAATCTCGAAGGCCGCTGCGCCGGACGCGTCCGTCACCGTGGTCGGCGTCGAGAGTCCCTCGATCAGCGGCCGCGCGATCTTCGCGTCGACGGGCGTGACCAGCCCGATCCACAGAGAGGACAGCCACGGTGTGAGCAGCGGGACGGAGATCTTGGGGCGGGGGTTCGTGCCGAGCGCGTGGGCCATCCGATCGAGCATCTCCCCGTACGAGAGGACATTCGGGCCGCCGATCTGCACCTCGCGTCCCTCCGAGGCTGCAGACGTCCGGCGCACTCCGCAGGTAGGCGACCACATCGTCCACCGCGATCGGCTGTGTCGGGGTTTGCAGCCAGGCGGGAGCGATCATCGCCGGGAGCCGCTGGACGAGGAAACGAAGCGTCCGATAGGACTCGCTTCTGCGCTCCCACGACCATGGCCGCCCGGAAGTAGGTGAGCTGAGGCCCGTGCTCGCGCAGAATCTCGGCCGTTCGTGCCCGACTGCGCAGGTGCTTCGATCGCGGCTGGTCTCCGAGTCCGCCCAAGTAAACGACGCGGCGCACGCCCTCCTGCTTGGCCATCTCCGCGAAGTTCTTCGCCGACTGTCGCTCCATCTCCTCGAAGTCGCCCTCGCCGCCGCGCCCCATCGCGTGGACGAGGTAATACGCGACCTCGGCGCCCTCGCCTGCGCCGCGGAGCGAGTCGGCGTTCAGCACGTCGCCCTCGAAGAGCTCGATCCCACGATCGGCGAGGTGGCTCGCTCGGGAGCGGTCGCGAACCAGGCCGCGAACGTGCCAGCCATCGTCGGCCAGCGCGCTCGCGAGCCGGCCGCCGATGAAGCCGGTCGCTCCTGTGACAAGGGCAGTGCGATTGACGGTGTTCATCTCGAGATGGGCATACCGGCTGCGGCTCTGACCGGATCGGGCTCGAGCGCTTGGGCGCCCAGAAGCACTCCCAGATCCTCACTGGCACCCTCGCCGCCCACCAGCACCGGCGTGTCGCGCGACAGGTCCCTGATCCCTTCCGCGACGGCCTCGAACGATTTCGCCGTGACCGCAGCGAGCACTACCGCGTCGGGGCCGAGCTTGGCGACGGCGTCCCCAACGGTCTCGATCGGGGTGTCGCTGCCGAGGAATGCGATTCGCCAGCCGCGCTCTCGCAGCACGAGGCCGAACGCGATCAGGCCCAGGTCGTGTTGCTCGCCGGGCGGACAGGCGAGGAGCGCCAGGGGCCCGCTCCCCGCCCCCCAGTTGCGAGCGAGGGAGAGCATCCGGCCGCGCAGGATGCCCGTGGCGAAGTGCTCCTCGGCCACCGAGACCTCTCCGCTCTCCCAGCGGATGCCGATCTCGTGCATCACCGGCAGCAGGACCAGGCTTGCGACCGTGTCGACAGTGAAGCGCGCGAGCGCGTCGTCGAGGATCGCGTTCGCGTCCGTCTCGTCGAAGCGCTCGAGGGCCGCCCCGAGGCGCTGAGCATGGTCCGGTACCTCGTCGGATCCCTGCTCGGCGGCGGAAGCCTGTGCCTCGGACGCCGCCAGCCGCGCCGCTTCGGCGGCGGAAATTCCGGAGTCGATCAGCGCCTTCATCGCCCGCACACGCTCCTGGTCTTCCCGTCCGTAGAGCCGGAAACCGCCGGGGCTGCGCTCCGGCTGCAGCAGGCCGTAGCGGCGCTCCCAGGCACGAAGCGTGTCGATGGCCACGCCGGTGCGTCGGCTGAGCTCGCCGATCCGGACGACGGGGGCGTCTTCAGGTGTGGGGAGTGGGACAGACACTGGACAGACTCTTGACAGACCTCAGCCTAGCTGTTACAACCATTCTCGTCAACTCTGGACAGAACATAGATAAAGCCTGGACAAGGAGGACCCCAGTGAGCAGCGACCCGAATCGACGGAACCTCGCCGCGCGAGCACTTTTCGCAGTGGCCGCGCTGCTCTCGTTCGGGCTGTCCGTCGGGCTCTACTTCTCGGGCGAGCACACCGACGGGATCTTCGTCGGCCTCTGGGTTCCCTCGATCCTCGCCCTCGGCACGTTTGTCAGCCCGCGGCAGGAGCGCGGCGCGTCGTCGGCGCCGCGGCGGGAGACCGGCCGATGATTGGAATCTTCATCTACGGAACCGTCGTCTCAACCCTGGTGTGCACGGCCCTGGGCCTGCTCGCTTGGGGCATCGTCCACGAGCGCCGCGACCGGACCCGCTTCGAACAGGGCCGCGAGGTCTTCGGCGACGCCGCCGCGCTTACGGTCTCCCATGAGCCCGAGGGAACGCCTCGATGAGCGGTCTTGTCGATCGCGCTCTCGACTTCTCGGTTCTCCCCGGCTACTCCCGTGTCGGGTTTGGCCTCAGAAACCTCCACTCGGATGGCGTGAGCGAGGGCGCCCTGGAGGACCGGATCGTCCTCGTCACCGGCGGCAGCTCGGGAATCGGTGCGGCCGCCTGCGAGGGGCTGATGGCGGCCGGCGCGCGTGTCCACATGCTCGCCCGGAACTTCGACCGAGCCGTCCGGGCAATCGGCCGGATCGAGTCCCGGCTGGGGCCATCGCGCGGCACGATCAAGCTCGAGCTCTGCGACGTCTCCGACCCCTGGGAGATCCGTCGCTTCGCCGAGAGGTTTCAGGCCCGCTTCGATCGTCTCGATCTGCTCGTTCACAACGCCGGGGCCCTGCCTCCGGAGCGGACCTACACCCGCGAAGGAGTCGAACTCACCTTCGCCACCAACGTGCTCGGGCCGTTTGTCCTCACCTCGCTCCTGCTCCCCGCACTACTCGCGGGGGCACCCGCGCGCGTGATCACCGTCTCCTCGGGCGGGATGTACACCGCGCGCCTGCGCTCGGACGACGTTCAGCTCGAATGCGAGCCCTTCGACGGGGCCCGCTTCTACGCCCACTCGAAGCGAGCACAGGTCGCCCTCAACAGTGTCTGGGCCGAGCAATTTTCGGCCGAGGAGATCGCGTTTCATGCCATGCATCCCGGCTGGGTCGACACCCCGGGACTACGGGCCTCGCTTCCCCGATTCCGGCGGCTGATGCGCCCGCTGCTGCGCGATGCCCACCAGGGCGCCGACACGATCGTGTGGCTCGGGACGCAGCGGTCTCTCGATCCCGCCACGGGCGGGTTCTGGCACGACCGTGCGCCGCGCCCCGTCCACCGGCTGCGCTCGACGCGCGAGAGCGCAGCTGAACGCGAGCGGCTTTGGAGCGAATGCGAGCGGCTCGCGGCCGAGGGTCACGAGCGCGCGGCGCGCTCACCTGCTGATCACCCAATCCAAGGAGGACCACTCGATGGCGAGATACAAGGGAATAGTCGAAGCGCCCCACAGCGCTGAGGAGGTGTGGCACTACCTCGCCGACCTGCGCTCGGTCGGGGAGTGGGACCCAAGCGTCGAAAGCGTGACCCTCGTCGGCGGTGAACCTCGCACCGATAGCGCTCGGTACGAGCTGGAGGTGAGCAGCCGCGGCAGGAGCATCACCCTGCCGTACCGCGTCGTCGTGGCTGAGCCGCCCCACCGAGTCGTGTTCGCCGCGGAGAGCGAGTCGGTCTCCGTCCGCGACGAGGCTCGGATCGAGCCGACCGGTCCGGGCGCCAGCAGGGTGACCTGGGATGCTGATCTCCGCCTCCGCGGCATCAGGAAGTTGCTCGAGCTCCCGCTGCGAGCGTTCTTCAACCGGCTCGGGGAGAACGCCGAGAAGGGGCTGAGCGAGCGACTCCGAAAGCCGGCCCTCGAGGCACCGGCAGAGCGAATGCGCGCATGAGGCGCCGGGTCGATTCCAGGCGTGTCGCAGTCGTCGGCGCGGGCGTCTCCGGTCTAGTCGCCGCGGCCGAGCTCCACCGCGCTGGACATGACGTCCACGTCTTTGAGGCGGGCAGCTACCCCGGCGGGCACACGAACACCATCGACGCGAAGACCCCGCTCGGAGAGTGGTCGATCGATACGGGGTTCATCGTCTTCAACGAGGTCAACTACCCGAACTTCGAGCGCATGCTGGGCGAGCTCGAGGTCTCCTCGCATCCCACCGACATGAGCTTCTCGGTCTCGGATGGTCGCGGCGGGTTCGAGTGGGCCACTACCGGGCCGCGCGGCCTGTTCGCCCGCCCGGCGCATGCACTCGACCCACGGTTCCTGCGCATGCTGCGCGACCTGGTCCGCTTCAACCGTGAGGCCCGCAAGCTGGTCGGCAGCGGCGGCAGGGGCCCGTCGCTCCGCCGCTTCCTCGCCGACGGCGGCTACTCGGAGTACTTCGTCGAGAGGCTGTTGGTCCCGCAGGCCTCGGCGGTGTGGTCCGCCAACCCCACCCAGATGTGGAGCTTCCCCGCTGGCTTCCTCGCGGAGTTCTTCGACAACCACCGCGTGCTGCAGCTGCGCGACCGGCCGTCCTGGCGCTCGATCTCCGGCGGTTCACGGCGCTACGTCGAAGCACTGGTGGCGCCCTTTCGCGATCGACTCCACCTGCACTCTCCGGTCCGCCGCATCCACCGTGTCCCGGATGAGGTAGTGATCGCCCTCGACGACTCGTGCGAGCGCTTCGATGAGGTGGTGATCGCTGTCCACTCCGACCTCGCACTGCGAATGCTCGCCGATCCGAGCCCGGCCGAGGCCGAGGTTCTGGGGGCGATCCCCTACCAGCGAAACGAGGCCGTGCTGCACACTGACCGGCGGCTGATGCCGCGGCGGCGGAGCGCCTGGGCGAGCTGGAACTACCACCTCAGCGATCGCCCCGCCGGGCGGACGACGGTTACCTACCACATGAATCGCCTGCAGTCGCTGGACGCGGATCGCGACTTCCTCGTCACCCTGAACATGACCGACGCGATCGATCCCGCGACGGTGATTCGAACGATCGGCTACGCCCATCCTGTCTTCACTCCCGAGGGCGTGGCCGCCCAGCGTCGCTGGGCAGAGATCTCAGGCGCGCGGCGGACCCACTACTGCGGGGCCTACTGGCGCTGGGGCTTCCACGAGGATGGCGTCTGGTCCTCGCTGCGCGCGGTCGCGAAGCTCGGCGCCCGCGGGCCGCTGCCACAGCCGAACGAGACGGCGCCGGCTGCGGACATCGTCAAGGCGATGCCGGAGGAGCTGGCGGAGGCCGCGTGACCGCGTCAGCCGTCTACGAGGGCTGGGTGGCGCACCGCCGGCTCGCGCCCGCCCCCCACTCATTCAGCTACAGGATCTTCCTGCCACTGCTCGACCTCGACGAATTGCCTGAGCTGCTCGACCCGATCCCGCTCTGGTCCGCCCGTGGTCCGGCGCCGGCGTGCTTTCGCGAGAGCGACTACCTGCCCGGCGGCTCCGGATCGCTATCGGACCGCGCCCGCGATCTCGCCCACCGGCATCTCGGCCGCAGGACGACCGGTCCCGTTCGGCTGCTCGCCAACCCACGCTACCTCGGCGTGGGGTTCAACCCGGTCTCGTTCTTCTTCCTCCATGCAGAAGGCGAAGCGACCGTCGACTCCGTGATCGCGGAGGTGACCAACACGCCTTGGGGCGAGCGCGCCGCGTACGTGCTCGACGCTTGCGCCGGCGGAGCGGACGGGCAGACGGCGGGCAGCTTCGAGAAGCGGTTGCACGTCTCCCCGTTCCAGCCGATGGACCAGCGCTATGAGATCTCGGTGACCGGGCCGAACCAGAGGTTGGGAGTCGTGATCCGCAACCTCGAGGGACACCGCGAGGTCTTCGTCGCCACGATGGCGCTGCGCCGCCTCGAGCTCACCCGCGCGCGGATGGTCCGCCTGCTGCTCGGCTATCCCCCGACGACGCTCGCCACTCTCGGGCGGATCTACGTCAATGCCCTGAGGCTGAAGGTTCGGGGCGCTCCTTTCCACCGCCACCCAGGGTTGGCCGAGCAACATGAGTCTGGCTCGGGCATCGGCCCGGACGTGAGACCAGAATGAGCCAGCTGTTCGCGTACTGGTCGACGACATGGCCGCGATCCATTCGGCCGCGGTCAAGGCAACCGCACCAACGTGTTCGACCTCGAGCGGACCGATTGGGGCACCGAGCGAGGCCGGGTCCTCGACCCGGAGGGATACGAGTGGTCGTTCGGCATCTACGAGCCGGGCGGCAGCTGGTGAGATAGCCGCTGGTAGAGAGACACCAAGGACTCTTTCGAGGGCCCTTGGTCAGTAG
>CAVRYR010000002.1:0-162257 GCA_963725475.1 uncultured Solirubrobacterales bacterium | reverse complement strand
CGCAAGCTGGGTCGTCGGATGCTGGTGACGGGGCGGCGTTGGCCCTGGGTGTCGCGCTGGTCGGCGTCCGCCGCACAGGCCCACAAGAAGCTCGTGACCGAGCTCTTCCAGGTGGGGGTCGGTTCGCCCAACGGGGGGCTGGCGCTCAACATCCCGGACGGGGGCGGCCCCGCAGAACAGCTCGTCCGCGACCCGCTCGCGGTCAGGGGCCTCAACCCCAAGGGCAAGATCAAGGACGTCAACGTCGCCGTCCGGATCAGCCATCCATTCGCAGCCGACCTCGAGATCTACCTGGCGACGCCGCGCGGCGTGATCAACCTGGCTCACGACGTCGGCGGCAACGGCAACAGCTACGGCAACGGATTCGCCGGCTGCTCGGGAGGCCAGACGCTCTTCGACAGCCAGACGCCCACCTCGATCGCGACGCCGGGACTGCAGGCTCCGTTCGTCGGCTTCTTCGCCCCGCAGGAGAGCCTCGACCTGCTCCATGGGCTGGGGAACAAGAAGGCCACGAACGCGACCTGGTCGTTGCTGGTGATGGACGACAACAACAACCACCCGACCGGGACGGTCGACTGCTTCACCTTGGCGATCACCGCCAGCAATCCGCGATAAGCCGACCTGGCCCGCGGCGGCGGGGCGCCTCCCCCCCCCCCCCTCTTAGAATCGAGGCCATGTCAGGTCATTCCAAGTGGTCCTCGATCAAGCACAAGAAGGGTGCCGCCGACGCCAAGCGGGGCAAGCTCTTCACCAAGCTGGCGCGCGCGATCACGGTCGCGGCCCGCGACGGGGGCGGCAACGTCGACGCCAACCCGCCGCTCGGCCTCGCGGTGCAGAAGGCGCGCGACGCCTCGATGCCCAAGGACAACATCCAGCGCGCGATCGACCGGGGGACCGGCGAGGGGGATGACGCCGCCGCGATCGAGAGCGCCGTGTACGAGGGCTATGGGCCCGGCGGCGCCGCCATCCTGGTCGAGGCGCTGACCGACAACCGCAACCGCACGGGCGCGGAGATCCGCCACGCCTTCGAGCGCAACGGAGGAAGCCTCGGCGAGCCGGGGTCAGTCTCCTGGCAGTTCGAGAAGCGCGGCGTGATCCTGGTAGATGGAGAGCGCTACGGCGAAGACGAGCTGATGCCGGCGATCGATGCCGGGGCCGAGGACGTCTCCGAGGACGGTGACCTGCTCAAGATCACCACCGCGGCGTCCGACCTCGCGGCGGTGCGCACCGCGCTGGAGGACGCGGGCGTTGAGGTCCAGTCAGCCGAGCTCTCGATGGAGCCGAAAAGCACCGTCGAGGTCGGCGAGGGCGACGCGCCGGCGCTGCTTCGCCTGATGGACGTCCTCGAGGAGCACGACGACGTGGACTCGGTCCACGCCAACTTCGACGTGCCCCAGGAGATCCTCGAAGCAGCCGCCGGCTAGCCGTTAGGCCGTCACCGTGGCGCCGGGGGGAAGCTCGAAGCCCGGGTATTCGTAGAGGCCGACCTGCCAGGCCTTCGTCCCGCTCGGCTGCATCTGATCCACGCCAGGCCGCCGTCCACGGCCTCGGCCCACCCTCGATCGGGTTTGAGAAGGGTCGCCTCCGGGCGGCCCTTTTCTTGGCGGAAGCACCGGGAAGGCGTTTCCGGGCGGCTAAAGGACATCCGGGGGGCGAGTGAGAATGAAACGGGATGATCCTGATCGGCATCGATCCGGGTACCGCCAACACCGGGTTCGGTGTGGTCCGCACCACGGGCGAGCGCATGGTGGCCCTCGACGGCGGGGTGATCGAGATTCCCGCCGACGCGCCGGTCGAGAAGCGGCTCGCCCGGCTCCACGACTCGCTCGCCGAATTGATCCGCTGGCACGAGCCCAAGGCGATGGCGCTCGAGGAGCTCTTCTTCGGCAATAACGTGGTCTCGGCGCTCAGCGTAGGTGAGGCCAGGGGAGTGATCCTGCTCGCCGCGGCGCGCCACCAGGTGCCGTGCTTCGACTACACGCCGCAGGCGGTGAAGAAGGCCGTCTGCGGTTCGGGCTCGGCCGACAAGGGGCAGGTCCAGCGCATGGTCGCCAGCCTGCTGGGACTGCCGGAGCCACCGTCGCCCGACCACGCGGCCGACGCCTTCGCGGTCGCGATCTGCCACGCGGGCACGGCGGCGGCGCGCAGCGCGGTCTCCCACTTCGGCCGGCCCAGGGTCGGCACCACGCCGGCGCTCGCCGCGCGGCAGCGCATGGCCGGCTAGGAAGGCATCCGGGCTGCGGCCCAGAATCACGAGGCATGATCGCCTCCGTCAGCGGAGAGGTGCTGGTGCGCCGTCCCGACTACGTCGTCATCGACGCGGCCGGGGTCGGCTACCGGCTGGCGGTCTCCGCCGAGACGCTCAAGGCGGTGCCGGCACGCGGCAAGCGGACCTCGCTGCACGCCGATCTGGTCGTCCGCGACGACTCGCTCTCCGCTCTACGGGTTCGCGAGCGAGGAGGAGCGCGACCTCTTCCTTCACCTGATCTCGGTCGTCGGGGTCGGCCCGAAGGTGGCGCTCGCCGCTCTCTCCGGCGGCCCGGTCAGGGAGCTGCTGCGGGCGATCGCGGCCGGCGACGCGAAGCGCTTCCAGGCCGTCCCCGGAATCGGCAAGCGGACGGCCGAGCGGGTGATCGTCGAGCTGCGCGAGAAGGTGTCCGGGGAGACGAGGCGGATGCCGACAGCGTCGGGTCGCGCCCGGCGAGGACGACCCGCGGGCGCTGGCTCGCGAGGGCCTGGTCAGCCTCGGCTACACCGCTCGCGCGAGGCCGAGAAGCTGCTCGCCGACGCCGAGGGCGAGAGCCCCGAGGACCGATCGTGCGCGGCGCTGCGCCGGGCCGCGGGGGCGAAGGCGGCATGAGCGTCGACCGGAAGGGGATCCGCACTCCGGGGATCGAGGACGACGGACGAGATCGTCATCCACGACGCGCGCTCGGCCGGGGGCGACGACGACCTCGACCGCTCGCTGCGGCCCCGCAGCTCGCCGACTTCGTCAACCAGGAGCAGATCACCGAGCCAGCTCGGTCTCTTCATCGAGGCCGCCCGCCGCCGCGGCGAGCCGCTCGACCACGTCCTGCTCGCCGGCCCGCCGGGGCTCGGCAAGACTTCGCTCGCGCACATCATCGCCGCGCGAGCTGAGCGTGCCGCTGGTGCAGACGGCCGGCCCGGCGCTGGAGCGCAAGGCGCGACATCGCCGCCTTCCTCACCGCGCTCGAGCCGGGCTCCGTCTTCTTCATCGACGAGATCCACCGGCTGACCCGCGCGATCGAGGAGACGCTGTACCCGGCGATGGAGGACCGCCGGCTGCCGATCGTGCTCGGCCAGGGAGCCGGTGCGCGCACCGTCACGCTCGACCTGCCGCCGTTCACCCTGATCGGCGCCACCACCCGCACCGGGCTGCTGACGACGCCGCTGCGCGACCGCTTCGGCGTCTGCCACCGGCTCGAGCACTACGGCGCCGCGCGACCTCCGCCAGATCGTCCTGCGCTCCGCCGGCATCCTCGGCATCGAGATCGAGCCCGAGGCGGCGCGAGGCGATCGCCGGCGCGCTCGCGCGGCACGCCCCGGGTCGCCAACCGGCTGCTGCGGCGGGTTCGGGACTTCGCCGAGGTCCGCGGCGCGGGCGTCGATCGACGCCGAGCGTCGCCGCCGACGCGCTCGAGCTGCTCGAGGTCGATCCCGCCGGCCTCGACCGCCTCGACCGCGCGTCCTGCGAACGATCACCAGCAAGTTCGACGGCGGCCCGGTCGGCCTGTCGACGCTCGCGGTCGCGGTCGGCGAGGAGCGGGACACGATCGAGGACGTCTACGAGCCCTACCTGCTGCAGCAGGGCCTGATCAAGCGCACGCCGCGGGGCCGCGTGCTCACCGAGCGGGCCTACGAGCACCTCGGGCTGCCGGTAGCCCGAGGGCAGGCGCAGCCTCTTCTAAGCGCCGGGATCTGACCATCGACGGCCGTCGGCTAGCCTTCGAGGCAGCGCATGCCTTTCTTCATCTGCCCGAACTGCGGTAACCGCCGAGCTTCCGGGGAGCGCCAGCCGGCTTCTCGGCCCGGCCCAGGGCTGCGCGAAGTGCGGCTTCGGCTTCCTGTTCGAGCTGCTCGACGACTACTACCCGGCTCCCGACGCGGCGTTCTTCATCTGCGACCCGGAGGGCCGGGTGATCGACTTCGGCCGCGGCGGCTTCGAGCTCACCGGCCTGAAGGACGAGCAGGTGATCGGCCGCCCGGTCAAGGAGGTGCTCGGCCTGCGTTGATCGACAAGGGGACGGCGGCGAGACCGCCGACCCGACGGCGATGGCACACGACCCGATCGAGACGACGCTGGAGTGGGGGGTGCGCTCGCTCGGCCAGCGGGTCGCCGTGAACGCCGAGGGCGACCTGCCGGCCGAGGCGATCGCCGACCTGTTCCCGGCCTACGACGACGACGGCGGCCTGCTGCTCGTCCTGACGCCTGAAGTATGGCGCCGGCGACGTGCGGTGACCGCTATGTGATCACTAAACAGCCGTGATCATCCGCCGCCGCAATGTCTTCATCGCTGATCTTCGTGCCCTGCTCGTGGTCGCTGGTCGGGGATCGTGATCGCCACCAAGAAGACGACGCTCGGCCTCGACCTAAGGGCGGCATCGAGCTGGTCTACCAGGCGCGGCCGACCCCGCAGACCCGAGGTCGACGCCCGAGGCATCGACCGGTCGATCGACATCATCCGCAAGCGCGTCGACGCCTTCGGCGTCTCCGAGCCGGAGATCCAGCGGATCGGCACCGACCAGATCTCGGTCGGCTTGCCGGACGTCGAGCAACGCCAGCCGGGCGAACAAGCAGGTCGGCACAGACCGCCCAGCTCTACTTCTACGACTGGGAGACGAACGTCATCCGGCAACCCGCTGACGCCAAAAGCCCCCCGGCGACGTGCACTTCCCCCGTACTACGACGCCGTCAAGTTCGCCTCCCAGCAGCAGCCCGAGTGCATCGACAGAACAAGTGCACGACGAGCGGCCCACGCTACTACCTGTTCGACAGCCCAGACCGCACGCCTGGATCGCGGGGCCGGCCGAGACGCAAGCGACCTCTTCCCGGAGTTGCCGCGGCCAGAAGGAGCCGCGCGAACAGCGAGATCCTCACGGTGCCCGCAGGGCACGGTCGTCGTCCAGGGTGCCCGAGAAGCCCGCAGCATGGCCGGACAACCCGACAGTCCGACGCGCCGCTACTTCGTGCTCAAGGACAGCCCGGAGCTCTAGGGCACCGACATCACGACCCGAAGCACGACTTCGACCAGTTCAACCAGCCGATCGTCACCTTCGAGTTCACGCGACAAGGGACGCAAGGCGTTCTCTGACGTGACCAAGACGATCGCCGAGCGCGGGCCCAGAACGCGCCGCCCGGCGTGCGCGGGCACAGCCGGTCGCCGACCAGTACTCGCAGACCTTCGCGATCGTGCTCGACCAGCAGATCGTGTCGCGCCCGATCATCAACTTCGTCGACAACCCGGACGGGATCGACGGCCGCACCGGCGCGCAGATCTCCGGCGGCTTCAGGCCCAGGAGGCCCAGGACCTCGCGAACGTCCTGAAGATCGGCGCGCTGCCGATCACGCTCGACGCCGATCAGCGAGATCGACCGTCTCCGCGACGCTCGGCCAGCAGGCGCTCAACCAGGGCCTGAAGGCGGGCATCGTCGGGCTCATCCTCGTGCTGCCTCTTCCTGCTCTCTCTACTACCGCTTCCTCGGGCGTCGATCGCCGTGCGTCGGCCTGATCGATCTACGGGATCTCTTCTTCGCGCTGATCAAGCTGATCCCGATCACGCTGACGCTGCCGGGGATCGCGGGACTGATCCTGACGATCGGCGTCGCGGCCGACGCCAACATCGTCATCTTCGAGCGCATCAAGGAGGAGGCGCGCGCCGGCAAATCCATGCTGCGCGGCGATCTCCGCCGGCTACCGGCGCGGGATCGCGACGATCATCGACGCGAACGTGATCACCCTGATCACGGCGTTCATCCTGTTCGTGCTCGCCACCGCGGGCGTGAAGGGCTTCGCCTTCACCCTCGGCGTCGGGACGATCGTCTCGCTGTTCACCGCCGTCGTCTTCACCCAGGCCTTCCTCGGCCTGCTGCGGCCGCTCGCACTTCCTGCGCTCGCCCGCCATGCTTGGCGCGCGCGAGAAGCGCCACCGCTGGCACTTCGACTTCAGCCGGGCGAGCCGCTACTTCTTCTCGCTGTCCGGGCGTATCCTGCTGATCGGCGCGATCTCGCTTCGCGACCAAGCAGCTCAACCTCGGCATCGACTTCAAGGGCGGCAGCCGGATCACCGCGGGCTCGCGCAGCCAGCGACGGTCGACGACGTCCGCGACACCCTGAACGCGGCGGCGATCAGCGACGCCAAGATCAACAAGGCGAGCAACACGGAGCTCGGTACCAACGTCTTCCAGATCGACTCGAAGGCCGAGCCGGCAGCAGGTGCAGACGGTGCAGCCGCCCCTCCAGCGACCAGTTCGGGATCGTGCCGCAACGGGCTTCGACCCGACCAGCGTCGGCCCGACCTTCGGCCAACAGGTCGCCCGCAGCGCGGCGATCGACGATCATCTTCTCGCTGCTGGTGATCTGCGCCTACGTGGCGTTCCGGTTCGAGCCCAAGTACGCCGTGCCGGTGATCATCGCCCTGCTCCACGACATCCTGATCACGGCGGGCGTCTATTCGCTGACGGGGCGGGAGGTGACCAGCGGTACCGTCGCCGCATTCCTGACCATCCTCGGCTACTCGCTCTACGACACGGTGATCGTGTTCGACCGGATCCGCGAGAACGTGCCGCGGCTGCCGCGCGCGACCTTCTCCCAGATCGTCAACCGCTCGATGAGCGAGGTCCTCACCCGGTCGCTGATCACCGGCCTGTCGAGCGTCTTCCTGGTCACAGTGCTGTTCATCTTCGGCGGCGCCACGCTGAAGGACTTCGCCTTCGCGATGATGGTCGGCCTCGCCTCTGGTACCTACTCGTCGATCTTCATCGCCTCCCCGGTGCTCACCCACTGGAAGGAGCGCGAGCCCGCCTACCGCCGCCGCCGCGAGCGGATCGAGGAGCAGATGGGCGGCGTCGTGCCGGCCTTCCCGGAGGGCAACGTGATCGCAGCGGGTGGAGGACGGGCACGAGGAGCCGGTGCAGGCCGAGACGCCTCGCCGAGCCCGTCACCGCGGCGCCCGTTCCGAGCCGCTCGCAGGTGCCCGGCGTCATTCCCGAGCCGCCCGGCCCGCCGCGCCCCCGCCGCGCGAGCCGCGGCCTTCGGCCCCGGTCGCCGGCGAGGGCGGTCGACGGCGCGCCCGCTGAAGCCGGCGATGGCGACGGCGCGGAAGGCCAGGTCCGCCGGATCGGCCGGAGCTGAGCGAGGCGAGCGCCGCCGCTCTCCGGCGGGTCCGCGAACAGCAGCAGTCCGGCGGCGCCGCCAGCAACGCCGCCGCAAGCACGGGAGGAATCGCTGATGGCCGCACTGGTCTGGTTCACGATGGGCGTCGCCCTCTGGCACTTCACCGTCTTCGTGCCCGATCGCTTCAGCGGCGGGATCGTCGGCGCCTTCATTGGCGCCGCGGCCGGAGCCATGGTGAGCGGCGCAATCGCCCAGATCGCCATCGGCAAGAGAATCGGCGAGACGGACATCGCCGACCGCGCTTTACGCCGTCCCGGGCGCCTGATCGGCCTCGCGCGTCGTCTACGCGCTCGGCGTGCGCGCCGGGGCCGAGCGCCGAGCACCTCTAGCCGCGGCCGGATATTCCGTCGGGGGCCGAACCTAGCTTGAGCGGGATGCCCTCGACAGGAGCCGCGCGTGTTGATGCGAGGGCGCGCGTCAGCGCGACCCGATATGTGTCGCTCGACCCCTACGACTACGCGGAGGTCCGGAGGCTCGCCGCGGAGCTCGAGCTGGCCGAGCCGGTCGCGATCACCCTTGTCCGGCGGGGCTACCGCACCGTCGACGCCGCCAGGCGCTTCCTGGAGGCGCGCGAGTCGCACGACCCGAGCGAGTTCCGGGGGATGGAGGAGGCCTGCGAGCTGATCCTCTCGGTCGCGCGACGGCCGGGGCGGATCACCGTGCACGGGGATTACGACGTCGACGGCGTCTGCTCCACGGCGATCCTGGTCTCCACGCTGCGCGAGCTGGGCGCCGAGTGTGACTGGCTGATCCCCGACCGGCTCGCTGATGGCTACGGGCTGAGCGCCTCGAGCGTCGAGCAGCTTCGCCGACGTAGCAGCGACCTGGTGATCACCGCGGACTGCGGGATCGGCTCGGTCGAGGAGGTCGCGGCGGCGAGGGGGGCGGGGATCGAGGTGGTCGTCACCGACCATCACCTGCCGGGCGAGCGGCTGCCCGACTGCCCGATAGTGCACCCCGTGGTCTCGGACTACCCGTTCGAGGGCCTCTGCGCCGCGGGAGTCGCCTACAAGCTCGCGACCGCCCTCTGGGACGCCGCGGGTCGCGGGGCGGTGGAGACCGTGGAGGCCGCCGCCACCCGACCGACCGGGACCTTGACCTGGTCGCCCTTGCCACGGTCGCCGACATGGTCCCCCTGGTGGGGAGAACCGGCGCCTGGTGCGCGAGGGATTGCGCGCCCTGCGCGACTCCCCGCGCCTGGGCCTCCGGGCCCTGATGGCCGCCGCAGCGGTCGATCCGCAGACCGTCGACGAGCGGGCGCTCGGCTTCCGCCTCGCGCCCCGCATCAACGCCGCCGGCCGCCTCTATCGAGCCGACGCGGGCGTCGAGTTGATGCTGACGACCGATGCCGATCGCGCCGCCGCGATCGCCGCCGAGCTCGACAAGGCGAACGCGGAGCGGCGCTGGGCCGAGCAGCAGGTGGTGGAGGGCGCCGAGCGGCCCGCTCGGCGCTGCCCGACTCGCTCCGCGACGCGCCGGCCCTGGTGCTGGCCGGCGAAGGCTGGCACCCCGGCGTGGTCGGCATCGCCGCCTCGCGGCTGGCCGAGCGCCACTTCCGCCCGACGGTGCTTCTCTCGGTGGACGGCGAGCGCGCAAAGGGATCCGCGCGGAGCATCCCGGGCTTCGACCTGGTCGCGGCGCTCGACGCCTGCTCGGAGCACCTCACCCGGTACGGGGGCCATCGCGCCGCCGCGGGCCTGGAGCTCGAGGGAGGCCGGCTCGAGCCCTTCCGCGAGGCCTTCATCGCGCACGCCGCCGCGGCCATCGACCCGGAGGAGCTGGTGCGAATGGAGCGCCTCGATGCCCTGGTGGGCGTCGGCCGCGAGGGGATCGGCATGGACCTGGCCCGGCAGCTCGAGAGCCTCGGCCCGTTCGGCATGGGCAACCCGGGTCCGCGGCTGCTGGTTCCCTCGGGCCGCCTGCGCGAGGTCCGGCCGCTGGGCGAGGAGGGCAAGCACTCGCGCTTCCAGCTCGAGAGCGGCGCCGGGCGCGCCCTCGGCGTCGCCTTCGGCATGAACGGCGAGATCACGCGGCGCGAGGACCAGCTGCTGGACCTCTCCGTCGAGCTCGAGGTCGACCGCTGGAACGGAGCGGAGCAGCCGCGCGTCGTGGTCCGTGAGCTCTACCCGCTCGACGCGGGCGAGGCGGAGGCCAGCGCCTGCGGCGAGGGCTGCCCCGCGGAGGACGCCGGCTGGTGGGAGCGGCTCCAGCGGGAGCTCGCCGCCCTGGACGCGGGACGGCCCGGGTGCCTGCTCGAAATGAGGGGGCCGGAGGGCGCCCGGCGCGAGGTGGTGGACCGCACCGGCGGCGCGGCGGTGGCCTCGCTGGCCGAGCTGATCTCGAGCGGCGAGCCCGTGCTCGCGATCTGCGCTGACGCCGCGAGGCGCTCGCGCCTCGCGTCCTGGGCGGCGGATCCCCGCCGCTTCGGCGTGGCCCTGCCCCGGATCGCCTGCTGCCGCTGCGGCGCGGGCTCCCTCGACGCCGCGCTCGCCCAGCCGCCGGCGACCGGCCTCGTGCTCGCGGACTGGACGGCCCTCGCTCAGCTACCCGGCGCGGCCCGCCGCTTCCGCCAGGTCGTCCTGATCGACCCGCCGCCGAGCGAGGCCCTGGATGCCCTCGGCTCGACGGCCGCCGCCGCGGGCGCCTACCTCCACCTCTGCTGGGGACCGGCGGAGCTCGAGCTCACCGAGAGGCTGCTCACGCGCGACTGGGAGCTGCGCGCTCCGATCGGCGAGATCTGGCGCGGCCTCGCCGAGGCCGGGGGAGAGGCGGAGGGGGCGGCGCTCCGCGTCGTCCTCGAGGGCTCCGGAGGCTACGCACGCACGCCCGAGGTCGCCGCGCGCTGCGTGCGAGTCCTCGCCGAGCTCGATCTCTGCGAGTGGCTGCCCGATCGCGGCAACCCCATCCTGCGGGTCTTATCCTCGGAGAGGACCGATCTGGGGCGATCGCGGGCCTACGGGGCCTGCCTCGCCAGACATCAGGAGGCAGTCCGATTCCTCCGAAGCAGAGCACAACCGACCTGACCGAGACGTCGAACGGCGAGGCGATCTCGCGGCTCGACGCCGAAGGTCGCGGTCACACCCGGGTCGGCGAGCCGGTGGGCCGCTCCCGCGCCCCGCGCGCGGACTCGATCACCCGCGAGCTCACCGCCGACCAGCGCGCGCTGCTGGGCGATCTCTTCGCGGTCATCGAGGAGCACAAGTCCGACGGGGCGGAGCCCATCGATCGCCAGGAGATCGAGCGCGCCTTCGCCTTCTCGTGCGAGAGCCACGCCGGACAGGAGCGCAAGTCCGGCGAGGACTTCATCACCCACCCGCTCGGGGTCGCCCGGATCTGCGCCGGCCTGCGGCTCGACACCGCCACCCTCTGCGCGGCGCTGCTTCACGACACCGTCGAGGACACCAGCGCGAGCCTCGACCAGGTCCGCGAGGCATTTGGCGACGAGATCGCGCAGCTGGTCGACGGCGTCACCAAGCTCACCGGGATCACCTTCAAGAGCCGCGACGAGCGCCAGGCCGAGAACTACCGGAAGATGATGGTGGCGATGGCCACCGACGTCAGGGTGATCCTGATCAAGCTGGCCGACCGCCTCCACAACATGCGCACGATCGGCGCGCTGCCGAAGCAGAAGCAGCAGGAGAAGGCGCGCGAGACGCTCGAGATCTTCGCTCCGCTTGCCCACCGCCTCGGGATCCACGCGATCAAGTGGGAGCTCGAGGACCTCGCCTTCGCAACGCTCCACCCGCGCAAGTACGACGAGATCAAGGAGCTCGTCGCGCAGCAGCGGGCAGAGCGGGAGCGCTATGTGGAGGAGGCCGGGGAGTTCCTACAGAAAGAGCTCCAGGTGGTCGGCATCGAGGCCGAGATCTCAGGTCGCGCCAAGCACTTCTACTCGATCTACACGAAGATGACCCGCAAGGGAAGGGAGTTCAACGAGATCTTCGACCTCACCGCGATGCGCGTCCTGGTCGGCTCGGTGAAGGACTGCTACGGGGCGATCGGGATCGTCCACTCGCTCTGGAAGCCGCTGCCGGGCCGGTTCAAGGACTTCGTCGCGATGCCGAAGGCAAACGCCTACCAGGCTCTCCACACCACCGTGATCGGCCCCGAGGGCCGGCCGCTCGAGATCCAGATCCGGACGCCCGAGATGCACGAGCTCGCGGAGTACGGGATCGCGGCACATGTGATCTACAAGGAGGGCGCCTCCGGCGGCGATCCGGGCAAGGAGAAGATGACCTGGCTGCGCCAGCTGCTGGAGAACGAGCAGAACCAGGGTCCGCAGGCGTTCCTCGAGGCGCTCAAGGTCGACCTCTTCGAGGACGAGGTCTTCGTCTTCACGCCGAAGGGCGAGGTCAAGAACCTGGCCGCCGGGTCGACGCCGCTCGACTTCGCCTACTCGATCCACACCGACGTCGGCCACCGCTGCGTCGGGGCGAAGGTGAACGGCAAGATCGTCCCGCTCCACTACCAGCTCCGCAGTGGCGACATCGTCGAGGTGCTGACCACGAAGCAGGGCCGCGGCCCGTCGCGCGATTGGCTCAAGCTGGTCCGGACCAGCCGCGCGCGCAACAAGATCCGCGCCTGGTTCTCACGGGAGGGCCGCGAGGACGCGGAGCACAAGGGCCGCGACGACCTCGCCCAGGCCTTCAAGAAGCGCGGGCTGCCCTATCCGAAGCTGGCCGGCTCGCCGCTGCTCGTTGACGTGATCCGCGAGATGGGCTTCCGCAAGGCGGACGACTTCTACATCGCGCTCGGCCAGTCGAAGATCTCGACCAAGGTCGTCACCAACAAGGTGATGCAACGCCTCAAGCGCGGCGAGGCGGTTGAGGAGGAGCCGGCCGAGGGGCTGATCAAGGGCACCGACGAGCTGCGGCGGCGAACCCGCGAGGCGACCAGCTTCGGGATCAAGGTGAAGGGCATCGACGACGTCGCCGTGAGGCTCGCCAAGTGCTGCCGCCCCGTGCCGGGCGACGACATCGTCGGCTACGTCTCGCTCGGTCGCGGGATCACCGTTCACCGCGAGGACTGCCGCAACGTCCGCGCCCTGAAGAAGGCTCCGGAGCGGTTCACCGAGGTCAGCTGGGACGGCGACAACGAGAGCTCGTACCGGGTCGAGCTTCAGGTCGACGCCTGGGACCGCACCCGGCTGCTCGAGGACCTCTCGCGGACCTTCGCCGAGGCGGGCCTCAACATCCTCGAGGCCCGCTGCACGACCAAGCACCCGATGGTGAAGAACCGCTTCGTCCTGGAAGTGGGTGACACCGAGCAGCTCAAGCAGTGCATCTCGCGGCTGCGAAACGTCGACTCGGTCTTCGACGCGTACCGGGTCACGCCCACAGCCTGATCCGACCAATCCTTTTCGGGGCCAATCTCGTTATAGAGGGCAAGGATGCTGAGGCGAGGGAAAGCAGGGAAGCGGCTCTGGGTCGTCTCCGGCCTGGTGGCCGCGTTCAGTGTGCTCGCGGCCGGCCTTGCCTTCGGCGCGGCCGCCGATCGTCGGCAACGCGGACAACACCTTCTCGGCGTCGACCTACACGATCGACCAGGGCGAGGTCGCCCAGCTGCAGGTCCTGGGCAGCAGCCACAACGCGACGGCCCACCAGAGCGGACCCGACGCCAAGGCCCTCTTCCGGAGCTCGACGATCTCCGGGGGAATGACACCCGTCGACGGCACGCAGTATCTGAGCGCCGGCGACTACACGTTCTTCTGCTCGGTCCACCCGAGCACGATGCAGGCGACCCTCCACGTCACCGGCGCCGGGGCGCCGCAGGCGCGTCCGAGCGCGACCCTCTCGCTGCGCACGAAGACGATCTCGAAGGCGACGAAGAAGGGCCTGCTGGTTGCGGTCAACGCGACCGCAAAGGACGACGGCGTCACGCTGACCGCGAAGCTCGGCAAGGCCACGATCGGCAGGGCAAGCGGTATTTCGCTCGCCGCCGGCCAGCAGGTCGAAGTCCTCAAGCTGACCAAGGCGGGCAAGTCGAAGCTCAGCGGCAAGGACAAGGCGACGATCACGGTCACGGCGGACATCCCATTCGGCTCGCCCGCCACCGCCAAGGGCAAGCTCAGTTAGCCTCGGCGACCGCCTTCCGCACCCGCTCGGCCACCGCCCGCATCTCGTCCTCGGAGCTGTACTTGGTCCGCGGCCAGAAGAAGCCGCGCAGGCCGTCCTTCGGCTTGCGCGGGACGACGTGGACGTGGAGGTGCGGGACGCTCTGGCTGACCACGTTGTTGAGCGCCACGAAGGAGCCCGGCTTCTCCATCGCCTCCGGCACGGCGACCGAGAGCAGCCGCGCGTTCGCGAACAGCGGCTCGAGCAGCTCCGGTGGCAGGTCGCCGAGCGTCTCGTGGTGCTCGCGCGGCACCAGCAGGGAGTGGCCGGGGAAGAGGGGGCGGTTGTCGAGGAACGCGATCGTGCGCTCATCCTCGAACACCAGGTGCACGGCCTCGTCGCCGGCGACGATCTGACAGAAGCGGCAGTTAGGGTCTGCGCCGGCCACCGTCCGCGATACTGTCAGAGCGCGCAGGGGGCAGGAGAGGAAGCCTTGACCCGACGACTCGCACTTACAGTCTCAGCGCTGGCCGCGCTCGTGCTGCTCGCTCCGGGCGCCGGCTCAGCGGGCGCCGGCACGCCGCTGAAGACCGGCAAGTACACGGGCACGACCTCTCAGGAGGCGGTCGCCAAATCCTTCCGGAAAGTCGAGTTCACCGCTGAAGAAGGGGAAGGTGACCCTGACCACCGAGCCGACCGTCGCCTTCGGCTACTGTCTCTCGACGCCGGTCTTCACTCTGGAGGGCACGGCGAGCAAGAAGCTCAGCCGGAACCGCTCGTTCACGTTCACCCACACCTTCCTGGGGAACAAGTTCGACAAGATCCACGGCCGCTTCACCAGCTCGAACGAGGTCGAGGGCTACGCGATCTACCACTTCTCCGCGCAGGATCTCTGTCGGCCAGGGCAAGGCGAAGGTCAACTTCACCGCCCAGCACAAGTAGCTGCGGAACGCCGCTAAGCCACCACGGTGAGCGCATGCGGCTCCACTGAGAAGCGGAGCTCGGTGTGCTCGCCGATGTAGTCGCCGTCCACCTGGACGGGGAAGGGGCGCAGCTGATCGTCCTCGTCGCGTGAGATCGAGCGAACCCAGGCCTCGCCGACGTCCTCGAACTCGTCGATCTGGCGGTTCCTGGCGACGTGCAGCTTCCGGCTCAACACCCGCGTCGCGATCGGCAGCATGTCCCGCTGCTTGGCGCGATGGAGGAGCGCCATCGAGAGCTTGCCGTCGTCGAGGCCGATGTCCTCGCAGATCCTGATCGGGATGTTGGCGAAGTAGGTGAACGGGTCGGAGTTCTGGGCGATCGCCGTGACCCCCTGGTGCTTCTCGCCGTCGACCTCCAGCTCGAGCCACACCGGGTCTCGCAGGTAGTGGCGGTAGAAACCGGAGATCGCGGCCCAGGCGTAGTACCACTGGCGCGCGCGGGCCTTGAGGCGGGGATGAGCGTCGACCCGCTTGACCACCGTCGCGTCGAGGCCGACCCCGCAGGCGAAGACGAAGCGGCGCCCGTTGCAGCGGCCCAGGTCGATCTTCCGGGGACGGAAGTCATCCGCGAGCCCGATCAGGTGCTCGGTCGCATCCACCACGTCGTGGGGGATGCCGAGTGTGCGGCAGACGACGTTGGTGGAACCTCCCGGGCAGAACCGAGACGGGGACGTCGGTGCCGGCCAACCCGTTCGCCACCTCGTTGAGGGTGCCGTCGCCGCCGAAGGCGACGACGATGTCGTAGCCGCCGTGCCGCGCCTCACGTCCGATCTCGATCGCGTGCTCCGCCGCCTCGGTGTCGACCGCCTCGACCTCGTAGCGGGCCTGGAGCGCGTAGACGACCAGGTTCTTGAGCCGGTCCGAGACCGTGGTCGCGTACGGGTTGACGATGATCAGCATCCGCTTGCGATCGGCGTCCGGCTCGAGCGGGACCGCGGTGGCGGCGGGAGAGGGTCGTCCGGGCAGGGGCAATCGTCGGCGGCACGCTCATCTTCTAACCCCCGCTCGCGACCGGGTTACCGCCCGGGATCAGGTCGCCGAGCTGGTCGGGGGCGAGGTCCGAGGTCGCCTCGTAGCGAACGACCTCGCCGTCCTCCACCTCGCGGACGTGACCGGCGTTGACCAGCAGGTCGACGTGGCCGATCACCTCGGAGAGGGTGAGGAAGGCCTGGGTGACGGCGACGTCGCCCCAGAGCGCCTGAGCGAGCTCATGACCCGTCCGCGGTTGCTCGGCGATCAGCGCGTAGAGCTTCTCGGCGCGGCGCTGATGCAGGGCGAAGCGCTGGTCGATCAACGCCACATGGTCGGTGATCGGCTCCCCGTGCCCGGCGAGGACGATCTCGGCCGGCAGCTCGCGGGTGTGCTTGAGCGACTCGAGGTATGTGACCAGCGCCTGGGTGCGCTCGCCCGAGCCGTCGAGCGGCCGGGAGATCAGGGGGTTCGAGGAGATGTGCTTGATCAGGTGGTCGGCCGCCAGCAGGATCTTCCGCTCCTCGTCCCAGAAGACGGTGTCCGAGGGGCTGTGGCCCGGGCGGTGCTGGACCTGGAGGCGGCGGTCGCGCAGCTCGAGCACCCCGCCGTCGTGCAGGGGCCGGGTCACCTTGGCCTTCGAGCCCCAGGCGCGGAAGCTGCCGGTCACCTGTCGCAGCGCCGTGACGACTTCCTCGGAGATCCCGTGACGCCGCATCAGCGCCGCCGCCTCGGCGTCGTCGCGCTCGGCGTCGTCCCCGAAGTTCGCGACGAAGGGTGCAAGCAGGTCGAGCGCGGCAACCTCGGCCCCCGAGCGCTTGGCGACGATGTCGACCAGACCGAGGTGGTCGATGTGCTGGTGGGTGATCACGACCAGCTCGAGGTCCTCGATGCGGTGGCCGAGCGCGTCGAGCTGGCGCTCGAGCTCGTCCAGGGCCTTGCCGGAGTTCGGTCCCGAGTCGACTAGGGTGAGCGGCTCGTCCTCCAGCAGGTAGGTGTTGACTCGGCCCACCTGGAACGGGGTCGGGATCCGCATCACGCGGATGCCGGCTTCCGCTATCTGCTGCCAGACCTCGATCGGGGTCCCGTCGGCTTCCCCCGACACTAAACGGGTTGCTCCTCGGCTTCGCCTGCGGAGCACCCTCGCGTAATCACGAGCGGATCAGCTCCAGGACCTCGTCGCGCTTCGCCTCCATGTCCTCTCGGGAGACGAGGGACTCGAGGTTGAGGCGCAGCAGCGGCTCCGTGTTGGAGGGCCGCACGTTGAAGTGCCAGTCGGGATAGTCGATCGAGACGCCGTCCAGGCGTGCGATCTCCGCGTCGGAGTAGCGCTCCGCGATCTCGTCCATCTTGGCCTCCTGGTCGGCCACCTCGGAGTTGATCTCGCCGGAGATGAAGTAGCGCGAGCGGAACTCGGCCATCAGCTCGGAAAGCGAACGGCCCTCGCGGGAGATCAGCTCCAGCATCAGCAGAGCGGGCATCGTCCCCGAGTCGGCGCAGTAGAAGTGCGCGGAAGTAGTAGTGGCCCGGAGACCTCGCCGCCGAAGGCCGCCCCGGTCTCGCGCATCCGGATCTTGAAGAAGGCGTGGCCGACGCGGCTCAGGTCGGACTTGCCGCCCGGCCGCCGCGACGGTGTCGGGGACGGCCCGGCTCGAGCGAGGGTCGTAGAGGATGGTGGCGCCGGGCTCCTTGGCGAGGGCGGCGCGCGCGAGCAGCGCGCAGACGAAGTCGCCGTCGCAGAAGCTCCCCTCGCCATCGATGAAGAAGCAGCGGTCAGCGTCCCCGTCCCAGGCGATCGCCAGATCGAAGCCTCCCTGCTTGACCTGCTCGACCAGCATGCGGCGGTTCTCCTCGAGGAACGGGTTCGGTCCCGCCTCGGGGAAGTCGCCGTTCGGCTCCCAGCGGCTGGTGGTGAGCTCGATGTCGAGCTGGTCGAGCAGCGGGCCGACCATCGGACCGGCCATGCCGTCGCTGCCGTCGGCCAGGATCGCGCAGCGGGCCGATCGCGTCGCGGTCGACGACCGAGCAGCATGTGCTCGTGGAAGTCGGGGTAGAGGTCGATCTCCTCGACCGTCCCGCCGCCGGGCGGATCGGGCAGTCCGGCCTCGATCTCGGCTCGGACGTCCTGGATGCCCGCGTCGCCCGAGAGCGCGAGCGCGCCCTCGCGCATCAGCTTCACGCCGGTGTACGGCTTGGGGTTGTGGGATGCGGTCACCATCGCGCCGCCGTCGAGCTCGCGCGAGCCGACCAGGAAGTAGCTCATCTCGGTGGCGATCTGCCCGGCGTCGATCACCGTGACCCCCTCGTCGACCAGCCCCCGCCGTACGCCGGCGGCCATCTCGGGGCCGCTCAGGCGCATGTCGCGGCCGAGGCCGACGCGCAGCTCCGCGGTCTGCTTGCCCGCGCAGCCCGGCGAGGACGCGGGCGAAGGCACGGCCGATCAAATACGCGGTATCGGCGTCCATCTCCTCGCCGTAGACGCCGCGGATGTCGTAGGCCTTGAAGATCGAGGCCGGTGGTGCGGTGATCGCCATGCTCAGCCGAAGGCCTCGCGGACCTGTCGGTAGCTGTCCTCGAGCGTCTGGTTCATCACGCGGGTGTCGCCGAGCACCGGCATGAAGTTCGTGTCGCCGCCCCAGCGCGGCACCACGTGCATGTGGATGTGGTGCTCGACGCCGGCGCCGGCCACGCGTCCCTGGTTGAAGCCGACGTTGTAGCCGTGCGGGGAGTAGGTCGACTCCAGCGCGTTCATCCCGCGCTGGGCGAGCTTCATCATCTCCGCGATGGTCTCGGCGTCGAGCTGCTGCAGCGCCGCGACGTGCTCGTACGGCGCCACCATCAGGTGCCCGTTCGTGTACGGGAACTTGTTGAGGATCACGAAGCAGCGCTCGCCGCGGTGGACGATCAGGTTCGCCTCGTCGTCGCCGGCCTCGAGGGCCGCGCAGAAGATGCACTCCGACTCGTTGTCCTTGGAGGCGTCCTTCACGTAGGCGAGGCGCCAGGGCGCCCAGATCCGTTGGGAGGCCACAGCAGAGGATCGTATTAGTGGGGATACTCGCGGCCGCTCACGGTGAGCCATGACTGCCAGGTGATGCGGAGGATCACTCCGGTGATGACGATCGCGATCGCCGGGTCGGCGAGCGGCACTCCGACGGCAACGAGAGCTGCGCTGAGCAGCACGCCGAGGCTGACGAAGCCATCGGCTCGGGCATGGTTGCCGTCGGCGATCAGGGCTGGGCTGTGGAGCCGCCGACCCGCGCCCAGCCGGATCTGGGCCGCCACCTCGTTGCCTGCGAAGCCGACCGCTCCCGCGAGCGACAGCGCCAGCAGGTGCGTGGGAGCGTGAGGGTTGATGATCTTCTCGACTGCGATCGCCCCTGCGACGCAGGCGCTGACGAAGATCGCCAGTACGACGGCGAGACCGGCGTATCGCTCCGCCTTCGCCGAGCGGAGGACGAAGGCCGTGCCGAGCGGAACGGCCGTCAGGGCGTCGCCGAAGTTGTGGATCAGGTCCGCGAGCAGGGCCACGCTGTGCGTGGCCGCGTAGATGCCGGCCTGGATCGCGGCGGTCGTGGCCAGCACTCCGAGCGAGATTGCGACGGCGCGCAGGCCCGCCCGCGAGCGCTTGATCGAGTCGTCGACCAGGCCGTGGGTGTGGCCGTGCGCATGGCCATGCTCGTGGGCGTGCGGGTGCTCCGCCGCTCGCGAGCGTTCCGGGTGCCGGAGGTGGCGGTGCGGCCCGCGGTGAGGATGGGCGTGGAGGTGCCCGCCGTGGCGATGCAGGGCGGCTTCCGCCACCACGGATCAGAACCAGCCGCGGCGGCGGAAGAAGGTGACCATGCCGCCCAGCAGCCCGATCACCATCACCGCGATGATGATCCAGAAGACGGTATCGGAGGAAGAGGCGGGGTCTCCGCCGCCGGGAAGGCCGACGTTCATGCCCCAGATGCTGGCCATCAGCGTCGCGGGCAGGAAGACGATGCTGAACACGGTCAGGATGCGCAGGATGTCGTTGAAGCGGTGGGCGATGACCGACTCGTTCGTCTCCTCGAGCGCCTCCGACCACCTCCTTGTAGTTCTCGAGCATGTCCCAGATCCGCTCGTGGGCGTCGACGATGTCGTCGAAGTAGATCTCCAGGTCCATCTCGGGCGAGAGGTAGCGCTCCTTCACCCGCTCCAGGTCGCGCAGCACGGGCCGCTGCGGCCGGATCACCTTGCGGAAGTTGATGATCTCCTGCTTCACGTTGGAGATGTCGCGCACGATCTCCTGCGAGGCGTGGCCCTCGAAGATCTCCTCCTCGAGCACGTCGAGCTTGTTGCCGATCTTGCGCAGCATCGGGAAGCAGTAGTCGAAGCCGTCGTCGACGATCCGGTAGAGCAGGTAGCCCGATCCGCGGCGGAAGAGCTGGTCGCGGAGCTCCTCCTTCTGGCGGCAGCGCTCGAACAGGTACTCGACCGGCTGCAGGGGCTGGTTCGGGATCGTGACCAGGAAGCCGGGGCCCGACGAAGATGTCGAGCTCGCCGGCGTTGAGGCGGCCCACCGACCGGTCGAAGATCGGGAAGTGCAGGACGATGAACAGGTAGTCGTCGTAGACGTCGATCTTCGGCCGCTGGTTGCGCGAGAGGACGTCCTCGAAGTCGAGGGCGTGGAAGTCGAAGTTCTCCTCCAGCCAGGCCTGCTCGAGCGGCGCCCGGCTGGTCGATCTTCACCCAGCGCAGCCCCTCGGCCGCGATCTCCTCGACCTTGGGCGCCTGCGGCTCAGGCGGAAGCGGCGCGACGAGCTCGCCGGCGCGTGTCCTGCGCAGTCTGGGGCGAGGGAGGTTCGGCATCTTCCGGACCAGATGTGCTCATCGCTTCCAATTCCATGACGTCTGCCACTTTACGCCACGCCCGCGGCGCGGGCGCACGCCTCCGCCCGAATTCACCTGAATTTGTGCGTGGAGCGCGTTGCTATAGTCGTCCGTCACATAAGCGCCACATCAAGAGGGGTGGAGGGACTGGCCCGAAGAAGCCCCGGCAACCCCCTCGGACTC
Organism: uncultured Solirubrobacterales bacterium; assembly: GCA_963725475.1. Classification (GTDB taxonomy): domain Bacteria; phylum Actinomycetota; class Thermoleophilia; order Solirubrobacterales; family 70-9; genus DASUPK01. The sequence goes on along the minus strand of CAVRYR010000002.1, from coordinate 141,804 downwards.
AGTCCGAGGAAGGTGCCAACTCCAGCAGGTGTTTTCGAGGAGCCTGGAAGATGTGGGACGAAGTTCCTCCGGAACCTCCGCCCACAGAAGCCAGGCGGAGGTTTTTTCGTAGAGGAACCGATGGCAGTCGAATCGCTCAAGTGCAAGGAATGCGGCGAGAGCTATCCGCTCGATGCCCGCTTCGTGTGCGAGCAGTGCTTCGGCCCGCTCGAGGTCTCCTACGACTTCTCGGACCTCGACCCGGCGGAGGCCCGGCGCAAGATCCAGGCCGGCTCGCGCGGCATCTGGCGCTACTCGGACTTCCTGCCCTTCGGCGGCCGTCCCGGCGACCCGCTCGAGCCGGGGCTGACGCCACTGATCCAGGCCGACCGGCTTGCGGAGCGCCTCGGGCTGGGCGAGCTCTGGATCAAGAACGACGCCGCCAACCCGACCCATTCGTTCAAGGATCGCGTGGTCGCCGTGGCCGTCGCCAAGGCGAAGGAGCTCGGCTTCGAGACCGTCGCCTGCGCGTCCACCGGCAACCTGGCCAATGCGGTGGCCGCCCATGCCGCGGCCGCGGGCCTCGACTCCTACGTCTTCGTCCCGGCCGACCTCGAGGAGCAGAAGCTGCTCGCCACCGGGATCTACGGCACCAACCTGGTCGGCATCCGCGGCACCTACGACGACGTCAACCGGCTCTGTACGGAGCTCAGCCAGACCCATCCCTGGGCCTTCGTCAACGTCAACCTGCGGCCCTACTACTCGGAGGGGTCGAAGACCCTGGCGTTCGAGACGATCGAGCAGCTCGGCTGGGGCCTGCCCGATCGCGTCGTCGCCCCGATCGCCTCCGGCTCGCTCTTCACCAAGCTCGCCAAGGGGATCCGCGAGTGGCTCGAGCTTGGCCTGGTCGAGGGTGAGCTGCCCGTCTTCTGCGGCGCTCAGGCTCTCGGCTGCTCCCCCGTGGCGACCGCCTTCGCCGAGGGCTGGGAGGTCTGCAAGCCGCAGCGCCCCGACACGATCGCCAAGAGCCTCGCCATCGGCGACCCGGCCGACGGGCCCTACGCGCTCGACCTGGCGAGGAGCACGGACGGCGTGATCGAGTCGGTCACCGACGAGGAGATTCGTGACGGCATCCGGCTGCTCGCCGAGACGACCGGCGTCTTCACCGAGACGGCCGGCGGCGTCACCATCGGCGTGCTCGCCAAGCTCGCCGAGGCGGGGACGATTGGCGCCGAGGAGCGGGTCGTCGCCTACATCACCGGCGAGGGGCTGAAGACCCTCGACGCGGCGCGCGAGTCCTTCCAGATGCACGAGATCGAGCCGACGCTCGACGCCTTCGAGGCGGAGTTCGGCCGGGCGCCGAGCTCTCGGCACTAATTAAGATCTCGGCCGGATGAGCGTCACAGTGAAGATCCCGGCCCAGCTTCGCGCCGCCACCGGCGGCGACGGTGAGATCGAGGTGGAGGGCTCGACCGTAGGCGAGGCGCTCGACGCGGTCTTCGACCAGCACGACGGGCTGCGGGAGCGGATCACCCAGGACGGCGATCTCCGCCGCTTCGTCAACGTCTACGTCTCCGGCGAGGACATCCGCTTCCAGGACGGCCTCGACACGGCCGTCTCCGACGGCGATGAGGTGACGATCCTCCCCGCCGTCGCCGGCGGCTGATCATCGGATTCGCCGGTACGCCCGGCGGGTAGAGAGGGGCCGTGCGCAGGGTTTGGACAGTGCTTGCCGTCGCCGGCCTCGCTTGCCCTGCTCGTTGCGGCCCGCGACCGCGAAGAAACACCATCGAGCCAAGAAGCCATCGGGAGTGGAGGGCGTGGTGCGCGACGCGACCTGTCCTGGCGCCTGCGCGGAACCCGCGCCGCCCGGAGCCGATCTACACCGGCGCCGTCACCGTCGAGGTGCGCCGGGCCACCGACGGGCTGCACGATCGCGAGCCAGGCGATCTCCGACGGACAGTTCCGCCTCCGGGTCAAGCCGGGGACCTACGACGTCGCGCTCGGTTCCCCCGACCCTGCCGCCGCCTTGCCAGCCCACCCCGCAGACCGTCTGCCCGCTCGCCGGCGAAGCCCAGACCGCCGCGATCGTCGCACCCTGCGAGAGCGGCGAGACCCAGCGGGTCGCAGGTGCGCCGCCACCGTTTCACGCATCTCGAGCTGCACGTGCGGAACACCTGCATCGTCTGAGCAGCGAGCAGCGCGCCCGACAGGATTCGAACCTGTGACTTCCTGCTCCGGAGGCAGGCGCTCTATCCACTGAGCTACGGGCGCGGGGCGGTCAAGTCTAGGCTGCTTCCCATGGATCTCTCGGTCGTCTTCCTGGGCACCGGCGGCTCCGTGCCCTCGGCGCGGAGGGCGACCGCCTGCGTGCTGGTCCGTGCCGGCGGCGCGCGCATGCTGGTCGACGCCGGGGAGGGCGCGCAGCGCCAGATGATCAACTCGACCGGCCTGGTGCAGGTCGACGACATCTACATCACGCACTTCCACGCCGACCACTACCTGGGGCTGCCGGGTCTGCTCAAGACCTACGACCTGCTCGAGCGCCAGGCGCCGCTCCGGATCGTCGGGCCCGCCGGCCTGATCGAGCTGTTCGAGGCGCTCCGGCGGATCTTCGGCCGGCTCCGCTACGAGGTCGAGCTGGTCGAGCTTGGCGCAGGGGAGGCGATCGAGCACGATGGCTTCGAGATGCGCGCCTTCGACGTCGAGCACGGGATGAAGGCGCTCGGCTATGCGTACGTCGAGCCCGAGCGGCCCGGCCGCTTCGACGTCGACGCCGCGCGCGGCCTCGGCATCACCGATGACCGGGACTTCGGCCGCCTGCAGCGCGGCGAGACGATCTCGGTCGACGGCTCCGAGGTCCGCCCGGACCAAGTGATGGGGCAGGCGCGACAGGGCCGCAAGGTGGTGATCACGGGCGACACCCAGCCCTGCGAAATGACCAAGATCGCCGCGCACGCGGCGCAGCTGCTCGTCCACGACGGCACCTTTGCGGTGGAGGAGTCCGCCCGCGCGGCGGACACAGGCCACTCGACCGCTCGCGACGCCGCCCAGCTCGCGGCGGAGGCGGAAGTGGGCATGCTCGCGATCGTCCACGTCTCCTCCCGCTACAACGTCTCGGCGGTGCTGGGCGAGGCGCGCGAGGCCTTCCCCAAGACAGTGGCCCCCCGCGACTTCGACCTGGTCGAGATCCCCTTCCCCGAGCGCGGCGCCCCGAGCTGGTCCAGAAGGGGGCGAAGCAGCGGCCCGAGGCGCTCGCCGAGCCGGCTCCGACCGTCGACTAGGCGGACTCCGCGAGGTCCGCGATCGCGCGACCACATCCGCCGCCCCGGTCCTCCTGCAGGAAGTGCTTGGCGGGGAGCACCGGTCGCCTCGACCCCGAGCACGTCCTCGAACACCCGGCGACGGTCCGCATTAAGGGCCGGATCGCGCTCGCCCCAGAGGATCGCGCCGGCCAGTCGGCCCCCCGCAGCCCGTCGACGTAGAAGCGCTCCTTCTCCTCGGTGAGCTCGAAGCCGCGGACGATCTGCCGGAAGGTTCGCCCACCGTCGTCCCTGTGGAGCAGTGCGAGATGCGCGTCGACCTCGTGGGTCGGGGTGGAGGAGCGGTCGGCGATGCCCTGCAGATAGAAGAGCCAGCGGGCCACCGGCGGCCGGGTCGAGGCCACCCAGATCGGGCCGAACACGGGCGGAGCGGCCAGTCCATCGTCCAGACCCGGTGGAAGTGGGCGACGTCGATCAGAGTGTCGAGCACCGTCAGCGTCCGGACCCGGTCGCGGTTGCGCAGCGCCCACTCGAGGCCGATCGGGCCGCCGATGTCGTGCAGCACCAGGTGGCAGCGGTCGATGCCGAGCCCGTCGATCGCCTTACCGGTCCACCGCCCCAGGCCGGACCAGGTGTAGTCGAAGCCCTGTGGCTTCTCGGCGAGGCCGAGCCCGGGCAGGTCGAAGGCGACCCCGCGCAGTCCTCGCTTCGCCAGCAGCGGTAGCACCTTGCGGTACAGGAAGGAGCTCACCGGGACCCCGTGCATCAGCACGACCGGCTCGCCGTCGCCCTGTTCACGGACGAAGCTGCGCACGCCTCCGGCCTCGAACTCCCGGCCGGCCGCCCGGTGCGCCTCGATTGCTTCCGCAACTTGCGGACTTCACGCTCGGAGATCGTCGCACGCCGCTGCTACGCTGGCGCGGCAAGCCCCTTTAACCCGGTCCCGCGAGGCCAGGAAGGAGCGCAGCGGTGAGCGACGAGAAGGTCGTGCTCGACCACGACGATCTGCGGCGGACGCTGGTCCGTATCGCCCACGAGATCGTCGAGAAGAATGAGGACTCGGATCGGCTGGCGCTGGTCGGCATCCACACGCGCGGCGCGGTGCATCTGCCGGCGCCTGCACGCGCTGGTCGGCGAGCTCTCCGGCGCCGAGGTCCCGCTCGGCGACCTCGACATCTCCTTCTACCGCGACGACATCGAGCGGCGCGAGCCGCGCGACGCACCGGTCGTCCACGACTCCCACCTCGACTTCGACCTCGCGGGGCGGACGGTCGTCCTTGTCGACGACGTGCTCTACACCGGCCGCACGGTGCGGGCCGCGATCGACGCCCTCTTCGACTACGGCCGGCCGGCGAGGGTTCAGCTGGCCGTGCTCGCGGACCGCGGCCACCGCGAGCTCCCGATCCGGCCCGACTACGTCGGCAAGAACCTGCCGACCGCCCCGGGCGAGCGGGTGAACGTGCGGCTGGAGGAGACCGACGGCGTCGACGAGGTCGCGATCACCCCAGCGGAGACGGCGGGGGCAAAGGAGGACGCGATGAAGCACCTGCTCGGAGTGGACCAGCTCGGCCGCGAGGAGATGGAGCGCATCCTCGATCGCGCCGCCGAGCTTCGCGGAGGTCGGCCGCCGCGACATCAAGAAGGTCCCGACGCTGCGCGGCCGCACCATCGTCAACCTCTTCTACGAGGCCAGCACGCGAACGCTCTCCTCCTTCGAGCTCGCCGCCAAGCGCCTCTCGGCCGACGTGGTCAGCGTCAAGTCCGCCGGCTCCTCGGTCGACAAGGGCGAGTCCCTCAAGGACACGGTCGCCACCCTCTCCGCCTACGACCCGGCGGCGATCGTGATCCGCTCGCCGCACGCCGGCGCCGCCGGGCTGGTCGCCCGCTGGACCGAGGCCTCGGTGATCAACGCAGGCGACGGCAAGCACGAGCATCCGACCCAGGCGCTGCTCGACGTGTTCACCCTGCGCCAGCGCCTCGACTCCCTCGAGGGCGCCAAGATCTGGATCGTCGGCGACGTCCTGCACAGCCGGGTCGCCCGCTCCTGCCTGCTCGCCTTCCAGAAGATGGGCGCCCGGGTCACGCTCTGCGGGCCGCCGACCCTGATCCCGCGCGGGATCGAGGCGCTCGGCTGCGAGGTCACCTATGACCTCGAGGGTCTCGGCGACGCTGACGTGGTCTACGCGCTCCGCATGCAGCGCGAGCGGATGACCGACAGCTTCGTGCCCTCTCTGCGGGAGTATGCGAGCCGCTACCAGATCGACTCCCGCCGGCTCGGGCCACGCCAGCTGCTCATGCACCCCGGCCCGGTCAACCGGGGCGTCGAGCTCTCCCCGGAGGTGATCGACTCTCCCCAGTCGCTGATCACCGCGCAGGTGGAGAGCGGCCTGGTGGTGCGGATGGCGATCCTCTACGAGCTGCTTGCCGGCACCGACCGCTCGCGGCCCGACTACGGCCCGGCGCCGGCCGACACCCCGACGATCGGGCAGCCGGCGTGAACCTGACCGCGAACCGGGAGGGCGGGCCCGAAGTGCGGAGGCTGATCGCGCGGCCCGGTCCCGCCGCCAACCTGATCGTCCGAGGCGCGCGCCTGCTCGATCCGCGCGTTGGCCTCGACGCAGTCCGCGACCTGATCGTCCGCGACGGCGAGATCGCGGAGCTGGCCGAGCCTGGAGCCGCTCCCGAGATCGAGGGTGCGGAGGTGGTCAAGGCCGAAGGCTTGCTCGCCCTGCCCGCCTTCGTCGACCCGCACGTCCACTTCCGCGTGCCCGGCCAGGAGCACAAGGAGGACCTGGAGACCGGATCGCGCTCCGCCGCCGCCGGCGGCTACTGCGCGGTGATCGCGATGGCGAACACAGCGCCGCCGATCGATTCCGCGGCCGTGCTCGGCTCGGTCCGGGAGCGTGCCGAGCGCGAGGCCTCGATCCCGCTGGGCTTCGTCGCGACGGTCACCCGCGGCATGCAGGGGGCCGAGCTCACCGAGATGGCCGAGCTCCGGCAGGCTGGCGCGATCGGCTTTTCCGATGATGGCCTGCCGGTCGCCAACGCTCGCGTCCTCGAGCGGGCGCTCCAGTACCAGCGCCTGGCGGGCGGCGTGATCGCCCTGCACGAGGAGGATCCCAACCTCTCGGCCGCGGGGGTCATGCATGAGGGCGAGGTCTCGGCCGCGCTGGGGATGGCGGGAGTCCCGGCGGTCTCGGAGTCGACGATGATCGCGCGCGACTGCGCGATCGCCGATTACGAGGGCGCCCGGATCCACGTCCAGCACCTCTCGGCGCGGGTGTCGGTGGAGGAGATCGCTCGCGCCAGGGCCGCCGGTATCCAGGTCACGTGCGAGGCTACTCCGCATCACCTCACCCTCACCGACGAGGCCGTCCGCAGCCTCGACGCCCGCTTCAAGATGAACCCGCCGCTGCGCTCGGAGGACGACCGGCAGGCGCTGATCGACGGCCTGCGGGACGGGACGATCGACTGCGTAGCCACCGACCACGCGCCCCACGCCGGGGAGGAGAAGGAGGTCCCGTTCGAGGAGGCGGCGATGGGCGTGACCGGTCTCGAGACCGCCTTCGCCGCGCTCTACACCGACCTGGTCCTGCCCGGCGTGATCCCGCTCGAGCTGCTGATCGAGCGAATGACCTGCGGCGGTGAGCCCTTCGGGATCGAGCCTCCGAGACTGGAGCGGGGGGCGGTGGCGAACGTCGCGCTGATCGACCCGGAGCAGACCTGGACGGTGGGCGAGGAGGGCTACGAGAGCCGCTCGTACAACAACTGCTTCGGCGGCCGCGAGCTGACCGGCCGCGTGCTGATGACCGTCGCGGCCGGCCAGGTCGCTTTCCGGCAGCGCAGCTTCGCGCTGGGGGTGGCGTCGTGAGCCACAAGCTGCAGCCGGATCGGACCACCCTGGTCGTCGTCGACGTCCAGGAGGGCTTCCGCAAGGCGATCCCCGGCTTCGAGCGGCTGGCGCAGGCGGCCGCGACGCTGGTCCAGGGTGCGGACGCGATCGGCATTCCGATCGTGATCACAGAGCAGTACCCGAAGGGCCTGGGAGAGACCGCGCCCGAGGTGGCGGACCATCTGCCCGAGGGGGTCGAGCCCCTGGAGAAGGTCTGCTTCTCCGCCGCGGACGCCGAGCGCTTCGACCTCGGCGGCCGCGACCAGGTGTTGGTCTGCGGGATCGAGACCCACGTCTGCGTCAGCCAGACGGTGCTCGACTTGCTCGAGGGTGGGGCCGAGGCGCACGTCGTAATCGACGCGGTCGGCTCGCGGACCGACGAGAACAAGCACGTCGGCCTCCAGAAGATGGGGCGCGCGGGCGCAATCGTGACCAGCGTCGAGGCGGCGCTCTTCGAGCTGCTGGGGCGCGCCGGCACCGACGAGTTCAAGCGGGTCCAGGAGCTGATCCTCGACTACGCCCCGAACCCCGAGGTCGTGACATGAGCGGCTACGTCCTGCTCGAGGACGGCACGCGGTTCGACGGACGGCTGCTCGGCTCGGGCGAGCGCCTCACCGGGGAGGTGGTCTTCACCACGTCGATGACGGGCTACCAGGAGGCGGTCACCGACCCCTCATATGCGGGCCAGATCATCACCTTCACCTACCCGCTGATCGGCAACTACGGCGTCTCCGGCGACGCCATGGAGTCCGATCGCGTCCACGCTCGCGGCGTGATCATGCGCGAGGGGAAGAACGGCGAGGACGTCGCCACAGCCGAGGGCGGCTGGCTCGACTGGCTGCGCGACTGCGACGTGCCGGCGATCGACGGCACCGACACCCGGGCGCTGGTCCGCCACATTCGCGACAGGGGCGCGATGCGCGGCGGCATCTTCCCGGCCGAGTTGGCCGAGTCCGAAGCCCGCGAGCTGGTGGCGGACGAGCCCTCTATGGAGGGCGCCGACCTGGCGCGCGAGGTGACCCCGGCCGAACCCGTCGAGTTCGAGGGGAAGGGGCCGCATGTGGTCGGCGTGGACACCGGCATCAAGCTCTCGATCGTCAGGCAGCTCAAGGAGCGCGGAGCGCGGGTGTCCCTGCTGCCCTGCGACAGCTCGGCGGACGAGATCCTGGCCCGCGACCCCGACCTGGTCTTCCTCGCCAACGGCCCGGGAGATCCCGGCGCCCTCGACTACGTGGTCGAGAACGTCCGCGGCGTGATCGGGAAGAAGCCGGTCGTCGGGATTTGTCTCGGGCACCAGCTGCTCTGCCGCGCCGTCGGCCTCGAGACCTTCAAGCTCCCCTTCGGCCACCGCGGCGCGAATCACCCGGTCAAGGACCTGGAGACCGGGCGGATCGACATCACCTCGCAGAACCACGGCTTCGCGGTGCTCGGACCGGGCGGGGACCGGACGATCGACGGCGACGAGCCGGTCTCCTGGCAGACCGACTTCGGCGAGGCCGAGCTCTCCCACCTCAACCTCTACGACCGCACGGTCGAGGGCTTGATGTTGAAGGACGTGCCGGGGTGCACCGTCCAGTACCACCCGGAGGCCGGCCCCGGGCCGCACGACGCCCGCTACCTCTTCGACCGCTTCCTGGAGCTGGCGGCCTGATGCCCAAGCGCGACGACATCGAGAAGATCCTCCTGATCGGCTCGGGGCCGATCGTGATCGGGCAGGCGGCGGAGTTCGACTACTCCGGCGTGCAGGCCTGCAAGGTTCTGCTCGAGGAGGGTTACGAGGTCGTCCTGGTCAACTCGAACCCGGCGACGATCATGACCGACCCGGAGTTCGCGGACCGCACCTACATCGAGCCGCTCCTCCCGGGGCCGGTCGCAAAGGTGATCGAGCGGGAGCGCCCGGACGCGCTGCTGCCCACCCTGGGCGGCCAGACCGCCCTTAACCTCGCCAAGGCGCTGCACGACGACGGCACGCTGGAGCGTTTCGGCGTCGAGCTGATCGGCGCGAACTACGAGGCCATCCATCGCGCCGAGGACCGCGAGGCGTTCCGCGACACGATGGAGGCAGGCGGGCTGCGGGTGCCCTGGTCGCGGATCGTCACCTCGGTCGCCGACGCGGAGGCCGGCCTCGCCGACGGCACCATCTCCCTCCCGGCGATCGTGCGCCCGGCCTTCACCCTCGGCGGACATGGCGGGGGCGTCGGCAACTCGGAGACCGAGCTGGCCCAGGTCGTCTCCGAGGGGCTCGCGGCCAGCCCGATCAACCAGGTGCTGGTCGAGGAGTCGGTGCTCGGCTGGGGCGAGTTCGAGCTCGAGGTGATGCGTGACCGCAACGACAACGTGGTGATCATCTGCTCGATCGAGAACGTCGACCCGATGGGCGTGCACACCGGCGACTCGGTGACGATCGCGCCGGCGCAGACGCTGACCGACTCGCTCTACCAGGAGCTGCGCGACCAGGCGATCCGGGTGATCCGTGCCGTTGGCGTCGAGACCGGCGGCTCCAACATCCAGTTCGCGGTCAACCCGGAGACCGGCGAGGTTGTGGTGATCGAGATGAACCCGCGCGTCTCGCGCTCCTCGGCGCTTGCCTCCAAGGCGACGGGCTTCCCGATCGCGAAGATAGCGGCCAAGCTCGCCGTGGGCTACGCCTTAGAGGAGATCCCGAACGACATAACACGAGCAACACCGGCGTCGTTCGAGCCGACCATCGACTACGTCGTCACCAAGGTGCCGCGCTTCGCCTTCGAGAAGTTCCCCGGCGCCGAGGGCCGGCTCTCCACCCACATGAAGTCGGTCGGCGAGTGCATGGCGATCGGCCGCACCTTCCGCGAGTCCTTCGCCAAGGCGATGCGCTCTCGGGAGCTGGACACAGCCGCGGACATCCCGGCCTCGACGGGGGAACTGCTCGAGCGCCTGGCGACCCCCTCGCCGGACCGCTTCGACCTGATCGCCGCCGGCTTCAAGCGCGGAGTGGAGCTCGAACGGATCCAGGAGGCGACGATGATCGATCCCTGGTTCCTGCGTGAGCTGCGAGCGCTGGCGACCGAGGGGGACGGCACGGAGGGCCTCGACCGGATCTACCGCTCGGTCGATACCTGCGCTGCCGAGTTCGAGGCGCGAACGCCCTACTTCTACTCGGCGCATGAGCGCGGCTCCAACGGCGCCGGGGAAGTGGAGAGGGGGGACCGCCCCTCGGTGGTGATCCTCGGCTCGGGCCCGAACCGGATCGGCCAGGGGATCGAGTTCGACTACTGCTGCGTGCACGCCGCGATGACGGCTCGCGAGCTCGATCGCGACGCGGTGATGATCAACTGCAACCCGGAGACCGTCTCCACGGACTACGACACCTCCGACCGCCTCTACTTCGAGCCGCTCACCGCGGAGGACGTGCTGGCGGTCTGCGCGATCGAGCGCCCCGAGGGCGTGATCGTCCAGTTCGGGGGCCAGACCCCGCTCCGCCTCGCAAAGTCCCTGGAGGAGGCGGAGGTGCGGCTGCTGGGGACGCCGGTGGACGCGATCGACCTGGCGGAGGACCGCGGCAGGTTCGGCGCCCTGCTGCGCCGGCTCGAGATCAAGCACCCGCCCTACGGCACTGCCCTCTCCGCCGACGAGGCGGTCGCGATCGCCGAGGACGTCGGCTTCCCCCTGCTGGTCCGGCCCTCCTACGTGCTCGGCGGCCGGGCGATGGAGATCTGTTACGACGGCGACGCCCTGGCCGCCTACCTGGAGGCCAACGTGAAGGCGGACCAGGAGCACCCGCTGTTGCTCGATCGCTTCCTGGAGAACGCGATCGAGGTCGACGTCGACGCGCTGGCCGACGGGGAGGAGTGCTTCGCCGCCGCCGTCATGCAGCACGTCGAGGAGGCCGGGGTGCACTCAGGCGACTCGGCCTGCGTCATCCCGCCGATGAGCCTCGGTGAGGAGATGCTCGAGGAGATCCGGGAGACGACACGCAAGATCGCTCTGGAGCTCGGCGTGATCGGGCTGATCAACGTCCAGTACGCGGTCGCGGAAGGGGAGCTCCTCGTGATCGAGGCGAATCCGCGCGCCTCCAGGACCGTCCCCTTCGTCAGCAAGGCGATCGGCGCGCCGCTCGCCAAGATCGCCTGCCGGCTGATGCTGGGCGAGTCGCTCGACGAGCAGTCGCTCCCCGGCGAGCAGCCCGATCACATCAGCGTCAAGGAGGCGGTGCTGCCCTTCGCAAGGTTCGCCGGCGCCGACTCGGTGCTCGGCCCCGAGATGAGGAGCACCGGCGAGGTGATGGGGATCGCCTCCGACTTCCCGACCGCCTTCGGCAAGGCGCAGGCGGCGGCGGGCGTCTCGCTGCCGCAGGAGGGGACGATCTTCGTCAGCGTCACCGACTCGGACAAGCCGGCCGCGACCCAGCTCGCCACCCGCTTCCATGACCTCGGCTTCAAGGTGATCGCCACTGCGGGGACCGCGCAGGCGATCTCGGCCATGGGAGTGCCGGTCCGGAAGATCAACAAGATCGGCGAGGGCTCGCCGCACGTCGTCGACTGCATCCGCTCCGGCGAGGTCGACCTGGTGATCAACACGCCGACCGGCTCCGGCGCGCGCGCCGACGGCTACGAGATCCGCACCGCCGCGGTCAAGCACGGCATCCCGTGCGTCACGACCATGACCGGTGCGTCGGCCGCCTCCCGCGCGATCTTCGCCGCCGCCCGCGGCGACGTCGAGGTGCGGGCGCTGCAGGAGCTGCACTGGCCTGAGGAGCGAGAGCCATCGAGCAGGTGACCGCCGGCCGCTCCGCGAAGCTTGGCGAGCGAGTCGTCGCCCCTTTCGGCCGCCGCCTCTGCGAGGTGACCCGCAACTTCGCCTCGGGCGGCTACCGGATCTTCTCGGCACTCGATCCGGCAGGCCCCGAGCCCTCCGCCGGCCAGTTCTACATGCTCGCCGCGGAGTCAGGCTGGGGTGGGGAGGACGGCCGCCCCTACCTGGCCCGCGCCTTCTCGGTTGCCGAGGCGGAGCCCCAGGAGGGCAGGGTCCGGCTCGACTTCCTGGTCCAGGCGGTCGGGCCCGGCACGGCACGGCTCGCCACGCTGGCGCAGGGTGAGCGGCTCTGGATCCACGGCCCGCTCGGTCGTCCCTTCGCGGCGCCGAGCCAACTTAAACGGCGGCCACAAACACCGCCGCCGGATCAGGGCGCTGCGGGCGCGATCCTGGTCGGCGGCGGGATCGGCGTCGCCCCGCTCGCGATCTGGTGGCGGCGGCTGCAGCGCGCCGGGATCCCGGCCCGGGTCCTGCTGGGCTTCCGCGACGAGGCCAACTCGGGCGGCCTCGACCTCTTCGACTGCAGCGAGGTCCGGCTCGCCTCGGAGGACGGCCACACGGGCCATCGCGGCTACGTCACCGACCTGCTCGCGGTGCTGCTCGAGGGCGATGACGCGCGCAGTGGCGCGGTCTACGCCTGCGGACCGCCGGCGATGCTGGAGGCGGTGCGGGCGATGTGCGCCGAGCGCGACGTCGCCTGCGAGCTGGCACTGGAGGCGCCTATGGCCTGCGGCTTCGGGGCCTGCTTCGGCTGCGCGATCCCGAACACGCAGGGCGGCTACCTCCGCCTCTGCGTCGACGGGCCGGTGGTCCGGGGAAACGAGATCGAGACCGCGCTCGTGCCGGGATCGGGCCACTGATGAACGACTTCTGCGGCATCGAGCTCCGCCACCCGGTGATCAACGGCTCCGGGACCTTCGATGCGATCGCGGCCCGTCGCGCGTTTGGCGACCAGGTGCTCGACGAATTTCCGTTCTCCGCGTTCGTCTCGAAGACGATCACCCCCGAGCCCCGCGCCGGCAACCCGCCGCCGCGGCTCTGGGAGACGCCCTCCGGCCTGATCAACTCGATCGGCCTCCCCAACAAGGGCCTCGACTGGTTCCTGGCGAGCGACCTTCCGCAGCTCGCGGAGCTGCCGGTGCCGCTGATCGTGTCGGTGATGGGGACGAGCCACGACGAATTCATCCGGCTGGTCGAGGGCGTCGGCGGCCGCGACGAGGTCGCGGCCCTGGAGCTGAACGTTTCCTGTCCGAACGTGAAGTCCGGGCTGATCGTGGGGGAATCTCCCGAGGAGGCCGGCTGGCTGCTGACCGCGCTGCGACCGCTCACCGAGAAGCCCCTGATCGTGAAGCTCACACCGAACGTCGCGGACCCCGTGCCCGTCGCGAAGGCAGCCGTGGATGGCGGGGCGGATGCCGTCTCGCTGATCAACACGCTGCGGGCCGTGGCCTTCGACCCCAACTCCGGGGAGCGCTGGCTGGGCGGAGGCACGGGCGGCCTCTCCGGCCCCGCCGTGAAGGCCGTGGCCCTCGCCCAGGTCCACGCCGTGGCGGAGGCGATCGAGGTCCCTGTGGTGGCGATGGGAGGGGTCTCCAGCGGCCGGGACGCCGCCGAGATGCTCCGGGCCGGTGCAACTCTCGTTGCCGTCGGGACCGAGAGCTTCCGGGACCCGGCGGCCGGGACCCGGATCGCCGCCGAGCTGGCCGGGGAGCTGGCACGGATCTCCGGTTAGTCCAAGGTTTTTTTCACAAACCCCAGAAACCCCTTTCCGGGCTCGGCGGCCGCGGATATACTGCCGCCCCGATGCAGGCTCCGGTCCAGTCCTCCAACGCCGCCCCCGAGAGATCGCTGGACCAGAGGATGGAGGCCCTCAAGCGGGCCAACGACATCCGCTCGAAGCGGGCCCAGCTGAAGCGGGATCTCAAGGCCAACAAGGTCAAGATCCAGACCCTGCTCATGGATCCGCCCGAGTACGTCCAGACGGCCAAGGTGATCGACATGCTGATGGCGGTCCCCAAGTACGGCCGCGTGAAGACGAACCGGATCCTCAACCAGTGCCGGATCTCGCCCTCGAAGACCATCGGTGGCCTCTCCGAGCGCCAGCGCGCGGAACTCGTCGCGCAGCTGCGCAAGTAGTTCGACGTTCCAGGGGTTTTTCGCGGCCGTCCCGGCGGTCATGATGCAGTCGCCGTGGGGAAGGTCTTCGTCATCACTGGGCCCTCCGGGGTCGGGAAGGGCACGCTGATCGAGCAGCTGCTCGAGCGGGTGCCGCAGCTCGAGCTGTCCATCTCGGCCACGACCCGCGAGCCCCGTCACGGCGAGGTCGACGGGCACGAGTACCACTTCCTCTCGCCGGAGGAATTCCGCCGCCGGCTCGAGGCCGGTGACTTCATCGAGCACGCGAGCTACAGCGGCAACCACTACGGCACGCTGCGCGAGGAGGTGGAGCGGCGGCTCGCCAAGGGCCGCTCGGTGGTCCTCGAAATCGAGGTGCAGGGAGCGCGCCAGATCCGTGACGCCATGCCGGAGGCGGTGCTGATCTTCATCGCCCCCCCCGACGAGGAGGTGCTGCGGGAGCGGCTCGAGGGGAGGGGGACCGACTCGCCGGACGCGATCGAGCAGCGGCTGCGCACGGCGGAGGTGGAGCTGGCCGCGCGCTCCGAGTTCCCCCACGTGATCGTGAACGACGACCTGCAGAAATCAGCCTCCGAGCTCGAGGGGCTCCTCCGCGAGGAGCTATCCCTACACTGACGCCATGTCAATGATCCGACCCAGAGTCGACAAGCTTCTCGAGCACACCGACACCCACTACGCTGCCGTCCTGGTGGCGGCAAAGCGCGCCCGCCAGATCAACGCCTACTACCACTCGCTCTCCGAGGGCGCGTACGGCGAGTACACGCCGCCCATGGTCGAGGTCCCCAGCGGGAACTACCTGACCATCGCCCTGGAGGAGACGGCGGCGGGCAAGCTGAAGTACGAGTACAAGTCCTAGCCGCACCAAGAGGAGGGCTGATGGCGCGCATCCTGCTCGGGGTGAGCGGCGGAATCTCCGCCTACAAGTCACTTGAGCTCGCCCGCCTCGCCACCATGGAGGGGCACGCCGTCCGCGTTCTGATGACACCGGCGGCGACGCGCTTCATCGGCCCGGCCTCCTTCGAGGGGATCGTGGGCGCGCCGGTCCTCACCGACGAGTTCGAGCGTGACCCGACCCGCGGTGCCTTCCCGGGCGACCCGGTCCCCGAGCACGACCCGATCGGCCATCTCGAAGTCGTCGCCAACGCAGACGCCTATCTGATCGCCCCGGCCACCGCCAACACGGTGGCGAAGCTTGCGGCGGGGATCGCCGACTCGATGGTTACCACTTCCTTCCTGGCCTGCGCGGCGCCCCGGCTCGTAGCCCCGGCCATGAACGACCGGATGTACCGCGACACCGCAACCCAGGAGAATCTCGCGACGCTCCGCCAGCGTGGGATCACGGTGATCGAGCCCGAGGAGGGGGCGCTCGCCTCGCGCGGGGAGCACGGCGTTGGGAGGCTCCCGGAGCCAAGGACGCTCCTCGACGCGATCGAGCACGCGGCCCCCGGCCCGAGCGGTCCCTGGGACGGTCTGCGCGTCCTGATCTCCGCCGGCGGCACCCGCGAGCCGATCGACCCGGTCCGCTTCATCGGCAACCGCTCCTCGGGTCGGATGGGCCTCGCCCTCGCCGAGCGCGCTGCCTGCCGCGGCGCCGAGGTCACCCTCGTCGCCGCCAACGTCTCGCTGCCGGCGCCGCCTGGCGTGCGGCGGGTCGACGTCGAGACGGCTGCCGAGCTCTCCGCGGCCCTCGGCCACGAGTTCGACTCCGCCGACGTCCTGGTGATGGCGGCCGCGCCCGCCGATTTCCGGCCCAGGTCGGCCGCCAGCGAGAAGATCCACCGCGAGGGCAGCGCCGGCTTCGAGCTCGACCTGGAGGCGACCGAGGACATCCTCGCCAGCCTCAGCGCACGCCGCCGCGAGGGCCAGACGATCGTCGGCTTCGCCGCCGAAACCGGTGACGGCCTCGACCGGGCCCGCGAGAAGCTCGAACGCAAGGGCGCCGACGCGATCGTCCTCAACGACGTCTCGAACGCCGAGATCGGCTTCGAGAGCGCCCAGAACGAGGTCGTGATCGTCGAGGCGTCCGGCGAGCATCAGGTGCCGCGCTCCTCCAAGGAGCAGGTCGCCGACACGATCCTGGATCGAGTCGAGGCGCTCCGCGCGGGCTCCGGCGCACGAACTGAGTAGATCTACACTGGTCCGATGGCCCAGAGGCAGACAGATCAGGGCGAGTCGCTCTACTCCCTCTACAGGCGGGGCATGGAGCTGCTCGAGGACGGCGACTTCGAGGAGGCGACCGTGCCGCTGAAGGAGGCGGCGCGGCAGGCTCCGGAGAAGAGCTCGGTACGGGAGGCCCTCGGCCGAGCCCTGTTCCGCAGCCGCCATTACGCGGAGGCGGCGACGGAGTTCGAGGCCGTCGTCGAGACCCATCCGGTCAACGACTATGCGCACTTCTGCCTCGGCCGGGCGCTGACCAAGACCGGCCAGACCAGGCGGGCCCGCCATCACCTGGCGCTCGCCTCGAACCTGCGGCCCGACCGGCGCGACTACCGCATCTACAGAGAGCGGCTCGCAAGAGCTTGAGGGCGCTGGTCCAGCGCGTCAGCCAGGCGGCCGTGGACGTCGAGGGCGAGCGCGTCGCTCGGATCGGGCCCGGCATGCTGGTACTGCTGGGCGTCTCCCGCGCGGACACCGAGGCCGAGGCGGATCGCCTCGCCGAGAAGGTGAGGGCGCTGCGGATCTTCGACGACGCCGACGGCAAGATGAACGAACCGGTCGGGGACCGCGAGATCCTCTGCGTCAGCCAGTTCACCCTCTACGGCGACACGAAAAAGGGAACGCGGCCGAGCTACGTCGAGGCCGCGCCGGGGGAGCAGGCCGAGCCGCTGTACGACCGCTTCTGCGAACGAGCCGGCGCCAAGAAGGGCGTCTTCGGCGCGTGCATGGGAGTGGCGCTGGTCAACGACGGGCCGGTCACGGTGCTGCTGGAGGTATGAGGTCCCGCTCGCGCACGATGTCCATGCGGACGACGCGGTCCTCCTCGAAGTTCCAGACCTGGAAGTAGGTCATCTCGACCCAGGCGCCGCTCGCCCGGCCGCCGTGGTGCACCTGGACGATCACCCGCTCGCCCTCGGCCTCCACATTCTCGGCGTGGATCTCGTAGTCGTCCCAGGGTTCGAAGAAGCCGCGCATGTAGCGCTGCAGGCCCTCGAGCCCCTCGTACACGCCGGCTTCGGGGATCGGGTTGTGGACTTCCAGGGTCATCCCGGAGTCGTAGAGCTCCAGACCCGCGCGGTAGTTGCCCCGCTCCCATTCGGCGTAGACGTCTCGGATGGCCGCCACCCGGTCCATGTGGCGATTCTCCCAGCGGCGGCCCGGTTTGCGCGCCTGCGGGGCGGGGCTATACTCGCCGAGGAACCTTTTTTCGCACCGAACCGCGTGTCGAAAGGTGGGCGAGCGCCCGCCTTTTTTTGGGTCCCGAACCGGAGATCAGATGGACAGAGAGCTAGAGCAGATCCAGAGCACAGTCGAGACCCGGCTCCACGATCGGGAGCCGGATGTCGAGCTGCTCGCGCTCGAGCACCCCGCCGCCGAGCGCCTGCGGCTGGTGATCGACAGCCCGGACGGCGTCGACATCGCCCTCTGCGAGAGGGTCACCGGCCTGCTTCGCGACCTGCTCGAGGACTGGTCGCTCGAGGTCTCTTCCCCGGGCCCGGAACGCCCGCTGACCAAGCCCGAGCACTACCGGCGCTACGTCGGCCGGCGGGTGCGGGTGCGGACGCGCGAGGAGGTCGCTGGACACAAGAGCTTCACCGGGCGCCTCACCGGCGCCGATGAGGAGAGCGTGAGCGTCGACTCGGGCGATGGACCGGTGTCCATACCCCTCGCCTCGGTTCGCCGCTCCAACCTATTGCCGGATGGCACGGAGGTGGCCGCATGACTCAGGAGATCGTCGACGCCGTCAAGATGCTCGAGCAGGAGAAGGGGATCGCGGCTGACACCCTGATGGACGCCCTCCAGGACGCGCTCCTCTCCGCCTACAAGAAGACCCCGGGCGCCGCCAAGTACGCCAAGGTCGAGCTCGACCACGGCAGCGCGGACTTCCGCGTCTACGAGCTGATGGTCCCCGAGGACCTCGAGAAGCGCCTGCTCGACGAGCAGTTCGAGGAGCAGCTGCAGACCGCCGAGGCCGCCGAGGCGGCCGGTGAGCCGATCCCCGAGATCCAGGCCGCCGGCCCGATGATCGATCCGGAGACGGGCGAGCGCCGCGAGGCCGTGGAGGAGGAGCTCGAGCCCGAGCGCCTGGAGCCCTACATGGATCAGATCCAGAGCCGGGACGTGACCCCTGATGACTTCGGCCGGATCGCCGCCCAGACGGCCAAGCAGGTGATCCTGCAGCGGATCCGCGAGGCCGAGCGGGGCATGATGTTCGAGGAGTACAAGGACCGCGTCGGCGAGCTGGTCACCGGGATCATCCAGCAGTCCGACAACCGCTACACGCTGGTCCAGCTTCGCGAGCGGGTCGAGGCCCTGCTGCCGCGTTCCGAGCAGGTCTACAACGAGCGCTACGACCACGGCATGCGGGTGAAGGCGGTGATCACCGACGTCTCGGCCGACACCAAGGGGCCGAGCATCGTCGTCTCCCGCCGCAACCCCGAGCTGATCAAGAAGCTCTTCGAGCTGGAAGTCCCCGAGATCGCCGACAAGCTCGTGGAGATCACCGGCGTCGCGCGCGAGCCGGGCTGGCGCTCGAAGATCGCAGTCGTCTCCCACGCGGACGGGGTCGATCCGGTCGGCGCCTGCGTCGGGCCGCGAGGCTCCCGGGTGAGGATGGTCGTCTCCGAGCTGCGCGGCGAGAAGATCGACATCATCCCCTACAACGAGGAGCCGGCCCGCTTCGTGGCCAAGGCCCTCTCGCCGGCCCGGGTGCGCGAGGTGCTCGTCGACGACGAGACCAAGGAGGCGACGGTGATCGTCCCCGACGACCAGCTCTCGCTGGCGATCGGGCGCGACGGCCAGAACGCCCGCCTGGCGGCCCGTCTGACCGGCTGGAAGGTGGACATCACCTCCGAGACCGAGTTCGCCCAGCAGGAGGAGGACATCGAGTACGAGGGCGAGGAGGCTGCCGATGGCCGCTGCATGGCCGTGATGACCACCGGCCGCCGCTGCCCGAACGCGGCGCTGCAGGGCTCGCAGTTCTGCGGCCTGCCGCAGCATCAGGCGCTGGCCCGCTTCAGCACCAACCAGGTCGCCGTGCTTAGTCCGCTCAGCGACGAGGAGGTCGCGACCCTGGCGAACGCGGAGGCCGACGAGGGCGAGGTCAAGTCGATCGTCGATCAGGCCGAGAGCCAGTTCGACGAGGACGCCGCGACCGAGGAGCCTGCCGAGGGGGCGCCGGAGGAGGTTGAAGCGCCCGCAGGCGAGGCGGAATCCAAGGATTCTGGTGATGAGTCCGCCGAAGCCGAGGACGCTTCTTCTGATGCCGAGCCCGCGGCCGAAGCCGAGGAGGACAAGCCCGACGAGGAACCCGCCCCCGCGGAGGAGGAGACGGATCCCGACGAGGAGCCTGCGCCAGAAGGAGCTTCCGAGGACGGCGGAGAGCCGGAGCAGGAGACTGAGACACCAACATCAACGGCGGCCACAAACACCGCCGCCGGATCAAAGGAGCAGGCCAGCGAGTAACCCGATGGCGAAGAAGCGCGTACACGAGATCGCCAAGGCCCAGGGCCTGACCAGCAAGGAGCTCCTTGCAAAGCTCAAGGCTGCCGGCGTCGAGGCGAAGGCGGCGCAGTCGAGCGTCGAGGAATCCGATGCGCTGGCGGCCTTGAAATCAACGGCGGCGACAAAGACCGCCGCCGGATCAAGCGACGGCGCCTCGGGCGGCGCCGCGACCGCCACCAAGGCGGCGCCGAAGAAGGCGGCGCCCGCCCAGAAGGCCGCGCCGCCGAAGGCCGATGCGACCGCGAAGTCAAATGCGCCCGCTCCGAAGGCCGATGCGAAGCCCGCCGGCGACGGCGCCACCGCTCCGGCCCGCAAGGGCCCGGCGAAGAAGCGGCGCCGCGTGGTGATCGACTCGCAGGCCGCCCGCCGCGATCACATCGCAAAGACCCAGCCTCCGCCGCGACCGCCGCGCCGCCGCGGTGGCCGCCGTCGCCGCCCGCTGCTCGAGGAGCCCAGCGACAAGGAGCTGAAGCAGCCCGAGGAGCAGCCGCCGATCAAGGTCAACTCAGGGGCCACCGTCCGCGAGGTGGCCGAGAGCCTGGGGCTCTCCGCCGCTGAGGTGATCAAGGCTCTGATGAAGGAAGGTGAGATGGCGACTCTCACCCAGACGCTCACCGACGAGTCCGTGGAGTCGATCGCCAAGGAGTTCGACCGCAAGATCGAGATCGTCACCGCCGCCGAGGAGGAGGTCGAGGGACCCGTCGTCGAAGAGGACGACGAGAAGGACCTGGCCGAGCGCCCGCCCGTCATCACCGTGATGGGCCACGTGGACCACGGCAAGACCTCCCTGCTCGACGCGATTCGCCAAACCCAGGTCGCCGCGGGCGAGGCCGGCGGGATCACCCAGCACATCGGCGCCTATCAGGTGAGCCACGACGGCAAGACGCTCACCTTTCTCGACACCCCGGGCCACGAGGCGTTCACCGCTATGCGCGCCCGCGGCGCCAGCGTCACGGACGTCGCCGTGATCGTGGTCGCCGCGGACGACGGCGTCATGCCGCAGACGGTGGAGGCGATCGACCACGCCCGCGCCGCCGGCGTCCCGATCTTGGTCGCGGTCAACAAGATCGACAAGGAGGGCGCCGACCCGAACCGCGTCCGCACCGAGTTGGCGGGCCAGGACCTGAATCCCGAGGAGTGGGGTGGCGACACCGTCTACGCCGACGTCTCGGCGAAGACCAAGGACGGCCTCGACAACCTGCTCGAGATGATCCTGCTGGTCACCGATCTCGAGGAACTGGGTGCCAACCCCAACGCTCCGGCCTCAGGCACCGTGGTGGAGGCCGAACTCGACCCCGGCCGCGGCCCGGTCACCGGCGTCCTGGTGCAGCGCGGGACGCTGCGGGTAGGCGACGCGGTCGTCGCCGGCCCAGTCTGGGGCAAGGTCCGCGCGATGCTCGACGACAAGGGCGAGCGCGTTGAGGAGGCGACGCCGGGCACACCGGTCGAGGTTCTCGGCTTCGACGGCGTCTCCGAGGCCGGCGAGCACGTGCAGGTCGTGGACAACGAGCGCCGTGCCCGCGCCCTCGCCCAAGAGCGCGAGACGCGCCTCAAGACTGAGCAGCTCGCGCGTCGCCAGGCGCGCAAGGTCACGCTGGAAGAGGTCTTCCAGCGCGCCAGCGAGGGTCGGCTCAAGGAGCTCAACATCGTCCTGAAGGCCGATGTCTCCGGCTCGCTCGAGGCGCTCGAGGACGAGATCGCCAAGCTGCCGCAGGAACAGGTCCCGGTCAACGTGATTCATGCCCAGACCGGCGGCATCAACGAGTCCGACGTGATGCTCGCGGCGGCCTCCGATGCCGTGATCATCGGCTTCAATGTCCGTCCGCTTGCCGATGCCCGTCGCGCCGCCGAGACGGAAGGCGTCGACATCCGCACCTACACCGTGATCTACAAGGTCACCGAGGACCTGCGCGCCGCGATGGAGGGCCTGCTCGAGCCGGAGGAGATCGAGGAGGCGCTGGGGCAGGCCGAGGTCAAGCAGACCTTCAAGGCCTCCCGAGTCGGGACGATCGCCGGCTGTCTGGTCACCGACGGCAAGGTCACCCGCACTGCGGGCGTCCGGCTGGTCCGCGACGGCACGATCGTCTGGAGCGGCAAGGTCGGCTCGCTCCGCCGGTTCAAGGACGACGTCGCCGAGGTCGACGAGGGCAACGAGTGCGGCATCGTGCTCGAGGGCTTCGCCGACATCAAGGAGGGCGACGTCCTCGAGTTCTTCGAGACGCGGCAGGTCGAGAAGACGCTGGAGTAGTTGAACCCCTTCGTCTGCCTGATCGAGGTCCGGCTCCACTTCGGGGAGGTGCAGGACCTGAAGGCGAAGCGGAAGCTGCTCAAGTCGGTGAAGGATGGGATCCGGCAGCGCTTCGGCGCCTCGGTCGCCGAGATCGACGGCCACGACACCTGGCAGCGCTCCGTGCTGCTCTGTGCGCTGGTCGGCGACGGCGAGGTTTCCGACCGTGCCGACGGCCTGATCCGGTTCGTCGAGAGCCGCCATCCCGACGGCTGCTCGTTCGAGCGCGATCTGCTCAGCCTGCGGGACATTCGCGCTTAGGCTCGGCTGTTATCGTCGCGGCCGAGATGCCTGGCGCTCGGATGCGTCGCGTCAACGAGACGATCCGCGAGATCCTGGGGGATGCGATCGCGACCGAGCTCAAGGACCCGCGAATTGGATTTGTGACCGTGACCGAAGTAGACACCTCACCCGACCTGCGCACCGCGCGGGTGTACGTGAGCGTCCTCGGCGATGAGGACGAGCGCGAGCGCTCGCTCGAGGGCCTGAGGTCATCCCACGGGGTGCTGCAGGGCAAGATCGCAGGCGCGATGCGGTTGAAGCGAACGCCGACCCTGTCCTTCATCTACGACGAGAGCGCGGAGCGCGGAGCGCGCATCTCACGATTGCTCGGCGAATGAGCAAGGCGACCGAGCTCGTGGCCAGCGATCTCGACCTCGTGGCCGATGAGATCAGGGTTGGTGACCGCTTCCTGCTCACCACCCACGAGAATCCCGACGGCGACGCCCTCGGGTCCCTGCTCGCGACGCACCGGATCCTCGAGGCGCTCGGCAAGGACTCGGTCATGTTCCTCGGCGCGAAGGAGTTCCCGCTGCCGGTCGAGTACCGCTTCCTGCCGCTGGAGGAGGTCTTCCACGAGCCGCCGGCCGACATCAACGACCGGGTGGTCGTCTTCCTCGACTGCGGCAACATCGACCGGATGCCGGTCGACTTCATTCGCGACGACAGCCAGGTGATCAACGTCGATCACCACCACGACAACACGCGCTTCGGGACGATCAACCTGGTCGACGTCGACGCCTCCTGCACCGCCGAGATCGTCTTCGACCTCGCCGGGCTGCTCGGCGTGAACCTGACGCCCGAGATCGCGAGCGCCCTCTACGTCGCGCTGGTCACCGACACCGGCAAGTTCATGTACGAGAACACCGACGCCCGCTCGCATCGGATGGCGGCCGGGCTGATCGAGGCAGGGGTGGACGTGAACGACACCTACCGTCGCCTCTACGAGCACGCGCCGATCGAGAAGCTGAAGCTGCTCGCGCGGGCGCTCGAGAAGACGGAGCTCCGCGACGGCAGCCGGCTGGCGGTCACCTACATCTCCAGCGAGGACTATGCGGCGACCGGCGCGAGCGAGGCGCTCACCGAGGGCATCATCGACCACCTGCGGACGATCAACGGGAACGTTGTCGCGGCCGTGGTCCGCGACCAGGGCGAGGCTGGCCGCGCCGCCCGCAAGGTGAGCATGCGCTCGACCGACGGCCGGGTCGACGTCTCGGCGATCGCCCGCGTCCACGGCGGCGGGGGACATCGCCGCGCCGCCGGCTTTGGCACCGATCTCCCGTTCGAGCAGGTCGTGGACTTCCTGATCGGGGAGATCTCCTCGCAGCTCGCGGGCTGATCGGATCGTGAGCCCAGGGGAGCCGACCCCCGCCGGGGGGCTGCTGGTCGACAAGCCGGCAGGCGTCACGTCGCACGACGTGGTCGCCGAGATCCGCAAGGAGCGCGGGGGGAAGGTCGGCCACGCCGGCACTCTCGATCCCTTCGGGACCGGGCTGCTCGTGGTCCTGCTCGGGCGTGCGACGAGGCTGCAGCGCTACCTGCTGGAGCTGCCGAAGACGTATGTGGCGACCGCGCGGCTCGGTTGGCGCTCCTCCACCGGCGACCCCGATGGCGAGCTGACCGAGACCGGGCGCATCCCGGAGCGTCTCGAGCTCCCGACGGGCGAGATCGAGCAGCGGGTGCCGATGACCTCGGCGGTCAGGGTGGGAGGCGAGCGGCTCTACAGGAAGGCGCAACGCGGGGAGGAGGTGGAGACGCCGGTGAGGCGGATAAGTGTCCATCGCGTCGTGCTGCTGGAGAGCGACGGCGAGCGGGCGAGGTTCGAGATCGAGTGCTCCTCGGGTACATACGTCCGCACGCTGATCGAGACGCTAGAGGACGCCTACTGCGACTCGCTGCGCCGTACGGCGATCGACGACCTGCACGTCCCGGACGGCGGCCGGCGCGAGGTATCGGTGGAGGAGCTGATGTCCTTCCTGCCGGAGCGCCTGCTCGATGCCGACGAGGCCACCGCGGTCGGGCACGGCCGGCCGGTGACCGAGCCGTTCGACATTCCGCCCGGCCACGTGCGGCTCACCCATGCGGGCAGGCTGATAGCTATTGCACGCCCAGAGGGCGAGAATCTCCGCCCTGAGGTGGTGCTCACATGACGATCAAGGTCACCAGGCTCCCAGACGCCATCCCCCGCGACCGCCACGTCGCGATCGGCGTCTTCGACGGCGTCCACAGGGGCCACCGGGCGGTGATCGACGAGGCGGACACGGTGCTGACCTTCGACCCGCACCCGCTCAGCGTGATCAACCCGGGTGCAGCTCCGAAGCTGATCATGCCCTTCGACGTCAAGCGGGACGTGATCGACGGCCTCGGCGTGGATGAGCTGGTCGTCATCCCGTTCGACAAGGAGTTCATGAAGATCCCGGCCGAGGACTTCATCTCCAAGATCCTGGTCGAGCAGCTCGGCGCGACCAAGGTCTCGGTGGGGGAGAACTTCCGCTTCGGCGCGAAGGCCAAAGGCACCCCCGAGATGCTGGCCGAGCGCGAGGAGTTCGAGACTCGGATCGTTCCGCTCGTGGAGGTCGACGGCGAGACGGTGTCATCGACACGCGTGCGCGCCCTGGTCGCCGCGGGCGAGGTCGACGCCGCGATGCGCTGCCTGGGCGCCCCCTTCATGCTCGAGGGCAAGGTGGTCGAGGGCGATCAGCGCGGGCGGGACCTCGGGTTTCCCACCGCCAACCTGGTCCCGGACGATCGGCTCGTGGTCCCCGGGCACGGCGTCTACGCCGCCTTCGCCAACGGGAACCCCGCGGCGGTCAACGTCGGCATCCGGCCGACCTTCGAGACAGGCCGAGGCCTGCTGATCGAGTCGTACCTGATCGACTACGACGGCGACCTCTACGGGCAGAACCTGCGGGTCGCGTTCGTCAGCCGGCTGCGGGGGGAGCGGCGCTTTCCGAGCGTGGAGGAGCTGATCGCCCAGATGCACCGGGACGTGGCGGAGGCACGGGAGATCTGCGCCAAGTACGAGAACCGGGCCAGCGAATAACGGCGGCTGCTCCCGCACTTCACGGGTCGCGCTGTCGCGCGCCCTCGCATCTCCGCCGCCTATCGACGCTACGCTGTTGCGTCGATGCCGCTGACCAAGGACAGAAAGCAGGAGCTGATCGGCAAGTATGGCCGGTCGGGCGACGACACAGGTTCCGCCGAGGTCCAGGTCGCGTTGCTCACGGAGCGGATCAACGAGCTCACCGAGCACCTTCGCACCCACAGCAAGGACCATCACTCCCGTCGCGGCCTGCTCAAGATGGTCGGCAAGCGCCGCCGCATCCTCCGCTACCTGGAGTCGAGCGACCTGGAGCGCTACCGCTCCTTGGTCGCGGATCTGGGCCTGAGGCGCTAGCGCCCGCCGTGATCGAGGCCGGCGCGAAGGCACCCGACTTCTCCCTGCCGGACCAGGACGGACACCAGGTGTCGCTCGCGGACTTCGCGGGCCGCAAGCTGATGCTGGTCTTCTACCCATTGGACTTCAGCCCGGTCTGCACCGACCAGCTCAGCCTCTATCAGGAGGTGCTGGCGGAGATCGAGTCGAAGGGCGCCAGCCTCGTCGGGATCAGCGTCGACTCGAGCTACTGCCATCACGCCTTCCGGAAGCAGCTCAACCTGACCATGCCGCTGCTCGCCGACTTCAACCCGAAGGGTGAGGTCTCTCAGGCCTATGGCGCCTGGATCGACGGGGCCGGGATGAGCAGCCGGTCTCTGGTGCTGATCGAGGACGCCGAGGTGATCTGGTCATACGCATCGCCGACGCCGCTCGAGATCCCGGGCGCCAACCTGATCTTCGACGCGCTGGCGGCCTAGCTCACCAGGTATCGACGAACCGGTGCCCGTGGCGGCGGTCGACCGGGCCGGCGGCTGAGAGGGTGGCGGCGATCAGACCGCGGGTCTCGGCGGGGTCGATTACGTCATCGATCTCGAACAGCTGCGCAGCGTTGATCGCCTTGGCGTTCTCCTCGGCGGTGGCCGTCACCTCGCGGACGCGGCGCTCGCGCTCGTCGGGATCGTCGATCGCCTCGAGCTCCTTGCGCATGCCGAGCCTGACGGCGCCCTCCAGGCCCATCGGGCCGAGGTGGGCGGCGGGCCAGGCGACGGTGAGCAGCGGCTCGTGCAGGCTGCCGCCGGTCATCGCCTGCGCGCCGAGACCGTAGCCGCGACGCAGGATCACCGCCACGAGCGGCACGCTGAGGGCTCCGCCGGCGACCAGCAGTCGCGACGCGCGCCTGACGAGGCCGGTCGCCTCGGCCTCCGGCCCGACCATGTAGCCCGGGGTGTCGACCAGGGAGATCACCGGGAACCCGAAGGCGTCGCATAGCTGCAGGAAGCGGGCCGCCTTGTCCGCGGCGCCGCTGGTCACCGCCCCCGCCATGACCATGGTGTTGTTGGCGATGAAGCCGACCGGCCGTCCCTCGATCCGCCCGAGCGCCGTGACCATCTCGGGCGCGAATCCCTCGCGCAGGAAGATCACCGAGTTGCGGTCCCCAAGGGTCTCGACGATCGGCGCCACCTTGTATGCGCGCCGCTCCCGCTCGGGGACAGCATTCCGCAGGCTCTCCTGGTCGGGAGCGGTCCACTCGCCCAGAACACCCTGGAAGAGCGAGAGCAGGCACCTGGTGACGGCGACCGCCTCGGCCTCATCCGCGACCACGACGTCGACCACGCCGTTCCGAGACTGCATCTCGATCGGCCCGACCTCGTCGGGGTCGACGTCGCCGAGGCCGCCGCCGGCGATCATCGCGGGACCGCCCATGCCGATCGAGCTGTTCTCGGTGGCGACGATCAGATCGGAGCAGCCGGCGATCACGGCGTTGCCCGCGAAGCAGCGCCCGGCGACGACGGCGATCCTCGGCACCACGCCCGAGAGCCGGGCCCAGAGCGCGAACGCCCGCACGTCGAGGGCAGAGACCACCGGGTAGTCGGTGTCCCCGGGGCGCCCGCCGCCGCCCTCCGCGAAGAAGACGGTGGGCAGCCGCATCCGCTCGATCAGCTCGAACAGGCGGTCCTTCTTGCGGTGGCCGAGCGCTCCCTGTGTGCCCGCCAGGACCGTGTAGTCGTAGGAGAGAATGGCGCAGGCGGCGCGCTCTGAGAAGAGATCGCCGTTCACTCGCGCGGTCCCAGCCACCAGCCCGTCGGCTGGGGTGCGCTCGATCAGCTCCTGCAGTTCTCGGCGCTCGCGCTGGGCGGCGATCGCGTACCGGCCGTACTCGACGAAGGTGCCCGGGTCGACGAGGTCGGCGACGTTCTCGCGCGCCGTCCGGCCGCCCTTCGCGTGCCTGGCATCGACCGCCTCGGCCCTGGCCGCGTCCTCGGTGAGGGCGCGGCGGCGCAGCAGCTCATCGAGCTCGTCTCGGCTCTCGGCGTCGTCCATGGGCACCCCTATCTTGCCGACCCGCCGGGATCGCGGATTACTACTGATGACGCGGGTGGGGGCGGTCCCTACCTTTTCCGCATCTTCGGCAGGCGTCTCGACCTCGGCTCAATTGCGGTGGCGGCAATCGCCGTCTTCGCGCTACTCCCGGTGACGGGGGCGGCGGCGAGCCCACACGACGGCGGAACGGCTCCCAAGCACCCCTTCGGCCGCGGCACCAGCACCAACTGGTCGGGCTACGCCGTGCCCGGGACCGGCGCCACCGACGTGGTCGGCAGTTGGACTCAGCCGGCCGCGACCTGCTCCCCCGGCGAGAACAGCTGGTCCTCGCCCTGGGTGGGGATCGACGGCGACAACAGCAACACCGTCGAGCAGATCGGCACCGACACGGACTGCTCGCGCGGGAGGCCCTACTACTACGCCTGGTACGAGATGTATCCGAAGAGCCTGGTCGTGATCTCCCGGATCACCGTACATCCCGGCGACTCGTTCATCGGCGAGGTGACGGCAAGCCCCTCCGGCAGCTTCGTGCTCTCCCTGAGGGACACCATCACCGGCGCCTCCTTCCAGGTCACGCAGAGCTCGAAAAAGGCGAAGCGCAGCTCGGTGGAGTGGGTGATGGAGGGTCCCTCGAGCGGCCTGCTCACCAGGTTCGGCACGGTCGGATTCACGGGCGCTTCCGCCACCATCGGCGGCCAGGCCGGGCCGCTCGGCTCGTTCGCCAACGCGGACCCGATCACGATGGTCACCCAGCAGGGCATCACTCGCGCGGCCCCCACGCTGTTGGACAGCAGCAGCTTCACGGTCGCCTGGCAGCACAACTAAGCTCCGCGACTGAGCGGATGAGCGAGCTGACCAGCGCGTCGGTGCCTCCGATCGGCGCCGATGATCACGTCACCGGCGATGGGGCGGAGGCGATCGTCTACGCGGACTTCGGCTGCCCCTACTGCGCAGCGAGCTGGACCAAGCTCCGGGAGCTGCCGCTGCGACTCTGCTTTCGGCACTTCCCGATGGCCTCGAAGCACCCTCGCGCCCCTGCCCTGCATGCGGCGGCCGAGGCGGCCGGCGCCCAGGGCGCGTTCTGGGAGATGTGCGACTCGCTCTACGCGGATCGAGGCCGCGTCGACGACCCGCACCTCTGGGAGCGGGCCGAGCGCTTCGGGCTCGACCTCGACCGCTTCCGGGCCGACGGCCGTTCCGACGCCGTCCGCGCGCGGGTCGAGCGCGACTTCGTCAGCGGCGTGCGCGCCGGAGTGGCCGGCACTCCCACCGCCTTCGCGGGCGGTGGGGTGTTCAGGGGCGACCTGGTGGAAGAGCTCGCTGCTCTGATGTGAGGGTGCTCCGTCAAGAGCAACTGCCCCGCACCCCAAGGTGCGGCGACGAAAGTGCCGGAGCCGTTCGGATCGTGCGCCGGTTCCGGCCCGCTAACATCGCCGCGACAGAGAACGACAGTTCTTAAGCCAAAGCGGCCGCCAACCGGGCGGCCGGAAGGGAAGCACAACATATGAGCATGTTTGACGTCACCCGCGTCTCGCTGGAAGTAGGCGGGGAGGAGATCTCCTTCGAGACCGGAAAGCTCGCCCGACAGGCGAGCGGCGCCGTGGTGGTTC
Organism: uncultured Solirubrobacterales bacterium; assembly: GCA_963725475.1. GTDB lineage: Bacteria > Actinomycetota > Thermoleophilia > Solirubrobacterales > 70-9 > DASUPK01. Next base: position 112,487 of record CAVRYR010000002.1, on the reverse strand, counting down.
GCTCCGGCGACACCATGGTCCTCTGTACTGCGACCGCGGGCAACGACCGCGACGTCGACTTCCTCCCCCTCACGGTGGACGTTGAGGAGAAGCACTACGCCGCGGGCAAGATCCCGGGCTCCTTCTTCCGCCGCGAGGCGAGGGCAGGCGAGAAGGCGACGCTGACCGCGCGCATGATCGACCGCCCGCTGCGCCCGCTGTTCCCGAAGGGATGGCACCGCGAGACGCAGCTGGTCTCCCAGCCGATCTCCGTGGACCATGTCCATCCGTACGACATCCTGGCGATGAACGGCGCCTCCGCCGCCCTCGCGATCTCGGATATCCCGGTCGCCGCGCACGTCGGCGCCGTCCGCATCGGAAAGCTTGACGGCGACTTCGTCGTCAACCCCGAGGAGGAGAGCCTCGAGGAGCTCGACATGGACCTGATCGTGTCGGGCACCGAGGAGGCGATCCTGATGGTCGAGGCCGGCGCCGACGGCGTCACCGAGGCCGAGATCCTCGATGCCCTCGACATCGCGCACTCGGAGATCAAGAAGCTCTGCGGCGCGATGGAGGAGCTCCGCTCGAAGGCGGGCAAGGAGAAGATCGAGATCGAGCCGCCTCAGGTCAACGAGGAGCTTTACGAGTCGATCAAGGCCTCCCACGGCGACAAGCTCGACGAGGCCACGCAGGTCCAGGCCAAGCTCGAGCGCCAGGACGCGATCGACGCCGTCGAGGAGGAGGTCCTCGAGGTGTACGCGCCCCCGACCGAGGACGAGACGCGCGACCGGGAGAAGCTCGCCGAGGTCAAGGCGGCCTTCGCGAAGCTCGAGAAGGACATCATCCGCAAGCGGATCGCCGTCGACAAGAAGCGGCCCGACGGCCGCGCCCAGGACGAGATCCGGCCGATCGAGACCGAGGTCGACGTCGCGCCCCGCGTGCACGGCTCCGCTCTCTTCACCCGCGGTGAGACGCAGATCCTCTCCAGCGTCGCGCTCGGCACGACGCGGATGGACATGAAGGTCGACAACCTCGGCCTCCAGGAGACCAAGCGCTTCTGGCACCACTACAACTTCCCGCCGTTCTCGGTGGGCGAGGCCGGCTTCATGCGCGGCCCGAAGCGCCGCGACATCGGCCATGGCGCGCTCGCGGAGCGGGCGCTCCAGGCGACGATTCCCGGGCGAGGACGAGTTCCCGTACGTGATCCGCGTCGTCTCCGACACGCTGGAGTCGAACGGGTCCTCCTCGATGGGCTCGGTCTGCGCATCCTCGATGGCGCTGCAGGCCGCGGGCGTGCCGGTCGAGGCGCCGGTCGCCGGCGTGGCCATGGGCCTGATCAAGGAGGGGGACGACTACACCGTCCTCACCGATATCGCCGGCGTCGAGGACCACCTTGGCGACATGGACTTCAAGGTCGCCGGGACGAAGGAGGGCATCACCGCCCTGCAGATGGACATCAAGATCACCGGCGTCACGCTCGAGATCCTCAAGGATGCGCTCGAGCAGGCAAACCAGGGACGCCAGTTCATCCTCGGCAAGATGGCCGAGTCGATCGACGGCCCGCGCGAGCAGCTCTCGGAGTTCGCGCCGCGGATCACCTCGATCCAGATCGACCCGGAGAAGATCGGTGCCCTGATCGGCAAGGGTGGCGAGACCATCCGCGGCCTCTCCGAGGAGTTCGAGGCCGAGATCGACGTCGACGACGACGGCACCGTCCGCATCTACGCGCCGACGGGGCAGCTGGTCGACGCCTGCGTCAGGAAGATCGAGTCGATCACCAAGGAAGCCGAGGTCGGCGACCGGTACGACGCCGCCAAGGTGGTGAAGACCACCAACTTCGGCGCGTTCGTCGAGCTCACCAAGGGCACCGACGGCTTGCTTCACATCTCGAACGTGAAGCCGGGCGAGCGGGTCGGGACGGTCGAGGACGTTCTCAACCAGGGCGACGAGATCGACGTCACCGTCGTCGAGGTCGACAAGGAGCGAGGCCGGATCGGCCTGCGGCTCACCGCCGACCCCGACGTCGAGGGCAAGTCGGCGGAAGAGCTCGCCGGCGTCGGCACCGGCGACCCAGGGCCTCCCGGGGGACGCCGGCGCGATGGCGGCGGCCGCGGCGGGCCCCGGCGCGAGCGGGACGGCGGCGGTCGCCGCCGCGAGCGCCAGGGCGGCGGCCGGGACCGCTGAGCCGGACCCGCGTGTCTCCCCAGGAAGCCCAGGTAACCGAGCTCGACAGCGGAATCCGCGTGGTCACCGAGGCCGTGCCCTCGGTGCGCTCGGTGGCACTCGGCTTCTGGGTGAGAACGGGCTCCAGGGACGAGACGCCGGCCCAGGCCGGCGTCTCGCACTTCCTGGAGCACCTGCTGTTCAAGGGCACGAAGCGCTACTCGGCGATCGAGATCGCGGAGATCTTCGACGGCCTCGGCGCCTCGGTTAATGCTGCGACCGGCAAGGAGTCCACCAACCTGCACGCGCGCTTCCTCGACACCCACACGGAGGAGGCATTCGACCTGCTGGCCGAGATGCTGCTCGGCCCGACCTACCCCGAGATCGACTCGGAGCGCGAGGTCGTGCTCGAGGAGATCGCGATGTACGAGGACGAGCCGCAGGACAAGGTCCATGACGTGCTCGACCACGCGGTCTTCGGCGGCCACCCGCTCGGGCGGCGCGTGCTGGGCGAGGCCGAGGTGATCAGCTCGATCCCGGTCCCGGACATCGACGCCTACCACCGCGCCCGCTACACCGGCGCGAACATCGTGGTGGCAGCGGCCGGCAACATCGCTCACGACGGGGTTATCGAGCTCACCAAGCGTCATCTGGCGCCGGCGGCAGACAGCGGCCCGGCGTCGCTCGAGGCCCCGCAGGTCGACGGAGCCCAGATCGGCTTCCAGCAGAAGGACACCGAGCAGTTCCACATCTGCTTCGGGGGCCCCGGCATCGACCGCTCCGACGAGCGGCGCTACGCGCTCAGCATCCTCGATGCGGTGTTCGGCGGCTCGACCTCGTCGCGGCTCTTCCGCGAGGTCCGCGAGAAGCGAGGCCTCGCCTACGCCGTGGGCTCCTATACGCAGCAGTACGTCGGCAGCGGGATGATCGGTATCTACGTCGGCACCCGCGGGGACAACGTCGAGGAGGCCTGCGGGATCATCGGACGCGAGCTCGCCTCGGTCCACACCGACGCCATCACCGACGACGAGCTCGTACGCGCCAAGGAGCACGTCAAGGGCCGCATGGTGCTCTCGTCGGAGTCGACCGCTGCGCGGATGGGGCGGATCGGCAAGGCCGTGCTGTTCGGGACCCCGCTGCTCACCCTCGATGAACTCCTCGAGAAGGTGGACGCCGTCAGCAGCGATGACGTCGCCGAGCTCGCCCGCGAGCTCTACGCGCCCGAGTCGCTCTCCGCGGCGGCGATCGCGCCGAGCGAGGACCGGTTCCGCGCCGCGCTGGCGCCCGTCAGCGAGGCGCTCGCCGCCGCCTGATCTCGGAATTGGCGGACGTCGACTCGAAGTACCGGCCGCACCTCGAATCAATGCTCGAGGCCGGGGAGGACCTCCGCGGCATCTGCGTCGCCTCCCAGCAGAAGGGCATGTTCAAGGGCGGCGCGGTGGCGATCGGCATGACCGACCGGCGCCTGCTGATCCAGCCGCTCAACCGCCGCGGGAACCCTGATGGCGAGGCGCTCTCGATCACGCCGGAGCAGATCGCGGGCGTGAAGGCGAGCGGGGCGGGCGGGGGCTGGCTCTCGCCCGGCAACGCCGCCCTAGACGCCACGGCGGCCAGAATCGAGATCCGGACCACCGACGGCGAGAAGCTCATGCTGATGCTGATGCGCGGCGCCGCCGGGCCGCTCGCCAAGTGGTTCAGGTCGGTCGCCACATAAGATCGCCGGCATGGCAGAGCCGATCAAGGTGGTGGTCTCGGGCGCCGCGGGGCGCATGGGGGAGACCGCCTGCGGTGCCGTCGAGGGCGCCGAGGACATGGAGCTGGTGGGTCGCGCGGATCCTGCGCTCGACACCATGGTCAAGGACCTCCTCGACGGGGCCGATGTCCTGGTCGACTTCACGACACCGGACGCCGCCCCCGCGAACGTGTTCGACGCAATCGACGCGGGCGTTCATGCGGTCGTGGGGAGCACCGGCTTCGATCTGGAGGTGTTGCGCAATCAGGTGGAGGGGATCGGGGGCAAGGCGAACTGCTTCGTCGCTCCCAACTTCGCGATCGGCGCCGTCCTGATGATGCAGGCCTCCAAGCTCGCCGCGCCGCACATGCCCGAGGTGGAGATCGTCGAGCTCCACCACGACAGCAAAGTGGACGCGCCCTCCGGCACAGCGAAGCGGACGGCCGAGCTGATCATGGAGGCGGGCGGCAACGTGCACGAGCCGATCCACTCGATCAGACTGCCTGGCCTGGTCGCGCACCAGGAGGTCACCTTCGGCGGTGAGGGACAGACCCTCACCATCCGCCACGACTCGATCGATCGCTCGAGTTTCATGCCCGGGGTTCTCTTGGCGGTGCGCAAGGTCGGCGAGCTGCCGGAGCGCTTCGTGGTCGGCCTGGAGAATCTGCTCTGAGCGGTACTCTCAGGCGGATGGCCGAGATCGGAGGCGTAATCACGGCGATGGTGACCCCGTTCGCCGAGGATCGCTCGGTGGACGAGGCGGCCGCGCGTCAGCTGGCGCGCCACCTGATCGAGCACGGCTCGCACGGCCTGGTGCTGGCGGGCACGACCGGCGAATCGCCGACCCTCTCGGACGATGAGAAGCTCTCGCTCTTGCGGGCCGTCCGCGACGAGCTCGGCGCTGACGTGCTGTTGATCTGCGGCACCGGCTCGAACGACACGCGGCACTCCGAGCGGCTCTCCGCCGCCGCCGCGGATGCCGGCGCGGACGCCGTCCTGGCCGTGACGCCGTACTACAACAAGCCCAACTTCCCGGGGATCAGGGCGCACTACGAGGTGGTCGCGAAGGCCGCCGGGATTCCGGTGCTGCTCTACAACATCCCCTCGCGCGTCGTGGTCAACCTCCCGCCGGAGCAGCTCGCCGAGCTGGCCGTGATCGAGAACGTGGTGGGCGTCAAGCAGGCGAACGACGAGGAGCTTCAGCCGATCGATGGTCTGCGAGTCCTGGCCGGCAACGACGGCACCTTCCTGCGGACGCTGGAGATGGGCGAGCCCGGCGGCGTCCTTGTGGCGTCGCATCTCGTCGGCGACGAAATGCGGCAGATCTACGACGCGGTGAAGGCCGGCGATCTCGACCGGGCGCGCGAGATCGACGCGAAGCTGCGCCCGATCTACGCGATGCTCGGCAAGACCAATCCGATCCCGGTGAAGGCGGCGCTGGACCTGCTTGGGATCTGCTCGGCGCGGGCCCGACTGCCGATCATCGAGGCCGACGACGAGCAGAGGGCGGAGATCCGCCAGGTGCTCGAATCACACGGCTTGCTGGCCGGGAGCGCCGCCTAGCTTTGAGCAGCCAGGACGTTCGGATCCTGCCTCTGGGCGGGCTGGGGGAGATCGGCAAGAACATGACCGCCGTCGAGTGCGACGGGCGGATCGTCATCGTGGACACGGGCCTGATGTTCCCGACGGCCGACATGCTGGGCATCGACCTGGTACTTCCGGACTTCTCGAGCCTGCGCGACCGCGCCGACGACATCGAGGCGATTGTCCTCACCCACGGGCACGAGGACCACGTCGGGGCACTGCCCTACGTGCTTCGCGAGATCGGGGTCCCGCCAGTGATCTACGGCGGCCTGCTCACCATCGGCATGGTCCGCTCGAAGCTGGACGAGCACAAGCTGCGGGAGGTGCCGCTTCAGGAACTGCCCGCCGGGGAGCGCGTTGGCGCCGGCCCGTTCGAGATCGAGCTCGTCCACATGGCCCACTCGATCCCCGACGCCCGTGCAGTGGCCCTCAAGACCGAGCTCGGGACCGTCCTTGTGACCGGCGACTACAAGTTCGACCAGACCCCCGTCGACGGCATTCCGGCGGACGTCTCCCGGCTGGCCGAGCTCGGCCGCGAGGGCATCCTCTGCCTCTGCGGCGACTCCACGAACGCGGACCGGCCCGGCGTCGCTCCCTCTGAGGCGAGCGTCGGGCCGGCGCTGCTCGAGGTCTTCGGTCGGTGCACGGGGCGCATCATCGTCACCTCCTTCGCCTCCAACGTCCACCGGGTCCAGCAGGTGATCGACGCTGCCGCACAGCTGGACCGGCGGGTCGCCCTGGTCGGCCGCTCGATGCGCAAGAACTTCAACATCGCCTCGAACCTCGAGATCGCCTCGGCGCCTGAGGGGCTGTTCATCTCGCCCAAGGAGATCGAGGACTTCCCCGACGATCAGGTGGTGGTGATCTCGACCGGTAGCCAGGGCGAGCCGCTCTCGGCGCTCCGCCGCATGGCGCATCGCGACCACCCCGACGTGGAGCTGCACTCGGGTGACACGGTGATCTTCTCCGCGACACCGATCCCGGGGAACGAGCGCTCGGTGAACGAGACGATCGACCGCATCTTCCAGATCGGGGCCCAGGTGGTGACCGCGGCGGACGCTCCGATCCACGCCTCGGGCCACGGCTGGCAGGAGGAGCTCAAGCTGATGCTCAACCTGACCAAGCCGCAGAACGTCTTCCCCTTCCACGGCGACCACAAGCGGCTCAAGCTTCATGGGGACCTCGCGGAGTCGGTGGGGGTGGACCGCGACCGCATCTTCATGGGCCGCAACGGCCTCGCTCTCGAGCTCGATTCCTCCGGCGCCAGCTTCGGCGAGGACGTCCACGCCAGCATGATCTTCGTCGACGGCGTCTCGGTCGGCGAGCCGGACGAGTTCGCGCTCCGCGACCGGCGCAAGCTCTCCGACGACGGCGTCTTCATCGTGGTGGCGACGATCTCCTCGGACGATGGCTCGCAGGTCGCCGATCCGGAGGTGATCTTCCGCGGCGTCCCCTTCGCGGAGGATGCCGACGGCCTGCGCGAGGAGCTGCGGGAGGTGGTGGCGGACACCCTGGCGGACGCCGCCGAGGAGCAGATCAGGGAGATCTCGCTGCTCCAGCAGGACCTGCACGACGACATCGCGGAGTTCGTCTACGAGAAGCTCCGGCGCCGGCCGCTGGTGCTGCCGGTCGTCGTCGAGGTCTAGGCACGAAAAAGCCCCCGGCGGTCGAGGGAGGGGCGACCACCGGGGGCGACGCTTCGGCCCTTTGAGGGGCCTAAGCGGGTCTCACCGAGATGTGTGGGGTTTCGCATCCCGGTGAGGTGTCTCGTCCGATGGAGAATCTATGAGCCCTTCTTGAACGTTTGCTAAAGCATCGCGCTCCCCGGCGAGCGGCAGGCGAACCGAGAAGCGGGCGCCGCCGGTTGCGCTGCGTCCGGCCGAGACCGAGCCGCCGTGGGACTCGGCGACGGCGCGGACGATCGCCAGGCCGAGGCCGCTGCCCCCGCCGCCGGAGGTATCCGCCGGCCCGTCGCCGCGCACGAATCGATCGAAGACCTGGTCCTCCATGCCGGCGGGGATGCCGGGCCCGTCGTCGACGACCTCGAGCAGGGCCGCGTCGCCGTCGCGGCGCGCGCTGAGCTCGACGGTCGCCTTCTCGGGCGTATGGCGAACTGCGTTCTCGAGCAGGTTGCGGATCATGCGGTGCAGCTCGTCCGGGTTGCCCTGCAGCACGAGCGGTCCATCGAGGTGCCGCTCCATTCGGCGCTCTCCGGCGAGTGGCTCGACCTCCTCGAGCGCCCCGGCCGCGACCTGCGCCAGGTCGAGGTCGGTGCGGGCGGCCCGGCGGCCCGCATCGGCTCGGGCGAGCAGCAGCAGGTCGGAGACCAGCCCCGACATGCGCTTGGTGGAGGTGAGAGCGGACGCGACGGCGTGGCGATCGTCCTTGGAGCCATTGCCGCCAGCCTGGAGCAGCTCGAGGTTGGCCTGTACGCTGGTCAGCGGCGTCCTCAGCTCGTGCGAAGCGTCGGCCACGAACTCGCGCTGGCGCTCCAGCGACTGCTCGCGCTCGGAGTGCGCCTCGTCAAGTGCCTGGAGCATCCCGTCCATCGTGCGCGCGAGCTCGCCGACCTCGTCCTCGGTCGCCGGCACAGGGATCCTCTTCGAGGGGTCCCGGGTGCTGGTGATCTGGCGGGCGAGCCCCGTGAGCGCTTTGATGGGTCGCATCGCGCGGTCGGCCACCGCGAGCCCGGCCAGCAGCGCCAGCAGCGTGCCGCCGATGACGCCCGCGCCGAGGAAGAACCAGAGCCGGTTGACGGTGTCGTTGACGCTGGCATCGGGCCGCGCGTACTGGACGAAGGCGGGCAGCGATCCGGTCGCCGTGATCGGCTGCGTCGCGACGCTCAGGTCGCCGACGTTGTGGATGCCGCGTGTGGGGGGACCGAGATGGATGGCGGTGTTGGTGGCCGCGAGCGGGCGCCCGCTCTGGTCGAGCACCGTGATCACCGCGTCCTCGGGAAGGGCGAAGGCGCGCAGGGGCGGGCTGGAGACGACCGGGCCGAGCACCGGGTCGTTGGACACGCGGGTCTCGGCGGCCAGCGAGCGGGCCGCTCCCCTGAGCTCCTCGCGGAAGTCGCTGCGGATCCGGTTGCCGACGATCTGGCCGAGGACGAGCGCGAAGCAGACCAGGATCAGCAGGGTCAGGCCCGCGGTGGTGATCGCGATTCGCCAGCGGACCGGGATGCGCTCGAACAGCGGCAGCCGCGTGCGTGCGATTCGCCTCACGCGGCGGCCTTCAGCACGTAGCCGGCCCCCCGCTTGGTGTGGAGGAGGCGGGGCTCGCCCCCCGACTCGAGTTTGCGGCGCAGGTTGGAGATGAAGACGTCGATCGTGTTGGTCTGCTCGAACGGGTCGTAGCCCCAGACGTCCTCGAGCAGCCGCTCGCGGGAGACGACCAGCTTCTGGTTGCGCGCCAGGTACTCCAGCAGCTCGAACTCGCGGTTGGTCAGCTCGATCTCGCGCTCGCCTCGCTTGACCTCGCGGGTGTCGGGGTTGACCATCAGGTCGCCGACCACGATCGAGGCGCTGCCGCGGGGCGGCCGTCGGCGGAGCAGCGCCCTGATCCGCGCGAGCAGCTCCGTTCGCTCGAACGGCTTCGGCAGGTAGTCGTCGGCGCCGCTGTCGAGGCCCTCGACGCGGTCCTCGGTCTCCGTGCGCGCGGTCAGCATCAGGATCGGCACGTCGCTCTCGGCGCGCAGCCGTCGGCAGACCTCCATGCCGTCAAGGCGGGGGAGGCCGAGGTCGAGCACCACCAGGTCGGGGCTGAACTGCTCCGCCGCGGTCAGCGCCTCGGCGCCGTCGCCGGCGCTGCGCACCTCGTGCCCCTCGGCGCGCAGCGAGCGGCGCAGGACGTCCGCGATCGCCTCGTCGTCCTCGACGACGAGCACCCGTGCCGTGCCTATGGCCTGCTCCATCACCCTTCAAGGGTAGATGTGAAATCCGGCGCCTCAAGCTGGCTTGAGGGAACGTTTAGGCGGCCGTTCAGACACGAACCAATCGGCGTCCCGTGCCTGGCAGGGGAGGCCGCCCAGGCGTCGAATGGGTGGGCGCATGCTTGCAGACCGCATCTTCGGCGCGCCGGAGCGGCGAGATCCGCCCCGGCGCAAGAGGCAGCGTGGGCGCGCGCGCAAGCGCGCTGGCCCGGCGCGCAAGCGAGGCGGTGGCCGCGCCCGCTCGCGTGGCCGATCCTCGCCCGAGGTGCTGCAGCGGCGGCTCGACCTGGCCGGCGTCTGCTGCATCGGCCTGGCGGTGTACCTGGGGTACGTCATCTATCTCGGCTGGAACGGCGGCACGGTCGGCAACGGCTCCGAGACCGCGCTCCACTATGCGGTGGGGGCCGGGGGTGTTGTCGTCCCGGTCGCGCTCGGGCTCGCCGGCCTCGGCCTGATCCTGCGCCCGTTCCTGCCCTCGCCGCGCTCGATCGCCATCGGGGTGGTCGCGATCGCCTGCGGGCTGCTGCTCGCGCTCGCGGCGCAGACAGCGGGTCTCGGTGCCGACGGCGTACGGAAGGGCCTCTTCGATCCCAACTTCTTCCCGCACCACGGCGGCGGCGTCGGCGAGGTTCTCTACTGGGCGACGACCACGCTCTTCCAGCGCCTCGGCGCGCAGATCATCGCGATCCTGCTGTTGATCTCGGGGCTGCTGCTGCTCACCGGGCGCTCGGTCTCCGACATGGTGCGCGCCGCGCGCCGCGGGGCCGAGAGGGCCAAGCGCGGGACGGTCGGCTTCGCGACCGCCGTCAAGGAGAGCCGCCTGCACACCGACCCAGACCTGATCGACACCGAGCCGGCCGTCACGGAGCCCGTCTTCGGGCCGCCGGAGCCGGTCGAGGGCGGGGGCGATGAGTACCAGGTGCTGGTCGGTGGCGACGAGGCCGAGACGGAGAAGGTTGCGAACTTCGACGAGGCGATGAAGATCGCCGACGAGCCCGACACGAACGAGATCGAGGGCCTCGAGGGCCACCCCGCCGCGATCAGGGTTGCCAAGCCAGAGGCGCCCGAACTGCATACGCCCGGAAGCGAAGCTGAGGACGTGGGCATTGATGGCGAAGCTGTGGACGACCCCGCCGAGGACGACCCCATCCCGCTCACCCCGATGGGGGAGAAGCGCGGCGTCACGGCGTCCGAGGAGATCGACTACGAGACGCCCGACGCGGAGCGCGTCCTCGAGAAGGGCGCCCCCGACAAGGGCCCGGACAAGCAGGACCACGAGCAGATCGCCCGGACCCTGCTGGAGACGCTCGGCCACTTCGGCGTGGAGGCGCGGATCGTCGGCACGGTCACCGGCCCGCACGTGAGCCGCTACGAGCTCAAGCTCGCCCCCGGCACGAAGGTCTCCAAGATCACCCAGCTCAAGGACGACCTGGCGTACGCGCTGGCCTCGACCGAGATCCGGATCCTGGCGCCGATCCCCGGCAAGCAGGCCGTCGGCGTCGAGGTCCCGAACCAGCGCCGCCGCCTGGTGCGGCTCGGCGACATCTACGGCGGCCGACCCCAGGGCTCCTCGCCGCTGGTGGCGTGGCTCGGCAAGGACATCTCCGGCAGCGCCGTCTGGACCGACCTGCAGAAGATGCCGCACGCGCTGATCGCCGGAACCACCGGGTCGGGAAAGTCGGGAAGCGTGAACGCGATCCTGAGCTCGATCCTGCTGCACGCCTCGCCCAATGAGGTGCGGGTGGTGCTGGTCGACCCGAAGCGGGTCGAGCTCAACCACTACGAGCGGATTCCGCACCTGCTGACGCCGGTGGTCACCTCGCCGCGACTCGCGGCCAACGTGCTCAACAACCTGATCGCGGAGATGGAGAGCCGCTACGGGATCATGGAGCAGGCCCGCTCCCGCAACCTCGGCGAGCTCAACCGGGTCCGCGAGCGCGAGGGGGAGCCGCCGCTGCCGTACATCCTCTGCGTGATCGACGAGCTCGCCGACCTGATGATGGTCGCCCCGGCCGAGGTCGAGGACGCGATCATCCGCCTGGCCCAGAAGGCGCGCGCGGTCGGCATCCACCTGCTGCTGGCGACCCAGCGCCCCTCCACGGACATCATCACCGGGACGATCAAGGTCAACATCCCGTCTCGCATCGCCTTCGCGGTCTCCTCGCAGGTCGACTCGCGCGTGATCCTCGACCAGGGCGGGGCGGAGACGCTGCTCGGCCAGGGCGACATGCTCTTCCGCCCGGCAGGCACCTCGAAGATGCAGCGCATCCAGGGCGCCTTCATCACCGAGGCGGAGATCGCCAAGATCACCGAGCACTGGTCCGACCAGGGCGAGCCCGACTTCGCGGACGAGCTGCTCGAGGCCGCCCAGCCGTCAGCCGATGAGGGCGGGGGCGACGACGACTTCGATCCGGACTCCGATGAGCTGCTCGAGCAGGCCGCCCAGCTGGTGGTCGAGAGCGGCACCGCCTCCGTCTCCATGATCCAGCGCCGCCTGCGCGTCGGCTACACGCGCGCCGGCCGCCTGATCGACATGCTGGAGCGTCGCGGCATCATCTCCGGCTACGAGGGCTCCAAGCCGCGCCAGGTGCTGGTCTCTCTGGCCGACCTGTCGCGCGTGCTGGGCGGGGGAGAGGCGCCCTCGGCGCCCGCGCCGGACCCGGTCGAGGTCGCGCCCGCTGCAGACGATCACGAGTAGCTCACCGCCGCGACACGCGAGAATGGCCGCATGAGCGAGCGCGAGCGAAGCGAGCGCGGTAGCGGTGTGAGGGCGGGAATCCTGGTCACCGGCACCGAGGTGCTGAGTGGATACGTCACCGACCGCAACGGTCCCTGGATCTCGGAGCGCCTTGCCGATCTCGGCGTGGAGGTCGAGGAGATCACGGTGGTCGGGGACCGGCCGGAGGATTTGGAGGGCGCGCTGCGCCACATGCGCGAGGTGGGGCTCGATCTGATCGTCACCAGCGGCGGCCTGGGGCCGACCGCGGACGACCTGACCGCGGAGGTGGTCGGGCGCTTCGCGGGCCGCGAGCTCGTGCTCGACTCCGAGATGGAGGAGAAGATCGCCCAGATCATCGCCCGGTACGCCCGCCGCCTGCGCTTCGACCCGGAGGCGGTCCGGGAGGCCAACCGCAAGCAGGCGATGGTGCCCGAGGGCGCAACCGCGATCGATCCGGCGGGTACTGCGCCGGGGCTGGTGGTCCCGGCGAACGGCCAGGTCGTGATCGTCCTGCCCGGACCGCCGCGGGAGCTTCAGGAGATGTGGCCGCGGGCCCTGGCGGCCGATCCCGCGCAGCGGGTGCTGGGCCGAGCCGAGCCTTACCGGACGATGTCGATCCGGATGTTCGGCATCCCGGAGTCCGAGCTCGCCAAGGCGCTGCGCGAGATCGAGGAGGAGGGCGTCGATCTGGAGCAGCTCGAGGTCACAACCTGCCTGCGCGGCGGCGAGCTGGTCACCGACGTCCGGCATCGGCCGGGGGCCGAGGAGCCGGCAGAGGCGCTGCGCGCCGGGCTCGCCGACCGGCTCGGGGGGTTCACCTACACCGAGAGCGGCGAATCGATCGAGGAGGTCGTCTTCAGGTTGCTCGGCGATCGCACGATCGCCGTGGCCGAGTCCTGCACGGGCGGGCTGCTGGCCGGGCGCCTGACGCTGCGCCCGGGCTCCTCCAGGTGGTTTGCCGGCGGGGTGGTCGCCTACTCGAACGAGGCTAAGGCGGAGCTGCTGGGCGTCGACTCGGACCTGATCGAGCGCCACGGGGCGGTCTCGCCCGAGGTGGCCGAGGCGATGGCGGACGGGGCGATCTCTCGCTTCGGCTCCGACGTGGCGTGCGCCGTCACCGGGGTCGCCGGCCCGGACGGCGGCACCGAGGAAAAGCCGGTGGGCTACGTCTGCTTCTGCGTGAAGAGTCGTGACGGGGAGGAGCTCGCCCGCGACCCGGTGCTGCCGGGCTCCCGTACGGACGTGCGGGAGCGCTCCGTGGTCGTGGCGCTCCACCTGGTCCGGTACCTGCTGGAGGGGAGGGGGCCGCCTCGGTGATCCGCAAGCTGTTGGCGGCGCTCTGCGTCTGCGGCGCCCTGGCTCCCGTGGCCGGCGCCCGGGCGGCGGCGCCGCTCGTGCCTCCCGGGCCGGCGACGAGCGGGGACTTCGCCGGGCTGGTGACCATGCCGGACGGCCGCCGCCTCTACCTCGAGTGCCACGGGATCGGCAGCCCGACCGTCGTCTTCGAGGCGGGGCTGCGCAGTCGCGGCGACACCTGGTTCTACTCGTCGAGCGGGGCTGACGGTGGGGTCTTCTCGAGGGTCGTCTCCTTCACACGCGCCTGCACCTACGACCGCCCCGGCACGGTGCTGGACTTCGAGAACCTCAGCCGCAGCGACCCCGTGCCGATGCCACGCAGCACCGGCGAGGTGGCCAGCGATCTGCAGTCACTGCTCTGGAGCGCAGGGGTTCCCGGCCCCTACGTCCTGGTCGGCGCCTCCACCGGCGGGCTGATCGCCCGGCAATTCGCGGGCCGCTACCCGTCCGAGGTGGGCGGGCTCGTGCTGGTCGACGCGATCTCCGAGGCGATGCAGCCCCTGCTCGGCCCGGAGCGCTTCGCCCGCTACAACCTCTTCTACCTGCAGGCGCGAGTGCCCGAGCTCGACTTCTACGGCTCGCTGGAGTCGATCGACTTCTACAGGAGCTTCGCCGAGATGCGGCACGGGCCGAAGCCGGTCAGGCGGCTGCCCGAGGTGGTGCTCTCCAACGACCTCGGGTTCGGGGAGGCGCACGGCTCGGTTACGCAGGGCTTCGCGCGCATCGTCAACCGCGCCTGGAAGCGCTCGCAGCGCTATCTGGTCTCGCTCGACCCGCTGGCTCGCCGGGTGACCGCGAGGGGAAGCGGCCACCGGATTGCGGTCAACCGCCCCGGGCTGGTCGCGCGCATGGTCGGCCGCGTGGTGGCGGCTGTGAGGCGCTGAGGGGATACTGGGCCGGTGCCCCGGCTCGTGCCGATTGCCGCTCTGGTCGCGCTCACCCTCCTGGCGGCGGGCTGCGGCTCCGACACGAGCACGGCGGATCGCCGCCAGGCGCTCGAGGACTACGTCGCCGAGGTGCAGCCGATCCGCCTCGGCATCAACGAGCTGCTCGACCGCGCCGATCCGATCCTGGAGGGCTACCGCGAGGGCGATCTCAGCGCGAAGCAGGCCCAGCGCGCGATGGGGCGGATCGAGCGCGGCGCGGCTCGCTACGCCGTGCAGATCGCCGCGCTCCAGGACATCCCCGAGGAGATGCGAGCGGCGCAGGACGCCTATGCCCACACCTTCGTCCTGCAGGACACCTACCTGAGCGCCCTGGTCGCAGCGCTCCCGGACCGCGCCTTCGACGAGCTTCCCCATTTCCAGAACGAGCAGCGCGCGGCGATCATCGCCTGGCGCACCCGGCTGCAGGTGCTCGCGGAACGGTGGGGCGCGACGCTGCCGGCCAACCTGCAGGTGGCGGGCCGCGGCGAGATCTCGCCGGCGCCGACCGGCGACTAGCGCCGCTTGAGGGGAGAAAGGCGGCCCCCTTGCCCTTAGGGACAGGTGTCCAGAGGCGCGGGAGCGGTGAATTTGCGGCCGGGACGGCCTCTAGCTTTCGGCCGTGGCCAAGAAGCGGCTCAAGAGCCCGCGGGGACGCCTGTTCGTCGCGCTCGACCTGCCGCAGGACGTTCGTGCCGGGCTGGTCGCCTGGCAGCAGACGGCCCTCGCCGACCCTGCGCTGCGCGTGGTCCGGCCGGAGGCCCTTCACATGACCCTGGTCTTCCTCGGCTACCAGAACGAGAAGGACGCGAAGACGATCGCCAAGGCCGCCTTCGACGTCGATGCGGTCGCGCCGGCGGTCGAGCTTGCCACCGAGCCGATGGGCGTGCCGGGGGGCAAGCGCCCGCGGCTGATCGCGCTCGCCGCCAACTCCGACGAGACGGTCGCCCTGCAGGGCCAGGTCGAGACGAAGCTGGTCGAGGCCGGCTTCTACGAGCCGGAGAAGCGCGCCTTCTGGCCGCACCTGACGGTGGCGCGGGTGAAGCCGGAGGCGCCGCGGAGCCGGAAGCCGGCGCTGATCAGGACCCAGCCGCATCCGCTACCCGAACATATGTTCCGGTTCTTCCGTCCGACTCGTCTGGTGCTCTTCAAGTCCCACCTGCGCCGGACGGGCGCGGAATACGAAGCGATGGCCGAGTTGGAGCTTCCGACCGCCAACGATGACCAAGAGGACTGAGAGGTGACCGAGATGGCAGATCAGAAGCCCAACCTGAGAGAGGCCGGCGAGAAGGACGCGAAGGCGCGGGACCAGGCGCTGCAGGCGGCGGTCAAGCAGATCGAGCAGAACTTCGGGCAGGGCGCGCTGATGAAGCTCGGCGACGTCGGGTCGATGGACGTGGACACGATCTCCACCGGCGCGCTGCCACTCGACATAGCGCTGGGCGTGGGCGGGGTGCCGCGCGGCCGCATCGTCGAGATCTTCGGCCCGGAGTCCTCGGGGAAGACGACGCTGATCTACCACATCGTCGCCGAGGCGCAGGCTCGCGGCGGGGTCTGCGCCTTCGTCGACACCGAGCACGCCATCGACCCAACCTACGCCCGCAAGATCGGGGTCAACACCGACGAGCTGCTGATCTCCCAGCCGGACTACGGCGAGCAGGCACTCGAGATCGTCGACGTGCTGGTGCGCTCCGGCGCGGTCGACGTGGTGGCTGTCGACTCAGTGGCGGCGCTGACGCCGCGCGTGGAGCTGGAGGGGCAGATGGGCGATCAGCACGTCGGCCTGCAGGCCCGCCTGATGTCGCAGGCCCTGCGCAAGCTGGCCGGCAACCTGAGCCGCGCCAAGACCGTCTGCCTGTTCACTAACCAGATCCGGGAGAAGATCGGCGTGATGTTCGGATGCTGTTCCTATGGCACCCGGGTCATGCTCGAGGATGGGACAAGCGAACGGATCGGGAAGATCGTCAACCAGCGCATGCCAGTCAAGGTCATGTCAATGGATCCCGAGACCGGAGAGATCTCGCCCAAGAGAATCGTCGAGTACTACGACAACGGTGAAACCGATGAGTGGCTTCGCTTTGAGGTAGCTGCGGCGAGGGGCTCAGGCAGATGCAAGCTGACGCTGACCCCAAACCATCTCGTCTTTACCCCGGAGGGCGAGAAGCACGCAGCAGAGATCGACGAAGGCGATGACGTGCTGGTAGCCGTGAAGCACTACGCACTGAGCGATGACCAACTCAAGCTGATCATTGGCAGCTCTCTCGGCGATGGCTCACTCCGATATGCGTCCGATCACAACGTCAAGTTCCGGGTTGGACACGGTCACCAGCAGCGCGAGTACTGCGAGTGGAAGCATGAGATGCTCGCGCCGTTTGCTCATCAGATTGCTCCCACAGGCAATGGCATCGGGTTCGACACGATCCCGATGAATCAATTGGCTTGGCTGCATTCGGCGGTGCACGAAGCAACGGGCGGGAGGGCCGTCAGCGACCAGCTGCTCGAGCAACTCGATGAGCGCGCCGTCGCGGCTTGGTACTGCGACGACGGCTCGTTTATGGGTAGCTACGAGCGCTGGGGCCACGGCAAGTCGGTCATCTACTGCAGCGCTCTCAGCACTGACGACAAGGAGCGGCTCGCCGTCAAGCTCGAGGAGCTCGGCATGGGCCGCGCGACCGTCAGGGATCGCGAGCTTCTGTTTAGCGGGGAGCGGACGAAGCAGTTCCAGGAGAAGATCGCTGCATACGTCCATCCTTCTCTGGACTACAAGCTCCACCCTGATCTGCGTGGACGCTTCGGTTGGCAACCCGACACCAGCGATGCGCATCTGAACGGCACAAGGCTTGCGTCGCGGACCTGCCTGCGGCCCGCCCCAATGAAGGTGATCAAGAAGTACCGGATACCGCCTGCGCCACACATTCGCCGTCGGTATGACCTCCAGATCGAAGACAACCACAGCTATCTAGCGGGAGGCGTGGTCGTCCACAACTCGCCCGAGACCCAGCCGGGCGGCCGTGCCCTGAAGTTCTATTCCTCCCAGCGCCTCGACATCCGCCGGATCGAGACCCTGAAGGAGGGGACCGAGGCGGTCGGCAACCGGGTGCGCGTCAAGGTGGTGAAGAACAAGGTGGCGCCGCCCTTCCGCCAGGCGGAGTTCGACATCGAGTACGGCGTCGGCATCTCGAAGGAGGGTGGCCTGCTCGACCTGGCCCTGGAGCACGACCTGATCCAGAAGTCCGGCTCGTTCTTCTCCTACGGCGAGACGCGGCTGGGACAGGGCCGCAACAACACCAAGGAGTTCCTGCACGACAACCCGGAGCTGGCCGAGGAGCTGGAGACCAAGATCCACGCCAAGCTCGGGATCGGCGACGAGGCCGACGCGCGCCCGGAGGCCGAGAAGGAGGCGGACGCCAAGAAGGCGGAGACGGCCGTCAAGGCGGTGCCGGGCGGGAAGGCGCAGGCCAAGAAGCCCGAGAAGAAGGCCGCGTAGCTGGGGGCCGAACGCGACGCCTACGAGCTCGCGCTCCGAGCTCTGAACTACAAGGAGCGCACCGAGTCCGAGCTGCGCTCGTGGCTCGCCGACCGCGAGGTCCCGGAGGCGCAGATCGAGGAGGTGATGGCGCTGCTGGCCGACGCCGGCGCGATCGACGACGCCGGCTACGCCCGCCGATACGCGGAGGACAAGCGCCAGCTCGCGGGCTGGGGGCCGGACCGGATCGCGAAGGCCCTGGAGGGCCGCGGGGTGGCCCCGCAGCTGATCGAGGCGGCCCTCGCCGACGACGACGAGACGTCCCAGCTCGATCGCGCGCTCGCCCTGCTCGGTGACCGCGGGCTCGCCTGTGACACGGAGCGTGACCGGGAGCGGGCCCTCGGGCTGCTGGTCAGGCGCGGATTCCCGCTGGAGCTCGCCTACGACGCCGTGCGGGCGCTCTCCCGCCGCGCCGACGCCGCCTGATCACCTACGGGTAGGATCCGCGCCGGATGGACGGCAACTTCTTCTTCGTCATCGGGATCGTCCTGGTCCTCGCCGCGGTCGTGCTCGCCTTCCTTGGCATCCGCGGCGGCGAGAGCTTCCCGCCGAACCGAGGCGTGATGCTGGGCGTCATCGCCCTGTTCGCAGCGATCGTCGCGACCACCATGGCCTTCGCGATCGTCAAGTCGGTCGACGAGCAGAACAAGCGCAATGAGAAGCTCGCGGCCGAGGAAGGCACGACCACGACCGCGCCCGGCGGCAAGGTGACCGAGCTCAGTGTCTCGTCACCGGCCGACGGCTCGCTCACCTACCAGCCCAGCGGTCTCACGGCCCAGCCCGGGAACGTGACGATCACCTACGACAACGCCTCTCAGGTGCCGCACAGCATCGCCGTCGCGACGTCGAATGGGAACGTGCTCGGCCAGGTCCAGCCGTTCACGAACGGCAAACAGTCGGTCTCGCTGACCAACCTGGCGCCCGGCAAGTACGTCTTCTATTGCACCGTCCCGGGCCATCGACAGGCCGGCATGCAGGGCGACCTGACCGTGCTGGCCGGCGCCGGGAGCTCGTCCCGGAACCCCTAGGCAGCTGTATAGCCTTCGGCTGCTATACAGCCGCGTGATCGCAGAGGCGGACGCCGAGCGCCTCAGGAAGGCCCATCGCGAGTTCGAGCGTGCACGGGGCAGGGTCTGGATCGAGCGGGTGCGGGTCGGACTGTGGAGTACCGCCGGGCGATGCGCAAGATCGACGAGGACGTAGCCCGCGTCAGGCTCGAGCGAGACCGGCTGGTGCGGGCCGCGGTGAAGAAGGGGGCCAGCTACCGCCAGGTGGCGGCCGCGCTCGGCCTCTCCCACAGCCGCGTCCAGCAGATCGTCAACGCGGGCCCGAAGTAGGCCGCTACATTTGGGCGAGGGCGCGCGACAGCGCGACCCGCTTAATCATGGAGCGCCGCTACCACGTCACCACCTTCGGCTGTCAGATGAACGAGCACGACTCCGAGCGGATGAAGGGGATGCTCGACTCGCTCGGCTACGTCGAGGCCGAGAGCCGCGACGCCGCGGACCTGATCCTGTTCAACACCTGCTCGATCCGCGAGTCGGCCGACAACCGCTTCATCGCGCACTTGGGCGAGGCCAAGCGGCTCAAGTCCGAAGATCCGGGCCGCGTCGTCGGCGTCGGGGGCTGCTGGGCGCAGTCGGTGAAGGACGAGGTCTTCCGGCGCTTCCCGTTTGTGGACGTCGCGTTCGGTCCGGGCCAGATCCACCGGCTGGCGGAGTTCCTGACCTCCGACTCGCTGACGGCCCAGGGCTACTTCGAGTTCGAGGACGTCTCCGGCCACCTGCCGATGAAGCGCGCGCGCGAGTTCCAGGCCTGGCTGCAGATCTCGCAGGGTTGCAACTGCGTCTGCTCGTACTGCATCGTGCCCTCGGTCCGCGGGCGCGAGCTGAGCCGCGACCCCGACGAGCTGCTCGGGGAAGTCGAGCGGCTCGCGGCCGACGGCGTCAGCGAGGTGACGCTGCTCGGCCAGAACGTGAACAGCTACGGCCGCGACCTCCCGAAGGAGCGGCGGCTGAGCTTCTCCGAGCTGCTCGCGCGCGTTGACGCGGTGCCCGGGGTGCGAGCGGATCCGCTACACGAGCCCGCATCCGAAGGACATGCGCGAGGACGTGATCCGCGCCCACGCGGAGCTGCCGTCCCTCTGCGAGCACATCCACCTGCCGCTGCAATCCGGGTCGACGCCCGTGCTCAAGCGGATGCGGCGAACATACTCTCGCGAGCGCTACCTCGATCGGGTCGCCCAGATCCGCGAGCATGTGCCCGACTGCGCGATCACCACCGACATCATCGTGGGCTTCCCGGGGGAGAGCGATGAGGACTTCGAGCGGACGCTCGAGGTGGTCGACCTGGTGGGCTACGACGGGGCCTTCACCTTCATCTTCTCGCCGAGGAGAGGCACCGAGGCGGCGGGATTCGAGGACCAGCTGCCGCACGCCGTCAAGCGCGATCGCATGGAGCGCCTGGTCGGGCTCGTCCAGCGCCGCGCGCATGAGCGCGCCGAGCGCTTCGTCGGGCGCAGGATGGAGGTTCTGGTCGAGGGCCCGAGCCGGACGGATCCCTCGAGGCTGCGCGGCCGTACCCGCCACAACAAGGCCGTGAACTTCGACGGCACGGCCGCCCCCGGCGAGCTGATCGAGGTCGAGATCGCGGGCGCGACGTCGACCAGTCTGAGCGGCTCCGAGCGCCTGGCAAGCCGCGCTGCTTGAGGATCCTCGGCCTCTTCGGACCCACGGCCGTCGGCAAGACCGGCGTCGCGATCGAGGTTGCGGAGCGCCTGCGCGACCGCGGGGAGGACCCGGTGGCGGTCAACTGCGACTCGATCCAGGTCTACCGTGGCCTCGAGACCCTGAGCGGAGCGGCGACGGCCGAGCAGCGGGATCGCCTGGAGCACCGGCTGCTCTCCATGGCCGAGCCCGGTGAGGAATTCAGCGCCGGCCGCTACGCGGAAGCGGCCCATCGGGAGATCGACTCGCTGCTGACGGCGGGGCGGCGCCCGATCGTCGTGGGGGAACCGGCCTCTATCTGCGGGCCGCGCTGTCGGACCTCGACCTGCGTCCCCCGGTGCCGCGCGAGATCCGCGACGAGGTGGAGGCGGAGATCGCCGAGCGGGGCTCGGCCGGGCTGCACGCCGAGCTCGATCCCGGCCTGGCCCGCGGCGTGGAGCCGAGCGACCGCAAGCGGGTCGCCCGCCTGACTGAGCTGGTCCGCGCCGGGATCGAACCGGCCGCCGACGCGGAGGGCATGTGGACGGCCCAGTTGCGCAGACCGGCGCTACTCGTGGGCCTGACGATGGACCGGGGCGAGCTCGCCCGCCGGATCGATGTTCGCGTTGACGAGATGATCGCCTCGGGGGCGGCCGACGAGGCGCGAGCGGCGGCGGACGCGGGCGCCTCCCGCACGGCGCGTGCCGCGCTCGGCTTCGAGCAGCTGCTCGCAGACATCGATGCCGCCCCGTCAGCGGACGCCGTCGAGCAGATCAAGGCCGCCCACCGAGCCTACGCCCGCCGCCAGCTCACCTGGATCCGCAAGATGCCGGGTGTCGAGCTGATCGACCGCGGCGGCCGCGATGATGCGGAGGTTGCGCGGGAGATCGTTGAGATGATCGGGTGAGCATCGAGGGCGATACTGAGGCGATGGGACACGCGAGCCGATCGTCCAGCTCTTCAAGATCACGCGACGGGCTGATCGTCCTGTTCGGGGTCTATCCGAACCGCGACGACGCTCTGGCGGCGGTCAGACCGAAATGATGGACGCTGAGGAGCGGGAGGCTCTCTTCCGCCGGCCCGTGGAGGTGGTGGAACGCCGCGTACTGGGAGGACGAGCTGAAGGCGATCTGGCGCGAGGCGGATGTCGTCTCGGTCGAGTCGATCGGCGAGCAGGTCCTGGGGCATGTCCGCTGGTCCGTGAAGGGCGAGGCGCACGCCGGTGCCCCCGCGACTCGAGGTCGCCCTGTGGATCCTGTGCGACTTCAGGGACGGCCGGCTCGCCCGGATGCATCACCTGCTGGATGGGGACTCGGCGCGGGCCGCCGTGGGGGAGCCGGCATGAGGTTCGAGAAGTGGACGGCGCTGGGCAACGACTACCTGATCGTCGAGGCGGCGGCGCTGCCTTGGGAGCTTTCGGAGGCGCGGGTGCAGCGCCTCTGCGATCCGCACTTCGGCGTCGGCTCGGACGGCGTGCTGCTGCTGGCGCCGGCCGAGGACCCCGACGTCGTCGCCGAGCTGCGCATCTTCAACCCCGACGGCTCCGAGGCCGAGCTCTCGGGCAACGGGGCGCGCGAGGCGGTCATGTACCTGCGCCGGGCGGGGTGGACGGATGCCGAGCGGTTCACGCTGCTCACCAAGGCGGGGCCGATCACGCCGACGATCCGCTCCGAGCGCGAGTGCACCCTCGAGATGGGCCGGGCGAGCACGACTTCGAAGGACTTCCCGTCCGGTGCCGATGACGGCAGGGGAGAGGTCGAGGCGAGCGGGCGGGTCTGGTCGTTCCAGCACGTCTCGATCGGCAACCCGCAGTGCGCGATTGCGGTCGGCGATGAGCTCGAGTCGCTCGACCTGACGGCGATCGGCCCTCAGGTCGAGAACAGCGAGCTCTTTCCGAACCGGACCAACGTCAGCTTCTTCCGCGAGGACGACGGCCGGGTGCGGGCCCGGATCTTCGAGCGGGGCGTGGGGGAGACCCTGTCCTCCGGCACGGGTGCCAGCGGCGCCGCTGTCGCCGCGCACCTCGGCGGAGCCCCCGCGACGCTCACGGTCGAGCTTGACGGGGGGGAGCTCGAGGTGGAGATCGCCGACGGGCTCGAGGTCCGGCTGACCGGGTGGGCCGAGCCCCTCTACGCGGGCGAACTCTCGCCGGAGCTGGTGCGCGCGCTGGACGTGCTCGACTAGCGCTCGCCCCTGGCCCTAGTCTTCCGGCTTCCATGGCGGCCCCCACCAAGAAACGAGGCCTCACGGCGCCCTCAGAGCGCCTCGAGGCGATGCCCCCGTACCTGTTCGCTGAGCTCGAGCGGCGGATCGAGGCGAAGCGGGATCAGGGCATCGACGTGATCAGCCTGGGGATCGGCGATCCCGACACCCCCACCTTCCGCTACATCGTCGAGGCGATGAGGGAGGCGGTGGGGGATCCCGGCGCGCAGAAGTATCCGAGCAACCGCGGCCGCCCCGAGTTCCGCAGGGCCTTCGCCGACTTCTACCAGCGGCGCTTCGGCGTCGAGATCGACCCGGTGAATGAGGTGATCCCTGCGATCGGGGCCAAGGAGTGCATCTACAACCTCTGCTTCGCGTTCCTCGATCCGGGCGATGTGGCCCTCGCCTCCGATCCGGGCTACCCGGTGTACACCGGCGGCCCGGTGCTTGCCGGCGCGGAGGCGCACCTGCTGCCCCTGCGGCCTCAGCTCGGCTTCGCCCCGGATCTCGACGCGGTTCCCGAAGAGAAGCTGGAGGCCACACGGCTGCTCTTCATCAACTACCCCAACAACCCGACGGGAGCGGTGGTCCCGGATGGCTTCTTCGAGCGGGTGGTCGAGCTCGCGGGGCGGCACGAGATCCTGGTGGTGCACGACAACGCCTATTCGGAGACCACCTACGACGGCTATGTCGCGCCCAGCTTCCTGGCGACGCCCGGTGCCAAGGAGGTCGGTGTTGAGGTCTTCTCGCTGTCCAAGGGCTACAACATGACCGGCTGGCGCTGCGCGGCGATCCTCGGCAACGCGGACGCGATCAAGACCTACTGGCGGCTGAAGACGAACGTCGACTCGGGCCTGTTCGAGGCCGTCCAGCTGGCCGGCGCGGCGGCCCTCCGCGGGCCCCGCCAGGAGGTCGAGGGGATGTGCCGGATCTACGCGCGCCGCCGCGACCTCGTCGTGGAGGCGCTGCGCGACATCGGCGTGGAGGTCGACACGCCGAAGGGCACGATCTACATCTGGGCGCCCGTCCCCGATGGACACACGTCAGCGTCGTTCGCAGAGCTGGTGCTGGAGGAGGCCGCTGTCGTCGTCTCGCCCGGCTCGATGTACGGGCCGAGTGGCGAGGGGTTCTTCCGCATCTCGCTGACCACGCCGGACGAGCTGCTGCGCGAGGCCGTCCAGCGGATGCGGGCGCATCTCTCTCCCTGACCGGCGCCTGTCGCGGTTGCAATCCCTATGGTTGGGTAGGCGGGACTCTCGTGCGCGGGGGGGCGAAGTGGCCTTTATCGCAGCCTCAGCTAAAGCAGCGAACCTCTCGCGCCGAAGCATCTTCCAATGAGTGAAATCGGACTCATATTCGCCCTCGGCTGCGCGCTGATCTCCGGCGTGGCGTTGCTCTGCAAGCACCGCGGAGCCGTCGACGCGCCGGACGTCGCGATGCGCAGCCCGCTGCGCAGCGCCGGCGCCCTGTTCCGCTCGCGCTGGTGGGCGATCGGCTTCGGTCTTGCGTTCTGTGCCTGGTGCCTGCACGTCGCCGCTCTCTCGATGGCCCCGCTCTCGCTGGTGCAGGCGGTGATCGCCGGCGGCCTCGCGCTGCTCGCGATCCCGGCGCGCCGCTGGTTCGGCATTGCGGTCTGTAAGCGCGAGGTGATCGGCCTGGTCCTGTGCGCTACCGGTCTCGCCTTCCTTGCGGTGACCGCGGGTCACGGCAATCCCGGTCACGGCTTCGCCAGCTCGAGCATGATCGCCTTCGAGGGCGGAACGCTGGCTCTGGGTGGTCTGATGATGGCGGTGTCGGCCCACGAGCGTCTGCGGTCGCACGGCTGGGTGCTCCTGGCGGTCGCGGCGGGCACGCTGCTCGGCGTCTCCGACGTGGCGCTCAAGGGCCTGGCCGAGATCGTCCCGAGCTCTCCGCTCAGCGTGATCAGCCCGTGGACCGGGGTCGCCATCCTGGGCGGCATCGGCGCCTTCCTCTCCCTTGCCCGGGGCCTGCAGCTCGGCGAGGCGGTGGGCGTGATCGTCGCCTTCTCGGCGGCCGCCACACTCGCCGCGATCGCTGGCGGGATCCTGGTGTTCGGCGACCCGCTCGGCTCCGATCCGCTCACCGTTGTCACCCGCTCGTCCGCGTTCCTGGCCGTGATCGCCGCCGCCGCGCTGCTGCCGATGGTCCCGGCCGCCGCCCAGATGCCGCGGGCCTCGCAGCGCGCCTAGCGCCCTTTGGCCTCGGGCGCTGAGGCGCCCCCTACCATCAAGGGAGTGCAGGAGAACGGCTTCGCCGGCATCGTCAACCCCCGCGCTCGTCAGCGAGCGCTCGCGATCGGCGTGGTCCGGGACGACGAGCACCGCGAGGACCCGCTCGCCGAGCTGAAGGAGCTGCTGCGCACGGCAGGCGTGGCGACCGCGGGGGAGATGACCCAGGCGCGCTCGGAGCCCGACCCGGATCGGTACCTGGGACGCGGCAAGCTCGCCGAGCTGAAGCGGGAGATCGCCGCCGCCGACGCCAATCTGGTCGCCTGCGACGACGAGCTGCTGCCGCGCCAGGAGCGGAACCTCGAGCAGGCGCTGGGAGTGCCGGTGATCGACCGGACCGCGGTGATCCTGGACATCTTCGCCGACCACGCCCACAGCGCCGAGGGCAAGCTTCAGGTTGAGCTCGCGCAGCTCGAGTACAACCTCGCCCGCATGCGGGGCCTCTGGACGCACCTCGAGCGCCTCGGCGGCGGGATCGGGACCAGGGGCCCCGGCGAGTCCCAGATCGAGGCCGACCGCCGGCTGGCGCGCGACCGGATCACGGCGCTGCGGCGCCGCCTCGAGCGCTTGGAGCGCAACCGCGCCGTGATGCGCGCGGAGCGCGAGCGCGCGGTGATGCCGACCACCGCCCTCGCCGGATACACGAACGCGGGCAAGTCGACCCTGCTCAACGCCCTCACCGGCGCGGGCGTCGGGGTGGGGGAGCGGCTCTTCCAGACGCTCGACCCGACCACGCGGGCTTTCGAACACGAGGGGCGGCGCTACCTCTTGACGGACACCGTCGGATTCATCCGCAAGCTCCCTCACCAGCTGGTCGAGGCCTTCAAGGCGACGCTGGAAGAGACAGTGCTGGCCGACCTGATCCTGCACGTGGTCGACGGATCCGAGTCCGAGGAAGAGCGGCCCGACTCGATCGCCGCCGCAGACGCGGTGCTCGAGGAGATCGGTGTGAGCGCGACGCCTCGGCTTCTGGTGATGAACAAGATCGACCTGCTCGACGACGAGGATCGCCAGGAGCTCCGGCTCCGGCATCCGGGGGCGGCGCTGGTCTCAGCCAAGACGGGCGAGGGACTGGAGGGGCTGCGAGCCCGGATCGCTGCCGCGATCGCCGAGAATCTCACCGAGCTCGAGTTGCTCGTACCCTTCGGCTCCGGTGAGCGCCTTTCTGAGCTTCACGAGATCGCTGGTGACCTCGAGCGCGAAGATCGCGAGGACGGGGTACTCGTTCGCGCGCGACTTCCTGCCGCGCTCGCCGATCGATTCGCCGACCTGGCGGTCAACGGGCGGCGGAGAGACGGAGCCGGCGTCCTTCGGGACTGACAACGGCGCCGATCCGCTCGACGCGACAGCCGTAGAGCCCGAACCAGTGCCGACGGAGCCCGCCTCTACGGTTGCCGACATGGAGGAGCTCAGATTCACGAAGCTCAGCGAAAAGGCCACGCTGCCCACCCGGGCGCACGACAGCGACGCCGGGCTGGACCTGTATGCGGCCGAGGCCGCGCGGATCGTGCCGGGGGCGAGGGTCACGATCGGGACGGGCCTGGCGGTCGCGGTCCCCGACGGGCTGGCCGGCCTGGTGCTGCCGCGCTCGGGATTGGCGCTGAAGCACGGGGTGACGCTCGTCAACTCACCCGGGTTGATCGATCCCGGCTACCGGGGCGAGGTGCGTGTCGTCTTGCTGAACACCGACCAGACCATCGCCTTCCAGGTGAAGCCCGGCGATCGGATCGCCCAGCTGCTGCTGGTGCCGATCGCGACCGCCAGCCCGATGCAGGCCGACGCGCTCGATGAGTCGACGCGCGGCGGTGGCGGCTTCGGATCGAGCGGCTTCTAGAGGGGCCTCCTTCAAGCGACGCGATGGCGGCGTTAGCATCGCGGCGATGCACCACATGCGCGTGCTTCATCCCGCTGAAGGCATCTTCGCCTTCTACGACGGACGCGTTGATGGCTATCGCTTTGCGGAGGGCCCGAACTGGGTGGACGACGGAGCGTTGTCGCTCGGCATTGCGAGTTATGCCGTGGTCGCTGATGCCGAGGCGGTGATATACGACACGCACGTCTCGGTCGAGCATGCACGCTACATCCGCCAGGCCCTCGAGGACGAGGGCGTGCGGAAGTTCATCGTGGTTCTCAGCCACTGGCATCTCGACCACGTCGCCGGCACCGCTGCCTTCGAGGACTGCGAGATCATCGCATCCGAACGCACCGCCAACCTGCTCAGGCGGTTCAGGTCCGCGATCGAACGAGGTGAGCACGAGGGACCGCCCGGGATCGATCCACTGATACTGCCCACACGGGTGTTCCGGGATCGTCTGCGTCTGGCGATCGGCGGCGTGCAACTCGACCTGATCCACACGAACATCCACAGCGACGACGCGACCGTCGTCTGGCTGCCCGAGCAGAGGCTGCTCCTCTGTGGAGACACGATGGAGGACACGGTCACGTACGTCGATGAACCGAAGAGCTTCGAGGTGCACCTCGCCAATCTCGCCAGGCTCCGGCGGTTGTCTCCACAACGCATCCTGCCCAACCACGGCGATCCGGACGTCATCGCCCGAGGCGGGTACTCAAGAGATCTGATCCGCGCTACAGAGCAGTACATCCATGCGCTGGAGGGCTGCCGCAGCGATCCGAGATTGCGACATGCCAGCTTGCGTGAGCTGATCGCTCCATCGCTGCAAGCCGGATCGATCCACTACTTCGCCCCCTATGAGGCGGTCCATCGGGAGAATCTCGAGACCGTCCTTGCCGCCACGTAAGCGAGCACTCAGGTTCGTTTCGCCGCGAGACGAGCGCGCAGACGAAAGCGCTGCTTCCAGGCAAAGCAGGGGTCCGAAAATCACACCTCTAAGCGGTGAACGGGCGAGCGTCTAGGAGAAGGAGACCTGCGGGACCTCGCGGTCCGTGGGCTCGCTGATCTCGAAGAACGGCTTGGCGGTGAAGCCGCCCTGCTTGGCGATGACCGACCAGGGCCACTGCTGGATCCGGGTGTTGAACATCTGGACGTTCGAGTTGTAGATCCGGCGCGAGGCCTGGATCTCGTCCTCGAGCTCCGAGAGGTTGCGCTGCAGCTGCTGGAAGTTCTCGGTCGCTCGCAGCGTTGGATACTGCTCGGCCACCACGCGGAGGCCTCCGAGTGCCGCCGTGAGCTGGCTCTCAGCCTTGCTCGCCTCCTCGGGACCGCTCGCCTGCATCGCGGCGGCGCGCGCCTGCGTCACCTTCTCGAACGTCTCGCGCTCATGCGAGGCGTAGCCCTTGACGGACTCGACCAGGTTCGGGACCAGGTCGTGCCGGCGCTTGAGCTGGACGTCGATGCCGCTCCACGCTTCGTCGCAGCGGTTGCGCAGGCTGACCATGTTGTTCCGGCCGAACACATAGGTCAGCCCGGCGATGATCAGGACGCCGAGGATGATCAGCACGATGACCATGGCGAGATCCTATCCCGTTGAGGCCGCCCGCAGGGCGGAATCATGCGCGGCGGCCTCGAGCTCGTCGGGCAGGGGCTCGAGCTCGGTGGCGGCGCCGGTGCGCCGCTCGAGCGCACGCGCGATCAGGTGGTCGGCGAGCCAGGCGTTCTTGGGCAGCAGCGGGCCGTGCAGGTACGTCCCGATCAGGCTGAGGCGCGTGACGCCCTCGCGGCCGTCCCGGCCGTTGTTGCCGTGGCCGTGCAGGACGCGGCCGAGTGCGACCGCGTCGTGCCCCAGGTGGGTGCGGCCCCCGTGGTTCTCGAAGCCGGCGAGCACCCGAGGCCCCTGGCCGAGGTCGACCTCGATCGAGACATTGCCGATCAGGCGTGGGCCTGGCTCGCGGACCGTCTCCAGGTCGGCGATGCCGAGGCCCGGGACCGACTGCTCGCCGAGCTGGTAGCGGTGGCCGAGCAGCTGGTAGCCGCCGCAGACGCCGAGCAGGGCCGCCCCGTCCTCGACGGCCGAGGCGATCGCATCTCGCTTCGTGCGCAGCATGTCCTCGGCGACCAGCACCTGGTCGCGATCCTGGCCGCCGCCGATGTAGATCAGGTCGTGATCGGCGGGATCGAACCCGTCGCCCGGCCCCGAGGCGGAGTAGGCAAAGCCGATGCCACGCCACTCGCAGCGGCGCTGCAGGAAGATCATGTTGCCCCGGTCGGCGTAGATGTTCATCTGCTCGGGGTAGAGCGCCAGCAGGCGCAGCTCCAGAAGGCTCACTCGGGCACCTCCAGCAGGACGACGATCGAGTCGGCCTCGTTCGGCCCGGAGCTGATCTGGCGCCGGCCTGCGCGCCGGAGGCCGGCGCCGCCGGCCTCCTGCTCCAGGTCCTCCGGACTCACCCGGAAGAGGATCTCGTCATTCACCTCGCGCTCCATTTGGCCCTCCGGCGAGACGCGCTCGCGGAGCCGCCGCACGGTCAGCGCCCGGTCGCCCACCTGGACCCAGAGCGGCTCGCTCGAGTAGACCCAGCCGTCGAGCTCGCGCATGTCGGGGAGGATCTGCGCCGCAGCGGCTCCGGCGCTGAGCAGGGTGGACTCGTCGACCAGCGTCAGCGCAATCGTGGCGCCCGGCGCGAGGATCCGCGTGAGGCACGAAAAGAGGGGCGGGCGCACTTTCTCGTCGAGGACCTGGATCACGTGCAGGGGACCGATTGCGAGCGAGGGACGTGCCGGGAGGCGCAGCTCGCCGGGAGCGGCGAGATCGCCCTTCACCATGGAGAGGGAGACGCCGTGGCGCTCGGCTGCGCGCTCGAGCTCGGCGAGCAGCTCCTCGTCCCGCTCCACCGCGATCACGTCGTGGCCGTGGCCCGCGAGGTGGAGTGAGACGCGGCCCGCGCCCGCGCCGAGCTCGGCCACCGGCCCGGCGGTCGCGTCGGCCAGCTCGACCCAGAGCGGCAGGTCGGCGCCGTAGGCGCCGAACTCGACCTCCTGCCAGATCGCCGGCGCCGTCACGCCCAGAACTCCTGGGCGAGCCCGCGATGGGCAAGCAGCTTGTGCAGCTCGATCAGCGCCGTGTAGGTCGGCAGGGCGAAGAGGCGCTCGGGTGCGGCGGCCACGGCCGCGTCGAGGGAGCCTTCGATCGGATCGATCACCTCGATCGCCTCCTCCGGCCAGCCCGCGTACTTGAGCCGCAGGGCCATCTCGGGCGCTCGCGTCCCCGCGCAGACGACACGGCGCACGCTGTGGGCGAGCAGCTCGAAGTCGGCGTCCCAGATCCAGGAGACGTCCCGGCCATCCGCGATCCGGTCGTTGAGGGCGACCCAGAGGTCGATGCCGCCGTCGCTCGACTCCAGGGTGAGGGTGCGAAGGACCTCGTTGGCGCCCGCCGGGTTCTTGATCAGCAGGATCGAGACCGGCTTGCCGGCGACGTCGATCGTCTCCACACGCCCGAAGATCGCGCGCATCGACTCGAGGCCCTCCCGGATCAGGTCAAGGGCTATGCGGGAGCGCAGACCCGCGCAGACCGCCGCGAGCGCGTTGTAGACGTTGTAGAGGCCGGGGAGGGGGAGTCGAAGCTCCAGCTCTCCCTCGGGG
Source organism: uncultured Solirubrobacterales bacterium (assembly GCA_963725475.1). Lineage (GTDB taxonomy): Bacteria > Actinomycetota > Thermoleophilia > Solirubrobacterales > 70-9 > DASUPK01. Next base: position 81,918 of record CAVRYR010000002.1, on the reverse strand, counting down.
GTGGCGATGCGGACGCGGGAGCCGGAGATGCCCTCCAACTGGATCTCGGTGGCGGCCACATCCGGCGCGGGCCGGTCGGCGTTGCAGTTGGGGCACGAGTAGTGCCCGAGGTGCCCGACGAAAGCCCGCTCGTAGGAGTAAGGGGCGCCGCAGCGGCGGCAGTGCTTGGCGTCGTGGGCGTGTTGGAGCTGGGGCAGGGCCTGGCTCGTGTCCTCGATGCCGAAGTAGGTGACCCCGGGACGGCGCTGCAGGTCGCGGTCCCTGCCCAGGTCCGCGATCAGGGGGTCGTCCGCGTTGAGCGCGAACTCGCACCGGCCCTCGAGCGCCGAGACCAGCTCCCCCCACTCATCCGCCAATCGCTCCAGCTCGCCGTAGCGATCGAGCTGATCGCGAAAGAGGTTGCCGAGCACGAGCAGGCGCGGGCGCAGCTGCGGGGCCACGCGAGGGAGCCAGGCCTCGTCGAGCTCGAACAGCCCCTCGTCGCCGTGCTGCTCGAGTAGTGCGGTGGCGACGCCCCAGTGCATGTTGGAGCCGGCGCGGTTGTGAACGGGCGGGCGCCCGGCGGCGGCCAGGATGCCGGCGATCATCCCCGCCGTGGTCGTCTTGCCGTTGGTCGAGCTCACCACGATCGAGCCGCGGTCGAGCTGGGAGGCCAGCCGGACGATCGCGTCCGGGGCCATGCGGACGAGCAGGCGGCCCGGCAGGGTGGTGCCGCCTCCGCGGCCGCTCGAGCGGCTCAGGCCCCCGACCGCGCGCGCAGCCGCGACTTTCGCCTTGAAGAGTGTGCTCATGGCCTGCGCAGGTTAGGCGGGCTCGGCAGGGGCGATCACCCGCAGAGCCCGCGGGAGCACCCTCAGGGTCACCGGCAGGTCGGTGAGATGCTCGCCGTCCGCGTACAAGGCGAACTCGCGGTCCGCACTGACCCGTACCTCCGACGCTCGCAGCACCCGAACCTCATCGAGCTCGACGTGGCTTCCCTTGAAGACCTTCGGCATGTAAAGCAGTGCCCGCAGCTTGCCGTAGGAGCCCGTCAGCACCACGTCAAACCGGCCATCCGTGAGGTCCGCGTCCGGCGCGATGAACATCCCGCCGCCGTACGCCTTGCTGTTTGCGACGGCCACCGAATAACCGACGCTCACGACCCGCTCGTCGTCGAGTTCCAGCGTGAAGGTCGCCGGCTTCCACGCGGCGAGTGCGCGCAGGGCGGCATAGAAGTAGACGAGGTTGCCCCGAATCAGCTTTGCCTCGTTGGCGATCCGGTTGGCATCGGAGTCGAAGCCACACGAGGCGATGCAGAGGAAGCGCTTCCCGTTGGCCTCGCCGACGTCGATCTCGCGCTCGTGCGCGTCGGCCAGGACCCGCGCCGCTCCGTCCGGATCCGCCGGGATGCCGAGGACCCGGGCGAGGTCGTTGCCGCGGCCGCCCGGGATGATCCCCATGGCATGCCCAGTGTTGGCGAGGGCGCCGCCGATCTGGCCGACCAGGCCATCGCCGCTCATCACGACTGGGATCTCGCCCGCCTGGACCGCGCGCTCGGCCTCCTCGACGCCGTGCCCCAGGTTGCGCGTCTGGACGGTGCGGTGCTGGACCCCATGGCGCGCCAGCGAGTACTCCACCTCGGGGAGGAGCTTCAGGGTGCGGCCTCCCGCGGAGTGCGGGTTGACCAGCAGCAGGTGCTTTCGGTCCGTGGCGATCGGGTGAATCTAGTCGCGGCGGGCGAGGAAGTAGGTGCCGGCGCCCGCCTCGGCACTCTCGACCGTCTCGAGCCCGGCCCGGCGAAATCCGCGCCGCAGCACGGAATCCGGCGTGTAGAAGGGGGTGCGGGCACCGAAGCTCGCGGCGAGCAGCGCGAACCCTCCTGGGCGCAGGACACGGCCGATCTCCGCGAAGAAGGGCGGCACGTTGAGCTGGGTGACCAGGTCGAACGATTCGTCCTCGTACGGAAGGTTCGCCGCGTCCGCCACCTTGAACGCCACCCGTCCCTCCGGGTCGAGGCCGATCCGGCCCTGGGCGCGCCGGATCATCTCCTCGGAGAAATCGATCCCTCGGACCCGAGCATGCGGGAACTCGCGCGCCACCAGGAGCGCAGCGTCGCCGAGCCCGGTGCCGACGTCGAGGGCACGCTCGGGCTCCGGGTGGATGTGGAGCAGACCGGCCGCGAGCGGAGCGAGATACTCCGCTGAGGAGCGATTGACGCGGTCGCCCCATTCGCGCGCACACGCCTCCCAGTAGCGGTGCGACAGGCCGCGGAGCAGTGGCCACGTGATCGGGGCTCTGGCGACCAGGCCGTTGATCATCCGGCCGCGCAGCCGAACCGAGCGAGGCGGCGGGGCGGGATGGATCGGCTCCTGCATGCGGCGATGATCGCATCCGGCCGGAGTAGGCTTCGGCGCCTTGAGCGTGGGGCGGACAGCGATGGCGGCCTCGCTTGCGCTCGTCGTCCTGGCCGGCTGCGGCGGCGGAGGCGGGGGCACGACCAGCGCCGCGCTGCCGGCGGGTTGCAGCAGGGTGTCCGAGCCGCCCGCCAAGCAGTTGCATCTCACGGCCCCCACGCAGAGGCTCCAGGGACCGGCGACCGCGACGGTCGAGACGAGCTGCGGCAGCTTCAAGATCGAGCTCGACACGGCGCGGGCGCCGAAGACGACATCGTCGTTCGCCGACCTGGCCCGCCGCGGCGCCTACGACGACACCGCCTTCCACCGGATCATCCCGGGCTTCGTCGTTCAGGGCGGCGATCCGACCGGTACCGGCAGCGGCGGGCCGGGCTACTTCGTCGACGAGGCGCCGCCCTCCGACCTCTCCTACACGAGGGGGACGGTCGCGATGGCGAAGAGCCCGGTCGAGCCGCCGGGGCGGTCGGGAAGCCAGTTCTTCGTCGTCACCGCCGCCGACGCCGGGCTGACCCCGGACTACGCCCTGCTGGGGCACGTCTCTGGGGGGATGGACGTGGTCCGGCGGATCGAGCAGCTCGGCACGCCCAGCGGCCGGCCGAAGGCGCCGGCGGTGATCCATCGCGTCACGATCCAGGGCGGCTGACCGTGCCCGTCGAGCTCGAGCCCAGCCCCTTCGAGGTCTCCTCCGGAGGGGTCACGCTCGCCGGCGAGGAGCTGGGGGAGGGGCCGCCCGTGTTCCTTCTGCACGGGCTGACCGCGACGCGGCGCTACGTGCTGCACGGCTCGAAGGCGCTCGCCCGCGCCGGCTATCGCCAGATCTCATACGACGCCCGCGGGCACGGGGAGTCCACGCCGGCGCCGGCCGGGTCGGGCTACGGCTATGACCAGCTGGCGAGCGACCTCCGCGAGGTGATCGCCGCGTACGTCGCGGGCCTGCGGCCGGTGCTCGGCGGTCACTCGATGGGCTGTCACACCGCGGTCGCGCACGCCCTGGAGCACCCGGGCGACGTGGCCGCCCTGCTGCTCGTCGGTCCCGTAAACCTTGGGCTGCCGGCCACCGAGGAGGTCCTGGCCGGTTGGGACCGGCTGGCGAGCGGGCTGGAGCGGGGCGGGGTGGACGGTTTCATGGAGGCCTACGAAGCAGACCTGAAGACCTCGCCGGATTGGGCCGAGACCGCCCGGCGGATCACGAGGGAGCGGATGGAGCGACACCGCCACCCCGAGGCCGTCGCACAGGCGCTCCGCCAGGTGCCGCGCTCGCTGCCCTTCGAGGGCCTCGCGGAGCTGGAGACGCTCGACGTGCCGGCCCTCGTCGTGGCCAGCCACGACGAGGCGGATCCCGGGCACCCGTATGCGATCGCCGAGGCGTGGGCCGAGGCGCTGCCCTCCGCGCGCCTGGTCAGCGAGGAGCTGGGCAAGTCGCCGCTCGCCTGGCAGGGCGGCAGGCTCTCGCGGGAGATCGCCGCGTTCCTGAAGGAGCCGCGGGTCGGGGAGCGCCTGGCTTAGGGCCGGTCCTCGAGCCGGATCACCAGGCGCAGCCCCGACCAGGTCTCGTCGATCGCGCAGATCTTGTTGTCGACCAGGCGGTTGGCGAGGCCGAGCTCGCGCGCGACGTCCTCGGTCATGTCGGTCTCGGTCCCCGAGGAGCGCTTCGGCCAGGCGATCCAGAGCCCGGCGGCGGGGTCCATCGCGCGGCGCAGCGCCGGCAGGCGCCGCTCCAGCTCGGCGCGCTTCTTTGTGAAGAAGACGATCACGTCGAGCGGTCCCACGGCGCGGGACTTGACCGACACGCCGGCGGGCAGCATCCCGAGCAGCCCCTCGAAGCCGACGGGCGCCGCCGGGAATGCAACGCGGTGCCCCTCCTTGATGCCGAGCTTGGTGACGAGCGGTGTCCCGGAGTAGCCGGCCACTCGTATATTTCAGCGAGTGGGAGCGGACGACGGATATCCGATCCATTACGCAGCGGTGAAGCGGGGGACGCCCGTGTACGGCGCGGACGGCCAGCAGGTCGGCGTCGTCGACGAGGTGGTCGACAACTACCGCGAGCGCATCCTGGACGGCTTCGTGATCGAGGCACCCGACGGTGAGCTTCGGTTCGTCGACGCGCCCGAGGTGGCGCGGACGGCCGAGCGGGCGGTGCGCCTGACCATCGACTCGGCGGTCGCCGCGCAGCTGCCGCCACCGGAGAAGGCCGCCCCCGAGTACAGGCCAAGGCGAAGCGGCCGGCTCGGCAAGCTGCTGGGCGGCAATTGGCGCCGGCGCTAAGGCGCGCGATGGTCGGCCCGACTGGCCGTCCAGCCTTGCAGGTAGCGCGCCTGCCTGATCACGTTTCGAGCAGGCTCTTCAATCGTTCTGCGTTCTTGATCGCGAAGCCCTGCCAGTCGTTGTTGAAGTACGCGTAGACCTCGGTGTCGCGGCGCCACTGTGAGATCCGCCGCGCCCAGGTCTCGATCTCCGATGCGGAGTAATTGCCGTGCCGTCCGCGGCTGCCATGGTGAAAGCGGAGGTAGGTCCAGTCGGCAGTGCGGACGTGGGGCGTGCTGACCCAGCGGGACGCCTCGTCGCCGATCACGAGGGCGGCCCCGTGCTCTCGCAGCAGCCCGTAGACCTCGTCGGTGAACCAGCTCTCGTGGCGAAACTCGAAGGCGTGCTTGCCTCGCGGCAGCTCCTGAAGGGCGGCGGAGAGCCGCCCCGTGTCCCGGTGGAAGTTCGGCGGAAACTGCCAGAGGAGCGGGCCAAGCTTGTCGGTGCGCGTCAGGGGCTCGAGTGGCTCGTAGAAGCGCTTCAGCCCCGTCTCGACCATCGTCAGCCGCTTGATGTGCGACATGTAGCGGCTGATCTTGACCGCGAAGGAGAAGCCCTCTGGGCTGTTCTCAACCCAGCCCCGCACGGCCGACTCCGAGGGCAGCCGGTAGAAGGTGTTGTTGATCTCGACCGTGTCGAAGTGCTCGGCGTAGTACCGGAGCCAGGCGCGCTGCGGGACCTCCTTCGGATAGAAGAGCTCCCGCCAGTGGGGATAGACCCAGCCGGAGCAGCCGATGTGTACCGGCCGGCTATCCCGCGCCACGCCGGTGCAGGACGAGGATCGCGATGTCGTCGCGCGGCTCGCCTCCGTGGCGCTTGATCGCAGCCTGCGCGAGCTGCTCGGCGATCGCGTCGGCGTTCTTCCCGGCAGCCTGCTCGAGCTCCCTGCCGAGCCAGTCCGGATCGTCCCCGCCGCTCCGGTCGCGGACATCGAGCATCCCGTCGGTGTAGAGGATGAGCGCGTCGCCGACGGCGAGGTTGGCGTCGACGTCGGCCAGCACAGGGGAGGGGAGGGCCCCGAGGAGCGTGCCGGGCTCGCCGATCGCGTCCACCCGGCCGTTCTTGCGCAGCACCAGGGGCAGCGGATGCCCGCCGAGGGCGACCGTGAGCCGCGCGGAGCCGCGGCCGTTTGCGGGCGCCTGGATGCGGGCGAGCGCGGCCGTGCAGAAGCGCAGATCGGCACGCTCCGAGCTGATCGACTCGTGCAGCGTGCGCAGGACGTCACTGGGGGCGCTTCCCGGGGAGGAGGCGGTGCGGATCGTGTAGCGCGCGAGGGCCGTGAGGGAGGCCGCCTCCGGCCCCTTGCCGCAGACGTCGCCGATCACCGCCGTCCAGCTGCCGGAGCCGCTGCGGAAGACGTCGTAGAAGTCCCCGCCGACCTCATAGGCCTCACCGGCCGCCAGGAAGCGGGAGGATGCCTCGAAGCCCTTGATCTCGGGCAGGGAGCGAGGGCGCAGGCTGTGCTGGAGGACGGAGGCGATGTGGGACTGCTGCTCGTGCAGGCGGGCGTTGTCGAGCGCCAGTGCCGCCCGGTCCGCCAACCTCTTCGCGGTCCGGCGCGCGGTCTCGTCGAAAGCCTTCGCGGGGCGCATGATCCAGAGGGTGAGCGCGCCCAGGACCGCGCCGCGGGCTCCCAACGGCAGGACGATGCAGGATCGGAAGCGGTGCTTGCGGAGCAGCTCGCGCTCGTTGTCCCGCGTGGTGATCTCGTCGATTCGCTTGTCCGAGAGCCGGTCGAGGTACGTCGTCCGCCCGGTGCGGATCACCTCCGCCACCGGATGCGGGCCGTGCGGGTCGATCGGCGCGTTGGCGCGTAGCTTGACGAATAGCTTCGCCACCTCGGTGCCGCGGCTCTGCGCCGCGACACGGCGAATGGAGCCGTCCGCCTGGACCATGTCCACCATCGCGACGTCGCCCAGCGCCGGGACGGCCAGGTCCGCAAGGTGCTGGGCGCGCTGCTTCTGGTTGAGGGCGTCCTCCATCAGCGCGCCCGCCTCGGCAAGGAGCTCGGACGCGGCCTGCTCGCGGTCCAGCTTCGCCCGCAGGGTGGCGACCCAGATCCCTGCCAGGGTCCCTGCGACGGCGACAATGATCGAGACCAGACGCTGCCCGGACTCGAGGCCCCCTCCCAGAGGATGGAGAGAACGGCCAGCACCAGGCAGAGGGCGCCGACCACCGCCGTCTCGGGCAGAGAGGCACTCATTGCGGCGATCACCGGCGGGATCGCGAGCAGGCCGATGAGCACGACCGTCGGAGCGGCGATCCCGTCCAGCACTGCGACGCCGCCTGCGATCAGCATCGCGATCAGCGCCGGCCCGGAGAGCTCCTGCAGGCTCGCCAGGCTGGGCGGCGGATTGACCAGCTCCCGATCCCTGAGAGGCATGCGTCAATCGTAAATCGGAAGGCGCCGCAACCCGTTGACCGAAGGTGGTTGGATAGGCGAACCCGGCTCGCCGCGGAACGCACCGAACTCGCCTGGTGGCGAACGGCGCTGACCTCGATCGCGGTGGCGGTCGGGGTCGGGCGGGTTGTCCCGGAGCTGAGCGGCACCAGCACCGAATGGCCCTACGTCGTTGTCGGGATCGGCTGGGCGCTCTACTCGGTAGCGCTCTTCGGCTACGGCTCGATCCGCTCGCGGCGGGTGGAGCACGCCGTAGACGAGGGGCAGATGATCCAGAGCTCCCGCGTGGAAACTCGCTGGCTGATGGCCTTCGGGGTGCTGCTCTGCCTGGCGACCGTGGCGCTGATCGCGGCGTCGGCGTGACCGGAATCCGATAACCCGAACATCGTTATGTCAACTTGGGGCGATGGCGATCGAGTTGCGAGAGGTCGGGCCCGGCGATTCCGGCGCTCAGCGCCTGGTTGACGCGCTGCGCGAGGAGGTTTTCGTACGGAAGGCAGGCGCGGACCTCGAGTCCGGCATGCGGCGGACGCCCGTCGCGGAAGTCCTGGCCGGCGACAGGCTGATCCTGGTTGCGTACGCGGCCGCGAGCCGGTCGGGATGGCGGCGCGGCGGCTGCTGAGGCGGTTGAGCGACGCGCGCAGGAGCTCGGTATCCAGGTGCTTCGCCTGGATACCCACGAGCGCCTCGGCGACGCGGACAGCCTGTACAGGGCGCTGGGGTACCGCGAGATCGAGGACTACAAAGGGAACCCGAGCGCGAACCGCTGGTTCGAGAAGTCCCTGCCCGAGTTGACATAAGACGGGTTCCCGAGCGTTCCATCCGCACGGCTAGCCTCACGGGCATAGCGATACTCGTCGGCACCTCGAGCTGGTCCGATCCGGGCTTCGTCGAGCACTGGTACCCGAAGGGCCTGCCCGCGAAGGACCGCCTGCGCTTCTACGCCGAGCGCTTCGATGCGGTCGAGCTCAACTCGAGCTTCTATGCGATCCCGCAAGCTGGGGCAGTCGAGGGCTGGGCCGCCAAGACGCCGGAGGGCTTCCGCTTCGACGTCAAGCTTCACAAGCTGCTGTCCCGACACGCCGCCCAGACCAAGGAGCTGCCCGCCGACCTCCGCGACGAGGCGGAGACGAACGAGCGAGGCCGCATCCTCCCAGACCAGGCCCTGGTCGACGAGATGGTCCGGCGGACGGCGGAGGCGATGAAGCCGCTCGCGGAGGCGGGCAAGCTGGTCGCCTATCTGCTCCAGCTCACCCCCGCCTTCGATCCGCGCGAGAACGAGCTCGACGAACTCGCGCCCGTGATCGAGGGCCTCTCCCCGGTCCCCGTTGCGGTCGAGTTCCGACGCCGCAGCTGGGCCTCATCGAAGCGCTTCGAGCAGGTGCTCGACTGGCTCTCCGCCCACGATGCCGTCTTCGTCTGCGTCGACACGCCGCCCGGCGATCACGTGCCGATCTTTCCGCCGATCGATGCCGTCACCGAGGACTCACTCGCCTACATGCGCTGCCACGGGCGGAACACGGAGGGCTACCTCCACGGTCGCAGCGTCGCCGAGCGCTTCGACTACGACTACTCGCAGAATGAGCTCGAGGAGATCGCGGGCCGCGCCAAGTCGCTCGACGCCGAGGCCGAGCAGGTCCACGTCATGTTCAACAACAACGCGCGGGAGCTCGCGCCGAAGGCGGCGCGCGCCCTGCGCGGGATCCTCGGACAGGAGCCGGGGCCCGAGCCCGAGCCCTAGCCGAGGCAGGCGCTGACCGCCGCTTGCCTCCCCGGCGACGGCGCGGGCTCGAAGACCACGACCGCGTTCCGGCGCTGGACGACGCTGCCGCCCGACTCTGAGATCCCAAGCGAGCCGAGGGCCCCCCGGCGTCGGCCGCGTCGCGGCGGGCGGCCGCGGAGCTCTTCTCGACGAAGACGGCGATCGAGCTGCCCCCGATGCTGCCCTGCAGGTCGGCCGCCAGGTGGAAGAGCGGCGCGAAGCCGGTGGCTCCGGTCCGGTCGGCGCCGAAGGTTGCTCCGTGCCCGGCAAGGCAATCCCGCACCGCGTCGGCACCGATCGTCTGCTCTCCCCGCCCCCGCCCCCGCCGCAGCCCGCAGCGAGCGAGGTGAGGGCGAGGCAGGCGACGGCGCCGAAGCGGCGGCTCACGTGAGAAACGTACCGCCGCGCCCAGCCGAAAAGGCGAAAAAAAGACCGGCGAGGCGACCCCAGGGGGATGAAGGCCGCCTCGCCGGGTTGGCCAACGTGCTGGACGCCTGTAACGGGTGCCGTTGGCCGGGGGATCCGGATGCAGGCCGAACCCTAAGCAGGCGCGTACAACCCAGCATCCGCACCGAACCACAGATCCAATCCGTATTAACCACGGTGCCCACGCATAGTGCGAGGGTGCGCCCACGCCTGTCGGAGTATTCGCGCGGGGAGATTCCGCCAGAATTTCGGTCATGAGCGGCGATCCCGCAGCGGGCGTAGGCGTCCTGACGGCCCTGGCGGCCGGCATCGTCTCGTTCCTCTCCCCCTGCGTCCTGCCCCTCGTGCCGGGCTATCTCTCGGCCGTCACTGGCGTCGCCGCGGCGGACCTGGAGCGGGCGGACTGGCGCAAGGTGATCGTCCCCAGCCTGCTCTTCGTCTCCAGCTTCTCGACGATCTTCATCCTGCTCGGCCTCGGCGCAACCGGCATCGGCAGCGCGCTGCAGCGGCACCAGGTGATGCTCGACAAGATCGCGGCGATCGTGATCATCGCCATGGGCGTGCTGTTCATCTCCGCCCTCTTCGTCCCGCAGCTCAACCGCGAGTGGCACGTCGAGGGGCTGCTGGAGCGAGCCGGCACCGGCGGCCCGCTGGTCGCGGGCGCCGCGTTCGGCCTCGCCTGGACGCCGTGCATCGGCCCCACCCTGGCGGCCATCCTCGGGGCCGCGGCGGTCTCCGGGTCGGCGGCCCACGGAGCGTTCCTACTGGCCGTCTACTCCGCTGGCCTCGCCATCCCCTTCCTGCTCACCTCGGTCGCCTTCACCCGGATGACGACCGCCTTCGCCGTGGTCAAGCGCCACTACCCGGTGATCATGGCGATCGGCGGGGTGATCCTGATCGCCTTCGGCATCGCGATCCTGACCGGCTGGTTCGACACCTTCAACCGCTGGGCGCAGGACCTGCTCAACAGCCTCGGCATCAACTTCTCGGCCAACGTCTGACGCAGAAGCTGGCCAGTCGATTCGGCCGCGCTTCTTGTGGCGGCCGAAGACGGCGAAGCCATGCCCCTTAGACTTTCCGAGAGATGCCCGCCAAGCCCACCACCTGCGTGATCGGCGCGGGCATCAGCGGCCTCACCGCGGGGAAGGCGTTCTCGGACTGGGGCCTGCCCTACACCTGCTTCGAGGCGAGCGACGACGTCGGGGGCAACTGGTACTTCGGCAATCCGAATGGCCGCTCCTCCGCCTACCGCTCGCTGCACATCGACACCTACCGCGACAGCGTCTCCTTCCGCGACATGCCGATGGGACGATATCTACCCGGACTACCCGCACCACGAGCGGATCCGGGCGTACATCAACGACTACGCCGACGCCTTCTCCCTGCGGGAGCGGATCCGCTTCGAGACCCCGGTCGAGCACGCCGAGCGCAAGTCGCTCGGGCGGCTGGGCGATCACACTCGGCGATGGTTCGGTCGAGGAGTTCGACTTCCTCGTCGTCGGCAACGGCCACCACTGGGATCCGCGCTACCCGGACTTTCCCGGGCAGCTTCGACGGCGAGACGCTTCACTCGCACCACTACCTCTCCCCGACCGAGCCACTCGATCTGACCGGCAAGCGCGTGCTCGTCGTCGGCATCGGCAACAGCGCGGTCGACATCGTCTCCGAGCTCTCGCGCAAGGGCGTCGCGGAGAAGGTCTTCCTCTCGACGCGCAGCGGCGCCTGGGTGATGCCGAAGTACCTGTTCGGGCAGCCGATCGGGAAGCTGGTCAAGACCAACCCTCTCCTGCCCCTCAAGCTTCAGCGCTGGCTCGCGAAGCCGCTGCCCTACCTGGCGTCGGGGCGGATGGAGGACTTCGGCCTCCCGCATCCCAACCACGGGTTCCTCGAGGCGCACCCGACGGTCTCGAGCGAGTTGCTTCTGCGACTGGGCTCCGGAGATGCGGTCGCGAAGCCGAATGTCGACCGGCTCGAGGGCGACAGCGTGCGCTTCGAGGACGGCAGTGTCGAGCAGGTCGACGCGATCGTCTGGGCCACCGGGTACAGGATCACCTTCCCGTTCTTCGACCCGGAGTTCATCTCCGCTCCGGAGAACCGCTTTCCTCTCTACAAGCGGATCTTTGTGCCTGGGATCGACGACCTGGCCTTCATCGGGTTCGCTCAGACGGTGCCGACGCTGTTCCCGTTCGTCGAGCTGCAGAGCAAGCTCGTTGCCCGCTACGTGGGCGGCGACTACGCGCTCCCCCCGGTCCCGCAGATGGAGGAGACGATCCGCCGAGATCAGGAGCGCCAGTTCGGAAAGGTGGTCGATCGGCCCCGCCACACGATGCAGATCGACTGGTACGTCTACGAGCACGACATCTGGACGCGCGAGATCCCGGCCGGTCGCGAGCGCGTCGCGCAGGGGCTGGCGCCGAAGCTCGCGGAGCGCGTCCTGACCGCGGAGGCCGCAGCACGTGCGAGGGTGCGCCGAGCGGAGCGAGGCGCAACCCGTGTCACGTAGGCGGGATGTGACGTTCCCCAGTCACGGGGACACCTGCGCCGCCTGGCATCTGATCGGCGAGGGCGACGCATTCGCCCGTGAGCGCGGCCGGCCGTGCGTGGTGATGGCACACGGTATCGGTGGGACACGTGACTCGAGCCTGCTCGGGTTCGCGGAGGCCTTCGCGTCCGCCGGGCTCGACGTCCTGCTCTTCGACTACCGTGGCTTCGGCGACTCCACCGGCGAGCCCCGCCAGTTGGCCTTGCCGCCACGGCACCGGGAGGACTACCTGGCGGCGGTCGAGTTTGCGCGGGGCCTGGACGGCGTCGACCCGGAGCGGATAGTGCTGTGGGGCACCTCGTGGTCCGGTGGCCACGTGGTCTACGTCGGAGCCGACGACCCACGCATAGCGGCCGTCGTCGCCCAGGCGCCTGACCTCGACGGGCGCAGGACGCTGCGGGAGATCGCTCGCTATGCCGACTGGGTGCAGCTCGCGAAGGTCACCTGGGAAGGCCTCAAGGATCTCGTCGGGGACGCCCGCGGACGCCCGCCGCATCTGATCCCGATCGCCGCTCGACCCGGGCAGGTCGCGGCCATGGCCAGCCCCGATGCCTACGACGGCTATCAGATGATCGCCGGCCCCACCTGGCGCAACGAGATCGCGGCTCGCGCCGTGGTCGCCGAGAACAGGAACCGCGCCGTCACGCGCATCGGCTATCTGCGCTGTCCGATCCTGATCCAGATCGCTGACCGGGACACGGTCGCACCTCCTGCGCAGGCTCGCGCCGCCGCCTGGAGCGCCAAGGGCCAGGTTGAGGTACGCGAGTACCCGTGCGAGCACTTCGACATCTACCAGGGCGAGTGGCGCGAGCGCGCGATCGCCGACCAGCTCTACTTCCTGAGCCGCCATCTCGGCGCGACGGCCGAAGAGCGGGCAGAGATCCCAGCCGCTCTAAGCTCAAAGCAGTGATCAGCGACGTAACAGAGCAGGACTTCCAGGCGAAGGTCATCGAGCGCTCCAAGCAGGTGCCCGTCGTCGTCGACTTCTGGGCCGAGTGGTGCGGGCCCTGCCGCACGCTGGGGCCGGCGATCGAGGACGCCGTGCGCAAGCGCAACGGCGAGGTCGAGCTCGCAAAGCTCGACACCGACCGCAATCCCCGAATCGCGCAGGAGTTCCAGATCGCCTCGATCCCCGCCGTCAAGGCGTTCAAGGACGGCGAGGTGGTCGCCGAGTTCATCGGCGCCATTCCGCCCGCACGCATCGAGGCCTTCCTCAACGAGGTCGTTCCGTCGCAGGCCGACCGGCTTGCCGAGTCCGGCGACGAGGAGTCGCTGCGCAAGGCGCTCGAGCTGGATCCGCGGCACGCTCAGGCCGCGATCTGGCTCGGCCGCCTCCTGCTGGGCCGACGCGAGACCGATGAGGCGCTCCAGCTGCTTCGCAACTTCCCCCACGACTTCGTCGCGGACGGCCTCGCCGCGCGAGCGGAGCTCTCAGCCTCGGAGAACGGCGCCGGCGCCGACGAGCTGCAGGCGGCGTTCTCGGCCTGGGACGAGGGCGATCCAGAGGCCGCCCTCGAGAAGCTGCAGACCGCGCTCGCCTCCGAGCGGGATCCGGACCGCAAGGACCAGCTGCGCCGCGTGATGGTCGCGATCTTCACCGAGCTCGGGGCGGACCATCCGCTGGCGCGGGAGCACCGGCGGCGCCTCGCCGCCGCCCTCAACTAGACGGTTCGTCTCAGCGGTTCACCTTCTGGACGCACTCGATCACGGCGCGCGCCTGCGGCTGCTTGAGCTTGCTGTGCTTGATGGCTGAGTCGACCGCGTGAGCGCCGCTGAGCAGCGTGGTCGGGTTGCCTACGCCCGCAACCACCGAGGTGATGTTGATGCCGCGGTGGTCGAGGCAGGTCTCCAGGCGCTTGACCTTGCTCGCGTTTCCGCCGAACAGGCCGAAGCCGTTGCTCAACGCGCCGGTTCCCAGCAGCAACGCGATCAGGCCGATGCCGATCCAGTGCCCCGGGCGCAGCGCGCTCAGCGGTGAGATGACCTTCTCCTGGTGAGTCCGTTCCCCAGCTGCCGGCGCCCCCGGACGTTTAGGCGGGCGGCTTCTCGACCGGACCCGCGGGGACCGCGACCTCGATCGGGATCCCGAGGGCCTCGGCCTCCTCGATGCCCTCTCCCTCCTGATCGCGCGAGCAGATGATGCGGAAGGACCCCGTCCCCAGGTTTGGGTCGGCGACAATCGGCAGGCCGCGGATCTCTTCCCAGCCGAGGCGCTCCACCTCGAACGGGTTCATTCGCACCTCGCTCGCCGGGAAGGGGCAGTTCGAGTTGTGCTGGTCGATCGCCCTCGAGATCGCCTCGAGGTTCTTGGCCTCAGCGTTCGTCACCGGGTCTGAACATAGCGCTCTCCGTCGGAGGCCGGGCGTAATCTCGGAAGGTCGCAGGTGATCGCCCACGTCGACATGGACGCCTTCTACGTGTCGATCGAGATGCTGCGGCATCCCGAGCTGCGCGGGAAGCCCGTCGTGGTCGCCTACGACGGCCCGCGCGGCGTTGTCACCACCGCCTCCTATGAGGCCCGCAAGTACGGCGTCCACTCCGCCCTGCCGATGGCCACGGCTCGGCGGTGCTGCCCGCAGCTGACCGTGCTTCCCGTGGACATGCAGCTTTACAAGCGGGGGTCGGTGAAGGTGATGGAGACCCTGCGCGAGTTCTCCGACCAGGTCGAGGTAGTCGGGCTGGACGAGGCGTACGTCGACCTCTCCGGCTCGCCGGTGCCCCAGTCCCGGGCCCAGGAGATCAAGCGCCGGATCAAGGAGGTCACCTACCTGGTCTGCTCGATCGGCCTGGCGCCCAACAAGCTGATGGCGAAGATCGCCTCCGACCTCGACAAGCCGGACGGCTTCTTCGTCCTCGACCACGACAACTGGCTCGCGACCGTCGGCGAGAAGCCGGCGAAGCTGCTGCCCGGTGTGGGCCCACGCACCGCCGAGCGCCTCACCTCGATCGGCATCGAGACGCTCGGTCAGCTTGCCGAAGCCGACGAGCGGCAGCTCGAGGCAACCTTCGGTCCCCGTCACGGGGTCGGCCTGCGCGACCGCGCACGCGGTATTGGCAGCACCGACCTGAACGAGGCGGTGAAGCGCAAGTCCGAGAGCCGCGAGACGACCTTCCCGGAGGACGTCACCGACCGCGAGCACCTCCGGCAGACGGTCGACCGGCTGGCGCGCTCGGTCTGCAAGAGCCTCGGCTCGAATCGGCGCCATGGGCGGACGGTGACCCTGAAGATCCGCCTGCAGCCGTTCAGGACGTACACCCGCTCGCGCACCCTGCCGGAGCACACCCGCAACCCGGACCTGGTGAGCGCGAGAGCCCTCGAGCTGCTCGACCGCTTCGACCCGCAGGCGCCGGTGAGGCTTGTCGGCGTAGGCGTCGCGGGGCTCGAGGCGTCCGACGCAAACGGCCCGGCGCACGACGCCCTCGGTGAGGAGGGCGACGCGGCCGGGCCGTCCCAGCTGCCGCTGGCGAGCTGAAGCGCTACCGAGTGGTCAGCACGGTCCCCGTGGAAGGGAAACCGAGCTTCGCCTTGGTGGCGGCGGTCAGGTCGTACTCGCGGTTGCCCGCGTAGGGGCCGCGATCGATCACCGGGACGGTGACCGTACGGCCCTGGTAGCGCAGCGTGACCTTCGAGCCGCACGGGAGCGTCTGGTTGGCTACGCCCAGCTTCCCGGGGCTCAGAGTCCCGCCGCAGGCGAGCCCGCCGCCGTACAGGCCGGGCCCGTAGTACGAGGCCTCGGCCGGCCTGAACGCGTCGACGCGGAGCGTGTGCGAGTGGACCGACGTGGCGTCGGCCGCGATCGCCCGCGCGCCGTAGACGCCCGAGCGCGGCACCCGCCAGCGCACCTTGTAGGAGCCGTCGTCATTCGTGCGGGCATGGAGCTTGCGGCCGCCGACGCGCACGACGACCGGATGGCTGCCGCCCGGGCTGACCTGGCCACGCAGGGTGATGGCGTGGTTAGCAATCACGCTTCGGCGCCCGCCGAGGGTGATCTCGGTGGGCTGACCGCCCGCAGCGCCTGCCTCCGGACCGGTCCCCGAGATTGCCGGGACCGCCGCCGAGGCGCCCGCGATTCCTGCCGTGACCATCATTGCCGTGGCGGGCAGCAGCGCTAGCGCAGCCCGCCTCCGCTTCCAACGGAAGCGACGCAAGTGAATACACCTGTCTCTCTCTGCCGCCTACGGGGTTAGCTGACGGGCTCGCGGTGCGGCTCCGGTGAGCCGTACCGCTAAGGGCGGAACACCGCCCCATTCGCCCCAACCACTCGGTTCCCCCGATCACGTGATGTCCGTCGACGTGACTCGGCGAGTCGTTTTGACTTCAGTAAGGCCGGCCAGGGTAGGTTCGCTATTTGCGTACTTGTGTGACGATCAGCACAGTCGGTATGCCACTATCAGGCACCCATGGCTGACCGCCTCACAGGACTGGACTCCTCATTCCTCCATCTGGAGCGCGACGGCACGCACATGCACGTCGCCTCGACCACCCTGTTCGAGGGTCCAGCGCCCCGCTACGTCGAGTTCCGGGACCACATCGAGTCGCGCCTGCACCTGGTACCGCGCTTCCGCCAGAAGCTGCGCTTCGTCCCCTTCGGCCAGGGCAGGCCGGTCTGGGTTGACGATCCGCACCTCAACCTCGCCTACCACGTGCGCCACACCTCGCTGCCCGAGCCCGGGTCCGAGCAGCAGCTGCGGGTGCTGGCAGCCCGGATCTTCTCCCAGCAGCTCGACCGCTCGAAGCCCCTCTGGGAGCTCTGGCTGGTCGAGGGGCTGAAGGGCGGCCGCTTCGCGATCATCGGCAAGACCCACCACTGCATGGTCGACGGCGTCTCCGGCGTCGACATCACAACCGTCCTCTTCGACACCGAGAAGGAGCAGCTCGACCCGCCCCGGCCGCTCGAGCGCTGGGTCCCCTCCCCGGAGCCCAGCCGCGCTCAGGTCTTGGCGGAGGCGATGCTCGAGCGGGCGATCAACCCGCGCGAGATCGCCCGCGGCGTGAGACGGGTGTTGCGCGGGCCGCGGCGGGCGCTGCGCAGGGCCACCGACGCGGTGGTGGCCGCCGGCTCCTTCGCCTGGACCGGGATCGCCGCACCTCAAAGCCCCTTCAACTTCGACGTCGGGCCGCACCGGCGCTTCGCCTGGGTGCGGGCCTCGCTGGCCGACATGAAGCACATCAAGAACGAGCTCGGCGGGACCGTGAACGACGTCGTACTCGCAGCCGTCGCCGGAGCGCTCGGCCGCTACATGCGCGCCCGGGGGCACGCCACGGTGGGGCTCGAGCTGCGGGCGATGGTCCCCGTCAGCGTGCGGACCTCCGATGAGCACGGCGCCCTCGGCAACCGGGTCACGTCGATGATGGCTCCCCTGCCGGTCTGGTGCGAGGACCCGGCCCGGCGACTGCAGATAGTGCGTCAGTCGATGGGCGATCTGAAGCAATCCAAGCAGGCGCTCGGCGCGACCCTGCTGACCCAGCTCGCAGACTTCGCGCCGCCCACCGTCGCCGGTCAGGCCGCTCGCCTGCAGTCGCGGCAGCGCTTCTTCAATCTCGTCGTCACAAACATCCCCGGCCCGCAGTTCCCGCTCTACCTGATGGGCCGCCGCATGGAGCGGGTCTTCCCGATGGTCCCGCTGGCAAAGAACCAGGGCGTCTGCATCGGGGTGATGAGCTACGACGGCCAGGTCAACTTCGGCCTGATCGGCGACTACGACGGAATGCCGGACCTGGAGGACCTGGCGGCCGACCTGGAGGCCTCGATCGCAGGGTTGCTCGAGGCCGCCGGCGGGCGCCCCGGCATCTTCCGCCGCTTCGTCCCCCGCGCCGAAGTCGAAGCAACGCAGAACGGCCACGGCGACCGCGAGGAGTCTCCGGCCGGCTAGTTCTCCGGGGCCGGCTGTTGGGTGAAGGCCTCAGTCATGGTGACGCGGCGGGCGTCGCCCCAAACAGGCTCGTCGAAGCGGGCGCGGACCATCACCTTCTGGAGCAGAGCCAGGTCCTCCTGGCGGGCGAGATCGTAGCTCGAGCCCGACTTCGAGTCCGGATGGCCCGGGTGGACCATCCACTCGGTGACTCCGATGGGCAGGTTGCGCAGCTCCGTCGGCTCCGCGTCCTCCTTGCTCTCCGTGCGCCCGATCAGCAGGTCTGGCGTGTCGATGCCGCGCTCGCGCAGCCACTGGCGGTGGTCGGGGTTGACCGAGCGGACGGGCGCGCCGATCTGCTCCGCGGTCTGGAAGAGCGGCGTGGCGAGCTCTGGGCGCGCATGGCAGTGCTTGTGCCCGTTCAGGAAGGAGGGCCAGCGGCCGAAGAGGTCGCCGAAGCGCTCCAGCTGCACCCGCAGCGAGGTCCGCGCGGGCGCGCCGCTGCGCGGTCCCCATCGCCCCTCGAACTCGATGTGCAGTCCGATCTCGACCCCGCTGTCGAGCAGCGGCTTGGGATCGCGGTGCTCGCGCTCGACCATAGCGCTGACGCAGTCGATCGCCCCCATCTCGATCGCCTCCAGGATCCCCCGGTTATATGACGGCCAGTAGCCGTAGTCGTCGGCCGTGATTACCAGGAAGCGCAGCTAGCTCACCTGCTGGATCGCGGCCTCGACCTGCTGGAGAGTCGGGATGCTGGATCCGCCGATCGGCCTCTGGCCCTTTGGGCCCTGCACGACGATCGACGGTGTGCCCGTGAATCCGAAGGAGTCGGCCTGGCTCGATCCCTGCTGGATCACGGCGTCCCACTTGGAGTCGTTGCGGTCGGTATTCCACTTGCCGATGTCCGGTACCCCGGCCCCCTTGGCGATCCCGGTCAGGAAGGAGTCTGTGACGTAGCCGGAGTTCTCCCCGCCCTGGTTGATGTAGAAGAGCTGCAGGAAATTCCAGAAGCGTCCCTGGCCCCCCGCGGCCAACGCCGCCTTCATGGCGGGCTTCGAGTCGGGACCGATGATCAGGAAGGGACGGAACTCGTACTTCGTCTGGCCTGAACGAACCTGGGAGTCGATCAATTGGGGTGCGACGTTCTCCGAGAAGAACTTGCACGAGGAGCACTGCGGATCGCCGTACTCGGTCACGGTGACCGGAGCGCTCGAGGAGCCCAGCGTCGTCCCGGCCTGCTGCAGGCCCTTGAGCTCGGCGTCGACCTGGGCAGCGCCCCTGACGTTGGCGGGCGGGGAGCTGCTGCTTCCGCCCGACTGGCTGATCACGATGATCAGCGCGACGATCACCGCGGCAGCGGCGAATGCGGCGAGGCTCAGGTACTGGACCCGCCGCTTGCGGGCGAGCTCCGCGGACGCGTCGCGGGATTCGGCCGCCTGGCGCTCCGCCCGCAGGCGCTCGCGCTCGTCGTGCCTACCTTCCATGCGAGGACTGTACCTGCGGGGGTGCGAGCTCCCGCCCTGTGTAGAGGAAGGCGCGCGTTGCGGCGACGGTCAGCGAGAGCGTCATCAGCACGGCGCTGGCCACGCACCACTGGCAGATCGCGTCGACCACGAACAGCTCCAGGTAGGTCAGGTAGGCGCTGTATCCGAACCCGATCAGGGCGGTGAGGAAGCCGCCGAAGCGCCCCGCGTCCCCCGGCACGGCGGCCGCGGCCACGAGCAGGACGTACCCGAAGATCCCGAACACGGCGATGTTGATGCCGGCGAGGTGGGAGTAATGGCTGTTGGCGACGGTCTCGCAGCCGCTGCCACCCGCCAGGCACTTGGGCGCTCCGCCCCCGCTGTCCGCGATCACGATGTAGGTGGCGACGCCGACCCCGGCGATGGCCAGCGCTGCCGCGGCGATGCGGAGGTTCCGCTCCGATGGCATGCGCCAATGCTATGAAGCGAACGTGAAGGTCAGGTCAGCCAAGCTCGGGGACGCCGCCAGGATCGCCGAGATCTTCAACCAGGGAGTCGAGGATGGCGTCGCGACCTTCGAGACGAAACCGGCGAGCACCGACGACGCCGCCGGCTGGATCGAGCGGGACGTCGTGATCGTGGCCGAGCGCGATGGCGACGTGGTGGCGTGGGCGAAGGCCGGGCCCTACTCGGACGACCATCACTACTACGACGGCGTCCGCGAGGCCACCCTCTACGTGGAGCGTTCCGTGCGCCGCAGCGGCCTCGGCCGGACCCTGCTCGACTCCCTGGCCGGCGCCGCCGCCGACGCGGGCGCCCACAAGCTGGTCGGCAAGATCTTCACCTCGAACGCGCCCAGCATCGCGCTGGTCGAGGGGCTCGGCTGGCGCGAGGTCGGGGTCCACCGCCGCCACGGCATGCTGGACGGCGAGTGGAAGGACGTACTCGTCGTGGAGAAGCTGCTCTAGGCGCAGCTAACGGCGACCCGCGGTGTTCTGATGAACAATGCGGAGGACGCTGTGCACAGGGGTGATGGGGATCGTCTCGGCGCTTGCCGCGGCCTCTCCTGCGGTCGCATCCACGGTGACGATCACGGGCGGGAACACGGTCCGGGTGCTCGAGAGCGGCGACCAGGCCAACCGGATCGGGGTCGCTTACGACTCCCTCGCCGGCGCCTACACGGTCAGCGACGTCGCGGCGTCGCTGACCCCGAATGGCGCCTGCACTGCCATCGACACACACGCGGCTAGCTGCCCGGGTGCCGGGATCAAGACGATCTCGGTCGACACGGACGCCCGCGACGACTCGATCTCCGTCGACGCGGCCGGCATTCCCAGCACCGTGAGCGAGGACCTGGACGGCGGCGGAGGGAATGACCAGGTGAGCGGCGGCCGTGGCACCGTGCAGGGCGGCTCCGGCAACGACACCGTCGTCGGCAGCCCATTCGCCGAGAACATCCGCGGCGGCACCGGGCGCGATCTGCTCGACGGCGGCGACGGGCCCGATGACATCCAGGGGGGCGGCGGCACCGACACGCTGGTGTATCCGCAGGGCCGGCAGACGCCGATTGCGGTGTCGATCGGAGCGGGCGACTCGAACGACGGAGGCGTCGAGGATCAGGGCGCCGCCGGCCGGGACACCGTTCATGGCGATGTCGAGACGGTGGTCGGCACACTCCAGGACGACGTACTGGTCGGCGACGGCAGCGGCGAGACGCTCAACGGCTTTGGGGGCAACGACACCCTGATCGGGAACGACGGCAACGACACCCTGCTGGGTCTGGACGGCAACGACGTCCTGGTCGCCGGCCGCGGGCGTGATCTGCTGGTCGGCTGGCTCGGCGCCGACCGCCTCTTCGGCGGCCCCGGCAACGACCGGGTCAAGGGTGGCCCCGACAACGACCTCCTGGTGGGCAACTTCGGCCACGACGTGATGAAGGGCAAGGGCGGGATCGACGCGATCCGCGCCAAGGACGGCACCCGCGACGTGAAGATCAACTGCGGGCCGGGCCCGAACCGGGCCGAGTCGGCCACCCGCGACAAGCGCCGCGACCCGCGCCCACGCTCCTGCTGATCTGGCGTCCTGGGCGCGGGCGATCATGCCCGCGTGCACCGCATCCACTACCACTTCGGCGTCGTCCTCGGCCTGATTCTGATGACGATCGCCTTCACGCTTGCGGCCCCACACGGGGACGGCGGGCGCTTTGTCGCGGTCCTGCTGCAGGCGGCGGTGCTGGTCGTCGCGGTGATCGCCTCGAGAGCGCATCGGGGAGTGATCCTGCTGAGCCTCGTCGCCGCCGGAGTCGGTGTGGTTGGGGCCGCCGCAGCCCTGTTCGGAACGGGCCAATTCGGCAATGGCTCAGCCGAAATCGTGGCGCTCTTCTATGTGGCCCTGACCCCGCCGGCGATCGTCACCGGTCTGCGCAAGCAGTTCAGGGAGGCGGGAGCCGTGACGTTGGAGACGATGTTCGGTGTCCTCTGCCTCTATCTGTTGCTCGGCCTGCTGTTCGGCGTCGCCTACGCAACCATCGACCAGCTGTCGTCCACCCCGTTCTTCAACACGGGCGAGACCGGCCGGGACGCGTTCCTCTACTTCAGCTACAGCACACTGACGACGGTTGGCTATGGCGACCTGGTCGCGGTCACCGATCTGGGGAGGTCGCTGGCGATCACGGAAGCGCTGCTCGGACAGCTCTACCTGGTCAGTGTGGTCGCGGTGATCATCAGCAACCTCCAGCCCAGGCGCCGCCGTTCGAACCAGCACTAAACGGGTCGCGCCTGAACTAAACGGGTCGCGCCTAGCGGCGCGCCCTCGCATTACGCCCTCGCATCAAGGCCTAGGCGAGCTCGAGCAGCGACCAGAAGGGGTGCTCGCGCGGCGGGATGCGCGGTGGCACCCGCCGGTGCTGACGGTTTCGCGCCCACTCGAGATAGCCGCGCAGGCGCCTGGAGATCGACCGCAGCGTGGCCTGGGTCGGCTCCACCGCGCTGTTCTCGAGCGCCCAGAGCCAGGCATTCGCCTCGGACTCGAGGCGGGGGGCCGAGCGGCCACGGCCGACGAGGTGGCCGATCTCGTGCAGCGCGATGAAGTAGGAAACCTGGCCCCGGATCGGAGGGATCGAGATCTCGAGCCGGCCGCCACGCCAGCGGATCGCCCTGCCACGCGTAGAGTTGCCGGCCAGCTCGATGTCGTACTCGCGGCAGAGGTCCTCGATGTGGGCCTCCATCAGCTCGACGCCACGACGCGTGCGGGGGGTTCGATTCTGCCTGAACACGCGCGGCAGGGTAGCCCGCGGGGCGGATGAGTCGATACATTGGCCTATGCCAGAGGCCACACGTCTCCGCCTGGCGCTCGCCCAGATCGATCCCACGGTCGGCGACATCGAGGGCAACGTCCGCCTGATCACGGACTCGATCGATCGCGCTCGCGAGGGCGGCGCGCAGCTCGTGCTGCTGCCGGAGCTCAGCCTCTCCGGCTACCCGCCGGAGGATCTGGTGTTGCGCAGGGACTTCCTTGAGGCGGTGCGCGAGGGCCTCGACTCGATCGCGAGTGACGTGGAGGGCATCGTCGCGCTTGTCGGCTTCCCTGAGCGGGTGGGGCGCTCACCGCGCGAGCTCGAGGACTTCGACCCGCTGATCGACCCTCCCCCGCCCCCCGCCTTCAACTCCCTCGCGGTCCTGGCGGACGGCGAGCTGCGCGGGATCTTTCGCAAGTGCGACCTGCCCAACTACGGCGTATTCGACGAGCGCCGCTACTTCGAGCCCGGCACGGAGCCCGCGCTGGTCTCGGTCGACGGCGCGCTGGTCGGCCTGACCGTCTGCGAGGACATCTGGCACCCTGGCTTCCCGGAACAGGAGGAGGTCGCGGCTGGCGCCGGCCTCGTCGTCAATTTGTCGGCGTCCCCGTACCACCGGGGCAAGGGCCAGGCGCGCGAGGCGATGATCGCCGAGCGGGCGCGCACGAACGGGGCCGCCTTCGCCCTCTGCAACACGGTGGGCGGGCAAGACGAGCTGGTCTTCGACGGCGCCAGCGTGGTCATCGGTCGCGAGGGCGAGACCCTGGCGCGCGCCGCGCAGTTCGAGCCCGAGCTCTTGCTCTGCGACCTGTCGCTGCCCATAGCCGGTCGTGGCGATGGCGCCTCGCCAGGCGGCGTGCCGATGCTGGCCGAGCTCGCCTCCGGCGCGGAACTCGAGGGAAACCTGGAGCCGCGGCTCGCCGAGCCGATCGACGGCGAGGAGGCCGAGGTCTACTCCGCGCTCACCCTGGGGCTGCGCGATTACGTCGAGAAGAACGGCTTCGAACACGTCGTACTCGCCCTCTCCGGCGGCATCGACTCTGCGCTCGTCGCCCTGATCGCGGTCGACGCCCTCGGCCCGGAGCGGGTCAGCGTCGTCGTCATGCCCTCCCCCCACTCGAGCGACGAGACGCAGGCGGACGCGCGGGCGATCGCCGCCAAGCTCGGCGTCGAGCTGATCGAGATCTCGATCGAGGAGGCGATGGACGCCTACGAGCACGCCCTCGCCTCGACCTTCGAGGGGCGGGAGCCCGACCTCGCCGAGGAGAACCTGCAGGCCAGGATCCGCGGCAACCTGGTGATGGCGCTGTCGAACAAGTTCGGCTGGCTCGTGCTGACGACCGGAAACAAGAGCGAGATGTCAGTCGGCTACGCGACGCTCTACGGTGATATGGCGGGCGGCTTCGCCGTGATCAAGGACATCTTCAAGCTGCTCGTCTACCGGCTGGTGCGCTGGCGCAACGAGCGTGAGGGCCGCGAGCTGGTGCCGGCCTCCGTGCTCGAGCGCCCACCGTCGGCTGAGCTGCGCCCGGACCAGCTCGACGAGGACTCGCTGCCGCCCTACGAGACTCTGGACCGGATCCTTGAGGCCTACGTCGAGCGGGACGAGGGCGTCGACTCCCTGGTGGCACAGGGACTGCCGGAGGAGACCGTGCTCGAGGTCATCCGGCTGGTCGACCGCGCCGAGTACAAGCGGCGCCAGGCACCCCCGGGCATCCGCGTCTCCACCAAGGCCTTCGGGCGGGATCGGCGCCTGCCGATCACCAACCGGTTCGGCTCGATGAGGAAGCTGCCGCGCTAGCGGCGCGGCCGCACCGCGATCGTCATCCGGGAGAGGGCGCAAACCCGGCCCTCGTCATCGCTCATCTCGACATCCCAGATCCAGGTGGTCCGCCCCCGGTGCCGGGTTGTGGCGGCCGCGGTGATGTAGCCCTCGCTGATCGGCCGGAGGAAGGTGGTGTCGTTGGACTGGCCGATCGCAACCTTGCTCTCCTCGCGCACGGTGCCGTACGTGGCGGCTGAGCAGATGCTCTCGGCCAGGGTCGCGTAAACGCCGCCGTGGACGATCCCGTACGGCTGCAGGTGACGCTTGTCGACCTTGATCCGGGCGCGGGCGTTGTCGGGGTCGAAGTCGATCCATTCGACGCCGATCTGCTCTGCGAACCCGGAGGGAATGTCCTGCGCCTCGGCCATGGGCCGCGGGGACATTAGCCTGCTCGCGATGCGCTTCATGATCTGGACCGGAGTCGAGGAGTGGATGACCGAGGCGGCGGCCGTCGAGCTCACGGACGGCGGGCTGAGCGCGACAGGGACGCAGTTGGCCGCGGACCCCATCCCCTTCCGGGTGGACTACCGGCTGGAGGCGCCCGACGACTACGTCACGCGCGAGCTCGAGCTCACCGCCACGGCTGAGGGATGGCGGCGCCGGCTGCTGCTCACCCACGACGGCGATGGGGCCTGGCACGCGGACGCCGAGGACGCCGGCGAGGTCCCCGGCGGTCCGTGGGACGGAGAGCTGCCCGACCTCTCGGAAGCCCGCGACATCGACATCCAGAACTCACCGCTCACCAACACGATGCCGATCCTCCGCCACGGGTTCCAGCGGGGCGGCGAGCACGAGTTCACGATGGCGTTCGTCACGTTGCCGGCGCTGCGCGTCGAGGCCTCCCCGCAGCGCTACGAGCACGTCAGGGCGGGCAATGACGGCTCCGTCGTGCGCTACATCGGCCTGGACAGCGACTTCATGGCCGACCTGGAGCTCGACCCGGACGGCCTGCTGGTCTTCTACCCGCGGCTGGCGCGGCGCCTATAGCCGGTGCCCTAGGCTTCCACGCTCGTGGCGGTCACGGACGAACAGCGCGCGATGCTTCAGCTCCTGCTGGAAGGCGGGCAGGGCTATGAGGACATCGGCTCCCTGCTGGGAATTGCCCCCGAGGAGGTGCGATCCCGCGCCCGCTCCGCGCTGACCGAGATCGGCGGCGCCGACCCGGATGCGCAGGTCGGCCTGAGCGACTACCTGCTCGGCCAGGCGGATCCGATCGGGCGCGCCGACGCGGTGCGGCACCTGCAGGCCGATCCGGAGGCCAACGCCCTCGCCCAGCGCCTCGTCCAGAACCTTCGCCTGCTCGCGCCCAAGGCCCAGCTGCCAGAGATTCCCGAGGCGCGCGGCGGGCGTCGGGCGGCGCCTCCACCACCTCCCCCTGCGCCGGCGCAGGGAGCCCCGGCGGCGCCTCCGCCCCCGGCGACACCGGCCGCGCCGAAGGGCCCAGGGTTCACCGCGAGAGCGGCCGGGTTCTTCAGCGGGCTCGGCAAGCTAGAGGGCAAGCGCCGCACTCAGGCGATCGTCGGAGGCGCCGCGGCGCTCGTCATCGTCATTGTGATCATCGTCGTGGCGACCAGCGGCGGCGGCGGGAGCAGCGACTGCAAGCCGGTCGACACCTCTGCGGCTCAGCAGGCCGGGGTTCCGACCATGAAGCTCAACGCCCAGGGCGCTGCCGCGCAGGCGAATTGCGCGCCAAGCGGACTGATCACGCTCGGCTCGGCGCCACAGAGCTCGCAGCAACCGAATCAGGCGCCGACCTTCGTGCTGCAGGCCAACGCGGTCCATCTGCCGCCGACCTCGAGCAGCCAGCGCTACCTGCTCTGGCTCTACAAGTCGGACACGCAGGCGGTGCCGCTCGGCCAGGAGTCGGTCAACGACAGCGGCAACCTCACGGGAGCCGTTCCCATTCCTGCGCAGGAGCTGATCCTGTTCCCAGCCTTCCAGAACATCCGGCTGGCCAAGGTCACGTCGGCCCAGGCCCAGCAGGTGCAGCAATCGCTGAGCTCGCAGGCGCGCGGCAAGAGGCCGTCGTTGCTGGTGCCGTTCGTGGGCGATACCACCCTGCAGGGGAACATCTCCGATCTCGGCCTGCAGCAGCTGCTCCAGCGGGCACAGCAGCAGGCGCAGGCGCAGCAGGGCGCTAAGGGCTCGAAGGGCTGAGCGCCCACCGCCGGCGATGGCGCTGAGCGACGACCAGCGCGCGCTGCTACGGCTGCTGCTCGCGGGCGACACTTACGAGCAGGTCGCGGAGGTGCTCGGGGTCGGCGCCGGCGAGGTCCAGGCCCGGGCGCACGACGCGGCCGCCGCTTTGCGGCGGGATCCTGACCGGGAGCTTCCGGCCAATGCCGTCGAGGACCGGCTCGGGGTTCTCGAGGGCGGGCAGCACGCTCCAGCACCCACCCCCGCGGGCGCGGAGGCGCCGGCCGACCGGCGCCGATTGGCCCTCTGGCTCGGTCTCGGTGCCGCCGCGCTCGTCGCGGTAGTGGTCTTGATCGTCGTCGCGAGCGGCGGTGCCGGCGGTGACAACGGCTCCACCGCGACCACCCCGCCGGCTGACCGCGAGGACGTCGTCCCGATCAAGCTGACGCCGGTGGGCGGCTCACGAGCAAGCGGGACGATTGCCGTCGTGCGCGTTGCCGATCAGCCCACCGTGGATCTCGCGATCCGCGGTCTGCAGCCGAGCGGGCCCGGCGAGACCTACGTGCTCTGGTTCGTTGGCTCCGGCGGGCGCAGTCTGCCGGTTGCCTTCCAGGCCGTCGGCGCCAACGGGCGGCTCACCGGGCGCACGCCGATCGCCACGTCGGCCACCGGCCTCCTCCCCAGCCTTGACACCGCGGAGCTGACGCTGACCCGCCAGAGTGAGGCGGCCGCCGCAGTCCGGCGTGCCGCCCAGCAGGACACGCTGCCGCAGCCCGTCGGCAGCGTCATCCTCCGCGGCCCTCTGCGCTAGGGCAGCAGCTTGCCGGGGTTCATGATCCCGGCCGGGTCAAGACGCTCCTTGACGGCGCGCAGCGCGTCGAGACCAGCTCACCCACCTCGGCGGGCATGTAGGGAGCGTGGTCCCGGCCGATCGCGTGGTGATGGGTGATCGTGCCCTCGGTCACCACGATTGCCTCACAGGCGGCGGTCTTGGCGGCGCGCCATTGCTCGAGCTCCTCACCGCGCCGAGCCCGGGCGAAGAAGGTGAAATAGAGCGAGGCGCCGTCCGCATACGCGTGAGAGACGATGGCACATAACGATCGAGCGCTCGCCGAGCGCTCCGCGCAGCGCGTCGACGACGCCGCTGTAGAGCTCGTCGAGGCGGCTCCAGGTGTGCGCGGTCTCGAGCGTCTCGACCATCACGCCCAGGTTGAGCAGCTCGTCGCGCAGGTAGGGGCCGCCATAGCGGTTGCGGTCCCAGGAGCGGCCTGCGGAGGACCCCAGCGGCACCGCGCCGCCGAGGCGGAGCCGGGTCTGACTCAACGAGCGTCGGCGGCGGGCCGGGTCGCGCTCACCCTCCCAGCCGCAGATGATCAGGCAGCCGCCGCGCCGGCGCCGCAGGGACAGGTAGGCGTCGAGCGCCCGCTTCTGCAGGCCCTCGGTCCCGGCCAGGTCCAGGGTCACCCTCGTCTCCTCCTCGTCGGAGAGGCGCAGCACGTCGGGCGCCTCATGGCGCTGGGCGAGGTCGCGGACGATCTCGCGCCCCGACTCGAAGTCCTCGGCCATCCAGCCCTCGTAAAGCCGCAGGTTGGGCGCCGGCCTGACCCGGCAGCTCACCTCCGTGATCACGCCGACTGTCCCCTCCGAGCCCAGGACCAGCTCGCGCAGCGAGGGGCCGGCGGCGGTGTGCGGGATCTCACGGGTCCGCAGCCGCCCGACTGGCGCTGTCAGCTCGATCGCCGTCACCAGCTCGTCGAAGCGCCCGTATCCGCTCGAGGCCTGGCCGGCCGAGCGCGTGGCCGCGAAGCCGCCGATCGTCGCCTGCTCGAAGGACTGCGGGAAGTGCCCGATAGTCGCACCGCGCGCGGCGAGCGCCGCCTCCGCGTCCGGTCCCGTCAGGCCCGGGCCAAGCCGGGCCGTGAGCGAGCGCGCGTCGAGCTCCACCGAGCGCAGGCGGGCGAGGTCGAGCGAGACGACGGCGCCGTGAGCGCCGGCCACGGGGTCGATCCCTCCGACCACGCTCGTCCCTCCGCCGTAGGGCACCACGGCGACGCCGGCGGTGGCGCAGGCGTCGATGGTCGCCTCCACGGCCGCGGCGTCGGGCGGTCTCAGGATCGCGTCCGGCGCCCGCTCGAGTTTCCCCGTTCGCAGCCTGATCAGGTCCGGGTAGCTGCGGCCCGCGGCTCGGCGGAGGCGGTCCTCGGTGCCGTCCAGCACCTCACTGGCGGCGGCGCGCACCGGCTCGGGGATCGGGCGGGCCCCGGGCAGCGAGACGTCCTCCAGCGGGACCGGCTCCGCCGCGTCGCCGGGCTCCACCCCGAGCTGCTCGCGCAGCGCGTCCACCGCCTGCGGCGGGAGATCGAGGCGGCGGCCCGGGTCACCCCAGCCCCACCACTTCATCTCGGCCGTCAGCTTGCCTCCCCCGTGGCGGCCTCGTCCAGGCCCGCCAGCGCCTCGTTCAGCTGGCGGCCGATCGCCCGGCGCATCATCGGCGCTCCCAGCCGCGAGAGCCCGCGCAGCCGCCGGTCGAGCGCCATCGTCACCTCGGTCTCGCCGTTCGCCGGCTTCAGCTGGATCTCCGTCCGTGCGCGCCTGACGAACCGCTCGAACGGCGTCCCCTCCACGGTCTGCTCGAAGACGTAGCGCTCCCCCTCGCGGGCGTCGACGCAGCGATAGTCGGCGCGCACCCCGCGGCCATCGCGCGTCTCCAGCACCTGCGTCCAGCTCTGGTCGGCGAGCGCCCCCTCGCTGACGCTTTCGACCCGTTGGGTGTTCGGCCACCAGCGGGGCAGATGGTACGGGTCGGCGATCACCGCCCAGAGCGCGCTCGCGGGCGCGGCGATGCGGCGCCTCCGCACGACGCGTGCCAAGACGGCGCTCTTACCCCTCGCCGGTCAGCTTCCGCAGGTCGCGGACGAGCAGCATGTGTGTGAGGTTGTTGCAGGCGGCGGCGAGGCTCTCCAGGTTCTCGATCGCCTCGCGGCGTCGGTTGTGGTTGGAGGAGCGCAGCGCCGGGCCCACCACGGCCTCGAGCAATGCGGCCTCACGATCTGCGGCGGTGCGCAGCGCCTTCAGGTTGCGGCCTCCGACGCCGAAGCGGGCCAGCTCCGCCGAGGCCTTGACGATCTCGCGATCCGTGTCGTCGTAGAGCTTCGTGCCGTCCAGTCTCTCCGGCTGCACCAGGCGCCAGTCCTCGAGCTCCTTGATCAGCTCCGGGCCCACCCCGGTGTGGTCGACCAGCTCCTCGATCGTCATCCGAGAGCCCTTGCCGGGCTCGACGGTGGTGGCACGGCGCAGGGCCGTTCCGGTGCGCTCCTCGCGCGCTCCGGCGGCGAGCTCCTGGCGGATCACCCGCAGCGGCAGGAACTCATCGCGCTGCATGCGAAGGATCTCGCGCAGACGCTCGACGTCGGCCTGGCTGTAGAGGCGGTAGCCGCCCGGCGTGCGTCGCGGCGAGAGCAGCTTCTGATCCTCGAGGTAGCGGATCTTCGAGATCGAGATGTCCTCGAACTCGCGGCCGAGGATCTTGGCGACGGCCCCGATCGTCAGCGCCTTGCGATGTGAGGGCGCCCCATCGGACGCGCCGTGGCGGCTCCTGCGGTCGAAGGGCGTCTGCGAGGCCTCCATGGTCACTTCTCCAGGTAGCTGAGCTTGTACTTGCCGATCTGGATCTCGTCGCCGTCCTCCAGCTGGTGGGACTCGATCCGGCGGCGGTTGACGTAGGTGCCGTTCAGCGAACCGAGGTCGTCGATGTAGAGCCCGTCCTTGCGGCGGACGAGAAGGGCGTGGTTGCGGGAGACCGTGACGTCGTCCAGGAAGACGCCGGCGTCCGGCGTCCGGCCGATCGAGATGCGCTCGTCGTCGAGGGTGAAGCTCTCGCCAGCGCGGCCGCCGCCGGAGCGGATCACCATGGCGGCGCCGTGGCGCTCGATCACCTCGTCGATGTCGACCTGGTGCATCTCGCCCGACTCGTCGACCGTGTAGGTCATCGTCGTCGGCTCGTCCTTCCCGTCCGGACGGGAGAGGTACGCCCCGCACTTCTGGCAGTAGTTGGCCCCCTCCGCGTTGACGAATCCGCACTCGGGGCAGTGGATCGCCACGTTCGCCTCCGTCTAGGTCGGGGGCTCGGAGCGGCCCGCGAGGATCTCGCTCAGCCGCTGGACGTCGTCGCCCTTGATCAGGGTCCCGCCCTCGGGGCGGTTCTCACGCAGGCGGTTGACCAGCTCCGCCCGGAGGATGTCGATCTGGCCGTGAAGGATCCGGCGCCGGTACGACACCTCTTGTTCCTCGGCCGTCAGCTTGTCAATCAGCTCTTTGAGCTCTTCGTCGCTCATCGAGCCGATATCGGGGAAGGTGTCTTCCTTCATGGCGAGCGATTATATGGCCGGAGAGCCAGCCTCAACCGCGACTTGAAGGTTTTGGCTACGCAGTTGCAAGCTCCCGCATGCCGGTTCTGACGTAGGCGATCGTCCCGAGGATGCCGAGGCCGACGCCGAGGTAGAGCATCGCGTTCCAGACCGGGCTCGAGGAGATCATCGCGAAGAAGATCGCGGCCATCGTCGGCCAGATCGCAATCCGCCCGAGCCAGTTGATCTCCAGCTCGCCGACCCGGCGCAGGTAGACCTGCGCGAGCACGAGGGTGACCAGCTCCCGCGCGGCCAGCACGGCGAGAGCCCAGCGCGGGAGCAGCTCGAAGTGCCAACAGACTGCGGCGCCGCAGAGGATTGTCAGCCGGTCGACCACGGGGTCGAGCAGCGCGCCCATTCGGCTGTACTGCCCGGTCGCACGGGCGAGGAAGCCGTCGAGGTAGTCGCCGACAGCGATCGCCCAGAAGATCGCCGCGGCGGCGGGGCTGCGTCCGTCCCCGGAGGAGAACGCGAGGTAGAGGAAGACCGGCAGGCCGGCGAGTCGGACATAGCCGACCGCGTTCGGGATCGTCCAGGGCCGCAGCGGCTGTCCCGGCTGGGTCTGGCGAGGCGGCGGGCCGGAGCGATCGAGCCCGAACTGTCGCCGGAAGCCCTTTCGCCGCCCCTTGCGAAAGGATTGGTCGCGGCCCATCGGCCGAGCATATGGAAGGCAAGGCGAAAACCGGTATCTCCCCCACGCGCGCTGAGGACTTCCCCCAGTGGTTCCAGAGCGTGGTCCGCGACGCCGAGGTGGCGGAGCTCGACCACGTTCGCGGCGCGATGGTGATCCGGCCGTGGGGCTACGGGATCTGGGAGCTGATGCAGGGCGCCCTCGACGCGGGGATCAAGGAGACCGGCGCGATGAACGCCTACTTCCCGCTTTTCATCCCGCTGAGCTACTTCGAGGAGGAGGCCAAGCACGTCGAGGGCTTCGCCAAGGAGATGGCCGTCGTCACCCATCACCGCCTCGAGCAGGGCAACGACGGCAAGCTGCACCCGGCCGCCGAGCTGCCGGAGCCCCTGATCGTCCGCCCCACCTCGGAGACCATCATCGGCCGCTCCTTCGCCAAGTGGATCAACTCCTACCGCGACCTGCCGCTGATGGTCAACCAGTGGTGCAACATCGTCCGCTGGGAGCTGCGGCCACGCGTGCTGCTGCGCACCACCGAGTTCCTCTGGCAGGAGGGCCACACCGCGCACGCCGGCGAGGAGGAGGCGCTCGAGGAGACGCGCCGGATGCTCGGCGTCTACCGGGAGTTCGCCGAGAACGTGCTGGCGATTCCTGTGATCGCCGGGGAGAAGCCGGAGTCCGAGCGTTTCCCGGGCGCCGAGATCACCCTCTCGATTGAGGGGATGATGCAGGACGGCAAGGCGCTCCAGTCCGGCACCTCGCACTACCTCGGGCAGAACTTCTCCCGCGCGATGGAGATGGACTTCACCGACGAGGACGGCGAGCGCAAGCTCTGCTTCACGACCTCCTGGGGAGTCTCCACCCGCATGCTGGGCGCGCTCGTGATGACGCACGCCGATGACAATGGGTTGCGCGTGCCGCCGCGGGTGGCGCCTCGCCAGGTGGAGATCGTGCCGATCACCCGCGACGATCCGGCTCCCGTGCTCGAGGCGGCCGAGTCGCTGCGCGCGGAGCTCGCCGAGCGGAGCTTCGCGGGCGAGCCGGTGCGCGCGCAGGTCGACCAGCGCGACCGCAAGCCGGCCGAGAAGCGCTGGGAGTGGATCCGCAAGGGCGTGCCGGTGGTGATCGAGATCGGTGAGCGCGACATCGAACAGGCCGTCGTCACGGTGACCCGCCGCGATGACGCCGGGCTTGCCCGCGACGGGATCCCGCGCGAGGGGGCTGCCGACGCCGTCGCCGGCGCGCTCGAGCAGATCCAGCTGTCCTACTTCGAGGGCGCGAGCGCGCGCCTGCGCGAGCGGACCCGCGACGACATCACCACGCTCGATCAGTTCAAGGAGTTCTTCTCGGGTGACGACACCGACGCCGGCGGCTTCGTCAAGGCGCCGTGGAGCGAGGATCCGGCGACCGAGGAGACGATGGGCGAGCTCGGCGTCAGCGTGCGCTGCATCCCCGCCGGCGAGCAGCTCCCTTCCGACGCCCGCTGCGTGATCAGCGGCGGGCCGGCGAAGGTGATGGCGATCTTCGCCAAGGCCTACTGAGTTTCGCGGTCAGTAAGCAAACTCTCACCCGGACGGGGCCCGCGCAGGGTAGGCTCTCGCCTCGATAGGTCAGGGGGCAATCTAGGAGACCTCCATGAACCGCACGCTGCTGCTGACCTGCGCCCTGGCCCTGGCGGGACTGAGCGCGACGAGCCTCTCCACCGAGGCCGCCTCGGCTAGAGTCGGATCGAGGGGAGCTTCAGCGGGAGCGGCCCTTGATGCCGGCCCAAAGGAGGTCCGAGGGTGAAGAAGACTGCTGCCCGGCTAACCGGCCTTGGTGGTGGTGCAGCGCCCGCGGTCTTCAACCTGAACACGCCGGCGCACTACGTCCACTGGCATTTCTTCCAGATGTCGGTGGCGAACGTCGTGGTCATCCTCCTGATGATCGCCATCTTCATCCTCGCGATCCTGCTGCCCTTCCCGAAGCGGGAGATCGAGGAATGACCCCCGCCGAGGAGAAGCGGATGTGGACCGAGAGGGTGCGGACGCGTGCGGTCGGCGCGCTGCCGCCCGAGAAGCTGCTGCCCGACCGGCAGCCGGCGTACGTCTCGTCGTGGATCTACGTGTTCGGAGTCGCGACCATCGCGGCACTGATCGTGGTCGTCGGCTCCGGTGTGATCCTCGGCCTCAAGGGTCCCGCCTGGTGGCACGAATCCAGTGTCGGCAAGTTCTTCAACAGCGTCCACCTCTGGGCCGTCGAGGTCTTCTTCTTCGTCATGGTCGTCCACCTCTGGGGCAAGTTCTTCATGGGCGCCTGGCGAGGGGGTCGGGCGTGGCTGTGGGTGACTGGGGCGATCCTGTTCCTAATCTCGATCGGGACAGCCTTCACCGGCTACCTCTCCCAGCAGAACTTCGACTCCCAGTGGATCGCGAGCGAGGGCAAGGACGGTCTCAATTCGGTCGGGATTGGGGCCTTCTTCAACGTGGCTGACTTCGGCCAGATGTACACGTGGCACGTGATCCTGCTGCCGGTCGCTGTGGTGCTGCTGGTGGCCGGGCACGTCCTCCTCGTCCGCAAGCACGGCGTGGTGCCGCCCTACATGGCCAAGGCCGCCGCGGCGGCGGCCAAGGAGCAGGCGGCGTGAGCGCGTCCGCAGGCGCTCCGGGACCCTCCCGCCTCGAGTCCGACGACTGGAGGGGCCGTACATCCGCTACGACCTCGTCAAGGAGTTCGCGATTGCGCTTGGCGTGGTCACCGGCCTGGTCGTGCTCCTCGCGATCCTCTTCTCGTCCCCAGACGACAAGCCGGTGACGATCCAGCAGTGGGCGCGTGCTGATCCCGCCGGATTCGCGTCGACGGCGGTCACCGAGCTCGACGGCTCGAGCGAGGTCGCCACCTATGGCCCCCCGTACAACCACACGCCCGGCGCCGGGCAGAAGGTGGGACCGTTCAACCTGCAGAGCGCGGCCGGAGTCCACTTCCCGATTGACACCGCCCAGGATTTCGTCATCAACCCACTGCGCAGCATCCCGGGCAACGCCGTTCTGGCGAGTGCGCTGAAGACCTACGAGGCCGCCCCTCCTTCACAGAAGAAGGCGTGGACCGACGCTTACACGAACGCGCTCGACAATGCCAAGTTCCCCGGTGGCATTCCACGAGTGCCTGCCGGCGACTACGGTCCCGTCGCCCCGATGATGGCCTCGCTGGCCGGCCTCGCGGACAGCGGCGGGCTCGACGGTGCCCTCCTCAACGCGAACCAGTTCTACCAGACGAACTACACGAAGCCGCTGCTCTTCCTCTCGGGCGGCGACTACTTCGAGGCGCGCGCCGAGGGGCAGCATCTGCTCGGCGATCAGTGGGGAATGATGAACGAGACGGGCAGCTACCCAGGACAGGTCTGGCTCTGGCTCTACACGTTCTGGTACCAGATCGCTCCGTTCAACACCTCGGACAACGCGGATGCCCAGATCTGGTTTCTGATGATGATCCTGTCGCTCGCCTTCATCTGCATCCCGTTCATCCCGGGGATACGCAGCCTGCCGAGGCATCTCGGCGTGCACCGCCTGATCTGGCGTGACCACTACCGCCGCGTAGAGGACGGCAGCTGAGCGCCCATCGCCAAGGCGTACTAGCGTTTCGTGTGAAGTGTCACATCCAGACGAGTTCAGGCTCGTACTGTCGCCCGATAATGAAGCCGGCTCGCGCGCCCGTCAGGCTCTCCGGCAGCGCTTCTTGGAGTCCATCCCGGCCCAGACGCTGATCGACCTGGTCTCGGTGGTGACGGAGCTGGTCAACAACGCGGTCAAGCATGGCCCCGGCCGGCCACTCACCGTCGCGGTCGTCGTCGGCGAGGAGACGATCAGCGGTGAGATCGCCGACCAGGGCAATCCCGCCGCCGCCATTCCCGAGATCAGGGAGGCGACCGAGGCCGGCAGTCACGGCCTCGAGCTGGTCGACAAGCTCACCTCCCGCTGGGCCGTGTACGAGGGCTCGACGCACGTCTGGTTCGAGATGCCGATCCAGAGATAGCACCTTCGTCCTCCCGGACGATCCACGACATCCCGCACGTCAGGCAACCGCACATCGGCCCGTAGCGGGTGTAGGTGATCAGCGGAGGTCCATCCGATTCTTGTGGGTGCACATACATTAAGCTCGCCGCCCGGAATGAGACGTATCGCGACACTCGCCGGGCTTGCCTGCTGCCTGCTACTCGCCTTGGCGGCGGCTGCGATCGCCGAGCACAGGTTCAGGACCCAGACCACGCTGTCCGCGCCGGCGGTCGGCAGTGAGATCTCCGGCCAGCTCACTTCCCCGAATCACAAGTGCCTCAAGAACCGCCAGATGCTTGTCGACATAGAGCCCTTCGTCGCCTCGACAACTCCCCGCCAGCATCCGGTCGCCAGGACCGATTCGTCGGGGGCCTGGCATGTCGCCGCCACCCTCCAGGACCGCTACGACGTGCGCGCCAGCGTGACCGGGAAGGTGATCGACTTCAAGCGCCACCTGATTTGCGGGTCCGCCCGGGCGGAGCAGTCGGTCGGCGCGCCGGACCCGCCGACCGTCACGCCCTGAGCCCTCGCCCTAGGCCCGGGTGAAGCGCCGACCCGCCGTGGGCGAGGCCTCCTCGTCAAGCGCGGGTCGCTTCCCCGCCTTCACCGGCTGGAGGAAGTCATCCGGCTCGGTGCCGGCGGCCTCGGCCTCCATCTGGGCGATCCGCTCGGGTGTGAGCTCGCCCGCGTTCTCCTCCTCGATCTTGGCGAGCCAGTCGGCGCCCGCCCTCGCCTTCTGCTCATCGACCTCGATCTTGCCCTTGTCGAGGGACTTGTCGATCTCCGCGAAGAGCTCGTCGACGAGGTTCTCCGTCTTCACCTTCCGCAGGGGCTTGCCGTGGGCGAAGATCAGGCCCTCGTCCTTGGCGCCGGTGATGCCGAAGTCCGCGTGCGAGGCCTCGCCGATCCCGTTCACGGCACAGCCGAGCACGGCGACCTCGACGGGCTCCGTGTAGGCCTCCAGGCGCTGCTCGATCTCGGCGACCACGGTGTCCATGTCGAACTGGAGCCGTCCGCAGGTCGGGCAGGCGATCAGCACCGGCCCACGCTCGCGCAGCTGCAGCGCCTTGAGGATCTCCCAGGCGACCTTGACCTCCTCCTCGGCATGGAAGGTGGAGAGGCTGATCCGGATCGTGTCACCGATGCCGTCGGCGAGCAGGGTGCCGAGGCCGACCGACGACTTGAGCGAGCCGGACCATTTGGTGCCGGCCTCGGTGATGCCGAGGTGGATCGGATAGGGGATCTTCTCGGCCAGCAGCCGGTTCGAGGCGATTGTGTTGGGCACGTTGGTCGACTTGATCGAGACCTTGAAATTCTCGAATTGCAATCTCTCCATGAGCTCGACGAACTCGACCGCCGCCTGGACGAGGGCCTCGACGGGGTTCTCGCGCTCGAGCTCGTGCAGGTGCTTGGGCAGCGAGCCGGAGTTGACGCCGATCCGCATCGGCACGTTCTTCGCGGTCGCCCTCTCGGCCACCTCGGCAACCTTCTCGGGGCCGCCGATGTTGCCCGGGTTGAGGCGGATGCAGTCCGCGCCGGCGTCGATCGCCTTCAGGGCGAGGGTGTGGTTGAAGTGGATGTCGGCGATCACCGGGATCGGCGATTCCTTCACGATCGTTTTCAGCGCCTCCACGTCCTTGTCGCGCGGCACGGCGACGCGCACCAGGTCGGCGCCGGCGTCAGCGACCGTTCGGATCTGCTCCATGGTCGCCTCGAGGTTCGCGGTCTCGGTCTTGCACATCGTCTGCACGGCGACGGGAGCGCCGCCTCCGATGGGGACGTCGCCCACGAAGATCTGTCGCTTCGAGGCCACGGGCACAGGGTAGCCGTGGGCGGTTTCCGGGCGTTCAGCGCTCGTGAAGCGGGCGTTGCGGCACCCGGCACGATCTGAGAAGATCGGCAAGACCCAGGGATCCAAGGAGGGAGAGGGAATGAACCGCCGCCTGACCAAGCTTTCACTTACGGTCGCGCTCGTCGGGGGATCGCTTGCCGCGTTTGCCTCGAGTGCCAGCGCCACCTTTCACCTGAACCTGATCAGGGAGGTTCACTACGGTGCAGGGGGGAACGGCGACTACGTGGAGCTGCAGGCGATGGCTGCCGGTCAGAACCTGGTCGCCGGCAAGCAGATCGTCAGCTACGACGGCGGCGGTACGCCACTGAGCACGTTCACGTTCCCGACCAACGTCGGCAACGGCGCAGATCAGGCGACCATTCTCGTCTCGAACGGCGGGGTCACCGGCGCCGACTTCGCCGCTACGCCCGGCGCGGGGAACGACGGGACCCATCTAACCGTCGACAACACGGGCGGTACAACCTGCTTTGGAGACTCGGCGACGGTCGCGGTCGACTGCGTCGCCTACGGGGGCAACCCGGCGACCATGTACCCGACCCCGCCTCCCTCCCCGTACGGCACCCCGTTCTCGTTGCCTGGTGCCCCCCTTGCGCCTATGTTCCCGGCCGGGCAGTCTCTGATCAGGACGATCGCCCGAGGCTGTCCGACCGCGCTTGATGCGGCGGATGACACCAACGACAGTGCGGCTGACTTCACGCTTGGCACCGGGAACCCGCGAAACAATGCATCACCCATTACCGAGACGCCGTGTCCAACGCCGACCAGCACGACCACCACCAAGAAGAAGAAGTGCAAGAAGCACAAGAAGAAGAAGACGGGCGCGTACTCGGCCAAGAAGCACAAGAAGTGCAAGAAAAAGAAGAAGCACCACTGAGCGCTGACGAGTGCGCCGCAGGCTGATTCGCTCGACGCTGATCGCCGGACTGGCGGCCGCCGGGGTCGCGGTGCTGCCCGCGGCAGCCTCGGCTGACACGGTGAAGATCGGCAGCGCCCTGCAGAATCCCGAGACGGGTGCGCTCTGCACGAACTGCATAGGCGTGCAGCGGTCGCAGGTGGGCGGCATCACCCCCCTGCCCCTCACCTCCCCCGCCAACGGCACGGTCATCGACTGGTCCGTTCGGACGAGCGAGCCCGGCGCGATCTACATCCTCAGGATCCTGCGTCCGAACGGCGCCATCTACAACGGCGTCGGGACCAGCCCCGCCGTGACGGCTCCCGCGGGCACGGTCGACTCGATCCTGACGAACGCAGTCTCGCTATCGATCAAGCAGGGCGATGCGATCGGCGTGCTCCCGAGTGGCCTGGCCAACGGCTTGCCTCAGTTCACGACTAACAACCCAGCGGATGTCACCAGCTATTCCACGGGCAACTTCCCCGACGGAGGCAGTTCAGGTCCGATCACCGACATCCCCGGACACGAACTGCTGATCCAGGCGACGATCAAGTTCTGCAACGTCCCCAACGTTCACAAGCTCAAGAAGGTGGACGCGAAGCAGGCGCTCGCAGCCGCCGACTGCGGCGTCAAGGTCAAGAAGAAGGTGACCCACAAGAAGAAGTTTCGAGGCAAGGTGCTGAAGCAGAAGACCGGCGTCGGCACGACCAGCGCGCCGGGCACGCCCGTCACGATCGTGATCGGGCAGAAGGACTAGGCGCCCGCGTCCCGCAGCTTGCGCTCGAGGCCGCTGACGCCGTCCGAGCCGTCCACCCTGATGCGCTTCAGCGTGAACATCTCGCTCTTCCTGGCGAGGCCCTCGTCGGTGGTGGTCGCGCCCAGGTAGCCGGCGGCGCGCACGGCGGCGATCGCCTGGTCGTCGTAGCGACCTGACGGGTAGCAGAAGAAGTTGACCGGCTGGTGGAAGCGCTGCTGGAGCATGCGCCGGGAGCCCGCCACCTCGCTCTGCAGCTGCGAGCCGCTCGCCTGGGAGACGTCGACGTGGTTGATGGTGTGCGAGTCGAGCTCCCAGCCGTTGTCGATCAGGTTCCGGACCATCGCGTCGCTGAGCTCGGCGTTCGGCTGGCCGATCCGCCCGGCGATCGCGCTCAATACCCCGGGCCAGCCGAGCTTGCGGAGCTCCGGCCGCGCGTAGACGTACTGGCTGCGGTAGCCGTCGTCGAAGGAGACGACCACCGGCTTCTCGGGCAGCTTTCCCTCCTTGAACCAGGCGTCGTAGACCTGGTTCAGGCTGACGCCCTGGTAGCCCCGGTCGCGGAGCCACTCCATCTGCTGGTCGAAGTCCTTCGGGTCGACGTACAGCTCGGGCAGCTGCGCGCTGGAGGGCGGACTCGCGATCACGTGGTACATCAGCACGGGGACGGGCGCCTGTGAGCTGACCAGCTTCGTCTGTGCCGGCGGGGGGCCAAGACCGCCCGGCCTGAGCTTCGGGCCGGAGCCGCCCCTCGCCTGCTTACCGGTTCCGGCGTTGCTCGAGCCATTGCCACCACCGCCGGAGCCGTGGCCGGCGCCGACCACCACCCCCGCGGCCAGGCTGAGCAGCGCGATCAGCGCCAGGACGTTCCGCCTGCGCCTGCGCACCCTGCGGTGGCGCTCCGCCTGGCGACGGGCGCTCCGCCTGTCCCGTTGACCCTCCAAGGCCGCCTAGCCCGAGTAGAGCGCCTCGATCTCCTCGGCGTACTTCTCGTCGATCGGCTTGCGCTTCAGCTTCATCGTTGGCGTGAGCTCGTCGCCGCCCGGCTCCCATGGGTCGGGCAGGATCGCGAACTTCTTGATCTGCTCGACGCGGGCCATCTTCGCGTTCGCCTGGTCGACCGCCGCCTGGATCGCATCCCTCGTCTTCTCGTCCGCCGCCAGCTCGGAGATCGACTTTCCCTCCAGCCCGTTCTGCTTGGCCCAAACGGGGGCGTAATCGGGGTCGAGCGTGATCAACGCGACGTTGTAGGACCGTGCGCTGCCGATCGCCACGGCCTGGCCGATCAGCGGACTCGCCGTCTTCAGGTGCGACTCGATGTTGGCCGGTGACATGTTCTTCCCGGCCGCGCTGATGATCAGCTCCTTCTTGCGGTCGACGATCTTCAGGTAGCCGTCCTCGTCGAGCTCGCCGATGTCGCCGGTCCGCAGCCAGCCGTCCTCGGTGAAGGTCTCCTCGTTCTTCTCCGGCAGGTTGCGGTAGCCGGGCATCACGCAGTCGGCCTTGACCAGGACCTCGCCGTCGTCGTCGAGCCGGATCTCGATGCCCGGCGTGGGTGGTCCCACGGTCCCGAGCTTGATCCGGTCCGGCGGGTTGATCGTGCCCAGGCCGCAGGTCTCCGACATCCCCCAGAGCTCGCCGATCGGGATCCCGATGGCGTGGAAGAACTCGAGCACCTCGAGCGGCGTCGGCGCGGCGCCGGCGTTGACCGCAAGGGCCTCGTCCAGCCCGAGCTGCTTGCGGAGGTGTGAGAAGAGCTGCTCGTCGGCCTGCGCGGCGGCGGCCACGACCTCCTCGGGGACCTCCTCGCCCGCCTGCTCGGCGCGGACCTTCGCCAGCGCGGCCTCCAGGCCCTGCTCGGCGGGAGCCCTCTGTTCCTCGGGGAGCCCGGCGATCATGGCCTCCAGCCCAGACTTGATCTTCTCGAAGATTCGCGGCACCGCGAAGAACCAGGTCGGCTTCACCCTGGGCAGGAACTCAGCGATCCGGCGCGGATCCTCGCAGACGTACACCGAGACGCCGCGGGTCACGGGCAGGTAGTAGTGGGCGTTGCGCTCGGCGACGTGAGCGGCCGGCAGCCACGAGATTACCTTGCCTCCCCGCTCCGGCAGCTGGATCATCTCGTCGGCCGTCGCGACCGCGAAGAGCAGGTTGCGGTGCGTGAGCTGGACGCCCTTCGGGGGACCGGTGGTGCCCGACGTGTAGATCAGCGTCAGCAGGTCGTCCGGCCCGATCTCGTCCACGGATTCCGCCGGATCGAACTCGGGGTCCATCTCCATCAGCTCGGTGAGCGTGTAGTCGCCGCCCTCGCCATCCACGACGATCAGGTGCTCGAGCTCGGGAAGGCCCGCCCGCGCCTCATTGAAGCGGTCGAGGAAGGCCCTTTCGATGATCGCGACCCTGGCCTTCGCATCGGAGATCACGTACTGGATCTGCTCCGGCGCGGAGGTCTGGTAGATCGAGAAGGGCACGGCGCCGAGCGACACGCCGGCGAGGTCGCAGGGGATGAACTCCCAGCGGTTGTTGAGCATGATCGCGATGGTGTCCCCCTTCCCGACGCCCAGCTTGGCAAGGCCGCCGGCGATCCTGTGGACCGTGTCGCGGAGCTCGTTCCAGCTCAGCTCGACGTCGCGCGCCTCATCGCGAATCGCGAGATCCTCGCCGAGCCGATCGACCTGCTCGTAGAACGCCTTGACGAGGTTCTGCGCAGGCAGCTCGGGAGCCGCCCCACCGCTCGCGCGACGCTCAGAAGTCGTTACCTCCACAAGCAGCTCTCCTCTCCTCGGTAGAACTGGGGAGGAACGCTAACAGCAGGCGCGCGTCGCGGCCTACGGCCGCTCAGACTTCGGCCAGCGGCCGGGCGAGGAGATCCGGCGACGCTTCGTGATCTCGATCTCCTCGATCAGGTTCTCCGGGATCACGACGGCGTTCAGCGCGGGCGCGGCGACCGACGGAACGATCAGGGCTTCGATCCCCACGTCGACCGCCACCTTGCCGACCCGCTGGGTTTGGCGCATCGGGGTCAGCGCCGTGAACGGCACCTCGACTCCAAGGCTGCGCAGAACTTCGTCGTCCACCAACTCGACGATCTCGGCCGTGACCGCGAGCTGGGCGAGTGTGAGCGGAAAGAGCGCCGCCTCGGGCTTGCCTTGCAGCTCGGCGGCCCGCACCATCTCAGCCCGGACGGTCGTCAGGTCCATGCTCGTGTAGAGGACGCCCACCCCCGGGGGATTCCAGCGCCCGCCCGAGGCGCCGGCACCCAGCGTGGAGATTGGGTCATAACCCTCGTAAACCCCCCGCCACAGCGTCAGCTTCCTCTTGGTCCGCCGGAGCGACGAGAGCCGTCGCCGCAGGTCGCTAGAAGTAGACACCCTCGCCGATCGCGATCAGCAGGCCGAGGACCTTGCGGGTCTCGCCTTCGGCGATCAGATCCGCGGCCGACCTGAAATCGAGCAGAGGGTTGGTGCGCTCGATCCAGGAACTGAGGTCTCCGTCCTTGAACGTCTTCCGGTAGGCGTCCGCGACCGCCGAGATCTCTGCGAGCTGCTTGCGGACCGCCCCGCGTGGCTCGGTCTCACCGGCCAGCCAGCGGCGAGCGGTGCGCTCGGACTTCCCGGTCAGGCGCGCGAGTTGATCCGGCGGGATTCCCGCCTCGACGATCGACTCGAGCTGTTTGGGTGGTGCGGCTACTGCCATGCCTACAGGCTAGCACCCGAATGTCCGGAAAGTGACGACAGAAATGTGACAGAACTGCGCCCGGGCTAGCGGACGTTGAAGCCTTGGCCAGTGAGGCGGCCGATGTCGTTGGTCAGGCCGATCACGAAGAGCATCAGGATCAGCAGGAACCCAATCGCGCTGGCGCGCTCGATGACGGCGAACGGCACGCGGCTCCCCCGCACCTTCTCGACCAGGCTCCAGAAGATATGACCGCCGTCGAGCGGCAGGAAGGGGAACAGGTTGATGACCGCCAGCGAGAGGCTGACGATCGCAAGCAGCAGGAGCGCGTCGCGCGCGTTTCGCTCGATCGTCTGATGAGCGACGTCGCTGACCCCGACGACGCCTGATACCTGCTTGCGCTGTGCGGGTTCGAACAGGCGGACGAAGGTCGAGACCGTGCGCGAGGTGACGTCCCACATCGTGCTCAGCGCCCGTCCGGCCGCGGCGGGAACCGAGAGGTTCTCCGGGACATCACCGCCCGTCCCGAAACTGAACCCGAGGCGGTAGCGAGGATCCGGATCGCCGTTTGCGTTCGTCGCCTTGGCGTCATAGAACGGCGTCGCGTGCAGGGTGAGCTGCTTGCCGTCGCGGACCACGACGATCGTCGCCGGTGTG
This sequence comes from uncultured Solirubrobacterales bacterium, assembly GCA_963725475.1. Taxonomy (GTDB): domain Bacteria; phylum Actinomycetota; class Thermoleophilia; order Solirubrobacterales; family 70-9; genus DASUPK01. Next base: position 38,620 of record CAVRYR010000002.1, on the reverse strand, counting down.
GTCGCCTGGCAGCGATCCGTGGCGGTCCCGGGGCAGTGATGCGTGTTCACCTGGGCCTGAATCGCCTTGGCGCGGTTGTCCAGATCGTCGATGCTCGGATTGCTGCCGCCGTTCCTGGGGCTGTGGCCGTCGATTGAGACGATCCGGTCGCCGGGCTGCAGGACCTTTGCCGCGGGCGTGTTCATTTCGAGTGCGTCGACGGTGAGGGTCGTCGGCCTTGACGTGCCCAAGGCGAGGAAGAAGAGCACGAAGAAAGCGATCAGCAGGTTCATCACCGGCCCGGCCGCGATCACGGCGATCCGCTTCCAGACCGGCTGGTTGTAGTAGGCACGCTTCAGAACCTCGGGTGGTTGCCCTTCGAGCCCCCCCGAACCCTGACCGGCGGACTCGATTCGCTCGAGCAACCCTTCGGGTGTGTCGCGACCGGCATCGGTGGCGGTTGCGAGCTCAGGTCGAGCCACCGGAGCTCCCGCATCCGCTTCGGCGGCCTCGAGCTCCTCGGGGTTCATCCCGGTGATCTTCACGAAGCCCCCCAGAGGGATCATCCCGATCCCGTATTCGGTCTCCCCCCTCCTGACGCTGACCAGCTTGGGCGGGAAGAAGAGGAAGAAGCGCTCGACGCGCATTCCGGTCGCCTTGGCGACGACGAAGTGCCCGAACTCATGCAGGACGATCAGGACGATGAAGCCGAGGAAGACGATCAGCCAGCTCATGCGACCGCAAGGCCCTCGATCAGTCCGCGGGCGTGCTCGCGGGCGGCCGCGTCGACGTCGAAGAGGTCCTCGAAGTGGCGAACCGGGCCGCCCGGGATCGCCTCGAGGGTGCGGTCGATCACCACGGGGATGCCCGTGAACGGGATGCGGCCGGCCAGGAATGCCTCCACGGCGACCTCGTCCGCGGCGTTGAGAACGCAGGGCGCCGTGCCCCCCACCTCACCCGCCTCGCGCGCCAGGAGCAGGCACGCGAAGGTTTCGGCGTCGGGCTGCTCGAAGCTGAGCTCGCCCACGCTCGCCAGGTCGAGGGTGGGCACGTCGACGTCGGCGCGCTCGGGGAAGTGGAGCGCATAGGAGATCGGCACGCGCATGTCGGGGTAGCCGAGATGCGCCAGCGAGGCGCCGTCGTTGAGGTGGACCAGCGCGTGCACGATCGACTGCGGGTGAACCACCACGTCAATCCGCCCATAGGGCACGCCGAAGAGGTTGTGGGCCTCGATCATCTCGAAGCCCTTGTTCATCAACGTCGCCGAGTCGATCGTGATCCGGCCGCCCATCTCCCAGGTGGGATGGGCGAGCGCCTGCTCGGGAGTGATCGCGGCGAGGTCTGTGCGGCCGCGGAAGGGTCCACCCGATGCCGTCAGGACGAGGCGGTCGACCGTACCGGGCTGCTCGGCGCCGATCAACTGGTAGAGAGCTGAGTGCTCGGAGTCCACCGGGATGATGCGGGCGTCCCTGGCCTCCGCGAGCGCCGTGACCAGCTCGCCTCCGATGACAAGGCTCTCCTTGTTGGCGAGGGCGAGGTCGATCCCCTCGGTGAGCGCGACGATCGTCGGCCCGAGCCCTGCGGCGCCGACCACAGCGTTCAGGACAAGGTCGGGCTTCGCCTCTGCGATCAGCTCACGCACGCCTGACTCGCCGGCGAGCACCCGTCCCCCCCAGGCCTCCGACGCACGTTGCGCAGCCTTTTCGTCCGCGAGTGCCACCACCGGGACACCATGCTCCTTCGCCTGCGCGAGCACGCGCTCCCATCTCGAGTCGGCCGACAGGCCCGCGACCTGGATGCCGTCGCCGGCCGCGATCACCTCGAGCGCCTGGGTCCCGATCGAGCCCGTGGAGCCGAGTAACAGCACGCGCTTCATGGGCGCCAGTGTAGGTGTCGCTCGAAAGCCGCCCTTAACTGATCGGGTCGCGCCGACGCGCGCCCTCGCAGAACGGGAGGCCCGAGGGCCTCCCGTTCCATGCGTCCAATCGAGTGGCTGCTAGCGAACGGTGATCGCCGAGAGCTGGAACTGCTGCACCACTAGGTCACCCGCCAGCTCGTTGCAGGCCACCGAGTAGGTGTGCTGGCCGCCCTGCGGCGTGGTCACGATGTTGATGCCGTAACCGTCGCCGTAGTTCTTGTCGTTCGAGTCGACGGGGCTCGTCGGATCAACGTGCGCGCTCGGCTGCACCCTGATCTGGGTGCCGTTCAGCGCCTGCCCGTCGAGCTGCAGCCGGCACTCGCCGCGGGCGATCACGGCGGGAGTCGGCGGCGGTGTCGTCTGGGCAGAGTTGAAGACGCCGTCGAAGGTCAGCTCAACGCGGCGCGGGAAAGCGGTCGAGACGTTCAGCGAGACCTGGGTACAGGTCGTGTAGGTCGTCTTGCTGTTCGGGTCACAGTTGGTGCTCGCGTTGGTGGCGCTGACGGGCAGGACCTTCAGGCGTGCGTCCTTGCTGAGGCCCTTGTACTCGACCTTCTTGCCGTTCGACGCTGCGTACGCGCCCCCGCCAAGGGCGACACAGAGCGCGATGAATCCGATCACGGCGCCGGCCGACGGCCGGCGACTGAGCAGCTTCCTCATCACAGAACCACTCCCTTTCATGACGTCGTAAGCGTTCGCACACAAAACAGCAGAGACGCGAGAAGTTGCGCGGGTGCGAGGATTCATTGCGTGGCACGGAGGAAGCGCAAGAAAAAGCCGGACCAAGCAATCGATGCCGAAGGCATCCGCGACGTCGTCCGCAAGACCGACGCCAACCCCCAGCTGGTGGCGACGGCGAAGTTCCTGCGCGGTCTGATTCCCGGCGGTGAGCCGGAGACCTCGGAGATGCCCGAGCCGATGCAGCGCCTGGTCGCCGAGGTGCAGCCACGGGGCCCGAGCACCCTGCGGGAGGTCGGCAAGGGCGCTCTACAGGCATGGCAGGCTCTCTCCGAGGCACAGCGGCGCCGGCGGGGCAACGCGGACGTGGCGATCCTGTTCACCGACCTGGTCGGCTTCTCCGACTGGGCGCTCGAGGCGGGCGATGAGCCTGCGCTCGAGGTGCTGCGCCGGGTCGGCGACGCCGAGCAGAAGGCGATCTCCGGGCACAAGGGCGCGGTCGTGAAGCGGCTCGGGGACGGCGCGATGGCGGTTTTCAGCGACGCCCAGCAGGCCGTCAGGGCTGCGCTCGAGGCTCAGCGCGAGATCGGCAAGATCGAGGTCGAGGGCTACCGCCCGGAGCAGCGCGCGGGCGTGCACCGCGGCACGCCGCGCAAGGTGAAGGGCGACTTCCTCGGCGTGGATGTCAATGTCGCCGCGCGCGTCGGCGATTGCGCCGAGGGCGGCGAGGTGCTGATCTCCGAGCCGGTCCGCGAGCAGCTCGACGGCCGCCGCTTCAAGTTCGGCCGCGCCCGCCCGCTCGACGCACCGGGTGCTCCGGCGGATCTCACCGTCTGCTCGGTGAAGTCGCGCCGGGGGCGCTGAGACACCTCAATAGACGAAGGCGACCGAGAGGTAGTAGCCGGCGACGACCGTGAACAGGACGGCGTCGAGGCGGTCGATCAGCCCGCCGTGGGGACCGAAGAGGCGGCCGGTGTCCTTGACCTGGAGGTCGCGCTTGATCAGCGAGGCGAACAGGTCTCCAACCGGGGCGATCACTCCGATGCACATGCCCATCAGCAGGGCGTCCACTCCCCCCAGCCAGTCCTGGTACAGGCCGGCGAACCAGAAGCCCAGCGTCGCGCCGATGAACCCGCCGATCAGCCCCTCCAGGGTCTTGTTCGGGGAGATCCGCGGCGTGATCTTGCGCGAGCCGAACAGCCGGCCGGCCGCGTAGGCCGCGGTGTCGCTCAGAAAGGTGGCCACCAGCACGTCGATCAGCAGCGCCGCCCCGTGCGTGGGCAGGTCACGGAGCAGCACCGCGTGCGAGAAGCCGATCCCCATCCAGGCGACGCCGAGGACGGTGAAGGAGATCGAGGTGGTGATCGCCTCGTGGGAGCGGCGCACCGCCGCGAAGGCGAAGGCGAGCGGGAAGAGAGCGGCGAAGACGAGCAGGATCTGGAAGGCCGTGCCGTAGTGGGCGGCGATCACCATGCCCGCGACCACCGCGTAGCCGGGCAGCATGATGGGCTGCTCGGGGCGCGCCATCTGGAAGAACTCACGCAGCCCGAGGACGCCGAGCACGATCATCGCGGCCATGAACAGCTCCCCTCCCACGCCCACGATGACGATCGCGAAGATCGCCCAGGGGATGGCGACGACCACCCGGGCGGTCGTCTCGGACATCTTCGGGAGAAAGCGGAAGCGGCGCCTCGGCTCTGCCTCCTCCTCGTCGCCGACCCGCGTGACGACGATCTCGGGCTCGAGCGGCGCCTCGGGCTCCGGGTCCCTTGGCCCGAAGTCGAACGAGGGAGGCTCGATGTCCTCGCGCATCGCTACCTCGCCCCGAAGCGCCGCCGGCGCTCCTCGTATTCGGTCAGTGAGGCCTCGAACGCCTCGCGGGTGAAGTCCGGCCAGAGCTCGTCGCGGAAGACGAACTCCGAGTAGGCGCACTGCCAAAGCAGGTAGTTGGAGATCCGCTGCTCGCCACTGGTCCGGATCAGCAGGTCCGGGTCGTGCATCTCGGGCGCGTAGAGGTGGCTCTCGAACTCCTCCTCCCCGCCGCCCTGGTAGGCGGCCGCGGCGTCCAGGATCTCGGCCCGCCCGCCGTAGTTGAAGGCGACGAAGAGCGTGATCCGGTCGTTTCCGCCGGTCTCCGCCTCCGCCCAGTCCATCCGGCCGGTGAGCTCCTCGGAGATCCCCTCGCGGCGGCCGATGAAGCGCATTCGCACGCCCTCCTCGTTGAGCTCCGGGCGTCTCGCGGTCGATCCGCTCGGCGAACATCACCATCAGCCCGTCGACCTCCTCCTTGGGCCGCGTCCAGTTCTCGGTCGAGAAGGAATAGACCGTCAGCTCCTTGATGCCCAGCTCGGCCGCGTCCCGCAGTCGCTCCTTGACCACGTCGGCGCCCGCCTTGTGGCCCTCGATCACCGGCAGGTCCCGCTGTTGAGCCCAGCGCCCATTCCCGTCGGTGATGATCGCGACGTAGTCGGCTGGCATCAGGCGAGCCTGCAGGCCGGGCCGGCCTAGACCTCGAGGATCTCTTCCTCTTTGCCCTTCAACAGCGAGTCGATCTCGCCGATTGCCGCGTCGGTGTGCTTCTGGAGCCCGGTCTCGCCGTGGTGCTCCTCGTCGGAGCCGGCCTCGCCCTCCTTCTTGAGCTCGCGGAGGTCGTGCATGACGTCGCGGCGGATGTTGCGGACGGCGACGCGGCCCTGCTCGGCCACCCCGTGAACCACCTTGACGAGCTCCTTGCGGCGCTCCTCGGTGAGCTCCGGGATCTGCAGGCGGATGACGTTGCCGTCATTGGAGGGCGTCAGGCCGAGATCGGACTCCATCACGGCCTTCTCGATCGACGAGATCGACGACTTGTCGTAGGGGGTGACGGTCAGCATCCGCGCGTCGGTCGCGGCTACCTGTGCCAGCTGCTGGAGCGGGGTCTGCGCGCCGTAGTAGTCGACGTCCAGGCGGTCGAGGAGGTGCGGGGATGCCCTGCCGGTACGCACCGTGGAGAGCTCGTTGCGCGTCGAATCCACCGACTTCTGCATGCGCTCCTTGGCGTCGGCGAGCAGCTCGTCGATCAACTCGGTCGTCATGTGCGCACCCCCGGGGCCGGCTCAGAAGCGGGCTTCGACGAGACCAAGGTGCCGACCCTCTCTCCGCTGACGATCCTATCTATGTTGCGCTCGTCGGCCATGTTGAAGACGTAGATGGGCAGGTCGTTGTCCATGCAGAGCGAGAGCGCGGTCGAGTCCATCACGCGAAGGCCGCGCTCGATCGCCTGGCGATGGCTGATCTCGGGCAGGAACTCGGCGTCCGGGTCGACCGACGGGTCAGCCGTGTAGACGCCCTCCACGCGGTTCTTGGCCATCAGGATCGCCTCGGCGTGGATCTCCAGGGCCCGCAGCGCGGCCGCGGTGTCCGTGGTGAAGAAGGGGTTGCCGGTGCCGGCGGCGAAGATCACCGCGCGGCCCTTCTCGAGATGGCGGATGGCGCGCCGCCGGATGTACGGCTCGGCGACCTCGGTCACGGCCATCGCCGAGAGCACGCGGGTGTCGACTCCCGACCTTCTCCAGCGCGTCCTGGAGCGTCAGCGCGTTCAGCACGGTCGCGAGCATGCCCATGTAGTCCGCCGTGGCGCGGTCCATGCCCTCCGCCGCGCCCTCCAGGCCGCGATAGATGTTCCCCGCGCCGACCACGATCGCGACCTCGACGCCCGCGCCCGCGAACCGCGCCGACCTGTTTTGCGATCCGCTCGATCTGGGCCGGATCGGTGCCGTAGTCGAGCTCCCCCATCAGCGCTTCGCCGGAGAGCTTCAGCAGAACGCGCTTGAACGGAGCCGAGGGCAAGCGGCTACTCCTGCCCCACCTCGAAGCGGGCAAAGCGGGCGATCCGGACGTTCTCGCCGGTCTTCGCCGCGACCTCGGCCCGCAGGTCGTCGATGGTCTTGCCCTCGTAGCGCTCTTCGTTGAAGTGCTTCTGGTCGAGCAGCACCAGCTGCGAGGCCCACTTCTTGAGCTGGCCCTCGACGATCTTCTCGACCACGTTGTCGGGCTTGCCGTCGGCCTTCGCCTTCTCCTCGAGGATGGAGCGCTCGCGTGCGACGTCCTGCTCGGGAATGTCCTCGAAGGCGACGTGCTCGGGGTTCATGGCGGTGATGTGGATCGCAACCTCGCGCGCAAACTTCTTGAAGTCCTCGTTGCGCGCGACGAAGTCGGTCTCGCACTGGACCTCCACCAGCGCGCCCTTGCGGGAGTCGGCGTGGATGTAGGACTCGATCACGCCCTCTCCCGTGCCGCGCCCGCTGCGCTTGGCGGCCGATGCCGCACCCTTCTTGCGCAGGATCTCGATCGCCTTGGTCTCATCGCCCTCGGCCTCCTCGAGCGCGTTCTTCACGTCCATCATCGGGGCGCCCGTCTTCTCGCGCAGGGCCTTGACGTCAGCGGCGCTCACTGCCATCAGGACTCACCTCCACTCGGTCTGGGCGGCTGCAGGCACCTCGATCGCTGCCTCGCGGTCGGCCTCGGCCTGGTCGCCCTTGGCGTCGTGAGGCTGCGCACCGCCCTCCGGCTGTGGCTGCGGGATCTCCTCCGCGGCCTCCTTGTTGGCTTCGGCCTGCTTGGCGGCGGCCTGTTGCTTGGCGTCCGCCTCGGCTTTCGCCTTGGCCTCGGCTTCGGCTTTCGCCTTCTCCTCGGCTTCCTGCTTCGCTTTCTCCTCGGCCTCGCGGCGCTTGCGCTCTTCCTCCTCCTGGCGCTTGCGCTCCTCTTCCTCGGCGCGGCGCTTCTCCTCGGCAGCACGCCACTCCGCGGCGGCGCCCTCGATTGCCTGGCCCAGCGCGCCGATGACCAGCTCGCAGGAGCGGATCGCATCGTCGTTGCCCGGGATCACGTAGCTGACCGGCCCCGGATCGCAGTTGGAGTCGACCAGACCAATGATCGGGATCTCCAGGCGCTCGGCCTCGCGCAGCGCGATCTCCTCGGTCTTCAGGTCGACGATGATCACCGTGTCCGGGATGCGCTGCATGTCCGCGACGCCGCCGAGGTTGTACTCGAGCTTGCGCAGCTCAGCCTCCATCGACATGCGCTCCTTTGTGGGCAGCAGGTCGAGCCGGCCGCCCTCCCTGAGCTCGCGCAGCTCATGAAGGCGCTGGATCCGCTTGCGGATCGTGTTGAAGTTGGTGAGCAGGCCGCCGAGCCAGCGCCGGTTCACGTACGGCATCCCGCAGCGCTCGGCCCACTCCTGGACCGAATCGCGGGCCTGCTTCTTGGTCCCGACGAAGAGGATCACGCCCCCCTTCGCCGCCACCTCGCGGACGAAGTCGGTTGCCTGCTTCAGCAACTCCTCCGTCTGGAGGAGGTCGATGATGTGGATCCCTTCCCGCTCTCCGTGGATGAAGCGGCGCATGCGTGGGTTCCAGCGCCGCGTCTGGTGGCCGAAATGAACCCCGGCCTCCAGCAGCTCCTTGATGCCTACGTCGGCCATCTGATCTTCCTATCGCTTGTTTTCTTCGGTTGCCCCTCCGCGGCCTCGGGGACCCGGCGTGCCGGGCAGCGCCCCGTTGCCTCTCAGCGGGGGTTGGGTGCAAAGTCCGCGGGATTGTAGGCCCTGGGCGGAGGGCCTACCGCTCAGCAGGGGAGTTCGTCGTAGCTGCCGAAGACCTGCGCGTCGGCGAAGGACGCCGGCGGCAGGAACTCTCCCGGGTTATCCGGATCCGGGTCCTGGTGCAGCTTGAAGTGGTTCGTGCACAGGGACACGTCCGGTATCCAGGCGATGAACGGGGTCTTGACCCACTCTCCCGCGCTGTTGGACTTGGCCTTGGCGTCGACGCAGTAGCCGGCGCCGGCCGCGACCCCTGACGCTCCGGCGAAATCCTCGTTGCTCGGCGACCCCGCGCCGGTCAGGCGGGCGGCACTCCATGCCTCAGTCGCCCACTGGCTGGGCAGCGCATCGCACTTCATGCCACGCGGGACGCCCTTGTGCTTGGGGCTGATCGGATCGTCGTTCATGCCCTGCTGCCCGACGTTCAGCGCGTATCCGACCATGTCGGCCTTGTTGGCGGTGAACCCGCCGCTGAACTGGAGGTCGTCCGGCAGGATCGTGGCCGTCTTCCGAGCCAGCTTGCAGAGCTTCTTCGAGCTCGCCTGGACCTGCAGCCCGAAGCCGGCCTGCGCTTCCGCGTAGCTGTTCCACTCGACCTCCAACAGGCCGCGCTGCTCCCCGCAGGTCTGGAGCCGCGAGTCGTAGTTGACGATGTAGCGCGCAGGGAGAGAGAACGGGAACGAGCTCGGCGGCGCGGCGGCTGCGGGCGACGTGGCAAAGGCCGCACAGCCAACTCCCAGGAGGGTCACCAGGCCCGAGAGGACTCTGGTCCGTGTCACCAGCATGGGCATCTCCCCGATTCGATGAATCCCGCCCCCTGCAGCACCTCGGTGCCGAACAGCCCCGCGAACCTACCGACGATCCTTAACTTTCCCTAAAGGGAGGAACCGCCCCTTGCATGAGCAAGCGCCGCTCGCAGGTCCTCGGGCAGCTCGGATCTGAACTCAAGGCGCTCCCGCGTGCGCGGGTGGTCGAACGCCAGCCGCGAAGCATGCAGGAACTGGCGCTCCAGGCCGTGGCGACCCGCGGTGCCGTACTCCGCGTCGCCCGCGACCGGATGGCCGATGGCGGCGAAGTGGACTCGGATCTGGTGCGTGCGGCCGGTCTCGAGTCGGGCGTGCACCAGCGTGTCGTGCGGCAGCACCTCGACCACCTCGAAGTGGGTGCGGGCCTCGCGGGAGCCCGCGCCCTTCACCGCCCTCCTCGTCCGCTGCCGGCGATCGCGCCCGAGTGGGGCGTCGATCGTGCCGGTGCGGCTGCCGAGCCGGCCGTCGACCAGCGCGGTGTACTCGCGCTCCACCTCACGGGCCTTGACCATCCGCGCCAGTGCTCGGTGGGCCTCGTCGTTGCGCGCCACCAGCATCAGGCCCGACGTGTCCTTGTCGAGGCGGTGGACGATCCCCGTCCTGCCGCCCTCGCCCCCGCCCGCGATCCCCTCGAGCAGGTCCACCAGCGTCTCCCCCCTGTGGGAGGGGGCCGTGTGGACGACCAGCCCGGCCGGCTTCTCGATCACCGCCAGGTCCTCGTCGAGCTGGACGATCAGCCGCTCGGCGTCCGGCCTCAACTGCCCTTGCGCCCCCTCTCGGAGCGCTCAATGTTGAGCAGCAGCAGGAAGACGCCGAGCACGATCGCGATGTCCGCCAGGTTGAAGGTCGGCCAGAGCGGCAGATCGATGAAGTCGGTGACCGCCCCGTCGCGGACGCGGTCGGCGAGGTTGCCGAGCGCACCGCCGATCAGCAGCGCCGCCGGCAACCAGACGCGCCAGCCGCCGCGGTCGCGAGTGGCGAGGAAGACCAGCAGCCCCGCCAGCGCCAGGATCGTGGCGCCGATCAAGTACGCCGAGATGTCGCCTCCCAGGCCGAAGGCGACCCCCTTGTTGCGCACGTTGGCGATGTGAAGGAAGGGCAGGATCTCCGTCCGGTCGCCGCGGGAGACCCACGAGGTCGCCAGCGCCTTGCTGCCCTGGTCGATCACGACGACGACGCCGCAGGCCGCCAGCGCCGGGACGACCAGGTCGAGGGCCCGTCTCAACCGGCGATCAGCGCCACGACCACGCGCCAGACGATGCTGAGGACGATGATCGCCAGGATCGGGCTGATGTCGATCGCCATGCCGCCGCCGCCGAGCGGCGGGATCACGCGCCGGAAGATGTTCAGGTACGGGTCGACGACCTGGTGGACGAAGTCAACGGTCGCGCGCAGCCACGGGTAGTACGGGATCCGCGGGATCCAGGAGAGCAGGATGCGGATGAAGATCAGGATGAAGTAGACGAGGAAGACCGCGCTCACGTAGTTGGCGACGTCGTCACGAGTCACTGCGAGCAGCCAGGTCACTTGCGAACCCTCTCCAGCGAGGCATCGACCGCCGCCCGCAGCGTCTCGTGGATCTCTCGCTCCTCGAGAGCGTTGAGGCCTGCCTCGGTCATTCCCCCCGGCGAGGCGACCGCGCGCTTCAGCGCCCCCGGCTCCTGCAGCTCAAGCAGGCCGCCCGTGGCGCTCATCGCCTTCGCGACCATCCTAAGCGTCTGCTCCTCGGTTAATCCCTGCTTGGCGCCCTCCTCGACCAGCACCTCCGCCATCAGCGCGAGGTAGCCGGGCGAGCAGCCCATGATCGCCGTCGCCGCGTCGATCAGCCGCTCCTCGAGCTCGATCACCTCGCCGACCAGGCCGAGGAGCACGGTGATCTTCTCCTCGCCAGGCGTCGTCGGCCCCCTTGGGGAAGACGACGCAGAGCACCGCCTGGCGGAGCTGCGCCCCCAGGTTCGGCATCACCCGCACCAGGTCGATCCCGGGCAGCGCCTCGTGCAGGGCCTCGAGCGTAGTGCCGGCCAGGATCGAGAGCACCGGCGTGCCCGCCTGTCTCAGGTCGGGCGCGACCTCGTCGAGGACGTTGGGCTTGACCGCCAGGACGACCAGGTCGGAGGCATCGGCGAGTGCGACGTTGCCCTCGATCGCCTCGCCGCCGACCTCGTCGGCGAGAGCCTTCGCCCGCGCGTGGTCGGCGTCGGAGAAGAGCATCTCCTCGGGAGCACCCGGCTCGCCGCGGGCCGCCGCCCAGCCACGCGCGAGGCCACCGCCCATGTTTCCGGCGCCGATGAACCCGACTCGCATGATGAGAACTCTATTTGGCAGCATCCGGCGCGATGAGTGAGCTCACGGACCTCCAGGCCGCCCGCCAGCTGGAGGCTGAGGGCCTGGACCTGCCTCCCGGGCTGGAGATCGAATGGCTCGGAGTCTCGGGTTATCAGCTCACCTTCGAGGGCCAGTCCCTGTTCGTCGATCCCTTTGTCTCCCGCGTTCCGCTCAGGGCGCTCTTGCTCGGCAGGCAGGCCCTGCCGGACCCGGCGACCATCGACCGGTTCATCACGCCGCGCGGTGAGGTCGCGGGGATCCTCGTCGGCCACACCCATTGGGACCATGCTGTGGATGCGCCCGCGCTCGCGGCGCGCTACCGCGTCCATGCCTACGGCTCCGCGTCCCTTGCCCGGCTGATGCGCCTGCACGGCGTGGGAGACCTTGCGATCGAGGTGGTCCCCGGCGAGCCGTACGAGCTCGGGCCGTTCGTCGTCCGGTTCATCAGGAGCCGCCACTCGAAACTGCTGCTCGGGCGGAGGGTCCCTTTCGCCGGCGAGCTCACCTGCGATCACCTCGACCACCTCAGCCCGGCCGCCTACAAGTGCGGCCAGGTGTGGGGAATCCACATACGGGTGGCGGGCATCGACATCTATCACCAGGGCAGCGCCGACCTGGACGACGAGCAGCTCGGCAAGCTTCCCGTCGACCTGTTCCTGGCGGGCGTTGCCGGGAGAAACTTCACCCCGGATTACTGGCAGCGCGTGCTGCCGAGGCTAGATCCCCGCTACGTCGTCCCGACGCACTACGACAACTTCTTCACTCCGCTCGGACGTGACCTGAAGCCGATCCGGCTCGTGCGGCTCGGCAGCGTCCCCGATGAGATCGCCGCCGTCTCGCGCGATGCGACGGTGGCGGCGCTGCGGCGGACCGACGAGGCCTAGGACTGGTTGAAGAAGCCGCCCTCGAGGAGCCGGGCCTTCTCCTCGGCCGACACCTCGACGTTCTCGGGCGTGAGCAGGAAGATGCCCTGCGAGATCCGCTGCATGCCCCCGCCCAGTGCGTAGGTCATGCCCGAGGAGAAGTCGATCAGCCGCTTGGAGAGCTCGCGGTCGGTCGACTGGAGGTTGATGATCACCGGCTTGGAGCGCTTGAACTCGTCGGCTACCTGCTGGGCGTCGTTGAAGCTTCGGGGGGTGACGACGTGCATGGAAGCGACCCCGCCGCCGTTGCCCGCGGGGGCCCTGCGGCGCCCTCTGCGCCGCGCCGGCTCCTCGGCCGTATCGTCGACCGCGCGGATCCGCCCGCGCCTGGGCGCCGGCTCGTCGTCGCCGAAGATGTCATCGATGTCGTCGTCGCGGCTGCGGCGCCTGGAGGGCGCGCCGCGGACCGGCTCGCGGGGCGCGGCGGCGCTCTCGTCGAGGGCCATTTCACTGCCCGTGTCGCCCTCGTCGTACTCGCCTTCCTCGATGTAGTCGCCCTCAACGAGGCCGAAGTACTCGAGCGCGCGTCTCCATGTGTCCCTGATCGCCATCTCGGCTCAGATTCGGCTTGACGGACGTTATTCCTCCAAGCCCGGTTTCCAAGTTATGGACCTGATTATGAAGCCTTCGCCACCCGACGGCGTGACCTCAGGACCAGAGGACCGAGCCCACGCGGATGATCGTCGCCCCCTCCTCCACCGCCACCGGCCAGTCCTGGCTGGTGCCCATCGAGAGCCGCTCCAGGCCGCGCTCGCGGGCGAGCTCGGCCAGGCGGGCGAAGTAGGGGCGCGATGCCTCCGGGTCCTCGGTGAACGGCGGCATCGTCATCAGGCCGGAGACGCGCACGGGACAGCGCTCGATGAATGCGTCGAGCTCGTCCGGGGCGATCCCGCCCTTGTCCTCCTCGCCGGAGAGGTTGACCTCGACCAGCACCTCGGTGTCCGGTGAGCCGTGCCGGCCGAGCTGCTCGAGCACGGAGTCCGAGGCGACCGAATGGATCAGCCGCACCAGCGGCAGGATCCGCTTGAGCTTGCGGCTCTGCAGGTTCCCGATGAAGTCCCAGGTGAAGCGCTCGCCCCAGCGCTCGCGCTTCTCCTCCAGGTCCTGTAGCCGGTTCTCCCCCACCAGCTCGACCCCGGCCTCCGCCAGCGCTCCCATGTCCTCCGCGCGGACGTACTTGGTGGCCGCGAGGATCTCGACGACCGCGCCTGCTTGCTCCCGGATCCGCTCCAGGCTGGCGCGCACGCGCGCAGGATCGAGGTCTGTGACAGGTCCAACCATCGCTATTCCAGCCAGGCCAGCCCCGCCTGGCGGCCGGTGCGATCGCCATCGCGGCGATGGGAGTAGAAGAGCTCAGGATTGCAGCTGGTGCAGAGGCCGGATGACTCGACCGCGTCCACGCCCGCTTGGTCGAGCAGGCGCTGGGCGACGGCCGCCAGGTCGAGCATGCGGCCCCGCGCGACGCCCTCGATCCCGTCGAACTCGGCCAGCACCTCCTCGCCCACCTCATAGCAGCACGGGCCGATGCCTGGTCCGATCGCGGCCGCCTCGGCCGCGACGGCGGCGGCCGCCTGAGCCAGAATGCCACCGGCCAGCCCGCGCCAGCCGCCATGCGCCATCGCGACTCCGCCGGGCCCGGTCAGGGCCACCGGCAGGCAGTCCGCGACCATCACCAGCGGAGTGAGCCCGGGATCGGCCGTCGCGTGGGCATCGACCTCGATCGGGCTCGGCACGACGTCCGCGTAGACGCGCGGCTCCTGCCGCGCCTCGTGCTTGTGAAGCTCGGTGCCGTGCACCTGGCGGCCCATCACCACCCCCTCGGGCGCCCGGCCCAGCGCCGCCGCCAGCCGCTCGCGGTTCTCACGGACACTGTCAGGAGCATCGCCGGTGAGGATGGCGACGTTGAGGGCCTCGTAGGGCGCCTCGCTGACGCCGCCGAGGCGGGTCGAGAATGCAGCCCTCGCGCCGGGCAGCTCCGCTTCGAGCCAGCGGACACCGTCTCGCTCGCGCCATTCCACGGCGAAAACTGTAGGGGCCGCGGTCGGTGCTAGTCCTCGGGCAGCTCACCGCGGGCCGCCAGCAGGGCGATGCGAAGCTCCTCGTCTCGCCCGGAGAGCTCCCCGTCGAGCTTGCCCGACAGGGCCGCCTCGAGCCCGTGGCCGATCGCCGGTCCCTCGGGGACTCCCGCGGCGAGCAGATCCTTCCCTGTGATCTCCAGGTGGATGTGGCGCCAGTCCGAGGCGTAGCGGTCGAGCCACTCGGCTCCGAGCGCGCGGGCAACCAGTAGCTGGGCGGGGTCCCAGGGCTCCGCGAGCCGAACGCCCTCGGATGGGCGCTCAACCGCCGCCGCGGCGAGCTCGCGGATCTGGGGCAGCGGCCTGACCACTGCGAGCATGGCGGCGAGCTCGCGGTCGATCCAGCCGGCCCAGGGCGGCTCCGAGGCGAGCCGGGTCACCTCTGCGACGCGCGCCGGTGCGTCCGGGTCGAGGCTCGGCATCACCCCCCACTCCAGGATCAGGCGCAGCACGGCGGCCGGATCCTCCTCGGCCGCCGCACGACGGAGCTCGTTCTGGACCCGGTCATCCGAGACCGTGGCCAGGTCGGCGCCCCGCAGCAGCTCGGCGGTCCCCGGCTCGAGCTCGAAGCCGAAGCGGGCGGCGTAGCGGGCGGCGCGCAGCGCCCGAGTCGGGTCCTCGGCGAACGAGCCAGGGTGCAGGACCCGGAGACGGCCGGCACGGAGGTCGTCGAGGCCGCCGCGGGGGTCGATCAGCTCCATTGCGTCCGGCAGTGGCACCGCCATCGCATTGATCGTGAAGTCCCGGCGGGCGAGGTCATCGGCGAGCGATGCCGGGCGAACTTCCGGCAGTCCCCCCGGGTGCGGATACGACTCCGATCGCGCGCGGGCGACATCGACCTTCACATCGCTCGCCTCGAGCCGTCCGGTGAGGAAGAGCCCCTCCCGCTCCTGGTGGAAGCCCGGCAGGTCAGCGAGCGCCTCGGCGTCCCCCTCGATCACAACGTCCAGGTCGACCCCCGACTTGCCGAGCAGCAGGTCGCGGACAGCGCCTCCCACGAGATAGGCGGGAACCCGATCCGCGATCGAGCGCAGGGCGTCGATCCCAGGCAGGGCCGCCACCCTGGCGGGCAGCTCGTCGGGCTCTATCGACCGTGAGGCTGGCATTAACCGGCTTTCCTACCATGTGCGACTTCGCCATGGACTGGCGGGGATTCAACCGACTCCCAAAACATCCTCGGCCGCCACAAAAACCGCGGCCGGACTAAGTCGGCGACTCCCCCGCCTTCCTCCGGCGGCGACAGCGTGCGCGCCTTCATCAAAAACCTCTGGGAAAACCACCGCTGGGCAACGATCGGCACGGCCGCCGGGGTCGCCGCGATCATGATCGGACTGGTCGGCTATCTGGTCCTGAAGCGGCCCGGGGACAAGTCCTGCCCGGCGCCCTGCACGATCACCAGCGAGGCACCGAAGCCGGTCAGCGGCGTCACCAACTGGCCGATCTACGGGCTCAACCCGGAACGCACGCGTTATCTGGACGCCCCCGGGGTCAAGCCCCCCTACTCGATCCACTGGCGCTTCAAGGGCGGCCACCTGCTCGAGTACTCGCCGATCCTGGTCGGCGGCCAGCTCTTCGGCATCAACAATGACGGGCTCGCCTTCGCGATCAAGACGAAGACGGGCAAGGCCCGCTGGAAGCAGCAGGTCGCGCACCTGAACGCGTCCGCCCCGGCCTACAGCGACAACACGATCTACCTCTCCAACCTCGACCCCGGCCAGGTGGTGGCGCTCGCCGCGTACGACGGCCACCAGGTCTGGAAGCACCCGCTGCCCGGGCGCAGCGAGTCCTCCCCGCTCGTGGCCGGCAACAAGGTGATCGTGGGCTGCGAGTGCAACACGATCTACGCCCTCAACAAGAAGACCGGCAGGACGATCTGGCAGACGCACGTGAACGGCGCAGTCAAGGCGGCGCCGGCCTACAGCAACGGGATCCTCTACCTGGGCGACTACAGCGGCGAGATGACGGCCCTGCACGTCAACGACGGCTCGATCAAGTGGCAGACGGGCTCGCAGGGCACCAGCTTCGGCCGCACCGGCCAGTTCTACGCGACGGCGGCCGTGGCCTTCGGCCGGGTCTACGCGGGCAATACGGACGGGCGCATGTACAGCTTCGACCAGCAGAGCGGGAAGCTCGCCTGGAGCCACTCGACCAGCAATTACGTCTACGCGGGCGCCGTCGCGGCGCGCACCCCGGACACGGATCCGACCGTCTACTTCGGCTCCTACGACGGCAACTTCTACGCGCTCGACGCGCGCACCGGAAACGAGCGCTGGAGCCAGCACGGCCTCGGCTCGATCTCGGGCGCCGCCAGCCTGATCGGCGACGTCGTCTACGTCGCGGACCTGCAGCACACCTCTACCTACGGCTTCGACGTCCGCAACGGCCACCGGGTCCTGGAGTACTCGGACGGCGCCTACAACCCGGTGATCTCGAACGGCAAGGACGTCTTCCTGACTGGCTACAAGACGATCTACGACCTCACACCCGCCCAGGGACCCGCGGTCAACGGCTTCGTGCAGAAGCAGCCGAAGGCGCCCGCGAAGACGAAGGCCAAGGGCAAGAAACAGGGCGGGAAGAAGAACGGGCAGTAACGGCGGCCTAGGAGATTCGCACCGGGATCCCGGCCTCTTCCATCCGCTGCTTTGCCTCAGAGACGGTGTGGGCGCCGTAGTGGAAGATCGAGGCGCAGAGCACTGCGTCGGCGTGGCCCTCCTCCACCGCCTCGACCAGGTGGTCGAGCTCGCCGGCGCCCCCCGAGGCGATCACCGGCACGCTGACCGTCTCCGCGACCGCTCGGGTCAGCTCCAGGTCGTAGCCGTCGGTGGTCCCGTCGCGGTCCATGCTGGTCAGCAGCACCTCACCGGCTCCCAGCTCTGTCGCCTCCTTGGCCCAGGCGACCGCCTCGCGCTCCTCCACCTTGGTGCGCCCGCCGTGGACGTAGACGTCCCACTCGGCGTCGCCGAAGTGACCGGGCGGCGCGTCGCAGGTCTCGGACCCGTCGCCAGCCCCGCGGCGCTTCGCGTCGATCGCGATCACCACGCACTGCGAGCCGAACACCTCGGCCAGCTCCGAGATCAGCTCGGGCCGCTCGAGCGCCGCCGAGTTGACCGAGACCTTGTCCGCGCCCGCGTCGAGCACCGCCTGCGCGTCCTCGACCGAGCGGATCCCGCCGCCGATCGTGAACGGGATGAAGACGTTGTCGGCAGTGCGGCGGGCCAGCTCCACGATCGTGTCGCGGCTCTCGTGCGAGGCGGTGATGTCGAGGAAGACCAGCTCGTCGGCGCCCGCGGCGTCATAGCGCTCCGCGAGCTCCACCGGGTCGCCGGCGTCGCGGAGGTCGACGAAGTTGGTCCCCTTGACGACGCGGCCGTCCTCCACGTCCAAACATGGAATGACTCGCTTGAGGACCATGGATCGAGGTTAACGTTGAGCCGTTGCCGGCCGACCGTGTGCCTTCTTCGCCGACAACCGCGAGAGCTTCGACCTCCTTGAGCCCCACTACGAGGACGTGCGAGATCTTGGGGACGGTCGCATGCTCGCCATCGGCTCGAATCGGATCCGCGGGCGGGGCAGCGGCGTCGAGACGGAAGTCCCTTCGGCTTTCGTGATCGAATTCCGGGACGGTCGGATAACGCGCTTCAGGGACTACGGTGACCGGCAGGCCGCTCTGGAGGCGGCCGGCCTCGCCTAGTCCCAGTCGCCGGCGGCGTACGCCCAGGCGATGAAGAGCAGCTGAACGGGCAGCCGCGCGTAGAGCGAGGTACGGCCGCCCGGGATGCCCTTCTCGTAGCGCTCCGGCTCCAGCGCCATGTGCAGGTTGGCGGGAAAGACCGCGACCAGCGTCGCGATGCTCCAGGCGCTGCCGGTGCGGCGGGTCGCGGGGTGCATGGTCGCCAGCCCGCCCGCGATCTCGGAGACCCCGCTGATGTAGACGAGCTCACGGTGGCGCGGGATGTACGGCGGCATGATCCGCTCGTACCAGCGCGTTTTGACGAAGTGCATGATGCCCGCGAAGACGAAGAACGGGCCGAAGAGCCGCCTCATGCAGGGGAATCTATTCGAGCGCGGCCTGGGCCTCCGCCACCCCGAACCGACCCTCGTAGAGGGCCCGGCCAACGATCACCCCACCCAGGTTGTCGAGGCCGAGCCCGGCGACGGCGCGCAGGTCATCGAGCGAGCCGATCCCGCCCGAGTAGATCAGCTCGCCTTGGATCGCTTTGGCGGCCTCTCGCAACGAGTCGAGGTCGGGACCCTCCATCAGCCCGTCGACATCGACCGGCGTGTAGACGAAGCGGCTGATCCCTCGCTCCGCAAGCGCAGCCATCACCTCCGTCGTCCCGAGATCGGAGGCCTCCGTCCAGCCCTCGGCCGCGACCTTTCCGGAGCGCGCGTCGACGGACGCAACCACCCGCTCGCCGTGAGCCGCTGCGATCGCGGCCGCCATCTCAGGGTCCCGCACCGCGGCCGTACCCAGCACCACGCGCTGAGCGCCCGACGAGATCGCCTCCTCGACCTTCTTCGAGTCGCGCAGGCCCCCGCCGAGTTGGACCGGAACGTTGACGGCCGCGACGATCCGGCGCACGTGTTCGAGGTTGACCGGCTCGCCGGCGCGGGCCCCGTCCAGGTCCACGACGTGCAGCCAGCGGGCGCCGCCGTCAACCCAGCGGCGAGCCGCGACCACGGGGTCGTCGTCGTACTGGGTCTCCCGCTCGTAGTCGCCCTGCGCGAGCCGCACGGCCTTGCCGTCGCGGATGTCGATCGCCGGATAGAGGATCAACTGCAGATGCGGACGAAGTTGGCGAGCAGGCCCAGTCCCGCCGCGCTCGACTTCTCCGGGTGGAACTGGACGCCGTAGAGCGGCGGCCTCTCCACCGCACAGGCGAAGCGCTCGCCGTAGGCAGCGGTGCCGAGCACGTCGGCCCCGCTCGCCGGCCTGGGCGCGAACGAGTGGACGAAGTAGAAGGGCGTCTCATCGCCAAGCCCCTCGGTCAGCTCCGAGTCCTGCTCCCAGTGGACCGGCGACCAGCCAATGTGCGGGACCTTGTAGCCGTTCGCCTCCAGCGGGCCGACCACGCCGCGCAAGAGCGCCAGGCCGCTGGCGCCCTCGTTCTCGGCCGAGGAGTCGAAGAGCAGCTGCATCCCGAGGCAGATACCGAGGACGGGGACACCGGCCTCGATGCGTCCGGCGACGAGCCCGTCCAGGCCGATTTCCCGCACCCGCTCCATCGCGCGCGGGAATGCGCCAACGCCCGGCAAGATGACGCCGTCGGCCTGCTCTGCGCGCGCTCTGTCGGATGTGATCTCCGCCTGCGCGCCGACCCTTTCCAGGGCCTTCTCGACAGAGCGGAGATTGCCCATCCCGTAGTCGAGGACGGCGACCCGGGTCATTCGGTCAGCGTGCCCTTGGTCGACGGGACTCCGCTCTCGTCCGGATCGATCGAGACGGCCTCGCGCAGCGCGCGGGCGAACGCCTTGAAGGTGGCCTCGATCATGTGGTGTGCGTTGGAGCCCGAACGCACCCAGAGGTGCAGGGTCATCTTCGAGTTGTTGGAGACGGCGCGGAAGAACTCTTCGGTGAGCTCGGAGTCGAAGCCGGCGATGGTCACGTCGGGGAGCGCTGCGTCGAAGGCGCAATAGGGCCGGCCCGAGATGTCGATGACGCACTCGCCGAGCGCCTCGTCCATCGGCACCAGCGCTGAGCCGTAGCGGCGGATGCCGGCGCGGTCGCCGAGCGCCTCGTCGATCGCCTGTCCGAGGCAGATGCCGACGTCCTCGGTCGTGTGGTGGGCGCCCGTCTCCAGATCGCCGGTGGCCTCGAGCTCCAGGCCGAGGCGGCCGTGCCAGGCGAGCAGCTCCAGCATGTGGTCGAGGAAGCCGATGCCGGTGGAGATCCTCGCCTCGCCGCCGTCCAGGTCCAGGCGCAGCCTGACGTTGGTCTCCTTGGTCTCGCGGTTGATCTCTGCCCTGCGGCTCATGAACTGTCCTTCGCCCTTCGCTCCGCAGACTCCGCGTGCAGCGGGAAGCCCTCGGCCCGGGCCAGAGTAGCGACCGCCGGAGCGAGCTCCCGGGCCGCGTCCTGCGTGAGATCGACGATCGCGATCCGCCGTCTGAACGCGCCGGGGCCGAGCGGGCCCTGGAAGCGTCCCGCGCCGCCCGTGGGCAGCACGTGGTTGGAACCGGCGGCGTAATCGCCGAAGGCGGTCGCCCCTCCTTCGCCGATGAAGACGCAGCCGGCGGTCGTCACCCGTGGCGCCAGCAGCGCCGCATCCTCGGTGAGGATCTCGAGGTGCTCTGGGGCGATTGCGTTGGCAAGGGCCACAGCGGTCTCGGTGTCCGGCACCGCGACCAGCACGAGCGCTGCGTCGCCCGCGACCCCGGCCCTGCCGGCGACACCCTCGGCGGCGGCCTGGATTTCGTCGAGGATCACCGTCTCCACCGCGGCGGCGACGAGCAGGCCGTCGGGACCGTGCTCCGCCTGTGCGCAAAGGTCGAGTCCGATCCACTCCGGGTTCGCGGTATCCCCCGCGATCACCATCAGCTCCGACGGGCCGGCGATCCCGTCGATCCCCACTTCTCCGGCGAGCTGCCGCTTCGCCTCCTGGACGTAGCGGTTGCCCGGCCCGGCGATCATGTCCACGGGATCGATGGTCTGGGTCCCGATCGCGACCGCGGCGATCGCCTGAGCGCCCCCGACGGCGTAGATCTCGTCCGCGCCGGCGATCGCGGCGGCGGCGAGGATCAGGTCGGAAACCGGCTGCTCACCCTCGCCGGGCGGAGTGACGACCACCACGCGCTCCACGCCGGCGACCTTCGCAGGGATGCAGCCCATCAGGACCGTGGATGGGTATGCGGCGGTGCCACCCGGCACATAGACCGCGGCCGAGGCGATGGAGACCTCCTTGAGCGAGATCGCCTGCCCTTGAGCGAGCGCGAGCTGTCGCTCCTCCGCGAGCTGCGCCTCGGAGACGCTCCGGATGTTCGCGGCCGCGGTCTCGAGGGCCTCGACCAGCTCTGGATCGATCCTGGAGCGGGCCGTGGCGATCCGATCCGGCTCCTGGCGGAAGCTCCGGCGCCAGTTCGGGTGAGCCCCGAAACGCTGCTCGAGCTCCTCCAGAGCGTCGTCGCCGTCCTCGCGGACAGCAGAGATGATCACCCGAACCGGATCGCTCACCTCCACCAGAGGAGGCCGCAGCTCGCGGACCCGCCGCGCCAAGCCGCGCGCGTCGCGGCCATCCCAGTCGAAGCTCTCGATCCTCATCGTTTCTCCGGGCGCAGCCGCTCGACCAGGTTGTCCACTTCAGCGGCGCGCAGCTTGTGGGAGATCCGGTTGGCGACCAGGCGGGCGGTCGAGGAGGCGATCTCTTCGCGGATCTCGAGGCCGTTCTCCTTCAGCGTTCGGCCGGTCGCCACCAGGTCGACGATCCCGTCGGCGAGGCCGACCAGCGGTGCCAGCTCGACCGAGCCCTTCACCTCGATCACCTCGGCCTGCCTGCCGGTCTCCTCGAAGTGGCGCTCGGCGATCCGCGGATACTTGGTCGCGATCCGCATCCCGCCGAGGCGGCGCTCCGTCTCGCCCAGGCTGTCGTCGTCCTGGCGCCCGGCCAGCACCATGCGGCAGGCGCCGTAGCCGAGGTCGAGGATCTCGTAGACGATCCGGTCGGCGTGCTCGAGCAGCACGTCCTTGCCGGTGATGCCGAGGTCGGCGGCGCCGGCCTCCACGTAGATGGGCACGTCCGAGGGGCGCATCGTCACCAGCGTCAGGCCGTTCAGGTTGAAGACCAGGGAGCGGGACTCGCCGCGCATCTCTGCCGTCTCAAGGCCGATCCGGTCGAGAGCGTCAAGGGTCTCGTCCCAGAGCGCCCCGCGCGGGATCGCGATCTTGAGCGGCCCGCCCAGCCGCGCCCGGGGTGCCTCAACGGTCGGAGTCACTCGCTCTCCTCCCCCGCAAGCCGCTCCTCCTCCATCTGGGCGAGGTGGACTCGCTCCAGGTAGAGCCCGAAGCCGGCGGCCGGCATGGCATGTCCGAAGCGCCCGACCAGGTCGTCGTAGCGACCGCCCCCGCCGAGGATGTGGCCGAGGGCCGGGTCATAGACCTCGACGATCGCGCCCGTGTAGTAGCCGAGGTCGCGCAGCAGGCTGAGGTCGAGCTGCACCCGACCGGCGACGCCGCGCTCGACCAGCAGGTCGTACGTGGCCTGCAGTCGCTGCGTTGCGCGCTCCACCGCTGCCCCGCCAAGCGCGCGGGCTTGTTCGAGCACGTCCGCCCCGCCCCGCAGTCCCGGCAGGCGCAGCAGCGTCTCGCGGCCGTGCGCGTCGAGGCCCTCGATCGAGTCCACTTCCATCTCCAGGCCCACCAGGTTGTGCTCCGCCAGCCGGTCGAGCACTCGGCCGCGCGCCTCACCCTCGACGCCGAGCTCGGTGAGCAGCTGGCGGTAGAGGTCGGCATCGCCCAGTCCGAGCACGGCGCGGTTCAGGCCGACCGCGTCGAGCGACGCGGAGAGCACCTCGAGCACCTCCGCCGTCCCCTCCGGTGCCGCCGCGCCGAGCAGCTCGACTCCTGCGTGCATGAACTGCCGCACCTGCCCCCGCTGCGGGCGGACGATCCGGTAGGCGTTGCCCGTGTAACAGAAGCGCAGTGGCGGCTCCGCATTGGCGAAGCGGGCCGCCACCAGCCGCGCGATCGGGATCGTCATGTCCGAACGAAGAGCGAGCAGCTCGCCGCGCTCGTCGAAGAAGCGGTACGCGCCAACGCCGCTGCGGCCCTCGCCGCGCGCCAGGACCTCGTCGTACTCCAGGGTCGGCGTCGCCACCTGGCCGTAGCCGTAGCGCTCGAACAGGTCGATCAGGGTCGTTTGGAGCGCGCGGAGCTCCCGCATCTCGTCAGGCAGGATGTCCCGGGTGCCCGGGGGGATCGGGTGGATCATGGGCCGTCCATCATCGCTTTCCGCGCTTTAGCAGGCTGCAAGGTTCCTCCGAATAGGATTCGGCTCGCCAACCCACCCAAGGAGGAGAAATGGCCGTAGTGGTGATCCAGGACTTCGAGGCAACGCGCGAGGAATACGACCAGGTGGACAAGAAGGTCGGCGACGAGACACCAAAGGGCGCAATCCTGCATGCCGCCTGCGATCTCGGCGGTGGCAAGATGAGGTCGATCGACGTCTGGGAGTCCGCCGAGGACTTCCAGAACTTCGTCCAGGACAAGCTGATCCCGGCGATCGCCGAGGTGAACCCGGACGCGCCGCAGGCTCAGGAGCCGGAGATCCTCGAGGTCTACGACCTGCAGCAAGCCTGAGCCCAGCCAAACCGCTACCCCGACTGGAGGAGAACAGATGGCTGTACGAATGGAGTTGGACGTCGAGGCGACCGCCGATCAGTACGACGCGATCGACAAGGCGGTCGACGTCAGAGGCAATCCACCGGATGGCTTCATTGCGCATTCCGCCGAGGACCGCGACGGCACGATGCACATCGTCGACATCTGGGAGAGCGCCGACGCGTTCGGGGCCTTCGCGCAATCCCGCCTGGGCCCGGCGGTTGCTCAGGTCATGGGCGACGACGCTCCACCCCCGGAGCCCCAGTTCACGGAGCTGCACAACGCCTACTGCTCGTGAGCGCCGCCTAGGCCGGAACGCGCGCCCGTTCTGACGGCACCCGCTCGATGCGGGCGCCGAGGTCGCGCAGGCGCACATCGATGCGCTCGTAGCCGCGGTCGATCTGCGCGACGTTGCCGATCTCCGACGTGCCCTGCGCGGCCAGCGCGGCGATGAGCATCGCCATGCCAGCGCGAATGTCCGGGCTCTCGAGCCGCGCCCCATGAAGACGGCTCGGACCGCTGACGATCGCCCTGTGGGGGTCGCACAGCGTGATCCGAGCGCCCATCGCGACGAGCTTGTCGACGAAGAACAGCCGGTTCTCGAACATCTTCTCGAAGATCAGGATCGTCCCGTCCGCCTGCGTCGCGAGGGCCAGTGCGATCGAGGTGAGGTCGGCCGGGAAGGCCGGCCAGGGGCCGTCGTCGATTTTCGGGATCGCGTCACCCTGGTCGTCGCGGATCGTGAGCTTCTGCTCCGGCGGAACCAGCAGGTCGGTCCCCTCGATCATGGTCTGCAGGCCGAGCCGGCGGAAGTAGCGCCGGATCCCCTCAAGGTCCTCGGCGACCACGTCGCGGATCCGCAGCTCGCCGCTGGTCGCCGCGGCAAGGGCCATGAAGCTGGCGATCTCGATGTGGTCGGGCGAGACGTTGTGCTCGGCCCCGCCGAGCTTGGTCTGGCCGTGGACGGTCATCACGTTCGAGCCGATGCCGTCGACCTTCGCCCCCATCTTGCACAGCAGCTTCGCAAGGTCCTGGACGTGGGGCTCGCAGGCCGCATTGCCGATCGTCGTCGGGCCCGGGGTCAGGGCGGCCGCCAGAAGGGCGTTCTCGGTGCCCATCACCGAGGGCTCATCCATGAAGATGCCCACCGGCTTCAGCCCGTCCGACGGCGCCGAAAGCTCGAGCCAGACATCGCCGTCGACCTTCGCGCCGAGGTCCCTGAAGGCGTCGAGGTGCGCGTCGAGGCGGCGCCGGCCGATCGTGTCCCCGCCGGGCGGCGGCATCCTCACCTCGCCGAAGCGGGCGAGCAACGGACCGGCGACCAGGAACGACGCCCGGATCCGGTTGGACAGCTCCTCGTCCACTTCGGTGCCGGCGATGGCGTTCGCCTGCAGCCGCACCTCGTTGTCCCCCATCCACGCGACGTTGACACCGAGGCGCTCGAGCAGCCCGAGCATGGACTGCACGTCCCGGATCTTCGGCACGTTGCGGACGACGAGCTCCTCGTCGGTGAGCAGGCAGGCGGCGAGGATCGGGAGCGCGGCGTTCTTGTTGCCCGCCGGCACGATCTCTCCCGAGAGCGGAACGCCGCCCTGGATGATGAACTTCTCCATGGGCGCCTAGAGTAGCCAGCCGCATGGCGGACGTCTCAAGAGAGGATGCATGGCAGCTCGTCACCGAGTGGATCGAGTCCGACTCGCTGCGCAAGCACCTGCTCGGCGTCGAGGCGGCGATGCGCGCCTACGCACGCAAGTGGGATGAGGACGAGGAGCTCTACGCGGTCACCGGCCTGGTCCACGACCTCGACTACGAGCGCTATCCGGACCTCGAGACGGGCCACCCCCGCTACGCAATCAGGGAGCTGGAGGAGCGCGGCTACCCGCGGGAGGTGCTCGACGCGGTGGCGGGCCACGCCGACTTCATGGGCGTGCCGCGCGAGACCCGGATGGCGAAGACGCTATATGCCGTGGACGAGCTCTCAGGCTTCGTCGCGGCATGTGCGCTGGTCAGGCCCACCGGGATCGAGGGCATGAAGCCCAAGTCGGTGAAGAAGAAGCTCAAGCAGCCCTCGTTCGCCGCCGCCGTCAGCCGCGACGAGGTCCATCGGGGGATCGAGGAGCTCGGAGTGGATCCCGACGAGCACATCGCGCTGATCATCGAGGCCCTCGCCGAGCGCGCAGACGACCTCGGCCTGAAGAGCCCGGCCTGAGATGCCGCGCTGGGCGAAGATCACCCTCGGGGTGGTCGCGGGGCTGATCGTCCTGCTGCTGCTCAACGCCATCGTCGTCTCGAACGCAACCAAGGACGCGTACGTGCGCAACGAGGGCGCGCGGCTGATCGATACCTCGAACGGCACCCTCCAGGTCCTGGACCAGGGCGATCAGTCGGCCAGCCCGATCGTGCTGATCCACTGCTACACGTGCTCGATGTACTGGTGGGACGATCTGGCCCCGCTGCTTGCCCGCGACCACCGGGTGATCCGGGTCGACCTGCTCGGCCACGGCGGATCGGACAAGCCCGGCGCCGGCTACTCGATCGATGACCAGGCGAGCGCCGTCGCCGAGGCGCTGGCGAAGCTCGGCGTGCTCAACGCCACCGTCGTAGGGCACTCGCTCGGGGGCAGCGTCGCCACTGCCCTCGCCCAGCAGAGCCCGCGGCTCGCGTCCCGGGTGGTAATCATCGATCAGGCGCCCGAGGACGGCACCGAGAACGAGTCGCTCGCCCAGAGGCTGGGCTACTGGCCGATCGTCGGCCAGGCGATGAGCAGGCTGATCCAGGTCGCGCCCAAGTCCCTGATCCGGAACCAGTACGGCAAGGCGTTCGCGCCGGGCTACAAGATCGCGGACGGTTTCCAGAACCCCGAGCAGCCCGTCGACGATCTCCGGGCGATGACCTACACCTCCTACAAGCAGACCGTCGACGAGGAGAAGAACTTCGTCGGCGAGTCACCCCTCGACGAGCGCCTGGCCGCGATCCAGCTGCCCGTGCTGGTGATCTTCGGCGCCGAGGACCAGATCTACGACGCGCAGGAGGCCGTCGCCCGCTACCAGCAGAACGTCCCGGGCGCCCAGACGCACCTGATCCCGGGCGCGGGGCACTCGCCCAACGTCGAGAAGCCGAATGAGGTCGCCTCCCTGATCCTCGCGTTCGCCGGCCCGTCGCCGCAGCACCGGAACAGGGGCTGCAAACACCGCACGAACAAGCGCGGGCAGAAGACCGTCGTCTGCACCGGTAACTCGGCCCTAACCAGATAACGGGTTGCGCTTACGCGCACCCTCGCATAACAAGCGAAAGGGCCCGATTTCTCGAGCCCTTTCTTGGAACAAGGTTTCCCTTGTTCCATTAATCAGCAGCCTACGCCTCGCAACAGCGAAGTGCAAGAGCCTCTAAACGGACGTTTCCGCACTTTGGGCAAAAACAGGGATTAGCTCGAACGGCTCAGCCTTCCGGGGTGAGCCCGCCGCTCGAGGGCGGTGGAGCCGCCGGTGGGGTCGGTGTCGGCGTGATCGGCGCCGGCTGCGGTTTCGGCGATGGCGCCGGTTTTTGTCCGACCCCCGGAGCGTAGGCGCCCTGGTCGTTGCCACCGCTGTTGCCGCTGCCGTAGGTGGTGCTGGGTGTGTAGCTCGAGCTCGAGCCACACGAGTACGAGCTCGACGTGCTGCTCGAGCTGGTGCTGCAGGAGCTCGAGCTGGAGGACGTGTGCTCCCCGTGGAACGCCGTCAGGGTCGGCAGGCTGGAGGGAACCTGGAAGTCTGGGCAGTTGCTCCCCTGCGCGGCCTCCATGTAGGAGCGCCAGATCGGCCCGGAGGTGGGGCCGCCGAACCCGGTGTAGTCGCGCGAGAGCGGATGGCCGGTCCAGACGGCGGTCGAGTACTTCGGTGTATAGCCGACGAACCAGGCGTCCGAGAGCCCCTCGCTGGTGCCGGTCTTGCCCGCCTCCGACGAGCAGCCCATGTACGTGTAGCCGGCGCCGGTGCCGCTCGTGATCACGCCCTCGAGCACCTTCGTCACGTCGTAGGCCTGCCCGGCGGTGAGCACGCGCTTGCCGTCGCTCGAGCTCGGCTCGTCGACCTTTCCGCCGGGGAAGACGACCCTGCCGATCGCGGTCGGGTCGTGATGGACGCCGCCACTGGCGAGGGTGGCGTACGCGTCGGCCTGCTCGAGCGGGGTGACGCCAACGCTGAGCCCGCCGATCGCGTCGGCCGGAGGGACGTAGCAGTTGGGGCCCCCCTTGCAGGGGATGTCGTGTGGGCCCTTGATCCCGAGCGGGGAGGTGATGCCCATCTGGTAGGCGGTCTTGGCGATGTTCTCGGGGCCGACGTCGAGGCCGAGCTGCGCGAAGACCACGTTGACCGAGTCCCAGGTCGCCTGCGTAAGTGGGTAAGTGCCGCCCCCCGGCTCGGCGTTGTGGACGGTCCAAGTGTCGCCGCCCGGGGTCTCGAGGGTGATCGGAGAGGTGCCGTTGTAGTACGTGGCGTTGGGGTCGATGCCCTGTTTGATCGCCGTCGTCAGGTCGTAGACCTTGAACGAGGACCCGGGCTGGCGCTGGGCGTGGGCGGCGAAGTTGAACTGGCTGCTCAACGAGTAGCGCTGGGTCGATGCCAGGGCGACAATCTCGCCGTTTGACGGGTCGACGGACGCCAGGGCCGAGGCCGGGCCACCGCCCGAGTAGCAGACCGAGCATGAGTCGACCGCGCTCTGCGCGGCCGCCTGGAGTCGCGGCTGGATCGTCGTATAGACCTTGAGGCCCCCGTTCTCCACGGTATTCAGCCCGTAGCGGTCCTCCAGCTCCTGTTTGACGAGGTCGAAGATGTAGGGCTGGCGGATCCGGCTGTACTTGTGTCCGGGGTTGAGGCCCAGATCCTGGCCGGCCGCGTCCGCGTACTCGCTCTCGGTGATGTAGCCCTGCTGCTCCATCGCCTTGAGCACCTCGTTGCGGCGGGCCAGCGCCGCCCGCGGGTTGAGGAGCGGGTTGTACTCGGACGGTGCCTGCGGCAGTCCCGCGATCGTCGCCGCCTCGGGCAGGGTCAGATCCTGGGCATGCTTCGAGTAGTAGGCATCGGCCGCCGCCTCGACGCCGATCGCGGTAGCGCCGTAGTTGGTCCCGTACGGAGCCGTGTTCAGGTACTGAGTCAGGATCCAGTCTTTGGAGTGCGCGTCCTCTTCGTCATTGGCCAGATGCGCCTCGATGATCTTGCGCTTGACCGTGTCCTGCGGGTTTGAGATGTAGAGGTTGCGGACGAGCTGCTGGGTGATCGTGGAGCCGCCCTCCACCGGCTTGCCACCGGCGACCAGGTCCTCCCAGCCGGCGCGGATGATTGCCGAGGGGTCGATGCCGCCGTGCTTGTAGAACCTCCGGTCCTCGATTGCGACCGTCGCGTCCTTGAGGTCCTGCGGGATCTTCGCGCTGGGGATCGGCTGGCGGATCTTGTCGGAGTGGATCACCCCGATCAGGGAGCCGTCGGCGGCGTACACCTTCGACACCGCCCCCTTCGTGATCGGCTGCAGGCTCGCGAGCGAAGGCGCCGAGTCGTAGACGCTGATCACCCATGCAGCACCGGCGAGGACGGCGATGCCGACCAGGGAGAGCGGAACCCCGAGGGCAAGCAGGAACTTCTTCCTGCCCGAGTCCCGAAGGCGCCGGCGCCGTCTTTGCGATCGCTGCGACATGCGGCCCAAAAGGGTAACTGGCCCAACCACGGCGAAAGGGCCCGGTTTCCCGGGCCCTTCCTTTGAACGGAAGCTCGATTGACCTTTCGATCAACCTGCTTTGTTCAAGTGCGGGCACCCTATGCACGTCAGAAGGGCCGGTCAAGAGCCTGCGTATCCACGATCCCGCGTTTTGCGGAAACTCACCGCCAGCGACCACCCGCCTTCGCCCAGTCGGCCATGTGGTCGATCGAGCAGAACGCGTCCCCGACCCGGTGCTCCCCCCGGTGGCGGACCAGCAACACGTGCGCTTCGCCGAGCTCGGCCCCGCAGTGGGAGCAGGTCCTCGCCCCTTCCCCCATCGACGGCGGCTCGGACATCCGGCCCGTCTCCCAACCTGAATCGGGTCGCGCTGTCGCGCGCCCTCGCAGCAACTGGATCGACCAGGGGATCAGGTGCTCGAGCCGGCAGAAGACGGCGCGCTTCTCCCCGGTAGATCCGGCCGCGGTGTTTGTGGCGGCCGACAGGACGTAGGCCCGGAAGCCGTCGTCGGGCTCCACCTCAGCGCCGCACCACGTGCAGGGCTCCATCACGGCTCAGATCACCGGAGCCGTGCCGGTCGGCTGGCTTGGTTGCGTCTCGACCACCCGGCGCCACTCCGTGATGTGCCCGTCGTGGATGACGAACGCGGTCTCCGCGGAGTCGCCCACCCCCGCCCCGCACTCGCCCGGCCCGGGGCGCTCAGTGAGCACGAAGGTGGCGATAGTGAAGCGGCCGTGGCTCTCCGCGCGGGTGAGCTTGGCGCCGCAGGGAAGCGACTGGTTGAACTCGACCACCTCCTGCCGGTCGGTGAGCTGCAGCGGCGGGGTGCCGTTCTGGACGACCGTGGGCAGGGAGAAGAAGTCGGAGGCGTCCTCGATGTGTCCCGCGCGCAGCTCGTCGACCCAGCCCTTGATCACCCGCACCGCGTCGGGATCGGCGCCGCCCGGGACGGAGCTCTGGCTCGAGGAGCCTCCGCAGCCGGCCAGGGTCAGCAGGCCGAGGACGGCGATCAGTGCGAGCGGGCGGGCAATCACCCATCAAATCATGGCGGGTGGTCAGTCTCGGTCGCGCTCGGAGCGCTCGCGCTTGGACAGCATCCGCTCGAGGTAGGCGGACTTGTCGGCGCGGCGCCGGTGCTGCAGCTCCTCGTCCGGAGTGACCGAGGCGTCGATGGCCTCATGCTCCTCGGTCGCCCGGTCGTGCTGGACTCGGAGCAGCTCCTCCGTTGTCGGTTCGCGCTTTCGGTTCCGCATCGGGCATGAGACTACTCCGGCATCGAAGCCCAGGCGAACGAGGTCCGCCGTTCCTTGACTGATCGGGCCGAGTATACGAACATACGTTCGATGCCCGTCGCAAGCGCCCTGATCCCTCGCTTCCGGTTGATCGCCGCGGTCGAGGGCCGGCGCGAGCTTCTCGATCGGCCCGCGGCATTGGCCCCGGAGCCCGGGGCCGCCCAGCTGATCGGCGAGGTCACGATGCCGGCGGAGAGGTTCGGGTTGCGGGCCGGGATGAGATTGGGTGAGGCGCTCTCCCGCTGCCCAGAGCTTGCCCTGATTCCCCCTGACCCCGAGCGGGCCGAACGCTCCTGGGAGCGGGCGCTGCGGCGGCTGGAGGGGATCGGCGCGAAGGTCGAGCCCGGCGGGGCCGGCGAGGCCCACTTCGACGCGGGCGGCCTGCTCGGCATCTGGTCAGGGATCGAGGGCGTGCTTGAGCGCGCCCGTCAAGAGCTGGGTTCTTCGGCCCGGCTGGGCGCTGGCCCCGTCCGCTTCTGCGCCTACGTAGCGGCCGCGAATTCAGCGGGCGTCGTTCCCGACGGCCGCGCCCGGCAGTTCCTGGAGCCGATGCCGGTCTCGCTGCTCTGCGGTCATCTGGGTGAGGACGGATCGGACCTTCCCAACGAGCTCGAGCGCCTCGGCATCTCCACCCTGGGGCGGCTCGCGGGTCTGCCGAGGGACGCGGTCGCCGACCGCTTCGGCCGGCCGGGGCTGCACGCCCTTCAGCTGGCGCGCGGCGGGGACGAGCCCCTGCGCCCGCGGCGGGCGCGTGAGGAGATCGCCGTCGAGCTCGAGTTGCCGGAGGCGGTCTCGGGACAGCAGCTGGAGCGGGCACTGGAGCTGCTGATCTCCCGCCTGCTCGCCCACGACGCCCGGCGCGGCAGGACGGTGCGGTCCCTGCGCCTCGCCGCCCGCCTCGCGGCCGGCGGCGGCTGGCGAAGACAGGCCGCCCTGCGGCGGGCGAGCGCCGATCCGTCCCGCCTCTCCGACGCGCTGGTCCCCCACCTCGCCCTCCTGCCCGCTCCCGCGGCGACGCTGCGGCTGGAGGCGGTCGCGCTTGGCCCCGAGACGGGCGAGCAGCTCTCCTTGGCGAACCCCGACGAGCAGCGGCGCAAGCGCATCTCGGAGGCGGTGCGACAGACGCGCTCGGCCGCCGGGGCCGACTCGGTCCTGCGGGTGCTCGAGGTCGATCCGGCGTCGCGGGTGCCGGAGCGCCGCGAGGTGCTGATGCCGTGGTCCGAGGGTGCCCCGAGCGAAGCGAGGGGCAACCCGTTTGGTGGCGAAGCGTGAGACCCAACCGCGTCAACAAGCCCTGGCCGGTGCCGGTCCAGGTGGGGGCGGACGGTGCGCCGCGGGCGGTCGGGCGACTGGCAGTGGAGTCGGTGCGGGAGGAGTGGCTGGTCGAGGATGGCTGGTGGACGCAGCGCCCGCTGCGGCGCCGCTACTTCGAGCTGGTGCTCGAGGACGGCAGTGACGTCGTCGTCTTCTGCGAGCCGGAGACCGGTCGCTGGTATCGGCAGCGGGACTGATGCCGGGCTACATCGAGCTCCACTGTCATTCCGCCTACTCCTTCCTGGACGGCGCCTCCGACCCGGCCGAGCTGGCGGCCGCGGCCGCGGACCTCGGCCACGAGGCGCTGGCGCTGACCGACCACGACAACGTCTGCGGGGCGATGGAGTTCGCGCACGCCTGCGCGGGCGTTGGCGTTCGCCCCATCGTCGGCTCCGAGCTGACCGTCGAGGTGCCCCGCCGTCTCCCCCGTCCGGTCCACGTCACCCTGCTGGTGGAGGACGCGCGGGGCTGGGCCAGCCTCTGCCGGCTGATCACCGAGGCGCATCGGGGAACACGTGAGGGGGCGTCAACATCAAACGGGTTGCGCTATCGCGCACCCTCGCATCAGCGCTTACGCGCGCCCTCGCATATGAGGGATCCCCTGCCTCCCTCGATCGCGATCGACGAGCTGGAGCGCCACACCGAGGGGCTCGTCTGCCTCTCCGGTTGCGCACGCGAGGGCGCGGTGGCGGGGACCTGGGAGCGGGGCGATCCGGCGAGCGCCGCGTTTCTGGCCGGACGGCTGCTGCGCGCCTTCGGCCCGGACCACTTCCGGATCGAGCTGCAGCGGCCGCTCTGGCGACACGATCGCTCCCGCAATCACTGGCTCGCCTCGCTCGCCGAGCGGCTCGGGGTGCCGGCGGTGGCGACCGGCGACGCCCACGCGCACCACCGCTCCCGCCTCCCGCTCCAGGACGCGATGGTCGCCGTGCGGCTCGGGGCGACCCTGGACGAGACCGAGGGGCTGCGGCGCGGCAACTCCGCCTCCGCCCTGCTCTCCGCCGCCGAGGCAGCGG
Organism: uncultured Solirubrobacterales bacterium; assembly: GCA_963725475.1. Classification (GTDB taxonomy): domain Bacteria; phylum Actinomycetota; class Thermoleophilia; order Solirubrobacterales; family 70-9; genus DASUPK01. The sequence goes on along the minus strand of CAVRYR010000002.1, from coordinate 5,712 downwards.
CCCGCTTCCGCGACCACCCCGAGGCGGTCGCCGAGTCGGAGCGGCTCGCCGAGCGGCTGCGCTTCGACCTCACCCGGGAGTTGGGCTACAGCTATCCGGGGGCCGAGGACCGCGGCGCCGACCTGCGGCTCGCCGAGCTCTGCCGGGTGCGCCTCGTCCATCGCTACGCGGGGACGCCGCATCGCGCGGAGGCCGAGCGGCGCCTGGATCAGGAGCTGGCGCTGATCAGGGAGCTTGGGCTCTCCGGCTTCTTCCTGCTCCACCACGACATGCTGGAGCTCGCCCGGGAGGTGGCGGCGGAGGTGCGCGGGCCCGACTCGGTCCGCCGGCTGCTGCCGCCGGGCAGGGGCCGCGGCTCCAGCGTCAGCTCGCTCGTCTGCTATCTGACCGGGCTCTCCCACATCGACCCGGTCAAGAACGAGCTCTTCCTGGGGCGGTTCCTGAACGAGGAGCTGACCGAGGTCCCGGACATCGACCTCGACTTCCCCCGCGACATCCGCGAGCGGCTGATCCCGCGGGTGCACGAGCGCTACGGGCCCGAGCGCTCCGCCTTGGTCTCCTCCTTCGCCACCTACCGGGCGCGCGGGGCGATCCGGGACCTCGGCAAGGCGCTGGGCCTGCCGCCCAGCGAGGTCGAGCGCTTCGCCCGGGCCGTCGACGTCTACGAGGCGAGCCGGGACGCCTGGGAGCGAATGGAGGAGATGCTGGGCAGGCTGCGCGCCCGCTCACCCCGCTGGCGGGCGCTGGCGGAGCTGTTGCCGGAGATCGCGGGCCTCCCCCGCCACATCTCCCAGCACCCCGGCGGGATGGTGATCTCCACCACACCGCTGGTCGAGCTCTGCCCGGTGCAGCCGGCGGCGATGGAGGGACGGCAGATCGCGCAGTGGGACAAGGACTCCTGCGCCGACGCCGGCTTCCTCAAGATCGACCTGCTCGGCCTGGGGATGCTCTCGGCGGTCGAGCGCTGCATCGACGAGATCGCGCGCACCCGCGACGAGCGGATCGACCTCTCGCACGTACCCCTCGACGACGACCAGGTCTGGAGCGCCATCCAGCGGGCCGAGACGACCGGCGTCTTCCAGATCGAGAGCCGGGCACAGATGCAGATGCTCCCCCGCACCCTGCCCGAGGACCTCGACGACCTGACGGTGCAGGTCGCGCTCGTGCGGCCTGGCCCGATCCAGGGCGGCGCCGTCCACCCCTACATCGAGCGGCGCAAGCGGCTGCGGGCCGATCCGGACTACGAGATCCCCTACGAGCACCCCTCGCTGGAGCCGGTGCTGCGGGACACGCTGGGCGCCATCGTCTTCCAAGACCAGGTGCTCGAGGTGGCGATGGCGCTCGCCGGCTTCTCCGTCGGCGAGGCCGAGGGCCTGCGCCGGGCGATGAGCCGCAAGCGCTCGCAGGCGGCGATGGAGCGCTACCGCGTGCGGTTCATCGAGGGGGCGATCGGCCGTGGGGTCTCGCGCGAGGTCGCGGAACGGGTCTTCGGCCAGATCGAGGGATTCTCGGGCTTCGGCTTCCCCAAGGCGCACTCGGCCGCCTTCGGCCTGCTCGCCTATCAGTCGGCCTGGCTGCGGGTGAACTACGGGCCGGAACTGCTCTGCTCGCTGCTCAACGAGCAGCCGATGGGCTTCTACCCCCCGGACGCGCTCGTCCACGAGGCCCAGCGGCGCGGGATCGAGATCCTGCCTCCCGACGTCAACGCCAGCGAGCTCGACTGCCGCGTGGAGACGACGGGCGCGGCTGAGGGGCCCGCCGGCAACCCCCCGATCCGGATCGGTCTGGGCTATGTCGCGGAGGTCGCGGAGGCCGACGCCGAGGCGGTGATCGCCGAGCGCCGTCGCGGCGGCCCCTACCGCAGCATCGCCGACCTGGCCGGGCGCTCAGGGGCCGGGGCGGCCGCTCTTGGGCGGCTCGCCTGGGCCGGGGCCTGTGACGGCCTGGTGGGCGAGGGTGATGCGAGGGTGTCATGCGAGGGCGCTCCGAAAGGAGCGACCCGTTTGACGCAGGAGCCGAGCGCAACCCGTTTCATGTTGGTTGATCCGGACCTGGACCAGCGCCGTCCGGCGCTCTGGGCGATCGGCGGTTCGGCCCGGGCATCGCACACCGACGACGGCGCGCAGCTGGCGCTGCCCCTCGACGGTGCCGCCACCCCGGAGCTGCCCGCGCTCGGTCCCTGGGAGCGGATCGTCGCCGACTACAGGACCACCGGGATGACGCTGGGCCGACATCCGATGGAGCTGATGCGGCCCCAACATCAACAGGGTTCCTCCTCGGCTTCGCCTGCGGAGGACCCTCGCATCATCGACGTGCTCTCGAGCGAGGACCTGGAGCGAACCCGCGATGGCGCCCGTGTGGCGGTGGCCGGCATGGTGGTTGCCCGCCAGCGCCCCGCGACCGCCAACGGGGTCGTCTTCATGCTGCTCGAGGACGAGCGCGGCACGATCAACCTGATCGTCCCGCCGCCGGTGGTCGAGCGCTGCCGCCTGGCGGTGCGGACCTCGGGATTCGTGCGGGCGACGGGCAAGCTCGAGCATCGCGAGGGGACCACCAACGTGGTCGTCTCGAAGATCGAGCGGCTGGAGAAGCCGAGCGAGCCGGTTACCCCGAAGATCCGCGAGCTCGAGGCCCCGATGCGCGTCGAGCTGGCCGGCCCATCTGCAGTTGGCATCTCCAAGCGGGGCTTCGACGGTGTGCGCGAGGCGGCGCTGGCCGAGCTGGCTGCCTCCCTGCCCGCACCACACAGCTTCGGCCGACGGGGTCGCTAGAGCGACCGGACGGCGGCGACGATCTCGGAGAGGTCGCCCCGGTCGAACAGGTGCCCGTTGCCGTCCAGGGGGCGCACGGTTGCCTCTGGTAGCCGGGAGGCATAGCGCTCGAGGCTGGAGAACGGGATCTCCTCGTCGTCCCGGCTCTGGAAGAGGAACGTAGGAGGCAGAATCGCCCCCTGAGCGGGCCAGCCCTCCGGCAGCGCCCACTCCCGCTCCCAGTCGGCGGTCCCCCAGAACGGCGCCGCGACGCTCACCAGGCCCGCGATTGGCTCGTTCAGCCCCTCCTGGGCTACATACTTGAGGGCGACCGAGGCGCCCAGGGAGTGGCCGAAGAGGATGACCTTCCCCTGAAGAGCGTCGAGCTCTGCGCCGAGCCGGTCACGCCAGGGCTCGTAGTGCGGCTCGTCCTCGGTCCCCGGCATGACCGGGAATCGGAACTCGTAGGCGGCTCCGAGCTCCGCCCGCAACCGGCCGGCGAGCGGCTCGCTCCCCTGGCCCGGCTCCTGCGGGCCGGCGCTGTGCACGAAGAGGACGGTGTCGCTCAGCGTCAGCCCAGCCCGGGCTTTGTGGTCATGAAGAAGATCGCCGCGATCAGCAGGATCCCCATCAGGGAGCCTACGATCCCCTCCGCCCTGCCCAGCCGCTGGTAGGTCGACGGCAGGTCGGCGAGGGTGAGCTCCTTGTCCCCGGCGTCGGCGATCGCCTGCTCGATGATCGGCAGCAGCCTGCGGTCGGCGGGGATGAAGAACAGGATGTTCGTCAGGAAGATGACGATCAGGATCACGATCGTCGCGCTGAGCCAGAAATTGCCGTAGTCGAAGTTGAACTTGTCCACCTGGTAGATGCCGGTGGCCGCGACCACGATTGCCGCCGGGATCGCGAAGAACTGGTTGAGGACGAGCTGCAGCCGGTGCACGTATGGCAGGTTGCGGGCGCTCGTCTTCATCGCCACCGGGAACATCACCGACTCGGAGAAGGTCACGCCGAACCCGACGACGACGGCGGTGATGTGAAGAAAGATCGAGAACTCGAGATTCGTGACTGCGAGTGGCATCCGGGCCCCCCTTTGATGTGCGAGGGCGCGCCGTAGGCGCGCCCGTGTAGTCGGGGGCGGGAACATATCGGGCTGTCCGCCCACTGCAAGTTCCCCTGCAAATCACGCAGTTCCGTCCGATGCCGTCCGTACCTTCCCGCGCATGGGAAAGCTGATTGACATAAGGGAGCGGCTGCTCGACGCGGCCGATCTGGTGATCGACTTCGCGACCCTCGGCGAGTACGGGATCGAGCCCGGGCCGGTTCGCGAGTGCGAGCGGCAGCCGATCCTCGCCTCGGGCGCCCCCCACCACCTGCACGACCGGGCCGGCGTGCAAGAGCGGGTCGCGGCCTAGCCGCGGCTAGTCCGCCTCGCCGCGATCGATCGCGGTGAGCATCTCGCGTCCGACCGCGATCGCCCGGTCGAGGGCGTCCGGATCGAGGTTCTCGACCGTGTCCGACGGCGAGTGGTAGTTGGGGATCGTCGCGTCCTGGGTGCTGAAGGTGATTGCGCGGCCTCCCCGGGCCAGCACCGGGCTGGTGTCGTAGGTCAGCCCGGCGTTGTGATCGGTGCTCTGCAGGCCGAGCTCGGGCCGGCGAGCGGCGATGCCCTCGGCGACCCGGGTCAGCACGGCGTCGCTCGGCCAGTTGCGCAGCACGCCCTCATGCCGCAGGAAGCGGAGCGTCGCGGGCGCGCCGACCCCGTCGAAGTTGAGGAACGACCAGGAGCGCCAGCCATGCGGAGGGGTGCTGTCCTCCAACGGATCTCCATCCTGATCGAGCTCGCGGACGAAGGCATCGGCCCCAAGCACGCCCGCCTCTTCGCAGCCGGTGAACAGGCAGACCACGCGGGTCTCCTCGAGCGGATCCGCCTGCAGCTCCTCCGCAAGAGTGGCCACCGCCGCGACGCCCGATGCGTTGTCGTTGGCGCCGGGGACGTCCTCCCCGTGCAGCTCGCGCTCGACCAGGATCCCAAGGCCCGCCAGCAGGACGGCGTAGGCGGCGGCGAGAGCCCGGCGGCCCCAGCGCACGCGGCGCAGCAGCGGCCCGGCCAGGAGCACTCCGAAGGCCGCGGCCTGTGCGGCGATCCAGCCGTGGAGGAATGACAGAAACCGGCGGTGGAACATCAGCCCGCTTCGCGAGCTGTCCAGGTGGCAGACCAGGCAGACGGTCCGGCGCGGCACACCGCGGGGCTCGATCGTGGTGACCAGGTTGCGGCTGGAGCGGCGCGCCAAGGCGCGGCTGAGCGGCCGCTGCACCAGGCCGTCCTCGGCCGAGGTCAACGCAGCCCCGCCCGCAGCCAGCGCGGCGGAGATCAGTGGCCGCCGGCGTGCGAACGGCAGCCCGGCGAGAGCAACCCCGAGAGCCGCGCCGTACGGCAGCGCGAAGGTCGGATAGGCGGCGAAAGCGCGCTGCTCCACCTCGAGCCCGCGCCTGAGCAGGCGATCGGCCACCAGCTCCGCGGCGCGCCGCTCGGAACCACCGGCAGGGCGCCGTGGCCCGATCTCCTCGGCGAGCAGCCGGACCCACTCGAGCGCCGTGCTCTCGCCGGTTGTTCCACCGACCGCGGTCTCCATCGGGCGAGGATATGAAAGCCGAACGAAGAGAGCCGCCCCGAAGGGCGGCTCTGAGAAAGACCGGCGGCGACCTACTCTCCCGGGCGGTTGCCCGCCAAGTACCATCGGCGCTGAGAGGCTTAACGGCTCTGTTCGGAATGGGAAGAGGTGTTTCCCTCTCGCTATCTCGCCACCGAAACACTGCGAGACGGCCCCCGTGGAGCTTGAAAACCGCACTAGGCCGGCAAGAAGCAAGAAAATCCGTCAAGCCCTCGACCCATTAGTACCGGTCTGCTGATCGCATTGCTGCGATTGCACAGCCGGCCTATCGACCTGGTGGTCTACCAGGG
>CAVRYR010000001.1:0-74401 GCA_963725475.1 uncultured Solirubrobacterales bacterium | reverse complement strand
AGGGGACCCAGGAGCAGGCCCTCACCGGCTGGGCGCTGGGCGGGAACGGCGTGCCGCCGCCCAGGGCCGACCCGTCGCTCTCCTTCGCGACCGGCGACGACATTGTCCACGCCAGCTTCGGCGAAGGGGTCGTCACCGCGGTCGAGCCGGGCGGGGTGGTAGTCGTCCGGTTCGCGAGTGACGGAGCGGAGCGCAAGCTGCTGACGGCGGACTACGCACCTCTGAGAAAGGTGAGTTGATGGCGGCGACGGTGATCGACGGCAAGGCCGTGGCGGCATCGGTGCGCGAGCGGGTGCGCGGGGAGGTGGAGGAGCTAACCGGCGAGCCTCGGCTCCACCGCCGGGCCTCGCGACGGTGCTGGTGGGCGAAGACCCGGCGTCGGCGATCTACGTGCGCCGCAAGCATGAGGCCTCCGAGGAGGTCGGCATCCGCTCCTTCGACCACAAGCCGGACGCGTCGACCTCCCAGGAGGAGCTGCTCGAGCTGGTCGGCGAGCTCAACGTCAACGACGAGGTCGACGGGATCCTCGGCACCTCCCCCTGGCCGGACTACCTCGACCCCGATCCGGTCGTCGCCGCGCTGATCCCGGCAAGGATGTCGACGGCCTGACTCCGACCAGCGCGGGCCTGCTGGCCCGGGCAAGCCCGGCCTGTAGACCGGCCACGCCCCAGGGCGTCATGGAGCTGATCCTCGTCGGCGGGAGTGGAGCCCGCCGGCAAGGAGGCCGTGATCGTGGGGCGCTCGAACCTCGTCGGCCGTCCACTCTTCTCGCTGCTGCTCGGCGCGAATGCGACCGTGACCGTCTGCCACAGCCGCACCGCGGACCTGCCCGAGTCTGCCGGCAGGCCGAATCCTGGTCGTCGCCGCGGTAAGGCCCATTTGGTACCGCCGGATGGTCCGCCCGGCGCGACGGTGATCGACGTGGGAATCAACCGCACCGAAGCCGGCCTGGTCGGCGACGTCGATTCGACGTCGCCGCCAGCGCGGTCGCGGGCGAGATCACGCCCGTTCCCGGCGGCGTCGGCCCGATGACCATCGCCATGCTGCTCGCCAACACTGCCCAAGCGGCTCGCGCGCGTCTTGATGCTCGCTGCTTCGAGCGGTTGAATCCCCCCACTCAAACCATCGACGGGAAGGCTGACCCTTCTTGGATTCATCACGACTTCGCATGGGTGAACTCGTCGCCGGATCGGGGCCTCGCCCTGTTGGTGTTCCTGTTCTTCGACTGGTTCGGCGGCGGTGCGGAGGTGACCGGAAGCATCGTCAACGGGACCGCGACCCTGTCCCACCCCGGCATCAGCGGCTGGGATGCCCTCACCGACCTGCCGGGGTTCCTGATCATTCTCTCCGGCGTCGCTGGCATCGCGCTCGCCTACCTGGCGGCGGCGGGGCAGCGGGTGAACGTCCCGGTCCGCCGCGGCGCGACCACCGCCCTGCTGGGCACGCTGGCCGTCCTACTGATCCTCTGGTGGATGTTCGCCGGATCGCCGACGCTCAAGATCGGGATCTTCCTCGGGCTGGGAGCGGCGATCGCGATCACGGCCGGAGCGCTGATGGCCCTGGTGAGGACGGATTCGAGCCGCTCGTGGCGGTTGCCGGTGGCCGTACGCGGGCCGCTTCGGCGGCGGCTCCGCCGGCCACGCCGGCGCCGGCTCCCGCGGCGACCCCGGCTACGAGCTCCCCGCTCATCTGGCGGCTCCACGACCACCAGAAAGAGCACGACGACCAAGAAGCCAGCCGCGAAGAAGCCCGCGGCGAAGAAGTCCTCGTCCTCGCGCTCGAGCACAGCGCGCAAGAAGGGCTCCACGGGCACGCGCAAGCGCTCGTCGGGGGGGCAAGTAGCGCACACCCGGCCGCCCCCGGCATCCGGCATCTATAGGGTGCCGGTGCCGCGGGCGGCCGGTGTCGCCGCCGCCAAGAGCTGAACCCGACGGAGGTCGAACATGAGCGGAAGGTTGTCTCAGGGGCAGATCATCGCCGCGGTCGGAGCCGCGGTCCTGCTGGTGGCGATGTTCCTGCCGTGGATCGGGGTCAGTGGCCCGTCGATTCCATCTGGCGTACCGCTCCCCCCGGGGTCAGCACCGGCAGCACGTCGGAGAACATCTGGAAGGGCCCGACGCTCGACATCTACCTGCTGATCACGGTGATCGTGGCGGCGTTGCCCGCGCTGCTCGCGCTCACCGACGCGTCTGAGGAGTTCTCGTTCGTCTCGGCGGCGACCTTCCTGCTCGGGGTGGTCGGGGTGATCCTGATCATCTGCTGGCTCACCGTCGACTTCCCCGACGGTGCCGAGCGGAAGATCGGAGCGTTCATCGGCCTGGCCGCGGCGATCGTGATCGCGATCGGCGGCTTCCGGGCCATGCAGGAAGAGGTCGCCGGAGAGATATAGGCTCGGTCTCAGCGCGACCCGTTTACTGTCACCCGAGGAGGCAAATTGGACGCGAACAGGTTGTCTCAGGGCCAGCTCGTCGCAGCGATAGCGGCGATCGCCCTGTTTATCATCAGTTTCCTGCCCTGGTTCGGCTCTCCGGCGCCACGGGCCGCGGCACCACGATCGGCGGGTCCAAGTCTTGAGCCTCTGGGAGGCTGAGAACCCGCTCGACATCTACCTGCTGATCGTCATCCTGGTGGCGCTCGTGCCGGCGACGCTGGCGCTGCTCGGCGGGGGCGGTGGCGCTCCCTGGCGCCGTTCGCGACGACCCTGCTCGCGGGCGTCGGCACCCTGCTGATCCTCTACCAGGTGTTCGACACGCCGGGCTCTGCCGACCGCAAGGTCGGCCTCTTCCTGGGCCTGATCGCGTGCGCCGGAATCGCGGTCGGCGGCTACCTGTCTATGCAGGAGGATGTCGGAGGCGAGAGGTACTGAGGCCAACGTGAATCGAGTTCCTCCTCGCTCCGCTCGGAGGACCTCAACCTAGCGACTGGGTCGAGGCCGTCGAGGCCTCGGCCTGCTCGTCACCAGCTTCCTGCCGTGGTACTCCGCCGGCGGTGGTCACGCCACCGCCTGGCAGGCGTTCAGCGTGGTCGACTCCGCGACGCGGTGGCCCTGCCTCTGGCTCTGATCGCGATCGTGGTGGTCGGGCGGATCTCGGTGAGCTACCCGATCGCGGGCTCGACCGTCGCCACAGGCTTCGCCGCCGTGGCGCTGGTTCTGATCGTCATCCGGCTGATCGACCCGCCGGGGGGCGGGGGCGTGGACGTCGAGTACGGCGCCTGGCTGGGGCTGGCCTCGGCGGCCGCGGCGACCGTCGGCGGCTACCTGTCGATGCAGGAGCCAAGCGCCCACCGGGCGGCCGCACTCTGAGCGAAGGGCGAAGCCCTGAGCGGTTGTGAGGCGCCGCCGCTTGTGGGCGCGATCTGATGGCGAAGCCGGGTCAGTCGAAGCCGGGTTAGGTCAACGCTTGGGCGACGTCGCCCGCCACATGGGTGGCGCAGGCGATGATCGTCATCATCGGGTTGACCCCGACCGAGGTCGGCAGCAGGCTGCCGTCGGCGACGTAGAGGCTCCACCCTCGGACCCCGCCTGGGTCGCAGACCGTCGTATCGGGGTCGGTCCCCATCCGGGCTGAGCTCATCGGGTGGAAGGCCTCCAGCCGGAGGTCCGCGGGCTTCAGCGTGATGACTCGAGCTCCCCGAGTTTGCCGCGCGGGACTACGGAGACCGGGCCGACGTTCGGATAGACCTCGGTCGCGCCCGCCGCGAAGAGGATCTCAGCGGCGCGGGCGATGCCGAACTGGATGCCGCGCCTCGTCCTCGAGCAGGCGGTAGGAGAGCCGCAGCGAGCCGTTCGGCCAGCCCGACGCGCCCCTCGGAGCGGTCGTAGAGATGCACACCGATCGAGGCGATGTTGCCGAACTGGGCGACGCGGTCCCTGGTGCGCGGGCGCCGGCGCCGGGCAGCCACTGGGCGCCGAACGAGAGCGGGGTGAAGGTCGCCTCCAGCAGGATCCCCTGGGGCTCCCACTCGTCGACGGCGTAGCTCTGCATGACGCCGTCCCAGCCGCGCACCTCCTCGTCGAAACGGGCGCCCACCCAGCAGGCGGGATGGATGCGCAGATTGCGGCCGAGCGCTGGGTGGCCGATGCCCGAGCGCAGCAGGAGCTCGGGGGTGCCGAAGGCGCCGCCCGCGCTGACCACGGCCTTGGCGCGGACCTGCCCAGTCGCGGCCCAGCGGCGGGCCGCCCGTTGCGGCAGAGCTCTTGCGGTCCGGTCGTCGGCAGTCCGGCTCGGCAGGCGAGCCGGTGGCGCGGCCGTGCTCGCTCAGCACGCTGCTGGACCTGGACCCCGGCCCGCACCCGCGCGCCGGCCGCGACGGCGCGCGGCAGATAGGAGACGTGCATCGCCCGCTTCGCATCGAGGCGGCAGCCGGGCGGGCAGGAGCTGCACTGGACGCAGCGGCCCGGCGTTGCGGCTGATCGGCTCGCCGCTACGCCGAGCGCCTCGGCGCCCTCGCGCAGAGCTGTCCGTTTCGCCCCATCGCTCGGGGTCGACGGCGCGACCGCGAGCATCTCCTCGGCCTCGGCGTAGTGGGGATCGAGGTCGCTCGGCCCACTCGATGCCCCCGTGCTCGGCGCCACTCCGGAGCACCCGGTCGGGGGCGCGGAAGCAGGTGCCCGAGTTGATCACGGTCGTGCCGCCGACCGCGCGACCGACCGGGATCGGGATCGCCGGCTTGCCCGTCGCGATCGTCAGGCCGCCGTCGCGGTAGAGCAGCGGCAGCGCCGCGAGCGGCTCGGTCGGATAGGTGTCGCGGTCCATGTACGGGCCGGCCTCGAGCACGATCACGTCGAGGCCCGCCTCGGCCAGCACCGCGGCCGTCACGGCGCCCCGGCCCCGGAGCCGACGATCGCCACGTCGCACTCCTCGCCGTCGCCGCGCGGTTCGCAGGTCACCGAGCCCGGGCGCGGTCGGCTCGGGCGGCCCTCGCCACCTCGCAGCGCGACTCGTATCCCACGCGCCGCGGACGCGTGGGTCGTTGGCCATAGCCGATCATCGCGAGCACCTTCACAGCAGCAGCAGGTCGCGGTAGAGCGGGAAGCGCGAGCCCTCGATCTTCGCCAGGTACTCGGAGCGGGCCTCGACGCTGCGCGGCTGAACCGCCACGGGAACGGCAGCCACTCGAACGCGCGCAGCGCAGGCGCACCTCCGGACCGTGCGGGCGGGCATCGGCGAGGAAGCGGGCGAGCGGCTCGGCGACCGGGACCTCGCCGCTCAGCCGGCGCGGCAGGCCGCCGACGCCGGGGCCATCGCCTCCGCGAACGCTCGCAGAGTCCGGAGCTCGGCGGCCCGCAGCCCCGGCGGGCGCCTTCAGGGCGGCGCGGCGGGGAGCCGACCCGGCCGGCGAGCGACCAGAGCAGGAGCGAGGCGAAGACCAGCAAGCCGTCGACGATGCCGTTGAGCAGGTAGGCGAAGACGTCGGCCTCGATGAAGAAGACCAGGAGGCGATCGACGAGGCCGCCTTGCCCGCCGCCAGCACGAGCAGCATGGGCCGGTAGCGGACCACGTCCGTCGGAGGCGATCCAGGCCAGCGCCGTGATCACGACCATGTAGGCGAAGCCGAGCGAGAGCCAGAGCCGCTCCTCGGTCTTCGGCGCGGCCGTGTGGAAGCCGAAGTGGTGCCCGAGCTCGGTCAGGCGCGCGAGCATCCCGTCCGGCCAGGCGATGAAGAGGAAGCCGATGATCGGCGAAGCCGATCGCCATCAGGCGCAGGCTGAGAACGACGAAGCGCTCGGCTTCTCCCCGTCATGGCGTCGGCATCCTTAACCGGTCTCCGGAGGCTCCGGCGTAGCGAGGGACCCTATGAGCACCCCCACCTATGATCAGCCCATGATCGATCGCGAGCAGGTCCTGCACGTCGCCGGCTTGGCGCGGCTCGAGCTCTCCGAGGAGGAGATCGAGCGGATGGCCGGCGAGCTCTCCGGGATCCTCGAGCACGTCGACCGGATCGCGGCGCTCGACCTCGACGGCGTCGAGCCGACCTCGCACGTGGTCGCGCTCGAGAACGTCCTGCGCGCCGACGAGCCGCGACCCGAGCCTGCCGCGCGAGCGGGTCCTGGAGCGCGCGCCCGATCCCGCCGACGGCGCCTTCCGCGTCCCCTCCCCGCAGGCGTGAGCGCCGCTGCCGTCGAGCTGATCGAGCTGACGGTCGCTGAGGCGGCCGGCGCGGATCGCGCGCCGGCGACGCTGTCGGCGCGACGAGTACTTCGACGCCTACGCGCGAGGCGGCGGCGGGCGACGCGCTCAACGCCTACCTCTGGCCGCGGAGACGCCGCCAGGCCGACCTCGAGGGCACCCGCGCCGCGCAGGACGAGCCGCGGCGGGCGCCCGCTCGCGGGATCCCGGTCGCGGTCAAGGACCTCTTCTGCACCGAGGGGATCCCGACCACGGCGGGCTCGCGGATCCTCGAGGGCTACCGCCCCCCTACACGGCGACCGCGGTCCGCCGGCTCGGCGAGGCCGGGGCCCGGCGTGCTCGGCAAGACCAACATGGACGAGTTCGCGATGGGCTCCTCGAACGAGAACTCCGGCTACGGCCCGGTGCTCAACCCGCTGGGACCGCGAGCGGGTGCCGGGCGGCTCCTCGGGCGGCTCGGCCGCGGCGGTCGCCGGCCGGCTCGCGCCCTGCGCGATCGGCACCGACACCGGCGGCTCGATCCGCCAGCCCGCCGCGCTCTGCGGGATCGTCGGCCTGAAGCCGACCTACGGGGCGATCTCGCGCTACGGGATGATCGCCTTCGCCTCCTCGCTCGACCAGTGCGGCCCGCTCACCCGCGACGTCGCCGACGCGGCGCTGCTGCTGCAGGCGATGCAGGGCCGCGACCGCTGCGACTCGACCTCGGTCGGGATCGAGGGCGGCGTCGAGCTGCCCACCCGCGAGGACCTGACGGGCTCGGCTTCGGGGTCGCCCGGGAGCTCTCCCACGACGCCGAGGGGATCGAGGCCGGCGTCGCCGAGGTCGTTCGAGCGCACCGCTGGACCTGATCGAGGAGCTCGGCGGCGAGGTCGCGGAGACCGAGCTGCCGCACGCGGAGCACGGCATCTCCGCCTACTACGTGCTCGCGCCGGCGGAGGCCTCGGCGAACCTGGCGCGCTACGACGGCGTCCGCTACGGGCTCCGGGTCGAGGCCGACGGACCTCGACCGAGATGTACGAGCAGCACCCGCGCGGCAGGGCTTCGGCGCCGAGGTCAAGCGCCGGATCATGCTCGGCACCTACGCGCTCTCGCTCCGGCTACTACGAGGCCTACTACGGCCGCGCCCAGCGGGTGCGGACCAAGATCGCCGAGGACTTCGCGAGCGCCTTCGAGCGCTTCGACTTCGTCGTCACGCCGACCTCGCCGACGGTCGCCTTCAAGCTCGGCGCGAAGACCGCCGACCCGCTGGCGATGTACCTGTCCGACTACTGCACGGTGCCGATGTCGCTCGCCGGGATCCCGGCGATCTCGATCCCCGCCGGCGTGCGCGCAGCCCGACGGCGGCGGGCCGGAGCTGCCGGTCGGCTCCAGATCGCCGGGCCCGCGTTCGGCGACTCGGCTGCTCGACGCCGCCCACGCGCTCGAGCGCGCGATCGGCTTCCGCCGCGTACGCGAACGGAGGGCCGACGATGAGACGGCGCCGGCGCTCAGCGACGAGGAGTTCCGAGGCGCGTCCAGGACGCGCTCGACTCGCTGCCGCGGTGCGATCGCCTCGAGGCTCGGCAACGTCGCCGTGATCGTCGAGGAGTCGCCACCCGAGCGAGCGCCTGCTCGGGATCTTCGACCCGAGCGGCGGCCTGCAGCGGATCATCATCTTCCGGAGCCACCACCCGAACGCCGAGAGGTCCGGCGCACGGTCTGCCACGAGGTCGGCCACCACTTCGGCGTGGACGAGGCGACCAGTCAGGGGCTCGGGCCTGTGAGGCGCTGATGCGAGCGGCGCGCGACGGCGCGACCGGTGACGATGTGGGAGCCGGTGATCGGGCTCGAGATCCACGTCCAGCTCTCCACCAGGACGAAGATGTTCTGCGGCTGCGCGCTCTCCTTCGGCGACGAGCCGAACGTGCACACCTGCCCGATCTGCCTCGCGCACCCGGGCAGCGCTGCCGGTCGTCAACGAGCAGGCGATCCGGTACGCGCTCCAGATCGCGGCTGGCGCTCGGCTGCGAGATCGCCCCGCGCTCGATCTTCCACCGCAAGAACTACTTCTATCCCGACAACTCCGAAGGGCTACCAGATCAGCCAGTACGACCTGCCCCTTGCGGTCAACGGCCGGCTCGGCGACGTCCGCATCCACCGCGCCCACCTGGAGGAGGACGCGGCGAAGCTCGTCCACGTCGGCGAGTCGGGCCGGATCCACGGCTCCGGCGCCTCGCTGGTCGACTTCAACCGCGGCGGCACGCCGCTGGTCGAGATCGTCACCGAGCCCGACCTGCACGCCGCCGCGAGGCGCGCGAGTGGGCCGCAGCTGCTGCGGACGACGATCCGCCAGCTCGGCGTCTCCGACGTGAACATGGAGGAGGGCAGCCTGCGCTGTCGACGCCAACGTCTCGCTGCGCCCGGCCGGCTCGGACGAGCTCGGCACCAAGACCGAGCTCAAGAACATGAACAGCTTCCGCTTCCTCGAGCGCGGGATCGAGGCCGAGATCGAGCGCCAGGCGGCGATCCTCGACGGCGGCGGAGGAGGTCGACCAGGAGACGCTGCACTTCGACCCCGCGGACGGCTCGCTGACCCCGCTGCGCTCGAAGGAGTACTCGCACGACTACCGCTACTTCCCGGAGCCCGACCTGGTGCCGCTGGCGCCGACCGAGGAGATGCTGGCGGCGGCGCGCGAGGCGCTGCCCGAGCTGCCCGCCGCGCGGCGCGAGCGCTACCTGACCGAGCTCGGGCTCTCCGAGGAGCCCGCGACCACAGCTCGCCTTCGACGCCGAGCTCGGCGAGTACTTCGAGCGGCGCCGTCGCGGCCGGCGACGGCGCGGCGGCGAAGGCGATCGCCAACTGGGTCACCGGCGAGCTGGTGGCGCGCTCCGCGCAGGCCGGTGCGACGAGGACGACCCGTCGCCTCGAAGGCGACGCCCGAGGCGGTGGCCGCGCTGGCCGGGCTGGTCGAGGCGAAGCAGATCTCCCACGGCGCCGGCCGCAGGTGCTGGCGACGCTGGTCGCGGACGGGGGACGACCCGGCCGAGATCGTCGAGCGCGAGGGGCTCGCCGCAGATCGCGGACTCCGGCGAGCTCGAGGCGATCGTCGAGCGGGCGATCGAGGCCGAGCCCGAGGCCGCCGAGCGGGTGCGCGCAGGGCAACGCGAAGGCGATCGGGCCGCTCGTCGGCGCCGTGATGCGCGAGACCAAGGGCCGCGCCGACGGCGGAGAGGTCACCCGGCTGATCCACGAGAAGCTCGGCGTCGCCTGAGCACTAGTGCGCTCCGACACTTTGTAACAAGTTGTTACAAGCGTGTCACAATGGAGGCATGGCCTGGAACGTCGTGATCGCCGGTGGCGGCTTCGGGGGATCGTCGGCGGCGCGCGAGCTCGAGCGGATCGCTGCCGAAGCAGTCGGCGCGGCTGATCCTCGTCAACGACGTCAACTTCCTGCTCTACACGCCGTTCCTGCCCGAGGCGGCGGCCGGGACGCTCGAGCCGCGCCACGTGGTCACGCCGCTGCGCGACATCCTGAGGCGCACCTACCTGCGGCTCGGCGCGATCACCGGCCACGACCCGGCGGCGCGCACGGTCGAGCTGCGACCCACGACGGCGAGTCGGAGCGATCCGCTACGACCAGTTCCTGGTCGCGCTCGGCTCGGTCTCGCGCTCGCTGCCGGTCCCGGGGCTCGACGAGCACGCGATCGGCTTCAAGAGCCTCGCCGACGCGATCTGGCTGCGCAACCACCTGATCGAGACGCTCGAGGAGGCGAACGCGACCGAGGACCCGGCCGGCGCGAGGAGCTGCTCACCTACGTCTTCGTCGGCGGCGGCTACGCCGGGCTCGAGGCGCTCGCCGAGCTGCAGGACTTCGCCGCCGACGCGATGGACCGCTATCCGCGCGCCCGGCTGCACGGGATGCGCTGGATCCTGGTCGAGGCCGCCGACCGCGTGCTGCCGGAGGTCGCCGCCGAACCTCGCCGACTACGCGGTCCGCGAGCTCCGCGGGCGCGGGATCGACATCCGCCTCGGCACCCGGCTCGAGGAGGCGGACCGCCGACTCGGTCCTGCTCTCGACCGGCGAGCGGTCCCGACCCGGACCCTGGTCTGGACCGCCGGGGTGAAGCCGCACCCGAGCCTCGCCTCGCTGGCGCTGCCGCTCGACGAGCGCGGGCCGCGTGCGCGTCGACGATCGCACTGCGGGTCGAGGGCATGCGACGGGCGTCTGGGCGATCGGCGACTGCGCCGCGGTCCCGCACCCGGCGGCGGCGGGCGCGCCTGCCCGCCGACGCGCAGCATGCGGTCCGCCAGGGCCACGGTGGTCGCGCACAACATCGCCGCCGAGCTCGGCGTCGGCGACGCCTCGCGCGCTTCACCTACTCGGGCGCGAGGCGTTCGTCAACCTCGGCCGCTACAAGGCCGTCGGCAAGATCGGCCGCCTCAAGTTCCGCGGCTTCGTCGCCTGGTGGATGGCGCGGACCTACCACATGAGCCAGATCCCGGGCCTGGCCCGCAAGATCCGCGCCGTGGTCGACTGGACGGTCGGCCTGCCGTTCCGGCGCGACACTCGCCGAGGTCGGCTCGATCGGCCACCCGCGCCCGCTGCGCGACGAGGTCTACGCGCGCGGCGGCACCCACCGGCCCCTCGACTAGCTGACTGCATGGCCGGCGCGCTTCTACGCGGTGCATCGCCGTCTGCTTCGGGCTCGCCACCGGGTTCGATCGGCCGCGGCAAGGGCAGCTCGTTCTTCATCTGGTTCCTGATCGGCGACGGTGCTGCCGGTGCTCGGCCTGATCGCCGTGATCCTCTACCGCGACGGAGCACGAGGAGCCCGAGCGCCGCTGCCCGCGCTGCGGCAACGATCCACAAGCTCCACGTCCAGGTCTGCACCGGCTGCGGCCCCGACCTGTACCTGCCGGACCCGTCGAGGACGTCCGGCCCGGGCACCGGCCGCACCGTTCCTACGCTGCAGCCAGGTGCGGACGATCGCGTTGGCGAAGCCCAGCCCGTAGCGGACCACGGCCGGCTTCTTCGAGTGGCCGTGGGAGCGGCTTGACGACGGTCACCGGCACCTCCTTGGCCGGGATGCCGCGCTTGATCGCCTCGATCATGAACTCGGAGGTGTGGAACTGCTCCTGGCGCAGGACGAGCTGCGGGCAGGACGTAGGCGCGCACGGCCCGGTAGCCGTTCGAGCAGTCCGTGACCTTGGTCCGGGTGATGAAGGAGACCAGCTTGTTGAAGAACACGATCCCGAGCTCCCGCGAGCGGGTGTTCGGCTCCGCCTCGCCCAGCACCCGCGAGCCGTGGGCCACGTCGACCTCGCCGTCGAGCACCGGCTTCACCAGCCGCTCCATCTCGCTCGGGCAGGTGCTGGCCGTCGGCGTCGAGGGTGACGACGATCATCGCCCCGGACTCGGCCAGCAGCCGGTAGCCGGTCCGCAGCGCCGCGCCGCCGCCGCGGTTGATCACGTGGCGGGCGACGATCGGCGCCGTGCCTTCGCGGCCGCCTCGCTCGGTGTCGTCGCGCGAGCCGTCGTCGACGACCAGCACCGCGGTCTGCTCGCCGCAGACCTCGGCGCGGGATCCGGTCGAGCACCTCGCCGACGCTCTCGGCCTCGTTGTAGGCGGGGATCGACGACCGCGATCTTGTCGCGGAAGCGCTCCGGGAGCTTCGCCTGCGCGGAACTCCTCCCAGGCGAGGCCCTCGAGCAGCGCCGAGAGCTGCTGGTTCATCCGCGCGCCCTGGGTCAGCGCGCGGAGCACGAGCAGGAAGAGGATCACGATCGCGAAGACCGCGACGCCGACGATCCGGGTGCCGTTCCCGCGCTTGAAGGAGAACGCCGAGAGCAGCGCGTCGAGGATCTCGGTTCCGGAGACGATCGCCAGGCGCGAGCGCGACCGACAGACAGGATCAGGACGTCGGCGTTGCGACAGCGACGCGCCGGCGCCAGATCGCGTAGCCCGCGATCAGCGCGGCGAGGACCAGCCCGACCGCGCGGATCGCGGTCAGCTCGGGAGGAAAGATCGAGAGTCGGCGACGCAGTTGCTGCCAACGGCGGGCGCATGGTCTCGTACCTCGCCGCGGTCATGCGGGTCCTGATCCTCGGGGGTGACGGCTACCTCGGCTGGCCGACCGCGATGCGGTTCTCGGCGCGCGGGCACGAGGTATCCGTCGTCGACAACTTCTCGCGCCGCCGCTGGCACGACCGAGCACGTCGACCGATTCGCTGACCCCGATCCGCCTCGCTCGACCGAGCGGATCGAGGCCTGGCACGAGGTCTCGGGCAACGAGATCCGCTCGTTCGTGGGCGCGATCGAGGACTCCGCCTTCCTCGAGGCGGTGATCGCCGAGACCCTGCCCGAGGCGGTCATCCACTACGGCGAGCAGCCCTCGGCGCCGTTCTCGATGAAGCCACCGCGAGCAGGCGGTCGAGACCCAGTACACGAACGTGATCGGCACCCTCAACCTGCTCTTCGCGCTCCGCGACCGCGTCCCGGACTGCCACCTGGTCAAGCTCGGGACGATGGGCGAGTACGGGACGCCCGAACATCGACATCGAGGAGGGGTTCATCGAGATCGAGCACAAGGGCCGCAAGGACACGCTGCCGTTCCCGAAGATGCCCGGCTCGCTCTACCACCTCTCCAAGGTCCACGACTCGCACAACATCCACTTCGCCTGCCGGATCTGGGGCCTGCGCTCGACCGACCTCAACCAGGGCGTCGTCTACGGGATCGAGACCGACGAGACGGCCCAGGACGAGCGCCTCGGCACCCGCTTCGACTACGACGAGTGCTTCGGCACGGTGCTCAACCGCTTCTGCGTCCAGGCCGTGATCGGCCACCCGCTCACCGTCTACGGCGAGGGCGGCCAGACCCGCGGCTTCCTCAACATCCGCGACACGCTGCAGTGCGTCGAGCTGGCGGTCGACAACCCGGCCGAGCTCGGCGAGTTCCGGGTCTTCAACCAGTTCACCGAGCAGTTCTCGGTCGCCGAGCTCGCCGAGCTGGTGAAGCGCGCCGCCGCCGAGGTCGGGCACGAGGTCGAGATCGACGCACCTCGAAACCCGCGGGTCGAGGCTCGAGGAGCACTACTACAACGCCATCCAACACCAAGCTCCTCGACCTCGGGCTGGAGCCGCATCACCTCGGCGAGGAGCTGGTCCGCTCGATGCTCGAGACGATCGAGCGCCACCGCGACCGGGTGATCGAGCGCGCGATCCTGCCGCGGACCCGCTGGAAGCCCGGCGAGCTGGCGCGGCGAGGTCCCGCTCGGCGAACGCTGAGCTCGCAGCCGTCCCGCTTGCGAGCGGGCAAGACGCGCCTCGGACGGCCGCTTTGGGCCACTGCTACCATCGCTGCCCATGCGCGCGGCTGACGCATTGATGGAGGCCCTCAAGGCCGAGGGCGTCGAGCACGTCTTCGGCATCCCCGGCGGCGCCAACCTGCCGACCTACGACGCGCTCTACGACGCCGACATCAGCCACATCCAGGCGCGCCACGAGCAGGGCGCCGGCCACGCGGCCGAGGGCTACGCCAAGGCCTCGGGCCGGGTCGGCGTCGCGCTCGCCACCTCGGGCCCGGGCGCCACCAACCTGGTGACGGCGATCGCCGACGCGATGATGGACTCGGTGCCGACGGTGTTCATCACCGGCCAGGTGCGCACCGAGCTGATCGGCACCGACGGCTTCCAGGAGGCCGACGTCAACGGCATCACGATGCCGATCGTCAAGCACTCGTTCATGGTCCAGGACCCGCGCCACATCCCCGACTACATCCACGCCGCCTTCCACATCGCCTCGACCGGGCGCCCGGGCCCGGTGCTGGTGGACGTCCCGCAGGACCTCTCGCGCGCCGACATCGAGTACGAGCCGATCACCGAGACGCCGAACCTGCCCGGCTACAAGCCCTCGACCGAGGGCAACATCAAGCAGATCCGGATCGCCGCCAAGGCGCTCGCCAACGCGCAGCCGCCCGGTGATCTACGCCGGCGGCGGGGTGATCAACGCCAACGCCTCCGAGGAGCTCCGCGAGCTCTGCACCTCCGACAACTTCCCGGTCACCTGCACGGTGATGGGCCTGGGCGCCTTCCCGGCGCCGCACGAGCAGTGGCTCGGGATGCTCGGCATGCACGGCACCCGCACCGCCAACTACGCGATGGACGACGCCGACCTGATCGTCGCGATCGGCGCCCGCTTCGACGACCGGATCACCGGCAAGCTCTCCGAGTTCGCGCCGCGGGCCAAGTTCGTCCACATCGACGTCGACCCGGCCGAGATCTCCAAGAACGTCCCGGCCCACATCCCGATCGTCGGCGACGCCAAGGAGGTCCTGCCGAAGCTGACCAGCGAGTACCGGGCGCTCCAGGCGGACCGCTCGCGGCTCGACGACTGGTGGGACCAGATCCACGGCTGGCAGAAGGAGTACCCGCTCGCCTACGAGGACTCGACGGACTCCGAGATCAAGCCGCAGCGCATGATCGAGGCGATGTACGAGGCCACGGAGGGCGACGCGATCATCACCTCCGACGTCGGCCAGCACCAGATGTGGGCGGCGCAGTACTACGACTTCGCCAAGCCGCGCCGCTGGATCAACTCCGGCGGCCTCGGCACGATGGGCTTCGGCCTGCCCGTCGGCGATCGGCGCCAAGGTCGCCTGCCCCGACGACCACGGTCGTCTGCCTCGCCGGCGACGGCAGCCTGATCATGACCTGCCAGGAGCTCGCCACCGCCGTCCGCCACGAGATCCCGGTGAAGGTCTTCCTGATGAACAACGGCTACTTCGGCATGGTCCGCCAGTGGCAGGAGCTGTTCTGGGACGGGCGCTACTCGTCCGTCGAGATGGGCCCCAGCCCCGACTGGCCGAAGCTGGCCGAGGCCTTCGGCTGCGAGGGGCATGATGGTCGACGACAAGAACGAGGTCGAGGGCGCGATGCGCGAGGCGCTCGCCGAGCGAGGGCCCGGTGCTGCTCGACGTGCGCGTCACCAAGGACGAGAACTGCTACCCGATGATCCCCGCCGGCGCCGCCGCCCGGGACATGGTGGGCTGAGATGGAAGCCGGCACCCCAGATCTGATCAAGCTCGAGGACCTCGACGCCGCCGCGGGCGCGCTCACCGGCCGCAAGCACGTCCTCTCGATCCTGGTCGAGAACCGCCCGGGCGTCCTCGCCCGGATCGCCGGCCTGTTCAGCCGCCGCGGGTTCAACATCGACACGCTCGCCGTCGGCCCGACCGACGACCCCGAGGTCTCCCGCATCACGCTGACCGTGGACGGCGCGGTGCACCCGATCGACCAGGTCACCAAGCAGCTCCACAAGCTGGTCAACGTGATCAAGATCCGCGACATGGAGCCGGGCGAGACGATCGCCCGGGAGATGGCGCTGTTCAAGGTCTCGGCTCCGATCGAGAGCCGCGCCGAGATCATGCAGTTCGCCGAGATCTTCCGCGCCAAGATCGTCGACGTCTCCCGCCGCTCGCTGACCATCGAGGTCACCGGCAGCGCCGACAAGATCGAGGCGTTCGAGCGCATGATCCGCCCGCACGGGCTGATCGAGATGGTCCGCACGGGCGAGATCGCGATCGCCCGCTCCAAGCCCGACGCATGATGCGAGGGTGCGCGAAAGCGCAACCCGTTTATTGAGAATGAGCGTCGCGCTCGACGACGGGGCGATTCTCACCGGGCTCGAGCAGGCGGTCGCCCGCGCACCGCGGGACGAGCGGCGGCTCGTCTCGGCCACGGTGGAGCTCGATCCTGGAGTCGACCCGAGCGGCGCTGATCGCGGGCTCGCGCCTCGCCTCGGACCGCTGGTTCTGCCTGGGAGCAGCCGGATCGCGGCTTCGCTCTCGCCGGCCTCGGCAGCGCCGCCGAGGTGGTCAGCCGTGGCCCGGACCGCTTCGCGCGACCTGGCCGAAGGCTGTGCCCGAGCGATGCGCGATCGGCTGGCCACCGAGCCCGACGGCCTGCCCGCCGGTGCGCGGGCCGGTCTGGGCGGCGGGTCTCGCTTTCGACCCCGAGGGCGGCGGCGAGTCCATCTGGTCCTCGCTGCCGCCGGCGCTCGCGGTGCTGCCCGAGCTCTCGATCATGCGCGGCGACGGCCGGCGCCTTCGCCACCGCCTCCATCGTGCTGAAGGCGGCCGGTGCGGACGCGGCGCTCGAGGGCATCCGGCGCAGGCTGGCCGGCACTGCGCGCGGCCCCGCTGACGCCGGCCGATCCCCATCCGAGCGCAGCGACCGCGATCTCCGGCCGCCACCCGCCGGAGCGCTACGAGCGGATCGTCGCCGCAGCGGTCGAGCGGATCCGCGCCGGCGCCTGGACAAGGTCGTCCTGGCGCGCGAGCTCACCGTCGAGGCCCACGCCGCGCATGACCCCGCCGCGCTGCTGGGCGCGCTCCGGGACCTCTTCCCGGCCTGCTTCTGCTTCTGCTTCGGGACGGCCGAGGCGGCCTTCGTCGGAGCCAGCCCCGAGCTACTGGTGCGGCGCTCGGGGGCGGTCGCGGCGACCGTGGCACTCGCGGGAACCACTGGGCGCAGCGCCGACCCGGCCGTCGATGACCACCTTGGCGAGGCGATGCTGCGCAGCCCCAAGGTCCGCGAGGAGCACGCGATCGTCGTCAAGCGGATCGAGCGCACGCTGCGGCCGCACTCGGTCTGGGTCCACGCGGAGGGCGAGCCCTTCGTGATCAAGGTCGGGAACCTCCAGCACCTGGCGACCCCGATCCGGGCGCAGCTCGCCGAGTCGCACAGCGCCATCGAGCTGGCCGGGTTCCTGCACCCGACCCCAGCGATCGGCGGCGAGCCGAGGGAGGCCGCGCTGGAGCTGATCGCGGAGCTCGAGGGGATCGACCGCGGCTGGTACACCGGCCCGATGGGCTGGATGGACGCAGCGGAGGACGGCGAGTTCTGCGTCGGGCTCCGCTCGGCGCTGCTTCGCGACCGCGAGGCGCACCTGTTCGCGGGCTGCGGGATCGTGGCGGACTCCGAGCCCGCCGCAGAGCTGCAGGAGTCCGAGCTCAAGTTCGAGGCTCTGCTGCCCCTGCTCGCCTCCTAGCCGCAACGGATCTCGGCTTCACCGGACCTTGACAGCGTCCCGTACGTCGGAAGTAGGTTGACACGGGTTAAACGAGGAGAAGGAGAGATGCATGGCTGAAGGTGTTGAATTGATCCAGGGCTTCTATGACGAGATGCTCGGCAAGGGTGACCTCGACAAACTCGATGAGCCGGTCACCGACGACGTGGTCGATCACGAGCAGGGCCTCCCCGGACAGCCCGACGGCAAGGAGGGCGTCGTCTTCTTCGTCAACGCGCTCCGCGGCGCGTTTTCGGACATCAAGGCGACGGTCGGGCAGTCGCTCGAGAGCGGTGACCTGGCCTGCGCTCAGGTGACGATCACCGGCAAGCACACCGGAGAGTGGATGGGCGTGCCGGCAAGCGACAAGACGTTCGAGATCGAGTGCATCGACATCATCCGCATCGAGGACGGCAAGTGCGCCGAGCACTGGGGCGTCACCGACAACATGGCGCTGATGATGCAGATCGGCGCGATCCCGGAGCCGGCCGCGACGGCCTAAGGAGCTGACATCGCCGCCGCCGCAACCTCGGCCAGCTCCCGGTGGAGCTCGAGGTTGCGGCGGCGGTCGGTGCGCAGCACGATCATCCGGACGCCCTCAGCGAGCGCATCGTCCAGCTCCGCGGGGCTCGAGGGCGCTGCGTCGCTGAGCCCGTGGAGCTCGGCCGTGGCGGCCGGATCGAGCCCGCTCGGTGTGCCGAGTAGCGCCTCGAACTCCGGCTCGTCCATCGCCTCGGCCTGCGGCAGGAAGTGGAAGATGCCGCCGCCTGAGTTGTCGATCACGATCAGGCGGAGGTCCTCCACCCGGGCGGCCGCCACCAGGCCGCCGAGGTCATGGAAGAGCGCCAGATCGCCGAGCACGGCCCAGGTGCGGGAACCGCTCCCGGTCGCCAGGCCGGCAGCGGTCGAGACCAGACCGTCGATCCCGTTCGCGCCCCGGTTGGAGGCGAAGCGGACGCCCTCCGGGCCGGGCCGCAGGAAGGCCTCGAGGTCCCGCACGGGCATGCTGGAGGCGGCGAACACGGAGTCTCCGTCTCGCAGGGCGCGCGCGAGTGCATACCAGACGCCCGGCTCGCTGAGCTCGTCCAGCCCCTCGACCCGCGCGTCGACCACCTGGCGCACCGAGCGCTCCGCCTCGAGCCAGCGTGTGGCGAAATCGGAGCCCGCGACCGTGCTGGCGCCAGGGCGCAGGCGGGCCAGTCGCTCGGACAATGCTCTCGCAGTGGCGATCGGATCGGCACGCAGGATCGTGTCCGCCCGGCGGGTGGGCTCCCGCCACTCACCGGAGGGGTCGATCACGACCTGCTCGAGGCCGCCTGTGGCGGCGAGCCACTGGCGCAGCGGCTTGCTGGTGGGCAGGTCGCCGACCCGGATGATCAGCTGCGGACGCAGCCGCTCGGGGTGGTCGCGCGCAATGTGGTCGTAGGCGGTGATCACGAGCGAGCGATCGTGCGGCCCGCGCCTGAGCTGGGAGGTCGGCTCGGCGAGGATGGGATAGCCGGCGGCAGCGGCGAGGGCCGCCAGCGGCTCCGCCAGGCCGGGATCGCGCTGGCGCCCGGCCACGATCAGGCCGGCTGGCGTGGACTCGATTCGCTCGGCGAGGCGGTCGAGCAGTGCCTCGTCCGCGCGGGGCACGGCTCGACGAACCGCGCTCAGCGGGGCCTTGCCGCGCCCCTCCAGAGCGAGCGGATCGCCTGCTGTCACTTGCCCCTCGACAGGGAGGGGCGCCAGCGGCTCGCGCCAGGGAACGTTCAGGTGGACGGGGCCGGGCCGGGGGTCGCCGAGTGCCGCGGCGTGGGCGCGGCAGGCGACCGAGCGGAAGTGGAGCAGCCCCTCGTCGTCAGCCTCGTGCGTGCCCACCTCGCAGAACCAGCGAACGGCCTCGCCATAGAGCTTGAGCTGGTCGATCGTCTGACCGGCGCCGATGTCCCGCAGCTCGGGGGGACGGTCGGCCGTGAGCACGATCATCGGGACGCTTGCCTGGTCGGCCTCGACCACGGCCGGGTGCAGGTTCGCCGCGGCGGAGCCGGACGTGCAGAGCACCGCGGCGGGGACTCCCGTGGCGAGCGCCGTACCGAGCGCGAAGAAGCCGGCGCTGCGCTCGTCGAGGATCACGCTTACCTCGATCTCGGGCTGCCGCCAGAGGCCCACCGCCAGCGGGGTCGAGCGCGAGCCGGGGGAGATCACCGCCCTACGGACGCCGCATCGCGCCAGCTCCTCGGCCATCGCGGAGGCCAGCGCCGTGTTGCGGTTGGTCGGATCCATGATCGAACCGTAGATCAGGGCAGCCGGCGGGCCGCAAGCGCCTCTTCGTCGAGCTCGATTCCGAGTCCGGGCCTGTCGCTCACGATCAGCCGGTCTCCCTCGGCCGCGACTCCCCGCCCGACCGTTGCGGAGAACAGCCTCTCGGTCGCGAGCCCGTGCGCGACTCCGGCGTCCGCGCCGCGGGCGCGGAGCGCCTGCACCGCGTGGGCCGCGGCCGCGATCCCGACCGGTCCCTCCAGCGCGCTCGACAGGTATGAGGGAATCGTCTCCGCGATCTCGAGCGCGGCACCTAGGCCCCCAACCTTGGCGATCTTGACAGCGGCGATCTCGCAGGCATCGAGCTCACGCGCGCGGCGGGCATCGAAGGGGGAGACGAGACTCTCGTCGGCGGCGATGCGGACATCCACCCGCCGTCGGACCTCCACCATCTGCTCGAAGGTGCCGACCGGCTGCTCGGCCAGCTCGATATCGTGCCCCACCATCGCCGTCAGCCGGTCGACCGCGTCCCCGACGCTCCAGGCGCCGTTGGCGTCCACCCTGATCGCCGCGTCGGCTCCGAGCGTCTGCCGGACGGTCGCGACCTGGGTTACGTCGCCCGCCAACCCGACCTTGAGCTTGAAGGTGCGGAAGCCCTGGGCGGCCCAGTCCTCGGCCATCGCCCGCGTCGCGGCAGGGTTGGCGGCCGGGAGCGTGGCGTTGCAGGCCACCGGCTCGGCCTCGTGGGCTCCGAGCAGCTGCCAGACCGGCTTGCCGGATGCGCGGCCGACCAGGTCATGCAGCGCGATGTCGACGGCAGCCACCGCCTGGGCTGAGGCGCCACGGTTGCGGCAGCGAGCGATCGCCGACCAGATCCGCTCGGGCTCGATGCCGCCGTCGAGCAGGGCGGGCCAGCAGCGGTCGCGAATCTCAGCGACTATCGACTCGAGCGAGACCCCACCGCGCAGGGAGAGCGCGGCCGTCTCTCCCAGCCCCTCGAGTCCCTCGCCGCGGATCCGGACCAGGATCAGCCGCCGCTCGCGCAGCTCCCCGCGGGCGGTCACGTACGGCTCGCGAAATGGCAGCGAGTAGGGGAAGACCTCCAGCTCCTCCAGGCGCACCCGCCGACTCTAACCCGCGTCAGGCGGCGATCAAGAGCCCGGCGGAGACCGCCAGGCTGAAGACGCCAAGCAGCGCTCCGGTCCCGGCGAGCGCTCCGTTCAGCGCCGGGCCGTCCGTGCGGGTCAGCACTGCACGCGCCGGCTTCACTGCCAGCGGCAGGGACAGGAAGCCGAGCAGTGCCCACCAAGGCCCGCCGTTCGCCGCCACGGTGACGAACAGGGCGACGTAGGCGAGGCCGACCAGTCCCACGTAGAGCCGCCGAGCCCCGTCCCGGCCGAGCCTCACCGCCAGCGTCCGCTTGTCGGCGCGCCGGTCGGTCTCGATGTCACGCACGTTGTTGACCACCAGGATCGCCGTCGCCAGGCAGCCCACCGCGACCGAGAAGCCGAACGGCACCCAGTCGAGACGCTCCAGCTGCACGTAGTAGGAGCCGTTGACGGCGACCAGGCCGAAGAAGAGGAAGACGAAGAGCTCGCCCAGGCCGGCGTAGCCATACGGTCGCGGCCCGCCTGTGTAGAGCACGCCTGCGGCGATCGAGGCTGCGCCGACGGCGATGATGATCCAGCCGGCGACCGTCGCCAGGTAGATGCCCGCGGCCACCGCGACGCCGAAGGCGAGCCAGGTCGCGATCAGCACGCTGCGAGGCGCGACCAGCCCCGCGGCCGTGACCCGCACCGGCCCGAGCCGGTCGACCGTGTCCGCGCCGCGCTTCGCGTCCGAGTAGTCGTTGGCGAGGTTGGTCCCGATCTGGATGAAAACCGAGCCGATCAGGGCGGCGATGAAGGCCCCAACCCGCCGCAGGTCGCCGTGTGCATAGATCGCCGTAGCGGTGCCGACCAGCACGGGCGCGATCGCCGCCGGCAGCGTCCGCGGACGCGCCGCCATCAGCCAGATCCTCAAGTCAGGGCCTCTTCGGGTACCTGGAGAAGTCCGGGGTGCGGCCCTGCTGGTAGGCGTTGCGGCCCTCCTGCCCCTCCTCCGTCATGTAGAAGAGCAGCGTCGCGTCGTGGGAGAGCTCCTGGATCCCGGTGAGCCCGTCCTCGGTGGCGTTGAAGCTCGCCTTCAGCAGCCGGAGAGCAAGGGGGGAGAGGGCCGCCATCTCGCGGCACCAGGCGACGGTCTCCCGCTCCAGGTCGGCCAGCGGGACCACCGTGTTGACCAAGCCCATCTCGAGCGCCTCGTCCGCCTCGTAGAGGCGCGCGAGGAACCAGACCTCCTTCGCCTTCTTGACGCCGACGTTGCGGGCCAGCAGCGAGGAGCCGAAGCCGCCATCGAAGCTGCCCACGCGGGGCCCGGTCTGGCCGAAGACGGCGTTGTCGGCCGCGATCGTCAGATCGCAGACCAGGTGGAGGATGTGGCCGCCGCCGACCGCGTATCCGGCGACCATCGCGATCACCGGCTTCGGCAGGCGGCGGATCTGCACGTGCAGGTCGCCGACGTCGAGCCGCCCGACACCCTGCTTGGCCACCTCGTCGTCCCCGATGTAGCCGTCGTCGCCGCGGATCCGCTGATCGCCGCCTGAGCAGAAGGCCTCCTCCCCGACGCCGGTGAAGATGATCGCCGCCACCTCGGTGTCGTCGCGGGCGCGAGTGAAGGCTTCGCGGAGCTCGGCCAGCGTCGGCGGCCGGAAGGCGTTGTGGACCTCCGGGCGGTTGATCGAGATCTTCGCGATCGCGTCGCCGCGCTCGTAGAGGACGTCCTCGTAGTCGCCCTCCGAGCGCCACTCGATCGGCGCGTAGAGCTCTGACTCGGGCGGGGCGTCCTTGTGTCGTCTCGGCACGGCGGCAACCATAGACTTCCCGGCGTGAAGCTCGACGACTGGCTCGCGCAGAGGGCACAGAGCTGCCCCGAGCGGACCGCCCTGGTCACGGAGGCCTCCAGCGTCACCTACGCGGAGCTCGAGGCCGAGGCGACCTGGGTCGCCCGCCGGCTCGCCGCCTTCGGCGTGAGGAGGGGCGGGGTGGCGGCGCTGACGATGCATCCGCGCCGCGAGGAGGTCGTGCTGCTGCACGCCCTGATGAAGCTGGGTGCGGTCGCGCTTCCGCTCGGCCCGCGTCTCACCGAGGCCGAGCGAGCAGCCGTGCTCGCGGCCGAGCGCCCCGCCGTCGACCTGAACGACGCGGCGGAGCTCACCCAGACCGAGGCCGACCTTCCCCTTCTGGGCGAGCACGACATGGACGACGTCTGCTGCCGCATCCTGACCAGCGGCACCTCGGGCGAGCCGCGGCCGGTCGCCCTCACCTACGGCAACTTCCTCTTCAGCGCGGTCGGCTCCGCGTTCAACCTCGGCGTGGACCCCCGGGACCGCTGGCTCTGCTGCCTGCCGCTCAGCCACGTCGCCGGGCTGTCGATCATCCTGCGCTCGGTCATCTACGGGACGACCGCGGTCCTGCTGGACGGCTTCGACACCGAGCAGGTGGCGAGCACGCTGGTCTCCGGGGACATTGGCGTGGTCTCGCTCGTCCCGACCCAGCTGATCCGCCTGCTCGAGGCCGGTGCGAATCTTTCCCATCCGCGGGCGATCCTGATCGGCGGCGGGCCGGTTCCCGAGGACGCGCTCGGCGAGGCGCTCGACCGCGGGGCGACCGTCGTGCAGACCTACGGGATGACCGAGACCTGCTCGCAGGTGACGACGCTGGCTCCGGAGGACGCCGGACGGAAGATCGGCTCGGCGGGCCGGCCGCTGCTCACGAGCCACGTGCGGATCGACCAGGGCGAGATCCTGGTGCAGGGGCCGACCGTCTCGCGGGAGGCGGTCGACCCCGACGGCTGGCTGCACACCGGAGACCTCGGCTACATCGACGAGGACGGCTTCCTCTACGTCACCGGGCGTGGCAGCGATCTGATCGTCACCGGGGGCGAGAACGTGATGCCCGCCGAGGTCGAGGCCGTGCTGCTCTCTCATCCGGCGGTCGCCGACGCGGCCGTGGTCGGCCGTCCCGATCCCGAGTGGCAGGAGGCCGTCTGCGCACTGGTGGTCCTGGCCGACGGCGCGGAGGCCAACGAGGACCAGCTCCAGGCCCACTGCGGCGAGTCCCTCGCCGCCCACAAGGTGCCCGAAGCGGGTCGACTTCGTCTCCGAGCCTGCCGCGCACGCCATCCGGGAAGCTGCTGCGGGGCGAGCTGCCCGAACCGGCCGGTCGCTAGCATCCGCCGCCTCATGACAGCGGCCGACGAGGTCCTCTACGACAAGGACGCGGACCTCTCCGTCCTGGAGGGGAAGACCGTCGCCATCCTCGGCTACGGCTCCCAGGGCCACGCACACGCCCTCAACCTGAAGGACTCCGGCGTCAACGTCGTAGTCGGGCTGCGGCCCGACTCCTCCAGCCGGGCGGACGCCGAGGCCGAGGGGCTCGAGGTGCTCGACGTCGCGGACGCCGCAAGCCGCGGCGACATCGTGATGATCCTGCTGCCGGACGAGAAGCAGGCCCAGATCTGGCAGGAGGAGATCGCCGACGGGATCGCCGATGGCAACCTGCTCATGTTCGCCCACGGCTTCGCGATCCGCTTCGGCCAGATCGAGCCGCCGCCCGGGGTCGACGTCGGCATGGTCGCGCCCGAAGGGCCCGGGCCACCTGGTCCGGCGGGAGTTCACGGAGGGCGCCGGCGTGCCCTGCCTGATGGCGGTCCACCAGGACGCCACCGGCAAGGCGCGCGACCTGGTGCTCGCCTACGCGAGCGGGATCGGCGGCGGCCGCGCCGGGGTCATCGAGACCACCTTCAAGGACGAGGCCGAGACTGACCTCTTCGGCGAGCAGGCCGTGCTCTGCGGCGGCGCGACGGAGCTGGTCCGCGCGGGCTTCGAGACGCTGGTCGAGGCGGGCTACGACCCGCGCCTGGCCTACTTCGAGTGCCTGCACGAGCTCAAGCTGATCGTCGACCTGATGTACGAGCACGGCATCCAGGGGATGCGCCACTCGATCTCGAACACCGCCGAGTACGGCGACATGACGCGGGGCCCGAAGGTGGTCACCGACGAGACGCGCCAGGCGATGAAGAAGATCCTCGCCGACATCCAGTCCGGCGAGTTCGCGAAGGAGTGGATCGCCGAGAACGAGGCGGGTCAGGAGAACTTCCAGCGGATGCGCGAGGAGGCGGCCGGCTCGCAGATCGAGCAGGTCGGCAAGGAGCTCCGCTCGATGATGCCCTGGATCGGGGACTGACTGGACGCGCGATGCGGCTCCGCGGAGCCGCCACCAGCTATGCGGTGGCTGCCGACGCGGCGCCCTCAGCCGGCGGGGGTCCGTAGCGGTTCTCGCCGGCGTCGCCCTGCTGCAGATAGAAGATCAGCAGCACGATGAACCCGATGATCGGGATGAGAGCTATCAGGACCCACCAGCCGGTCCGATCGATGTCGTGCAGCCGGCGAATGGACACCGAGAGCCCCGGCAGCAGGAGCGCCAGGCCCGCGAGTCCGCTGACGACACCGAAGCTCCCGATTACGGCGTCGATGATGTTGGCGGCGATTGCAACCAGGATCGCAAACAGGAACCACCACCAGTATGCGGGCCTGGAGGCCCGACCGCTGAACTCCACGTAGTGGTCGAAGCCGGACTTGATCGCTTCCGTGAAAGTCATTCCCTCTCCCTCTTTCGCCGTCGGACATCCAAGTTGCCCGACACAAACCACACGCTAGTCGACCTCGCGGTGTTGGTCCACAACCCGGGCCGCGAGGGTTCGCCTCTCTCGGCATCAGGCCCTCGTCAGGGCTTCCTGCTCCGACACCGGCGGCAGGGAGTCGGTCATCAGCAGAAAGTAGGCCGTTGCGCGCAACTGGTAGGCGAGGCCCCAGCCGAGCACGTTGTGGGTGCCGGCCGCCGAGCGCTTCCTGAAGACGATCTGAAACCAGGCGACCGCCGCCGCCACGGGCCAGACCGCGCCGATCAGGTAGAGCATGAACATCGCCGGGATGCCGACGATGAAGCGGAAGCCGGTCTTCCAGCGATCGAGGCGGTCGGGGGACGGGCCCACAGAAGCGCGGATCGGATAGCCAGCGTCCTCCTCCCAGCCGAACGGCGGCCACTCGTCCGTCTGCAGGTTGAAGAAGGCGTTGGCCCGGGCGATGAAGCGGATCACCCCGGCGTTGAAGTCATAGAGCGCCTGCGGGTAGCGGCCGGTGAAGACGATCGCAAACCAGGCGATCACCGCGACGATGAACCCAGCGGTGACGAACGCGCCGCCGAGCAACAGCCAGGGCACGGCGAGGATGAAGCGGAAGGCGGTTCGCCACCGCCTCCGCTCCTCCTCATAGTCGGCTTCGTATCCGACCGGGTACAGCTGCTAGCTCTGGGTCGGGGTCCCGCTGCTGATCTCGCCGGCCGTGGCCGAGCCGCCCTCCTCATACGAGAACGGTGGCCAGTCCTCGGTCATCAGCAGGAAGTACGCGTTCGCGCGAGCCAGGTACGCCGCGGCCGACCGCATCGGGTTGAACAGGCCCTCCGGCAGCTTGCCGGTGAACAGGATCGCGAACCAGGCGATCAGGCTGCAGACGGCGAGAATGATGCCCTGCACGGCCCCCAGCAGCATCACTGGGATGCCGACGATGAAGCGGAAGCCGGTCTTCAGGCGGCTGTACTGGCCGAGCGCCTGCGCCACGCCGATCCGAACCGGGTAGCCCGGCGCCTCCTCGCCGCCGAACGGCGGCCACTCGTCGGTGAGCAGGTACTCGAACCCGTATACGCGGTTGTACATCCGCAGGTATCCGGCGTTGAAGTCGTAGATACCGTCCGGGTACCTGCCCGTGAAGACGATCGCGAACCAGGCAATCACTGCGGCGATCCCGGCGACAATCCCGTAGACGTAGGCGACGATCGCCCAGGGGATAACGACGAGAGAGCGGAAGAACGTTGTGAGCCGGTTCCTGCCCTCCAGGGCGGGATCCACCTCATAGCTGATGGGGTACATGTATCTCTCCAAAGGTCGAGGTCTTGGGGATTCGCGCCAGCGGCGGCGTCCCTCCCCTTTAGACGCGAGGCCACCCTATCCCACGCGACGGAGGGCAGTCCAGCCCTGGCGACCTTTAGCCTTGCGGCTTCGCCAATGACACGAACGATCGTGGAGATTCCCGCTGAGCTGAAGCCGGCCGACGGCAGATTCGGCTGCGGCCCGTCGAAGGTGCGACCGGAGGCACTCGCCAAGCTCGCCCAGCAGAGCGACCTGATGGGCACCTCCCACCGCCAGGCGCCGGTCAGGGACCTGGTCGCCCGGGTGCGCTCGGGCCTCGCCGAGCTCTTCGGCATCCCGGATGGGTACGAGGTGGTGCTCGGCAACGGGGGCACGACCGCGTTCTGGGACGCCGCCGCGGCGTGGCTGGTCCGGAAGCGCCCGCTGCACCTGACCTACGGCGAGTTCTCATCGAAGTTCGCCAAGGCGACAGGCGGCGCCCCGTTCCTCGCAGAACCGATCGTGATCGAGGCCGAACCGGGTGACGCCCCCGCGCCCGTGGCCGACCCGGAGGCGGACGTGATCGCCTGGGCGCACAACGAGACCTCCACAGGCGTGATGGTCCCCGTGGCCCGGCCGGAGGGGGCGGGGACAGCCTGGTCCTGATCGACGCCACCTCGGGCGCCGGCGGCCTGCCGGTCGACGTCGGGCAGGCCGACGCCTACTACTTCGCTCCCCAGAAGGCCTTCGCCGCGGACGGCGGGCTCTGGCTCGCGGTGCTCAGCCCGGCTGCGATCTCTCGAATCGAGGAGCTCGACCGGGCCGAGGGCCGGTGGCAGCCCGCCTTCCTCTCGCTGGCGACCGCGCTCGAGAACTCGCGCAAGGAGCAGACCTACAACACGCCGGCGCTGGCGACGCTGTTCCTGCTCGCCGACCAGATCGAGTGGCTGCTCGATGGCGGCGGCCTCGACTTCGGCGTCTCGCGCTGCCGCGCCTCGTCAGAGCACCTCTACGCGTGGGCCGAGGCCTCGGCGCTGACGAGCCCGTTCGTCGCCGACGCGGCCAAGCGCTCGCTGGTGGTCGGGACCATCGACTTCGCCGAAGAGGTCGACGCCGCCGCCCTTGCCGCGATGCTGCGGGCCAATGGCATCGTCGACGTCGAGCCCTACCGCAAGCTGGGGCGCAACCAGCTCCGGATCGGCATGTTTCCCGCCGTCGACCCCGCCGACGTCGAGGCGCTGACGGCCTGCATCGACTGGGTGCTCGAGAACTCGGACGAAGTCCGCGGATGAAGGTCCTCGTCAAGGAGAAGATCGCCGACGCCGGCGTCGAGCTGCTGCGCGAGCGCTTCGACGTCGAGCTCGGCCTGGACTGGAACGGCGACGAGCTCGAGAAGCGCATTGGGGAGTTCGACGGCATCCTGATCCGCTCGGCGACCAAGCTCACCCCCGACCTGATCGAGCTGGCCGGCAACCTCAAGGTGATCGGCCGCGCGGGAACGGGCGTGGACAACGTCGATGTCGACGCGGCGACGAAGCGGGGAATAGTCGTCGCGAACGCCCCGGAGGCGAACTCGATCGCCGCCACCGAGCACACCATGGCCCTGATGCTCGCGCTCTGCCGCAACATCCCGCAGGCCCATGCGAGCCTCGCCGGCGGCGCCTGGGACCGCACCCGCTTCAAGGGGACCGAGCTCTACGGGAAGACGCTCGGCGTGCTCGGCTTCGGCCGGATCGGCCAGCTGGTCGCGGCACGCGCTCAGGCGTTCGAGATGGCGGTGGTCGCCTACGACAAGTTCGTGACCGCGGAACGCTTCCGCGAGCTGGGCGCAGAGGGAGTGGACGACCCGGCCGAGCTATACGCGCGGGCCGACTTCATCACGCTCCATCTCCCGAAGACGCCCGAGACCGTCAACTTCATCGACGCCGACACGATCGCGAAGATGCGCGACGGGGTGCGGATCGTCAACTGCGCCCGCGGTGAGCTGATCGACCTCGACGCGCTCGTCGATGGGCTCGACTCAGGCAAGGTCGCGGGCGCCGCCCTCGACGTCTTCCCGGAGGAGCCCTTCGGGGGCCATCCGATCCTGGAACGCGAGGACGTCGTCGTCACGCCGCACCTGGGCGCGTCGACCGCCGAGGCGCAGGACCGGGCCGGGGTGGTCACAGCCGAGCAGGTGACCGCCGCGCTCACCGGAGGCGTCGTCACCACCGCGGTCAACATCGCCGCCGTCCGCCCCGAGGTGATGGAGCAGCTCGCTCCCTTCGTCCCCCTCTGCGAGAAGCTCGGGCGGCTCGCGCAGGCGCTCGGCGAGGGACCGCCCGACCGGGTCGAGGTCGAGTTCCGCGGCCGGCTCGCGGACCAGGACACTCGCATCCTCGGCATCGCCACGCTGGTGGGGATCCTCTCCGGCCACACCGAGGAGCCCGTCAACCTGGTCAACGGCCCGCACATGGCCGAGGAGCGCGGCATCGAGCTGATGGAGACCCGCGACGCGATCTCGGAGGACTTCACTGAGCTGGTCGTCGTCCGCCTGCACACCGGCGAGCGAGACGGTCGAGGTCGCGGGCACGGGCGTCGGGCCGCGCAACATTCCGTACCTGGCGCGCGTCTGGGGCGAGGACTTCTACCTGCCGTTCGCGGAGCACCTGGCGATCTTCCGCTACACGGACCAGCCAGGGATGATCGGACGTGTCGGCACGATCTTCGGCGAGGAGGGCGTCAACATCGTCTCCGCCGCCGTTGGCGCGGAGCCCGAGGGCGACACCGCCGTCATGGCGCTCACGACCGACGCCCCGGTAAACCCGGCGACGATCGATCGCATTCTCGAGCTCGATGGCTTCTTCGTCGGGCGCGCCGTCTCTGTAGGGTTGATGAGGGTGCCCCGCAGGCGAAGCCGAGGGGCAACCCGATTAATGATGAGGGCGGTCGTCCAAACCGGTCACGGGGGACCCGAGGTCCTCCAGGTGCAGGAGCGTCCGGACCCGCCGGTCGGTCCCGGCGAAGTCCGCATCGACGTCAAGGCCGCCGGCATCAACTTCGCCGACACGATGGCGCGGGTGGGCCTCTACCCGGACGCGCCGAAGCCGCCCTGCGTGCTCGGCTACGAGGTGGCCGGCGAGGTCGAATCGGTCGGCGCCGGCGTCGAGGCGGTGAGCGCTGGGGACCGGGTGATCGCGGGCACGCGCTTCGGCGGGCACGCCTCGATGATCTCGGTGCCGGAGGATCAGGTCTTCCCGCTGCCGGACGGCTGGAGCTTCGAGCAGGGGGCGGCCTTCCCGGTGAACTACACGACCTCCTACGTGGCGCTGGTGATGATGGGCGGTATCCGCAAGGGCGACCGGGTGCTGATCCATGCAGCAGCGGGCGGCGTCGGTATCTCGGCGACCCAGATCGCGCGCTCGCGCGAGACCGAGATCTTCGGGACCGCCTCCGCCTCCAAGCACGATGCGATCCGGGAGCAGGGCGTCGATCACCCGATCGACTATCGGACCCTTGACTTCGAGCAGGAGGTGCGCCGCATCACCGGGGGCGAGGGCGTCGATGTGATCATGGACGCCACCGGCCCGACCAACTTCCGCAAGGACTATCGCCTGCTGCGACAGGGCGGCAAGCTGATCATGTACGGGGCCTCGGAGCTCAGCACCGGGAAGGGGCGGAGCGTGCGGGCGGTCGCCCGTGGACCCTGCTGATGCCCACGGCGACGATGCCCTGGTGGAAGAGCCTCGGGGTGATGAACGAGAACCGGGGCGTCTTCGGGCTCAACATGCTCACCTGGCAGGACACCGAGGGACTCGGGCGCGTGCTCGAGTCGCTCAGCGCCGAGCTCGAGTCGGGCGCGCTCGACCCGGTGATCGCTGAGGCCTTTCCGTTCGAGCGCGCGGGAGACGCGCACACGTTCATCGCGGAGCGTCGCAACATCGGCAAGGTCGTGCTCGTTCCGTAGCCCGCTCTGATTGCCGGGGAGCCGGGTTAACTTCGACAGATGAGCTTCGGGATTGGCAAGACGCTCTGCGCGCTTGCGCTGCTGGCGATCGGCGCGGCGGCCACGCCCGCCGGCGCGGCCGCGCGGCCCGGGCTGACCGCGTCCGTATGGACCGTGCACGGCCACGGCGCCAGCGCCGCGGCCTCGCTCAACGTCCTGACGCTGAACGACCAGCGCCACATCGACAACCGGATCACCGCCTCCGCGGAGCCCACCGGGCGCCTGGTCCTGACGGCGCCGGAAGGGCTCGGTGACCCCGATGGCAGCGGCGCCAACTGCCGGCTGGACAACGCGAAGTCCGGCAGCGACACCGGGACGCAGGTGAGCTGTGCGGCCGGATACATCGGCGCGATCGTCGGCGACCTCGCCACCGGCAACGACGGCTTCGACGCCGACCCCTTCCTGACCGTGATGATCGGCGGCGTGATCGATGGGGTGAGCCGGCCCCTATCGGGCGGCGCAGGTCGCGATCGCGTGGTCGGCGGCGCCGGCCCGGACCTGCTCGATGGTGGGGGCGGGCCGGACACCCTGATCGGAGGAGGAGCCGACGACAGGGTCACGGGCGGGCCGGGCGCGGACAACGTCTCAGGCGGGCTCGGCAACGACTCGCTGTTCGGCGGGGCAGGGCCGGACCGGCTGAACGGCGGGGCCGGCCGGGATCTCTGCCATGGTCAGGCGGGCGCGGACAAGTCGAAGGCCTGCGAGACTGCACGGACCGTCCGCTGAGTTAGTTTCCCCGCATGCTCGTGCTCGGCAGCATCGGGAGCGCCTATCAGCACGGCATCGTCGACACGGGGAGGGAGCCGCACTTCCTCTTCTTCGTCTCCTTCCTGCTGACCTTCGGCTTCATCCGCACCAGCGCCCATATGATCCGGGCGCAGGTGAAGTGGTGGCCGGGCAACGTCGAGGTCGGCGGAACGCACATCCACCATCTCGTCTGGGGGATCCTGCTCCTACTGACCTGCGGCTACGCCGCGATCGCGATCGCGCCGGACAGCCCCTGGCGGGAGATCGTCGCGATCTTCTTCGGGATCGGGACCGGCCTGACGCTGGACGAGTTCGCCCTCTGGCTCAACCTGAAAGACGTCTACTGGGAGAAGCAGGGGCGGGCATCAATCGATGCGGTGATCATCGCCGCAGCCGTCTCGGGCCTCCTGCTGGTCAGCCTCCGCGGCTGGATCGATGTGACCACAAAGGCCGCCGATGAAGCCCAGGCCGTCGTTGGGTCGATCGGGTTGCTCGGCGGCATCCTCGCGCTCGTCAACGCCGCCAAGGAGAAGTTCGGGATGGCGATCTGGAGCATCCTGATCCCGGTGGTGGGAATCCCGAGCGCCTTCCGCTTGGCGAAGCCCCATTCGGTCTGGGCGAAGCTCGTCTACCGCCACGGCAAGCGGGAGCGCTCCGAGCAGCGCTTCGCCGGCGACCGCGGCAAGCCGTTCTGGAGGCGGGGTGACGAGCTACTTGCCCGACTCAGGCTCCGCCCGGCCCGCGGAACCTGAGAAGACCAGCTCGTCGACCACTACGCCCAGCGAGGCGGCGGTGGGGATCGCCAGCAGGGCGCCGAGGATCCCGGCGAGGTCCGCGCCGACGATGACGGCGACGATGGCCACTGCCGGATTGAGCTTGAGCGCCCCGCCCTTGTAGAGCAGCGGCTGAATCACCCGGTCCTGCAGTTGCTGGTAGACGAGGAAGATCACCAGCCAGACGATTGCGTCGCCGGTGCCACCGTCGATCATCAGCACGGCGAACACGGAGAACCCGCCGACGGTGAGCCCGATCAGAGGGATCAGCTCGAGGAAGTCCACCAGCACCGCCATCGGGAGCGCCAGGTGGAAGGCCTCGCCCTCGTGCCGGATGCTCGGCTGCGCTAGTCTGCTTTGACTTCGATGACGCACCGGCTCGACAGCCTGGCGCTTCTCCTTCTCCTCCCCCTTCGGGGGGAATAGCGCTGGGCGGCGCGTCAGCCGCGAACTCAGGAACAGGTCATCGGAAGTCCTAGGAGAAGGAGGTAGTCATGAGTGAGGTAGTCGAGGCGAACCGGGTCCACATCTTCGACACGACGCTGCGCGACGGCGAGCAGTCACCCGGCATCTCGCTGAACAAGCAGGAGAAGGTCGAGATCGCGCAGCAGCTCGCTCGCCTCGGCGTCGACGTGATCGAGGCCGGCTTCCCGATCACCTCTCCCGGCGACTTCGAGGCCGTCGAGGCAATCGCGCGCAACGTGCAGGGCCCGGTGATCTGCGGCCTCGCCCGCACCCACAAGGCGGACATCGACGCCGCCTGGAACGCGATCAAGGGTGCGGAACGCCCGCGGATCCACACCTTCATCTCCACGTCCGACATCCACATCACCCACCAGCTGCAGACGACGCGCGACGACGTCAAGGGCCAGGCCAAGGCGGCGGTGGCGCTGGCGAAGTCCTACTGCGACGACGTCGAGTTCTCGCCCATGGACGCGACCCGCGCGGAGATCGAGTTCACGGCGGAGGTCTGCGCGATCGCGGTCGCCGAGGGCGCGAATGTGATCAACATCCCGGACACGGTCGGCTACACGACCCCCGAGGAGTACTCCGCCTACTTCCGCAGGCTCTACGAGCTGGTACCGGGCCTGGACGGCGTCGAGGTCTCCGT
The DNA here is from genome assembly GCA_963725475.1 of uncultured Solirubrobacterales bacterium. Taxonomy (GTDB): domain Bacteria; phylum Actinomycetota; class Thermoleophilia; order Solirubrobacterales; family 70-9; genus DASUPK01. The sequence goes on along the minus strand of CAVRYR010000001.1, from coordinate 41,362 downwards.
CCACTGCCACGACGACCTGGGCCTGGCCGTCGCGAACTCCTACGCGGGGCTGCTGGCGGGCGCCCGGCAGGTGGAGTGCGCGGTGAACGGCATCGGCGAGCGCGCCGGCAACTGCTCGCTCGAGGAGATCGTGATGCTGCTCCGGACCCGTCGCGACGAGCACGGCCTGGACACGGGCCTGGATGCGCGCGAGCTCGCCCGGACCAGCCGCATGGTCTCGCGGCTGACCGGCTACTCCGTGCCGCCGAACAAGGCGGTGGTGGGCCGCAACGCCTTCGCCCACGAGTCCGGCATCCACCAGGACGGCGTCCTGAAGGAGCGCTCGACCTACGAGATCATGGACGCGACCGAGGTCGGGCTGGAGTCGAACTCGATCGTGCTGGGCAAGCACTCCGGTCGCCATGCGCTCCAGGACGCGCTGCAGCAGCTCGGCTTCAAGGTCGAGGGCGGTGCGCTCAACCATGCGTTCAAGCGCTTCAAGGAGATCGCGGACAAGAAGAAGCAGGTCACCGCGCTCGACCTGGAGGCGATCGTCTCCGACGAGATGCGCGAGAGCGCGGAGGCGTACAACCTCGGCTGGTTCGAGGTGGAGGCCGGCTCGGAGCGGGCCCCCGAGGCACGCGTCAGCGTGATCCTGCCGAGCGGCGAGGAGTCCGTCGCGCAGGCGTCCGGCGACGGGCCCGTCGACGCGATCTTCGGCGCGATCCGCGCCGCGACAGGGACCGACGCCGAGCTGCAGCGCTATGAGGTCGAGGCGGTCACCGGGGGCACCGACGCCCTCGGCGAGGTGAGCGTCTCGGTGCGCGCGAACGGCAGGCTCGCGAGCGGCCAGGGGGTGGCTACGGACATCCTCGAGGCCTCGGCTCGGGCCTTTGTCCGCGCGATCTCCAACGCGCTGGAGGGTGTCGCGATCCGCGAGGCGGAGGAGGCCACCGCCGACGCCGCCGTGGAGCGGACACCGGGTCCGTAGCCGGGCGCTAGCCTCCGCCTGTGTGGGGGCAACGTGTCTGCAGAGAGGAGCGCTGCTTCTGGTGACCGCGGTGCTGCTGACCGTGCCGGCGGCGGCCTCGGCCGACGTTCTCTACGACCAGACCAGCGGCGCGCCCGGGGGGATCGTCATGTCGTCCCATCACGCGACTCTCGGCTCGACCGACGCCGATGCGGCCGACGACTTCCCCGTCCCACCTGGTTTGATCTGGCGTCTGAGCTCGATCGACGTCCAGGGGTCCATGCCCAGCGCGACCAGCGCGACCGCCGTGATCTTCGCGGACGCCGCCGGCCTGCCGGGAGCCGAGCTCTTCCGTCAGTCCGGCATCGCCTTCCCGTCCGGTCCCGCCCAGAGCATGTCGCTCTCCGGCGTGCCCCCGCTACCGCCCGGCAACTACTGGCTCTCCGTCTACACCCTCTGGAGCAGCGATCCCTGGGGTTGGCAGCGTCAGAGCCCGACCTACGGCTACTCGGCCGTCTGGGAGAACGCGCTCAACGGGGAGGGGACGGGCTGCACCAGCTTCAGGGCGCTGACCCAGTGCGGCCGCTCCTCGGCGAGCGCCACGGACCTGGTCTTCCGGCTGGACGGCACCGCGACTCCGATCGCCCAGCGCAGGAAGTGCACACGCCGGCGCCACCACCATGCGACGGTCGCGAAGCAGAAGCGCTGCAAGAGGCGAAGGCGATCGCGGTGAAGATGCCGAACGTCCTGCCACCCGCGCCGGGCTCGAGCTCGCCGCTGTGGTGGTTCTGGGAGCGGTTCACCGACCTGCATACGGCCGCCTACAAGCTCAGCGGCGGGCGCCTCGGAGGGAGGGCCTACGGCGTGCCGGTGGTGCTGGTCGAATCGGTCGGGCGGAAGAGCGGCAAGCGCCGGACCCACCCGCTGCTGTGTGAGCTCGACGGTGACAACCTGGTGATCATCGCCTCCAAGGGAGGCACCGACCGCCATCCCGCCTGGTACCACAACCTGATGGCCCATCCCGAGACGACGGCCTGGTGGAAGGGGGAGAAGCGCAGCGTCCGCGCCCGCGAGGCCACGGAGCAGGAGCGCCCGCGGCTCTGGGCGATGATGGCCGAGGCCTACCCCGAGTACGAGAGCTACCAGCGCAGGACGGAGCGCCTCATCCCGGTGGTCGTGCTCGAGCCCGCCTAGCCGGCGTGCTCAGCCCTTCACCACCCAGGTGCGGCCGAGCCCCGCACGCCCCTCGGGGGAGAAGCGCACGGTCGCGGGCCTCGCGCCCTTCGGAACGTCGAAGGCGACGCAGCCGCTGCGCGACTCACCCGGCTGCACCTCCTTGAGGAAGTCAATCTCGGTTGTGGCACACGGCCCCCGCTGGGCGAAGCCCGGCTCGGCGGCGGCGCCGGAGGAGGTGCGCAGGCTGAGGTCGCTCTCCGAAGAGCTGTCGTAGACCGCACGGCCGATGTTCCGCACGGCCACATCGACCCCGGCCGCGGCTCCCCGGGGCTGAGCAGCAGCCCCGAGCCGCGCAGCGGGAAGGCAACCCGCTGGACCGTGACCATGAGGGTGGTGGCACCGGCGCGCATGTGGACCGGGCTGCCGACCTTGGTCGGAGCCGGCTTCGCATTCGTGGTGCCGCCGGTCCCGGCAGACCCCGAGCCGCCGCACGAGGACAGCCCGAGGACAACGCCTGCCGCCAGCATGAGGCTCACCACGCCCGGCCCGGCCCGGTCTGCCATGCGGGGGAAGCTAACGGTCGAGGTCGAGGGTCGCTGCTGCGAGCCGGCAGTTACCGAGGGTGCTTGGCCGTCCCGCGCTGCTCTCCGCGGTCGATCGGGGGACCGGACGGGGCGAACCGCCGGGATGCCGTCGCCGCCGTCCCGGCTGCCGGTGGAAGCGATGGCGCGCCCACGGGTCCGACGCGCGGGATCCACTCGAGCCAGCGCGGCAAGTACCAGTTCCAGTCCCCGAGCAGCGTCATCGAGGCGGGGAGCAGGACGGCCCGCACCAGCGTCGCGTCGATCAGGACCGCGACGCCGAGCCCGACGCCCAGCTCCTTGAAGAAGACCAGCGAGAGCGTCGCGAAGACGGCGAAGACGGCGATCATCACCACGGCGGCGCTTGTCACCACGCTGGCCGTGGTCTTGATCCCGTGCGCGACGGCCTCTCTCGTCGACATCCCCCGGTCGTAGGACTCGCGGATCCGGGTGAGGATGAAGACGTGGTAGTCCATCGAGAGTCCGAAGAGCACCACGAAGAGGAATAGCGGCATCCAGGAGATGATCGAGCCGGTGGAATGGAAGCCGAAGAACGACTGCAGGTGGCCGTCCTGGAAGATCCAGACGATCACCCCGTAGGCCGCCCCCACCGACAGCAGGTTGAGGATGATCGCCTTGATCGGGATGACGATCGAGCGGAAGGTGAAGAGGAGCAGCAGGAAGGCCGTCGTCAGCACGAAGCCGAAGACGAGCGGCAGGTGCGACTTGATGGCAGCGGTCCAGTCCTTCGACCCCGCTGTCAAGCCGGTCACGTCGGCGCTGACGCCCGGCACCCCTCCGATCGTCGCCGGAATGATCGAGTCCCGAAGCTGGTTGACCGCGTCATAGGACGCCGAGTCGGTGCCGTCGCCGGCGACCGGGATGCTCACCTGAATCACCTTGGGGTCGGGATAGGTCTGGACGTTGATGGGAGACGGCTTGAACAGGGAACTGGCCTTCGCCTGAGCGACCATCCGGGCGATGCCCTGACGGACCTGGGGCGTGGCCCCGTTGTCGGACTTGACGACAACATTTGCGGGAATCCCGCCTCCCGGGAAGGCCGCCTGGATCCGGTTGTAGGTCTGGATGGAGGGGACGTTCTGGGGGAGCGACTGGACGCTCTCGTTCGCTGTGTGCAGGCGGAAAGCCGGCAAGGCGAGGAAGACCAGCAGTCCCACGGCGAGGACGAGCGCGATTGCCGGATGGCGGAGCACCGGGTTGAGGATCCTGTTCCAGATCCTGCTCTCCCCGGCGTTCCACGGCTGGTCCTTGATGAACGGGACGCCGCCCTTCTCCACTCGGTCCCCGAGCCAGGAGAGGATGGCGGGCAGCACGGTCAGTGACCCCAGCAGGGCCACGGCCACGACCAGGATCGTGCCGGTGGCGAACGACTCGAAGGTCGGGGTGCCCGCGAAGTACATCCCCGCCATGGCGATCATCACGATGAACCCGGAGACCATCACCGCCCTGCCCGACGTGGCGGCCGCGGCGGCAAGCGCCGCCTCGTTGCTGCGACCGGCCTCGCGCTCCTCGCGCTCGCGCCGGATGTAGAACATCGAGTAGTCCACGCCGACCGCCAGGCCGATCAGCAGGATCACCTCGTTGATCGAGCTGTCGACCCCGCCGATGACGTGGCTGAGCGGTCCCATGATCCCGATCGTGGCCATCACCGCAGTGATCGCCAGTACTAGCGGCACGCCGGCGGCGACGAGGGCGCCGAAGGCGAACAGCAGAATGATCAGGGTGACCGGAAGGGACGTCTTCAGCGCCTTGCCGAAGTCGTCGCTGACGACCTTGTTGATCTGCTGCTGGGTGCTGGCGTCGCCGAACTCGCCGAGGGTGAAGCCCGGGTGCGCCCCCTGCGCGGCGGCGACCGCCGTCACGGCGGGCTTCACGCGGTCGGTGACCTGGCTGTCCGTGCCGGCGATCTGGTAGCGGAGCAGGGCAGAATGGCCATTACTGGAGATCTGATTCGCGTGCGCCGGGTTCAGCGGGCTCTCGAAGTTCTGGGTGTGTGGGACGGCTGCGAGTTTGCGCTGTACGTCCACGACCGCCGCTCTGAAGGCGGGGTCGGCGGCGGTTGCCCCGGCGCCCTGGATCAGCACCATCTCCTGGGCGTACTCGGGCGCGGCATCCGCGATCGTCCGGTCGGCTCGACCCGATTCGCCGACGCTCCCCTGGCTGTGCTCCAGGGTCTTGGTCCCGACGGCCCCGCCGACCATGAACGCGAGCAGCACGAAAGCAATCCACCCCCAGATTGCGAGCTTCCGGTGCTGCGCGCTCCAGGCACCGGCGCGGGAGGCAAGCCCGCGAGGCGTCATCCCTCCCGTCAGCTCTTCGTGTCGGGGACGAGATTCCGGCATTGGACCTCCATGTCTCGGCTGCTCCATGTCTCGGCTGCCCGGCGACCCTACGACCGAAACCAAGCGCCTGCATCGTGACTTACTACGGATTCAGCGAAATCCGATCGGATTGCATACAGTTGTACGTGATAACGTACGAATATGGACACGACGACCACCTCCACGGCGAGGCCAGGCGCGCAGCCCGGCGTCGATGGGGCTCTCGGGGAGCGCGTCCGCAGCCTGCGCGACGCGATGGACCTCTCCCTGCGTGACCTGGCGGATCGCAGCGGCGTCAGCGCGCCGATGCTCTCCCAGGTGGAGCGCGGCGACACCAGCCCGACGCTGGCGATCGCGCAGAAGATCGCCGCCGGGCTCGATCTGACCCTCTCGCAGCTGCTCCGGCTCGACGAGGACCGGCACGTCGTCGTGGTGCGCTCCGGCCAAGGGCGGATCCGCCGGCGCCGCGGGCACCTGGTCGAGGAGCTCACCCCGCCGCTTCCCGGGCAGCGTGCCGACGTTTCCGTCCATACCCTCGGTCTGGGTTCCGCGACGGGGGGCCCCGATGACCCCCCGCTGCACGAGCCGGGGAGCCGTGAGACGGCGATCATGCTCGAGGGCTCCGTCGAGCTCTTCATCGACGGGCAGCGGCACCAGCTCGGCGAGGGGGACAGCGTCACCTTCGACGCCGACCTGCCGCACCATTTCGAGAACAATGGCTCGGCCGAGGCCCGGCTGCTCGCCGTGGTGGCCGCAGGGCTGAGGCGAGGTTAGGAGGACCGATGGCCAAGAGCCTCTTTGAGAAGATCTGGGACGCCCACGAGGTCGACCGCGACCTGATCTACATCGACCTCCACCTGGTGCACGAGGTGACCTCGGCGCAGGCCTTCGACGGCCTCCGCCTGGCGGAGCGGCAGGTGCGCCGTCCTGACAAGACGCTGGCCACCGCCGACCACAACGTCCCCACCGACGGCACGCCGACCGCTCGGCTGATCGCCGACGAGCTGTCGCGCAAGCAGGTCGAGGCGCTGGAGCGGAACTGCGAGGAGTTCGGCATCCCGCTCTACTCGCTCGGCTCCGACCGCCGCGGCATCGTCCACGTGATCGGACCGGAGCTGGGGGTCACCCAGCCCGGGATGACGATCGTTTGCGGCGACTCCCACACCTCCACCCACGGCGCCTTCGGCGCTCTGGCGTTCGGCATCGGGACGTCGGAGGTCGAGCACGTGCTGGCGACGCAGTGCCTGGGCCAGCGCAAGCCCAAGACGATGCGCATCGACTACTCCGGCGAACTCGGGTTCGGCGTCACCGCCAAGGACCTGATCCTGGCGACGATCGGGCGGCTCGGCGTCGGCGGCATGCGCGGCCACGCCGTGGAGTACGCGGGCGAGCCGATTCGCGCCCTCTCGATGGAGAACCGGATGACGATCTGCAACATGACGATCGAGGGCGGCGGCAGGGCGGGCATGGTCGCGCCGGACGAGAAGACGTTCGAGTACATCCGGGGCCGCCCGGGGGCCCCGGAGGACCTTGATGCGGCGCTGCCCGGCTGGCGCGAGCTGACGACCGATGAGGGTACGAGCTTCAACACCGAGGTCGAGATCGACGCTTCCGCGATCTCCCCGATGGTCACCTGGGGGACCACCCCAGGGATGGTGGTCGAGGTCACCGATGCGGTCCCGGACCCGGCTGGGCTCGATTCACCGGCCGACCGCGAGACCGCCGAGCGAGCCCTTGCCTACATGGACCTGCGGCCGGGAACGCCGATGACCGAGATCCCGCTCGACCGAATCTTCATCGGCTCCTGCACGAACTCGCGGATCTCGGACCTGCGCGAGGCGGCCTCCATCCTCGACGGCCGGAAGATCGCCTCGAGCCTCCGCGGCATGGTCGTGCCGGGCTCCCAGCAGGTGAAGGCCGAAGCCGAGGCGGAGGGCCTCGATCAGGTCTTCCAGTCGGCCGGCTTCGAGTGGCGGGAGTCGGGCTGCTCGGCCTGCCTGGGTATGAACCCGGACATCCTGCAGCCGGGAGAGCGCTGCGCGTCGACCTCGAACCGCAACTTCGAGGGACGCCAGGGCGCCGGCGGCCGCACCCACCTGGTCAGCCCCGAGATGGCGGCCGCCGCAGCGGTCGAGGGGCGCTTCGTCGACATCAGGGATTGGAGCTGAGCCAGATGCCCATGGACCCGATTGACGTGATCGAGGGCCGCGTCGCCGTGCTCGACCGCTCCGACGTCGACACCGACCAGATCATGCCCAAGCAGTTCCTGAAGAGGATCGAGCGCACCGGCTACGGCGAGTTCCTGTTCTACGACTGGTTCCGCTCCGGCGAGATCGAGCTCGAGCCGCACCCGATCCTGGTCACCGGACGCAACTTCGGCTCGGGCTCCTCGCGGGAGCACGCAGTCTGGGGGCTGAAGGACTACGGCTTCGACGCCGTGATCGCGCCCTCGTTCTCGGACATCTTCTATTCCAACTGCACGAAGAACGGGCTGCTTCCCGTCGCCCTGGACGAGGAGCACTGCCGGGCCGTGGCGGCCGCCGGCGAGGCACGCATCGACCTCGACGACCAGACCGTCAACTGCGCCGAGGGCGTCTTCCAGTTCGAGATCGACGAGGACATCAAGCACCGGCTTGTCAACGGCCTCGACGACGTGGCGATGACGTTGGAGCGTGGCGAGGCGATCGACCGCTTCGAGGCTGCCGGCAGCGCCGACCACGGCCCGGTGACCACCTCGCTGTGAGCGCGACCGGCTCGATGAACACGGGTCCCACCGAGTGGGACGCCAAGACCTACGACCGGGTCTCCGACCCCCAGTACGAGTGGGGCCTCGAGGTTCTCGACCGGCTCGAACTGGCCGGCGACGAGCGGGTGTTGGACGCGGGCTGCGGATCGGGGAGGGTGACCGGGAGGCTGCTCGAGCGCCTGCCGAACGGCAGCGTGCTCTGCGTCGACGCCTCGGAGTCGATGATCGAGCAGGCGCGCGAGAGACTGGGCGACCGGGCCGAGTACCTGGTCGCCGACCTCGCCGAGCTCGAGATCGATCGCCCCGTCGACGTGGTCTTCTCCACCGCCACCTTCCACTGGGTGATGGACCACGACCGGCTCTTCTCTCGCCTGTACGCGGCGATCAGGCCCGGCGGGCGGCTGTACGCCCAGTGCGGGGGAGAGGGGAACGTCGCGAAGCACGCCCAGGCGATCGTCAGCGTCGCCACCCGCCCCGAGTTCGCCGGCCACTTCCAGGACATGACGGTGATGTGGAACTTCGCCCCACCCGATCAGACCGAGGAGCGGCTGCGCCGCGCAGGGTTCGAGGACGTCCGCTGTTGGCTGGAGGACAAGCCCGTGCAGCCGGAGAACCCGTACGACTTCACCACCACCGTGACGATGGGCCCGCACCTCGCCCGCCTGCCCGAGGAGCTGCGCCGCTCTTTCGCCGAGGCGGTTCTCGAGCTCGAGGCCGACCCCCTGACGCTGAACTACGTGCGGCTCAACATCGAGGCGCGCCGTGCCTAGGATCGTCCTGCTGCCCGGCGACGGGATCGGGCCCGAGATCGGCGCGGCCGCGCGCAGGGCGATCGAGGCGCTCGGGGACTTCGAGATCACCGAGCACCTGATCGGCGGCGCCTCGATCGACGAGCACGGGACGGCCCTGACCGACGAGGTGCTCGAGGCATGCCGAGCGTCGGACGCGGTGCTGCTCTGCGCCGTCGGCGGCCCGAAGTGGGACACCACCGATCCGGACAAGCCCCGGCCCGAGCAGGGCCTGCTCGGGCTCCGCAAGGGGCTGGGCCTGTTCGCCAACCTCCGGCCAGTCCGCCCGAGCGAGGCGCTGCTCGACGCGAGCCCACTGCGGCGTGACCGGATCGAGGGCACCGACCTGCTGGTCGTACGCGAGCTCACCGGCGGCATCTACTTCGGCGACTCGGGCCGCGACGGTGACCGGGCCCACGACGACTGCGCCTACACGGTCGAGGAGATCGAGCGGATCACCCGCGTTGCCTTCGAGGCGGCGGGGGAGCGACGCGGCAAGCTGACCTCGGTCGACAAGGCGAACGTGCTCGAGACGTCTCGCCTCTGGCGGGAGACGGTGACCAAGCTGGCGCCCGAGTACGACGGCGTCGAGCTCGACCACCTGCTGGTCGACAACGCGGCGATGCAGCTCGTCTCCGGGCCCACCAACTTCGACGTGATCGTCACCGAGAACCTCTTCGGCGACATCCTCAGCGACGAGGCAGCGATGCTCACCGGGTCGCTCGGGATGCTCCCCTCCGCCAGCCTCGGCGAGGGCGGCCCCGGCCTGTACGAGCCCGTGCACGGCTCGGCGCCCGACATCGCCGGCAGCGGCAAGGCCAACCCGCTGGCGACGCTGCTCTCCGTGGCGATGATGCTCCGCTACGGCTTCAACCTGCACGACGAGGGAGGGAGGCTCGAGCGGGCGGTCGACAACGCCCTGGCCGACGGCCTGCGCACGCCCGATCTCGCGGGCGGCGGCGGCACCCGCGAGGTCGGCACGGAGGAGATGACAACCGCCGTTCTGCAATCCATCTAGCGGCGACCATCGTTCATACTCTTCGACCTGTGGAGAAGGCTGAGCTGATCTGGAAGAACGGCGAGTTCGTCCCCTGGGACGAGGCGAACGTGCACGTCCTCAGCCACGGCCTGCACTACGGCACGGGCGTCTTCGAGGGAATCCGCTGTTACGACACGGAGATGGGGCCGGCGATCTTTCGCCACCAGGACCACCTCGACCGACTCGCCAAGTCCGCCGAGCTCTACTACCTGCCGCTCGAGCACTCGCTCGAGGAGCTCCGTGACGCGACGAAGGAGCTGATCCGCCGCAACGGGCTGCGCAGCTGCTACATCCGGCCGCTCGCCTTCCGCGGGTACGGCGAGATGGGCCTCTACGCGAAGAGCGCGCCGGTCGACGTGATCATCGCCGTCTGGGGCTGGGGCGCCTACCTCGGCGAGGAGGGAAAGAGGAACGGCGTGCGCGCCAAGGTTTCCTCCTGGCGCCGGATCTCGCCTGCGGGCCTGATCCCGCACGCGAAGGCCTCGGGCCAGTACCTGAATTCGATCCTCGCCAAGACCGAGAGCGCCAACGCCGGCTACGACGAGGCGATCCTGCTCGACGAGCGTGGCTTCGTCTGCGAGGGCTCCGGCGAGAACATCTACCTGGTGCGCGACGGCGAGATCGTCACCCCGGGCCACACCTCCTCAATCCTCGATGGCATCAACCGCAAGTCGGTGATCCAGATCGCGCGCGATCTCGGCTACTCCGTGGTCGAGCGGGACGTCGCCCGCGCCGAGCTCTACCTCGCCGAGGAGGTCTTCCTCACCGGCACGGCGGCGGAGCTGGTCCCGGTCCGCGAGATTGACGACCACGACCTTGGCAAGCCCGGCGAGATCACCAGGGTGATCCATGGCAAGTTCGACGACGCTCTCCACGGCCGCCTCGAGGAGTACCGCGAGTGGCTCGACCCGGTCGGTGAGCCGACGGGCGAGGCGCCGCCTGAGCCAACCCCTGCAGAGGTGGACGCCGAGGAGGTCGGGGAACCGGCCTCCCGTACACTGGGCTCCTGATGCTGCACCGCTTCACAGGGCGAATTACGGGCACCGCAGCCGCCTAGCGGCGCGGTTCTCCAGCTGCCCCGACCAGGGGCTTCCAGTTCACCCTCGAAGAAGCAGAAAGGCAGCGATGCGACGAATACTCCTCTACGACACGACTCTCAGGGACGGCATGCAGGGCCAGGGCATGTCCCTCTCCGCGCAGGAGAAGGTGCGCGTGGTCCGCAAGCTCGACGAGCTCGGCATCCACTTCATCGAGGCGGGTTTCCCCGGCTCCAACCCCAAGGAGCTCGAGCTCTTCGAGATGCTCGCAGACGTGGAGCTGCAGCAGGCCGCCGTCTGCGCGTTCGGCATGACCCGGCGCCGGGACAGCGAGGTGGCCGAAGACGAGGCGCTGCGGCTGCTGGCGACGGGATTCGCGCCGGTGGTGACCCTGGTCGGCAAGACCTGGGGCCTCCACCTCGAGAAGGTAACCAAGGTGAGCCGCGAGGAGAACCTGGCGATGATCGCCGATTCGATCGCCTATCTGACCGGCGCCGGCAAGCGGGTGATCTACGACGCGGAGCACTTCTTCGACGGCTATCGCGACGACCCCGGCTATGCGCTCGACTGCCTGCGCGCGGCGGCCGAGGCGGGCGCCGAGAACGTGACGCTCTGCGACACGAACGGCTCCAGCCTGCCCGCCCAGATCGCGGAGGCCACGAACGCGGTCGTCGGCCAGCTCGACGTCGCGGTCGGCATTCACACTCACAACGACCTCGAGTGCGCGGTTGCCAACTCGCTGGCTGCGGTGGAGCAGGGCGCGAGCCTGGTGCAGGGCACGATGAACGGGATCGGCGAGCGCACCGGCAACGCCAACCTCGCCTCGATCCTGCCCGCCCTCCAGCTGAAGGTGGGCTACGAGTGCGTCTCCCCCGAGCAGATCACCCGCCTCACCGGCATCGCCCACTTCATCGACGAGCTGCTCAACCTCACCCCGGACCCCGATCAGCCGTTCGTGGGGCGCAACGCGTTCGCACACAAGGGAGGCATGCACGTCGCCGGCGTCAACGCCGACGCGCGGACCTTCGAGCACATGGATCCGGCGGAGGTCGGCAACGAGCGCGAGATGGTGGTCTCCGAGCTCTCCGGCAAGGGGACCGTCCTGCAGCGGGCCGAGCGCTCCGGGATCCCGCTCGACGACGAGCAGACGGCTCGCGCTCTCCGGACGTTGAAGGAGCGAGAGCATCGCGGCTACCACTACGAGGCGGCGGACGCCTCCTTCGAGCTGCTGCTGCGCAAGGAGACGGACGGGTACGAGCCGCTCTTCCGGCTCGAGGGCTTCCGCGTCCTAGTCGAGAAGCGCGAGGACGGCAAGGTGGTGACGGAGGCGACGATCAAGGTCTGGGTCGCCGGCGAGCGCTACCTGCGCACGGCGGAGGGCAACGGCCCGGTGAACGCGCTGGACAAGGCGCTGCGCGGGGCGATCATCGACCGCCACCCGCACCTTGCCGACATCGAGCTGACCAACTACAAGGTCCGCATCCTCGACGAGCACCACGGCACCGGCGCGGTCACGCGCGTCCTGCTCGACTCATCGGACGGCGAGCGCGAATGGGGCTCGATCGGCGTCTCCGAGAACATCATCGAGGCCTCCTGGGAGGCACTCGTCGATTCCCTCGAGTACGCCTTCCAGCCACGGCACCAGGGCACCCCGGCGAGTGAACGAACCGATCCCGCTCGCACGACCTGAGCTCGGCCCTCGTGAGGAGGAGCTACTGCTGGAGGTTGTGCGTTCCGGCTCGCTCTCCCTCGGCCCGAAGCTGGAGCAGTTCGAGCACGACTTCGCCAACTGGCTCGGCGACGGCTACTCGGTGGCGGTATCGAGCGGCACGGCCGCGCTGCATCTGTCGGTGCGGGCGATGGGCTGGAGCGACGGCGACGAGGTCATCACCAGTCCGCTCAGCTTCGTCGCCTCGACCAACTGCCTGCTCTACGAGGGAGCGACGCCGGTCTTCTCCGATATCGACCCGGTCACCCTGACGCTCGACCCCGAGCCGGTTGCGGCCGCGGTGGGGGAGGGGACCGCCGGCATCCTCCCCGTGCACATCTTTGGCTATCCGGGTGACCTGCCGGCCTTCAAGGAGATCGCGAGCGAGCACCAGCTCGGCCTGCTCGAGGACGCCTGCCAGGCCCTGGGTGCGATCGACCGCACCGGCAAGCGGATCGGCATGGACGGCAACATCGCCACCTTCGCCTTCTACGCCAACAAGCAGATGACCACGGGCGAGGGCGGGATGCTGGTGACGCCCGATCGGGACGTCGCGGAGGCGGCGAGGAGCGAGGCCAATCAGGGACGGGCACCGGACATGTCCAAGCTCGACCACGATCGGATCGGCTTCAACTACCGGCTCAGCGACCTTCATGCAGCGATCGGCATCGCCCAGCTCGAGCGCCTGGGGGAGATGCTGAACGCCCGCGAGAACGTCGCGGCCCTCTATCGCGAGCGTCTCACCCAGCTCGGCGCCGCGCCGGCCGGGGAGGACGACGAGCACGACATCGTCCTGCCCTGCGAAAACCGCGGCGAGGAACGCCGCAGCTGGTTCGTCTTCTGCGTGCAGCTGCCGGTGGGCGCCGACCGGGACGCGGTGATCGCCAAGCTGGCCGAGCAGGGGATCGACTCGAAGGCCTATCTGCCCTGCATCCACCTGCTGCCGCCCTACCGGGAGCGCTTCGGCTTTGTGGGAGGCGAGTTCCCCGTCGCCGAGCGCGTCGCGGAGCGCTCCCTGGCACTGCCGTTCTTCACCTCGATGACCGAATCTCAGGTCGATCGGGTCTGCACGGCGCTCGGCGAAGCGCTGGGTAAGCCCTAATCAGGCGGGCGGGCTACCTGCCCGCTGCAGGCGATGCGACAGGACTCCGCGTCGGCCGCCCTAGACTCCGCCGACATGAGCCGCTTCGGCGAAGACCAGGATCCGCTCTTCGCGCGGATCAACTCCTCGATCTCGTTCGACTGGCGCCTCGCGTCGTTCGACATCGAGCAGTCCAAGGCGCATGCGCGCGTCCTCGCCAAGCTCGGCGTGCTCGACGAGCGTGAGCTCGCGCAGATCACCGAGGGCCTCGAGAGGGTGGGCGCCGAGCTCGACGCAGGCAGCTTCGAGTTCAGCCGGGACGACGAGGACATCCATATGGCGATCGAGCGCCGGCTCACCGAGCTGATCGGCCCGCTCGGCGGCAAGCTCCACACGGCCCGCTCGCGGAACGACCAGGTCGCCACCGATCTCGCCCTGCTGGTCAGGGCTCACGCGGCGCGCGCGATCGCGCTGCTCGAGAGCCTGATGGAGACCCTGCTCGGCGCAGGCCGATGCCCACCGGGCCTGGCCGGCGCCTGCCTACACGCACCTGCAGCGTGCCCAACCGGTCTACCTGGGCCACCACCTGCTCGCCTACTTCTGGATGTTCCAACGCGACGCCCGGCGCTTCTTCCGCGCCGCCGAGGCGACCACGGACATGCCCGCCGGCTCAGGCGCGCTGGCCGGCCTCAATTGGGACGTCGACCGCGACGCCCTGGCCGCCGACCTCGGCTTCGAGCGGCCCTACCCCAACTCGCTCGATGCCGTGTCCAACCGCGACTTCGCGCTCGACTACCTCTCAGCCGCCTCGATCTGCGCGATGCACCTCTCCCGCCTGGGCGCCGAGATCGTCCTCTGGTCGAGCCAGGAGTTCGGCTTCTGCGAACTGCCCGACTCGTTCGCCTCGGGCTCGAGCATCATGCCCCAGAAGAAGAACCCTGACGCCGCCGAGCTGATGCGCGGCAAGGCGCCGAGGATCTCCGCCTCCCTGGCGAGCCTGCTGGGAACCATGCACGCGCTGCCGCTCGCCTACAGCAAGGACCTTCAGGAGGACAAGGAGCCTCTCTTCGACGCGATCGACAACCTCGAGCTCTGCCTCGCGGCGGCGACCGGGATGCTCGCCGGGATCAGCTTCAACCGGGAGCGGCTGGCCGAAGCGGCGGCCGACGAGATGCTGGCCGCCACCGACCTGGCCGACGCCCTCGTCCGGCAGGGTGTCCCCTTCCGGGAAGCCCACGGCCTGGTCGGTGGGCTGGTCAAGGCGGCGGTGGACTCCGGCAAGTCACTGAACGAGCTGGCCGACTCCGAGCTCAACGGTGTCCCGGAGGGCGCACGGGATGCCGTGAGCAAGGCGCTCGAGGCCGGTCAGACGATCGAGTCGAAGGTCTCTTCCGGCGGGACGGCGTCGGCGCGGGTGGACGAGCAACTCGAGCGGGCGCGCGAGGCGCTCGGCGCCCTCCGCGGGTGAACCGAGACTTCTTCAGCCGCTCCGTCCACGAGGTGGCGCGGGAGCTGATCGGCTGCGAGCTGGCGGTGGGAGGGACCGCCGGGGTGATCGTCGAGACCGAGGCCTACGAGGCGGCCGACCCGGCCTGTCATGCGTACATCGGCCGCACCGCGCGGAACGAGGTCCTCTTCGGGCCGCCCGGCCGCGCTTACGTCTACCTGTCCTACGGGATCCACAGCCTGCTCAACTTCGTCACCGAGCCGGAGGGCAGGGCCTCCGCTGTGCTGATCCGGGCACTCGAGCCGACTGAGGGGATCGAGCTGATGCGCGAGCGCCGGGGCCGTAATGAGGCGCATGAGCTCTGCTCCGGCCCCGGCAAGCTGACCGAGGCGCTCGGCGTCGGCATGGAGCTGAACGGCGCCCGGTTGGATGAGCCGCCCTTCGAGATCTCCCCGCCCCGCGCCGCTTGGGCCGCTGCGGAGGTGGTCACCGGACCGCGGATCGGCATCACCAAGGCCGCGGAGCTGCCCTGGCGCTACTGCGTCAGGGGAAGCCGTCACGTGTCCCGCCCCTGGCCCGCTTTGAGCGAGGCTGCCTAGGTGTAGCTCCTAAGAACGTTGTTCATCCGGGCCTCCTTGGAGGCTGGGGGTGCGAACCAACCCAGACCCAAGGAGTGCACCGGATGAACATCCACGCTAACGCCAGGACCTGCCCGAATTCCCGCGAGCTGCTCGCCAGGCGGGTGGTTGACCAAGGATGGAGCCCCCATCGAGCGGCGAAGGCCGCCGGGGTGAGCACCAGGACCGTCGCCAAGTGGGTTGCCCGCCATCGCGCCGGCGAGCCGATGACGGATCGCTCCTCGGCTCCCAGGAGAGTGCCCTCGAGGACGCCGGCCGAGCGGGTCGAGGCGATCGAGCGCCTGCGGCGCCTGCGGATGACCGCGGCGGAGATCGCCGAGATCCTGGGAATGGCCCTCTCGACCGTCTCGCTTTGGCTCAAGAGGATCGGGCTGGGGAAGCGCTCACGGCTTGAGCCACCGGAGCCGCCCAACCGCTATCAGCGCTCGCGCCCGGGCGAGCTGATCCACGTCGACGTCAAGAAGCTCGGCCGCTTCGCGGTGGCTGGCAAGCGGGCGATCGGCGATCGCCATGCGAGCCGGGGCTACGGCTGGGAGTGCTGCCACGTCGCGATCGACGACGCCACCCGGCTCGCCTTCGTCGAGGTGCTGCCAGACGAGCGCGGGGAGACCTCGGTCGGCTTCCTGCGCCGGGCGATTGCCTGGTTCGCCGAGCGCGGCATCCGGGTCGAGCGGGTGATGACCGACAACGGCTCGCCCTACGTCTCGGCCGTTCACGCCACGGCCTGCCGGGAGCTCGGCATCCGCCACCTTCGGACCAGGCCCTATCGCCCGCGGACGAACGGCAAGGCCGAGCGCTTCATCCAGACGATGTTGCGTGAATGGGCTTATGGGAGGTTGTTCAAGGACTCAACGGAGCGAGCGAGAGCCTTGCCGTTCTGGCTTTCCCACTACAACTTCCGCAGACCACACGGCTCCCTCGGCCACCGGCCGCCCGGATCTCGGCTCGCCGAGCTTCAGGAACAACCTGGTTAGGAACTACAGCTAGGTACAGGGACGGGCTCATGACCGAGTACATCGACTTCGGCGACGTAGACCAAGCTCTCGAGTCCGCCGGGCTATCGGAGTAGTGCTTTGGACGAAAAGACATAGCACCACCGCTTTGCATGGAAAGCAGCGATCTGGACTGTCAGCTGCGCTGCCCGCCGGTTCGCATGATCATGAATACCGCGATCGCGAGGAAGCCGAAGGCGGCGATCTTGGGCGAGATAAACGCAAACGCGAGCGCCAACACGACCACGTAGAAGCCGAGGTTCGGACTCGACTGCGCCGCCAGCGCCACAATCTCCTCGCGGCCCTCCTCTGCCCTAGCCCT
This sequence comes from uncultured Solirubrobacterales bacterium, assembly GCA_963725475.1. Taxonomy (GTDB): domain Bacteria; phylum Actinomycetota; class Thermoleophilia; order Solirubrobacterales; family 70-9; genus DASUPK01. Next base: position 24,516 of record CAVRYR010000001.1, on the reverse strand, counting down.
CTGAGATCCTCGAGTCGGAGCGGGTGGTGACATTGCGGAGGGAAGCTCCTCCGAAGCTCGACTGCAGCCGAGCGTCAGGTGGCTCGTGCTGCTGATTCGGAAGCTTGCCGGTGGTCATCTCGTCCTCCTCGCGAGCGCTGTCGATCTGCCTCGGTCCCAGTGCTGGTCGACCCACTCAAGCCACCTCGCGCGCGTCGCAACCCGCTCGTTTGCCTCGCACAGCCGGACGTAGGCGTTCAGCTCGAGCGATGTTTCAAATGCGGCCTCGTACTGGCGGCGGCGGCGGCCCTGTTCCGCAAGCGCCCCCTCCAACCGCCTCACCGCGTCGTCGTGTGGCGGGATCGATGACTCTGCGGGGATGGGCTGGAGATCCGAGCCGGCGAGCCATTCCTCTGCCCGGTCTGACCGCTGAAGCCGAGCCTGGGAGCGCTCGGTAGGGGTTGCGGTGGGGTTCCGGCCATTGCTGACCTCCTTTGGGCCCTCCGGCCTTCACCGAAGGACCCTCTTCGCTCCTGGCCTTTGTAGCCGCGGGGCTAGGGGACGGCCGGGTGCTCCAAAGCCAGTGGTTCTCACCCACAATGTACCATATATTCATGAAAACATCTTCCGGAAATCTGAAGCAGGGTTCTCAAACATCAGCCAGCGGCTGGGACTTTCTGACAAACCACGCCCACGTCCTCGTATGTGTGGCCCATGACTCGGGCATCCGGCTGCGCGAGATCGCCGCTGCGGTAGGCATCACCGAGCGCGCTGCCCACCGGATCCTGTCCGAGCTAGTCGAAGAGGGCTACGTGTTGCGCGAGCGACAGGGCCGGCGGAACCGCTACCAGATCAAGCATGAGCTTCCCCTGCGGCATCCCCTCGTCCACGAGCGGGAGGTCGGCGACCTGCTCAAAGTCCTGTCGGAGAGTTAGGCAAGTCGTTAGTCAGCGGGAAGCTGGCAGACCTCCGGCGTAGCTCTCGGTGGGTGGTAGCCGGCCCTTCTTCATAGAGACGACCAGCGGGTGTCGGCGACAGCGCGGCCGCTGCCGGTTTTCGCGCGAGGGAGCAGCGAGTGACGCAAACCCACTGGGCTTCCTGCGTCCTCCTGTCGCTCCGCTACGCCTTCTCGGTCGGCTCGGCGGGACTCACCGCCCCCGCCGCGGGAGCGTAGATGCTCTCGTGCCCGTCATCCCAGCGAACGCGATAGCGAGGGGAAGGTGCCTCACTTACCACCTCCTCTATGACGCCGGTCCGAGGCGACCGCTCGGTGGACTCCGCCTCAACCTTGACGCGATTCCCGACCTTCAGCTTCATGTCTTCACCTCCGATTTGCCTCGTATAGGTGATACCAGCAACCGCCGCGTCAATGCCCGGTCCCTTGGTCAAACGGGCGAGTAAGCAACCGGCGGGTTCCGAGCGACCGGCTCCACTGCGCGGTGCTCGTTTCAGGCACTCTCAAAAGCGGAGTACGCAGGACGGCTCAGTCGCGCCGCGTCTGCAGGTCTCGCATGATGTGGTTGAGTAGCTGCCGCGTCTCCTCGACCCTGCTCTGGCAATACGTGATCAGCTTGTCTCGGTCGCGCCTTCGCCTCAGCGTCCGGACTTCTCCCAGCGTCTCGACCACGGCTTGCAACCCCAGCTCGGTAGCGAAGATCTCTTCGTAGTAGACGTCGAGCTTGTCGTCTGCCATGCGTCCAACCCTCGTTCAGCTTCGCCCTCTCGGCCCTGGAGGAACCGACGTAGACTTCGCCGCGTGCCTGAGGACAAGCCGCCAGCCACCTGCATCTACTGCGGAAGGGCGATTGGCCCCAGCGAGGTGGCGACGATCGTCACCAGGACCTCACTCGATGAGAGCGGGGAGCCCGACTTGACCAGCCAGAGCGTTGAGGGCATCGCGCATCCCGAGTGTTGGGAGCGCGAGCGACCCGACGTATCCGAGGAAACCTAACCGCCAGATGCCGTGGTTCAGGCGAAGGCGACCATTGGTCGGCCTGACACGTACTCGTGGAACACGGCGATGTGGTTGGCGTTGACCCAGATCTCTCGTCCACTTTCATCGACGACCTTGATCGTGGGAAGAGACCCGCCCTTCTCCTTCTCAGCCGTGATCTGGCTTTCGATCTCCACGACGGTGCTCTGCACGTTGAAGTGCTTGCCGCTGTCGAGGATGATCACCGCGTTCTTCTCGTTGTCGGCCATGGCGTTGCCGTCACCCTACTCCCCTCCCCCTCCGCTCAGTTCAGCTTCGCCAGGTGCTGCTGCTTCCAGACGATGAAGTCGCGGACGGTCTTCACCGCCGCGAAGTAATCCCCGGCCTTGGCATCGTCCAAATCCAGTTCTTGGTTCCGCTCCTTTGCGTGAGGAAGAGGAGTGAGCGGCGATAGTTCGCGACCCTCAGTCAGTGCAGCTGACACGCGACGGGAGTCGCGCCGAAGGAGGTGGTGGCGACGCCTCCCCCGCATGGAAAGCAGCACTCCGTCGAGAGATACTGCGTGGGCGATGTCGCAGAAGAACGTTGAGATCGTGCGGCGCGCCTACAGCGGTGGAGACCTCAACGCCTTGGCCATCGAGATCCTGCACCCCGAGGTCGAGCTGCTGGGGGCCATCGGCGGGATGGAGGAAGGAACTGTTACCCGCGGCCGCGAGGCGGTGACGCAAGCCCTGGACGTCGATTCCGAGATCTGGGCAGAGCGCCGCATGGAGCTGGAGCGGGCCATCGACGCCGGTGACCAGGTGGTCACCCTGGTGCACGAATACCGGAGAGGGAAAGGCAGCGGCGTGACGGTTGAAGCAGAAATCGCCCTGGTTTATGGGTTCAAGGAGGGCAAGGTCGTTCGGATCGAGCCGTACATGAGCCAGGCCGACGCCCTCGAAGCGGCCGGGATGTCGGAGTAGCCGCTTTGGACTGCCATGAAGAAGGGCCTCCCAATGGCACGCTCGTGTCACCAAGAAACGAGCACCAAGGAGGCCCACTCACATGTTGCACGCCGGACTCGATCTCAGTCGCAAGCGCCTCGACATCTGCCTGCTGGGCGATGACGGGGAGCACCTCGACCAGCTCGCCGTCTCACCCAACGTCGACTCCCTGAGAACCCTCGCCCGCCGGATCGATCAGCTCCACCGTCAGCCCGTTTGCGCGGTGATCGAGTCGATGACCGGCGCCAGGATCGTCCACGACACCCTCGAGGCCGAGGGGTGGTCGGTGGAGATCGCGGACGCCCAGAAGGTGAAGGGGCTGGCGCCCCTGGCGGTGAAGACCGATCAGATCGATTCGCGGGTGCTCGCCACGCTCTCCCAGCGAGACCTGGTGCCGGCGATCTGGCTGCCGGACCCGGAGGTGAGGGAGGAGCGCGAGCTCGCCCGCTTTCGCCTCCACCTGGTGAAGCACCGCTCGATGCTGAAGCACCGGATCCACTCGACCCTGATCAACTTCGGGCGCCCCTGCCCGGTCACCGATCTGTTCGGGGTCGAGGGGCGGGAACTGCTGGCGCAGCTGGAGGTCCCCGAACCCTGGCGAGGAAACGTCGCCGCCTCGCTCGCCCTGATCGACGACCTCGAGGCCCAGATCGCCGAGGTCAACCGGCGCCTCCGGGAGGGCCACGCCGACCACCCCTACATCCCGCTGCTTTTGAGCGTCCCCGGGATCGGCTGGGTGCTCGCCTTCACGATCGCTGCCGAGATCGGCGAGATCTCTCGCTTCCCCTCGCCCGAGAAGCTGACCGGCTACACCGGGCTTTGCCCGCGGGTGGTGCAGTCGGGGGAGTCCGATCGCCGCGGCCCACTCTCAAAGCACGGGCCCACCTACCTGCGCTGGGCGTTGATCGAGGCGACCATGCACGCGCTCAAGCACCCGGCCTACGCCGAGCGCTACCAGCGGACCAAGCGCCGGCTGGGAAAGCAGCGCGGGGCCAAGGTCGCCCAGATCGATATCGCCCGCCGGCTCGCCCACGCGATCTGGCACATGCTCACTCGCAATGAGGAGTTCGCTCCGAGAGGCGCCGCTTCTCGTCTGGCGGCCTGACCGCCCTTTTGGACTTGCGCCCGAGAGCGAAGCATCCGATTTCGCCTGATCCTCCCGGCGAGGAGGCCATAGAGACATGAGCACCGCTCCCAACCCCCGAACGACGAGAGGACCCTGACCCCACAACCGACCACTACTTGACAGTCGGCCCTTCTTCATAGAGACGAGAAGCGGCGATCCGCTTTGCATGGAAAGCGGCACTTTCGGTGGGTCGCGACACTTTCGGTGAGTCGCGAGATACTGCGCGGCGATGTCGCAGGAAGCATTCGACTTGGCCCGTGCCGCTTTCGAGCAGTTCGCGCTCGGCGACTTCAGCGCATTCGGTGATCAACCGGACGAATGGGAGCTTGTCCTCGCGCCCGAGATGCCTGACGCCGGAACTTACCGAGGGGTGGCTGCCCGGGCCTGGGCGACCGCGTGGGTGGACTCCTTCGATCGCCTCGCGCAGGAACCAGTCGAGTTCATCGATGCTGGCGGAAACGAGGTGCTGATCGAGTTCATCCAACGAGGCTGGACAGCGGGAAGCGACGTCCCCGTTGAGCTCCGCACCTGGGCGCTGTGGACCGTGAAGCACGGCGATGTCGTACGAACGCAGTTGTTTCAGAACCGAGGCGACGCTCTCGAAGCCGCCGGGCTGTCGGAGTAGCCGCTTTGGACGAGAAGCGGCGGTCCCCCTCGCGCCAGCGAGATTAGGCTCAGAGCATGAAGGGTCTATTGCAGCCCGTAGATTTCACGCGCTTCTTTCGCGCTGTGGGCAGACTCGTGACCGGGCTTGCTCGTCGCGTGACGGGACGCAGCTAGCGCGGTCGCGGATCTCGGTGCTCAGCACGGATGAATCCGCTGAGGGCGGGCGTAGCGTCAGGGATGCCTCCCTGGGTAGTCCGAGATTCCCGCTTGGAGACCGCCCAGGTAGGTTGTACGGAAAAGCCCCTATTACGAGGGGGCTTTTCCGCGTCTAGGTTGGGAACAGGACCTAAAGCGCGGACCAGCTATCGACGGGACAAAGGGACGGGCTGCCCGGAGGAAGGCACCGCAAAAAGCTCGGGTGAAACGTTGGGAGTCGCGGCCGGTCGGGCGCTATATGTCCCCTCGGCCTTGGCGCAGGACTCCACCGCCTTACCGGCAGAGGTCGCCTCGATCGCGTCCTCGACGCGGTACCAGTGCTGATCCATCTCCCTCTCGACCCGGAACTCCATTTCCGTGCTCGGGATCATCCCACCGATTGGAGTCTGGACAGTCCGCACTGACCACCTAGATTGCGCCGCTTTGCATGGAAAGCGGCTCTCTTCGAGCGGGCTCTCGCTTCTCGCGCGGAGCAGGCGCCGGTTGGCACCCTCTGGGCGGCGATGGTGCCGCTGGCGATGCGGATCCTCGCGACAAGCGACGACGACCGGGGGCGCTGGGAGCCGCTCGCGAAGGCGGAGGCGTCCGCTGGAGCGCAGCCGGGGCCCGGGAGCGTAGGTCGCGACACAGGGCCCTGAGACGCGGTCGCACGGTCGTCGCCGCGACCGATCGGAGGCTGACCTCGACGTACCTCCTGCCCCCGCCGGCTACCGGGCCGACTCGATAAGGCCGTAGTGGCCGTCGTAGCGCATATAGATCACGTTGCCGCGGCCGCTCGCGGCATCGGTGAAGTACATGAACCGATGGTTGAGGATGTTCATCTCCGCTACCGCGTCCTCGAGTCTGGTCCGCCCGCTCATCCGGCTCTCCTCGTAGACGATCCCAGCGCTCTCGCCCGACCAGCCGATCCCGCTCGGTCCGATAACGCCGAGTCGGCCGTCGTCGCGGTGGTACGCCACGGCGTCGGCGCCGGTCTCGCGCTCGATGAACAGGTAGAAGTCGTGATCAAGGAACTCCATCTCCTCGGCGGCCTCGGCGGGGGTGAGCGGGTCGGTGGCGAAGGTCTTGCGGCGGACTATCTCCCGCTCCTCCGGCGCTCGCGGGAAGTAGTCAGGACGGTCGGTGGCGAAGCTGGAATGCCGCCACTCGCCCGCCTTGCGCTCGCTCGGACGGCGGGCCTGGTCGGTGCGACGATCGACGAAGCTCCGCAGCTGCCGCTCGAGCCGCTCAGTGAGGCTGTTAACTGCTGCGATCGGGTCGAGGTCGGCGACCTTCGCCCGGATCATCGGGCCATTCAGGTCGATCTCGCCCTCGGCCCGAGCGGAGCGCTCGATCCGCGGGTTCGCTTCCTGGACGAGCACCACTCGAGCACCGAGGATCGGGATCTCGACGAGTCGGTCCAGCGCCCCGACCTTCTCCTCCGCGTGCTCGCGCACCTCACCCGGGACGTCGCCTCTCATCGTCACGTCTACCTGAATCATCCCTCCAACTTCCTCCTTACCTCGTTGCTGCTCAGCCTCGCCAGGGTCGAGCAGAGGCTCGGCGGCCGATCGCCAGAGTATCGGCCGCCGGATGGCACCACTCGGGTCGCTCTCCATCAGCGAGCGATACTCCTGTGAACCACGGCACTACGGGATGCGTCAGCGCCAGATACCGCTGCGGGAGGGTCGGCCTCGGCTTCAGCCACTGCTGAGCGCCGGCGCCGAGACCGTCTCGGCCCCCGCGCGCAGCTCGTGCGGTCGATCTGTGCCGATTGCGTCCGGAGCGAACTCGAGCACCCGACTGAGGAGCTCCGGGCGATTCACGGTGCCGGTGTTGACGCTCAGTCCGGCTCTTCGAAGCACCCGGACGAGCCGCTCGGTGAGCAGGAAGTGCTCGACCGAGATCCCGTCCACTCCAGCCCGGAGAGCCCACGAGACGAGCGCCTCGGGCGCGTAGTCGGCCCAGATCACCAGGCGCGAGCGCAATCCATGCGCGGCCGCAACCGCGCATGCTCCTCTGTGGAAGCTGATCACCTCGACGCGATTGCTGATCGGCTCGCCGCGCAGCCGCTCGCAGAGCATCTGGGCGGTGCGCCGGGCAAGGGCGGGATCGGCGTGCGCCTTGACCTCGAGCTGAAGGCCAACCCCCTCCGGCACCAGGTCGAACAGCTCCTCGAGCAGCAGCGGATGCTCCGCCGTGGGTTCTCCCGCAGAGTCGCGGATCAGCGCCGAGCGGATCTCCTCGGCGCTCCTCTGATGCGCCCAGCCATCCAGGGTCGTCCCGAGCGTGAGCAGGGGGTCGTGCAGGAGGACCAGCCGATCGTCGGAGGTCAGGCAGACGTCGGTCTCGAGCCCATCGACCGGGCCGGTCAGCGTGTGCCGAAGCGCGGCCGCCGAGGAATCCGGACCGTAGTGGCGGCCGAGTCGGTGTGCATATAGCGGGGGCAGTGACAAGGCGATCTCCGATCGACTCGAATCGGATCACGAAACCCCTTCGGTGCTGTTAAGGCCCTGGAAACAAGGTGTTTTGCTGGCGTGAACGAACCGACGCCCGCACGTCGGTCCGCGATCAGTCGAGTGGGCCGGACCGGAGCCCCCCGAGCACACGCGGATGGCCGTCGATCACCGGCGCGTCGATCAGCTCGAAGCCCTCGAAGCCCGCATGGCGGGCGATCGCGTCCAAGCCTGCGGGGGTGAAGCCCCAGTAGACGAAGTCATCACGGGCATAGACCTCCCCTGCCGAGGGAATGTGAACCGCCGCCGAGGATTCGAGAGCCCGATCCGCCGGGCCGTGGGTTTCGAGCAGCACCCGTCCGCCGGCCGCGAGGCGCCGCCGAAGCGTCTTCAGCAGGCCCATCGGGTTCTCCACCCGGTGGAGGATCCCGAAGCAGAGGATTAGGTCGAACGTCTCCGCGAGCTCGTCCAGATCGAATGCGTCGAGCCGGCGGTAGTCGACCTCGGAGTCGAGTAGCTCCCGGATCGCGGCGAACCCCTCGCCTCCATCCAGCTCGACGCCCCAGCGCGAGCTGACCCATTCCCTGTACTGCTCGTTGTCGACCGCGACGACCCGCCTCGCCCCGCGCGCCTCGGCGAGGAACGCGTAGAAGCCGTCGAAGGTGCCGACGTCGAGCACGCTCATCCCACCGAAATCCTCGGGTAGGGCGGGGATCCGGTAACGGTGGTCGCGAGCGACGCCGTGGGTGTAGAGCTCCTTGGAGCCGTTAAGCGAGAACGTGTGAAACCAGAGCGGCACCCGATCGAGCACGGCTCTGGCGATCTCCGGATCGGCCTCGATCAGCAGCAGATCAGCCACCTCGCGCTCGGCGGCAGTCGGCTTCGGAGGAGCCTCCCTCCGCAATGTCACCACGCGCTTCGCGTCCTTGTGATTACGAGCTGCGACGGCCCACGCCGAGAGGCGCTGCTGCTGGGCACGTGGCCGCTCCGACTCGAGGATCTCAGAGGGCTAGGGAGTCGTTTCGGCCATGCCATCGTCTCCCCTCTCGATACTGGAGACTGGCCCGGCCTAAGCCGGGGGTGCTCAGATGGCGTTGTGCCTCGATCGTTAGGGCGACGCGACGGTCACCGTCGGCGTGATGCAACTCGCCGCGCCGTCGTGCTGGTGGTTGGGACAGCTTGCTGTCGGTCATAAGACGTCAGGCCTTTCGTGCCCTCTGTAGCGGGTCGCACGGAAGGAAGAGGGATGACCCAGCGAGCGAAGTTGCGGGCACCGAGGGGATGGAACTGACGCAGCGCCAGCCCAACTACCTTACTCCGAACTTCCTGAGTTCCCCGAGATCGGAACTAGATGCCGAGGTCGGTAAAGAGCTCCAGCCAGTCGCGCAGCAGCCGCGGGGTCAGAAACTGGGCCCTGGCGTGCTCCTTTCCAGTCCTACCAAGGCGCCTACCAAGCTCGGGGTCGGATAGCACCTCGACGCAACGCTGGGCCGCCTGCTCGGTCGAGCTGATCATAAAGCCGCTCTGGCCGTGCTCAAGCAGCTCGCCTACCTGCCGCTCCTGGACTAGGGGGTGAGGGAGAGGCAGCTCGTGCCTGACCTCGTAGCGGTTTCGCCCACCATCTCGCTCCCGCAGCACGTAGCCCTCTTCGACCAGCTCGGCGACCAGGCTCGGACAGGATTCGGTGGGTGGCGCGCTCGGTGATCCCGACAGCACTGGCAATGTCGCGCAGGCGGATGCCCGGGTCACGAGCCACGCAGACCAAGAGGTGCTACGTGATTGGTTAGGAAGTCCCAGCGAGGAGGTTGTTGCGAAGCTTCCTCCATAATTCTAGAAAAGTATTGCATGAATTGCTGATACTATGTGTACATGGCGACGGAACTCACCCCGATTCCTCCGACACCGCCAATGCCAGCCGCATCGCCAGTTCCGCCCCCTTCAGTCGTGCCGGCGCTCGACAAGGCCGAAGTTCCGAAGTTTCAGCGATCAAGCCGGGCGGATACGAGCAAGAGTTCGGCGGCCACCGTGGCGTCCTGGATGAAGTCACCCGCCTCCATCGTCCATCGAGAGCGCCGGTCCCCACTCGTCTCGCGCGACGCGAAGCGCTAGCTGGGCCCAGCCCCTCATCGCTGAATCCGGTAGTCCACCTCGATAGGAAGCGACAAGCTTATGCCGACCATCATCGTGATGAGCAACGAGAACGCCAACCAGGACTCCGCCGTGGTGCTCTCGGAGAACGTTCACCCGGAGCACTTGGTCAGCAACCACCACGCGGCTCAACTGATGGAGCGCGTGGGATGGGCGGTAACTGACGCGAAGGAGGCCGAGGTCGAGGAACACCCGGCCCCCCTGCGTCGGCCGTCCGTCAGGAGGAAGCAGCGATGAGGGCCGACATTGAAGAGGCGATGAAGTCGTGCACCGAGACGAGCACGATGAAGGGGGATGTAAGGCACCTCGAGCAGTACCTCGATGAGGGTGAGGACGTGCGCGCCCTCTTACCTGCAGTCATGGACGGCAAGAACGGGGTCCTGGCGCTAACCGACCGCCGCGTCCTGGTCGTCTTTCACGGGATGCTCCACCAGAACGAGGACGAGCTTGCACTGTCCGTTGAGTGCGACCACGGCATGGTGCTCTCGAACGTCAAGATCGGCCCTGAGCACCGGCATTGCTCGGCAACGTGAACAAGCAGGACGCCGAGTGGACTGTGTACAAGATTGAGCGGGCCGAGTGATCGGCTCGGTAGTCATCACGGCCATCTTGCTTGGAGGGCTCGTCATCGCCTTGGTGGCACTCCTACGGCTGCGTCCATCGTCGGGGACTGAACCCGTGGCGAGTGAACACGTCGATCCGGCGGTGGTCGAGCGCGAGGTCTACGAGAAGCTCTACGGAAAGCGCTCGACGACCGTATCCGACCCAGTACCTCTGAAACCCTCACCCGGAGCGCAGGCAGAGGGCTCGCGCGGTCAGAAGCCCTCAGGCGAGCGGCGCCCCCACAAGGTCCGGCGACCGCGGCGGGAGCACTCCGTTTAGTCCCGGGTAGTACTGGGGGCCGGGGGGCACTGTTTGTCAAGTGCTGCTTTCCATGCAAAGTAGCGGTCCTCGTCCAAAGCGGCTATTCCGGCAGCGCACGAGCCTTCGAAGCCGCCGGGCTGTCGGAGTAGTCCAGAACTACCGCTTTGGACGAGAAGCGGTGGTCTCGCGGCCAGCGAGATTAGGCTCACAGCATGAAGGGTCTAATGCAGCCCGTAGATTTCACGCGGTTCTTTCGCGCTGTGGGCGAGAGTCATGACCGGGCTTGCTCGTCGTGTGACGGGGCGCAGACCTAGCTAACGCGCGTCGGCCATCAGCGGCGCCAGCGCCGCGCAATCGAAGTAGACCTCGTTTCGCTTCACTCGGCCGTCCTCGATCAGGACCAGGTCCATGCCGTCTACCTCGACGCTCTCCTCGCCTCCGGGGACGCGGAACGAGGCACGCCAGAGGCCCGCAGCTCCGTTGGTTTCCGCGAGCGGGAACGTCTCCTTCACGCTCCAGTGCATCTGCCAGCGGCTGAACAGCTTCGTCAGATAGCGGCTGAAGGCGTCGGGGCCCTCGACGGCCCCGCGGGTGTTGGGGTCGACGTAGATCAGGTCATCCGTGTAGCAGGCGACCACCCGCTCCACGTCCTGGTCGTTCCAGGCCCCGATCAGGGGCTTGGAGATGGCGTGCAGCTCGTCGAGGTCCATCGCGATCCTCTCCTGGAGGTTCAGGTCGTGCGCAACATAGAGATCATCCGCCATTGCCACGGAGACGCCCTCGAAGCCGCCGGGTTGTAGGAGTAGTTCAGAAGTACCGCTTTGGACGAAAAGCAGGAGTCAAGCCACATCCTCCCGATCTCCGCGTTAACCCGACCTCCAACGCGCTGCCATCCTTTGGCGACGGCAGCCGAAGAGAACATCGCTTTCGTCCATCGTGGCCTGGACGCATTCAGCCGCGGCGACTTCGAGGTCGGCGCGGAGCTGATGCAGCCGGACGTCGAGTGGCACGTGTCATTCCGGCTCCCCGATCTGCCCGTGGGCAAGACCGTCTACCGCGGGCCGACGAGGTGATGCGGGTGTGGGCGGCCTTTCGGAGCGTCTGGGACGAGCTCAGCGTCACGCTCGAGGAGGTGGTCGAGGCTCACGGGGACGTGGTGGTTGTCCGCGCCCGGTTCGTCGGCCGCGGAAGCGCCAGCGGGGTAGAGGTGGACCGCACGCTGTTCTATGTGTTCGAGCTCGCTGCTGGGAAGCTGAAGCGACTGCGGCCGTTCGACACCGAGGCCGAGGCTTTGGCCGCCGCCGGGCTGCGGGAGTAGGGGATGTCGGACGCAGACAAGATCCGTCGCGCCTATGAGGTGTGGAACGAGTCGGGTCCGGCGGCGGTGACGGACCAGTTCTGGGCCGAGGATGCCGTCTACCGCGAGGGACCGGGCTGGCCCAAATGCCGGTGTCTACAAAGGACGTACGGCTGCGCTCGCACGCATGCAAAGCCTGATTGACCTGGCAGGGCCGATCGAGGTGCGCCTCGACGACTTGATCGAGGTGGGCGATGGCCGCTTCGTCGCCTGCACCGGCATGGTCGGCCAGGGTGCAAAGGCGCCCTACACGCAGTCCTTCGCCGTGGTACACCGCCTGCGAGATGGCCTGATCGTCGAGGCCGACTACTACCTGGACCGCGATCAAGCGCTGCAAGCCGTGCGGCTGCGGGAATAGCGGCTCGCTATCGCTTTGGACGAAAAGCGGCGCTTCCCAAGACGCTCTCCACCTCAGGAAGAGCGGGCGAAGAGGCGAAGGAAGAACAGGAAGATATTGAGGACGTCGAGAAATATCCCCGCCGCCAGCGGGATTGCCTCGTCGGCGCCAGCCCGGCGGAGGCGGTTGAAGTCAATGACGGTGTAGAGCCCGAAGATCGCGAGGCCGGCCAGCGACCAGGCGGTATACACGGCCGGAATCTGGACGAAGATCAGCACGATGCCCGCGCCCAGCAGCGCCAGGAGCAGCACGAAGGCGATCCGGTAGAGGAACGAGAGATCGCGGCGAACCGCGTATCCCCCAGATCCGAGGGCCGCAACGAACAGCGCCGTGGCCCCGAACGCCTGACGGACCGCCGTCGGGTCGGTCTTGGAGTAGTAGTTGATGGTGGTCGCGAGGCTTCCACCGATCAGCAGCCCGAAGGCGAACAGCAGCGTCAACGCCAGGCCGGTCTGGCCGCGAGCATTGGCGGCGTGCAAGCCGATCAAGCAGCCGAGGGAGAGCAGCCAGGCGATGAACCAGCCCGGCCCGCCCAGCCCTCGCCCCAGCCAGACCCCGAGGGTTGCGAACCTACGGTCAAGGCAACGAGCGCCATGACGCGGCCGAAGAGAGCGGGAGTCGAGACCGTCGCCGCGCGTCCGGGGTAGGCGATTGCCGTCACCGGGCCCACCCTACTTAGGTTCGAACTCGTCTCACCTCGGCGTTCGGAGGCCGTGTCGTCTCATGCCCGCTTTGGACGAGAAGCGGCTACTGCCTACTCTGGCGTGATCGCCAGCACGACCGGATCCGTTTCGGTGGTGCGCCGACCGCGAATCCGCTGCACCGCGCGATAGATCGGAAGGATCAGGATCTTGTCAAGCCGATATTTCCGGGCCATCAGCTCGTCCACGTGTTGCGCCTCGCCATTCCTGTGGATCTCGGCGCGTGCGGCGACCGGCTCGCCTCGAAGCCGACCGAGGCACTGCACTCCGCGATCGTCACCGACGGGTTGTGAGCAATTCGCTTCACCTTGTATGAGTCGCCGTCGGTCCTGACGAAGAGTCGTCCGTTCTCCTGCACGAACCAGACTGGGGTGGACACACCGGTTCCGTCACGCCTGAAGCTCGTCAGGTTGAGGTACTTGCCTTTCATGCGGCAACCGTACGTCTGGCCGACGGCCTCGCCATCGTGTGCGCCCACTCAACCTGCATCCGTGATTCCTACGGAGATCGACTCGATTGCGACGCACCGGGCCAGCACGCTCAATAGTGCCGCTTTGGACGAAAAGCAGCACCGCTGCTTTGCATGGAAAGTACCGGTCCACCACTGCACTCCTGCTCCTCGCGCAGAGGAGGCACGCCTTCATCGTTCGTTCTGGGCGGGAGCGTGTCGGGGCGAGGCGGGCCAGAACTCGGTATTGCGGCCGCCGGCCGACGCTGGGACGATCGTGAGGTCAGGGGGCTGCTGAAGGGAGTTGAAGATGCGCAGACTGGGCGTGTCGCTGGTTCTATCCGTGGGGCTGATTGCCATCGGCGTCGGCGCCGCCCTGCTGTTGCCGCTTCCACCCGCGCCGAGTACGTCGCGCAGGTGGATCCGATCTGCCAATCGTTTGTGGGCCCGAATGACGATGCGTTTCGCGCGTTCTCCAGGAACGAGAAGCGCCTGGGGTCCGTTGCGAGAAAGGGAACGCTGAAGCAATTCGGGGCTCAGACCAAGAAGATCGCCCGCTCCCTGAAGCGGATCGCCGGGATCCAGGCCAACCTGACCAATCAGATCGCGACGGTCCCGCCCGCAGCGGAGGATTCTGGGACGGTTGGCACGTGGCTCAATTACCGCAGGCAAGAGGAGGCGTTTCTCAGGTCAGCGGCTTCGATCCTCGTCCAATTCAGGCCTTACAGGCAGTATTTCCGCAAGCTCAACATGGCGCACGATGCCGACGCAGCGGCCACGAGGACCGTCTCTGGGCTTGGTTTTCAGGTGTGCGAGGTGATCGTCTAGCCCAGTGCATCAGCGGCCCCATCCGGCTGATCCCGGTGGGCGCGGCCGGTCACGCCGGCCACACCAGCCTCTCGGCGAGCCCGATCTCATGCTCGATCGCGACCAGGTGGCGGCTCTAGGCGCGGGCGTCGGCTCGGGGGCGATTCACCCGCGGCGGCTCCGTTCATCGCGGCAGACGCGCTCTCGGGGGCTCTTAGGGGAGTGGCGAGCCTGATCGCCGGCGGGCGGCCGCACAGGTTGCACGAGACCTCGCCGTCGGCGTCGGTGAACTCCTGCGGTCGCGGACATGAACAGCGCCGGGCGGTGAGTGGCTGCCCCTCGGGCGCGACCCGCCAGGTCTCACTGAATGGCTCCGACAGCTCCGACTACCCCGATCCCCTGATCAACCCCGGGCGGCGAGCGCGGCTGTTTTCGCCAGCGAGCGTAGAAAGCCCCTCGTGACGGATCGATGGATGCGCTGTTGGGTCTGGCTGTAGAGCCAGACGCCAACCCGCGCGAAGCGACCACTCCCGCGCAGCCACGGGTAGAAGTTGCGGACCTCCATCTGCACGCTGACGGGGACGCGATCGCCGGCGGGCGCCTCGTCGACCTGCGCCACGGACAGCCGCAGGTAGCCCCGGTCGCGGCCGTTCCGGGACACGAGCAGCCCGCGCTCGATCCGCCACGTGACCGAGCCGCGGCTCTCGTCCAGCTCGTACTCCGGTGAGCGAAAGTGGAGCAGGACCAGCGGTCGCGCCACAAGCACGATGGACTGGTGATCGCCGGCGTAGGCCACACGGATCAGGCCAAGCGAGATCCGAGTGATGAACCGCCAGTACTCCCGCGCCGCTCGGCTGAGGAAGTCCCGATTCAGGATCCTTGAGAGAGGCTCGGGCAGCTGCAGCTCCCCCGCCTGAACCGACCCAACCGCACCGCTGCGCTGAACCTTCTCGAGCTCGTCCGGCAATAGACGCAGTTGCGCGTGGCGAGCCTCAACCCCCACCTCAGGATCCTCGGCGAGCGCGCGCCGCAGAGCCTCCATGAACGGTATGGGGGTGACCTCAAATGGGGCCGCGCCCGAGGGATCCGTGACCGTCGTCGGCGTGGAGAGCCCTTCGATCAGGGGGCGGGCAATCGCGGCGTCAACGGGGGTGACAAGGCCGATCCACAACGAGGACAGCCACGGCGTGATCAGTGGGACCGGCAGCCTGGGGCGGCGCCGCAAGCCCAGCGCCTCGGCCATCCGGTCGAGCATGTCGCCGTAGGAGAGAACGTCCGGTCCGCCGATCTCCACCTCTCGACCCTCCGAGGCGGCGACGTCCGGGGCCCGCGCGAGGTAGGTGATCACGTCGTCGAGCGCGATCGGCTGCGTCGCAGTCGCCAGCCAGGCCGGAGCGATCATCGCCGGCAGG
This sequence comes from uncultured Solirubrobacterales bacterium, assembly GCA_963725475.1. Classification (GTDB taxonomy): domain Bacteria; phylum Actinomycetota; class Thermoleophilia; order Solirubrobacterales; family 70-9; genus DASUPK01. Next base: position 9,101 of record CAVRYR010000001.1, on the reverse strand, counting down.
CGCTGCACCAGGTAGCGCAAAGTACGGTAGGACTCGCTGCCCGCTCCGACCACCATCCCGGCCCGGAAGTAGGTGAGCGGAGGCCCGAGCTCGGCGAGGATCTCAGCCGTTCGCTGACGACTGCGGAGGTGCTTCGAGCGGGGGCGCTCACCGAGCCCGCCGAGGTACACGACCCGGCCGATCCCCTCACGCCTCGCCATCTCGGCGAAGTTCCGGGCGCCGCGGCGTTCACGTTCCTCGAATCCCCCCGCCCCCGCGGCCCATCGCGTGGACGAGGTAGTAGGCGACCTCGGCCCCCTCCCCACCCCGTGGAGTGACTCCGCCTCCAGCACGTCACCTACACGCAGCTCAAGGCCGCGATCGGCCAGGGCACGGGCCCGTGAAGTGTCTCGGACCAGACAGCGGACTTCCCAGCCGTCGTCCGCGAGCGAGGCGGCCAACCGGCTGCCGATGAACCCTGTCGCCCCCGTGACCAGCGCTCTCCGAGCCAAGGTCATGCGGTTCTGGCGAGCTGGAGACCAGCGCGCACGGGATCAGGTTCGAGCGCCTCGGCGCCGAGCCGCTCGGCCAGCTCGTGCGTCGGCGCCCTCCCCGCCGATCAGCACCGGCGCGTCGCGGGCGAGCGCGGCGATCTCCTCGGCGACGGCCTCGAACGGCTCCGGCGTGAGGCCGCGCAGCACGATCGCGGCCGGGCTGCAGCTCGGCGGCGGTGCGCGCGATCGTCTCGATCGGGGTGTCGGGCCCGAGGAAGGTGATCCGCCAGCCACGGTCGCGCAGGACGAGCCCGAACGCGATCAGGCCGAGGTCGTGGCGCTCGTCCCGGCGGGCAGGCGAGGACCGCCAGCGGCCCGCCCCCCGCGCCCCAGTTGCGCCCGAGCGCCAGCATCCGGCCCGCGCAGGATACCGGTCGCGAAGTGCTCCTGGGCGACCGAGATCTCGCCGCTCTTCCAGCGCTCCCCGATCTCGCGCATTGCCGGCAGCAGGACGCGGTCGACGACGGCGTCCACCGTGAAGCGGGCGAGCGCGTCGTCGAGGATCGCGTTGGCGTCGGCCTCGTCGAAGCGCTCGAGGGCCGTCCCGCAGCCGCTCCGCGTGGTCGACCGGCCGCCCTCGGCTGCGTCCGCGCGCTCGGCCGGGGCGTCCGACCGCTGACGCCGCGAGCCGGGCCGCCTCGGCGGCCGAGACGCCCGGAGTCGATCAGCGCCTTCATCGCCCGCACCCGCTCCTGGTCGCCGGCCCGTACAGGCGGAATCCGCCGGGGCTGCGCTGCGGCCGCAGCAGCCCGTAGCGGCGCTCCCAGGCCCGCAGCGTGTCGACGCCGACGCCGGTGCGGCGGCTGAGCTCGCCGATTCGGACGAGCGCCCTTCTGTCGGGTGCTGGAGGCTGGACAGACATTGGACAGACCCTTGACAAGCTCAGGCTAGCTGCTAGAAGCTGTCGTGTCAACTCTGGACAGACTCTTGATAACAGACTCGACAAGGAGCAACGCATGACGCGACCACGGCAGCGGACCCTCGCGGTCGAGGGCCCTCTTCCTGGCCGCGGCCCTGCTCTCGTTCGGCGCTCTCGGTCGTCCTCTACTTCACGCGGCGAGCACACCGACGGCATCTTCGTCGGGCTCTGGGTGCCCTCGATCCTCGCCCTCGGGGCGTTCCTCGCCCCGCGGCGGATCGCCGGCGCCCGCCGCGACGCGGCCGGGGAGGCCGGGCCGATGATCGGGATCTTCATCTACGGACGTGTCGTCTTCGCGCTCGTCTGCGTCGCCCTCGGCCTGCTCGCCTGGGGCATCGTCAACGAGCGCCGGGACCGCACGCGCTTCGAGCAGGGCCGCGAGGTCTTCGGCGACGGCCGCCGCGCGCCAGGTCTCGCGACGAGCCCGAGGGGGCGCGCGCGATGACTCGGGCTTCTCGATCGAGCGCTCGACCTGGCCGTCTTCCCGGGCTATTCCCGGCTCGGCTTCGCGCTGCGCGGCCTGCGGCTGGGACGAGCGCGTTCGGCGGCACGCTCAGCGGCCGCGCCGCCCTGGTCACCGGCGGCAGCTCCGGGTCGGGGAGGCGGCCTGTGAGGGGTTCGTCGCCGCCGGCGCCAGCGTTCACATGCTGGTCAGAGACCGCGAGCGCGGCGAGGCACGCGGTCTCGCGAATCGAGTCGCGGCTGCCGGGGGCGAGCGACGGCGATCGAGCTCGAGCTCTGCGACCTCTCCCACCTCGCGCGAGGTGCGGCGCTTCGCCGAGGGCTTCCAGGCGCGCTTCCGACCGCCTCGACGTGCTGGTTCACAACGCCGGTGTCCTCCCCCAGCAGCGCACGCACACCGCGGAGGGCGTCGAGCTCACCTTCGCGACGAACGTCCTCGGCCCGTTCCTGCTGACCTCGCTGCTGCTTCCCGCGCTGCTCGCGCGCCGCGCCGTCGCGCGTGATCACGGTCTCCTCGGGCGGCATGTACACGGCGCGGCTCGACCCGACGATCTGCAGCTCGAGGACGCGGGTTCGACGGCGCGCGCTTCTACGCGCACACCAAGCGCGCGCGAGGTCGCCCTCAACCGCGCTCTGGGCGGAGCGGTTTCCGGCAGACCGGATCGCCTTCCACGCCATGCACCCGGGCTGGGCCGACACGCCCGGCCTGCGCACCTCGCTGCCCCGCTTCCGCGCGCTGATGCGCCCGCTGCTGCGCGACGCGCCGCCAGGGCGCCGACACGATCGTCTGGCTCGGGACTGCATCCGCGACCTCGAGCCGGCGACCGGCGGCTTCTGGCACGACCGCGCGCCCCGCCCCGAGCACCGCCTGCGATCGACGCGCGAGACCGCCGACGACCGCGAGCGGCTCTGGCGGCGAGTGCGAGCGCCTCTGCACGGCCTCGGAGTCGCCGACGGCGGCACCGATCTGCTGACCAACGACACCAGAAGGAAGAACGAGATGGCGAGATACACGGGAACGGTCGACGCGCCCCACAGCGCCGAGGAGGTCTGGCACTACCTGGCCGACCTGCGCTCGGTCGGAGAGTGGGACCCGAGCGTCGAGGAGGTCAAGCTGGTGCTCGGCGAGCCGCGGACGGTCGGCGCGCGCTACGAGCTCGAGGTCAGCTTCCTCGGCCGCAGCATCACCCTCCCCTACCGCGTCGCCGAGCTCGATCCGCCGCACCGGGTGGTCTTCGAGGCCGAGACCGATTCGGTCTCGGTCCGCGACGAGGCCCGGATCGAGCCGACGGGCCCTGCCGCGAGCAGCGTCACCTGGGACGCCGACCTGCGGCTGCGGGGAATCCGGAGGGTGCTCGACCTCCCGCTGCGCGCGATCTTCCATCGCGTCGGCGAGGACGCCAAGCAGGGGCTCGCCGAGCGGCTCCGCGAGCCGAGCTCGACGGACCGACCGAGCGGGTGCGCGGATGAGGCGGTGCGCCGACTCGAAGCGGATCGCGGTCGTCGGCGCCGGGGTCTCCGGTCTGGTCGCCGCTGCCGAGCTCCACCGCGCCGGCCACGACGTCCACGTCTTCGAGGCGGCGGCCTACCCGGGCGGCCACACCAACACGATCGACGTCGAGACGCCGGCCGGCGCCGCTGGCCCGTCGACACCGGGTTCATCGTCTTCAACGAGCTCAACTACCCCAACTTCGAGCGCATGCTGGGCGAGCTCGGGTCGCGCTCGCAGCCGGCGGACATGAGCTTCTCGGTCTCCGACGGCCGCGGCGGCTTCGAGTGGGCGACGACCGGCGCCGCGGGCCTGTTCGCCAAGCCCGCGCACGCGCTCGACCCGCGCTTCCACCGCATGCTGCGCGATCTCGTCCGCTTCAACCGCGAGGCCCGCAGCGCTGGTCGGCACGCCGGCCGATGGGCCATCGCTGCGCCGATTCCTGGCCGACGGCGGCTACTCGCGAGTACTTCGTCGAGCGCCTGCTCGTGCCCCAGGCCTCGGCGGTCTGGTCCGCCGACCCGCACGCAGATGTGGAGCTTTCCCGCCGGCTTCCTCGCCGAGTTCTTCGACAACCACCGCGTGCTCCAGCTCAGCGGGACGGCCCGCGTGGCGATCGATCACGCGGCGGCTCGCGCCGCTACGTCGAGGCGCTGATCGCCGCCGTTCCGCGACCGGGTCCACCTGCGAACCCCGGTTCGCCGGATCCAGCGCGCGCCGCCGGCGTCGGTGGCTCGCGCTCGACGACGTCGTCCGAGCGCTTCGACGAGGTCGTGATCGCGGTCCACTCCGACCGCGCGCTGCGGATGCTCGCCGACCCGAGCCCGGCCGAGGCGGAGGTGCTGGGCGCGATTCCCTACCAGCGAAACGAGGCCGTGCTGCACACCGACGCGAGCCTGATGCCCCGGCGCCGCGCCGCCTGGGCGAGCTGGAACTACCACCTCATCGACCGACCCACGCGGCCGCACGACTGTCACCTACGACATGAACCGCCTGCAGTCGCTCGACGCCGACCGCGATTACCTCGTCACCCTCAACCTGACCGAGGCGATCGACCCCGCCGCGGTGATCCGCACGATCGACTACGCCCACCCGGTCTTCACCCCCGAGGGCGTGGCCGCCCAGCGCCGCTGGGCCGAGATCTCGCGGCGCCCGGCGGACCCACTACTGCGGCGCCTACTGGCGCTGGGGCTTCCACGAGGACGGCGTCTGGTCGGCGCTCCGGGTCTCCGAGAGCGCTCGGCGGCCGTGGCCCACTGCCGCAGGCCGGTGCGGCGGCACCGCGCCGCAGCCGATCCCGAACCGGCTGCCGAGCGAGCTGGCGGAGGCCGCGTGACGCGCTCCGCGATCTACGAGGGCTGGGTGGCGCATCGCCGCTTCGGCCCGGTCCCCCACTCGTTCCGCTACCGCGTCTTCCTGCCGCTGTTCGATCTCGACGAGCTTCCCGACGTGCTCGACCCGATCCCGCTCTGGTCGGCACGCCGGCCGGCGCCCGCGCGCTTCCGCGCGGCGATCACCTCCGGGTGGCGCCGGCCCCTCGCCGAGCGCGCGCGCGACCTCGCGCAGGACCGCGTTGGGGCGCCGGCCGGCGGGCCCCGTGAGGCTGCTGGCCAATCCGCGCTACCTCGGCGTCGGGTTCAACCCGGTCTCGTTCCTCTTCCTCCATGGCGACGAGGGCGTGCCGTCGAGAGCGTGATCGCCGAGGTCACCAACACGCCGTGGGGGGAGCGGACGGCCTACGTGCTGGACGGCAGCGCGCCGCGCTCCGGCGGCACGTGATCCGGGCCGCTTCGAAAAGCGGATGCACGTCTCCCCCTTCCAGCCCATGGAGCAGACGCTACGAGATCTCCGTCACGCGGCCGGCGAGAGACTCGCGCGTCGCGATCCGGAACCTCGAGGCGGGCCGCGAGGTCTTCACCGCGACGATGGCGCTGCGCCGCCGCGAGATGACCCGCGGCGCGCATGCTGCGCGCTCCTGCTCGGCTACCCGCCGATGACGCTCGCCACCCTGGCGCGGATCTACGCGAACGCGTTGCGCCTCAAGCTCAAGGGTGCCCCCTTTCACCCCCACCCACGGGCGGCCGGGCAGTGAGCCCAGCCGCCCGCGCCGCGGTCCACGCCGTACTCGGGCGGATCTAGTCCGGCCGCATCGAGTTGCGCGAGACTTGGAGGTCCCGCGAGGGCGTCATAGCGGCCCGTCGCGAGCTTTCGGACGAGCTCGGGCGCGAGCTCGGGCGGCGTCCAGGGCGCGTCCTGACTGGCCGGAGCCTGGGCCATTTGTTGGCCGCGACGCGGTCATGCAGCAGCTGAGCGAGGCGAAGGGCGCTTTCGACGAGGATTGGGCGGAGATCGTGGGCGACCCTCTCTCCGTGGGTGACCGGGTCATCGTGCGAGTGAACTGGCACGGAACCGGGCGGGGTCCTCAGAGCGACATGGAATGGACGCTCATGTTCCGCATCCGAAACGGGCGGATCTTGGAGGTGGAGTACTTCTGGGACTACGCGGACGCAGTTGAAGCCGCCGGGCTGTCGGAGTAGTGCCCTCGGCCTGCGGGAGTAGGCGATGCCGCAAGAGAACGTCGAGGTCGTGCGCCGGAATTTCGACGCATTCAATGCATTCATGCGGGGCGAAGGGGCCGAGAAAGCGCTTGCTGCATTCGTCGATCCCGAGTTCGAGTATGACTGGCCTGCCGAGCGGGAGTGGCCTGAACCGGATCATTCTCGACGAGGCGTCCCCTTGGCCTTCGCGTTCATCAGGCGAGTTCAAAGCACGTTGATCGATGTTGTCTGGGAACCGCTTGAGTTGATCGAGGCACCGGGCAATCGCGTCCTCGCCGAAGTCCGGCAATGCGGGCGAGACCGAGAGAGCGGCGTGCCATTCGAAGTCCAGCTGTTTCACGTCGTCACGCTCCGGGATGGACGAGTGAGCAAGTTGAAGTTCTTCCGTGATCGCGCCGCCGCCCTCGAAGCCGCCGGGCTGTCGGAATAGCTGCTTTGGACGAAAAGCAGCACCGCTGCTTTGCATGGAAAGCAGCGGTCCCGCGATACTCCGTTATCCATGCCCAATCACGACATCGAGGCCATTCGTCGTGGCTATGAGGCGATCAACGCCGCGTACCGCAGCGGTGACGTGAACGACCTTCGCCCCTTCCTGGAAGAGAACTTTGACCCAGACGTGGTGTTGCAGCCGGCGGGTGTGCTCCCAGACAGCGAGCAGAGGCCTCATCGGGGATATGAAGGCGTCTTGAACTTCCTCGCCAACCAGATGGAGGCCTTCAGCGATATGTGGATCCGGCCCGAGGAGTTCATCGAGGTCGGCGACCGAGTTGTCGTCCCGTATCGGATGGGTGGGCACGCCCGCCATACCGGAATCGAGGTCGAGTTCGCCTTCGCCCAAGTCTTCACCGTGCGGGACGAGAAGGTCGTGCGCGTCGATGTGTTCGAGTCCAAGGCTGCGGCACTGGAGGCCGTCCAGGCCCCGTCCTAGTAGACCGGCCTCTACACCCATCTCAAGGACTACGGCGACAGGGCCGAAGCCCTCGAAGCCGTCGGGCTGTCGGAGTAGCTGCTTTGGACGAAGAGCAGCACCGCTGCTTTGCATGGAAAGCGGCAGTTCAGTCGCGAGATACTGCGTGGGCGATGTCGGAGGAGAACAAGGTTCCGCCGGACCACGCTGCAGCTCGGCGGGAATCGCTTGAGGCCTGGATGGCAGAACAACAGGGGGAGATGGATCCTTCTCGGACCCTGGTGACCGGCGCTCGCAAGGTCAGAGATTGGGCCCGCCGGATCGGCTACAGACGAGCGCGCTGGCCGAGGCCGCTCGGGACCCGGCCGCCGATCGGGCTGGCGGTCTGCGCGATCTTCCTGGACGAAGCCCCCTACCTCGCGGAATGGGTGAGCTTTCACCGCATCCAGGGAGTGGAGCGGTTCTATCTCTACGACAACCGGAGCAGCGACGACTGGCGCTCAGAGCTACGGCCAGAGATCGAGGCGGGAATCGTCGAGGTTCAGCACTGGCCGTTCGTGCCCGGCATGTTGAGCGCCTACGAGGACTGCCTGCGGCGTCACCGCGACGATGCCCGCTGGATCGCCTTCCTTGACATCGACGAGTTCCTCTTCTCCCCACCGGCAAGCCCCTGCCGGAGATCCTGCGCGGCTTCGACATGCATCCCGGGGTGGTGGTGAACTGGCGGATCTACGGGACCAGCGGGTTCGAGCAGCCCCCGGAGGGGCTGGTCACCGAGAACTACCTGTGGCGGGCTGCCGATGATTACCAGAGCAATTGCATGGTGAACTCGATCGTCCACCCCCGCAGCGCGCTGGGCTGTGCTGGACCCCACCACTTTCGCCTTAGCGGCGATCCCGTCGGCGAGGATCGGCGCCGGGTGCAAGGCGCCCTCAGGGGCCTCCCGTCCTCAGGGGGGAGCCCCACCGTCGAGCTGCTCCGTATCAACCACTACGTCTCCAAGTCAGTGGCGGAGTTCGAGCGCAAGGCCGCCAAACCGCATGCTGCCACAGGAAGGCACTTCGCCCGAAGCCCACCTCCGGTCGACGCAGTCCGAGACGAGACCGTCCTGCAACTCGGCCCGCAGCTCAGGGAGATGCTTTCTAGCCGAGCTGTGCACACGTGATTCCGTCGTGGTGGGTGCGACGCTCCCCGGGCAGGGGCGCCAGAGCGGTATCCCCGCGATCTTCACGTTTCTGGCAGCTGTGGAGGTTTGCGAATGGCAAAGGTCGTGCACGGCCAGACTTCGCCGAGAAGGCCGGGTCCCTCGAAGCCGCCGGGCTCTCGGAGTAGCGCTTTGGACGAGAAGCGGCTATCCGCTTTGCATGGAAAGGGGCGGTTTGACGTCGCACCCCTGCATCTCGCGCAAACGAGGCACTACTAGGGTGAGTCACTAGACGCTAGCCAGACCGGCGCACGGTACGGTGGGCCGATGCCGTACGGGCTGAGCGCCGAGGAGATCGAATGGATCCGCGAGGGCTATCGCATGTTCCGCGAGGGCGATCCGGCGTTCATGGAACGCTACGCACCCGACGCCAGATTCAGTATCCCCACGACCCTGCCCGCAGGCGGCATCTATGAGAGCCCGTTCGAGGCGATGGAATATTTCACGACCCTCGCGGAGCAGTTCGAGGATGCGTCTCCCACCCCCGAGGAGTTCCTGCGGGTCGAGGATCGCCTGATCGTGTTCGGGACCTTTCAGGGGCGCTCGCGCCAGACCGGGGAAGAGCTCGCTGCGCGCTTCATGCATTCACTCCGAATGAGCGGTGAAGGAGCCACCCTGACCGAGCAGAACGTCGTCTCCTTCGAGCTCTTCATAGACACCGCCGCGGTCCTTCGCGCTCTCGGGCGTTCTGCCTCTGGTGAGTAGCTGAGTACGCTGAATTGCGCCTGCCTTCCAAACCGCCGCTTTGGACGTGGGACCGACGCCCTCGAACGCGGCGGCTTCGATGACGCCGATACTTTTTCCCTGCAAATCGCCATATTCCGCGAGACTGCCGCGACACGTTTTCGCGGGAGCTGCGACAGGTTTTCGCGGGAGCGGAGACTCCGCCCCAGGGCCCAACTCTGTCCGCTCCCCCGTTTTGACTCTGCTGGAGCCCGGTCGTATTGGTGCCCGCTTGGTGCCCGCTAGGCGCTTGAGGTCCGCGTCCCTGGAAGCACAAAACCCCCGCGTTAGCAGGGGCTTCATGGA